>CAWHEE010000031.1:0-70761 GCA_963828365.1 uncultured Alphaproteobacteria bacterium | reverse complement strand
AGATGCCCAGCGCACGCAAATTCCAAACTTCACTGGCGCCGCCATGCAGGTCCTAACTCATCCTCGACACGCGGGAACTACGCGCTCGAAGGTAGTAAGATTGGCTCGGGGCAGCGTTTGGCTTTGCATAGCCCTTGGCGAATGTTACGGTTCAGGGAGGCTACGGCTCGGGGCGGGCGGCATGGCGATTAATTTAAGACGTGATATTCTCGGGATTGCTTTCATTGGCGCCTTGGGATTATCCGGTTGCGACAAGCTGGTAAATCAGGACGTCTCGTGCGACTCTGCGAGTGCAACGGACGTAACCGCAAGTCTGCTCAAACAGCAGATCGAAAAATCTGCTGATGCGAAAGCAAAACAGACCGATGGAACCTACAGCATACCGCTCGCAAACATTCGAGCCACCATCGATGGCTTGAAAATCACGCTTGAGCAGATACGGACAACGAAAAAAGATCCAGACAGTTCGAAGCGGTTTTGCGCAGCCACCGCCAAGGTCGTTTTTCCAATCAATGCTTTGACCGACGCGGAGCGTGCGCGCGAGATTGCGCAGGTTTCGAAACTATCTGATCTGACCGATAGCGCGAAAATAGAGCGCAACGCCGATACTTTCAGTTTCGGGATGGAATATGACGTCCAGCCGACAGACGACCATAAAACAATCTATGCCGAGTCAGACAGCATTGACGCCGCCATGGGCGCGTTTGCCGAAATCGTGAATTCGTCGTTGCTGCGAGCGGGCCTGGAAAATCAAGCGTCGGCACAGCAACAGCAGCAGCAGGCCCTGGCGGACGCCCAAAAGGCCGCGGCGGAACAGGCCGCCCAGGCGAGCCAGGATCAGGCCAAGGCCGAAGACGCCCTGTCGGTGCAGGCCATCAATGCCACTTGGCAGGCCATCAGTCCTGATGTCAGGGCGCAAATTCTGGACGCTCAACGAGCGTGGATCAAAGCTAAAATCGCCCAATGCAATGTGGAAGCCGCTGCGGCCTCGATTGACCCAGTGGAAAAGGAGGCCGCCCGCCTCAAATGCGACGCGACCGCGAACCAAGGCCGTACCGAGTACCTCAAACAGTACATGCCACGCATGTAAATCGACGTCAGTGCTTGGCAGATGCAAAAAGGGGGTCGGCGTCAGTTGGGACATTTCTCGTAAGGTCCCTACTCGCATGAGATTAGACTTTGTGCACCATCGGATGATGGTCGCGGCCAACCTCTGGTTGGCTATAAAATATTTAAAAGTGAATTTTCAAAGTCGGACGACGGAGCCATCAAATCGATTGTTTTAAATCGTAGCATGTGGCCTTGAACGTACATCGTCTCATCGACGGCGCCGCCAATTTGGGGATGTAGCAGCATCCCCTCCGATGTCAGGCTGGACAGTTCGTTGAGCCGCTCCTGCGTCCTAAGATAGGCATATATCTGGTAAAGATAGCCGCTTTTTAGCATCCCTTCGCGAAAATTGGAATTCGTGAATATGCTCGTAAATTTTGTGTCAATGACAATCCGTCGACTATCGGTTCCATAACGTAGTTCAATATCGGTCTGCATGCCTGGAAGAATTGACTTGATGCCCGGTGACGCTGTTGTTGACGGCCAGCGAAGGCGTCGTCCTTGAACTACGGTCCAACCAAGAGGAGTGAGCTTAAATCGAAGAGCATTGCCGACTGCGCGCTCGAACAAACGTCTCAGGAGTGGCTCGCTTGGCGTTGTAACATGAAGTTCGTTTTCACCCTCGGCTTCGGTGGGAATAACAACGTCAAAGACCATACGCGCTAAAGATACCATCAACCGATCAGCCGTTTCATTACGACCGATCTGATCCATCGCCAATTCGATTTGCGATGGTCGACACGCCCCCACGTCAAACCGGGAAATATCGCTAGATAAAACACGGCATCTATGGGCGACATTTGGCTCAGAAATGCACGCCGCCAACTGATTAAGCGCGGCTCGCACCAAGCGATTGCGCGCGGTATTCACAGTATAATATTCGAACCGACACGCGACTTGGCCGCGCCCCAAAAGCTGCCGGGATTCGGTCTTTAATGCGTCGATGCGGCCACGAACTCTCGACAGGACCGCTGAGTGTGGACGGTAAGCCCGGCTGAGACTTCGTCGCAAACGCTCTTCTACGACATGCGACAGGAGGCGACCCAAAAGCTCAGGTAAATCACTAGCTGACTCTATTTCTCCTTCGAATTTGGCCCGAAATTCAACAAGGTCGGCCGCATACAGGAAGAGAAGCCATACGTTTCTCAAAGGGATTAAACGTGATTGAGGCATCACAATCCCGAAAGGAGGCTCTCTTGCGCGTCCTTGGCCCTGCCAGGTGCATCGAACCAATATTCTTCTAGTAGGGGACCAATCTCAGTTCTGACAATATCGCGAAACCATGCGCGTCCATCCAAGATGTTAGTGCTTTCAGGCGGCGTAACAAATGAATGACCCAGGCGGAATTGATGCCCCAATGTGCGATCATCGGCGATCGCGTCGTTCAATGCGTGAATCCGGCAGCGGATCTCGCTCACCGTCTCAACGTCGATGCCCCTAGCCTCACACCAAGCTGACCAAGCATCGTTCAAAGTGGGCTCTAAGGTCACGAAAGCAAAGCGCCGCCGCAAGGCTAGGTCGACCAGCGCCAAGGATCGATCTGCAATATTCATAGTCCCGATTATATAGAGATTATCGGGAATGTGTATTCTCTCTCCCGGCATCCTCCGATAGGACAATTCGAGCGCTTCGTAACGAGATCGCTTGGTGTTTTCTAACAATGTAAGCATCTCGCCGAATATCTGGGCGGGATTACCCCTATTTATTTCTTCTATAACTAAAACATGGGGAATATCCGGCTGAACCCTTGCAGCCTCCACCGCTTGCAGGAAGACTTCATCCGTCAGGGTCAGTCCATCTAATCCCGGACGATAGCCCCGGACGAAGTCCTCATAGCTAAGCGATGGGTGGAATTGCACGGAGCGAAGCTGATCAGCGCCAGGAGTTTTCCTCCCCATAAGGGCGCGAGCCAAACGCTTTGCAAGCCAGGTCTTGCCGGTTCCCGGTGCCCCTTGAAGGACGAGATTCTTTTTGGTCGAAAGAGTGTAAATTAAGCCGGCAAGCATTTCCGTCGATAGAAATCCCCCCTCTGCTATGATGTCGTCGATCCCACAGGTATCTAAATCGCCCTCAAAATCGAAGTCGACGACCTCGGCAGCTTCGATCTCGCTCAAGGGCTCTACAACCTTAGCGAATTGGTCAGCCCAATGGGGATGGGAAAGAAATTGCGCATAGTCCTGATCAGCACCTTCGAAGGTAAATGCAACTAACTGGCGGGCCATATCGTCATCTTCGTAACGGGCGCGGACCACTGTAGTGCGGTATGTGTATAAGTACCATTCCCTGGGAGGATCAAGCTCTCGCCAATTTACTTCGACGGTCAATCCATCACGACAATTCGCTGTAACCGTGCCGATCGCCTTGATCCTCATGGCACTCACCGGACGAACGAAGTTTTCAAATGGCAAACCGAACTTGCGTACAAATGCAGATTTGATCGCAATCCGATCGCCGGGCTCCATCTGTCGCACAAGTTCGGAAAATTTGTCTTCGTAGCCGTTCTGCCAGACACCATCACGCAGGGAATCGTTCTGTTTGATCACCCTCGTCCCACATGGCGCCAACAAACCAATAGCTCACCACTTTGGGGGAACTGTCGTCGGTAGGTGGCGGCTCTTGATCCTCGTCTTCCTTGAACGTAGCGTTTGCATCACGAAACAACTCGGCAGCGGCAGCCGCAGTGATATTTGCTCTTAATCCCTGCTCAGTCAGACCCCATACGCCGCGTTTGGGGGAACTCATCAGACCTACTTTCGCCAAATAAAAACGAGCCCATGCTACCCGGTTTTCAAATTTCGGCCGGCCGTTAGTGTTTGTCTGTTTCAGGAAATCATCTGGTACACTATACCGTTTTATGATTTCATCATAGATCTGACGCGGCCGGGCTTGACCACCGAGATCTCGCAAAATCTCTATGAGGGGCGCAAAATAACTTACGAATTGAGGAGCACCTTCAATTTTTTTTTCGTGAATACCGGCTTCCACTTAACTTAACTCCCTCTCTGACCGCGGTGCGAGACCATAGTCACTGGACCGCGAAACGCCAGGGGACAAAGCGCGCGTCGCCAAGGCCCGCGACAAATTACATTCCGCCGTGCTCGGCAAAACGCTACTTCGTCAGAACTCTCGTCAGCATAAGATTTAGACCAAGCTCAATTACCTAACCCTGCACTCCCGCCCCCCTCACGCCGCGTCGAACGCCAGCGGGGCGCCCCAGAAGTCGTGACACCAGGCCGTTCTGCGTCCCGGCGCGGCCGGTGGTCAGGAACCGGCGGGCGCCGGCGGAGCCGGGGTCGTATTCCGGGTGGCGGGTCGAGATAGCGTCTCGATCGCCGTCGGCGGTGGCGTGGGGCTGGTGGATCAGCGGCGTGCCGGGCGGCAGGGCGGCGCGGAACAGGTCGGCGATGATCTCATAGTGGGTGCAGCCGAGGATGGCGCGGTCGGGCGGGCGGCCGATGCGGCGGGTCAGGGCCGCGACGTGGCCGGCGATCGCGGCGCGCCAGCTGCGCCGTCCGGCGCGCCGGCCTCGATCATCGCGCGCCAGGTCGGGGCAGGGCTCGGAGAACACCGCCACGTCCTGGCGGCGCTTGTCGATCTCGATCTCGTAGACCCGGCTGGCGGCGGTGGCCGGGGTCGAGAAGATGCCCAGCACGTCCAGCTGCTCGACCTTGTCGCCGCGCCGCTCGGCCTCGTGCTCCCAGGGCAGGCCGGTGGCCGCCTCGATGGTCGGCACGATGATGCCCAGCACGTTGACCGGCCGGCCCAGCGCGCGGCGGTAGCCGGGCAGCCAGGTCTGCTGCAGGCGGCGCAGGGCGATGGCGGCGGCGGTGTTGCAGGCCAGGACGACCAGGTCGCGCCCTCGCTCGAACAGCCGCTCGCAGCCGGCGCGGGTCAGGTCGACGATCTCCTCGCCGGGCCGGCCCGCCGTAGGGGGTGTTGGCCTGGTCGGCCAGGTAGATGAAGTCGGCGGCGGGCAGGCGGCGGACCAGGGCGTGGTGGACGCTCAGGCCGCCGACGCCGGAATCAAACACGCCGATCGCCATGACTCCCTTTAGCCGCGCGCCTTCGGGGCGTCCATGCGCCCGGCGATGCGCGCCTGCCACAGCCAAAGCGCCGGGGCGACGCCCAGTTCCATGGCCAGGGTCCAGCGTATCGAGCCAGGGTCGGCGACGAAAAGGGCGCCCGCCAGCCGGGCCAGGCCGCCGGCGACGACCAGCACGGTCAGGACCCGGACGACGCCGCCCCGACGCTCGACCCCGGGCACGCAGGTCCAGTAGACCAGGCCCAAAGCCAGCAGCAGTCCCGACAGATAGCGCATGTGGCTGTCCGCCGCCGCGCCCGGCCATGCCCCGAACGCCCGCGCGCCCTCGACCGCGCCCAGCAGCCCGCCGGCGACCGGGACCGCCCCGGCCAGGATCATGGCCATCTGCAACAGCCTGCGTTCCATGGCGTGTCTCCGGTCGGGCTTGGCCCCGCGGATTGATAGCGCGACCCGCCACGCGTGGATCACTCGGCGCCGGCGTTGGGGTGGCGGGAAGAAAGAGTTCACCACAAAGGCACGAAGGACACGAAGGTGCGCCGAGCCCTAATGACGGCGAAGCCGTCGACCTCATGTCGAGGGTGATTTGCGCCTTCGGCAGGGCCAACCCTCGGTCGCCTTCGCATTTCTTCGTGTACTTCGTGCCTTTGTGGTGAACCCTTCCTCTCCGCTCCGCCGGCCCAGCAGGCAAAGCCACGCCCGCCCCGGCCTTCGCGAGGCCCGATCTTGACCGTCGCCACCCATCCGGGCCATAAGCCATGCCTTGCGCGCAATGTCAGCATCGCGCCTCCACCGTCACGACCCCCGGCCAAGCCGGGACGAGGGCGGCGGGGACCCCCGTCCGCGTGATCGCGCACGGGGGCTTTGGTCGTTGTGGGTAGGTGTTCCGATGGTCGGACGCAGGCGGAAAAGGTTGCAAGGTCTGAATGTTTGAAGGTCTGAGCGATCGGCTTTCCGGCGTCTTCGACCGGCTTTCCGGCCGCGGCGTGCTGTCCGAGAAGGACATCGACGCGGCGATGCGCGAGGTGCGCGTCGCCCTGCTCGAGGCCGACGTCGCCCTGCCGGTGGTGCGCGACTTCATCGACAAGGCCCGCCAGCAGGCGCTCGGCGAAGCGGTGATCCGCTCGGTCAAGCCGGCCGACCAGGTGATCAAGATCGTCCACGACGGCCTGGTCGACATGCTGGGCGGCGAAGAGGCCGCAGCCCCTGCGCCTGGCGCTCAATCCGCCGACCGTGATCCTGGTCGCCGGCCTGCAGGGCTCGGGCAAGACCACCTTGTCGGCCAAGCTCGCCCTGCGGCTTTCCAGGACCGAGCGCAAGCGGGTGATCATGGCCTCGCTCGACGTGCGCCGCCCGGCGGCCATGGAGCAGCTGGCCATCCTCGGCAAGGAGGCCGGGCGTCGACACCCTGCCGATCCTGCACGGCCAGGCGCCGGCCGACATCGCCCGCCGCGCGATGTCGGCGGCCAGGCTCGGCGGCTTCGACGTGCTGATCCTCGACACCGCCGGGCGCACGACCCTGGACGAGGCGATGATGAGCGAGGCGGCCGAGATCGCCCGCATCGCCGCGCCGACCGAGACCCTGCTGGTCGCCGACAGCCTGACCGGTCAGGACGCGGTGCGCACCGCCAAGGCGTTCCACGAGCGCCTGCCGCTGACCGGCCTGGTGCTGACCCGGGCCGACGGCGACGCGCGCGGCGGCGCGGCGCTTTCGATGCGCGCCGTCACCGGCCTGCCGATCAAGTTCCTCGGCACCGGCGAGAAGATCGACGCCCTGGACGTGTTCGACGCCCAGCGGGTGGCCGGGCGGATCCTGGGCCGCGGCGACGTGGTCGCCCTGGTCGAGCGCGCCGCCGCCGAGCTCGACGAGGCCAAGGCCCGCACCATGGCCGAGAAGCTGGCCAAGGGCCGCTTCGACCTCGACGACATGGCCGACCAGCTGGCGCAGATGGAGCGCATGGGCGGCATGGAGGGCCTGGTCGGCATGTTGCCCGGCGTCCAGAAGATGAAGAAGCAGATCGCCGAATCCGGCATGACCGACGCCACCTTCCGGCGCCAGCGGGCGATCATCGGCTCGATGACCCGCCAGGAGCGCAAGAAGCCCGACATGCTGCAGGCCTCGCGCAAGCGCCGCATCGCCGCCGGGGCCGGCGTCGAGGTGGCCGAGGTCAACCGCCTGCTCAAACAGCATCGCCAGATGCAGGACGCCTTCAAGATGATGGCCAAGGGCGGCGGCAGGGGCTTCGCCAAGCTGGGCGCGATGATGGGCGGCCTGCCCGGGGGCCTGCCGGGCGCCGGCGAATGCCCGCCGGCGGCGGCCTCGATCGTCTCAAGTCGCTCGGCGGCGGCGCCATGCCGCGCGGCGATCAGAAGCCGGGCGGCGGCCTGCCCGGTCTCGGCGGCCCGCCGCCAAGCTTCAACCCGTTCAAGAAACCCTGACCCGTCAACCCTGAAACCTCCGAAAGTCCATTCCCTTCAATGCTCAAGATTCGTCTCGCCCGCGGCGGCGCCAAGAAGCGCCCGTATTATTCCGTCGTCGTCGCCGACAGCCATTCGCCGCGCGACGGCCGGTTCATCGAAAAGGTCGGCAGCCTATAATCCGCTGCTCAAGAAGGACGACGCGATGCGCGTGGTGCTGAAGGGCGAACGCATCACCGAATGGCTCGGCAAGGGCGCCCAGCCCAGCGAACGGGTCGCGCGCCTGCTGGCCGCGCAGGGCCTGACCCACTGGGAAGCCGGCGCCAATCCCAAGAAAGGCGAGCCGCACGCCAAGGCCAAGGAACGCGCCACCGAACGCGCCGAACGCGCCGCCGCCCTTGCCGAGGCTCTCGCCAACGCGCCGCCGCCGGAAGAGCCCGCCCCCGAGCCCGAAGTCGAGCCTGAAGTCGAGTCGAGAGGCCGCGCCTGAGGCCGAACTGGTCGCCGAGCCGGCGGCCGTCGTCGCCGAGGAAACCTCGGCCGGCCCGGCCCCGGTCGAGGAGGCCGCGGCCGAGGCGCGAGCAGCCGGCGGCCGAGCAGCCCGTCGCGGCCGCGGAACCCGCCGGCGAATCCTCCGCGGAACCCGCCGGCGAGCCTGCCGCGGAACCCGCTGTCGGGGCGGCCGCCGAACCGGAGTGATCGCCGGTTCGCCCGCGCCGCGCCTGCTGCTGGTCGCTCAGGTGGCCGGCGCCTTCGGCGTGCGCGGCGAGGTGCGGGTGACCGCCTTTACCGCCGAGCCGGCCAGCCTGCTCGATTACAGCCCGCTGCTCGACGAGGCCGGCCAGCCGGCGCTGACCCTGCTGTCCGGCCGGATCGACAAGGGGGCGGTGGTCGGACGGGCCCGCGAGGTGGCGACGCGCGAACAGGCGCAGGCCCTGCGCGGCCTGCGCCTGTACATTCACCGCGACGTCCTGCCGGAGATCGGAGAGGACGACTTCTATCTGGCCGACCTGGTGGGACTGGCGGCGGTGTCGCCGGCCGGCGCGGTGCTCGGCAAGGTCAGGTCGGTGCACAATTTCGGGGCCGGCGACCTGCTCGAAATCGAACCGGCCGAGCAGGGCCCGACCTGGTGGGCGCCGTTCACCCGCGCGGTGGTTCCCGACGTGCGGCTGGCCGAGGGGGTGATCGTGGTCGATCGGCCGGCCGAGACGGAATAGGCGGCGCGGCGGGGTTCACGCGTCGCGCGGCCGCCCGAGGGGCGGCCGCGCTCGGCGTCGATCATCGTCGATCAGCGGTCGTCGCGTCCACGGCGGGCGGCCTCGGAATGGCCGCGCGAGTCGCCGAACCAGCCGCCGCGGCCCCGGCCGCCGGAACGGTCACGGTCGTCGTCGCTGGTGAACCGTCCGCGGTCGTCGCGGTCGCGATCGTTCGAGCCGCCCGAGGACCCGCGGGAGCGGTAGTCGCGATCGTCGTCATTGGTGAACCGTCCCCGGTCGTCGCGGTCACGGTCGTTGGAAGCGCCGCGCGAGCGATAGTCGCGGTCGTCTTCGCCGCGCGAACCGCCCCGGCCGCCGCCCCCATTGCCATTGCCGTTGCCGTTGCCGGCTCCACGGTCTTCCCAGCCGCGACGCGAGGCCTCCGAGTGACCTTCGCTGTCACCGAACCATCCGCTGCGCCCGTGGTCGGGATTGTCCCAGCCGCGGCGGGAAGCCTCGGCGTGGCCACGCGAGTCGCCATACCAGCCGCTCGGACCGTGGTCGGAGTTGTCCCAGCCGCGGCGCGAGGCCTCGGAATGACCGCGCGAGTCGCCGTACCAGCCGCGGCCGTCGTTGTCGTCGTCGCGGCCCCGGCTGGTGCGCCGGTCGTCGTCGCCACGCGAAGCGCTGGCGCGGCCGCCGTCGCGGTTCTCCCAACCGCGGCGAGAGGCCTCGGAATGGCCCTCGGGATCACCGCGCCAACCGGGGCGGTCCTCGTCGTCGCGACCGCGGCTGGCATAGCGCCGGTCGTCGTCATCGTCACGCTCCCGGCCGCCGCCGGAGCGAGATCCGTAGTTGCGGTTCGAGCCGCGATCGTCGTCGTCGCTCATGAAGCGACCGCGCTCGTCCCGGTCGTTGGAGCCTTGGGTTCGGGCCATGGAATCCTCCTTGCGTTGGCCTTCGAGAAGTCGGTTGAGGTGGGTCAGCGACACCAGGCGCGGCGGCGGGGGGCCGCCCGCGCGGCCCATCAGGGCCTGTCTGCGCTCTTGCAGACGCCGGGCCAGGTCCGGGGTGTCGACGCCGGCGCTCTGGCCCTTCGCCATGATGCCGGTCGAGGGGGCTTCCTCTTCGGCGACATGGTGTTTGATCTGCTCCGCCAGGACGGTGACCTTGGCGTCGCGGTATTGCTCGTCTTCCAGATCGCTCAGCAATTCGGCGATCAGGATCTTGGCGCTGTCGTGTTCGACCTGCGCTTCGTCGAGCGGATCCTCGTCGGAACTCGCCTTGCGGCAGGCCGGATAGAACAGCTCTTCCTCCAGAGTGGCGTGGATGGTCAGTTCCGTGCACACCTGTTCGATCAGGGCCCGCTTCTGGCCGCTCGCCGCCTTTTCGTATTGCGCGAACAGCGACTCGACCTTGCGGTGGTCGGCCTTCAGCGCCTCGACCGCGCTGGCGGCCCCGGCCGCGCCCGTCTCCTTTACCGGCGCATCCTTCGCCGCCGCATCCTTCGCCGCCGCATCCTTCGCCGGTGGCGAGGCCTTGTCCTCGGTTTCGGGCCCTTGAGCGGTTTTCCTGCTGTTGGTGTCGTTTGTCTCTTTTTGCTGCGGCATGGTTCCACCCAATAAAAGTTGCGATAGTTCGGAATGCGCCAGCAATTCGGCGAGATTTCGTGGCATCACGCCGTGGCCATCGCGTTCCGGCTTGCCAAACAGGAACCATCCAATCGGGGTTCCAGATTTTTTACTCTTTGAATATCAGGGATTTTTTCCGTGGGCGGTTCCATTGTCGGATTGCCTACAGACGCGCTGCTTGGAATACGCCACGGTAACGGGGCTCGTAGTCCGGATGGAGGCGGAGCAATGTCGTCCGAACGTTATGGTGTTTTCCGCATTGGCGGCGGCTGGAAGGTTTTCCGGAACCTGGACCCGGCCGGCTGGTATCCAAGCCGTGAGCAAGCGCTCGAGGCCGCTTGGGCAAGCGCCCGGGAGGTGGCCGCCTCGGGCGCCAAAATCGAAATCCTCGTCGAGACGTGGGACGGACAACTGGCGCTCGCCGACCTCGAGGGCGCGATCCCGACCGACGCACCTCGATGACCAGTCCGCGACCCCGGCAGACCACTCGCGTCGAATGTCAGCCCGGTCCAGCGGAGTGATGACGTTTGCGAAATGTCTATGTCGGAAATACGACAACATCTCGGCAATTAAAGCGATAAGATCGCCGCGGGACTGGCGAAAGTATTCCTTGGGCTGCCGCTCCTTACAGGAGCGGAATGACGTATTCCCGGAACGGACTGCTCGGCGGATTGAGCCCGGGCGATTTTTCCCTGATCGAGCCACACCTGGAGATGGTCGACTTGCCACTCGGCGAGATACTGTCCGACGCGGACCAGGAGATCGAGACGATCAATTTTCCATTTCGCGGCGTGGTCTCGATGCTCAATATCCTGCGCGACGGGTCCGAGGTGGAATGCTGCACCATGGGCAACGAGACCGGATTTGGCCTGATGGCGGCGCAGGAACCGTGCAGGTCCTATACCCGTGACGTCATCCAGATCGCGGGGGAGGGCGCCCGCATGAGCGCGCGCGCCCTGCGGGAGGCCTACAACCAGAGCATTTCCCTGGCCGCCGTGATCCATCGCCACATCCGCACCGTCTGGGGTTTCATGGCGCAATGCTCGGCCTGCAATGCGCGCCACAAGGTCGACGCCCGTCTCTGCCGATGGCTGCTGACCTGCGCCGACTATGTCGACGGCGATGTCCTGCCGCTGACCCAGGAATTCATCGCCGCGATGCTGGGGGTCCAGCGGACCAGCGTGACGAGCGCGGTGGCGGATCTGCAGGAGCAGGGGATCATCAGGGTCATGCGGGGCAAGGTGGAGATTCTGGACCGGGCGAGGCTGCGTCTGCGCTCGTGCGAATGTTACGCTGTCACGCGCCAGCGTATCGACGCCTCGCTGGGCGCCGCCACGGCCGGCTGAAGCACGGCCCTCGCCCGGTACGATTCGCCTCGGGGAATTCCCGGGCCGGGGCAAAGGATGCCGCCCCGAAGCAAGCGAGGGCTTCAGGCTTCCGCCATCTCACGCGCGAACAGAGCGACGCTCTCGGCCAGGGGCGGCAGCAGGGCGGTGCGCTGCGTTCCGAGGGCGACATACCGCGGCCGGGGCGCCCGCAGGCCGAGCGTCCGCCAGGGAACGGGCCGCACCTTGCGCCGATCAAGCCGGCAGGCGTCGGCGATCTGGCCGGCGAAGCCGGCCCAACTGGCCTCGCCGGCATTGGCGACATGCCAGATGCCTGCCTCGCCGTCGATCAGCAGATCGAGGACGGCATCGACCAGATCGGGAACGTGGGTCGGCGAGACGATGAGGTCCTCGGCGGCCGCGATGGAGTCGCCGTTCGACAGCCGCCGCACCACCTCATGGGCGAAATTGAACGGGTCGCGGCTGGAAAAGAAGGCGGCGGTGCGGATGATCAGCGTGCCCGAGCCCATGGCTTGGAGGCCTTGCTCCAGAGCCGCCTTGCTCCGACCGTAGACGCAGATCGGCGAGGTGGGGTCGCTCTCGACCAGAGGCCGGCCCGCGGACCCGTCGAACACCAGGTCGCTCGAGAAGGACACGATCGGGATTCCCCGGTCGACGCACATCCGCGCC
The DNA here is from genome assembly GCA_963828365.1 of uncultured Alphaproteobacteria bacterium. GTDB lineage: Bacteria > Pseudomonadota > Alphaproteobacteria > Caulobacterales > Caulobacteraceae > Acaudatibacter. Next base: position 58,352 of record CAWHEE010000031.1, on the reverse strand, counting down.
AGTTCGATCGCGCCGGTGGCGTTGGCGGCCAGGCAGGGGGCGGGATCGGCCTCGGCCTCGTCGACCCGCACGAAGCCCGCGGTGTTGATGACCGCCCAGGGACGCCGGTCCCGAAGGCGGGCGAGCATCGACGCCGGGTCGCCGAGGCAGAGCTGGCGGCGGTCGGTCAGCACATAATCGAGACCGCGCCGCTCGCAGGACGCGGCGAAGGCCCGGCCCAGAGTGCCGGACGCGCCCGTGATCAGCACCGGCGGCGCGGAGGCGCGGACCGTCAGCCTCGCGCTCGGCCGACCCTGGGCATCCGCCGGCCGCACCGCCGGGGGATGCAGCAGGCGTATGTCGCGTCGCCACCATCCCTCGCCGCCACACAGTGGATGGCCGGCGACACCGTCCCGCGCGATCGTGGCGATCAGCCGCGCGATGGCCGTGGGCCTCGGCGGGTCGGCGCGCACGTCGAAGGCTCCCACCTCATAGCTGCCGTCAAGCCACCGCAGCAGGGTTCGCCAGTTGTGCGAGCCCAGGAGGGCCCAGATCGTGACGGCCTCGACCCGTCGCCCCATTGGCATTGCAGACCCTCGCCGCCATCCAGGCCTCGGCGATCCAGCGCATCTGCTCTTCCCGCGTGCAGCCGTTGTGCACCTCGGTGATCGCCAGTGGAATGCGATATCTGGCCCACGTCTCCTCCAGGGCTCCGCCGATCAGGTCCGGTCCCGGAACCATCACCCGGACCGCCTCGACGTCCGCGTAGCGCTGGCGGTCGTTGCCCCCGTGCAGCGCCGCCGGGTAGCGTTCGAGCCGTTCGTCCAGAAACCGGTCGCTGGTCAGGTAGTGATTTATTCCGACGATATCGGGCGGGCAGGGGTCGTCCAGGATGGCCTTCAGTCTATCGCCCAGCCCCATTTCGGTCAGCCGCTCCCACAGCGGATGATCTCCGCCGACGCATCCGCACAGCAGGTCCCAGGTCATCCATCGTCGCTGGTTGTCGAAACGCGCCTGATCGCGCAGCGCGGGAGTCGACCAGGTGCGGCCCAGATCCTCGGTCTGGACGAGGCGAGACGCCGGATTGATCCGTCTGATCGCGCGCATGGCCAGGCGGGTGGCGTCGATCTGGTTGAGCAGCGCCCGCCAGAAGGTCGGCTCGTGCCGGGCGTGCGGGTGCCAGTGCCCATATTGCGCCGAGAAGCGCGCTGTCGTCAGAGGCTCGTTCACCGGGGTCCAGTCGCTGATCCATGGATAGCGCCGCGCCACCGCTTCGGCGTGCGACGCCAGCCCGGGCGCGAACCGCTCGGTGAGCAGGCCCGCGTAGCGCGGGCCGGCCCCATGGTGGATCAGGCCGACGATCGGCCGAAGGCCGCTGTCACGCAGTTGCGCCAGGCGGGTGTCGAGGTTGGTCCAGTCGGACTCGCCCGGTTCGCGGGGCGAAATCGCTTCCCAGAGGGCCGGGTAACGCAACGCCTTGATCCCGAGAGAGGCGAAGAGGGCGATGTCGCCCGGTCGTTGCTGGTGGCCGTTCAGTAGGGATTGGTCGAAGTACACCTCGCCAACCCGGTTGATCGTCGGTTCGTGGCCGCCCCAAAGCTCCATTGCGGATCCTCCCGCCACCCGAACTCCGAGCATCGGATCGCGGTTCCGAATTTGCTTGCAGGGTCATTGTAATCGCGGCGTGTCGGGAATCAGACATTTGTATTCGTGACGGATTTGGAACCGCAGGTGTCACTTTTCGTTGACCCCTCCGGGGCTGTTACCTGGGAGAGTAAGATGGTGTTTCGGAATGAGTCTGATGGTTGCGGAGGGGCTGTTGTTCCAATCCACGGATATAATACAGGCTCTGGAAATAAGCCGAGGTTAATCTGCTTTTCTCATTTACGCTGGGAGTTTGTTTTGCAGAGGCCGCAGCACGTCATGAAACAATTGGCGGCGACCTTTGATATCGTGTTCTGGGAAGAGCCGGTGCTGTCGGCTACCGGCCGCGCGGAGCTGGTCGATCGCGCGTTGGACGGCGGCGCCATTCGCGTGGTCACGCCGCATCTGCCGCCTGCTCTGCACGATGCTGATCGCACCGTCCTGCTGGAGCAGCTTCTTCGGTCGATAAGCCCATCAGGCGAAGAAGTTGCAGTAAAATGGTATTATACTCCGATGATGCTGCCATTTTCTCGATCAGTCAATGCAATGTGTACAGTATACGATTGCATGGACGAGCTTTCCAATTTTAAATTTGCGCCGCCTGAACTCAAGAGCCTGGAGATCGAGCTGTTTTCCGTGGCGGACGTGGTGTTCACCGGAGGATACAGTCTGTTCGAGGCCAAGCGTCGGCTACATGAAAACATCCATCCATTCCCCTCCAGTGTCGATCGCGCCCACTTCGCGGCCGCGCGCCGGGGGTTGGAGGAGCCGGGCGACCAAGGCTGCCTGCCGCGCCCGCGCCTCGGCTATTTCGGGGTAATCGACGAGCGGCTGGACCTGGATCTGGTGGCTCGCCTCGCCGACGCCCATCCCGATTGGAGCGTGGTGCTGGTCGGCCCGGTGGTCAAGATCGACCCGTCGTCGCTGCCGCGCCGGTCCAATATCTTCTATCTCGGAATCAAGCCGTACGCGGATCTGCCCGCCTATCTGAGCGGATGGGACGTCGCGCTGATGCCGTTCGCCATCAACGATTCGACCAGATTCATCAGTCCGACCAAGACACCGGAATATCTGGCCGGCGGCCGGCCGGTGGTCTCGACGGCGATACGCGACGTCGAGCGCCACTATGGCGATCTGGCGGGCGTGTCGATCGCCCGCTCGCCGAGCGAATTCGTGACGTCCTGCGAACAGGCAATGCAACTGGGCCGCGACTGGCTGGACGAGGCGGACCAAGCCCTGGCGGGGCTTTCGTGGGAGAACGCCTGTGCCGGCATGCTCCGTCTGGTCAGGAAGGCGATGGAGCGCGGGCCGGCCACGACAGGGCGCCATCGGTCTCTCGCCCCGACCGTCGCGCGGGCGCGGCGGCCGACCTACGATTACCTGATCGTGGGGGCCGGATTCGCCGGCTCGGTGCTGGCCGAACGGCTCGCGGCCGGTCTGGGCAAACGCGTGCTGATCATCGACAAGCGGCCGCATGTCGCTGGCAACGCCTACGACCGCCGCGATGAGGCCGGGGTGCTGATCCACGAATACGGGCCGCACATCTTCCACACCAATTCGGCCGACATCTTCGCCTATCTGTCGCGGTTCACGCGCTGGCGGCCCTATGAGCACAAGGTCCTGGCCAACGTCGGCGAACAACTCGTGCCGATGCCGATCAATCGCGCCACGCTCAATCTGCTTTACGGCCTGCGGCTGGCGACCGACGAGGAGGCGGCGGCCTATCTGGCCAGTGTCGCCGAAGCGGGGCGCCCGGTGTGCACCGCCGAGGACGCGGTGGTGTCGCAGGTCGGACGGGAACTCTACGAAACCTTCTTCCGCGGCTATACCCGCAAGCAATGGGGCCTGGATCCCTCCATGCTCGACAAGTCGGTGACCGCGCGCGTGCCCGCCCGCGTCAACGACGACGACCGGTATTTCACCGATCAATATCAATATATGCCGCTCGCCGGCTATACGGCGATGTTTGAAAAAATGCTGGATCACGAGAACATAGACATCGCGCTGGGGACTGAGTTCAAAGATGTTTCCGGCGAATTGGCTTATGACAGACTGATTTATACCGGACGCATAGACGAGTATTTTTCCTATCGATATGGTCAGCTCCCGTACAGAAGCCTTCAGTTCCGCCGGGAGACGCTTGATCGGCCATGGTTCCAGCCGGTGGGGACGGTGAATTTCCCCGCCGAATGGATACCGTTCACCAGAATCACCGAGTTCAAGCATCTGACCGGCCAGGAGCATGCGTCGACCAGCATCGCCTATGAGTATCCGACCGATCACGGGGCGCCCTACTATCCAGTGCCACGGGCGGAAAATCAGGAATTGTACAAGAGGTACGAAGCCCTCGCCAGAAAACTGCGCGACGTGCATTTCGTCGGTCGGCTGGCGACCTATCGCTACTACAACATGGACCAGGTCGTCGGGCAGGCGCTGGCCACCTTTCGGCGCATCGCGGGCGGCGTCGCCCCGCATCTCGAGCTGGTCAAGCGGTCGGAGGTTTCCAACGTGACCGCATGAACGGCGCCACTCGATCCCCGGCGCGTCGTCAGTCCATCCAAGCGTGTGGACCGCGTTTCGAGATCGCCGACCGCGGAACGCCAAATCACATTTTCGTGAATTCGATCACCAGCCGGAACGCCGCTTCGGCGGCTCGGATTGGCTCAAAGTGGCCAGGTGGCCACCTGTATGGAGTATGAGTAATGGCCGATCAATCAAAGTCCGGGTCGACCCGCGGCGGGACCTCGCAACAACACGCGGAAGCCGGCAAGCAGAGCCACAAGAACGATCACGTTTCGAAAGATTCCGCGGGCTCGGAAAAGACGCGGGGCGGTTCTTCGCAACAACACGCCGAGGCGGGCCGCCAGAGTCACAAGAACGACTGACAAGGACCCCAGCGACCCGGGCTTGCGCCCGGGTCCAGCGGACCGCGGCGGCAAGGGGATGAACCGGTGAACGAGCCCGTGAAAGCGACCGGCGCCAGTCCGCCCACGGATTCCGAGCTGTTCGGGCTGATCATCGAAAGCACGACGGATTTCGCGATCTTCACCGTCGACGAGGCCGGCGCCACGACGAGTTGGAACATCGGCGCCGAACGCCTGTTCGGCTATTCGAGCCGGGCAATCGTCGGACTGTCGGCCGACGTCCTGTTCACGCCGGAAGACCGCCAGCGGGACGAGCCGCAGCGCGAGAGATCCATGGCCGTGGCGAACGGGCGGGCGCTCGACGAACGGTGGCACGTTCGCAACGACGGCTCGCGCTTCTGGGCGTCGGGTCTGCTGATGCCGCTGCGCAACGGCGCCGGGTTCGTGAAGATCGCGCGCGACCTCACCGAAAAGCACGCCGCCGAACAGCGGCTTCGCGAGAACGAAGAACGTTTCCGTGTCCTGGCGACCAGCATTCCGCAGCTGGTGTTCCGCACCCGGTCCGACGGCCACCGCACCTGGCCAAGCCCGCAATGGATCGATTTCACCGGTCTGGGGTTCGATGCGAGCCTGGGCGTCGGGTGGCTCGACGCGATCCACCCCGACGATCGCGAGGCGACCCTGGCGGCCTGGCGCGACTCGGCGACGAGTGGCGCCTATTATGTCGAACACCGTGTGTGGCGCCGCGTCGACGGCGAATATCGTTGGCACCAGACCCGGGCCAGACCGATCGAGTCCGGGGACCCGAACAGCGACTGGGTCGGCACGATGACCGACATCCACGACCTGCGCGGACTGCAGGGCCGGCAGCAGATGCTGATGGCCGAACTGCAACACCGGACGCGCAACCTGCTGGCCGTCGTCCAGTCGATCGCCAGCCAGACCCTGCGGAAAAGTCCCTCCCTGCGGGAGTTCGGCGTGGAGTTCGAGGGCAGGCTGCGCGCCATCGGCCGGGTCCAGAGCCTGCTGGGGCGCCCAGGTCAGCGCGATCTCGACCTTCGCTCGCTCGTCGAGTTGGAGCTCGGCGCCTATGCCGGCGAAGCCTTGGAGTCCGGCCGCGTCGAGTTGCGAGGGCCGCATGTCGCCCTTCCGGCCGCGTCGGCTCAGGCTTTCGTGTTGGGTATCCACGAACTGGCCACCAATGCGTTCAAGTATGGGGCTCTGGCTCGGCCGAACGGACGGCTGACCGTCAACTGGGCTGTCGGGAACCACGGGAAAGGCCCGGAAGTCTCCCTGGAATGGCGGGAGACGGGCGTGCCGACGGCTCGCGACGGGACCCCACGTCGGAGAGGCTATGGAACCGAGTTGATCGAACGGGCCCTGCCCTACCAGCTGCGGGCCAGGACCCGGCTCGAGTTCACCGACGACGGCGTTCGCTGCCTGATCGATGTGCCTCTGCGAAGCGAGCATTCGGCCGATGTCTGATCCGGCTCGTGACGTCCTGGAGGGCCGCCGTCTGCTGGTCGTCGAGGACGAATATGTGGTCGCCGCCGACCTGGCCGATTGGCTCGCGGATCTCGGAGTGGAAGTGATCGGGCCGGCCGGATCGGTGGCCGACGCGCTTGACCTGATCGACCGCCAGCATCTCCCTCTGGACGGCGCGGTTCTCGACATTAACCTCGGCGGGGGGCAGGTCTTCCCCGTCGCCGACCGGCTGCTGGCGAACGGGGTGCCGTTCCTGTTCGTGACCGGCTACGACTGCCCGGCCGTGCCGGATGCCTACAAACAGGTTCCGCGTCACGAAAAGCCTTTCGACCGCGCGATGTTGACGCGCTTGTTGTCCGCCCGGGTCGGCGGCGGACCGGTGATCGGCGCTCCGAGCAGAGACTGAATTCGCGAGAGGCCGGGCCTCGCCCGCGGGATCGTGTATCCGCGCGGTTCGTTAAGGCTGGTGATCCGAGCCGGAGTGATCATGACCGCGACCAAGCTGGCCACATACAAGCAGAAGCGGGATTTCACCCGGACGGCCGAGCCGTCGGGCAACGACAAGGTCGTGGCCTCGTCGGCGCTGCGCTTCGTCATCCAGAAGCACGCCGCCAGCCACCTGCATTTCGACCTGCGGCTGGAATTCGACGAGACGTTCAAATCCTGGGCGGTGCCCAAGGGGCCGTCGCTCGACCCGAACGATCGCCGCCTGGCCATGGAGGTCGAGGACCACCCCCTGGACTATGGCGATTTCGAGGGGACCATCCCCGAGGGCCAGTATGGCGGCGGCACGGTGATGCTGTGGGATCGCGGATATTGGGCGCCGCAGCCCGGCTTCGAGAATATCGGCCGCGCCCTGGGCAAGGGCGAACTGAAGTTCGTCATGGAAGGCCAGCGGATGCACGGCTCCTGGGTGCTGGTGCGAACCCGGCGCGACGCGCGCGGCCGGGCCAGCTGGATCCTGATCAAGCATCGCGACGAAGCCGCCGTAGCGGGCAATCGCGGCGGCCCTAGCGATCGGGACCACTCGATCGCCTCGGACAGAACCATGGCGCAGATCGCCGCGGGCGAGGGGGCGGCGGCGACTCCGTTCATGACCCTGGCCGGCGCCGCGCCCGGGGCGGTCTGGCGGAGCAACCGCGCCGATGCCGCGCCGGCCGGCCAGGGCGAGCCGGCCGAGCCGCCGCCGGCGGCCAGGACCGCCGCCGCCCTGCCCGAATTCATCGAGCCGCAGTTGACCAGGTCCGTGGACAAGCCGCCGGTCGGCTCCGAGTGGGTCCACGAGGTCAAGTTCGACGGCTATCGCATGCAGCTGCGGGTCCAGGATGGCCGGGCGAGCCTGAAGACCCGCAAGGGACTGGACTGGTCGGATCGCTATCCCGAAATCGTCAAGGCGGGCCGCGGCCTGCGCCAGGGCGTCTACGACGGCGAGGTGGTCGCGCTCTGGACGCGAGCGGCGCGCCGGATTTCGCCGCCTTGCAGGCGGCCGTCGCCGACGGACGCACCGGCGAGCTGGTGTTCTTCGTGTTCGACCAATTGTTCGATGGACTGGAGGATCTGCGTCCGCTTCCCGCTGTCCGAACGGAAGGCGCGCCTGCGCAGCGCCCTGGCCGACGCGCCGGCCGATATCCGCTTTGTCGACCATTTCGTCACCGGCGGCGACGCGGTGCTGCTGTCGGCCTGTCGCATGCACCTGGAAGGCATCGTCTCCAAGCGGCTGGACGCGCCCTATCAGTCCGGCCGGGCCGAACTCGTGGACCAAGTCCAAATGCCGCGCCGGTCACGAGGTGGTGATCGGCGGCTATACCACCACCAAGGGCGCCTTCCGCTCGCTGATCGCCGGCGTCAACCGGGACGGCGGGCTGGTGCAGGTCGGCCGGGTCGGCACCGGATTTAGCCGCGACAAGGTCGCTCGCCTGCTGCCGAGGCTGCAGGCGCTGGAGACGGATAAGAGCCCGTTCAGCGGCAAGGGTTCGCCCCGCAAGACCGGCGAGGTGCACTGGGTGCGCCCCGAACTGGTGGCCGAAATCGAATATGAAGGCTTCACCGCCGACGGCCTGTTGCGGCAGGCGGCCTTCAAGGCCCTGCGCGAGGACAAGCCGGCGCGAGATGTCGGAACGGTCGAGCCCGCGCCGGCCGCCACGCGGCTGAAGGCGCCGGCCCCGGCGGCGGCCGGGCCGGCGGTCCGCCCGGCCACGGTGCGGGCCGGCGGCTCGGCGGTGGTCATGGATGTCACCCTGTCCCACGCCGACAAGGCGATGTGGCCGGATGCCGCCGACGGCCGCCCGGTGACCAAGCTCGACCTGGCGCATTATTACGAGGCGGTCGGCGAGTGGATGATCCGGCACATCCGCGGCCGGCCCTGCTCGATCATCCGCTTTCCCGACGGCATCACCGGCGAAGAGAGGTTCTTCCAGCGCCATACCGGCAAGGGTCAGTCCAGCCTGATCGACCAGGTGACCGTGTGGGGCGATCGCAAGCCCTATCTGCAATTCGATCGCGTCGAGGCGCTGATCGCCGCCGCCCAGGTCGGGGCGCTGGAACTGCACCCCTGGAACTGCGAGCCGTTCAAGCCGGAGCAGCCCGGTCGCCTGGTGTTCGACCTCGATCCGGCCCCGGACGTGGCGTTCGACGCGGTGGTCACCGCCGCCCGCGAGGTCCGCGACCGGCTCGACGCGCTCGGGCTGGTGGGATTCTGCAAGACCACCGGCGGCAAGGGACTGCACGTGGTGACCCCGCTGCTGGCCGAGGGGATCGACTGGCCGGCGGCCAAGAGCTTCGCGATGAATGTCTGCAAGGCCATGGCGGCCGATGCGCCCGACCGGTTCCTGATCACCATGGCCAAGGCGCAACGGACCGGGCGCATCTTCCTCGACTATCTGCGCAACGACCGCATGGCCACGGCCGTCGCGCCGCTGTCGCCGCGTGGCCGGCCGGGCGCGCCGGTGTCCATGCCCCTGCAGTGGACGCAGGTGCGCAAGGGGCTCGATCCGGCCCGCTACACGATCCGGACGGTTCCAGCGCTGGTCGACAAGTTGGCCGCCTGGTCCGATTACGCCGACGCCGAGCGGCCGCTGGCCGACGCCATTGAGCGGCTCGGCAAGGTCTGAGGCGAGCCGCGCCGAATGATCCGCGCCCGCTCGTGAAGATCGCCACGTTCAACGTCAACGACATCAACAAACGCCTGCCGAACCTCCTCGCCTGGCTGGCCGCGGCGCGGCCCGACGTGGTCTGTCTGCAGGAACTGAAGGCCGAGGAGAGCGGCTTCCCGGCGAAGGCGCTCGAGGCGGCCGGCTATGGCGCGGTCTGGCGCGGCGAGCGCCGCTGGAACGGCGTGGCGATCCTGGCGCGTGGCGCCCGGCCGGTGCTCACCCGGCGCTCGCTGCCGGGCGATGCCGGCGACCCGCAGGCCCGCTACATCGAGGCCGCCGTCGACGGCGTGCTGATCGCCTCGATCTACCTGCCCAACGGCAATCCCCAGCCCGGACCCAAGTTCGACTACAAGCTCGCCTGGTTCGAGCGACTGACCGACCATGCCGCGACCTTGCTGGCGGCGAGCGTTCCGGTGGTGCTGGCCGGTGATTTCAACGTCGTGGCCACCGAGGCGGACATCTGGCCAGGCCATCACGAACAGGCCAACGCCCTGTTGCAGCCGCGGACCCGGGCGGCGTGGCGGCGGCTGGTCGATCTCGGCTGGACCGACGCGTTGCGAAGCCTGCAGCCAGAGGGGCCGCTCTGGACCTTCTGGGGGTATCTCCGCCACCGCTGGCCCAATGACAAGGGCATGCGGCTCGACCACCTGTTGCTCAGTCCCGATCTCGCACTCCGGCTGGCCGCCGGCGGCGTCGACCGCGCCGTCAGGGGCGAAGCCGGCGCCAGCGATCACGCGCCGGCCTGGATCGAGCTTCGGAATGCCGCGCCCCAGCGAACCGGCGGCCCGCTCGCCGCGTTGCAATGAGCGAATCCCGGGAGTCGCTCGCTCATGGATCCTGCCAGACCGTCCCCCTCACTGCGCGGCGATCGGCCGGCGGCCGCGTCCGCCCAGGGACTGGCCGACCGCAACGCGCTCGCGGCCATCGCCGTGGAGCGCACCCGCATGCCGATGGTGGTCTGCGATCCGCGCCAGCCCGACACCCCGATCGTGCTGGCCAACCGCGCCTTCCTCGACCTGACCGGCTACTCCGCCGACGAGGTGATCGGCCGCAATTGCCGGTTCCTGCAGGGCGAGGGCACCTCGCCGGCCGTGATCGCCGCGATCGGCGCCGCCCTTCGCGACCAGCGCGAGATCGACATCGAAATCCTGAATTATCGCAAGGATGGATCGGCGTTCTGGAATCAGCTCTGGCTCAGTCCGGTGCACGACGACGATGGCCGGCTGCTCTACGTCTTCGGTTCCCAGGTCGACATAACGGAACTGCGCAAGATTCAGAGCCTCGAGGCGTCCGAACACCGCCTGCTCAAGGAAATCGATCATCGGGCCAGGAACGTGCTCGCCGTCGTGGGCGGCATCGTCCGCCTCAGCCGATCCGACGAACCGGCGCGATACGCCAACGCCATCCAGGAGCGCGTGCAGGTCCTGGCCCGGGCGCACTCGCTACTCGCCGAGCGCGGCTGGCGGGAGGTCGGCCTCGAACAGATCATCCGGGCGCAATTGGATCGCTCCATCGCCGACCGGTTTACCCTGAGCGGTCCGGATCTGATGATCGCCGCCATCGCCGTTCAGCCGATTTCCCTGGTCCTCCATGAACTCATCGACAATGCCAGGGTCCACGGGGCGCTGTCGGTTCCCGCCGGCAAGGTGGATGTACGCTGGCGCGGCGGTCCCGCCTACGGCGGCTTCGAGCTGCGTTGGCGGGAGGTCGGCGGACCGGCATTTCCCGCCGCGCCCAGCAAGGGCTTCGGGACCGCGATGATCGCCGGGATGATCGAACGACAATTGCGCGGCCGGGTCGAACGCGACTGGGTCGACAGCGGGCTGACCCTGGTGATCACCGCTCCGGGCACGTTCGAGCCGCTGCAATCCTGACTCCCCGCGCCGCGACCGGCCACCGGGTGGCGGTTCTCCCTATGTTCGCGCCGTGCTAAATGCGGTGCATGGGCGAAACGGTTCGTAAGATCATCCACGTCGACATGGACGCCTTCTACGCGTCGGTCGAGCAGCGGGATGATCCGGCGCTTCGCGGCAAGCCGGTGGCCGTCGGCCACGGGGCGCGCCGCGGGGTGGTCGCCGCGGCCAGTTACGAGGCGCGCCGCTTCGGCGTGCGCTCGGCCCTGCCGTCGGTGACGGCCCTGCGCCGCTGCCCGGACCTGATCTTCGTGCCGCCGCGGTTCGACGTCTATCGGGCGGTGTCCCGACAGGTGCACGCGGTCTTCGCGGAATTCACCGAGCTGATCGAGCCGCTGTCCCTCGACGAGGCCTATCTGGACGTCACCGCCAATAGCGTCGGCCTGCCGACCGCCTGGGCGACAGCCAAGGCGATTCGAGCCGAAATCCTGCGGGTGACCGGGCTGACCGCCTCGGCCGGAGTGTCGTACAACAAGTTCCTGGCCAAACTGGCCTCGGGTCAGCGCAAGCCCGACGGCCAGTTCGCCATCGTTCCGGACCAGGGCGAGGCCTTCGTCGCCGCCCTGCCGGTGGCGAAATTTCATGGCGTCGGGCCGGCCACCGCCGCCCGGATGCATGCCGCCGGCATCCACACCGGGGCCGATCTCAGGACCTGGTCGCTGGAGGCGCTGACGGCGCGCTTCGGCAAGGCGGGCGGCTGGTACCATGCCATCGCCCGGGGCGAGGATCACCGCGCCGTCGACCCGGGACGTGAACGCAAATCTTCCGGCTCGGAGACCACCTTCAGCGAGGACCTCACCGACCCCGCCGCGATCGAGGCCGGGGTGCTGGCCATGGCCGACGACGTCTGGTCCTGGTGCGAGAAGACCGCCCGGCGCGGGCGGACCGTCACCGTGAAGATCAAATGGGCCGACTTCCAGCAGTCGACCCGCAGCCAGACGTTCGCTGTCCCGATCGATGGCCGGGCCCGCCTGCACATGGCGGCCCTCGCCCTGATCCGTTCGGTGTTTCCGCCGGTCAAAGGCGTGCGCCTCGTGGGCGTCACTCTGTCGAGCTTCGACGCGGCCACGACGGCGCCGGAACTTTCCTTGGCGCCGGCTGCCGGCCCGTGATCCATCCCACGTCCCGCCGGGGCTCGCCTGGCCGGCGCGCGGGTCCACCCGCCGATTGCGCTCCTCTCCACGTTTAATTTGAAATACTGGGTTAAATTGCGATTATCCTGAATATAGCGTCTCGCTAACGGCGATAAAACTTGCCGATTTTCTTAAAGTGCATCCGTGGACTATCGATCGGCGGAACCAAACACGCCCGGGTGGATTGGGCCTTGGCGAGGGCGCCGGCCAACCGATTGTTTTTATTATGCTCAAAGCGAGATGCGTCTTGATCGCCGAAGACGAGCCGTTCACGGCCATGGACCTGAAATGGGCCGTGGAGGCGGCCGAAGGGGTGGTGGTCGGACCGTTCGCCAGCCTGCTCGACGCCATCGAAAACGGTCTGCCCCGCGATCTGCATGCGGCGATTCTCGACGTGCGGCTGGCCGACGACGCGGTGACCGAGCTGGCGCACAGGCTGTTCGAGAAGCGGGTGGTGATCGTCTTTCACACCGCCTCGCCGATACCGGATGAAGTCCTCGAGCGGTGGGGCGATCCGCCGGTCTGCCCCAAGCCGATGATTTCCGACCGGGTGGTCGCGCGCCTGGTCCATGAGCTCGAGCTGGCCGCGGCCGGCCATTAGCGCGCGGCCAAATCGGCGCGTCCCATCGGGCCTGTCCCGCCGCTTGGGGGGGAATGACCCGCCTGGATCCCATGAATTTGGCGCGGATTTCGCCACCGGCGCCGGCTAGCGGTGAGCGGCGGTGTCGCCAGGCCGAATTCTGAAGTGACCTCGCAGGCGGATGGTCTCCCTTGGAACCATGTCCGACCTGGCAGGTTGTCCGTTGGCGAACGATAAATCCAAAGAAAGTCATAATATGAAGAATTTATTCAAATCGGCGATGGTTGTCCTTGCGGCAACGGCAGGAGCGGCGGCGATTTCCAGCTCGGCGACGGCGGCGACTAAGTCCTATGTCGTCTGCAACCAGTGGAACGAATGCTGGAAGGTGAAGGAACATGTGACCAGCTACCCCGCGGATGTTCATGTCATCTATCGGGACGAGAGCTGGTGGGCGCAGCACGATCACGATGCGCAATGGCGTGAGTTGCCGGACCCGACCGATGACAATGGCTGGTACGACAAGGACGGCGCGTGGCACGCGTTCGCCACCTCGCCGCCGCAACCCTAGCACCGGCGAACACCGGTAAACCGGGCCGGCCCGGCGCTCGCCGGGGCCGGGCCCGGGGGCGCCTGCGCGTTGCAGGGAGGAGGCGGCCAAGACCGGTGCCTTCGTCTTGTCCCCGAGGATCAGATCGATCGGCGAGCGTCCACTTCCTTGAAACGCTCCGCGCCGTCGCGGGGCGGTCGGTCGGCGGAGTCGCCGCGGAATTATTTCGGCTCGAATTTCCCCGGTTGATGCTACGAACAGATCCACGTCGGCGAGCGAGGCCACGACTGCGGCGTCGGACCTGTGTCGCCACTGGAATGGAACGGCATTTCGCTGTTCTCCGGTCGGCTGAAAGTAAGGCGATGACGATCCCCGCGCGGGCCGCTGCCGAGGTCATCCAAAATCTGGCGGAAGCCCTGGTATTGTCCTCCAACGCCCCCGTCCTGCTCCTGGATGGCGAGCTGCGGATGATGGCGGCCAGCACCTCCTACCGGCGCGCCTTCGAGGACGATCCCGCCTTTCCCGACGCGCGCCTGGGGGAGCCGTTCACCCGAGGTCCATGGAGCGCCCCGCAACTGGCGTCGTTGCTGAGGGCCACCGCGACCGGCAACGCCGACATTCCGGCCTATGAGATGGATCTCGTCAGGCCGGGCCGGGCCGATCGCCGGCTGGTCCTCAATGCTCAGAAGCTCAGTTACGGCGCCGGCGCCGACAGTCGCGTGCTGCTCACCATCACCGACGTCACCGAAGCGCGCCTGGCGGATAAGGTGATGGACGACCTGCTGCGCGACAAGGCCATTCTGATGCAGGAACTGCAGCACCGAATCGCCAACAGCCTGCAGATCATCGCCAGCGTGCTGATGCTCACCGCCCGGCGGGTCAATTCCGACGAGACGCGCCGCCACCTCTACGACGCCCACAACCGTGTCATGTCGGTCGCTACGCTTCAGAAGCAGCTTGCGGTCAGCACCGTCGGCGAAGTCAGACTGGCCCCCTATCTGACGGAACTCTGCGGCAGTATCGCCGCCTCGATGATCGCCGACCGCGAGCAGATTTCGTTGGCGGTCGACGCCGAGGATGCCTCCGCCGATGCCGAGGTGTCGGTCAGCCTGGGGCTCATCGTCACCGAATTGGTGATCAATGCGCTCAAGCACGCCTTTCCGGGCGGGCGGCCCGGGCGGATCAGGGTGGGCTATCGCCGCGCCGCCTCGGGCTGGACTCTGAGCGTCGGCGACGACGGGGTGGGCATGCCCATCGGGCCGGGAGCCGTGAAGTCGGGCCTCGGCAGCAGCATCGTCGCCGCCCTGGCCTCGCAGCTCGGCGCCCGTGTGGCCGTGGTCGACGCCCATCCCGGCACGGAGGTCCGGATCGTGCAAGTTCGGGCGGACGGCGACATTCAGGCGGACCTGTCGGAGGCGGTCTGAGCCACGCATTTGCTGGTGGCCAGCATGATGCTTGCCGCTGATCTGACGCGGCGGTTCAGACTTCCATGATCCGGCCGGCCCGGCGGTCGGTGACATGCGCTGGCCCGCAAGGCGCGCCCATTACGGTTCTGCCGTGATTGCGACCAATTCGCTGGCTCTACGCCCCAACGGCCGTGGTCGGAATATTTTTGCCTAACAGCAATGTCGGGTATCCGGCATACCATGGCGTGGTGAGGGTATAGGCACCAGCTTTTGGATCGGTTGCCGGCGTTCTCGAACGGCCCGTCCGAGGGGGATGAATGGCGACGTCTCAAAACGGACTGCTGGCCGGATTGAGCCCTTCTGATTTCTCCCTGATCGAACCGCACCTCAAACTGGTGGACCTGCCCACCGGAAAAATTCTCATCGACGCGGATGAGGAAATCGCCGAGATCCATTTTCCATTCCAAGGCGTGGTCTCGATGCTCAATGTGCTGCATGACGGCTCACAGGTGGAATGTTGCACCATGGGCAATGAAACCGGCTTTGGCCTGATGGCGGCGCAGGAACCGTGCCGCTCATATACCCGCGACATCATCCAGATTCCTGGCGAGGGCGCGGTGATGAGCGCGCGCGCGCTGCGCGGCGCGTACAGCCAGAGCATCTCCCTGGCCACCGTAATTCATCGCCATATTCGCACCGTGTGGGGGTTCATGGCCCAGTGTTCCGCGTGCAATGCACGCCACAAGGTGGAAGCCCGGCTGTGCCGCTGGCTGCTGACCTGCGCCGACTACGTCGCCGAAAACAGACTTCCCCTGCGCCAGGAATTCATCGCCGCCATGCTGGGGGTGCAGCGAACCAGCGTCGCCGCCGCCGCCGCCGGGCTGCAGCACCATGCGATCATTCGGGTTATGCGGGGAAAGGTCGAGATTCTCGACCGCGAGGCGCTGCGGCAGCGGTCTTGCGAATGCTACGAAATCACCCGCCGCCGCATCGACCAGTCCCTGGGACGGGTCACCGTCGCCCGACAACGCGCCCCCTGAGCGGCTGGCCGATCTGTCTCTCCAGATATCCGGCCATGGCCGTTCGCCGGCCCTGACCTGCATCGTGGTCGTGTTCCTGCCCATCGATCCGAAAGTTCCTCCGCCTGGACCCGGAGGTAAACGGCCGCGACGGGTCAGCGGTTATTTTACCGGCCGGGTCCGCGCCGGATCATTCGCTCGCGCGTTGAGCAAGGACCTATCGCGTTGACGCTGATCCTTCGGACCGACGTCCCGCGCCGGCTCAAGGAAGCGGGCCGCCGCCGGTGTCAATGTCGAATAGCGCCGAACCTCGCCGACAAGGAGCCGCAAGCCTGTGGATGGCCATGATCGATTGCTCGACTTGATCTATGGCGCGGTCGCGGACCCGGGTCTGTGGTCCGAGGCGCTCGAGCGAATGGCCGACGCCCTTGGCGGCAACAGCGCGTGGCTGTCGCAGCTGAGCGTGGAAGATGGGAGCGGATCAGGTGTCATTGCGCGCATCGACCCGATCATGCCGGGGCGATACCTCGATTATTACGCCCGGCTAAATCCGTTTTCCAACCTTGTCGACCCGGGCGGGCACCTCTCCCGCTGGACGCCCCGGATCGAAACCGATGGCGACTGGCTGGCCAAGGACGAGATAATCAAGACGGAATACTAC
Organism: uncultured Alphaproteobacteria bacterium; assembly: GCA_963828365.1. Taxonomy (GTDB): domain Bacteria; phylum Pseudomonadota; class Alphaproteobacteria; order Caulobacterales; family Caulobacteraceae; genus Acaudatibacter. Next base: position 41,969 of record CAWHEE010000031.1, on the reverse strand, counting down.
AACGATTTCATGCGGCCGCAGGACGTTCACAGCGTGCTGATGATCAACCTGGACCGCCAGGGTGTGGAAACCGCCACGGTCAACATCAACCGCCCTGAGTCTCGTGGTCCATTCAGCGAGCGGGATCGCGCGTTGGCCGCGGCAATTCATCCGCACCTGATCCGCGCGTTCAAACTGAGCCGCGTGTTTACCATCGGGCGGGGCCTCGGCGACGCGGCCCTGGCCGCGCTCGATCAGTCGGCGCACGCCTTGTTCATCCTCGACCGCACCGGCAGGCTAGACCACATGAACCGCGCGGGGCGCCGGATCGTCGACCAGCGTCGCGGCCTGGCGATCGTCGGGGGGCGGCTGGTGGGAGCGGCGGCCAACGCGTCCAGGATGCTCGAAGGGCTGATCCTGACCGCGGGCTCACCAGACCCCGCGATCCGCCGCGGCGGATCGATGGCGACGCCGACCACGGATGGCGACTTGCCGTTGTCGATCACCGTGGCGCCGCTTCAGCCTGCGGACTGGTTGATCTTCGGCGACGGGCCATCGGTGCTCGTCAGCGTGATCGAACTGGCGTCCGTCATCGAGGTGTCCGAAGCCCAGATGCGCGACCTCTTCGCCTTGTCCGACGCGGAGGCCCGGGTGACGCGTCTGCTGTTGCGCGGCGCCAAGCCGCGACAGATCGCCGATGCGACGGGCGTCGGCATAGCAACCGTGCGCACCCAACTCGCCAGCGCCTTTGCAAAAACCGGCGCCGGCGACCAGAGCGAACTCTGTCGCCTGATGGCGCGCCTGGCGGCCGGCGGGCGCGGCTGAGGCGCGTCCGGCAAAGCCCAGCGGCGGCTGCCGAGCGGCGACGCCGGCCATGAGCCGTCGCGAGCGATCGCGTCCGCCTCACGTTATTTTCTTGGTCGCATCCTTCAACTGAAGGATGCGTCGCCGACGTCGGCGTGACCACAATCGGCGATGACACCCTTGTCGGAGGCGAGCCTGCGCCTGGTCCATCGGCGTGATCACTTTCGGCGTTCCGAGCACGCCTGGTGGACCCGGGCCCAGAGACCTCCATGCGCTTGGCGATCGCCACTGCGGATTTGCCCGATTTGATTTCCGAGGAGACATAATCATGGCCGCCATCCACTGGCTGAACCCCGTCAACGGCGATTTCAACACCGGGACGAACTGGAGCGGCGGGGTCGTTCCGGGCAAGATGGACGACGTCACGCTCGGCGTTCTGGGGGGCGCGCCCTACACGGTGACGGAAAGCCCGCGCATCCTCGAGCAGATCAGCACGCTCCAGGTCGCCGCCAACGCCTCTCTGGTGATCGGCTATTACGACAATTTTCAGATTCTCCCTCAGAGCGGATCTTCGATCGGCGTCAACGCCGGCCTGATAGAGTCGACGGGCGGCCACTCCGTTCTGGTTCTGGGCCAGGGAACCTTCACCAACACGGGGACGATCGAGCTCAGCAACGGCGAGCTCCTTGTTCAGGCCGCCACGGCCACCACGCTCGACGGCGGCGGGCAACTCATCCTCAATGGCGGCTATAGCAGCTCCATCGGCCAGGTCGTCGGCGCCCTGAACAATGTCGACAACACCATCGCCGGCGGCGGGTTCATCGGCGCGCCGATCACCAACGGCGCGGCGGGCGTAATCGACGCCAACGGCGTGGGCTCCTCTCTGTTCATCTCGAACCAGACCATCACAAATAACGGCCTGATCGAGTCCACCGCGACCGCCGCCCACCTGTTCCTCGACATCCGCCGCGGGGCCAACGTCGATCAATCCGGAGGCGGTACGATCCTGGCCGCCAACGGGGCGCTCGTCTATCTGGAACAAGTGACAATCTCGGGCGGGACGCTGAGCAGCGTCGGAACGGGCCACTTCGATATCGGCTCCAACAACACCGTTCTGGACGGTTCGGCCTCGCCCCTCGTCAACAAAGCAACCGTCGACGTCACCGGCGGCTACACCACGGGGCAATACGAAGCGACGCTGAAGGGCGCCATCGTCAACAGCGGGGTGATCAACGTCGCCGGCGCGCGCCAGACCGGCAGTCAGACAAACCTGATCGTTGATTCGGCCGGCGTCACGCTGACCGGCGCCGGCTCGATCAATCTGGTTCCCGGCGTTCCCTCGCAACATGGCGTGGGCGGCTCGGCCATCGTCGGCGCGAGCGGCGGCGGATCCATCCTCACCAACGTGGACAATACTCTCTCCGGCTACGGCAATATCGGCCAGTATGCGCTGACCCTGATCAACAAGGCCGCCGGCGTGATCGACGCCAACGCCGCCGCCGCGCTCGTCCTCGACGCCAGTTCGACCACCACCAACGCCGGCCTGATCGAGGCTACCGGCGCGGGCGGGCTGGTCGCCGCCGGCGCGATCACCAACAGCGGCACGATGCTGGCCAACGGCGGGACGCTGTCGATCAGCGGCGCCCTTTCGAACCTATCCGGTACGACCCTCACCGGCGGCGTCTTCCAGGCGAACGCCAACTCCACTCTGAGCTTCGGCGCCGGCGGCCAGATCGCCACCGACAATGCCACCCTGGTGCTGAACGGCGCCGGCTCGGTGATCAAGGGAACCGCGGCGCTCGAAGCCACGCTGAAGACGATCGGCAAGACGGGTGCGCTGGAGATCCTCGGCGGCCGCGACTTCACCTCGAGGTCTCACGATGGCCAACACCGGTTTGATTGGTCTGGGCGGTGGGACGTTCACCGCCGCCGGCCTCGTCAACTCCGGAACGGTCGGCGGCTTCGGCACGCTTGCCGGGCTCGGTCGATAACCTGGGCGCCCTGCTGGCCAACGGCGGGACGCTCGCGGTCACCGGCGCGCTCGCCAACCTCTCGGGGACGACCCTGACAGGCGGCGCCTATCGGGCCAACGCCGGCTCGACGATCAACCTCGGCGGCGGGGCCAAAATCGTCACCGACGACGCCACCCTCATCCTGAGCGGCGCCGGATCGGTGATCCAGGGGGCCGGCACGCTCGAAGCCACGCTCGCCACCGTCGGCGCGTCGGGAACGCTGCAAGTTCTGAATGGCCGCAACTGGACTTCGAGCGTGGCCATGACCAACCTGGGAACCATCGACTTGGGCGGCGGGACTATTCACGGCCGGACCTACCCTGACCAATGCCGGCTCGATCGTCGGCTTTGGAACCCTCGCCGGCGCTGGCGGTCTGATCACCAACGCCGGCACGCTCGAAGCCACCGGCGCGGGCGGCCTGCTTCTCCAGGGCGAGACTGTCGCCGGGACCGGCGGCACGATCCTCGCCGGCGCCGGATCGACCGTCAGCCTGCTGAGCACCAGGGTGCAGCGGCGGCACCTCGAGCACCCAGGCCGGCGGGATGATCGACGTCGGGGCCGGCTCGACCGCCAGCCTGGCGGGCGCGACCGCCAACGCCGGGACGATCTCCCTGGCGTCCGAGCGGGGCGCCGGCGGCGCTGGTGGTGTCGGCGAACGCCAGCCTCACCGGCGGCGGGACGATCACGCTGGGCCAGGGCGCCGACCGCATCTACGGCGTCTCGGCGGCGACGGTGCTGACGAATGTCGACAACACCATCGTCGGGGCCGGGCTGATCGGCCTGCGCAGGCTGACGCTGGTCAACGGCGCCAAGGGGGTGATCGAGGCGACGCAGCGGCACGATGCAGCTGGACACCTTCGGCCAGCACCCTGGTGAACGGCGGCCTGCTGGAAGCGGGCGCCGGCACGCACCTGGAGATCCTCACCACCACCATCGACAACCGAGGCGGCGGTCTGACGGCGGCGGCCGGCGGGGCGATCAACCTGATCGGCGCCGGCCTGATCGGCGGCACGCTCACCGGGGCCGGCGTCTTCCAGACCTTCTCCGGGACCAACGTCTTCGACGGGACGACCTCGACCATCCTCAACCAGTCCACCGTCTCGATCAGCGACGGCACGGTGCTGAACGCCTCGGGCACGATCGACAACGCCGGGCGCATCTCTGGTGCGGGCGGTCAGCCATGCCGCCCACCTGAGCGTCGGCGCCGCGGGCCTGACCCTCACCGGCGGCGGCCAGGTATCGCTTGAGCGACAACGCCTTCGCCGGCATCGTCGGCGTCGCGGGCGCGACGCCTGACCAACGTCGACAACAAGATCACCGGCTCCGGCGCGATCGGCGGCGGCAGCCGTGATCCTCGTCAACGAGGCCGGCCGGGGTGATCGACGCCACCGGCACGGTCCGCCTGACGCTCGAGTTCGGGGACGGCGACCATCACCAACGCCGGGACCATCGAGGCGGCCGGAGCCGGCGGAGCGGCGGTGCTGAGCGCGCTGAACAACAGCGGCATCCTGGCGGCGATCGGCGGGACCCTGGCTCTCGACGGCGCGGTGAGCGGGACCGGTTCGGCGACGATCGCCAAGGGCGCGCTCGATTTCGCCTCCACCTTCAGCCAGAACGTCGCCTTCACCGGAACCACGCGGCATCCTGCAACTGGCGCGATCGCAGATCCTACCGCGGGTCGATCATCGGGCTTCTCCAAGACCGGCGGCGACCTCGCTCGACCTCCGCGACATCGGCTTCGCCAATTCCGGCGAGGCGAGCTTCAGCGGCACGGCGCACGTCCGGGGTGCTGACCGTCAGCGACGGGACCCACACCGCGCACATCACCTTGACCGGCGACTACTTCGGCGAGACCTTCACCGCCGCCAGCGACGGCCACGGAGGCGTCAACGTCGTCGCCGCCCCGACTCACGCCGCCGCCGCTGCGTCGACCCTATCTGCACAGGGCTTCATCGCCGCCATGGCGGGCCTCGGCGCTGCCGCGACTGGTCACATACAGGCCGGCGAGACCTGGATCTCTCGCCCGACCCTCTTGGTCTCGCGGCGGGGAGCAATCGCCTAGAGCATGATGATTTTCGATGGAATCATTCAAAATCTGAATCATGCTCTAGATACAAAAAGCTAGACCCCGATTCAGCGTTCAGATCTGTTCCGTCTGAACGCATCAGGGTCTAGACCACAACGCGGGTTGCCAGACGCGTGGCGCCCCGCGGTGCGACAATCGGCGGGCTTTCAGTATGGCACGATCCGGTTTACGCAGGGGCAGGGTCGCTGCCTTGCCCCCACCGGCGGCGACTTCAGGGAAGCTGTTCCCGGCCGATGCGGCGGTGACGGGCGTGCGCCCGCTTATTGCGCACGCCCACCGGCCATTCGGCGTTGCGCTTCCGGGCGGCTTCGCGCCGAGGGGTCAGCGCTGCAACAGTCCGCCCCGCGCCAGGAGGTGACTTCCCGCTCCGGCATCGGCCGTCGGCGCCGCGGTCGAAAAGGTGGCCGACGCGATTTTCAGCCGCGCCGCCGGGGCCGAGGTCGGCTGCGTTGACGGCGGCGAGCTGGCCAGGGTGACCGCCGCAGCCACCACCGCCAATGTGGCGCCCACCCCCGCCGCCAGGATCAAGCGGCATATCCACGCAACCCTCGGCGGCGGATCACTTGTCGCAACGATTTCCAGCGGGGGGTCGGTGGCGCTCATGGCCCAGGTCTCCTCGCCGGATCAAACTGCCCGGGATGGCGCGACGTTCCATGGGTGCTCGGTTTTTTCCGGGCGAAGTTGAGGCCTGGATGCCTCGATAGGGGACTTCAGATAGGATATGGCTTAGTCCCGTCCATCCGCGAGAGCCCGTTCGATGTTTCCGATTTGGGTCAATGTCGCCATCGCGCTGGCCATCGCATTGGTCGCGTTCGGCTTATGCCAATTCAAGCCGGGGCTCGGCGTCGCCTTTGTGGCGCTGGCTTCGACCGCATGGACGGCGTTCGCGGTGTATCGCGGATTGACCGCCGCATCGCGGGATTAGCGCCGGCAGCCAGCCGCCTGGGCGAACCCGCCCCGCCGCCGCCGCTGGCATGGCGATAGCCGCGGCCATCGGCTAATCTCGACCTCGACAACATTCTATGGCCGCCTTGGGCAAGGTGGGCGGAACGCCTTGCGGCCGATGCGCGGCGCAGGCGCCGACTCCGGTATCCGCGCAGCTTCCAACGCCGAACAGACGCAGTCCGTCCAGGCAGACCTCGACCCCGCGGTGTTGCGGCGACTGCTCCCACAGCACGTCGGCGCGGCGTCTGGCCTCGGCTTCTCCGGCCAGGGCTTCGAGTTTGAGCGTGGGAACGGTGTAGCGGTCGTCCTCGATATAGAAGGCGAACGTCATCATGGCCCGTAACTCCGGCAAACTTCGGCAGTCACCAATTTAGGTCCGCGGGCGGCGAAATTAAACGGGCGTGATGTGACCGGTCATATTGCTGAAAGCACCGGTGAGTTGGCGATCACGCCGACGCCGCGCTCCGTGCCGGGCTCGCTTGCACGGTTTCTCGTGCATGGCCAGCGGCGCTTCCGCCGGCCATCGATTAGCTACCGCGGATCAGACGCCCAGAGCGACGAGGCTCGGCGGAGCGACGGCGGGTTCGCGAGGTGGTGGGCGGGTCTTGCCAAGTTGCAGGATCGGCCGCTCCTCGAGGTCGGTGACGAGGACATCCGCCGCCTCGCTGTGTCGCGTCAGGAATTTATCGGCGAAGTGCTCGACCTCGTCTTCCCCAATGACAAAAATCATCCGCTCGATCAGAGAGCGATCGGCGCGTCGGGCGGTCATTTCATAATGCATGCGACCTATCCGCTGTGAATTCAGGCGAGACTTTCGTGTCTTGCCGCTCAGATCTGCTATCGACGGCGGCTTCCGAACGACAGCGCGGGCCGCATCGGGAGAGAGTACCGGCGTCTGGGCCGAGGCGATTGATCGAAATCAAAATTGGATCCACGATGTATGGCCGGACACCCCGCGCGGTTCGATGAAACCGGCGCCTTCCCAGCGCCGTTGAACCTGCAGGAAAGAGGTGCGGACACGTGCGAACCCAGGATGACCAGGCGGTTTGGCGCGTCGGCGAGACCGTGCCCTGGTCGGTGTCCTGGACTGGGGAAAATGCGTTCGAACTCCAGGAGTTGGTGGATTTTCCTGGCTTCATCGATCTGGTCCAGGCGCAGCGCCCGGGCGTTGGAACGCCGGTGTTCGCGGTCCTGAATGTGACCCGCCATCGCCTGGGCATGGCGCGCCACCTGTGCCACGTCTGCGGCCGGCCGACCGCGAAACGCGACCGCTACCTGTTCCCCCTGCAATCGGGCGGCCCGGTGACGCTGGCCGATGGCGAGATCCGCTATGGCGGAAACGTGCCGCCGGTGCACTTGGCGTGCGCCCGGCGGGCCGCGCGCCAATGCCCGCACCTGAAGGGGGCGGCGGCGCGCCCCGTACCGTTTCCATCGGACGAGGGCCGACTTATCCAGCGCACCGATGTCGCTCCTGGAATGGAGGCGTTCGCTCGAACCCTGCCGGCGGGCCTCGAGGTGATCTTCAGCTGCTACCGGCTGCATGGTCCCCGCTTCACGCGGCTGGTCGAGCGGCTGCGCAACGAAGCCGTCGCCGTTCCGCCGCCGCGCTAGTCTAGCGAACGAGAAGGAGAGTGCCCGGTCGGCAGCCCTGGCCGTAACGGTGATCACCGCTCAGGCGGCGGTCCGGGCATTGCGCCGGATCAATCGGCCGATGGCGGCTCCAGACGGGTCCCGACGATCTCGCCGGCCCGCACCGCGATCACCTCGCCTTCGGCCAGGGGGGGCCACGGCTCGGCGGTGATCGGCACACTGGCGAACATCACCATGTCCTGTTCCTCGACAGCCGATTCGACGTGCACGCCGGCCTGCCGCGCCGTGGCTGGCGAACACTTCGAGTGAAAAGGTCGCGCGGCTCGCCCGTCGGCTTGACAGGCCAAACAATTCGCACACGGCGTCTCAGACCCCGGGCTCGGCGCCCCACAGGCGCCGCAGATGCGACGCATAGCTGGGCGCCACGTAGATATCCACGGTCTGGGCGTCGATGACGTCCAACCGCACGGGCAGATGCTCGACGACGGTACCGGCGCACCACCCTGGGATCACCTCGCGGCCCCCGGTATCGATCACCCCGCCGAGGCTCAGCCAGTCCCGCCAGTCCGCGCCGCAGATCCGCAGTCGGCTGAAACCGGCCGAAACATCGGTCACCGCGCCGTCTTCGCCGACCACCGAGTCCAGCTGCGCGCGCGGGTCATCGCCGCCTTCCGCGGCGCCGCGCACCAGCCAGGCGCGCGGCTGGATCCAAAGCGCGCGGCGGCCATCGGCGATGTCCAGCGAGCGGCCGGCCGCCGGCGGCGCGGCGCCGCATGCCCGCGCGAAGCGCTCGCCGAACGCAGCCAGATCACCCCAGACATCAATCTGGAAAATCACCGCGGGTGGCATCGGCTCAATCACGGTAGGCGCTCCCTTCGGGATCATGAAACATCGGCTCGACGACCCCGACCCGGACGCGGCGCCCCGCGTGGGCGAGTCGGCGATCAGGCTCTGGCCATGGCGCGCGCGGCCATCCCGCAGAAATCCCAGGGCGATCGATCCGGAAGTCAGCACCCGGAGCCCCGCCGCGGTGACATGTCCCTCGACCTCGCCGGCGGGCCCGGCGCGCAGCATCGCCCCCTCTGGGATCGGTCCGTCGCGGGTCTCGAGTCCCACCAGTTGCAACCGGCCGGGCGAATGCAGCGCCGGCCGGGAAAGGCCCTGAGCGCCGACGTAGCCGCCGCCCCGCCGCAGCACGCGCCCCAGGCCGAGGTCGAGCGGCGTCATCCGGCCGTCGATCTCGCCTCCGACCACCAGATGGCCCTTCTCGATGCGCAGTATTTCCAGGGTGTCCAGGCCATAGGGACAGCCGCCGCGCCGCGCCGCCACCGCCTCGACGGCCCGCCAGACCGGAACGATGGCGGCGCCGGAGGCATGGATCTCGAATGCCCGCTCGCCGCTGTAACTGGCCGCCAGCACCAGCACCGCCTGGCCGGCCAGCATGCCGCGCGAGACCGCCATATGGGCCGGTGGCGCCGACCCACACAGCTCGAACAAGATCGCGGCAGCCTGCGGGCCGGCCAACGCCAGCCCCGCCCAATGCTCCTGCACCTCCACGATCGCCACTCGCAGCTCGGCCGATAGCACGTGGCGGACATAGGACAGGTGCGCTTCCATGCGGTCGGCCCCGCCGGTCGAACTGGTGAGCAGAAACCGGTCGCGATCCAGCCGCCATACCGTGCCGTCGTCGAAGACCATGCCGTCCTCGCGCAGCATGAAGGTGTACCGCCCCCGCCCGACCGCCAATCGCGCAACTCCCGTCGCGCACACCCGCTCCAGGAACCGTGCGGCGTCCGGCCCGGCCACCTCGAACTTGGCCAGGGTCGAAACGTCGGTGAACCCGACCGTCGTGCGCACCGCGCGCGCCGCGCGCATCGCCGCCGTCGGCGCCTCCTCGCCCTGCCGTGGATAGGCCCGCGGTCGGGTCCAATAACCCGACGGCTGCCAGAGCGCGCCCAGCCGGCGGTGTTCTTCAAAGAGCGGCGAACGGCGCGTCGGGGCGACATGCTCCCGTGTCGCGGGGCCGGCCAGCAGGCCGAGAGTCACCGGCGTGTAGGGCGGGCGAAAGGTGGTGATCCCGACGTCGGCGACCGGCTTGCCTTCCAGCCGCGCCAACGCGGCCAGGGCCAGGATATTGCTGGTCTTGCCCTGGTCGGTGGCCATGCCGACGGTGGTGTAGCGCTTGAGGTGCTCGACCGAGCGATAGCCCTCGCGCCAGGCCAGATCGAGGTCCGCCAAGGTCACGTCGTTCTGCAGATCGACGAAGGTCTTGCGTCGCTCAACCCGGGCGATCGGATGCAAAGCCGCCCCCGGCGGCAGCTCGCCGGCAGCCGAGCCTACCGTCGTCTGGTGTTGCCGCGCCGAACCGGGAACGAACGCGCCCAGATCCTCCCGCCAGGCGAGCGCGCCGCCGGCCTGCATGTGCAAATGGACGACGGGGGAGAAGCCGCCGCAGACCGCCAGCAGGTCCCCCGCCAGGTGCAGGGCGCGGCCGCCGGCCAGGGCGTCCACCCCGGCCAGCCGGCCCCGCCGCGGCCGGACGGCGACCAGGCCGGCGTCGAAATACACCGGAAATCGTTCGCGGGCGGTCAGCGCCACGGCCCCGGCATCACCCTGCCGCCGGGTGTCCAGCACCGCGACGACCTCGACGCCGGCCTCGGCCAGCAGGTGCGCCGTCCGGTATGCGTCGTCGTGACAGGTGGCCACGACCGCGCGCTCTCCCGCCGCCACCCCGAACCGCGCCGCATAACCGCGGACGGCCCGCGAAAGCATTACGCCAGGCAGGTCGTTGTGCGCGAACAGCATCGGTCGTTCGATGGCCCCGGTAGCCAGAATCACCCGCCGCGCCCGGATACGCCACAATCGCTGGACCGGTCCGCCCGGAGCGGGGGGCTGGCCGGGTTCGGCGAGCCGTTCGGCGACGGTGACCAGGTCGTGATCCCAATAGCCGATGGCGGTCGACCGGCTCAGGACCCGCCCACCCGCGGCCCCGACCGCTTCGCTGGCCGCCGCCGCCAGGTCGCCGGTATCGAGACCTCCGGTGGTCCCATGATCGCGCAGCAGGCCGCCGCCGAGCCGCCGGTCCTGTTCGACCAGGATCACCCTCTCTCCGCGCGCGGCGGCCTCGCGCGCGGCGGTCAGCCCCGACCGGCCGGCGCCCACCACCAGCACATCGCAGAAGGCCGCGCGATGCTCGTAACCATCGACATCCGCTTCGACCGGCGGCCGCCCCAGGCCGGCGGCCGCGCGGATGAAATGCTCGTAGACCTTCCAGACGCGCGGCGAACCGAGGAAGGTCTTGTAATAGAATCCGGCCGGGATGAACGGCGCGATCAACCCCGCCGCGGCGCCGATGTCGACCGCCAGGCTGGGCCAGCGATTCTGGCTTTCGGCGACCAGCCCGTCATACAGAAACACGTCGCTCGCCCGGGTATTGGGCTCGAATCGTCCGCCCGACCCGACACCGACCAGCGCGTTGGGCTCCTCGACGCCCGCCGCCAGCAGGCCACGGGGCCGGTGATATTTGAAACTCCGCCCGACGACGTCGACGCCGCTGGCCAGCAGGGCCGACGCCAGGGTGTCGCCGGGATGCCCATGCAGCCGCCTGCCGTCGAAGCTGAAGGCCAGGGTGCGGCTCCGGTCGATCAGACCGCCCGACGGCAGGCGGCGGCTATGCAAGGCGAGTCTCCTCCCAGAGGCGAACCGCGCTTATCACGTGGGTGAGGGTATCGCGGTCGACGATCAGCCAGGCACGGCAGCCGCGCGCATGACGCCACAGTTCGCGCGACGGGCCGCGGGGATTGGTTCGGGTGAACAGCGCTCCCATCGCATCGTCGCCAGACATTTCGAGGGTGACGATCGAGTCCAGGGTGCGTTCGTAAACGAATTCGACCTGAGCGCGGTCGCCGCAATGCGGGCAGGCGATCAACAGCATGCGACTGCCTCAGCGGTGCTGTGGCAGGGGGCCGGCGCCGGCCTCGTCGATGGTCGCTCCGCGCGCGAAGCGATCCAGAGCGAAGGGCGCATTGACCGGGTGTGGCCGGCCCCCGGCCAGGGTGTGGGCGAACAGCCAGCCCGACCCCGGGGTCGCCTTGAACCCGCCGTAGCACCAACCGCCGTTCAGATAGAGCCCCGCCACCGGCGTCTCCCCGATGATCGGCGCCCCGTCGAAGCTCATGTCGATGACGCCGCTCCAGGCGCGCAGCATGCGCAGCCGCGACAGCGCCGGCGCCAGGGCGATCGCCTGCGCCGCCACCTCTTCCAGGCGAAGCGGCATGCCGCGCCGCGAATAGCTGGGATAATGGTCCGGGTCGCCGCCCAGGACGATCTCGCCCTTGTCCGACTGGCTGATATAGCAGTGTATCGATTGCGACATGATCACCGTGTCGATCATCGGCTTGACCGGCTCGGAGACGAAGGCCTGCAGCAGGTGCGACTCGATCGGCAGTCGCAGCCCGGCCATCGCCGCCACCTGGCCGCTGTCGCCGGCCACGCACATCCCCACCAGGCCCGCGCCGATCTCGCCGCGGCTCGTGCGCAGCCCGGTGATCCTGCCGCCATGGATCACCATGCCGGTCACCTCGCAGTTCTGGATGATGTCGACCCCGAGGCCATCGGCCGCCCGCGCATAGCCCCAGGCCACGGCGTCGTGCCGCGCCGTGCCGCCGCGCGGTTGCACCAGGCCGCCGACCACCGGAAACCGGGCGCTCGCCGACAGATCGAGAAGGGGAATCAGCCGCCCCACCTGGTCCCGGGTCAGCAACTCGGCGTCGAGGCCCTGGCAGCGCATCGCGTCGCCCCGCTCCGCAAGACGGGTCATGTCGCCGTCCGAGTGTCCCAGGAACACCGCGCCGCGCTGGCTGAACATGACATTGTAGTTCAGGGTTTCGGAGAGGCTCTCCCAGAGCCCGAGCGAAAACTCCATCAGCGCGCTCATCGCGGGAAGCCGGTAGTTCGAGCGCACGATGGTGGTGTTGCGGCCGGTGTTGCCCCCGCCGATCCAGCCCTTCTCGAGCACGGCCACAGACTTTGCGCCATGCAGGGCCGCGAGATAATAGGCGGTCGCCAGCCCATGACCGCCGCCGCCGATGATCAGGAAATCGTAATGCGGCCGGGGCGCGGGATCGCGCCACGCCCGGTTCCAGGAACGTTGGCCCGACAATCCGGCGCTCAGCAGGCGCAACGCCGAATATCGCTTCATCGCCTTCCCGCGCTATGGACTCGCGAATCCGCTTACGATCGGTCGGACCCGATGACCATGGGCGAAAATGTGATGGGGCCGGAACGAAAATCGATGGCGCCTGCCCGCGACGCCCCGCTGGCTCTTTGGCCGGTCTCCCCCTAGACTCCGAGAAAAGGCCGCGTCAGGCAGCGCGGCTCGCGAATTCGAGGGAGAAACCGAATGGATGCGGACGTCGCCATCGCGGCCGCGCGCGCCGCCGCAATACCGACAGTGGGCAGCTTGCTGCGATCGGGGCGGCATCGATCGAATGACGACGCCCTGGTGTTTCCCGACCAGCGGTTCAGCTATGGGGATCTCGACGCGCGGGGCCGGCGCTGGGCCAAGGCGCTGATCGCCGCCGGCGTGGCCCCGGGCGAGCACGTCGGCTTGCTGTTCAATACCTCGCCGCACTTCGTCGACGCCCTGTTCGGGGTCGCCATGGCGGGGGCGGTCGCGACGCCGATCAACGCCCGCTACCAGCCCCGCGAACTCGCCTATCTGATCGAGAACGCCGACCTTGCGGCCCTGGTGATCGACGGGTCGGCCAATCCGCTGGTCAGTTTCCCCGATCGCGTCCGCCAGGCGCTGCCGTCGCTGACCGCCGAGAGCGGCGGCCGGTTCGCCTGTGCCGAGGCCCCGAAGCTTCGCGCGATCATCGCCACCGGCTCCGGCCATGGGGTGGGCCTGATCGCCGCCGACGATTTCCTGGCCGGCGGCGGGATCGTCGCCGACGCGACGGTCGACGCGCGGATCGACGCCGTCGAGCCCGGCGACCTGATGCTGATCCTCTACACCTCCGGAACCACGGCCAATCCCAAGGGATGTATGATCAGCCATCGGGCGATGGTGGCCAATTCACGCAATCTGGCGCGGCGCTATCGCATTGGCTCGGGAGATCGCTTCTGGTCGCCGTTGCCGGTGTTTCATATCGCCGGCATCCTGCCGCTGATCGCCGCCATCGACGCTGGCGCGGTCTATCTGACGCAACCGAATTTCGACGCCGGCGTGGCCCTGGCGATGCTCGAACGCGAGGGCGCGACGCACGCCTATCCGTGCTTCGTCACCATCATGCAGGACCTGATCAATCATCCACGGTTTCCACAGACCGATCTCAGCCGCGTGCGGCTGATGAATTCCAACCTCGCGGTGCAACCGCCATGGATCGCCGAGGCCATGGCCAAGGCGATGCCGCAAGCTGTTCAGGTCGGCACCTATGGTCTGACCGAAGGGGTCGGCACGGTCTGCACCAGCCGCCCGGACGATCCCCAGCATCTGCGCACCGGCCGGCTGGGCGTGCCCCTGGACGACTGGGAGGTGCGGATCGTCGATCCCGCCACCGGTGCGGCTTGCCCGGCCGGCATCCAGGGCGAAATCCTCGCCCGCGGGCCCAATATGATGCTCGGCTATTATCGCGACCCGGAAAAGACCGCCGCGACGCTGACCTCCGACGGCTGGATGCGCACGGGAGACATCGGCTCGATCGACGGATCGGGCCACATCATGTTTCACGGGCGGCTGAAGGACATGCTCAAGGTCGGCGGTGAAAACGTCGCGGCGGCCGAGATCGAGGCGGTGTTGGACTTCATCCCGCCGTGCGCCTCTCGCAGGTGGTCGGCATGCCCGACCCCCGCTACGAAGAGGTCCCCGTCGCCTTTGTCGAGCTCAGGCCCGAGGTCGTCGCCGCCACCCCGGAGGAATTGATCGCCTGGTGCGCGGGCAGGATCGCGCGGTTCAAGGTCCCTCGACAGGTCCGGTTCGTCACCGAATGGCCGATGTCCGCCACCAAGATCCAGAAGTTCCAATTGCGCGACAGCCTTTCGAGGAAGGACGCGCCATGATCGCCCGCCGAAGGGTCGCGGCTATGCACATTCTTCCTGGTCCGGCATAGCAGGGCATGCCGTCATTCCCGGTCGCCCGTTCGTGAGTTCCATGGAAGCGCCGCCGGCCGCGGCGCCCGGCCGCGGCCTTCTCGGCGCGCTCGCCGTGTTCGGCGAACGCCGCGTGGCGGTCATGCTGGGCCTCGGCTTCGCGGCCGGGCTGCCGAACGTCCTGGTGTTCGACACCATGTCGGCCTGGCTGAGGTCGGTGGGGCTGTCCCTGACGGTGATCTCACTGTTCAGCCTGGCCACCCTGCCGTATTCGTTCAAATTCATCTGGGCGCCGCTGGTCGATCGCGCCCGGATCCCTCTGCTCACCCGATGGCTGGGACACCGGCGTTCGTGGATGCTGCTGGCGCAGCTCGTGGTGGTGGCGGGTCTCCTGGCCATTTCGATGAGCGATCCGGTCCACGGCCTGGCGACCATGGCGTTCGTCGCCGCCCTGACCGGCTTCGCCTCGGCGACCCAGGACATCGTGATCGACGCCTGGCGGATCGAGGCGGTGGACGCCTCGCGCCAGGGCGCGATGGCGGCGGCCTATCAGTGGGGTTATCGGATCGCCAATATCGTCGCCGGCGCGGCGCCGCTGCTGTTGGCTGACCGGGTCGGCTGGCAGATCTCCTATGTGGTGATGGCGGCCGTGATGGGCCTGGGCATGGTCAGCGTTCTGCTGGCGCCGAAGGAACAGCAGCACGTCGTCAGGCCGATCAGCACCGAAGGTCTCGCCTCGGCGCCGGCGTTCGAAGCAGCCGAATGGGCGATACGGCTCGCTCTGGTGGCGTTCGGCGCCCTGCTTCTAGGGTCCGGCCTGGGCGCCAAGGCCGACCTGTTGTCGGCGGGCCTGGGCCTCGTCGGCGCGTCGGGCTGGGCGGCCGGGCTGCAGGCGGCGTGGACGGCGAAGTCGACGGGCATCTGGCTGCAACTGCTTTCGGTGATCGCCGGCTTCGCCGTCGTGGCCGCCGCCACCCTGCCCCTGCCCCGGGTGCGCACACGGCCGGGCGTGTTTCTGTTTCACGCCTTCGGCGACCCGCTGGCCGATTTCTTCCAGAGGTTCGGCAAGCGGGCCCTGCTGATCCTGGCGCTGATCTGCCTCTACCGGCTGTCCGACTTCGTCCTGAATATCATGAACGCCTTCTATCAGGACCTCGGATTTTCCCTCACCCGGATCGCCGAGGTCCGCAAGGTGTTCGGCGTCGGCGCGTCGCTGTTTGGAGTGTTCGTGGGCGGCGTGTCGATCGCGCGGCTGGGCGTGATGCGCTCGCTGGTGATCGGCGCGGTCGCCCTGCCGATCACCAACACCATCTTCGGCTGGCTCGCATTGCAGGGTCCGCAGGTGTCGGCTCTGCTGGTCGCGATCGGCGTCGACAACGTCGTCTCGGCCTACTCCGGCACCTGCCTGATCGCCTATATGTCGAGCCTGACCGGCATCGGCTTCACGGCGACGCAGTATGCCCTGTTCTCGTCCCTGTACTCCCTGCCAGGAAAACTGATCGCTTCACAGTCCGGCCGGGTGGTGGACGCGGTCGCGCACTCCGCTCAGACCGGTGGTCTGTTCGCACCGCTCCGAGGTCTGTTCGCGCACGAACCCGCCACCGCCTTCGCCTCGGCCATGGCCCGATCGCAGGTCGAGCCGTCCGCCCTGGGCGTGGGGTACCTGGTGTTCTTTCTATACTCGGGGGCCATCGGGCTGATCGCCATGGTCTTGGCGGCCCTGGTGGCGCGAGGTCACCGCGCGAGCGGCTGACCGGACTGGCAGATCACCTGAACCACGCGCAGGTCGCGCCGCAGATCGTCCGCCACCCGGCCGTAGTTGTCGGGGCTGATCGGCTCGCCGCCGCCGGGCGAGGCTTTGGCGTGGACCGTGCGCAGCGCCAGCTGCATCGACGCGGGAGTGGTGGTGTAGATGCGGTCGCGACGCGGAGCCTGGGCGATGGTGATGCCGAGAACCCGGCCCGCCGCGTCGAGGGCCGGCGCGCCCGACAGACCCTGCAGGCTGGGCGACAGACCCTCGGTGCGACCGATTTCGACCCAGGCCAGCACCGGCTCGACCCCGCCGCCGCGGCCGCGCGGATACAGTCGTTCCCGGCCGACCAGGCGGGAGGCCGCCTCTCCCGGCTGACCTTGCGGAAAACCCGGGTGGTAGGCGGTCAGGCCGCCGCGCAGCTCGCCCTCCGGCGCCAGCGGCAAGGCCGGGGCGCCGCCGTGGGTGAACAGCACAGCGGTTTCGCCGCCCGGATCGACCCGCGCGCGGGCGGCGACGCCGACCCCAGGCTGAGTGACGATCGTGACCGCCATGCAGCCTTCGACCACATGCCGGGCTGTCAGCCAGATGCCGGAGTCGTCCACCGAAAAGGCGGTGCCGGCGCCCTGCACCACATGCAACGGCGTTCTGACCACCACGGCGGGATCGAAGGGCGACGCGGCCGCCAGGGCCACTCCCGTCACCGGCATCGGCGGCGGGGCCGGGGGCGCGTCGGCGGGTCGCCTGATCAGGGTCGCCGCCAGCGTCAGGCCGGCCACCACGGCCAGATACAGCAACCAGTCGGGCAGTCGGGGCAGTCGCATCCTCGGCCCCGGTCAGGCCGCGACGGCGGAGGCCAGGATCGCGGCGGTGGCGATCCTCGCGCCGACCAGCAGGGTCGCCGCCGCCATCTCTCCCCTGGCGATGCGTAGAGGCAGATCGTGCAAGGCGAGATCGGCGAGCCGGAACACCGCCAGCTGGACGCACACGGTCGCCGCGCCCCACAGCACGATCTCGGCCAGAGACACCGACGCGGCCAGGGAGGCGGCGAGCGGCAGGGCCAGTCCCACCAGTATGCCGGACAACGACAGGGCGGCGGCCGTGTTGCCGTCCCTGATCAGACTGATTTCGCGGTGTGGTGAGATCAGGGCATAGACCGAGGCGCCGGCCGCGAGGATCAGCAGGGTGACCAGGGTGTGCAGCAGGCTCACCGGGAACCCGGTGGCCCAGGCCTGCAGTTCGGGCGCTCTCAGTGCATGGATCATGGCGCGGCCCCTCGCTTTTTGGTCCCTGTTCGCTCCGTTGTCCGGCTTCGGCCCGCGATCGTCATTCCGCCGTATCGGGGGGAAGTGTCCGGCGCGCGCTGGCCCGGGACTTTTCGCTTTCGGACTTCAGCTGGCCGCAGGCGGCGAGGATGTCGCGGCCCCTCGGCTTGCGGATCGGCGAGGCGTAGCCGGCCCGGTTGACGATGTCGGCGAAGGTCTGGATGGTTCGCGCCTCCGAGCACTCATAGGGCGAGCCCGGCCACGGATTGAACGGTATCAGGTTGATCTTGGACGGAATTCCGGCCAGCAGCCGGACCAGGGCGCGTGCTTCCGCCGGGCTGTCGTTGACCCCCTTCAGCATGACGTACTCGAAGGTCACCCGGCGGGCGTTCGACAGGCCGGGATAGGCGCGCACGGCTGCGAGCAGCTCGGCGATCGGATAGCGGCGATTGAGCGGCACCAGCTCGTCGCGCAGGGCGTCGTTGGTGGCGTGCAGCGAGATCGCCAGCATGGCCGAGGTGCGCTCGCCCAGCGCCGTCAATTGCGGGACGACACCGGATGTAGAGACGGTGATACGGCGGCGAGAGATCGCGATACCCTCGTTATCGGCGATGATGTCGAGGGCATCGGCCACGGCGTCGAGGTTATAGAGCGGCTCGCCCATGCCCATGAACACGATATTGGTCAGGCGTCGCGCGCCGTCCTCGACCATCCATTCGCGAAGATCGTCGCGGGCGATCTGAACCTGGGCGACGATTTCGCCGGCGGTCAGGTTGCGCACCAGCGCCTGCGTGCCGGTGTGGCAGAAGGTGCAGTTGAGCGTGCAGCCGACCTGGCTGGAGACGCACAGCGCCCCGGACCGGCCGACGTCTGGAATGAACACGGTCTCGACCTCGACGCCGGGGGCCATGCGGATCAGCCACTTGACCACGCCGTCGCGGCTCTCCTGGCGCTCGACGACCTCGGGCCGGGTCAGCACGAAGCGCTCGGCCAGGGCCGCGCGCGCCTCCTTGGCGATGTTGGTCATCGCCGAAAAGTCGGTGACGCCGTGCTTGTGGATCCAGCCCCAGGCCTGGCCGGCCCGCATGCGCGCCATGCTGGGGGCCACGGCCCCGCTGTCGGCCAGCGCCGCCCGCAGCTGCGCGCGGGTCAGACCGGCTAGGTTGACCGGCGCAACGGCGGGGACGCTGCGGGGACGGGAAAGGTCGAGCGTGACGGACAAGGGCGGCTTTCGGCGAATTCTGGGTCGATCGCAAACCCTAGCATATAGTGGGTTCAGAAAACCTCGCAGACGATCGATCCGTCGGCGAGGAGGGCGGCGCGCTTCATGCCGGCGGAGTTGAAGGGCAGACTGACATTGCCCTCGGCGTCGACCGCGATCAGGCCGCCCTCGCCACCCAGCGCCTCGACCTCCGCCAGCGCGGCCTGCGCGGCCGCCGCCAGGGCCTCGCCCCCGAAGCGGACACGGAAGGCCACCTGCGCGGCGGCGGCGGCGCGCAGGAACATCTCTCCGGCCCCGGTGCAGGAGACCGCGACGCGCGGGTCCGCCCACACCCCGGCCCCCAGGATCGGGCAGTCGCCGACCCGCCCCAGCGGCTTGCCGAAGATGCCGGCGGTGGAGGTCGCCGCCGCCAGGGCGCCGCTCGCATCGCGGGCCACGCAGCCCACCGTGCCGGTGGCGAGGTCCGCCGCCACCCGCGACTCGCCGCCGCCGGCGTGGGTGAACCAGCTGGCCGGATCGGCGATCCGCGCCAGTCCCCGCTCCGCCGCCAGCGCCGCGGCGCCCTCGCCGACGAACAGCACGTGCGGCGTGGTCTGCATCACCGCGCGCGCGGCGGTGATCGGCGAAGCGAAGCCCTCCAGCGCGGCCACGGCCCCGGCGCGCTGCGAGGGGCCGTCCATGACTCCGGCATCGAGCTCATAGCGTCCGGCGGTGTTGGGCGAGGCGCCGCGCCCGGCGACATAGAGACCGGAGGCTTCCAGTTCGACGACGGTCTCCACCACCACGTCGAGGGCCGCGGCCCCGGCGCGCAGCCGGTCGCGGCCGGCCTCGATCAGCCCCCGCATATGCACCAGCTCACGACCATAATCGCGGCCGCGCAGCGCGCCGGCCCCGCCGTGCACGGCGAGAGTGAAACAATCGTTCGGCATGGTCGCTCCATGGACAGGGCGGGGACTTCCGCCCGCGCGGGGCATCGGATAGCGTCCGCCGCGAAAATAGGGAAACAGGAGACTGCGATGAAGGCCTTGTTGAGCACCCACGTCGGCGGCCCCGAAACCCTGGTGCTGGAGGACATTCCCAGCCCCGAGGCCGGACCGGGCCTGGTCGTGGTGTCGGTCAAGGCGGTCGGCGTCAACTATCCGGACGTGCTGATCATCGAGGACAAATACCAGTTCAAGCCGCCGCGGCCATTTTCGCCCGGCAGCGAGATCTCCGGCATTGTCAAGGCGGTCGGCGAGGGGGTGGCCAACCTCAAACCCGGCGACCGGGTGCTCGGCAACATCGGCTCCGGCGGCATGCGCGAGGAACTGCTGCTCGAGGCCTCGCGGCTGGTGCCGATCCCCGATTCCATGCCCTACGACGAGGCCGCCGCCTTCCTGATGACCTACGGCACCTCCTATTACGGCCTCAAGGACCGCGGCCATCTGAAGCCCGGCGAGACCCTGCTGGTGCTGGGCGCGGCCGGCGGCGTCGGCCTGGCCGCCGTCGAACTCGGCAAGGCGATGGGCGCGCGGGTGATCGCCGCGGCCTCTTCGCAGGAGAAGGTGGATCTGGCCATCGCGCATGGGGCCGAGAGCGGGGTGGTCTATCCGCATGGTCCGTTCGATCGCGACGGCCAGAAGGCGCTGGCGGACATCTTCAAGAAGGCGTGCGGGCCGAACGGCGCCGACGTCATCTATGACGGGGTCGGCGGCGACTATGCCGAGGCGTCGCTGCGTTCGATCGCGTGGGAGGGCCGTTTCCTGGTCATCGGCTTCCCGGCCGGCATTCCGAAACTGCCGCTCAATCTGACCCTGCTCAAGAGCTGCCAGGTGGTGGGCGTGTTCTGGGGCGCCGCCGTCGCCCGCGACCCGGCCGCCCACCAGCAGAACGTCAAGGACCTGGTCGCGCTCTACGATGGCGGCAAGATCCGGCCTCACGTCTCCGAGCATTTCCCGCTGTCGCGGGCCGGTGAGGCCATCAGCCACCTCGCCAGTCGCAAGGCGCTCGGCAAGGTGGTGGTGATGATGGACGACGCGCCTTGAGCGGCCGCCTCGCCGGCAAGGTCGCCCTGATCACCGGCGGTTGCTCGGGTATCGGCCTGGGCGCGGTGGAGCTGTTCGCGGCCGAAGGCGCCTGCGTCGTCGCGGCAGATGTGCAGGACGAGAAGGGCGCCATCCTGGCCCGGCGCTTCGACGGTCGCGTGCGCTACGCCCATTGCGACGTCACGAGCGAGGCCGACATCGCCGCCGCCTGCGCCCTGGCGGTCGAGGCGTTCGGCGGCCTCGACATCCTGTTCAACAACGCCGGCCACTCCGGACTGGCCGGCGGCGTCGACGCGGTCACGCCGGAAGGCTGGGACGCCACCTTCGCCCTGCTGGTGCGCGGTCCGGCGGTCGGCATGAAGCACGCCGCGCCGCTGATGCGCGAGCGCGGCGGCGGCTCGATCATCAATACCGCCTCGATCGCCGGGCTCAAGCCGGGCTGGGGACCGCTGGCCTATTCGACCGCCAAGGGCGCGGTGATCCACATGACCCGCTGCGCCGCCGCCGACCTGTCGCCGCACAAGATCCGCGTCAACGCCATCTGCCCGGGCATCATCGCCACCTCGATCTTCGGTCATGCGCTGGGCCTGCCGCGCGACGCCGCCGACCAGATGGCGGCGCGGGTGGTGGAGAATGCCGCGGCGCTCCAGCCGATCCCCAAGGCCGGGCTGCCCGCCGACATCGCCGCGGCGGCTCTGTATCTGGCCAGCGACGACTTCGAGCTTCGTGACCGGCACGCATCTGGTGGTCGACGGCGGCATCACCATCGGCGGCCGCCATGCGTGGGATACCGGCGCGCCCTCGCCCTGGGCCGCGGTGTTCGGCCTCGATCCCGAAGCGTTCCAGTCCATCCTGACCTCCCGCGACGCCTGAGGCGGTGATTCCCTCGCCGATTTGAGCTATAGGACCGCCATGGCCGTCGCCGCGCGCGTCAATCCCAAGGACTTCTTCGAGCCCCGAGGAATGGGCGCCGCTGGCCGCGCGTTCGTCCTGGAAGGGCCTGGCCCTGGTCGCCCACGCCTGGGCGGTGATCGGCGCGGCGACCGCCATGGCGCCCTGGTCTGGCCGATCACCATCCCGCTGGCGGTGATGATCATCGGCGCGCGCCAGCTCGGCCTCGCCATCCTGATGCACGACGCCGCCCATGGCGCCCTGCATCCGGACCCCAAGGTCAACGACTGGGTCGGCGAATGGCTGTGCGGCGGCGGCGTGGTCGGCTACCGCAACTATCATCTGCAGCATCACAAGTACGCCCAGCAGGCCGAGGATCCCGACCTGGTCCTGTCGGCGCCGTTCCCGATCACGCCGCCCGTCGCTGCGGCGCAAGATCGTCCGCGACCTGACCGGCCAGACCTGGTTCAAGCAGCAGTTCGGGCGGCTGATCGCAAAGCTGAAGGCGCGCAAACCGGGCGAGCCGTTGCTGCCGATCCTGGGCGACGGAAGTCCGTGCGCCAGCGCCGCTGGCTGATCGTCAATGGCCTGGCCATCGTCGGGTTCGCGCGCTGCGGGCTACTGGTGGGGCTGGTTCGCGCTCTGGCTGCTGCCGCGCGCCACCTGGTTCCAGCTGGTCACCCGCCTGCGCAACATCGCCGAGCACGCCCTGCGTCGCCAAGAACGAGCCCGACCCGCTGCGCCACGCCCGCACCACGCATGCCAATCTGCTCGAGCGGGCGCTGATCGCCCCCTACTATGTGAACTACCACTGCGAGCATCACATGTTCATGCACGTGCCCTGCTACAACCTGCCCCGCGCGCGGCGACTGCTGGAGGCGAAGGGCGTTACCCGCCGCATGCTGGGCGCGGGCGGATACGTCCCGGTCCTAAGGGCGGTGACAACCTGATCTTCTCCCCTTGGGAGACGTCCCCGCGAAGCGGGGGATGAGGGTGTCTCCGCGACGACGGTCTGGGAGAATCTGCAACCTGCCGGGACAGGCGTTGGCCCATGCGCCCTGATGTGTATATGCTCCAAATATTATACACATTCGGAAGGTCGCGCGCCATGCGGACGAACATCGACATCGATGACACACTGTTGTCCCAAGCGATGGCGGTGACGGGCCTGACGACCAAGCGGGCCGCCGTCGAAGAGGCGCTGCGGATGTTGGTGCGCGTGCGCGCTCAGGCGCGCTCGCTTGCCGATCTGCAGGGACTTGGCTGGGATGGTGACCTGGACGAGATGCGCCAGGGAAGAGTCCCCGGCCAAGCGTGATCCTCGTCGACAGCTCGGTCTGGATCGCGAATCTGCGCGGAGAGCAGACCTCCGCGACCGCCAGGCTGGAAACCGCGGTTGCGCGCGAACCACTGCTGGTCGGCGACCTCATTCTGCTCGAGGTCCTCCAGGGCGCGCGGGACGAGGCTCATGCCGCACGCATAGAGCGCGGACTGCGCCAGTTCACCATCGTGACCCTCCTGGACGCGGAACTGGCGGTATGCGCCGCCCGCCATTATCGCCGCCTGAGGTCGCTGGGCGTCACGATCCGAAAAACCGCCGACGTGATCATCGGGACCTATTGTATCGAGCGGGGCCATGCGCTGCTGCACGACGATCGCGATTTCGCGCCGATGGAGGAACATCTCGGCCTGCGGGTCGCGTGAAACGGTCCAGCGGCCCATTTCGGTACGCTCGCAAACGCAAGGGAATTGGATATTCGCCGACACAATACGTAAATGACCCGTCGCGCCTTCACCATATCCTGGGGATCAGTCCGTCGAAGACGCTGTCGGCCGAGATCAGCGGCAGGCCGCGCCGCAGAGATGTGGCCGCCAGGAGCCGGTCGAAAGGGTCGCGATGCGGCCAGGACATCACGCCGGCGGTGACGCAGATCCCTGGGTCAAGATCGGCGATGAATCCGCCCTGTTCCTCGAGAAGCGCCGGCAGGGTCTCTATGAACGGCTCCATTTCGGGCCATTTCCCCAGGCGGACTTTCTGGGCGATCTCGAAGAAGGAAATAGGGCTGACCATGACCCGGTCCGCCAGGTTAATTGCTTGCGCGGCCCGGACGCTGAGACGATTGTCATCGGTCAGGCTCCAGGCCCACGCATGGGTGTCCAGCAGGACGGCGTTCACGCACCGCCTTCCCAGTGATCCAGTTCGTCCTCGGTCATCGGCGCCAGGAAATCCGGGCCCGGGCCCGGCACACGATCGGCCAGAAGCCCGATTCTGAACCGTCCTTGCGGAATGGGGACCAGCCGGACGATGGGCTTGCCGCCCTTGGCGATCACCACCTCTTCGCCGGCGACCGCCGCGGCGATCAGGCGGGAGAGTTGGGTCTTGGCCGCGTGCACGGTCACCTGTTGCATGGCTGGTCTCCGAGCCACGGGGACTGTCCCGTCTGGCCAAGGTCTTTGGATTAGCTAAATTAGCTACAGCCTCTTCGGTGGTCAAGACGGGTGTGGGTAGCACTGTGGGTAGCACACGATATGTCCGGTTTTCGTAGCAGACGATCTGTCCGGTTTTGCCGGAGCGGATCGGATGCATGCGGATATACGGATCACGCCTTGGCAACCCGCGAACCGCCTTCAGGTCATCGCGATCGCCCTCGCCGTCCCGGGCGGCGGTTAGGCGCTTGGGCACGAACAGGATCAGCGGCAGGATCAGGGCATAGACGATAATCGTCGCGACAACGGTCGGGACGAAGCCGCCATTTCGGTACGCTCGCGAACGCCAGGGAATTGAGATCGACCTCAAGTCATCGCGACATCCGCCCAGAAGGCCGCCTTGCGGCCGTGCTCCGCTTTCAGTCGCTCGACATAGTCCGGGTGGTCCGGATGGCCGCCGAAGTCGGTGATCCGCGCCGCCACGCTCTCGCATTCCAGCAGGTGGCGGGCGGCGTGCCCATAGCGTTTGTAGCGCGCATGCTCCAGCGTGAAGTCGATCATCGCGCGCCGAACCAGGGTTGCGGCCAGTGGAAACCGCGTCTCCAGCGCCTCGCCCGCGGGTGACAACAGGCCATAGTGGTCGCCGTTCAGCTCGCCGGAACGCGTCAGGATCAGGTCGCTCGCGCGGTCGAGGGCCGGCCACTCCAGTAAAAATCCGAGCGCGACATGAAAGTCGCGAAAGGCGAGGGCAAGGGCCATCGCGCGCTCCTCGGCCTCGATGTCGTCAAAATCGGGCAGGCGCTTTAGATAGGCGCGCAGGTGGCGCCCATCCAATCCGGCGGCAAAGCCGTTCCACCGTTCGCTCTGGGCTTCATCGTGGCGATCAAGCGCGTCCAGGATATCGGCGCGCATCCGCCGCCACTCATAGCCTGGCCCGCCTCGCGACTGCTCGCCGATCGCCTCGATCGCTTCCAACGCCTCCCGCGCGCGCCCGGCCTCCAGCAGTCGCCGCGCGATGCCCACGGCGATCATCGGGCTCTGGCGGGCCTGCGCGTCGTACAGGGCGATGTAACCGTCGACGTCTCCGCGCGCATCGGCGATCTCTTGCCGCGTGACCTGGAGCCTGCGCTGTCGACGACGCGCTTCGAGGTCTTCTTCGTAGATTGGTCCGTTGCCGCTGTATCCGATGACCCGGCGTTCGGCGTCGGGAGGCCGGTCCCGTTCTTCCCGCTCCCATTCCGCCAGCAGTTGTTCCAGGCGATCCAGCCCGCGCGAGCCCAGGACCGGGGCCATATCGGAAACGATGTGATCGAATTGACCGTAGCTGTTTCCCCGCACGGCATCGAAAACCTGATTGGCCAGGGTTTCGGGATCGACAGCCGCGCTCGCCGCCATTGGCGCGAGATGCTCCGCCGCAGCCGCGAAGATGTCGCTCAGGCGTCCATTGCCGTCATCGCATCGGTAGAGTGTGGGTTCGGCAAGCCCCATGAAGCGCCAGAGCAATTCCAGGGCTTCGCCGACATCGGTCCTGGCGATCACATTCACGATCGCGTTCAGTTGGGTTTCGAGATCGGCGGCAAGGGTCTTGATCTTGTTCCAGTCGACGGCAGAGCGGGCTTTCGCCAGCGCGGTCAGGCGCTTGCGAACCTCGTGGACGACCTCCGCCGAGCCGGAGGCGCCCGCGAGCTCGAGCCGTATCCGCCGCTTGAGGCCCGCGTCGTCGGCGCTGAGTTCGAGCAGCAGTTCCGCCAGGCGCGCCGCGCCGAGCGCCTCCAGGTTCTTGACCGTCAGGGCTTTGGACGAGGCCATGACCGCTGCCTTTCCGAAAAAATAGGGACACGTGCGACATAACATCCAGCGCATCGGGTTCCCATCGCCGCGGGGTCGGGAACCGGCGGGCGGCCGATCGGGGCGGGGGCCAGTGTGCGGCCCGTCGACGCCGCCAGCGCCTCGACCCATGACGCCGCGCCCGACGGCCATCCGGTGTTCGACGCGCGCCGCGGCTTGCGCGACGCTTCGGCCTCCACATCGACGTCGAAACATGCGTCATGTCGGTTCGGACAAGCTGACAGGACACCCTGAGGTGAGGAAAATCAGGTCGTAGGTGTCCAGGCGGCCTCTTTGTTCCGCTTCAGGCGTCAGGTGCTGGACCTGATCGAAGCGGTTCCCGGCCCGATCGTCGGCGTGGACGTCGTCGAGCTGAACCCCACGCGCGATATCAACGGCATGACCGCCATGGTCGCGGCCAAGCTGGTCGAGGAATTGATCGGCCGAATGGCGTAGGGGGGCGGATCGTCGCAGCCGCTGGGAGTTCCGCAGGTCCCGAGTTCCAGTGACGTCGCCGCAACAGTGATCTGACGCCAGGCCCCGGGCGAGCACCTGTCGCAAGGTGCACCTGCGTGCACGCCGCTGCACCTTATCGCATGCGACGCCACTCGATAGGCGGACGACCAAGACCATTCACGCGCGACGCCATGGCCGCCGCGCGGGCCCTACAGAGGAGGCGACCACGATGACGACCAAGACCATCTCCGGGACCTACAGCGCCGGCTATCTGCTCAACAGCAGCTTCAGCACCGTGGATATAACCGCCTCGGGGAGTGTCGGCGGTTTCGGCCTGGTGACCAGCGGCCAGGCGATGATCCAGAACTATGGTCATCTGGAAGCTCAGTTCGGGGCAAACGGCGTGACCATGGGCAACGGTGGCGGAGGCCTGGTCAACCACGCCGGCGGATACATTCGCGGCGGCCTGGCCACGACGGCCAGCGGCGCGGGCGCGGCGGGCCATACGGGCGGCGCCGGAGTCGCCCTGTCTGTTTACGGGATCGTGCACGCCCTCGGCGGCGACATCGTCGGCGGCGGAGGCAGCGCCGGAATTGCCGGTTCCTTCGGCGGCGACGGCGGCTCTGGCGGGGCCGGGGTGACCGTGCACAGCAGCGGTCAGCTTTACAATAGAAGCTATGTCTTCGGCGGGGCCGGCGCGGCCGGCGGGGCCAGCAGCTATGGCACGACGGTCCGCGGCGGGACCGGCGGCGGCGGCGGCGACGGCTTCTACGCGGCCGGCGTGGGCGATGTCTTCAACGAGGCCGGCGGCGTGATCGGCGGCCGGGGCGGCCAGGGAGGCGGCGCCATCGCCATCGGCGGCTATGGCGGAACCGGCGGGGCCGGGATCGACCTCGCCGCCGGCGGCTATGTGGACATCGTGACGGGGTTCGTCGAAGGCGGCGCGGGCGGGGCCGGCGGACCGGGCGGCGGCGGCGGGACGGGCGGCGCCGGCGTCAGCCTGCGCGCGGGCGGGCGCGTGCAGAACTTCCAGTTGATCGTCGGCGGCGCCGGTGGGACCGGCGTCAACGGCGAGACGGCCGGCTATCGCCAGGTCGGCTCTGGCGGGGCCGGGGTGACCATGGGGGGCACGACGGGCACGGTGGTCAACGACGGCATGATCTCCGGCGGCGGCGGCGGCGCGGCCGCCGGCTCGTCACGGGGTGGGATCGGCGGGGCCGGAATCGTCGGCAACGGCTCGGTGACCAACTACGGCACGGTAATCTCCGGCGGCGGGGCGGGCCGGCAGCTGTCGGGCTATGGCGTCGACCTGACCTTCGGCACGATCCTCAACGGCAGTAGCGCCGACCACACCGCGGCGATCGAGGGCCGCGTTTCCAGCTACGGGAGCAATTACACCGGCATCGGCGTGTTCGCTCGGGCCGGCGGCGCCGTGACGGTCGACAACTTCGGGACCATCTCGGGCGGAACGTCGGTGCTGTTCCAGTCGTCGTCCGACGAGCTGATCGTCGAGGCCAACAGCGTGTTCTCGGGCGCGGTGATCGGCGGCGGCGGCACGCTCGCGCTGGGGGCCGGATCGGGGATCGTTAACGGCATCGACACGAGCGGCAATATCACCGTGGTCGGCTTCGCCGGCTCCGCGCCCGTGTTCCAGAATTTTTCCACGCTGGTGATCGAACAGGGCGGCAATTTCGCGCTGGCCTCCGGGGGGATGGTGGCCGCCGGCAAGTCGATGATCGTCAACGGCGTCGTCAGCGACGGCGGCGGCCTGACGGTCGGCGGCACGATCGGTGGCTCGGGGTCGCTCTCGGTGACCGCCAAACTGACGTTCGCGAACAAAAGCTCGCTGTCGGTGGCCAATCTGGACGTGACCGGCAAGGCGGCGAAGGTGACGATCGGTTCGAACATCACCTTCGGCGGACTCTGGTTCGAGACCAACGGCAGCCTGATCATCAATGCCGCCCGCACGCTCGACCTGACCAACGCCGCCGACGTGATCAGCGGCAAAGGCGTGACCGTCAACGGCGCCCTCGAGGTCTCCGGCGGCGGCAAGCTCGAAATCCAGGGGCCGGTGGTCAACAACGGACTGCTCAAGGTCAGTGGCGGGACGCTGGTGCTCGAGAACAATGCGACGGTCACCGGCGCCGGATCGGCGCAGATCATCGCCGGGGTATTCGACGCTTCGGGCGGCTTCAACCAGGCGGTCGCCTTCGTGGGTGGACTGGGCACCTTGATCCTCGGCCGCAGCCAGACCTACACCGGGACCATCTCCGGCTTCGCGACCAGCGGTGGCACGGAATTCGACCTGAGCGACGTCGGCTTCGTCGGCGCGGGCGAGGCGACGTTCAGCGGAACGACCGCGGGAGGCGTGCTGACGGTGAGCGACGGCGTCCATACGGCGAAGCTGAACCTGGTCGGAAACTACACCAGCTCCAGCTTCACGGCGAGCAGCGACGGCCATGGCGGGGTCATCGTCGTCGATCCGCCCGCGGGGGCCGCCGCGCCGCCGGCTCACGCCTTCGTGGCGGCGATGGCGGGTATGAGCGTCGGGGCGGCCGTGGCCGGCTCGACGCCCGCCCAGGGATGGCGGGAACCGGCCGCCGCGCTGGTCGCGCCGCGATCAACCCTCGGCTAAGGCGCCGGGGGGCGGGCCTGGCGAAGCGCGGACGATCCGCGCCCGATCGCCTCCCATGCGAGTGTGGAATGGCGCCGGTGGGGTGGAGGGACCCTCATCCGGCGCTTCGCGCACGGTCTTCTCCCGGAGGGAGAAGGGGGGTAGGGAGGGTCATGGACCTGCAGCTCAAGGACAAAGTCATCTTCGTCGCCGGCGGGAGCCGGGGCATCGGGCTCGGCATCGTCGAGGCGTGCCTGCGCGAGGGGGCGAGGCTGGCGATCACCGCGCGGGGCGCGGAGGCGCTGGAGGCGACCCGGGGCAGGCTGGCCGGGGAATTCGGCGCGGACCGGCTCTGGGCGCGCGCCGGCGACATGCGCGACACGGCCACCATCGATGCGACCGTGGAGGCGGTCGAGGCGGAGGTCGGGCCGGTGTGGGGCGCGGTGGCCAATGTCGGCCTGCATCCATGCCCGCCGGGCTTCGATGTCGACGACGCGACCTGGGACGCCGGGTTCACGCAGAATCTGGACTTCGGCCTATCGTCTGGCGCGCAAGGCGCTGAAGCTGATGACCGCGCGCCAGCAAGGCTCGCTGCTGTTCATCAGTTCGATCGCCGGCGTCGATGCGCTCGGCACGCCGCTGACCTATGGGACGGCCAAGGCGGCGATGAACCATCTGTCGCGCGAGCTTTCGAAGCTCGCCGGCGCGGCCAATGTTCGGGTCAACACCATCGCGCCGGGCAATATCATTTTTCCCGGCGGCAGCTGGGAGGCCAACTCGACCGGACCGCGCGCGGCGGCGTGGGATCGCTGGATCAAACGCGAGGTGCCGCTGCAACGCTATGGCAAACCCGAGGAGATCGGCGCGGCGGCGGCGTTTCTGCTCAGCCCGGCAGCCAGCTTCGTCACCGGCCTGCTGATGCCGGTCGACGGCGGCCAGACCCGCTGAGCCGCCTTCGCGCCAGGTCTTTCTCGCGCTCGACCGGGGCCCTATATGCACCCCATGGCCACTCAATCGCGCAACGATCTCATTCAGGCCCTCGGCCGCGGCCTGCGCGGTCGCTGCCCGCACTGCGGCACGGGGCACATCTTCTACCGCTATCTGAAGGTCTCGCCGACCTGTTCGGAGTGTAGCCTCGACCTCGACAGCTATCCGTCCGACGACGGCCCGGCCTATTTCACCATCCTGCTGGTCGGCCATCTGGTGGTCGCGCCGCTGCTGCTGTTCCCGTTCATCTGGCAGACGCCGATCTGGTTCGTCCTGCCGGCGGTGCTGATCCCGCTGACCGGGATCACGCTCGCCGTGCTGCCGCGCACCAAGGGCGCGGTGATCGGGGCGCTCTATGCCTTTCGAGTGAGGCGCAGCGACGGCGCCCTGCACACCGCCGACCGGTTCGACTAGGATTCCGCGCGGCGGGCAGACCGGGCCGGGCGACTGAAGGCGATCCTCGGCGGCTCGGCGGGCAATCTCGTCGAGTGGTACGACTGGTTCGCCTACGCTTCGTTCTCGCTGTATTTCGCGAAGGTCTTCTTCCCCAAGGGCGACCAGACCGCGCAGCTGCTGCAGACCGCCGCCGTGTTCGCCGTCGGCTTCCTGGCCCGTCCGGTCGGCGCGTGGCTGATGGGCGTGTATGCCGACCGCCGGGGCCGCAAGGCGGCGCTGGTGCTGTCGGTGTCGCTGATGTGCCTGGGCTCGCTGGCCGTCGCCCTGGCGCCCGGCTATGGGGCCATCGGCCCGGCGGCGCCGGTGATCCTCACCCTCGCCCGCCTGTTGCAGGGCCTGAGCGTCGGTGGCGAATACGGGGCCAGCGCCACCTACATGTCGGAGATGGCCGGGCGGCGGCGGCGCGGCTTGTGGTCGTCGTTCCAGTTCGTCACCCTGATCGCCGGCCAGCTGTGCGCGCTGGGCGTGCTGATCGTCCTGCAGCATCTGCTCACCCGGGCCCAGCTGGACTCCTGGGGCTGGCGCGTGCCGTTCGTGATCGGCGCGCTGCTGGCGGTGGTGGTGTTCTGGATCCAGGGCGGTCTCGAGGAGACCGGAGCCTTCCGCGCCGAAACGCCCGGCGAGCGGCGCGCTTCGAGCGTCCTGCACCTGATCCGGCATCACCCTGTAGAGACCTTGATGGTGTTCGTGCTGAGCGGCGCGGGCGGCCTGGCCTTCTATTGCTACACCACCTACATGCAGAAATTCCTCACCAACACGGCGCATTTCAGCGCCGACGTGGCGACCCAGATCAGCGCCGCGTCGCTCGGCGTGTATCTGGTGGTGATCCCGCTGTTCGGCTGGCTCGGCGACCGGATCGGGCGACGGGCTCTCCTGGCCGGCTCGTTCGGCGGCGGCGCGCTGGTGGCCTGGCCGATCATGACCACGTTGACCATGGAGCGGGACGCCGGCCTCGCCCTGGCCCTGGTCAGCGCGGCGGTGGTGATCCTGGCCGGCTATTCGGCGGTCAACGCGGTCGTCAAATCCGAGCTGTATCCGACCCCGGTGCGCGCGCTGGGCGTCTCGCTGCCGTACGCGCTCGGCAACGCCGTGTTCGGCGGCACGGCGGAATATGTGGCGCTGGCGTTCAAACAGGCCGGCCGGGAGAGCGGCTTCTTCGTCTATGTCGCCATCGTCCAGGCGATCGCCTGCCTGGTGGCTTTGCGCATGCGCGACACCCAGCGGCTGGGCCTGCTGGTGGAGGACTAGGCGAGCGTTCTGGGGGCGCGCCAGGGGCGGGGAAGATTTTATGCCAAACGCGTGGAAAGGGGACTCGCCGGGGATCGGACCGGCGACGTCCCCGTCGCCATTGGTGCGACCGGGCCAGACGTTGACCGCTCTCACGACCGGGCGGGGGCGAGACGCCCCCGGTCCGATCGACACGGGTCACCCTTTTCGGGAGCAGCTTTGACTCTGGATCCTCCACACTCACCCGCCCCGGCCGGGTCATTTCGAGAGGCGGGGGCCGGTGGGGGCGGCGAAGCCGGCAAGGGTCTCCACAGATTACGCAGATGAACGCAGATGCGGCGGGGGCCGACGGACGATCTGTGCTTAATCTGCGTAATCTGTGGAGAGTTTTGCGGCTACGCCGCGATCCGCGTGGCGGCGGACTGGCCGGATCGCCGATTAAGGGGTGTGGGAATGCGCCCACTTGATCGTATTTCGCATGCGCGAGACACAGCGGCTGGGCGTACTGGTCGAGGATCAGACGAGGCCCAGTTCGGCGCGCAGCTTCTTCGTCAGTTTCGCGGCCACCAGCGCATGCGCCGTAGCCAGCCAGTCGGTCATTTCCGCGTCGTCGACTGCGGCAAGGTCGTCGAACCGAACCCATTTCGCGCGCGCCAGATAGGGCGCCGGGCGAGCCCGGCCGCTTTCCACCAGGGCCTCGAAGGCGATGTCGCTGACCTTGATCGAGCAGCCGTGGCCGGGGGCGATGACCGCGAACATCCGGCCGCCGACCTTGTAGACCTCATCGTCGCCCCACGGCCTGTCCATGGTCACCGCGACAAGGTCGCGGCAGGCGGCGTCGAAGGCCTCGGGACTCACGCCTCGACGCCGAGTCCGATCGGGCAGACGACGCCGGTGCCGCCGATGCCGCAATAGCCGTTGGGGTTCTTGGCCAAATACTGCTGGTGGTAGTCCTCGGCGAAATAGAACGTCCCGGCCGGCGCGATCTCGGTGGTGATCGTCCCGCGCCGGGCCGCCGTCAGCGCGCCCTGATAGGTCTGGCGCGAGGCCGCGGCGGCGGCGGCCTGGGCAGGCGAGGTGGTGTAGATGGCGGAGCGGTACTGCGTGCCCATGTCGTTGCCCTGGCGCATGCCCTGGGTCGGATCGTGGCCTTCCCAGAACAGCTTCAGCAGCGCCTCATAGGTGATCTGCCCGGGATCGAAGACCACCTGCACCGCCTCGGTATGGCCGGTGCGGCCGCTGCAGATCTCCTCATAGGTCGGATTGGGCGTCGCCCCGCCCATGTAGCCGACCGCCGTGACCCAGACGCCGGGCGTCTGCCAGAACTTCCGCTCGACGCCCCAGAAGCAGCCCATGGCGAAATAGGCGATCTCCAGGCCCTCGGGGTAGGGGCCCTTCAGCGGCCGGTCGTTGACGAAGGAGCGTTCCGAGGTCGCGATGGCGGCGGCGCGGCCGGGCAGGGCGGTGGCCGCGGTCGGCAACTCGGCGGGTTTGCGGAAGAACGACATCGGCGGATCTCCTCATGGGGGTGCGTCCAATATAGGGAAAACCACGCCGATTTCACGCGCGCTTGCTCCCCGCCCTTCGATGCGTATATTCGCCGCCTTCCGCCGCCCGGGCCCTGCCCGCCCGCGCGCGAGGTGAGGTGGCCGAGTGGTTGAAGGCGCACGCTTGGAAAGCGTGTTTAGGGGAAACCCTAACGAGGGTTCGAATCCCTCTCTCACCGCCAAGCTCTTATACTGCACAGACTAAGTATGCGCGGAGAAATGTAAGGCAGTGACTTTGCCGGACATTAATACCCCGAACGCTCATTTCTGTATTGGAAGTGCACTACAAAGGGACTCCGATTCCCTGTTTTCCTTCTCGCCGTCTCCGCGCGTCCGCGTCCCAGGTGAGTTTCCCTGTTGCAGGGTAATTTGCAGGGAAATTACTCGATTTCGATCTCCCAAAGGCCCTCGGCGGAGTTGGAGGTGATCGATTAGGTCCGGCTTTTCAGCTAGTTAGGGCCGCGAAAAGGCCGATTCCCTACTTGGGCCGAGCAGGGAATATTTGCGGACGAGCAGGGAATTGATGAGCCCCTTGCAGGCAATCGGGAGCGGAGGCGAGCGGCCCGATCAGCAGGGAATTCTTCCCTCGGCGGCCGGCGCGGCCCGACGCAATAAAACATGCGTGCGGATTGGCCCAAATGCAAAAAATATTGCGCGCCGACGGGACACGGTTGGCTGCGGAAAAGGCCGATCAGCAGGGAATGTCGAACAGGCGCCGCTGCTCGTCCCAGGCGCAAGGAATTGTGCGTTGGCGCAGCGCGCCGATGGTGAGGGTTGCGGGCTGGCGCCCTTCGAGGATCAGCTTCTGGATGTCGGGAGCGAGGAAGGCGAGGCGGGCGAGGTTGCGCTGATAGGGACTTTTCGGCGCCGCCTCGGTCGCCAGATGCTCGGCGCCCAGCGATCGGCCCGCCTGCGAGCCGCGCAAGGATTGATGCGCGCCCAGGAGGGCGCCGACCAGGGCGGCGTCGAGATTGCCCTTGGTGGAGGTGTGACGCCCCTCGCCATCGGTGATCCGCACCCGCCCGCTGGTCTTGCCGATGCGGCGCACCAGGGTGATGCGCGCGGGGTGTCGGGGCGCGCTCTCCTCGGAGGCCCGCGGCTCGGTGAGAATGCGTCCTTGGTCGCCCAGCCGTTCGGCGAGCGCCTCGATCTGGCTGACCGGATCGCTGGCCTTGGGGAAGAACGCCGCGACGTCGATCACCAGCTGGATCGTCGCCGGATGCACCTCGACCCGGAGGAGAGCCAGGCGGGTGTCGACGCCAGAGTCCGACAGGCGCTGCAAACAGCCGGCGACCACCTCTTCGATGGCGGGGGCCGGCACGCGGCGCGGCGTGGTGGAGCGCTTTGTTCCGCTTTTGGCCTTTGAGCAGCGGCGAGGACACGTAGTAGCGATAGAGTTTGCCGGCGCCCTTATGGGTGAAGGTCGGGCTCATCGGCTGGCCCTCGGCGTCGAAGATCAGGCCCTTGAGCGCCATGGTCGCGACGCGCTTGGGCCGGCCGCGCGTGGCGGCGGACCTGGCTGGCGAGCTGGGCCTGGACGGCCTCGAACAGTTCGGCGCTCGACGATGGCCGGATGGGCGCCGGGATAGGTCAGCGCCCTTGTGGGGGATCTCGCCGAGGTAGTGGCGGTTGCTGCAAGCAGGTGGAAGAGCGCGCCGCGGCTGAAGGCGCAGCCCCCCGTCGGCGTTGCCCCTTGGCGCGAGACCCAGGCCTTGGAGCGCACGCCCCTCGTCCTCCAGCCACAGCCTCCAGCGCGTGCGACCGAGCCGAGTCGCAGATAGCGCTGGAAGATCAGCCGCACCGTCTCGGCCTCGGCCGGCATTGACCACCAGGGCGCGGGTTGGGGATCGGTGGGCGGGTCGTAGCCCAGCGGCGGGACGCCGCCCATCCACATGCCCTTCGCTTTGGAGGCGGCGATCTTGTCGCGGATGCGCTCGCCGGTGACCTCGCGCTCGAACTGGGCGAAGGAGAGCAGGACGTTGAGGGTCAGCCGGCCCATGCGAGGTGGTGGTGTTGAACGCCTGGGTCACCGAGACGAAGAGACGCCCTTCGCGTCGAAGGCCTCGACGATCTGGCGAAGTCGGCCAGCGATCGGGTCAGGCGGTCGACCTTGTAGACCACCACCACGTCGATCCGGCCCGCGGCCGATGTCGGCCAGCAGCGCGCTCCAGCGCCGGCCGCTCCATCGAGCCGCCGGAGAAGCCGCCATCGTCGTAGGCGGTCTGATCAGCGCCCAGCCCTCGCCGGCCTGGCTCTGCACATAGGCCTCGCAGGCCTCCCGCTGGGCGTGCAGGCAGTTGAAGGCCTGCTCCAGGCCCTCCTCGGAGGACTTGCGGGTGTAGATGGCGCAGCGCAGCTTCGCTGGTGCGTCTGGCCATCTGCCCGGCCTCGCAGGCCGAAGAAGCGCGGCCCGTTGCGCTTGACCCCGGTGATCGCGCGGGCCGACTGCCGAGAGGCTGGCGTAGCGTCCTCCCGCTAGACGAGCCGCCTCCAGGCTCCACCTCGTGGCGTCTCGCCCTGCCACTCCCGCGTGATGCGCGTCCCACCGCCGAGCGTCGTC
The DNA here is from genome assembly GCA_963828365.1 of uncultured Alphaproteobacteria bacterium. Taxonomy (GTDB): domain Bacteria; phylum Pseudomonadota; class Alphaproteobacteria; order Caulobacterales; family Caulobacteraceae; genus Acaudatibacter. Next base: position 6,210 of record CAWHEE010000031.1, on the reverse strand, counting down.
GCCGGGCTCCGGCGGCGGCCCGCGTCGCGCAGGCGCCGGCGGGTCGGCGCATCGAGGCCGCCCAGCGCCTCGGCCTGGATGCGCCAGGCCAGGGCCAGGCGCAGCAGCTCGGGCGAGCGCAGCTTGGGCGGCGGCCCGAAGCGCCGCCGCCACTCCGCCCGCAGGCCTTCGAGGTCCAGGCGCCTCCAGCGCCCGGACCTCTTCGGTGACAGCCGCCGGCGGTCATGCCGCCGCGCTCGACGATGCGGTAGATCCGCGCCGCCGTCGGTCTTCTCCGACGCGACCTCGAGGCCCAGGCTCCTTCTTGATCGCCCCGGACAGGCGCCGCGCACCGAGTGGGCCTGCCAGCCGGTCGCGGCCATCATCGCCTCCACCGTGGTTCCGCCCTCCTGGCGCAGCAGCCCCAACAGCACGCCGACCTTGCCCTTGGGCGAGGCGGGGTCCGTCACTGGAGGCTTCGCGTCCAGCGGCGGGTCTCCAGGTTCAGCCGTCGCGGTCGTCCAGCGTCGCTGTCGGCGGGCCAACGTCCGCTGGTTCCGGCGGCGGGGGGCGATGGCCGCTCGACCGGCCTCCGTGATCATCAGGCGGCTGGGCCCCTCGCTCTGGGGTATGGCGATGATCAGACCGCGGTTGATCAGGCCGGCGACGAAGCTCTCGGCGTTGGCCGGCGCGCTGGTGGTGGCGTCCTCGGAGGCCGCCGAGGCCGCGAGAATGGCGGTCTGGGCGTCGGAAAGTTTGGTCATGGTCTGGTCCGCTTGCTGGCGGGCCCCGCGACCCCCTGCCGCGGCCCCTACCAGCGCGAGCCCGGACCGCGGCCGGGCGTCTCCCCAAGGACGGGCGACCAACGCTCTCTTCGCGCGCGAAGTCGAGCGGTTCATGCCGACATAGACGAGCTAATCGACCTCGCGCGCGTTGTCCGCGCGGCGCAGGATCACCCCGATCGCCGCCGCCAGAGCGGCGATATCCCGGCCGGCATTCCCCAAGAGGATGGGCCAGGGCGCCCCTTCGGCGGCGTCAAAGCCAGCGGGATGCTATCCTCCATGATCTCGCCGATCACGCTGGCGAGCTGGCGGCTGATCTCGAAGGCGGTCTCGGCGTCCATGGCGGCCACTCCAAGCGGTCGCCTTGTCACGCTCGCTTCGCCGCCGAAGTCGAGGCGGAAACCGGCCTCGACGCGAGGATCGCACCGAAGTACCGTTCTCCAAGCGGCTTGGCTGAGAGGAAGCGATCGCCCACAACGCAACGGCGGCCGCTCGGCGCATCCCCGCTACTCATCACCGCCGGGCACGCAGGGCCCAGATCAAGGACGCCAGGGCCGTCAGCGAGCCGGAGACGGCGGCGCCGGCGGCCGCGATGATTTCGGCGGGGGTCATGCGTTCTCCTGGCGCTTGCGGCTGCAACTACCGGGCCGCCCTACATTACGTATTGCAATATGTCAATATGCAAAGGAGGAAAGGCGCGGAAGTGGGCGCTCGGCCAATCCGGCCGCGCGGCCGGTCGACCGCGGCGTGAAGCACGGCCACGCCGCCGACTATCGGCTTGTCATCCACGCACTGGCCGCAAACCCAAAGCGTATCGCCAGTAGCACTCGATGCATGCCGGCCGCGACCTCGTGGGCGTTAAGGTGGCGCACCCCGACCATGTACGGGAACAGATGGACGGGCCAAAAGGGCGGCGTCGATTGCGAGGCGGATTTTGCTATTGAAGGGCAAGCGAGCGACGGCGCCCCAGAGGAAGGCGCAGGACACAATAGCTCCAAAGAGCCACACGGCGAAGGCAATGCAAATGAAAACCACCTGCCGCTGCTCCCCTTGCAGCCCGAACGCCAGCTGTTTAGTACAGGTAGAGCGCACAAGATGCACTCTGCTTGCCGTTGGCTCGGCCCATTCGTTTCGGGCACATATAGTTTCCCAGGGGGGGCTCCCGGAACCATTGATGCTGGCGCGCCTGGCGTGGGTTGTGTGCTGAAGGTTCTGCAAAATCCCCGGAGGGGTTGGTTATGGAGAATGGTGATGTTCGACGTCACCAGCCACCACAGCGTTCGTCAAAGCAAAATTGCGCGATAACCACTGGTGACCTAGAACTCTATCGTGCGATCTCCTCCTTGTTGAAGGCACCATCTAACCCCTTTAGGTGATTGGATAGCTCTCGGCAATTCTCTTGAAGGCACCCTTCGAGTATCGCCAATTGATCAACGGTATCACACTTGAAGTCGGACGCTCCCTTGGTTAGGTATCCGTCGGCCGTCGCTTGCCAAATGTGCGGGTGGCCCCATTCTTGCGCAGCGTCAAACAAAACAAAGTCGCCTAGTTTATGCCGATTTATTAAAGCGCGCTCTTCAGGTGTCAAAATCACTTGCGCATTAAGTATATAACCGCTTTTAAATATACCTTTCTTCTCAGAGCGTGACATCTTCAGTTGCATGGCGTCTCCTCCCAAACTAGCGGTCACACCCTTCCTGTGCCATTGCACGGCGCGCGGGGGCCCAAGCGGCGACCTTAACCCGACATGCCCCAGAAGTTGCAGATAGCCCGTCCGTCCTTCTGGATCAGCAGATTGGTGGTTATGGTCGCGTTGTCCAGCCACCTCTCATAGTTTTTCTCCCGATCCCGATGATCCGCTCTTCAGTGAACGCCATTCGCTTCATTCTGTCCCGTCCCTTCCTTGGCCGTACTCAACGCATTTTTGGATGAGTTTCAGGGGTTCAGGTCACTCGATATGACAGAGGAATTGTCGTGCGTTGCTACGTCAATTTTCTGAGCTTGGCGCACTCGTTCATTGCGTCGCGAGGCGAACTGCGTGTGACGTCTCCGCAAATGGCCCAAGAGCCTAAAGAAATTGGCGAGGCGCGTGGCTGGCGTCCGCCTACCAATGCCTCTCCCAATGATGCCCGCACTCGCCACAGATGTTGTCCTTCTGAGGGCGAGATTTGAAACCGCGGAACTACACGAGTGGCATGGACCCCATTTCGCGGCAGGGTGTGCTTCGATCGAGTTAAGGAGGCCGGGCAACTCGCAAGTTTGTCGCCGGAAGACTTTTGGATTGGGCTGCCAGGTTATTGTCGTCTCCTCGCCCAGTGTGGGGTTCACAGCGGATGAGCGTGGGGCGATGCGTCCTTAGCACCCTACATGCGCAAGTCGACGAAATCCAGTCGTGTGGTTACTGGCGGATATTTGCTCCCTTTCGGCGCTGGAGCTTGAAGGGATCTCGCGTTACCGAGTTGAGAGGCTGAGCTTTTTTGGGCAATCGCGCCGAACAGTTTTGGGACAAGGGAATCAATTGCGCACGCCCCACAAGGGTTTGGGCCGAAGTCTAAATAACAACATGGGCGCGTTCACATGCAAGTCGTGCGGCGCGAGCCTCACGTCTGGCGTTTCGCCAACGGGCAAGGCCGCCCTCGCTTCATCTCCCGGCCCGCCCCCCTCCGAGCGGCTACGGCAGGTGCGATGGGCGCCTATGATTGGTGGTGGGCGTCTCGGACCGCCTGCAGAGTATCCTTCGCGATAACTCAGTCAGACCAAATGCGCCGATACTTAAGGGGTCAAGCGTAGGTGGCCCAGGCCCAGCTTATAGTAAGCAAGGATTTAGCTTGGCCGGTGATCTGACCGACCCCCCTGTTTCCAACGTCACGCCCCGCCAGCGGGGGGAGCCGATAAAAGGAACCGAAACTCGATCCGGCGATTTTCCTCGCGCCAGGCCGAATAGGCAACGCCTTTAATGTCGACGCCAGAAGGTGGCGGGCGAACCGGCCGGGTCGGGCTCTATTTGCGGCTCGGCATTCGGGGCGAAGGGCCGATCTGACCGCTGGTCGAGTCTCGCGACCACCAGCGGTGTCCACCACTGACGACATCATGCCAGGGAGCTCGGGAGCAAGCCTTTCCATTCGCTCGGTCAGCGTTGAGAACGTTGCCATGAGCGCCCTTTTCGGAGCTGCTGGACACCGCGCTCGAAGTTTGCCGTTTGTTCGTTGAACCCTGCCCGCATAGCCTGCGCGCCTCACGGGTCGTGCTGCTTACAGATTCCACGGCCTCCAGAAGTGCGCGCGCCTCCGCGACGGCGGCTCGCAGCGCGGGTAGCGCCGCGTCGATTACCGGCGTCTCGAGGGTTTGACGGCGGCGGCTGCGCTCGGCGAGCTGTATACGACGGTGCGGCTGTTCGTGAACTTCTTCCAGCCTTCGTTCAAACTGGCCGAGAAGGAACGCGAGGGCGCGCGTGTCCATAAGCGCTACCACAAACCTGCGACGCCTTATCAGCGTCTCGTCGCGGATCCCCGAACGGCCGGCGATGTCAAACAAGCGCTGAAGCAGGTGTATGCCATGCTCGACCCAGTCCGACTGCTTCGCGACATGCGTGTCGGCGCAGCTGCGACTTGTCGAAATCGCCGACGCGCCGGACTGCCTCCCCACCGAGGACGCCGCAACGCCCGCGCTGGACGTGTTCCTGGAGGGGCTGCGAACGTCATGGAAGACGTTCGAGGTGCGCCCGACCGCGCGATCCAAGCCAAAGGCGAAGCGCGGGCGTCGCCGGCCCGATCCCCTGGTGGAAGTGACCGAAAAGCTTCGGGCATGGTTCGAGGCGGAACCCTGGCGGACGGCGCGGGAGTTGCTCGAGAAGCTGCAGACCGAGCAGCCCGGCGACTATCCTGAGAAATTGCTTCGGACCCTTCAGCGTCGGCCGAAATCTGGCGCGCCGATCGCGCGCACGAAATGGTCTTCGGTTCTCCGGGCCCAATGCGTCCGCAACCGAGGCCGCCGAATGAACGCGATCGCTTATGGGGTGGGCGGCTTCGCTTCGCGCAGCCGGGGGCTACGCTACGCAGCCCACCCCATAAGCCGGCCAAGTCTGCCGGAGTCCGCCGCGGCGATGTAGGGGAGCAATCACGTGAGGCAATGAGCAAGCCACTCGGGAACATTGCTCGGCGAGGCAACACGCACTCTCATCCTGATTGTCGCGCAGCACGATCCATTCATCGTTCTGTTCGAGAAGGATGGCCCCGATCAGTCGGACGGCGGCGGCCTCGTTGGGGGAGATCCCGACGACCTCGGTGCGGCGTTTGATCTCGCCGTTGAGGCGCTCGATGGGGTTGGTGCTGTGTAGCTTGACGCGATGGGCGATGGGAAAGGTCATGTAAGCCAGGACGTCGGCTTCGGCCTCATCGAGCATCTGGGCGAGCCTGGGCAGTTTGGGCCGCAGCTGGTCGGCGACCTTGCGCCACTGGGCCTTGGCGGCCTCGGCGTCGTCCTGGGCGAAGGCGGCGCTCATGAAGGCCGAGACGAGACGCCGACCGCTCTTGCCTGTGTGGGCCATGACGTTGCGCATGAAGTGGACGCGGCAGCGCTGCCAAGTGCAGTGCATGATCTTGGAGACCGCCGCTTTGATGCCTTCGTGGGCGTCGGAGATCACCAGCTTGACCCCGCGCAGACCGCGGCGGGCCAGGCCGCGCAGGAACTCGGTCCAGAAGTGTTCGGCCTCCGAGGGGCCGACCTGCATGCCCAGAACCTCGCGCCGGCCGTCGGTGTTTGCGCCCACCGCGACGATGACGGCAACCGAGACCACCCGGTGATCCTGGCGAACTTTGATGTAGGTCGCGTCGATCCACAGGTACGGCCAGTCGCCCTCGATCGGACGGTCCAGGAACGTCTTCACACGGACATCGATGTCTTCGCACAGCCGTGAGGCTTGGCTCTTGGAGATGCCGCTCATCCCCATCGCCTTGACCAGATCCTCGACCGACCGGGTCGATATTCCCTCTATTAGGCTTCCTGGATCACCGCGGTCAGCGCCTTCTCGGCCGGCCGCCGGGGCTCCAGGAAGAACGGGGAGTAACCACCCTTGCGGAGCTTGGGAATGCGCAGCTCCACCGTCCCCGCCCGCGTTTCCCAGTCCCGGTCGCGGTAGCCGTTGCGCTGGACCAGCCGCTCGGCGCTCTTTTCACCGTGCGCAGCGCCCGTCAGGCCGCCCACCTCCAGCTCCATCAGCCGCTGGGCGCCATAGCCGATCATTTCACGCAGAAAGTCCGCGTCCGGCCTCTTCTCGATCAGCGCCCGCAGGTTCATCATATCGTTGGTCATCATCGGTCCTCGTTGGGGTTGAAGTCGCAACCCAAACCTACCGAAGATCGTTGATGGCCGCCGCTTCGCCGCTCGCTCGCTACGGCGCCATGGAAAGAGGGCGCGCTTCGCGAGCGGCTACGCTACCGAAAGAAGCTAC
>CAWHEE010000030.1:0-16366 GCA_963828365.1 uncultured Alphaproteobacteria bacterium | reverse complement strand
ATGGCGAGCTTCATTCCGCAGGCGGTCAAGATCATCCGCAAGCGCGACGCATCATCGGTCTCGTTCCGGATGTACCTCGTCACCGTCATCGGCTTCGCCCTGTGGGCGACATACGGCGTGCTGCTGCGCAGCTGGCCGCTGATCGCCGCCAACGCCATCAGCTTCTGCCTGTCCGGCTTGATCCTGATCCTGAAGCTGATCTACCCGAAGGAACGCGGGGCGGCGAACGCTTCGGGCGGGAGCTGAAATCCCGTGGACCGGGCCATCGACTGCCTGATCATCGGCGGCGGCCCCGCCGGCCTGACCGCCGCCATCTATGTGGCGCGCTTTCGCCTGACGGTCCGGGTGCGTCGACGCGGGCGCGAGCCGGGCCGCGCACGATCCCCTGCACGCGCAATCACGCCGGCTTTCCGGGCGGGATCGCCGGACGGGAACTGCTCGCCCGCATGCGCCGGCAGGCTGAAGAATTCGGCGCGGTATCGAACACGGGCGGGTGGAACGGCTCGCCGGTCCGACGACGGGTTCTTCGCGGAAGGCAGCGCCGGCGCGGTGCGGGCGCGCGCCGTCCTGCTGGCCACCGGCGTGACCAACCGGCGCCCCGGCCATGGCGGACGATCTCCACGCCGCCGCCGTGGCCGCGGGCAGGCTGCGGTATTGCCCGGTCTGCGACGGACTAGAGGTCACCGATCAGGAGGTGGCGGTGATCGGCACGGGGAACGGGGCGTCAAGGAGGCCTTGTTTCTGCGCACCTACACCGCCAGGCTCACGCTCATCGCCCCGGCCGAAACGCATGAGCTGCAAGCCGATCAGCGGGGCCAGCTGGCGCACGCCGGAGTTCGGGTCGTGGACGGGCCGGCGACGGATTTCGCCGTTGAGGCGGCGAGGGCCTAGGCCTGGCCTGCGCCGAAGGCCGCCTGATGTTCGAGGCCGTCTATCCGGCCCTCGGCTCGGAGCCGCATTCCGATCTCGCCAAGGCGCTGGGCGCCCCGGTCACGGCGGATGGCTGCATCGAGGTCGACGCCCATCAGCGGACGACCGTGCGCCGGCCTCTACGCGGCCGGCGACGTGGTGCTGGGCCTCGACCAGATCAGCCACGCCATGGGCGAGGCCGGCGTCGCCGCCACGGCCATCCGCAATGACCTGTGGGCAAAGGCGCCGCGACTGCGCTGACGGCGAACGCCCCGCCAAATCCTTTTCACCCGCCTCGTCACCTCCGCTATGCTCACCGCCCATGCCGGTCCACCCGACCCTCGAAGCCGTGACGGCGCGGATCGCCGAGCGCAGCGCGCCGACGCGGCGGGCCTATCTCGATCTCATCGCACGGCGAGCGCGAGAGCGGCGTCGATCGGCCGAACCTCGTCCTGCGGCAACCTCGCCCACGCCTTCGCCGCCGCGGGCGAGGACAAGGCGGCGATCCGCGGCGGGCAAGGCGATGAACATCGCCATCGTCACCGCCTACAACGACATGCTCTCGGCCCATCAGCCCTATGGCCGCTATCCCGAGCAGATGAAGCTGTTCGCCCGCGAGGCCGGCGCCACCGCCCAGGTCGCCGGCGGCGTGCCGGCGATGTGCGATGGGGTCACCCAGGGCCAGCGCGGCATGGAGCTGTCCCTGTTCAGCCGCGACACGATCGCCCTTTCGACCGCCGTCGCGCTCAGCCACGGCATGTTCGAGGGCGCGGCGCTGCTCGGCATCTGCGACAAGATCGTGCCGGGCCTGCTGATCGGCGCGCTGCGCTTCGGCCATCTGCCGACGCATCCTCATTCCCGCCGGCCCGATGCCGTCGGGCCTCGCCAACAAGGAAAAGCAGCGCGTCCGCCAGCTCTACGCCGAGGGCAAGGCCGGCCGCGACGAACTGCTCGAAGCCGAAGCGGCCAGCTATCACGGGGCCGGCACCTGCACCTTCTACGGCACCGCCAACTACCAACCAGATGATGATGGAGGTGATGGGCCTGCACGTTCCGGGCGCCGCCTTCGTCAATCCGGGCACGCAGCTGCGCCAGGCGCTGACCCGCGCGGCGGTGCACCGCCTGGCCATGATCGGCTGGGACGGCGAACGACTACCGCCCGCTCGGCCGTCTGCGTCGACGAGAAGGCGATCGTCAACGCCGCCGTCGGCCTGCTGGCCACCGGCGGTTCGACCAACCACGCCATCCACCTGCCGGCCATCGCCCGCGCGGCGGGGATCGTCATCGACTGGCAGGACCTCGACGCCGCTCTCGGCCGCCGCGCCGCTGATCGCGCGGGTCTATCCCAACGGTTCGGGCGACGTGAACGCCTTCCACGCCGCCGGCGGCATGGCCTTCGTCATCGCCACCCTGCTGGAGGCCGGCCTGCTGCATCGCGACGTGATGACGGTCTGGGACGGCGACCTGGGCGCCTACGCCAGGACGCCGAGGCTGGAGGGCGATGCGCTGGCCTGGGACGATGCTCCCGGAGAGACGGGCGACGAGACCATGCTGCGCCCGACGGCGAGGCCGTTCGCCGTCGACGGCGGCATGCGGCTGGTCAGCGGCAACCTCGGCCGGGCGATCTTCAAGACGAGCGCGGTCGATCCGGAGCGCTGGACGATCGAGGCCCCGGCGCGGATCTTCGGCGATCAGGACGAGGTGCTGGCCGCCTTCAAGGCCGGCGAACTCGACCGCGACATGGCGGTGGTGGTCCGCTTCCAGGGCCCGCGCGCCAACGGCATGCCCGAGCTGCACAAGCTCACCCCGGCGCTCGGCGTGCTGCAGGATCGCGGCCGCCGCGTGGCCCTGATCACCGACGGGCGGATGTCCGGCGCCTCGGGCAAGGTTCCGGCGGCCATCCACGTCACCCCCGAGGCGCTCGGCGGCGGCCCGCTCGCCCGGCTGCGCGATGGCGACGTGGTGCGGCTCTGCGGGCAACCGGGGCCAGCTCGAGGCGCTGGTGGATCGGGCCGAGTGGGAAGGGCGCGAGCCGGCGACCGATCCCGCGGCGCACCTTGGCACCGGCCGCGAACTGTTCGCCTTCATGCGCGCCGGGGCCGACGGGGCTGAGCTGGGCGCCTCGGCCATGCTCGCCGCCGCGCGGCTCTAGGCGGCGATGGAACTGGTCGCCGCCGACATCGGCGGAACCCACGCCCGCTTCGCCATCGCGCAAGTCGCCGACGGCCGGGTAGTCTCGCTGGGCGAGCCGGTCACCTTCGAGACCGCCGACCACGCCAGCCTGCCTCTGGCCTGGGAGGCCGTCGCCCGCCGCCTCGGGCGGCCCCTGCCGCGCGCGGCGGCGATCGCCTTCGCCGGACCGGTCGAGGGCGAGGTGCTGAAGCTGACCAACAATCCCTGGGTCATCCGGCCGGCGGCGCTGGCCGGCGAACTCGGCGTCGAGCGGTGCCTGGTGGTCAACGACTTCGGCGCGGTCGGCCACGCGGTGGCCCAGGCCGGCGGCGACTTCCTCCGCCACATTTGCGGACCGGATCGGCCGCTCCCAGAGGAGGGGGTGATCAGCATCGTCGGTCCCGGCACCGGCCTGGGGGTCGCCTGGGTCAGGCGGAACGGCGGGGCTTATCAGGTCCAGGAGACCGAGGGCGGCCACATCGATTTCGCGCCGCTCGACGGCCTGGAGGACGCGCTGGTGGGAAGGCTGCGGACCCTACATCGGCGCGTCTCGGCCGAACGGATCGTCTCGGGGCCGGGCCTGGTCGCCATCCACGCGGCCCTCGCGGCCGTCGAGGGCCGATCCGTTCCGCCCACGGACGATCGCACCTTGTGGCGGGCGGCGATGGAGGGGGGCGACAGCCTCGCCGCCGCCGCCCTCGACCGCTTCTGCCTGTGCCTGGGGGCCGTGGCCGGCGACCTGGCCCTGGCCCAGGGCGCCGCGGCCGTGGTCATCGCCGGTGGGGTCGGCGTCCGCCTGGCCGACCGGCTGCCGGGATCCGGCTTCGCCAGCCGGTTCGCCGCCAAGGGCCGGTTCGAGGCGCGCATGGCCGCCATGCCGGTCAAACTGCTCACCCATCCGCAGCCCGGCCTCTACGGGGCCGCAGCCGCCTTCGCCATGGAGATGCGCCCATGAACGTGGACAGGGTGATGACCCTCTCGCCGGTGATCCCGGTGCTGGTGATCGAGGATGTCGCTCACGCCGTTCCGATCGCCCGCGCCCTGGTCGCCGGCGGCCTGCGGGTGCTGGAGGTGACCTTGCGCACTCGCGCCGCCCTCGAGGTGATCGGCGAGATGTCCGGCGTGGAAGGCGCCGTCGTAGGGGCCGGCACGGTGCTGAATGGGCGCGATCTCGACGCCGCGCTCGGGGCCGGCGCGAAGTTCATCGTCTCGCCCGGGCTGACCACGCCGTTGGCTCAGGCGGCCATCGCCGCCGGCGCCCCTTTCCTGCCAGGCGTCGCCACAGCCGGCGACATCATGCGCGGCCTCGACCTCGGCCTGTCCCGGTTCAAGTTCTTTCCCGCCGAGGCGGCCGGCGGGATCGGGGCGCTGAAGAGCCTTTCGGCCCCCTTCGCGGAGGCGCGGTTCTGCCCGACCGGTGGCGTCACCCAGGCCAGCGCGTCCGACTGGCTGGCGCTCGCCGCCGTCCTCTGCGTCGGCGGCAGCTGGCTGGTCCCGCCCGGAACCCCGGACCCGGCCGCGATCGAAGCCACCGCGCGGGCGGCGAGCGCCCTGCGCGGCGCGTAGGCGCGAACTTTGCACGCCCTCCCGTGGTGACCGCGCAGGGGACCACCATCGGCCGGCGCGGCCTGCTGGCCGGGGGCGTTGCCCTGGGGCTTGCGGGTTGCCAGCGAGCGACCGCGGTTCCCACTGTCGCGGGCCGCGGCGAGCCGCCGGCGTTGAAGTCGATCGCTCCTTCGCCGGTCGGCTGCTGCGTGTCGACCGAGCGGCTCGCCGACCCCGCGTTCGTCCCGCTCTTTCTGAAGCACTTCTCCCAGCTCACGGCCGAGTGGGAGATGAAGATGGAAGCGCTCCTCACGCCCGCCGGGGCGCTGCGCTTCGAGGCGGCCGACCGGCTGGCCGGCTTCGCGCGCGCGCACAACCTGAGGCTGTTCGGCACGGCCCTGATCTGGGGTGAGCAGAGGCCGCCGGCCTTCCTGAGGCTGGATGGAGACCGCGCCGCCTTCGCCAAGGCCTATCGAGGTTACATCACGGCGGTTGTCGGGCGCTTTCGCGGTCAGGCTGTCGGTTGGGACGTGGTCAACGAACCCCTCGAGCCTCAGGGCGGCGGCCTGCAGGCGCATCTGTGGAGCCGCAACCTCGGGGCCGAGGACTACATGGTCCGCGCCTTCGACCACGCCGCCGAAGCCGACCCCGCCGCCGTCCTGGTGCTGAACGAGTACAATCTGGAGAACGTGCCGGCAAAGCGCGCCGAGTTCCTGCGCCTGGCCGAGCGGCTGCTGAACCGGGGCGCACGGATCGGGGCCTTGGGAACCCAGTCGCACCTCGACCTGGCGACCTCCGACGCGGCGATCGCCGCCGCCTTCGCGGACTTGGCCAGCCTCGGGCTGCCGGTCCACGTCTCCGAACTCGACCTCTCCATCGGCCGGCGGCGCGGGATCGGCATGCCGGCCTTGGACGCACGCCGGAACCTCCAGGCGCGGCGGGCCCGCGCCCTGGCCGGCGCCTGGCGCGAATTGCCGGCGCGGCAGCGTTTTGCCTTCACCGTCTGGGGCCTGCGCGACAAGGATTCCTGGCTGCGCGCGCCGGCCAGCGGCGGCGACGGGACCGACGAGCCCCTGCTGTTCGACGACGCCGGCCGGGCGAAGGCCGACTTCTGGGCCGTCGCCGACGCCTTCTCGGCCTGACGCGGTTCTTGCGTCGCAGCCGGCGGCGATGGCCGCGGCGCGTCAATCCGGGACGGGCCGACGGCGGAGGAATCGGGCGATGAATCTGATCGACGCCCTGCAGCGGCCGGACGACCCCAACTCCCTGGCCAACCGCTTCCGTCGCGGCCGCGCCCGGCGGATCCGGAGCCTGATCGAGACCGTGGCGGCGGAAAATGGACGCTGCCGGATCCTCGATCTGGGCGGCATGGCGGACTACTGGGGCCTCATCGACCGTGAATTCCTGGAGGCGTGCAAGGTCGTCGTGACCCTGGTCAACACCTTCCCGGTGGCCGACGACGACCCGATGTTCGAGGCCATCCAGGCTGATGCCTGCGCGCTGGACGATCTACCCGACCACAGCTTCGACCTGGTCCATTCCAATTCGGTGATCGAACATGTGGGCGACTGGACGCGCGTGGAGGCTTTCGCCCGCCAAACGCGGCGTCTGGCGCCCCGCTACTACGTCCAGACCCCGTACTTCTGGTTCCCGGTGGAACCGCACTTCTCGGCCCTGTTCTTCCACTGGCGCTCCGAGCAGTGGCGAGCGCGGGCGCTGATGCGGCGTGCCCACGGTTTCGCCGAACACGCCCAGGACATCGGTGCTGCCATGCGCGACGTCCAGGAGGCGCGCCTGCTCGACAAGGCCCAGTTCAACTTCCTGTTTCCCGACGCCGGGCATTTCGACGAGCAGGCCGCGGGACTGACAAAATCCTTGATCGCTATCCGAGCCTAGTAACCGGTCTCTCAGTCCAACCCCTCGACGGCGGTCTTCAGCGCCTGGCTGGCGCCAAGATCGCACACCAGGATCCGGCCTTCGCGGACCACCACGGCGATGTTCCTGAGGCCGACGGCGACGATCTGCGCGCCCGCGTCGGCGCGGATCAGACAATCCTGGCTGTCGACCACCACCGCGCGGGCGACGATCGTGTTACCCCGCGCGTCGTGAACCGACGCGGCCCATACCGCGTCCCAGGAGCCGAGGTCGGACCAGTCGTGGGAGGCCTCGAGCACCGCGGCCCTGCCGGTCTTTTCCATGACCGCCACGTCGATGGAGACCTTTGGTGCGGCGCGAAACGCCCGGGCCAGCTCGAGGACGTCGCCGGCTTTCCGTGCTTCATCGACGGCCTTCGCCACGCTCCGCCACAGCGACGGCGCGTGGATCTCCGCCTCCCGCACGAGATCGCCGGCGCGGAAGACGAAGTTGCCGCTGTTCCACAGGCAACCCGTAGCAATGAGGGCCGCGGCGCCGGCCGCGTCCGGTTTTTCGACGAACCTCTCCACCCGTCGTGCGCCGCACGCGCCCGCGAGCGTTTCCGCCGGGCGGATGTAGCCATAGCCGGTGGCGGGGAACCGCGGCCTGACGCCGAAGACGACGATCTCGCCTGCCGCGGCGATGGGAAGGGCGGCCCGGACGGCTGCCCGGAAACCCTCGTCATCGGCAATGGCATGGTCCGAGGCGACCGCGACGAGGCTCGCCTCGGGGGCGTCGCGCGCCATCCAGGCGGCGGCGGCGACGAGGGCCGGCCCGGAATTGCGGCCCTCCGGTTCGGCGATGATCAACCCCTCCACGCCGAGCGCCGCCAGGAGCGCCCGGACCCGCCCGACGTGATCGACATGGACCACGACCACCAGCGGACTTCCTTCGGCTAGCGGCGCCACGCGCAGCACGGTCTGTTCGAACAGGGATCGATCGCCGAACAGGCTGATGAAGGCCTTGGGATCGGCGCCGGTCGACGCCGGCCACAGGCGCCTGCCCGCGCCGCCGCAGAGGATCACCGGCACGATCACGGGGAAGACGAATTTGCGAGCATGTGCTTGGTTGAGCGTCGCGCGCGGGCGCCGGGGGGACAAGACATCGTCGCGGACAATACCGCCGTTGCGAGGGATGGCGATACCAACCTGCGCGCCGCCATCTGGCTGTGGTCGGGCGTGCTCGTCGCCGTCGCGGTGCTGTTCGGCGGCGCTAGCCGCGAGAATCCCTTGAGGCTCGCGACCGTGGAGATCGTCAGCCTGCCTCTCCTGGTCATGGCCTTCCTGCGCTCGGTGCGTTTCGGGACGCCGCGTGGAACCGCCGCGGCCCTCGTGCTCCTTGTCCTCGTCATCTCGCTTCCCCTGATTCAGATTCTGCCGCTGCCACCCTTTGTCTGGACGAGCCTTCCTGGTCGGGCGCCCGAGGTCGAGGCCCTGCGGGTGGCCGACCTGCCGCAACCGTGGCTACCGCTCAGTCTGGCGGCGCGGGACACGACATCGGCCGTGCTGGCCCTGGCCCCTCCTGTGGCCATGTTCCTGGCCGCCCTGCACCTCCGCCCGCGAGGCGCGCGCCTGCTGGTCTGGGGGTGGATCGCCCTGGCCGGGACGAGCCTCGTCCTGGGCGCCGCGCAACTCTCTGTTTCCGCGCCCAGCCCGCTCTATCCCTACGCCACCACCAACGTTGGTTCGCTCGTCGGCTTCTTCGCCAACCGAAACCACGAGGCGGCCTTTCTCCTGGCCCTGCTTCCCTTCGCCGCCGTCTTTGCCGCAGGCCCCGGAACGCAGAGGCGCGCTTTCGTCAGCGCCAGATGGGTGGCCTCGCTCTATCTCTTCCTCGCCGTCGTGGGGCTCGCCGCGGTGCGCTCCAGGGCCGGCGTCCTGTTGGCGGGCCCGGCCATCCTGGCTTCCGCCCTCGTCGTTGTGCGAACGCGGACCTCCCGGGCGACAGCGCCGAGGGTCGCCGCCGTTGGCGGCGTGGGACTGGCGCTCGCCGCCGTTGCGATGTTCGGACTTTCGCCGATCGTGCAACGGTTCGACGAAGGCGCCCCCTCGGCGTTCCGTTTCGAGGCCTGGCCGGTGATCGTCAGGGCGGCGGGAGCGTTCCAACCAGTGGGCGCCGGGGTCGGGTCTTTCGATCGGGTGTTCCGTTCGGTGGAACCCCTGTCGATGGTCGGACCCACCTATTTCAACCATGCCCATAACGACTGGCTCGAACTCTGGCTGGAGGCGGGTTGGGCCGGGGCCGGGCTGATGGCGGCTTTTCTCGCCTGGCTGGGCCTCGCTGCTTGGCAGGCATGGCGCGACCAAACGGGCGAGGAGGCCGCGTTTGCCCGCGCGGCCAGCGTCTCGATCGTGCTTCTTCTCGCCTGCTCGGTAGTCGACTACCCGCTCCGCACCGAGACCCTCGTCACGCTGTTCGCCTGGTGCTGCGGCATACTCGCGGTCCACGGCGCCGGGCGCCCGGCGGCGTCCCGATGACCGCCCCGGCCCCGGAGATCAGCTGCGTCATTCCCGCCTTCGAAAACCTCGATCTGCTGGCTCGCTGCGTGACCTCGGCGATCCTCCAGAAGGATGTCGGCGTGGAAGTCATCGTCAGCGACGACTCCCGCTCGCTCGCGGTGCACGACTTCGTCGCCGCGCTCGGCGGGTGTTTTCCCAGCCTTCGCTATGAACCGGGGCCGCGCTCAGGCAATCCGGTGGACAACTGGAACAGTGGCCTCGACCACGCGCGAGGGTCGGTTCACCTGCTGCTGCATCATGACGAGTTTCTCCTCGACGCCTCATATCTGCGGCAGGCGGTGGACCGGTTGAGCGACGACGGCGTCGCCGCCGTGTTGGCCCAGACGCGGGTCATGAGCATCACGCGGCCGTCCAGGTTCGCCGCCGTCGCCAAGGCGGCGCGTCGCCTGGGGCGACCCCTCTGGCTGCTGCCGTCGTTCAACTGGATCGGGCCCACCGCCGCCTTCGCCTTTCGCGCCGGCCATCGGTTCGACCCGAGCTTCGTTTTTCTCGTCGATGTGGAATTCTACCGGCGGGTGCTGGCGATCGGCCGGCTCGAAGTCCTGGAGGGCGCGCACGTCGGCTCGCTCGGGCATCACGGGGCGCAAATCACCGCCAGGATCGATCCTCACGCTCTGGGCCGGGTGGAATTGGACCGCATGGCCGGTTCCGGCGAAAGCGCCATGGGCGCGGCCGAACACGCCTTTCACCGAGCCTGGCTCGGCCTGCGTTCCAGACTGAGATGACAGTCGTGGCGCCTGCCGAAGACTGGGGTTTCACCTGCCTTCTGCCGGTCTGGGCGGGGACGATCCGGAGCACTTCCGCATCGCCATGGCGAGCGTCGCGCAGGCGTCCCTGCCGCCCACCGCCATTCTGATCTGCCAGGATGGAGACATCCCGCCCGCCTTGGCGACGGCCGTGGAGGAGGCGGGAGTACGGTGGGGGGCGGAGCGGATCCGAAACCCGGGTCGGCGTGGCCTGCAGCACAATCTCAATCACGGCATGGAACAGGTCCGGACACCATGGGTCTGTCGCGCCGACGCCGATGATGTCGAATCTGCCGGAACGGTTCGAGGCCCAGATCCGCTTCCTGCAATCGCGGCCGGACATCGCCGCGGTCGGCAGCGCCCTGGTGGAGTTCTGGCCTGACGGCCGGACGCGGGTCAAGTCGATGCCGCTTGAGGACGAGGAGATCGTGCGCTGGGCTCGCTACCGCAATCCGATCAACCACATGACCGCCTTTTTCCTCACCGACGCCTTTTTCGACTGCGGCGGCTATCCCGATATTCCCATGAAGGAGGACTACGGCCTGTGGCTGAGGATGATCGCCCGCGGCCACAGACTGGCCAACCTCGCCGAACCGCTGGTCCGCGCGCGTCTGGGAGCGAGCTTCTACCGGCGGCGGTCGGGATTGCGGAACATCGCCTCGGAGTATGCTCTCTTTCGGATCAAGCGCGAGGCGCCCGGATCGGCGGAGCGGCGGCGGCCTTCGCCTTGATCGCGCGGTCCAGCGCACTGGCGCTGAACGGACCGGCCCGCGCCATCTACGAAGGGTTCCTGCGCGCGTGAAGATCGTCAAGGTGCAGGGAGGGCTCGGCAATCAGCTGTTCTGCGCGGCCTTTGCCCACTCCGTCGCCGTGTTGACGCGGGACGAGGTCTCGCTGGATATCGGCGGCTACCCCCGGGATCGCTACGGCCACCGCTTCCTCCTCGAGGATCTGGCCGGGCCGCTTGGCGGGTTGCGCGTTTCCGCCCACCCCGACTCTCGGGAGCCGGGCCATCGGCGCGATGATGCGTCGCTTGCCCTGGCCCGGCTACGTCGTCGAAGGAGCGGCGCCGCGCAAGTCCCGAGCACTGGAGCGACTGGCGACGCGGGGCTGGTATTTCAACGGCTATTGGCAGGCCGAGACATTCATCGCCCAGCCGGATGCCGTGCGCCGCCATGTGCGGGACTTCCTCGACACCCGGAGCGCGGCGCCGGCGCGTCATGACGTGCTGATTCACTATCGGACGTACAAGGACGAAATCCACCCTCACCGCCGCGGAGCGCCCGGATCCGACTTCATCCGTCGGGCATTGGCGGCGATCGACCGGCGCGGCGGCGCGATCGGCGAGGTCGCGCTGATCTCCGACGATCCGGCGCTGGCGATGGAGCGGCTCAGCCAGATTGGACAACCGATCACGCCCCTCGCGACGGGCAGCGCTGATGCCGACATGGCGCTAATGCTCCGCGCCCGCGCGCTGATCCTCAGCAATTCGAGTTTCTCGTGGTGGGGTGGTTTCTGCGGCGACGCCAAGACGGTCATCTATCCCGTGAGAGGCGATCAATACCACTACCCCACGCCCGCGAGCCGATTCATCTGTCTTTAGCGGCGAGTTCGTCAGCCGATCAACAAGGCCATGTTGAAAAGGCCTTGCAAGCTGGCGTCGAGCTGTCCACGGACAGCCTCGACGGGCTGCCCCAGCAACGCCGCCGCGTCGCGGGCCAGTTGGTCACGGGTGCGCGTACCGTCGAGCCCGCCGATAAAGGCCAGGCTGAACGGGTCCTTCACTTCGACGTGTTCGTGCCGCAGCGTGGTGAGCAGCGTGGCCCCACTCCGGGCTTGTAGCCGCGCCAAGGGGCTCGCCGCCGGACGCTCGCCAATCGACGCGGGGAAGCTGGATGGGACGGCGTGAAGCTCCACCGTCTCGGTCCAGTACATGCGCAGCAGCGCGGCCTGACGCGGCTCGTCCGGAACGACGTCGGCCACGGGCACGGTTCCCGGCCACGCCTGGCCGATCCGCTCAACCGCGCGGGCGAACTCCTCGTCGGTCACCTCGAACCGGATTCGCCCAGCGTCGAATGAACCGAGCTCATTGCGCCTGGCGGACGAGGAGACGTGCATGCCGGCCAGCCGCTCGGGGTGAGGGCGCCGGGTGAACTCGGCGGCGCTCTTCACCACCAGGCTCTGGCGAAAATACCGCATCGCCGTGAAGTCCATCTCCTGGGCATGGGCCAGCACGTCGAAGTCGGGATCGTCCAGCGCGTACGGCGGCAGAAATCCCTCGCCGCACCGGCTGGCCTCAGATTCGGTAAGAAACTGCAAGCCGTGCGCGGCGCAGTCCGCCTGGAACTGGTGCAGATAGACGGGATGGTACACCGCGCCCAGTTCGTCGTGAGCCATGACTGCGATCGGCCGCTCGAGCAGGCTCCGCGCCTCGGCCTTGAGTACGGCTTGAAAGTGGTTGGTCTCCGGAAAATCTTCGACGATCTGCCGAAGGCGCAGGAGCGCCGCCTGAGAACGCCGTTCGACTCCGATCACGTCCCTGACCGAGAACAGAAGGATATCGCGCAGCATCTGCCGCACCCGGCACCCGGGAAACGCATTGTAGCTGACGAAGGCGACCCCGTCGGGCGCCAGCGACCGCTCGATCAGCTTCATCATCGCGGAGCGCACGGCCCCGGGAATCCAGGAATACACACCGTGCGCGATGACGTAATCGAACGAAGAGACGCCGAAGTCCGCATCGAGAATGTCGGCCTGTACAAGGAAGACGTTGGTCACGCCGAGGCTCTCGGCCAGAGCCTCGCCACGCCGGATGGCCGTTTCCGCCAGGTCGAAGCTCACGAACCGCGACGCCGGATTGGTCAGGGCCATGACGATGAGGTTGCCGCCGTCGCCACCGCCGATTTCCAGTACGCGACACCGATCGACCGGCGCGCACGGGAGCCCAAACAACATGGCGTGGGCCGCCATGCGGTCCGGGTGGGTCTGCCGGAACGCCTTGGTCGGATAGGCGACTTCGTCGTAGGCGGTGGACATCGGGGCGCGGAACGCTTGGCCCGGAACGTCCCTCAGGCCACGGGTTCCGGCGGCGCGCTCTCCTCGCTCGTCGGCGCCTCGTCCGCCGGGGACTCGCCTTTCGGTGGGGGCGCCGCTTCCGCCTCGACCGCGACTGGCCCTCGGAAATCGTAGTTGAAGCCGCCGTCCTTGACCCCGACGTCGATACCTTCACCTCCTCGCCCGCCATCTGACGTTCCAGCAGCGCGATCGACAGCTCCGGCAGCATGGTGTTGGTCAGGATCGCGTCGATCACCCGGCCGCCGCGAGGCGACCTCGTTGCAGCGCGAGACGATCAGATCGACCACGTCCTCGCCATAGCTGAAGTCGATGCCGTGGTTGTCGGGACGCGCTTCTTGATGCGGTCGAGCTGGAGCCGCACGATGCCCTGCAGCATCTCCGGGCTACAGCGGATAGTAGGGCAGCACGATCAGCCGGCCGAGCAGCGCCGGCGGGAACACCTTCAGCAGTTCGGGCCGCAGCGCCTGTGGCCAGGCGCCTCGGGATCGGGCTCATCTCCTCGGTCCTCCGACAGGGTGGTGATCAGGTCGGTGCCGACGTTGGAGGTGAGCAGGATCAGGGTGTTCTTGAAGTCGATGTAACGGCCCTCGGCATCGTCCATGTAGCCCTTGTCGAACACCTGGAAGAACATCTCGTGGACGTCGGGATGCGCCTTTTCCACCTCGTCGAGCAGCACCACCGAGTAGGGCCGCCGGCGCACCGCCTCGGTCAGCACGCCGCCCTGGCCGTAGCCGACATAGCCCGCCGGCGCGCCCTTCAGGGTCGAGACGGTGTGCGCCTCCTGGAACTCGCTCATGTTGATGACGATCATCGAATCGTCGCCGGAATAGAGCAGTTCGGCCAGCACATGCGCGGTCTCGGTCTTGCCGACGCCCGGAGGGGCCGCACAGCATGAACACGCCGACCGGCTTGTTCGGATTGTCGAGCTTGGCGCGGCTGGTCTGGATGCGCTTGGCGATCGCGTCCATGGCGTGGTCCTGGCCGATCACCCGCGTCTTCAGCTGGTCGGCGATGGTCAGCACGATGGCGATCTCGTCCTTGACCATCCGGCCGATCGGGAATGCCGGTCCAGTCGCCGACCACCGCGGCGACCGCGTCGGCGTCGACCACGCCGAACACCATCGGCTGTCGCCCTGGGCCTCGCGCATCGCCGTCATCGCGGCGTCGAGCGCGGCGTCGCAGCGCGGCCTCGTCCGCGGCGTCTCGCCTTCTTCCGCGGCCGCGGCGCGCGCCTCGGTCAGAGCCGTCGCGCGCGGTCTGCACCAGCGTCCAGCGCGGCCTTTTCGCGCGTCCCACTTGGCGGTGACCTCGTCGAGCGCGGCCTCGGGCTTCGGCGATCTGCTCCTCGAGCTTGGCGATGCGGTCGCCGGTGCGATACTGGCCCGCCGGCTTCGCGCGCGGCGATCTCGATCTCGACGCTCGAGCAGTTCGACCTCGCCGCCGGCGGTCCTCCACCTGGCGCCGGGCGTCGCGTGCTGCGACACCGCGACGCGGGCGCAGGCGGTGTCGAGCAGGCTCACCGCCTTGTCCGGCAGCTGGCGCGCCGGGACGTAGCGCTGCGACAGCTTGACCGCCGCCTCCACCGCCTCGTCCAGCACCACGACATTGATGGTGCTTCTCCATCATCGGCGCGACCGAGCGGATCATGGCGATGGCGTTTTCCGTCTCCGGCTCGCCGACATTGACGGTCTGGAAGCGGCGGGTGAGCGCCGGGTCCTTCTCGAAATACTGGCGGTATTCGGCCCAGGTGGTCGCCGCGATCGTGCGCAGCCGACCGCGCGCCAGGGCGGGCTTGAGCAGGTTGGCGGCGTCGCCCGTGCCGGCCGAGCCGCCCGCGCCGATCAGGGTGTGGGCCTCGTCGATGAACAGGATGATCGGCTTGGGCGAGGCCTCCACCTCGTCGATCACCTGGCGCAGGCGCTTTTCGAACTCGCCCTTCACGCTGGCGCCGGCCTGCAGCAGGCCGATGTCGAGCGCGCGCAGGGTCACGTCCTTCAGCGCCGGCGGCACGTCGCCATCGACGATGCGGCGCGGCGAAGCCCTTCGACCACCGCGGTCTTGCCGACGCCCGCCTCGCCGGTCAGGATCGGGTTGTTCTGGCGGCGGCGCAGCAGGATATCGATCACCTGGCGGATCTCGGCGTCGCGGCCGACGATCCGGTCGATCTCGCCCTTGCGCGCCTTCTCGGTCAGGTCGACCGAGAACTTGCGCCAGCGCCTCGCCGCCGGCGCCGCCGGTTCGCCGCCGCCCTGGTCACCGCCGGCGCACCGGCCCCGGCGCCGCGCCGTCCGAGGCGGCCGTCGTCACCTCGCTCGACGAGCGCGGCAGATCGTCTCGAACTCGTCGCCGAGCTTGTCGACCTGGACCTTGCGCAACTCCAGCGAGATCGACGGCAGCGCGTTCTTCAGCGTCGCCGTCTTGAGCATGCCGTAGATCAGATGGCCGGTGCGCACCCGGCCCGCGCCGAACTGCAGCGAGGCGTAGAGCCAGCCCTTCTCGATCGCCTCCTCGATCTGCGGCGAGAAGTCGGAGATCGAGGTCGCCCCGCGCGGCAGGGCGTCGAGCGCCGCGACCACGTCGCGCGCCAGCCGGGTCTCGTCAGACCGAAGGCGGTGCGGATCGCGGCCACGTCGTTGCGCGGATCCTGCAGCATGATGTGCATCCAATGGACCAGCTCGACATACGGATTGCCCCGCATCTTGCAGAAGCTGGTCGCGGTCTCGATCGCCTTCAGCGCGTGGCGTTGAGGCGCCCGAACAGCGCCGCACGGCTGATCTCGGTCATGCGGTCGTCCCTTCAATTCTCGCGCGGGCGAGGCGGCGCGCGCTTCGTCCCAGGTGCGCCTCGGCGCGAACCCCGCCATGCTTGCCCGGCGCCATCCAACTCGTCCAGCCCAGCCGCGTCCGGCCGTCCAGCTGGGCCGCGCCTGGCTCGCGCCTCGTCCAGTTCCAGGGCCAAATCCCATTCCAGGTGCGAAGGCGCGAAGGCGTCGAGCGCCTCCGCCGCGACCTTGAAGCGTCTCGCCCGTGGGCAGGAAGTCCTCATATTCGCGGAACGAGCCGGCGCGCACCACGACGCGGAAGGCGTCGGCGACCCGCGCACCTCGGCGCCGATCACCGTGTCGTCGCCCAAGGCTGTTGAACCCCGATGCCCAGGCGCGTGCGGTCCTCCGCCTCGATCTCGCGCCAGCGCGGCAGGAACTCCAGCAGGCGCACCGGCGTGCGCAGCAGGTGGGTGAGCGCGTCCTGAATGCCCGCGGCGCTGCGCTGGGAGGCGAACAGGCCGCATAGTGGAGCCGGGCGCGGGCGGGAAAGGCGTCGTCCGGCCTCGCGCCCTCGGTCGCGCCGGACAGGGCCGCAAGGTAGCCGGCGAACTGATCGTCGCCTGGGCGGTCGGCGTGGGCGGCGGGCTTGAGTCGGCCCAGGCGCGGTAGAAGAACTGCAGCATCCGGCCGGCGAGCATGTCGAGGAACCGCCACAATGTGAC
>CAWHEE010000029.1:0-143584 GCA_963828365.1 uncultured Alphaproteobacteria bacterium | reverse complement strand
TTCACTGAAATGGACGCGGGCGGCAAGCTGGTGCGCAAGGTGATCGAGACCACGCCTGGCCGGATGAAGATCGCCGCCTTGTTGCCGCACCATCCCGCGGTCGGTCACCGACTGGTCGACAAGAGCCTGACCAAGAAGGAGATCGGCAATCTGATCGACGTGGTCTATCGCCACTGCGGCCAGAAGGCGACGGTGATCTTCGCCGACCAGATCATGGGTCTGGGCTTCCGGGAGGCGGCCAAGGCCGGCATCTCGTTCGGCAAGGACGACATCATCATCCCCAGCCGCAAAAAAGGTATCGTCGAGACCACCCGGAAACTGGTCGAGGAATACGAGCAGCAGTACGCCGACGGCCTGATCACCAAGGGCGAAAAATACAACAAGGTGGTGGATGCCTGGTCGAAGGCGACCGACCGCGTCTCCGACGAAATGATGGCCGAGATTTCCACGGTCCAGAAGGACGAGGACGGCCGCACCCGGGAAATCAACTCGGTTTGGATGATGGCCAACTCCGGCGCCCGCGGTTCGCAGGCCCAGATGAAACAGCTGGGCGGCATGCGTGGCCTGATGGCCAAGCCCTCCGGCGAGATCATCGAGACGCCGATCATCTCCAACTTCAAGGAAGGCCTGACCGTCCAGGAGTATTTCAACTCCACCCACGGGGCGCGAAAGGGTCTGGCCGACACCGCCCTGAAGACCGCGAACTCCGGCTATCTCACGCGTCGCCTGGTCGACGTCGCGCAGGACTGCATCATCACCGAGGAAGATTGCGGCACCACGCGCGGCATTACCCTACGGGCGGTGGCGGAGGGCGGCGACGTCCAGGTCTCCCTCGGCACCCGGGTGCTCGGCCGCTACAGCGCCGAGTTCATCAAGGTGCCGGGCGGCGACGAGATCGTGGTTCCGGCCGACACCTACCTCGACGAGGACATGATCGACCTGTTGGCCAAGGCCGGCGTGCAGTCGGCCAAGGTCCGATCGGTCCTGACCTGCGAGTTCAAGGTCGGCGTCTGCGGGGCCTGCTACGGCCGCGACCTGGCGCGGGGCACGCCGGTCAACATCGGCGAGGCGGTCGGGGTCATCGCCGCCCAGTCGATCGGCGAACCGGGTACGCAGCTGACCATGCGGACCTTCCACATCGGCGGCGCGGTGCAGGTGGCCGAACAGTCGTTCTTCGAGGCGACCAACGACGGGATCTTCAAGATTTCGCCCGGCAACACCGTCACCGGGGCTGATGGCGACACGGTCGTGATGAGCCGGAACCTGCTGCTCAGCATCTCGGTCGACGGTGTGGATCGCGAGACCTACAAGCCGCCATACGGCGCCAAGCTGAAGCTGAAGAACGGTGCGCCGGTCAAGCGCGGCCAGCGCTTCGCCGAATGGGACCCCTATACCACGCCGATCATCACCGAGGTCGCGGGCCGCGTGCGGTTCGAGGACCTCGTCGAGGGTCTGTCGGTAAGGGAGGAAGCCGACGAAGCCACCGGTATCTCCAACCGCGTGGTCATCGACTGGCGCGGCTCGGCGCGTAGCGCCGATCTTCGCCCGTCGGTCGCCGTACTCGACGAAAGCGGCGCCTACAAGCGTCTCGCCAACGGCGGCGAGGCCAGGTACCTGCTGCCGGTCGGTGCTGTCTTGTCCGTCGGCGATGGCGATGAGGCCAAGCCAGGCGAAGTCCTCGCCCGTCTGCCGACCGAGAGCGCCAAGTCGCGTGACATCACCGGTGGTCTGCCGCGGGTGGCCGAGCTCTTCGAGGCCCGCCGGCCCAAGGATTGCGCGGTGATCGCCGAGATGGATGGCCGCGTCGAATTCGGGCGCGACTACAAGAACAAGCGCCGCATCAAGATCATCCCCGATGATGGCGAGGCGGTCGAGTTCCTGATCCCCAAGGCCAAGCATATCGCGGTCCACGACGGCGACACCATCCGCAAGGGCGAGTACATCATCGACGGCAATCCCGATCCGCACGACATCCTGCGTATCCTGGGGATCGAAGCGCTGGCCGACTTCCTGGTCAATGAGATCCAGGAAGTCTATCGCTTGCAGGGCGTGCCGATCAACGACAAGCACATCGAGACCATCGTGCGCCAGATGCTGCAGAAGGTGGAGATCCTCGAGCCGGGCGACACCGGCCTGCTGCGGGGCGATCAGCTCGACAAGCCCGAGGTCGACGAGGAGAACCTCAAGGCCGAAGCCCGCGGCGGGCGGGCCGCGATCACCCAGCCGGTCCTGCTCGGGATCACCAAGGCGTCGCTGCAGACCCGCAGTTTCATCTCGGCGGCATCCTTCCAGGAGACCACCCGCGTCCTCACCGACGCGGCGGTGCACGGCAAGCGCGATACCCTGGAAGGCCTGAAGGAAAACGTCATCGTCGGCCGGCTGATCCCGGCGGGGACCGGCTCCTATCTGCGCGGTTTGCAGCGCATCGCCGCCCGGCGCGACGAGGCTCTGGCCGCCAGCCGCGAGGCGCCCCTGGTCATGGAGCCGCTGCCCGCCGACATCGGCGCGGCCGCCGATGCGGAGGCCGTCGGGGCCTGATCAGATGCGGCCCGGGAGCGATCCCGGGCCGTTCGCTCGCACCAGTTTGAACTCGGCGTTGCGGCCGAAATACCCGCCGAGCTGCAGCGAGTAGCGGAACCGAATAGTAAATCGCTCGATTGTGCGCATAGCTTATCGAATTATTGCCGAGCGTATTTATTAGGCAATATTTCTTGGATTGCTTATCACGTTGATTGCGATCGACGGCCGAATTACCGTGGAACTCTTTAGCGGGATGGCGGCTGGTTCATGACGGATGTCGACCCTACGCCGCTCGACATCGAGCGACGCCTTCTGGCGGCGATCGTCGCCTCCTCCGATGACGCTATCATCGGCAAGGACCCTGCGGGTCTCGTCACCAGCTGGAACGCGGCGGCCGAGCGCATGTTCGGCTATTCGGCCGAGGAGATGATCGGGCGGCCGATCGCAGTCCTGGCGGTCGATGGGCGGGCCGACGAGATGCCCGCGATTCTCCGGCGGGTCATGGGCGGAGAACGCGTCGATCATTTCGAAACCCAGCGCCGCCACAAGTCCGGGGCCACGGTGCATGTGTCGCTGACGATTTCACCGATCCGCGACGACAGCGGCCGGGTATTCGGCGCATCGAAGGTCGCCAGGGACATCACGGCGGCGCGCAGGCTGGCGGAGGCCTTGCAGTCGGCTCAGGACCGACTGCGTGAACAACACCGTGAACTGCTGCACGCCGCCCGGCTCGGGGAAATGGGGCAGATGGCCGCGACCCTGGCGCACGAAATCAATCAGCCGCTCAGCGCCATCGCCAGTTATCTGCAGGCCTGCGAACTCCTGCTCGCCGCCGACACGCCGGAAAGTCGGTCGACGCTGCGCGACGCTCTCGCCCGCGCCAACAAGCAGGCGGTGCGCGCCGGCGAGGTGGTCCGGCGACTGAGGTCGTTCGCTCAGCCCCATGAGGAGCGGCTGGCGCCCGTGGCGATCGCCGGCGTGCTCGAAGAGAGCGCGGCTCTGGCCGCGCTGGAGGAGGGGCCGCGAGGCGTGTCGCTCGAGCTCTACGTGGAAAATCGCGTGGCTATGGTGGTGGCTGATCGGGTGGAAATCCAACAGGTTTTGCTCAACCTCATGCGCAATGCCGTGGAGGCGATGGAGGGGCGGCCATCTCGGCAGCTTCGGCTGTCGACGGTGCACGGCCCGCGGGAAATCGAGGTCGTGGTGTCGGACAATGGGCCCGGTCTGACGCCTCAGGTGCGCGCGACGTTGTTTAAACCGTTTTGTTCGACCAAGACCAACGGCATGGGCATCGGCTTGTCCATCTGTCGCAAGATCGTCGAGGCGCATGGCGGCCGGCTTTGGGCGGGGGATCGCGCCGGCGGCGGCGCCGAGTTTCATTTCACCTTGCGTCGCGCTCCATCGAATTGACCGAGGTCAAGGCCGGTGGGTCGCGCCGGGCCGAAGTTCGAGCATGTCTCGTCTCGTCTTGGCAACCAGGCCGTGTCCCCTGTCGCGCTCGTCGCCGTCTTCGAGGCTCGGGGGAGAATGATCGCCGTGGTCGACGACGACGACGGCGCGCGCGAGGCTTTGGTTTTTCTCCTGCAAGCGCTCGGCTGGAAGGTCGTCGGCATGCCGAACGCCGCCCAATTCCGGGCCTGCCGCCACGACGCCTTCTGCCGCCTGATCTTTGATCTGCACATGGCCGGAGAGTCCGGTCTGCATCTCGCCCAAGATGTTCGGGCCGCCAGGGTCACCACGCCGATCATGCTGATCTGCGGCGGCCTCACCGACGGGATCATGCGCGAGGGGGCGCGGTCGGGCATCGACGTCGTGGCCGAAAAGCCGGTGGCGGCCGGGGTGTTGGCCCGCTTTCTGGCGAGTGGTGGCCGGTCCCGCGGCGATCTGCCCGCTTAGAACCTGGATGCGCGCCGTTGGCGGTCGACCTCGGCCCCCAATATATGCAGCCAGCGTCAATCGGAGATCGTCCCGCCCGTGCCAGCCTCGACCGGCCTCGTGCCCGCCCCGCGACCCTCAGAAGCGCGCGAGCGCGAGTTAGCCTACCTGCAGTGGCTGGACGCGCGCCTGCGCTGGCTGTCGGCCTGGACCATCCACAACGCCAACCACCTGCGCCATAACCGGGATGGATTGAAGGTCGGAGGCCATCAGGCCAGTTGCGCCTCGATGACCAGCATCATGGCGGCGCTGTATTTTCACGCCCTGAGCCCTAACGACAAGGTCGCGGTCAAGCCGCACGCCGGACCGCTGTTGCACGCGATCCACTACATGCTCGGCAACCAGAGTTTGGACCAGCTGCAAAATTTTCGTGGGCTTGGCGGCGCCCAGAGCTATCCGAGCCGGACCAAGGACAGGATTCCGGTGGATTTCTCCACCGGCTCGGTGGGACTGGGCGTCGCGGTCACCGCGTTCGCTAGCCTGGTGCAGGACTATCTGATCGCCCACGGACTGATGCCGGCGGAGGATGCCGGCCGGATGATCGCGCTGATGGGCGACGCCGAACTCGACGAAGGCAACATCTATGAATGCCTGATCGAGGGCTACAAACACGCAATCCGCAACTGTTGGTGGATCGTCGACTACAATCGCCAGTCGCTCGACGCGACTACCGCCGACCGGATGTTCCGCCGGTTCGACGACATCTTCGAAACCTGCGGCTGGCGGGTGATCACCTTGAAACACGGCAAGCTGCAGAGAGCGGCGTTTGCCGAACCGGGCGGAGAGGCCCTGCGGGACTGGATCGAAACCTGTCCCAACGCCGAATTCGCCGCCTTGACCTACCAGGGCGGCGCCGGCTGGCGCGCTCGCCTGTCGCGCGACATCGGCGATGTTCCGGGTGTTGGCGCTCTACTTGCCCGCCATGACGACGCCGGCCTCGCCGAACTGATGACCAATCTCGGCGGTCATTGCGTCGAGAGCCTGATCGAGGCCTTCGACGCCGCCCGGGACGATATTCCCACCTTGTTCATCGCCTACACGGTCAAAGGCTTCGGCCTGCCGTTCGCCGGGCACAAGGACAACCACTCCGGCCTGATGAACCCCGGCCAGATCGAGAGCCTGCGCGCCAGCCTGGGCATTGCTCCGGGGCAGGAGTGGGCGCCCTACGGCGGTCTCGGGGCCAACGCCGCCGCCGAACTCGCGGCCTTCGTCGGCGCTTCGGCCTTGGGGCGTGCCACGCCCCGCCCGCGCGCGGCGCCGGTCCCGGTCCCGGAAATCCCGGCCCCGGATGGCGCGCAGCAATCGACCCAGGCGGCGTTTGGCCATATCCTGCTCGATCTGGCCAAGTCCGGCCATCCGTTCGCCGACCGGATCGTCACCACCTCGCCGGACGTGACGGTGTCGACCAACCTCGGCTCCTGGGTCAATCAGCGTGGCCTGTTCCGCCGCGGCGAGCTGAAGGACGTGTTCCGCCTGGCGCGCATTCCCTCCGGTCAGAAGTGGAGTGGCGGCGGCGCCGGCCAGCACATCGAACTGGGGATCGCCGAACACAATCTGTTTCTCGCTCTGGCCGCGCTCGGCCTGGCCGCGCCGCTGTTCGGGACCCGGCTGATACCCGTCGGCACGGTCTACGATCCGTTCATCGCCCGCGGTCTCGATGTGCTCAACTACGCCTGCTATCAGGATGCCCGGTTCCTGCTGGTGGCGACGCCCTCGGGCCTCACCCTCGGCCCGGAGGGCGGCGCGCACCAGTCGATCAACACGCCCCTGATCGGCATGGGCCAACCGGGCCTGACCGCCTTCGAGCCCGCCTTTACCGACGAACTGGCGGCGATGATGCACTGGGCGTTCGAGCACATGCAGGCCGACAAGGGCGGCTCGGTCTATTTGCGCCTCACCACGCGGGTCATCGACCAGGTCGTCCGCGAGACACCCGCCTGGCGGGCCGACGCCCTTGCCGGCGGCTACTGGCTGAAGCCGCCGAGCCGCGGGGCGGTCGCGGCGATCGCCTTCACCGGCGCCATCGCCCCCGAGGCGCTGGCCGCCTGGGAGCAGCTCGTCGAGGATATTCCCGGACTGGGTCTACTCAACGTCACCTCGCCGGATCTGTTGCACCGCGGCTGGTCGGCGAGGCGCGCGGCGCGCTGGACCGGCGCGCCGCCCGCGTCGTCTCACGTCGAGACCTTGCTGGCGCCGCTGGCCGCCGATGCCGGTCTCGTCACCGTTATCGACGGCAGTCCGGCCGCGCTCTCATGGCTGGGCGGCGTGCGTGGCCATCGCGTCAGTCCGCTCGGCGTCGACCGGTTCGGCCAGACCGGCGACCTTCCCGATCTCTACGACCTATATCGGCTCGACAGCGACGGCCATCATCGACGCGGCAGCCGAGCTGTGGCTCGATTGACGGCGGCGCTGCACATCCAGGTGACCGCTTTTGCCGACCTCACGGCCGTCGAAGCCCGCCTGCGCGAAATGGCGCACGTCGAACGCGAGGAGCCGGGGCTGAGCGAACTGGCGCACGCCCTGCGATGCGCGGACGCGCCCGAACGGATTGCGCCGGGCGACCTCGAACTGCAGGTCGCTGGCCTGATGCACGACATCTGTCAGGGCCAAGAGCACGACAAGCTGGCCGAGGCCTCCCTGCGCCCCATTATCCGCCACGTGCCGTTCACGGTTCCCGGGCCGCAGGCCGGTCGCTCTCGATCGAGGTTTTTTCCCCGACTGCGCGGATGCGAGCCGGCCGCGATCGGCCGACGAGGCCGCCGGACTCATCGTCAGGTCAGCCGCGGCTTCCATTCCGACCCCGTGGGCGCTCCAAGTAGAACCGGTCCCAGGCTCAGTCCCAGGAACAGGATCAGCGCCGGTCCGCAGATCACCGGAATGCCTGCCGCGGCCAGGGCCGCCAGCGCGGCCGTGGCCCAACGCCGCGCCCCGGCGTCGCCGGCCGTCAGCAGCGTCAGCACCGCGCCCGGGGCCATCAGGGCGGTCTCGTAGTTCATCGCATAGGGACTGGCCAGGAGGCTCGCGCCGAACAGCGCGGTCAGGCGTGGCGCGATAGCCGGTGTGCGCCAGACCACCGCAATGGCGATCATCGCGCCGGCCGCGCAGAACGCTGCTTTCCATAGCGTCAGCGCCGCGCCTTGCAGCCCGATCTGCGCCGCCATCCCGGCCGGGGCGACGATCGCGGTAGAGAACTGCGGGTTGTGGGTGATGTGCGTCAGATAGCCGCCCGACATGGCGAACCACGCGATCCAGGTCGCTGGTCCATAGGCCAGCGCCGACAGGCCGGCCAGTCCCAGGCCGGCGACGCCCGCGGCGGCCAGGGCGAGCCATTGGCCTTCGGCCAGCAGCACGACCGGGGCCATGATCAGCACCGTTGGCTTGAACGCTGCGGCCATGCCCAACAATGCTCCGGCAAGGCGAGGCCGCCTTCGGAGCAAGGTCACCGCCGGGATCGCCAGCCCACCGATCAGAAAGGTGCACTGACCCGACAGCGTCGCCCACACCACCGCCGGCGTCAGCAGGATCAGCCCGCCGGTCATCAACGGCCGGCTTGGCGACAGCCGGAACGCGGCGACCCCGAACGCCGTCAGCGTGCCGATCATCCACACGCCGCTGGCGACCGGGAACGGCAGGCGGCCGAGGGGGCCGAAGACCAGCAGGGCAGTGGGCGGATAGGGAAACGGCCGGTCGTGAACCAGCGGGCCTAGCAGCCATGCCTGCGCCTGATTGATCGTCGCCAGGTCGTAGAGCCGGGCGGGAACCGTTTCGGCGATCCGGCCGCCGGTCCACATGGTCAGGAAGTCGATGAACGGCGGTTGCCCGCTCAGCTTGTGGATCAGCAGCCAGGCGTCGGCGGCGCCAAGGACGGCCACCAGGCTGGCAAGCAGCCAGCGATCCAGGGAGGCGACGACCGGCCCGCGTTTGTCGCCCGGGCGGACCGAGGCCGCGACGACATTCGACATGGTCAGCCCCGATCCCGCCCGCCTATGCGGCCCACCCTATCGAGCGAGCGCGCAACCTGACAAGTCGTGGGCTTTGCGCGCGCCGGGGTTTCACCCACGACGCAGGGCCGCGGCGACCTCCGCGCCGAGTTCGGCCACCCTCAGCTCACCGTCCCGCGTCTGTCCGCCGATCGCCAGGAACTGTTGCATGCTGGCCTGCGCACTTTCCTCGCGCAGCAGGCGCTGGAACAGGAAGCTTTCGTCGCGCAAGCCTTCCGCCAGCGGTTTGCTCGCCGACCTGATCGATTCCTTGGCCAGCCGCACGGCGGGGGCCGGGAACGAGGCGATTCGTCGGGCCAGCGCGTCGACATACGGGCCGATGGCGTCGGCGGCGAGGGCGCGGTTGAGATAGCCCCAGCGCTCGGCGGTCTCGGCGTCCAGGTCGATCCCGCCCAGGATCACCTCGATCGCCCGGTGCCGCCCGATCAGGCGCGGCAGGCGTTGCGTGCCGCCGCCGCCCGGCAGGATGCCGAGCGGCGCCTCCATCTGGTTGATCACCGTCTTGCCGAGCACCCCGAAGCGCATGTCGAAACTCATCGCCAGCTCGCTGCCCCCGCCGCCCACCCGTCCCTCGATCTGGGCGATGGTCACCTTGTCCATGGTCGCGAAGCGCTCGCACATGGCGTGATAGGCGTTGTCGTCCGAGTGGGCCCGCGAAACCGGCCGGTCGATCGGGAACCCGAGAATGGCGGCCACATCGAAATGTGCCAGGAAGAAGTCGGGATCGGCGCTCTTGAGCACGAACACCAGCGGATCCGGATCCGCCTCCAGATCGACCGCCAGCCGCGCCAGTTCCGCATAGAGGTCCAGGGTGATCAGGTTGATCGGCGGATTGTCCACCGTCGCGGTGAGGATCCGCCCCTCCAACGAAACATGCAGCAGGCGATACCCGTCGTAGGCCATGTCGTCTCCCTCCTTGCGCCCGGTGGCTCGCGGGCCGCGCCCTTCTCACCCAGACTGCCGTACGGTGACCTGGAAAGTCCAGTGCCCGCCAATCGGATCGGCGCGGCGTGGGTTTTTCTCGGGTCTTTGACGGCGATGCCCTGTACAAGGAGCCGACGCAGGGGAGGGGGCTCGATGCGCTGGCTCGAATTCATGGTCTTTTCGGCAGGCTTGCTCGCCGCGCCGCTCGCCGCCTCGGCCGCGCCGCCGCTGGAGGATTACGGCAAACTGCCGGCCATGCAGCAGGTCAGCCTGTCGCCGTCGGGCGAAAGGCTGCTGTATCTCGCCGTGGAGGGCGACAAACCAAAGGTCGTGGTCCGCAAGGTCGGCGGCGAGGTGCTCAGGGTCGTCGATCCGGGGGTCATGAAGCTCCGCGACGCTTTCTGGACCGATGATGACCACATCCTACTGCTGACCAGCGCCACCATCGACTTCGATCCGGCGGCGATGATCCGTAAGGGCGAGGTCGGCCAGTCGGTGGCGATCGACGTCGCCACCGGCAAGGTCGTGACGGTCTTCAAGGGCCAGCAGACGATCCTGCACGCGACCTACGGCTATTTCGGCGGCGCCCATATCGGCGGTCACGCCTACGGCTTTTTCGGCGGCCTGACGCTGACCGGCGCCGGCGGGGCCGCCATGGCGGATTTCGACAAGGGGACCGCCTACATCAGCCACGATCACACCGATCTCTACCGGGTCGATCTGGACAGCGGCGCGGCCGAAAAGGTGGCCGGCGGCAGCGATCTCTACAACTCCGACTGGCTGGTCGGGCCGGACGGGACAGTCGTCGCCCATGCCGAATACGTGCAGCCCACCGGCGAGTGGCGACTGTATGTGGGCGCCGACGATGATCGCATGATCGACCGGCGAACCGATCCAATCGGCGACACCTCCCTGGTCGGCCTCGGCCGAGGCCCCGCCCATATCCTGGTGGAACAGCCGGTCGGCCCCGGCGACTGGCTGTTGACGGAATACGGGTCCGATGGGGCGAACACGCCGCTGTTCGCCGACAACCCGGTTCGCGCCCATCTGTTCGACCCGGTCACCCGCTATCTGATCGGCGGCGTCACCAACGAGGACAGTCCGCGGACAATTCTCCTCGATGGCGTGCTGCAGGCGAAGTTCGACAAGGTATCCCACGCCTTTCCGGGCGAGACCGTCTGGCTGGTCTCCGCCACGCCAAACCTCGACCGGATGATCCTGTTCACGACGGGGCCGGGCGATTTGGGAACCTATTTCTTCGTCGACTATCCCAACCACGTGGTGACCGCGGTCGGCTGGAACTATCCGAGCATCCTGCAGGCTGACGTCGCCGCCACCCGGATCGTCACCTACAAGGCGTCCGACGGCCTGGCGATGCAGGGTGTCCTCACTCTGCCGCCCGGACGGCCGGCCAAGAACCTTCCCCTGGTGGTCCTGCCGCACGGCGGACCCGAAATCCGTGACTACCCCGGCTTCAACTGGTGGGCCCAGGCCTTCGCCTCGCGCGGCTATGCCGTGTTCCAGCCAAATTTCCGTGGCTCGGGCGGCTTCGGGCGGGCCTTCCGCGACGCCGGCTACGGTCAATGGGGCCGCAAGATGCAGACCGATATCACCGACGGCGTCGCCGCGATCGTCGCCCAGGGCATCATCGACCCCAAGCGGGCTTGCATCGTCGGCGCCAGCTACGGCGGCTATGCGGCCCTGGCCGGCGTCACGGTTCAGCACGGCCTGTACAAATGCGCGGTGTCGGTAGCCGGAGTTGCCGACCTGTCGTCGTTCCTCGACTGGCGCGAGGCGAAGTTCGGCCTGCGCACCGATGTGACCCACAGCGATCACCAGTATCTGGGCGTTCAGTCGAGTGGCGACGCTATCCTCCGCTCCCTGTCGCCGGCCCGGCTGGCGGCGCAGGCCGACGCGCCCGTGCTGCTGATCCACGGCAAGGACGACACCACCGTGCCGATCAACCAGAGCTGGGAAATGCGCGACGCCCTGCGGACCGCCGGCAAGCCGGTCGATTTCATCGAATTGACCGGCGAGGACCACTATCTCGAAAAACAGGCCACCCGCGTCCAGATGCTCACCGCTGCCGTCGCCTTCGTCGAAAAATATGATCCCCCCGACTGACCTCTGCTAAAAAAGCGCAGATTTCGTCTGCTACTCGCAACGCGGTCGACAAGCCATTGACTTCTCCCGCAGAATATTGCAATAAGCAATCTTATATCGCAAGGCGCCGACAGGCCGATGCTTTCGCTCCAACCTCTTCCAGTCATCCGACAGCGGCCCGCGTATGACGCGGCCGGAATGGCTGCCGCCGCCGTCGCGGAGGGCTGCATCGCGCTGGCCACGCCAGCCGCGAAGCTTGCACCAAGTCCGCGCCAATTTGCGCCAATTTGCGCCAATTTGCGCCAATTTGCGCCATTTTGCGCCAATTTGCGCCAGGATATCGCCCGAACCGCGCCATTCAGCGCCAAAATCCCGGGTTTTGCGCCATTTTGCGCCCAATTGAGCCATGCGCGCTGCTCGCAGCTTAGCCACAACCCTTTGTTTCGATTATGCTTTCTCTTCTGTGAACAGCCGCGCTGGAAAAATCGTCGCCAAACGGCAGGCGATCAGCCCGCCTTACGCCGCCTCGAACACCGCGGCTATGCCTTGGCCGCCGCCGATGCACATGGTCTCCAGGCCATAGCGCCCATCGCGCCTCTTCAGCTCGCGCAGCAGGTTGGCGAGGATCCGCCCGCCGGTCGCGCCGATCGGATGGCCGAGCGAAATCCCCGAGCCGTTGACGTTCAGCCGGTCGCGGTCGTCCCAGCCCCAGCCCTTCAGCACCGCCAGCACCTGCGGCGCGAACGCCTCGTTCAACTCCACCAGATCGATGTCGTCCCAGCTCATTCCCGTGCGGGCGAACAGCCGCTCGACCGCCGGCACCGGGCCAATGCCCATGCGCGAGGGATCGCAGCCGGCCGCGGCCCAACTGACGAACCAGCCCATCGGATCGAGGTTCAGCTCGGCCAGCTTGTCCTCGGCCACCACCAGGCAGGCGGCCGCCGCGTCGTTCTGCTGGCTGGCGTTGCCCGCCGTGACCACGCCGCCCTTCTCCAGCGCCTTCAGCGCGCCCAGGCTCTGGGCCGTCGCGTCGGCGCGCACGCCCTCGTCCCTGGCGAACATCACCGGCTCGCCACGCTTTTGCGGCACGGCCACCGGGACAAGTTCGTCGTCGAACTTCCCCGCCGCCCAGGCCGCGGCGGCGCGCTGGTGGCTGGCGGCGGCGTATTCGTCGCATTCCTCGCGGCTGATCTGATAGTCGCGCGCCAGGTTGTCGGCGGTCTCGATCATGCCGCTGATCACCCCGAAGCGGGCGATCGGCTGGCTCATCACCCGGCCGCGCGCCAGGCGGTCGTGCAGCGTCACTGAGCCGGCCCGCGCCCCGCCGCGCATGTCGGTGGTGTAGTATTCGGCGTTGCTCATGCTCTCCACGCCGCCGGCCACCACCACGTCGGCGGCGCCGGTCTGCACCATCATCGCCGCGTCGATCACCGCCTGCAGCCCGCTGCCGCAGCGCCGGTCGAGCTGATAGCCAGGGATCGAGATCGGCAGGTCGGCCGCCAGCAGCGACCAGCGGGCGATGCAAGGGGCCTCGCCGTTTCCGTAGCCCTGGGCGAAGATCACGTCGTCGATGCGTTCGGGATCGATCCGGGTGCGCTCCATCAACGCCCGCAGGATCGTCGCCCCCAGGTCGCCCGCCGTCATCGGCGCCAGCGCGCCCAGGAACTTGCCCACGGCGGTGCGGATCGGACTGACGATGGCGGCGCGACGCATGTCTCTGTTCTCCCGGAAGGCGGATGGTCGCCCGCATGTTCTCCTAGCGCCGCCGCACGATGCCTGGAAGCCCGCGCCGCGGAGATCGCAGTCCAAGGATGCGGGCCCGCGCTTGCGTCGTCGCGGCGCGGTGGCCCACGCCGCCGTCGATTGGGGTCTTTGGGGGTTGCTTGTCTGTGCTATGCTCGACGGCGCCTTGAGGGGGTTCTGACATGACGGTGCGCTATCTGTTCGGGACCTATAGCAGCGGTTACACGCTGAATACCGCCTTCAGCGGTCTCTACCTGACCTCCTCGGCGCGCATCGGCGGCGTCGCAGGTGGGGCCGGTTCCGGCGGCGGCGTCGGCCTGACGATCGGCTTCAGCGCGGGTTTCGAAAACAAGGGATCGATCCTCGGCGGCGTCGGCGGGGCGGCGGCGGCGGTGGCCGGCGCTGGAGGAGGCGGAGGTACGGGCGTCTATCTCCAGGGCGTCTCCACCGACAGCAACTTCGGGGTGATCGCGGGCGGCGCCGGCGGTGCGGGGGGCTATGACGCCGGCGGGGCAGGCGGCGTTGGCGGCGCCGGCGGGTTCGGCATCGTCCTGGGCGCAAGCGGCAAGGCGACGCTGCTGCTGACGGCCGGTGCGGTCGGCGGCCAGGGCGGCGTGGGTGCGAGCGCCTCCACGGGTCACGCCGCCGGCGCGGGCGGGAGCGGCGGCCTGGGCCTCCTGATGTTCAGCAACACATCGATAATCCTGTCGGGCGCGATCGGCGGCGGACAAGGCGGTGCGCCCGGATCGAACCTCGGCAAATACGGCGGCGCTGGCGGCGGCGGGGGCTATGGCGTCCTGGTGGCGTTCAGCGGGTCGCTCGATAACGAGCATGGTCTAATTCGCGGTGGCGACGGCCATGTCGGCGGTTATGGCTATCTGCGCGCCGGCGCGGGGGGCGGCGGCGGCCGGGGCGTCGTGCTGTTCTCAGGGGCCGATATGATCGACAACGGCGGTCAGGTCGTCGGCGGCGCTGGCGGGGCCGGGGGATACAGCTATCGGCCCAGCGTGGGCGACATCGGGGGGGCCGGCGGGGCAGGGGGCTCGGGGATCTATATGGACGCCGCCCGCCTGACGCTGGCCGGCGCGATCACCGGCGGGGCCGGCGGCGCCGCTGGGGCGAGCAACGGCGCCTATGGCGCTGCGGGCGGGGCAGGTGGCGCGGGCGCGTCGGTCGTCGGCGGCGGCATCATCACCAATACCGGCGGCGGCGCCTATGGCGGCGACGGCGGGTCCGGAACCTACGGTTTCACGACGGGCGGGGCCGGTGGGGCTGGCGGCGCGGGTGTGATCTTCAGTTCCGGCGGAACGCTGGTCAACGCGCGCGGCACGATCGCCGGCGGCCACGGTGGATCGGGCGGCCTCAACCATCTTCTGCAGTCGGGTGGCGTCGGCCTTGCCGGCAACGGCGTGCAGCTCGGCTCGGGCGGGATCGTCGTCAACGGCGCCGCTGGTTCGTCGTCGGCCCTGATCGAGGGGCGGATCGGCGTGTTCGCGAGCCCTGTCGGGCTAGCGACCGTCACGAATTTCGGCACGATCGCCGGATCCGGTGGCGTCTCGGTGCAGCTCACGATGGCGAGCGACCGGTTGATCGCCGAGGCAGGCTCGACCTTTATCGGCGCGGTTCTTGGCGGCGGGGGCACGCTCGAACTGGCGGGAGGAACGGGCGGCATCACCGGACTGGGCGCGAGCGGTTCGTTGGCCGGTTCGGAAGCGATCGCGTTCAGCGGGTTCGGGGCCTATGTGATCGACAAAGGCGGGCCGTGGATCCTCGCGGGAACCAATGTTCTCAGGGCCGGCGTCGGCCTGCTGGATTCGGGCATTCTGACCATCGCCGGAAGCCTTGCGAATGCGGGGACGGTATCCGCGCTCACCGGTTCGCAGATCACGCTGCACGGGGCGCATGTCACTGGCGGGACCCTGTTTTCGACGCCCGGCGTGACGATCAGGGTGGCTGGCGCCGGCAATATCCTGGACGGAACCGGCGCTGGCCTTACCAGCCAGGCCAGCCTGTCGGTGTCCAACAAGAGCGCCCTGACCCTGGAGGGCGCCATCATCAACCAAGGCGTGATCACCCTCGCGGGCAAGAGCCAGGCCGCCAGCCTCCTGATCGGCGCCGCAGGTGCGATTCTCAGTGGCGCAGGCCAGGTGGCGATGGGCGACGGCCCGCTCGACGTCGTCCAGGGGACCACGGCCGGCGCGACCTTGACCAACCTGGACAACACGCTGAGCGGCGCGGGCCTGCTCGGCGCGGGCAAACTTACCCTGGTCAATGCGGCCAATGGGGTGATCGACGCCTCGGGGACGGCGGCGCTGGTAATCGACACGGGCGCCGCCGCCGTCGCCAACGCGGGTCTCATCGAAGCCACCGGCAAGGGCGGAGCAACCATCGCCGGCGCGGTGGTGAACACGGGGATATTGTCGGCGGCCGGCGGAAACCTGACCGTGATGGGCGCGGTAAGCGGCGCCGGCAGCGCGATGATCGCCGGCGGAACTTTGTTTTTCGCCTCGACCTTCACCCAGAATGTGGACTTCACCGGCGCGGCCGGCGTGCTGGCCCTGGCCAACTCCCAAGCGTTTACCGGGACCGTTTCCGGGTTTTCGCTGACCGGCGGGACCTCGTTCGACCTGCGAGACATCGGGTTCGTCGGCAAGCATGAGGCAAGTTTCAGCGGCACGCCCACGGGCGGGGTGTTGACCGTCACCGACGGAACACACGTCGCCAAGATCACCTTGGTCGGCAACTATCTGGGGTCGACCTGGATCGTATCCAGCGATCACCAGGGTGGCGTAATCGTCATCGATCCAAGCCCGCAGCGGTTCATTGCGGCCGCGGCCACGCTGAGCGGCTCGACAGCCGGCGGGGCTGTACGGACCGATCCGGTCGGTTCCGCCCGTCCGCCAGTGCTTGCGCTCCCGGTCGCCTGAGCCAGCCGCCGTGCGGCCATCCGCACGGCGCCTTCCCGGCGACGTTCCTGTCGACTCGTCCAGCGTCGTTCGTGAGCGATGGCTCGATCTCGCTTACGCGCCGCAGATTACTTGAACGTCTCTGGCTGGCCGTCGGCCGGCGGCCCTCCGACCGATCCCGGCGGACAGGTGTCGCCGAGGCGGTGGGCGTCGGTGGAGGCGTCGGCGTCCAGTGGCAGGCCGAGCAGCTTGAAGCCGGCCCGGGCGGTCATGTGCAGGGTGGTCGGCGTGAAGCTTCCGACGCCCTCGATCCGCACGTGCTGGTCCTTGTGGTCGACGCATTCGCCCTTGAAGGCGATTTTGCCATCGCCGATCGCCTGCTCGGGACAGATGCACTCGTAATGATGGTTGATATAGCACCCCATGAACTTCGCCACGTCCCCAGGTGTGATGCAGCGTCGTTCCGTCTTGGTGCTGGCGATCGGCGAGGTCACGCGGTCGACCGACTCCCAATAGCCGGGGCGAATTCCGTCCGCCCCCGCC
The DNA here is from genome assembly GCA_963828365.1 of uncultured Alphaproteobacteria bacterium. Taxonomy (GTDB): domain Bacteria; phylum Pseudomonadota; class Alphaproteobacteria; order Caulobacterales; family Caulobacteraceae; genus Acaudatibacter. Next base: position 126,909 of record CAWHEE010000029.1, on the reverse strand, counting down.
CCGCCGCCGCTCCGCCCGCCAGCGCCAGCATCAGGGCTACCGTGATTTCGATGCGGGCCATCGCTCTAATGAGGGTCACCGGGAGTGATCGGGTCGCCGGCATTGTGTTTAAAGGTCTCCGTCGAAGCGGGGCCGTGAGCAATGCCGCCTGGATCGGACGGCTTGAAGTTTAGATCCGTGGTCGAGGCCCGGTATCTCCTATCCGCGGCCTGGCTGTCGGCGGCCTTGTCGAACGCGGCTCGCTTAGCCGGCGCAATCGCATCGAGTTTGGGAGCGCCGGCGATGTCCACCCCGAAACGCTCGTTGCACTTGTCGCGTTCCGCCGGACTGAGGTGCACGGCCTCGGCATTGGCGCAGCCGACCAAGGTGCCCCGCAGGCCCGACCCGCCGCTCGGCATGAACCCGTACGGATACGGTGTCAGCCCGTTCAGGCGCGATGAGCCGGGCGAGCCGGCCGCGGCGGAGGCAGTGGCCGGCGCGCCCGCCTTGCCGGACGCTCCGGTCGAGGGAGCCATCGGCAGGGTCGCGACACCGGCTGGCGCGGCCTGCGCCGCTTTGTGGATGTTGAGGGGCGTCGGCGTATTGATTGCCGCCGCTGGGGCCGCGGCGTTTTTTAACTGGTTGGGCGAGGGTGGGGCCTTGTTGACCACCGCCGCCGGGTTGGGGGCCGGGCGGGGGGCCGGCGCGGGTGTCGGCGGCGCAGGCAAGGCTGCAGGCGGGCTCGGCGGAATTGGCTTCGGGGGCGTCGGCTTGGTCGGGGCCGGTGTCGGCGCCAGTGGCGCGGGGGCCGGCGGCGTGGGCGGCGCCGGGGTCGGCGGGGCCGGAGACGGGGTAGGCGGCAGGATTTTGGGATGCGCCGGGATGATCGGCGCGGGTTGAGCCTCCGGCTGAGGCGAGGGCGGCGGCTTCTGGGGGGCGGCGGGCGGCGGGACGGGAGGCTGGATGGGCGGGGCCTCGACGACTTTAGGATGGCTCGGCGGCAGCTTCATGATCCGCACGTCCATGGCCGGAGCCGTGGCCGGCGGCTGCGGCGTGAACTGGGGTGGTGCGAACTCGTAGTCGGGTGGGACCTGGTTGATGATCAGGCCCAGAAGCAGCACGTGCAGCACGATCGAGGCGAACAGGCCGGCGGCGTTGCGGCTCTGATTCGACTTGCCGCTCACGCCATGCTCCTGCTCGCCGCCGTCGCGCGCCCGCGCCGCCATGCGCGGGCGGCCGGTCCACGCGCCTAGTCTCGCCGGGTCGCGGCTGAACGGCAAGCATGGAGACGCCTTGACGGAAAGACTCGGGACGTTTAGAGACCCGCCTTCTTTGTTGAACCGGCTGTGTCCTGGCCAAGGGAAACCTTCGAGGGACAAACGCGGTTCGCAAGACGAACCTTGTATAGGCGGCTTCCAGCCGCTTCGATGAGAGTTTCGGCCCCCGCGGGTCTCCGCGTGGGCCATTCGTTTTTGCGGGCTTCAGCGTGGCTCTTCCCCTGTGGGATGGGCCGGTCGGTCTTTGAAATGGTCGAGCGCACGCGGGCTCCGTCAGCCCAGAGGGAAATGTAAGAGCGATATGGATCGTCAGAACATCCGCATCCGGCTCAAGGCCTTCGATCACCGCGTGCTCGATCATTCGACGCGCGAGATCGTGAACACGGCCAAGCGCACCGGCGCGACCGTACGGGGACCCATTCCCCTGCCCACGCTCATCGAGCGTTTCACCGTCAACCGTTCGCCGCACATCGACAAGAAGTCGCGCGAGCAGTTTGAAATCCGCACGCACAAGCGCGTGCTCGACATCGTCGATCCCACCCCGCAGACCGTGGACGCGCTGATGAAGCTCGACCTGTCCGCCGGCGTGGACGTCGAGATCAAGCTCTAAGGGGAGGCTGGTCGCATGCGTACCGGCGTGATCGCCAAGAAGCTGGGCATGACCCGCCTGTTCGACGAGGCCGGGACCCATGTGCCGGTCACCGTCCTCAGCCTCGAGGGCTGCCAGGTCACCGCTCAGCGTACCCAGGAACGCGACGGCTACGTCGCCCTGCAGCTGGGCGCCGGGGCCAAGAAGCCCAAGAACACCAGTAAGGCCGAACGCGGACATTTTGCCAAGGCGCTGGTCGAGCCCAAGCGCCATGTGGCTGAGTTCCGGGTGTCGGAAGACAACCTGATCGACGTCGGGGCCGAGTTTACCGCCGATCATTTCCTGCCGGGCCAGAAGGTCGACGTCGCCGGTCTGACGGTGGGCAAGGGCTTCGCCGGGGCGATGAAACGCTGGAACTTCGGCGGCATGCGCGCCACCCACGGCGTTTCGGTGTCGCACCGGGCCCACGGCTCCACCGGCCAGCGGCAGGACCCGGGCAAGGTGTTCAAGGGTAAGAAGATGGCCGGCCATATGGGCCAGGAGCTCGTCACCACCCTCAATCTCACCGTGTTCCGCGTCGACGTCGAGCGTGGCCTGATCCTGATCAAGGGCGCAGTGCCGGGCACCGAAGGCACGTTCGTGAAGATCCGCGATGCGGTGAAGTCGGCGGCGCCGGCCGACCTGCCGATGCCGGGCGCGATCAAGCAGGGCCCGGTTGCGGAGGCGCCTGCGCCGGAAGCCGACGCCGGGGGCGAAGAGCAATGAAAATCGACGTGATCAGTCTCGATGGGACCGCCAGCGGTTCACTCGATCTCGCCGACGATATTTTCGGTCTCGAGGATATCCGTGGCGACATCCTGCAGCGTTGCGTGACCTGGCAACTCGCCAAGCGCCGCGCCGGCACCCATAAGATCCAGGTGCGCAACGAAGTCTCGCGCACTGGCAAGAAGATGTACAAGCAGAAGGGCACCGGCGGCGCCCGGCACGGCTCCCGTCGCGCCGCGCAGTTCGTCGGCGGCGCCAAGGCGCACGGCCCGGTGGTCCGCAGCCATGCCTTCGACCTGCCCAAGAAGGTCCGCGCCCTGGCGCTGCGTCACGCTCTGTCCTCGAAGGCGAAGACCGGGTCCCTGATGGTGCTCGAGTCGGCGACCTTGCCGGAGGCGAAGACGGCGGCTTTGCGCGGCCACTTCGCCACCATCGGGCTTTCCAACGCCCTGGTCATCGCCGGCGCGACGGTCGACGCCAACTTCAAGCTTGCCGCCCGTAACATTCCGAATGTGGATGTGCTCTGCGACGCCGGCCTGAATGTCTACGACGTGCTGCGTCGCGATACCCTGGTGCTCACCAAGGACGCGGTCGCCGCCATCCAGGCCCGCTTCCATGCCGAGGAGGCCGCGTGATGGCTCTCAAGCCGCGTTACTACGACACCATCGTCGCTCCGATCATCACCGAGAAGGCGACCCTGCTGTCCGAGCAGAACAAGGTGGTTTTTCGCGTCGCCGACGACGCCACCAAGGAAGAGATCGCGATCGCCGTCGAGGAGCTCTTCCGGGTGAAGGTCACCAAGGTCAACACCCTGATCCAGAAGGGCAAGACCAAGCGCTTTCGGGGTCGGCCCGGTCGGCGTCGCGATGTCAAGAAGGCCATCGTGACCCTGCAGGAAGGCCAGTCCATCGACATCACGACGGGGCTCTAGACCACCATGGCTCTGAAGAATTTCAATCCGACTTCGCCATCCCGTCGCGGGCTGGTGCTGGTCGATCGTTCCGAGCTCCACAAGGGCCGTCCGGAAAAGTCGCTGGTCGAAGGTCTGACCAAGTCCGGCGGACGCGGCGGCGGCGGACGGATCGCCGTGCGGTTCCGGGGCGGCGGCGCCAAGCGCCTCTATCGCATCGTCGATTTCAAGCGTCGTAAATGGGGCATTCCGGCGATCGTGCAGCACCTGGAGTACGATCCCAACCGCACGGCCTTCATCGCCCTGATCAAGTACGCCGACGGCGAACTGGCCTACATCCTGGCCCCGCAGCGTCTGAAAGCCGGCGATGAAGTCGTGGCTGCCGAGAAGGTCGACGTAAAGCCGGGCAACGCCTCGCCGCTGCGCTCGCTGCCGATCGGCACGATCATCCACAACATCGAGCTCAAGCCCCTCAAGGGCGGCCAGATGGCCCGATCGGCCGGCGCCTATGCCCAGCTGGTCGGCCGCGACGCCGGCTACGCCCAGATCCGTCTAGGTTCGGGCGAACTGCGGATGGTGCAGGACGGTTGCATGGCCACGGTCGGCGCCGTCTCCAACCAGGACCACATGAACGAGGTCCTCGGCAAGGCCGGCCGCAATCGCCACAAGGGCCGGCGGCCGCACGTTCGCGGCGTCGCGATGAATCCGATCGACCACCCGCACGGCGGCGGCGAGGGCCGCACCTCCGGCGGTCGTCACCCGGTCACTCCCTGGGGCAAACCCACCAAAGGCAGCAAGACCCGAAGCAACAAGACCACGGACAAGTACATCATTCGTACCCGCCACGCGAAAAAGGCCCGATAAGCGATGACCCGCTCGGTTTGGAAAGGTCCGTTCGTCGACGGTTATCTGCTCAAGAAAGCGGAAGCCGCCCAGTCGTCCGGACGCAAGGAAGTGATCAAGACCTGGTCGCGCCGCTCGACCATCATGCCTCAATTCCTGGGCCTGACCTTCGGCGTGCATAACGGTCACAAACACGTGCCGGTCCTGGTCAGCGAGGACATGGTCGGCATGAAGTTCGGCGAGTTCGCGCCGACCCGCTACTTCCCCGGCCATGCCGCCGACAAGAAGGCCAAGAGAAAGTAGCATGAGCAAGCAAGCCAAGGACCGGCGCCTCGCGCCGACAGAGGCGATGAGCAAGGTGCGCAGCCTGCGCACCGGCGCGCGCAAACTCAATCTCGTGGCCCAGTCGATCCGGGGCCTGCCGGTGCAGCGCGCGCTGAACGAGCTTGAGTTCAGTCCGCGTCGTATCGCCGCCGATGTGCGCAAGGCGTTGTACTCGGCGATCTCCAATGCCGAGAACAACCATTCGCTGAATATCGACGATCTGATCGTCGCCGAGGCGTTCGTGGGCAAGAACATGGTGATGAAGCGTTTCTCGGCCCGCGCGCGCGGTCGGTCATCGCGGATCGAAAAGCCGTTTTCCGAGATCACCATCGTGGTCCGTGAGTTGGGTGGGTCCGTCTGATGGGTCAGAAAGTCAATCCGATCGGGCTGCGGCTCGGCATCAATCGTACCTGGGACAGCCGCTGGTTCGCCGACGGCGGCGAATATGCCCGCCTTCTGCATGACGACCTGCGGGTCCGCCGCGAGCTCAAGAAGCGCCTGCATCAGGCCGGCGTCTCACGGATCATCATCGAGCGACCGCACAAGAAGTGCCGGATCACCATCTACGCCGCGCGCCCCGGCGTGATTATCGGCAAGAAGGGCGCCGATATCGAGAAGCTGCGCCAGGACCTGTCGAAGATGACCGAGGGCGACGTGCACCTCAACATCGTCGAGGTCCGCAAGCCCGAGACCGACGCGCAGCTGGTGGCGGAGAATATCGCCCAGCAGCTCGAGCGCCGCATCGCCTTCCGCCGGGCCATGAAACGCTCGATGCAGTCGGCCATGCGCCTGGGCGCCAAGGGCGTCCGCATCGAGGTCGCCGGTCGCCTGGGCGGCGCGGAAATCGCCCGCGCCGAATCCTACCATGAGGGCCGGGTGCCGCGTCACACTTTGCGCGCCGACATCGACTTCGGCTTCTCCGAAGCCAAGACGACCTACGGCATCATCGGCGTCAAAACCTGGATCTTCAAGGGCGAGGTCCTCGAACACGATCCGATGGCGCTCGACAAGCGTCTTGCCAGCGAGTCCGGTCCGGCCGGCGAGGGCGGCGGACGCGACAACCGCGGCGATCGCCCCGACCGCGGCCCGCGTCGCGACCGTCGCGACGCGGCGGCCTGAGAGGCTTAGAGATCGATGCTTTCACCGAAAAAAACCAAGTACCGCAAGCAGTTCAAGGGTCGGATCCATGGCCTGGCCAAGGGTGGCTTCGCGCTGAACTTCGGCTCGCATGGCCTCAAATCGGTAGAACCGGAACGGATCACCGCCCGGCAGATCGAGGCCGCCCGCCGGGCCATCACCCGGCAGATGAAGCGCCAGGGGCGGGTGTGGATCCGGATCTTCCCGGACCTGCCGGTCACCGACAAGCCGGCCGAAGTCCGGATGGGCAAGGGCAAGGGCGCGGTCGAATACTGGGCGGCGCGGGTCGCCCCGGGCCGGATCATGTTCGAGGTCGACGGCGTGCCGGACGACATCGCCCGCGAGGCGCTGCGCCTCGGCGCGGCCAAGCTGCCGGTCAAGACCCGTATCGTCACCCGCATCGCCGCCGAGGTGGAGGTCGCAGCATGACCATCGAAGACGTGCGTCGCCTGACGTCGGACCAACTCACCGACCAACTGCTTCAGCTGAAGAAGGAGCAGTTCAATCTGCGTTTCCAGGCCGCCACCGGCCAGATGGAAAAGACTCACCGCGTACAGGAAGTCCGGCGCGACATCGCCCGGATCAAAACCGTCATGCGCGCCAAGACCGCCGCGACGGCCTGAAGGAAAGACGAAGATGCCAAGGCGAATTCTCGAGGGGCTGGTCGTCTCCGACAAGGGTGACAAGACCGTAATCGTACGGGTGGAACGCACGTTCCTGCACCCCTTGCTGAAGAAGACCGTGCGGCGCTCCAAGCGCTACCACGCCCATGACGAAGCCAACGTCTACAAGGAAGGCGAGCACGCCCGCATCGTCGAGTGCGCCCCGCGTTCGAAGCTCAAGACCTGGGAAGTGTTGCCCAAGGCCGACACCGATGGCTCGCGAGGAACCGCGCCATGATCCAGATGCAGACCAATCTCGATGTCGCGGACAATTCCGGCGCGCGCCGCGTAATGTGCATCAAGGTGCTTGGCGGCGCCGGTCGCCGCTACGCGAGCGTCGGCGACAAGATCGTGGTGTCCGTGAAGGAAGCCATTCCGCGCGGCCGCGTGAAGAAGGGTGACGTGCTGCAGGCGATCGTCGTGCGCACTTCCTCGGCCATCAAGCGGCGTGACGGGTCGGTGATCCGGTTCGACAAGAACGCAGCCGTGATCGTCAACAAGCAGTCCGAGCCGGTCGGCACCCGCATCTTCGGTCCGGTGCCGCGCGAACTGCGCGCCAAGAATCACATGAAGATCATTTCCCTCGCGCCGGAGGTTCTGTGATGGCCGCCAAGATAAAAAAGGGCGACCGGGTGATCATGCTGACCGGCAAGGACAAGGGCCGCCGTGGCCAGGTCACCAAGGTGATGCCGAAGGAGGGCCGGGTGATCGTCTCCGGTCTCAATCTGGTTCAGCGGCACACCAAGCCCAGCCAGGGGGACCCCCAGGGGGGCGTCAAGACCAAGGAAGCCAGTGTCCATCTGTCGAACGTCGCCATCGCCGACAGCAACGGCAAACCGACCCGTGTGGGTTTCCGCATCGATGGCGACAAGAAGGTCCGCGTCGCCAAGACGACCGGTGAGGTGATCAATGGCTGATACCGAAACACAGATGGCCTACGAGCCGCGGCTGAAGTCCGATTATCGCCAGCGCATCCGCAAGGCGATGAAGGATCAGTTTGCCTATTCCAACGAGATGCAGATTCCCAAGCTCGATAAGATCGTCATCAACATGGGGATCGGCGAGGCCGTCACGGATTCCAAGAAGACCGCCTCGGCGATGAAGGATCTCGCCGCCATCGCTGGTCAGAAGCCGGTGCCGACCAAGGCGCGCACTTCCATCGCCGGTTTCAAGCTGCGCGAAGGCATGGTGATCGGCGCCAAGGTGACGCTGCGCAAAGATCGCATGTACGAGTTTCTCGATCGGCTGATCACCATCGCGCTTCCGCGTGTGAAGGATTTTCGTGGGCTGAAGCCGACCAGTTTCGACGGGCGCGGCAATTACGCCATGGGTCTCAAGGAACATCTGGTGTTCCCGGAGATCAACTACGACGAAATCGATCAGGTCTGGGGCATGGACATCATCGTCTGCACCACGGCGCGGACCGACGACGAGGCGCGCGCGCTTCTCAAAGAATTCCAATTCCCGTTCATCACCCAATAGGCGGGATCAGAAAGAACCGAACATGGCCAAGAAAAGCGCCGTAAACCGTAATGAGATGGTCCGTAAGATGGTGAAGCAGTTCGCCGCCAGGCGGAAGGCTCTCAAGAATACCGCCGAAAACGAGGCATTGTCGCTGGAAGAGCGTTTCGACGCCCGTCTCAAGCTCGCCAAGTTGCCGCGCAATTCGGCCCCCAGCCGCATCCGCAATCGTTGCGAGGTGACCGGTCGCCCGCGCGCCTTCTACCGGAAGCTGAAGATGAGCCGGATCGCCCTGCGCGAACTGGGTTCCGCCGGCCAGATTCCGGGCCTCGTGAAGTCGAGCTGGTGAGGAGGGCTCGATATGGTCAATGATCCCATCGGCGATATGATCGCCCGTATCAAGAACGCCGCCATGCGCAAGCGCGGCAAGGTGGTCACCCCGGCCTCGAAGATGCGCGAGCGCGTGCTCGGCGTGCTCGAGTCACGAAGGCTACATCCGCGGTTTCATGCTGGTGCAGAAGCCCGGCGCCTTCCCCGAGTTCGAAATCGAGTTGAAGTACTTCGACGGCGAGCCGGTGATCGCCGAGATCAGCCGCGTGTCCAAGCCGGGCCGTCGGGTGTATTCGTCGATCGCCGACCTGAAGCCGGTCAAGAATGGTCTGGGCATCTCGATCCTCTCGACCCCGAAGGGCGTGATGTCCGATACCGCCGCCCGCGACGCCAACGTCGGCGGCGAAGTTCTCTGTCAGGTGTATTGATATGTCGCGGATCGGCAAGAAACCCATCCAGATCCCGGCCGGCGTCACCGTCACGCTCGACGGCCAGACGGTCACCGTGAAGGGGCCGAAGGGCGAACTGGCCTGGACCGTGAGCGAGGAAATCGTCCTCGAGCGCGCGGCGGACAGCCTGAGCTTCGCGCCACGCCAGGATACCACGCGCGCCCGCGCCATGTGGGGTCTGTCGCGGACCCTGATCCACAACATGGTCGTCGGCGTCACCACCGGTTACAGCCAGTCTCTCGAACTGGTCGGCGTGGGTTATCGCGCCGCGATGAAGGGCTCGCACCTCGGCATGCAGCTCGGCTTCTCGCACGAGGTGGACATCCCGCCGCCGCCCGGCATCAGCTTCGCGGTGCCGAAGCCGGCGGAAGTGGTCATCACCGGCATCGACAAGCAGCTGGTCGGCGAGATCGCCGCCCGCATCCGCAAGATCCGGCCGCCCGAGCCCTACAAGGGCAAGGGCGTGCGCTACGCCGGCGAGGCCGTTCGCCGCAAGGAAGGCAAGAAGAAGTAGGCCATGGCGATCTCAACCCGTGACACCAGCATCAAGCGCGCGCAGCGTGTGCGCCGCCGGCTCAAGAGTCTGGCCAATGGCCGCCCGCGCCTGTCGGTCTTCCGCTCGGCGAAGAACATCTACGCCCAGGTGATCGACGATCGCGCTCGGCGTCACCCTGGCCGCCGCCTCGTCATTGGAGGAAAAGGACGCCAAGGGTTCGGACAAGGACGCCGCCGCGCGGGTCGGCGCGCTCGTCGCGCAACGCGCGATCGAGAAGGGTCTCAAGGACGTGGTCTTCGACCGCGGCGGTTACATCTACCACGGGCGCGTCAAGGCGCTCGCGGACGCGGCCCGTGAAGCCGGCCTGAATTTCTAAGGGACAAGCATAAGCATGGCGCGTGGCGAACAACAGCGTGGCGGCGGTGAGCGTCGCGATCGGCGGGACCGGAACAAGCCGGAGGAACGCGCCGATAGCGAGATCGTCGAAAAGCTGGTGCACATCAACCGGGTGGCCGCCACGGTGAAAGGCGGCCGGCGTTTCTCGTTCGCCGCCCTGATGGTGGTAGGCGATCAGAAAGGCCGCGTCGGCTTCGGACATGGCAAGGCGCGGGAAGTGCCCGAGGCCATCCGCAAGGCGACCGAAGAAGCCAAGAAGACCATGATCCGCGTGCCGTTGCGCGAATCCCGCACCCTGCACCATGATGGTCAGGGCCGCTGGGGGGCTGGCAAGATCATGATGCGCGCCGCTCCGGCCGGCACCGGGGTGATCGCCGGCGGTCCGATGCGCGCCGTGCTGGAGACCCTCGGCGTTCAGGACGTGGTGGCCAAGTCGGTCGGTTCGTCCAACCCCTACAACATGGTGCGCGCCACCTTCGAGGCGCTCAAAGTGCAGTCGTCGCCGCGCCAGATTGCTTCCAAGCGTGGTAAGAAGGTCGGCGACATCCTCGGGCGCCGCACCGATGGCGCTTCCGAAGCCGCCGAAGTCTGAGGAGCCATTCACTCATGTCCAAACTCACCGTCCGCCAGACCGCCAGCCCGATCCGCCGCAAGTCGGACCAGCGCGCGACCCTGGTCGGCCTCGGCCTCAACCGCATCGGCCGCACCGCCGTGCTCGACGACACCCCCGCCGTGCGTGGCATGATCGCCAAAGTCGCCCACATGGTCGAGGTTGTAGGTTAAGAGGGAACTCCCTTCCCTCCCCTCATGGGGAGGGACGGATCGCAAAGCGATCAGGGTGGGGAACTCGCGCCGATACAAACTGTGTTTGAGATGATCTCATTTTTGAGATGATCTCCCAACCAAAACTAACCAGCCGAGTCGGGCCTTGCCCGGCGCCATATCTCTTAAGGAGAGGCACATGACCAAACTCAACGAACTGTCGCCCGCCGCCGGGTCGACAAAGGGCCGCATGCGCGTCGGCCGGGGTCCCGGTTCGGGCAAGGGCAAAACCGCCGGCCGAGGCGTCAAGGGTCAGAAGGCGCGTAGCGGCGTCGCCATCGCCGCCTTCGAGGGCGGCCAGATGCCGTTGCACATGCGCATGCCCAAGCGCGGCTTCAACAATCCCCGCGCGCTGGATCTCGCTGAAGTCAACTTCTGGCGCCTCGAACAAGCGATCACCGCCGGCAAGCTCGACGCGAGCAAACCGGTCGACGCCGCCGCCCTGGTCGCCGCGGGCGTGCTTCGCCGCGCCAAGGATGGCGTAAAACTGCTTGGCAAGGGCGAGCTGACCTCCAAACTCGAACTGGTCGTCTACGCCGCCTCCGCCTCGGCGCGGGCGGCCGTCGAGGCTGCTGGCGGGACGCTGACGACCACCAGGCCCGCAACGGCGGCCGAACCGGAGGCCTGATCGGCAACCTTCGGCGCTCCTCGCCAACGCGACGGTCGGAGGCGGGCGTTTTTGGCTCGCAACCGACGTCCTGGCGTCCTATCTGGTTTTTCAACGTGATCGCCACCGTAAGGAACCTTAATGGCTTCGGCCGCTGAACAGCTCGCCGCCAATATGAACCTCGGCGCCTTCCAGAAGGCGACCGAGCTTCACAAGCGTATCTGGTTCACCCTCATCGCCATGGTGATCTACCGGCTGGGGACCTACATCCCCATTCCAGGCATTGACGCCGGCCAGTTCGCGGCGGCTTTCGGGCGCCAGTCGGGCGGCATCCTCGGCATGTTCAACATGTTCTCCGGCGGCGCCGTCTCGCGCATGGCCGTCTTCGCGCTCAATGTGATGCCGTATATCTCGGCCTCGATCATCGTGCAGCTGCTGCAGACGACCTATCCTCCGTGGGAGAAGTTGAAGAAGGAGGGCGGCGAAGCCGGCCGCAAGCAGCTCAATCAATACACCCGCTATCTGACCGTGCTGCTGGCGGTGTTCCAGTCGTTCGGCATCGGCGTCGGTCTGTCGAACAGCCCCGGCATCGTGTATCATCCCGGGATATTCTTCATTGTTTCGACGGTGATCATCCTGACCGGCGGCACGATGTTTCTGATGTGGCTGGGCGAGCAGATCACCAGTCGCGGCGTCGGCAACGGCATCTCGCTGATCATTTTCGCCGGCATCGTTGCGCGTCTGCCGGCCGGCATCTGGGACCTGCTGCAGGAAGCCCGGTTGGATTCGTCGAAGAGTGTGCTGATCTTCGGTTATATGGCCCTGGCGGTGGCCGTGGTGCTGTTCATCGTGTTCATGGAACGCGCCCAACGTCGCCTGCTGATCGTCTACCCCAAGCGCCAGGTCGGCAATCGCATGATGGGTGGCGAAAACTCCTTCCTGCCGTTGAAGATCAATGTGTCGGGGGTCATTCCGCCAATCTTCGCTTCGTCCCTGCTGTTGCTGCCGGCCACGGCGGTCGGTTTCCTCGCCACCGCGAAATTGCCCGACTGGGCTCAGTGGCTGCCGGCCGCGGCCGGCCAGCTGACCCATGGCAAGCCGCTGTTCATGCTGCTGTACGGCGCGCTGATCGTCTTCTTCTGTTTCTTCTACACCTCGGTGGTGTTCAATCCCGAGGAGACGGCGGAAAACCTGCGCAAGTACGGGGGCAACCTGCCCGGTATCCGGCCCGGCAAGCGTACAGCAGAATATATCGACTATGTGCTCACCCGCCTGACCATGATCGGCGCCATCTATATCGCGCTGGTCTGCCTGTTGCCGGAATTCCTGGCGGGGGCCAACGGCTCCTACGCTTTCGGCGGCACCTCGATCCTGATCGTCGTGTCGGTGACCATGGACACCGTGGCGCAAATCCAGTCACATCTCTTGGCCCATCAGTATGAGGGCCTGATAAAGAAATCCAAGCTACGCGGCGGTCGGCGATAGCCTCCCACGCGATCGCCTTGTCGAGGCATTAGGGAAGCACGGTAGGGGGGCTTATGAACCTCATCCTTTTCGGCCCGCCGGCGGCGGGGAAGGGGACGCAGGCCAAACGTCTGGTAGAGAACCGGGGGATGGTCCAGTTGTCCACCGGCGACATGCTGCGCGCGGCGATCGTCTCGGGTTCGGACCTCGGCCGGCGGGTCGAGGCGATCATGGCGCGGGGCGAACTGGTAACCGACGATATCGTGATCGGCCTGATCGAGGAACGCCTGCTTGGCCTCGAGGGAACCGGCGGCGCGATTTTCGACGGGTTTCCCCGTACCGTGGCTCAGGCGGTCGCACTGGATTCGATGCTGAAAGACCGCGGTCGATCCATCGATCTGGTAATTCGTCTGAGGGTCAACGACACCGCGCTAAAGGCGCGCATCGCCGGCCGTTTCGCCGAATCAGGCCGTCCGGACGACAATCCGATCGCCTTCGAGCAACGCCTGGTGGCCTATAATCGCGACACGTCGCACCTGCTTCCCTACTATCGCGAGCGCGGCAAACTGGTGGAGATCGACGGCATGGCGAGCGTAGAGCAGGTCGCGGCCGATATCGACCAGGCGATGGCCGCCGCCGGCTTCTGAGCGAGCGCATCGGCGAAGTTTACTGGGGTTGCATCTCGCCATGCCATTGACCCGGCCCAAACAATCCCTATAAACACTTCTTTCCGCGAAAGGGCGCGATGCGCGCGCTGGCCCTCGCCTTCGGGCGTCAGGGCTGGTCGCGCTTTTTGCGTCTGTCGGCGTGTCTAGGAGAAAAGCTGCGTGGCCCGTATCGCAGGCGTCAACATCCCCACCAACAAGCGCGTCGTCATCGCGCTACAGTACATTCACGGCATCGGTCCGGCCAAGGCGCGGGAGATTACCGATCGCGTCGGTATCGACGAGGCGCGCCGGGTCAATCAACTCACCGATCAGGAGGTCATCCAGATCCGCGAGACGATCGACCGGGACTATCAGGTCGAGGGCGACCTGCGTCGTGAAACTGCCGTCAACATCAAACGGCTGATGGATCTGGCCTGTTATCGTGGCCTGCGTCACCGCAAGGGCCTGCCTGTCCGCGGCCAGCGCACCCATACCAACGCCCGCACCCGCAAGGGCCCGGCCAAGCCGATCGCCGGCAAAAAGAAGTAAGAGAGTTCTGAAAATCCATGGCCAAGGAACCGACGCGCGTCAAAAAGCGCGAACGTAAGAACATTACCTCGGGCGTCGCTCACGTGAACGCTTCGTTCAACAATACCATGATCACCATCACCGACGCCCAGGGAAACGCCATTTCCTGGTCGAGCGCCGGCCACATGGGGTTCAAGGGGTCGCGCAAGTCGACCCCCTATGCGGCGCAGATGGCGGCCGAGGACGCTGGTAAGAAGGCCGCCGAACATGGCGTGCGCACCCTTGAGGTCAATGTTTCAGGGCCGGGCTCGGGTCGAGAATCGGCTTTGCGCGCCTTGCAGGCCGTCGGCATGACGATCACCGCAATTCGTGACGTGACGCCGATACCGCACAATGGCTGTCGTCCGCCCAAGCGCCGCCGGGTTTAAGTCACCGTCTGATATTGTCATCGTCGGCCGAGACCGCGACGGCCGGCGGGTCCGTGTATTCTAGGATATTCGCCCATGATCGAACGAAATTGGAACGAACTCATCCGCCCTGAAAAGCCGATGATCGAAACCGGCGCGGACCCCGCCCGCAAGGCGCGGATGGTCGCCGAACCGCTGGAGCGTGGCTTCGGGGTGACTCTCGGCAATTCCCTCCGCAGGGTTCTGCTGTCGAGTCTGCAGGGCGCGGCGGTCACCGCCATCCAGATCGATGGGGTGGTCCATGAGTTCTCCTCGATGGAAGGCGTCCGCGAGGACGTCGTCGATATCGTGCTCAACATCAAGCAACTGGCATTGCGCATGCACGCCGAGGGGCCGAAGCGCATGACCCTTCGGGCCACCGGTCCGGGGGCGGTCAAGGCCGGTCAGATCGAGGCGCCGTCCGACATCGAGATCCTCAACAAGGACCATGTTCTGCTGACGCTGGACGAAGGCGCTTCGGTGCGCATCGAATTCACCGTTCAGAACGGCAAGGGCTATGTGCCTTCCGAACGCAATCGCCCGGAAGACGCGCCGATCGGCCTGATCGCCGTCGACGCCCTCTACAGCCCGGTCAAGCGGGTGGCTTATCGCGTCGAGCCCACCCGCCAGGGTCAGAGCCTCGACTACGACAAGCTGGTGATGGAGGTCGAAACCAATGGCGCGGTGTCGCCGGTCGATGCCGTCGCCTACGCCGCCCGGATCCTGCAGGATCAACTCCAGGTGTTTATCACCTTCGACGAACCCAAGAAGAAACTCGACGGCGAGGCAAAGCCGGAACTGCCCTTCAATCCGGCCCTGCTCAAGAAGGTCGACGAGTTGGAGCTTTCGGTGCGGTCGGCAAACTGCCTGAAGAACGACAATATCGTGTATATCGGCGATCTGATCCAGAAGACCGAGGCGGAGATGCTGCGCACCCCGAACTTCGGCCGCAAGTCCTTGAACGAGATCAAGGAGGTTCTCACCAACATGAACCTCCACCTCGGCATGGAAGTGCCTAATTGGCCGCCGGAGAATATCGAGGACCTCGCGAAGAAATTCGAAGAGCAGGTCTGAAAAACCTGCTATAGGGCCCGCCCGCCGGTGACGGCGGCGGCAGTACGACTTGAGGAGAGATCGACATGCGCCATGGTTATGCGCACCGTAAGCTGGGCCGGACCTCGGCGCACCGCACGGCCATGTTCGCCAACATGGCCGCTAGCCTGATCAAGCATGAGCAGATCGTGACCACTCTGCCCAAGGCCAAGGAACTGCGTCCGTTCGTCGAAAAGCTGGTCACTCTGGCCAAGCGCGGCGACCTGCACGCGCGTCGCCAGGCGATCTCCCAGGTCCGCGACGTCGCTCAGGTCGGCAAGCTGTTCGCCACCCTTGGTCCCCGTTATGAAACCCGCCACGGCGGCTACATCCGCGTCCTCAAGGCCGGCTTCCGTCACGGCGACAACGCCGCCATGGCGGTGATCGAGTTTGTCGACCGCGATCCGGCCGAAAAAGGCAAGGACAGCGGTCCGGTGGCGGACGCCACCGCTTAGTCCTGAAGAGGCTTCGGCGCCCCAGCGGGGTCCATGGAAACGCGATCCCCTGATCAGCGCGACGGATGATGCTGGTCGGACAGCGCGAAACGACGCGGCTTGCTTGATCTCGTCCAATGGCGATGCTCTGTGGAACCCAGTGTTGATCGGCGAGAGCGAAGTTTGTAGCGGAACGCCGGCGATGATCGCCCAGACTTATGAAGCCATTACCGAGGACAGCTCTCCATGCCTCGGTGAACTGCCCACGAGTTGCCGCGATCTGGCCATCGACTGGGGGTGATTTGATGAGTTCGCATTCGACGCGGCAATGCTGTGGGACGATCTGCTGCTGTTCAGTCTCCGCCCGCCCTCGCTGTTACGACGCTACGCAACTCGGGTTTCTCGCCCGCCTCGTGCGACGCGTTGAACCGGCGTCTGGAGCGCCGTGGCGAAGATATACAGGCGGACCAGTCAGGCCCGGTTGCCGAAATGTCGAGAGCGGTGAGATTGTGGTCCGGCCTGCCCGTGATCCGCTGGGCGCCGGATTTGTCGACCTACAGCGACACGAACGAAGGCCGCTCAGCGATTCTGTCTGAGGCCGAGCAGCATGCCGAGCATCGCATCGTACCAGAGATGCGGTAGCAAAGCCGGCCAGGGACCATCCATGAAGGATTTCGCATAGGTATATCGCGCCCGTGGTCTTGGCGCTTGGAAGATCCGGGCGAGAAACTCACCGACCTCATCGGCGGTCGCCGCCTCGTTCTCCATCTTCCTGGTCAATTCAGCCATCTTGCGGAACGAGTTTTCGTAGGCGGTGCCGACCAGCGGCTCCACATTAAGCGGATACTTTCGCCACATCTCCGTCTTCACTCCGCCCGGCGCCAGTATGATGACGTTGATTCCAAACAGGCGAAGTTCGCGCCGCAGACTGTGCGAAAAGCCTTCGATGGCGTACTTCGAGGTCGCATAGGCGGAAATGTAAGGGCTGGCGAGCCGTCCCTCGATTGAACTGAGATTGACGATCCGCCCAGGCGACTTTCGGGCCGGGCCCGCTGTTCCGAGCAGCGGCAGCAGCGCAGTCGTCACCGCCATCATCCCGAACAGGTTGACTTCGAACTGGGCGCGGACGGTTTCGAGCTTCTGGAATTCGACTGGACCCGGCGGGCTCATCACCCCGGCGTTGTTCACCAGTCCATCCAACACACCTTCGCCGGTTATCCCGCGAACCCGATCGGGTAGGGCGGCGACATGATCCTCACGTGTCACATCGCAGATCACCGCATGAATCCCGCGGCCCTGCGCCTCGACCCGTTCGGCATCCTCCGGCGTCCGGACGGTGGCGATGACACAGTCCTGGCGTTTGGCGAAGGCGCGAGTTGCGCCGAGGCCCAGACCGGTGCTGGCCCCGGTGATCAGAATGGTTCTCGCCATCTCAGCCTCCCGCAATCGGCATTCAGGCCATCGTCATCGATCGCTCGACAAGGCCGTTCGCAGGCCCCGCGTCGATCTCGATTTGCCCAGTCCCGGGTCGCCGGATCGCCAAAGCCAGCGGGCGATCCTGGCAGGGCCGGTATTCGGCGAAATGCCAGTCCGCGTGATCACTCTCGTGACAGCCCGCGGTATTTTGCCTCTGCAAGGATATCCGGATCGGATCCAATGCGAAGGAGAAGGTGCCGAGGCCTCGGCTGAGACCATCTCCGGTGGCCTTGATGAAGGCTTCCTTCAGGGTCCAAAAACGGAAAAACACTTCGGCCCGCCGTTCTGGCGACGCGCTGGCGACCGCGAGAAATTCTGCGGGAGCAAGACAGCTTCGGGCTATGTCGAGGTCGACCGGGCGATCGGCCGCCTCGACATCGATTCCGATATCCTCCCCGGCGATCGCGCAGGCCGCGATGCCTTTTGTATGGCTCAGGTTGAACCGTAATCGCGCGCCGAGCCTACGGTCCGCCAGTTCCGGCTTGCCGTTGCGGCCCGTCGAAAACCGCCATTGCTCGTGAGACACGCCGGTCGCTTCGCTCAGAACGGTTCTGAGCAGCGCATGGGCGGCAATGAAGACATCCCGGTCGGATGCAAAACGAAACCGGTCGGCGCGGGCCTGTTCATCCTCGTCCAGCCGTCGGCGCCATGCTGCGAGGTGTGATGATGCGACGGCGTCCACCTCGATCCAGCGAACCCGCACCGCGCCATCCGCCAATGGAGCGATGGGAGTCATTGATTGGACAAATCGGGCGTCGCGGAAACCGCCGCGCGCGCCGCTCGAACCAGTTCGCCGCTGCGCACCAGGGTCACCGCCGCCCGGATATCGGGATATTGCACTCGGTCATGTCGCAGAAAGGCGATCCCGGACGATCGTATCAGGTCGTAGGCCGCGCCGGCGCCCCGCCCCGGACGCAGCGCGGCATTGCCGCTCTTGCCCATTTGCAGCGACATCGCCTGGGCGGCGCAGATCAGTTCCAGGGCGACCACCTGCTCGATATTGCGTACGACCTCGCGGGCGTGGCGCGCGGCGTTAAGGCTCATGCTGACATGATCCTCCTGGTTGCCGGAACTGGGTATGGAGTCGACGCTGTCGGGATGAGCGAGGGTCTTGCAGTCCGACACCAGGGACGCCGCCGTCGCCTGCAGCATCATGAGGCCGGTATTGAGGCCGGCCTGTCCAGGAGGTTCTTCAACGAGGAAACTGTTGAGACCGTGCAGCGGGCCGGTTCGCGCCGCGGGGTCGGCGTAGGTTTTGGCTGGATAGTAGTCGTTCATCGCGAACATGCGCCGGTCGGCCATGCTGCCAAGCTCGGTCAGGGCGATGGCCACGAAATCCATCGCCATCGCGATCGGCTCGCCGTGGAAATTGCCGCCGGAAACACACTTGTAGCTGCGCGAGAGCTGGAGAAAGATCAGCGGATTGTCGGTCGCCGCGTTAATCTCCATTTCGATCCATCGGCGTGCGAGTTCGAGCGTGTCGGCGATCGTGCCGTGAACCTGCGGCGCGCACCGGATTGAATAGGGATCTTGCGGTGGCGCGCGAGAGGGGTTGATCGCGAGATCGCCTGGGTCGAGCATAGTGCTGCCCTCGACGTAATCTAGGACCTGGCGCGCGAAGTGTTCGGCGCTGTCATGCCCGCGCGCCTGATGAATAAGCGGAAAGAACGGATCCCTGAAGCCTCGGATGCCCTCCAGCGTCATGGCCACGGTGAGCGCGGCATGGTCCAGCAGGTTGAGAGCGTCACGCAGCGCGAGCGCCGCGATGGCCGCCGAAAACGTCGAACCGTTGGTGAGCGCCAGCGCCTCCTTGGCCTGCAGGACGATCTTTCCACCGATCGGCGCCATCGCTTCTGCTCCGCGTGTTCGTCGCCAGAGCGTCTGCCGGCCCGATTGGTGGTCCTCGGTCAGATGCAACACGCCGGACACGGCGGTGCCCGACGCATTGCAGTCGATGAAGGCTTCTCCGTCGGTGGGATCGGACTCGGGGGCGGCGTCACCCGCCGCGGCGCGGGGCGCAGCCGAAAGCACCAGGACCATGTGGGCCAGGGGCGCCAAGTCGCCGCTGGCGCCGAGCGAGCCCTGCTCGGGGACAGCAGGATAGACGCCTTCGTTGATCATCCGAATCAACGTTTCGACGATCAGTGGCCTGACGCCGGAATGTCCATGCGCCAGTGACTGGGCCCGGATCAGCATCGCCGCCCGGACCGTGTCGAGGTCGAAATACGGGCCGACGCCGACGGAATGGCTAGCGATCAGGTTGCGCCCGAGGACCGCGATGGTGTGGTCGCTATCCAGCGCTGAGCGTCCGGCCAGGGCTCCGAATCCGGTGTTGACGCCGTAGTAGGCCGAGGGCGTCCGGCCGCTCGCCCGTGCGGAGACGATTTCCTCCACCGTGGCGGATACCCAGGCGGCGGTCTGCTCGACGCGAGCCACCACGTTGGAGTCCAGTGGGGCAATCCTCCGGCCATCACGCGCGACCGCAACGACATCATCCAGGCAAAGCCGATCGACGCCCACTCTCAGAGACTGCCTACCGCGCGAACGCACCGTCTCTGGGTCCCCATCAAGCGAAATCAAGTCGGACGCCTTCGTAATAGCGCCTCTGAAGGTCCACGAAACTGTTGAAGCCCTGTTTGATGCTGGCAAGCATCATCGGCGCCTGGTGGCGGGGGTGACAGAAGCTCAGGGACGATTTCAGGGCCGAGAGTCCGGCTCGATAATGGCCGATTTCGACGACCGTATGGGTCGAGAGCCACAGATAGTCGGAACGATCCGCACCGTCGCCCTCCAGGCTGGCGACAAGCGCCGGATGCTGGCGCCTCAGAAATTGATCGACGAGATTGAATTCCTGATCAGCGAAGAACTCCAGACCGACGTGAAAGCCCAGGGCGGCGAATATGTCACCGGGCGTGGGGCGCTCGAAGTATTTTATCCGGGCCTCCGCCAAGACGTCGCTGAGCGTGGCCGGAAGCGGATATTGCTTGTCGAAGGCGGCGCCACTCATCCGATAGTGTTCGAGGGCGGCGTGGAAGAACTTCTGCGACAGGTATTGGTGAACCAGGTTGCGGTCGCCGGCCATACGGTATTCGTCGCTTGCCGCCTCCGCTACATACGCCGCTATCCGCCCATTGGCCTGACGGCAGAACTCCCCGTCGGCGTCCGGGTCGATGAACAAGCCGGGCGTCAGGTGAATTAGTCCCGCCAGAAATGGCACGCGAGCGGCCAGGGCGTCGTTGAACAGAACGAACCGATGAAGAAAGTGAATCAGCGCCTCATCGCAGTCGATCGCCAGCAATTGGCGTTCCAGCAATTGCTTGTTCGGCGCGACCAAAATGCAGGCGTCGATCCACCCGCCCAACGAGTTCAGAGCCGAGTTATAGCTGTTCATTTGACTGTCACCGGCCAATTGACGCACCCGAAATCATTTTGATGGTGGCGGGCCACCCCCGTCGACTTGGTATAGGGTAGCCGGTATCTCCGGGTGAACCAAGCCGATGGCCCTTGCGCTACAAATTCACATGCTCGAGGGATCGTTCGCCTTGGCAAGGCTTCCATTCGCTGCGGCTATCCCGCCAATGCCTGACAATTCGTTCTCAGCGGTCGTGGTCTCCGAACATGGGGTAACCGTGGTTTGCCGCGACGACCTTGTCCCGGCGGGCGCCGAATCCAGTCCCGGCTTCAAGTGTCTCACCGTGACCGGGGTCTTCGATTTGGGATCTGTTGGTATAGTTGCGGCGTTCACCGCGCCGCTGGCTAGCGCGGGCGTGAGCCTGTTTGCTTATTCAACCTGGGAGACAGATTATATCCTCATCCATTCAATGGATGAGGATGCTGCGGTTGCGGCCCTTATCGCCGCCGGTCACCAGGTGTCAGGTGAATTCGGCGGCGCACGACCGGCTTAATCCAGGATAAGCGGTCGCCCTTTGAGGTAGTCATTGAGACGATTGGCCGCAGTCAGGCGCGAAGGCGGATGCAACGCGAGCGCCCGGGTCGCGCCTGCCAGGAGCGCGATCTCCGGAGACTGGATGAACGCCATTCCGCCCAATAGCTCGAACGACAGGGAGGTTACCCGATCGATCGAGGCCTGGACGCCGTACCGAACCAGGATCATTCGCGCTAGTTCGTCGTTGCCGAATTCGCCGGCGACCATGGCGCGCGCGATGCCTTCGAGCGCCGCCATCGATGTCTCGACCTCCTGCGCCAGTGCGAGTTGCTCCATCGGGCCGCCACGGCCCGCGGCCAGCACCCTTTCTACAAGGCCGCTGGCAATGCCGAGGTAGGACGAGGTGATCAACAGCTCGAACCACAGGAATCCGCGCTCCTGCACTGCATCCGACCGGCCAGGGCCTCCCATCGGTACAAAATCTTCGGGCGACACGCGGACATCTCTCAGCAGGACCTCATCGCTCTCGGCGCCTGCCAGCACTGGGCTGTGCCAGAAGGGACGGCGCTCCAGGCCCGGTGCATCCGCGGGGATGATGACGACCGCGAGGCCTGCGGCAATGCCCTCGGGCGCCGGCGTGCTCGCCGTGAAGAAGTCCATCGAATGCGACAGGCTACACGGCTTTTTGCTGCCGTTGAGAACGAACCCTCCGTCGCACGCACGCACCGACAAGGCCGACGTCTGGATGCTGACGCCGGTCCTTCCCTCGGCGAACCCCGATGCGACGATCAGATTTCCATGGCCGACCGCTGAAAGGAGTTCCGCCTCGGCGCCGGGGTCGTCTGGGCTGATGGCCATCACCGTGGCGATCGTGAAGTGATGCATGGTCGTTGCAACCGCCAGCGACGGCGCCCGTGACGCGATCGCGCGTTGAACTCTGACGGCGTCGAGAGGCGAAGCCCCGCGACCGCCGAACTCGGTTGGAATGAGCAGGCCCGGGCCGCCGGCGTCCCGGAATGCGCCGATGGATGGATTGCCGCTTCGTTCCATTTCGAGCAGTGGGATCGACGACAGGAGGCCGTCCAGGCCAGGCAGAAACTGTTCGAGCGTCGCGCGTTCTCGATCGAGAAATCTCATCGCGTTGTCATCCCCGTCGAACCTTCGCCTGGCTTGCGTGGCCGAGCATCGCCGAGGTGTTTTAGTCAAAGTATCGGCCGGAAAGATAGGTTGGTCGTGCGGTTGCGTCGGTCGGACGATTTGCACCGACGCGATAGCGGATCCAACAAGTTGCGGAGGCTGTCGCGCCCTGTATGGTTCAGGCCATAAGGAGGGTGCGACGATTGGCGCCAGTCCGTGGACGGGCGATCTCCTCTGGATGGTGTTAGGGGAGCGGGGCGATGTTGACTTCGATGCTCCATGACGCCGTGCGCGCTGGTCGCACGAAGCCGGCCATCGTGTTTGGTTCCCAGCGTATTACCTATTCCGAACTCGAAGATCGGGTCCTGAGTTTTGCCGGAGGACTGCGGAAACTGGGTGTGGGGGCCGGCGACTGCGTTGCTCTGGCCTTGCCCAATTGCCCTGAATTCGTGATCGCTTTTCTCGCCACGGCGGCGCTACGCGCCATCTCATTGCCGCTGAATTCACAGTACAGCCGCGGCGAACTGCAGCGGCAGGTCACCGATGCCCGGGCCAGGGTCCTTATCGCGGGAGACTTCGGCCTGGAAAACTGCCGCGCCGTGGCCAATGACTGCAGGCCGCCGGTCACGCTGGTCGCCGTTGGAGCGGGCGCCGGAGGTGTCATTGGATTTGAAGAACTCGCCGAGTTCCGGCTTCCGTCCCGAGGACACCCCCGTCAGCGGCGACCGTGCACTTTATCTATACACGTCAGGTTCGACAGACACTTATAAACGTATTTGCTGTTCGCAGGAAAACCTCTGGTACGAAGCAAAAAATTTCGTCGACACCGTCAAGCTCACGGCTGATGACGCGATACTTTGCGCCATCCCGTTGTTTCATTCATACGGTATCGGCAATTGTCTGCTGGACGCACTCTATCTCGGCGCGACGCTGGTCATACTGGAGCAGCCAGGGCGGGGGCAGGGCGCGGAGGTCCCGTTCCTCAATCAGTGTGGGCGCGTAGCCGAGCTCATCGCCGGGGAGTTGATCCGTTTTTTCCCCGGTGTCCCCTACCAGTTCTCCGTCCTGGCGGCGTTGCCCGACCGCTTTCCGATCGACTTCGGACCGATGCGGCTGTGCGTCTCTTCAAGTGATTTCCTACCAAAGCGTACCTACGATCGCTTTCGCGAACGATTTGGCTTGCCGATCCGCTCGCTGTACGGGTCGACAGAAGCCGGCTCGATCGCCCTCGATCATCACACTGAAGGTCCAGATCACGCCGTTTCGGCGTTAGCTCCGCTTTGTAATGTCGCCATCGAGATTCGAGACGCCGCTGGTGCGTCAGTCGGTCCTGGAGCGCAGGGCGACATATGGGTGCGGAGCCCGACCTTGCCGCGGAACGGTTATGATAACCGTCCCGAACTTACTCGCGAGGCGTTTCAGGCTGGCTATTACCGCACGGGGGATACAGGCGCACTGGACAGCAGCGGACGCTTGTTGATCGCCGGCCGAAAACAGAGTTTTGTCGATATAGCCGGCTATAAGGTGGATATTGCCGAAGTCGAAGAAGTTCTCCTCGACTGTCCGGGCGTCCGCGAGGCTGTGGCGCTCGGCGTGACGATCCCGAACATGGGGACGCTGATAAAAGCGGTGGTGGTGGCCGACGACGGACTGGGTGAAAATCAGATACGGGCGTTCTGCCGCGGCCGTCTCGCATTTGTGAAAGTCCCAAGGATCATCGAGTTCAGCCGAGCATTGCCGAGAGCCTCGACCGGTAAGGTGCGTCGAAGCGAGCTGAACGATGTGACGGCCTATCTCGGCAGTATCGCGGAGCCGAAAATTCAGAACCTGCTCAGGCAGTTGGCAAATGCCATGGCGGGGCAGCGCCGCAAGCTGGTCCGTTCCATCGTGCAGGCTCAGGCCGCCGCGGTTCTAGGCCGCGAGGCGCGCGACATTGACGACGATCATGGTTTCACGACGCTTGGCATGGATTTGTTCGCGTCGATCGAGCTTCGCGCCAGACTCGAATACCTGTTCGGTTGCGAGTTGCCGGAGACCATGACGTTCGATCATCCCACGGTCTCGGCCGTCGTGGATTATCTTCTGGGTATACTCGTCTTCCCGACTGGGTGACGAAGTGGTGACGGGGTCGGAGGGCGACAGATGAACTTGCAACCCAGGAACGAGCCGGTCGCGATCGTCGGCATGGCCTGCCGGTTCCCTGGCGGGGCAACTCCCGACCAGTTCTGGGATTTTCTTGTCAGCGGAGGCGACGCGATCAAGGAAATTCCACCCGAACGGTGGGACGTCGACGCTTTCTACGATCCCAATCCGGACGCCCGCGGCAAAATGTATACGCGGTATGGATCATTCATTCCCGATTTCGACCATTTCAGCCCGGGCTTTTTCGGTATTTCGCCCCGTGAGGCGCAGTTCATGGACCCGCAGCAGCGCCAGTTGCTCGAGGTGCACTGGGAGGCCCTCGAGAGCGCGGGCATCGTGCCGCAACGCTTGGCGCATAAACAGGTTGGCGTCTTCGTGGGCATGGGCACGACGGACTATGGGGATTTGCAGGCGGCGATCGGTCCGATGGGAACCGATGCCTACAACGGCACCGGCGGGTCCCACGCGGCGGCGGCCGGACGGCTGTCGTTCATGCTGGGCGTCCGCGGGCCTTCGCTGGCCATCGACACCGCCTGTTCGTCCTCTTTGGTTTCCGTACACCTGGCGATGATGAGCCTGCGTGGCGGGGAGAGCGACATCGCGTTGGCTTCCGGCGTCAACCTCAACTTTCACCCCGACGTCTTCATCGGCCTGTGCAAGGCGAAAATGCTTTCGCCGGACGGCCACTGCAAGGCGTTCGACGCCAGCGCGAACGGCTACGTTCGTGGCGAAGGTTGTGGCGTTCTGGTCATGAAGCGGTTGTCGGACGCCTTGGATTTGGGTGATCGTATCCTGGCGCTGCTTCGTGGCAGCGCCACCAACCACAATGGTCGTTCCAGCGGATTGACTGTGCCGAGCGGCCCCGCTCAGCAGGAAGTCATCCGGACGGCGCTACGTAATGGCGGCGTCGATCCATCGGAAATAGGTTTCGTCGAGGCGCACGGGACGGGCACCGCGGTGGGCGACCCGATCGAAGCCGGCGCGCTCGGTGCGGTTTTCGCCGGGCGGCCGGCCCCACTCCTGCTTGGCTCGGTCAAGACAAACTGCGGCCACCTCGAGTGGGCCGCGGGCGTGTGCGGCCTGATCAAGGCCATTCTTTCGATGGATCGCGGCCTCATCCCGCCGAATCTCCATTTCAAACAGCCAAATCCGATGATTTCGTGGGATCGGCTGCCGCTGCGGGTCGTCACCGAGACGACCCCATGGCCGGCTGGCAAACGTATCGCGGGCGTCAGCTCCTTTGGCTTTGGCGGCACGAACGCGCATGTGATCGTCGAGCAGGCGCCGACGCCGCAGGTCGAGGTCGCGGCGGAGGAACGGCCGATGCACGCGCTCGTCCTGTCGGCCAAATCGGAAGCTGCGTTACGCGCGATGGCGGACCGCATGGCCGCCGCCGTCGATTCCGCGCCTCCGGAACGGCTGGCCGACCTGTGCTTCACCGCCAATACTGGAAGGTCCAGATTTCGACCACCGCCTGGTGGCGACCGCACGCTCGAGTGAAGATCTCGCTTCGAATTTGCGCGCCTTCAGCGGCCGGGTGTCGGCGCCGGGCGGTGAGGAGCGGCCGCGCGCCGCTCGACCCCGCCGAGATGGTGATGATGTTTACCGGTCAGGGATCGCAGTTTCCGCACATGGCGCGCGAGCTCTATGAGACCGCGCCGGTCTTCCGGGAACACTCGACGAATGCGATGCGCTGTTGGCGGGCGTGCTGGATCGGCGACTGATTGAAGTGATCTATCCATGCGGCGACGCCGACGCGACCTTGATCAATGAGACTTGTTATACGCAACCGGCTCTATTCGCGATGGAGTATTCTCTGGCCAGACTATGGCAGTCGTGGGGAGTATTTCCCGACATCGTGCTGGGTCACAGCGTCGGAGAATATGTCGCGGCCTGTCTTGCCGGGGTATTTGAACTGCCGGACGCCCTGAAGCTCATCGCGGCGCGCGGACAGTTGATGCAGTCGTTGCCGCGTGACGGAGCCATGCTGGCGATCAGGGCCACCGAAGACCGTGTCGGGCCGATCATCGCGCTCTTTTCCGCGTCGGTGTCTATCGCCGCCGTCAACGGTGCGGACGATCTGGTGCTGTCCGGCGACGCCAAGGCGATCGACGAGATAGCCGCCGCGCTGCGCGACCAGAACATCCCGAGCCATCGGCTGAATGTCTCGCACGCGTTCCATTCGCCGTTGATGGAGCCGATCCTGGGCGAATTCGCCGGTATCGCCGGGCAGGTGAGATTTTCGCCCCCGCGCGTCCGGCTGATCTCAAACCTCACCGGCATGGAGGCGGGCGACGAGATCGCCGGACCCGAATACTGGGTTCGCCATATCCGTCAGCCGGTGCGTTTCGCCGACAGCATCCGGGCGGCGGCCAGATTGGGGGCCTCCCTGTTTCTCGAAGCCGGTCCCCGGCCGATCCTCTGTGGGATAGGCCGCCAGACCCTGCCGGACGGCGAACATCTCTGGTTGCCAAGCCTGCAGGCGCGCAGCGGCGATTGGGCGCGGATGCTCGAAAGCGCATCGGATATTTTTACCCACGGCGGCGAGATCGACTGGGAGGCGTTCGACCGCGGTTACCCCCGGCGCAAGACGTCGCTGCCCACCTACCCTTTCGAGCGCGAGCGCTACTGGTTTCCTGCCACGCCCGGCGGCGCGGCCAGAGGGCGGGGGGTGCTTCGTCCGCTCGTCGAGACTATCGTTCGCTCCCCACTGGTAAAGGAAACGATCCTTTCGGCGACCATCGGTGTCGCCGCGCAGCCTTACCTCGCCGATCACAAGGTTCACGGTCAGCTTGTTGTGCCGGGCGCGGCCTATCTGGCCATGCTGGCGAGCGGCGCCGAACTCCTCGGCTGGCCCTCGTGCCGGGTCGACGATGTGTATTTTCTGGCGCCATCGATTCTCGGCGATCCGCGAGGACGCACCTTGCAGGCAGTCCTTTCGCCCGAAGAAGGCAACACCGATCCGATGGCGTCGCAGTCGGTGATCGTCGCGGCGCTGGGCTCCGAAACGCCGGGCGACGAGATGGTCAGGCTCATGTCCGGCAGGATCGGGCCGGGGAGCGCTGTCGAACTGCCGCGGGTCGACCTGCTCGAACTTCAGACCCGGTGTAACGAAGCTTATGATCCTGGCCTTCTGTATGAGGTGATCGACTCCAGTGGCGTGGAGGTCAAGGACGGGTTCAGGTGGGTCGAGGCCCTCTGGCTGGGTCACGATGAAGCCCTCGCCCGACTTCACCTTCCGGACGCGGCGGGGGGCCTGGAAGGCTACAGCCTGCACCCCGCGCTGCTCGATGCCGGCTTTCAGGTCGCCGGCGCGACGCTCGGGGCCGAGGAGCAGAGCGAGACGTTGCTGCCGTTCTCGGTCAGATCGATGCTCCAGCAGGGCGACGCGACCGGCACGCATTGGTGGTGCCATGCCGTGCGCACCGGGCCAACGACATGGGACATCCAGACCCTGGACCTAGAGGGGCGGGTGATCGTGTCGCTGGAGGGTTTCGAGATGCGCCGGGCCCCGGCCTCCGCCTTCCTGCGTCGCCGCGTGTCCGACCTGCTGTATCGTCTCGACTGGCGGCCGCGGAGCCTCGAGGTGGAGGCCGAAGCGGGGCCGGGGACCTGGCTGTTGCTCGACAACGGCAGCCGGCGCGGCGAGGCGTTGCATCGGCAACTTTCGGCGCGCGGGAATAGCTGCATCGCGGTGTCCGAAGGTCCGGCGTTCGAGAATGCCACGGGCGCCGTGACGGCCGACCCGGGCGAACCCGGCAATTTGCGGGCGCTCGTGGGTCGGTGCATGCAGTCTTGCAATCCACCGCTGCGAGGCGTCATCCACCTGTGGGCCGCCGAACCTGATCAGGGCTCGGAAGCGTCGCCGGAAAGGGCCGAGGCTCTGGCCATCGGCCTGCTGCACGTGGTCCAGGCCGTTGCGGCGACCTCGATCGACCTTCGGCTGTGCGTCGTCACGAGCGGTGCGCAAGCGGTGGCCGCCGGTGACGCGGTACATCCCGCGCAGGCGCCCCTTTGGGGAATGCAGCGCGGCCTGATGCTTGAGGCGCCGGAAATCCGGATGACCTGCATCGACACCGGGTCCGACATCGAGGCGGATGTTTCGGCCTTGGTGGACGAGTTGGACGCTCCTCCAGGGGAGGCGCAGGTGGCCTATCGCGCCGGCCAACGGTTTGTCGCGCGGCTCGTGAAGTGTCCCGAAGCCGCGCCGCCGGCGATCGATGGGCCGTTCCGCCTGCAGTTGCGCGACTACGGTTCGCCGGACAATCTGCAACTGGTTCCTATCACCCGACAGAAGCCTGGGAGGGGCCAGATCGAGATAGCGGTGACCGCGGCGGCGCTGAACTTTCGCGACGT
Organism: uncultured Alphaproteobacteria bacterium; assembly: GCA_963828365.1. GTDB lineage: Bacteria > Pseudomonadota > Alphaproteobacteria > Caulobacterales > Caulobacteraceae > Acaudatibacter. The sequence goes on along the minus strand of CAWHEE010000029.1, from coordinate 98,254 downwards.
GGTGATTTCCCTGGGCATGCTCAAGGAGTTCTACGCCGAGGAAATGGGCATTAGCCATGCGTCGGACATTCCGCTGGGATTTCGACTGCGCCGGAACCGTCGCCGCCTTGGGTGAGGGGGTGAGCGACCTTGAAATCGGAGATCGGGTGATGGCGCCGGCCGTCGGCGGCTTCGCAAGCCACGTCATCGCCTTCCGGGACGGAGTTATGCGCCTGCCGTCCAACGTCGATCCGGTGTCCGCCGCGGCTATCCCCAGCGTCTTCTGGACCGCTTACCACTCGCTCATTCAGCTGGCGAAATTGAAGGCGGGGGAGCGCATTCTCATTCATGCGGCGGCGGGCGGCGTGGGTCTCGCCGCCATCCAGATCGCGCAAGCTGTCGGGGCGGAAATCTACGCTACGGCCAGCCCGCCCAAATGGGACTATCTGCGATCGCAGGGCGTCATCAACATCAGCAACTCGCGCACGCTCGACTTCGCCGATGAGATACTGAGCGCGACAGCGGGCGAAGGCGTCGATGTCGTCCTCAACAGCCTGACCGGTGAGGTCGTCGACCGCAGCTTCCAGGTCCTCAGGCACGGCGGACGCTTCATTGAGATCGGTCGCCTGGAGGGAGGTCGGCCGGACCAGGCACGCGAGCGGCCCGACGCCGAATATTTCACGTTCGAGCTCGGCGCCGTCATCGCGCGCGACGTCGCCGAAAGCATGCGGACCGGCGCCGAAATCCGCGACCTGTTCGAGAAGGGCGTGGCGCGCCCGCTGCCGATGGCGACCTATTCGATCGAGAATGCCGCCGAGGCCTACCGTTTCATGCAGCAGACACGGCACATCGGAAAGGTCGTGCTGACGTTTGGCGAAGCCACCCTGCGCGCGGACGCCAGCTATCTAGTGACCGGCGGTCTTGGCGGTCTGGGGCTGAAGCTGGCGGCGTTCCTGGTGGATGCCGGGGCCCGCAACATTGTTCTCAGCGCGCGAAGCCATCCCTCAGAGGAGGCGTCGGCCGTCATGCGCGACTTGCGCGAACGCGGCGCCAGGGTCTTGTCGGTTCAAGGCGATGTGGCGTTGCCCGGGGACGTCGCGGCCATGGTTGCTGCTTGCGAGAGTTTGGCGCCGCTTCGGGGGGTTTTCCACGCCGCCGGCCTGCTGCGCGAATCCCTTGTGCGCAACCAGACCTCGGAATCCTACCGTGCGGCGATGGCGCCCAAGGTGCGTGGAGCCTGGGAGCTGCACTGCCTTACCCGCGAACTGCCGCTGGATTTCTTCGTGCTGTTTTCGTCGATGGCCTCGCTGTCGGGGTCGCCCGGTCAGACCAACTACTGCGCGGCGAACGCCTATCTGGATGCCCTGGCGACATATCGCCGTGGGCTCGGATTGGCGGCGACCAGCCTTTGCTGGGGCCCTTGGGCGGAAGTCGGGATGGCCGCTGACTCCGAGCTCGGCGGCGGTATCGAAAAGCTTTCGGTGGAGGATGGCCTCGCCGTGCTGAAAGCCATGCTTCGCGCTCCGCGTACAACACGGGGCGAGACCGGCGTGATGAAGATGCGCTGGGACGTCTACGCGAAGCGCTGGCCATCTCCGGCGGCGTCTGCCTTCTACAGCGAACTTCTCGATCACAAGAGGTCATCGGCCGCGGCGACCGAGGATTTTCTCGTGGCGTTCAGGGCCGCGCCCGAGGAGACCCGACGCCCTCTGCTCGAGGCGCACGTCAACGACGCGGTTCGTCAGGTGCTCGGCCTGACCACCGCTCAGGAAATCCGCGCCAGCGAACCGTGGACCGATCTCGGGGTCGATTCCCTGATGATGGTCGAAATCAAGAACCGGCTCGAAGGCTCGCTCCGCCTGAGCTTCCCGATCGAACTGATGATGCGGGACGTCAGCGTCGACACACTTTGCGAGTTCGCCATCGAGCGGCTGTCGGCCATGGCGCTGGAGGCTCCGGCCCCGGAACCCGTGTCAGGGCCTGCGATGCCGGAGGATCAAGCGGCGATGCGCGCCGAGATTCGCGAAGCCATGCTGCAGATTCCACAATGCTACGCGGAAGCCGAGGACCAGCATGCCCGTCAGGTTCTGATCGGCGGACGCTGGCGTTGCGATTTCGCGTCGTGCAACTATCTCGGCTTCGATCTCGAGCCTGAGATCATGTCTGCGATCACCACTCCGGTGGAGAAATGGGGAACCCATCCCAGCTGGACACGGGCGGTGGCCTCGCCCGCGCTCTACCCGCAGCTCGAACGGGAACTTGCGACCATGGTCGGCGTGCCCGATACACTGGTCTTCCCCTCCATCTCGCTGCTGCATCTTGGAGTTCTTCCCGCTCTGGCGGGTTCTCGGGGCGTGATCTTCAGCGATACGTCGGCGCACCATTCGATCGCCGAAGCCGCTATGCGCGCGAAGGCCGATGGAGCCACTTGGGTCGAGTTCCGGCACAACGACGTCGACGACCTGACGCGAAAACTCGCCCGCTACGCAAAGTCGCCCAATAAGATCATCGCCACCGACGGTATCTATTCCATGGGCAGTCCCAATCCACCGCTGGCCGATTATGCCCGTCTTGCGCGCGAGTATGACGCTATCCTGTATGTCGACGACGCCCACGGCTTTGGCGTCATCGGCGCCGCGCCCGACGAACACCTGCCGTATGGCTACGGCGGCAACGGCCTGGTCAATCATCTGGGGCTCGATTTCGAACGGGACGGGATCATGTATGTCGCCGGCTTGTCGAAGGCGTTCTCGAGTTACGCCGCCTTCATCACCTGCCGTGATCCCGACCTGAAGATGATGCTGCAGACCTCGGGACCGTATGTGTTCTCCGGGCCCACCGCGATCGCGAGCCTCGCGACCGCGCTGGCCGGCCTCGAATTGAACCGTCGCGACGGCGATGCCCGGCGCAAGAAGATCCATCGACTTACACGGCGCCTTGTCGCGGCCGCCAGTCAGATCGGCTTTGAGGTCGACAACGACTTCGATTTTCCGATCGTCGGCGTGGTGATGGGTGGCTGGGACGAAATGGTCAGGGCCTGCAACATCTTGTGGGACCATGACATCCTGATCACGCCGGCGACCTTCCCGGCGGTGCCGATCACCCGCAATCTCGTCCGGTTTTCGATCACGTCCGCTAACACCGAAGAAGAACTCGATCAGGCCGTCGCGGCGTTGCACGCGGTGTGGGAGGCTCTCCATCCGCGAATTCTCGCGAGCCTCGTGGCCGACACCACGGCTGTCGCCGCGGAATAATCGTGGCCGAAGCCGCTGTGCAACGCCGCCTGTTCTGCTTCCCCTATGCCGGCGCGGGGCGCGCCGTGTACCGGGACTGGCCAAAGCATTTGCCGGCGGACATCGACGTACGAACGCCATGCCTGCCCGGCCGCGATGCGCGCATCGACGAGCCGCCGGCGACCGACATGGCCTCCCTCGCCGCCGCCCTTTCGGGGGAGATTCTCCCGGCCACCGACCTGCCGTATGCCCTTTTCGGCCATAGCATGGGAGCGTTCATCGCCTTCGACGTCGCCCATGAACTCGTTGCACTGGGGCGGCCACCGTCGCATCTGTTCGTGTCGGCGCAACGTGGACCCGCGCTGCCGTATCACGAGCGAGCGATCTTCGACCTGCCGGACGACGCGTTGCTCGCCGGTGTGGTGGCGCGGTACCAGAACATTCCCAGGCTCGTTTTGGAACAGAAGGATCTCAGGGCGGTTCTGCTGCGCACCCTTCGCGGTGACTTCGCGCTGACCGAAGCCTATCGCTACCGCGCGAAGGGGCCGCTCCCGTGTCCGATCACCGTATTCGGCGGACTGGACGATACGCCACTCGATGTCGGTCGGCTGGATGCCTGGGGCGATGAAACCACCAATCGGTTCAGTCGGCGTATGCTGCCCGGTGGCCATTTCTTTCTCAATGATCGGCGGGCGGAATTGCTATCGACAATCGCGACGGAATTCATGTCCGAGGCGCCTTTGACCGCGGACCAGGTTGGAAGCCGCTCGCAAGGGGAGACGGGATGAAGGATCCGATCGGATGGCGCGTGTTGCGCTGGCTCTATGGCGCCTATTTCATGTTCGAAGGCGTGTGGTCCGGGCTGCAGATTGCCGGGGTCATGCCCGAAGCCAATTGGTCGATGAGCCGGGCGTCCGCCGCCTTCATGACGGCGATGGACAACACCGTCTACTTCTTTCCGCTGCTCGCTTTGACGTTCTTCGCCTCGGGCTTGGCCTTGATGTTTCACAGAACCGCGCCCCTCGGCGTGGCGTTGCTGATACCCGTGATGGTCAATATCGTCCTGGTCGATACAATTCTCGATACGCTTTGGCTGTGGGCGGCGGCTCATGCGGTCCCGTTGATCGCTCTCGCCTGGCATTTCCGGCCGGCTTTTCGCTCCCTCTGGAGCTACGATCTCGCCCCGCGAGGCCCGATCTCCTAAACCGCGACCAGCGATCGTCGCGCTCGTGGCTTGACGAATTGTTTGCGGGAATTTAGAAATATTCCAGGAATTGTCATTCAACTCGGAAGTCTGTCATGGCCCAGTCCAGACCCCACCTGATCTCCGCGGTTTGCTATCGCGATCCGCGCGCCGCAATCGCCTGGCTGCAAGCGGCGTTCGGCTTCGAGATCGCCATGCTGATCGAGGATGCGGACGGGACGCTGGTGCACTCGGAAATGCGGTTCGGCGACAGCCTGCTGATGATCGCAGGCGAATGGTCGGACGATCACCGCAGCCCGCGGTCCGTGGGCGGCAAGAATACCCAGGCCCTGCATATCCAGATCGACAGCGACCTGGACGCCCACTGCGCGCACGCCCGGGCCGCCGGCGCCGACATCATCATGGAGCCGGAAGACCAATTCTACGGCGACCGCAGCTATCGGTGCCGTGATCCGGAAGGGCACATCTGGTCGATCGGCCGGACGGTCGCCGCCGTGTCGCGCGAGGAGGCGGAGGCCGCCAGCGGCCTGAAGATCACCGGCTGGGTCTGACCCGGGTTTCCACAAGGAGGAAGTGATGAGCGAGACCAACAGACCAACTTTCGCCTCCGGCGTCTGCTATCGCGACCCCAGAGTCTGCGCTCGCATGGCTGGAGCGGGCGTTCGGCTTCGAAACCACGATGGTCGTCGAAAACCCCGACGGTACGCTCGGCCATTCCGAAATGACCTTCGGCGAGGGCCTGATCATGGTCGGCCGGGAATGGGATGCGCGGCACAAGAGCCCGGCGTCGATGGACGGGGTGAACACCCAGTCGATCCATGTGCACCTGCCGGGAGATCTCGACGCCCATTGCGCGCGCGCGCGGGCGGCAGGCGCGGTGATCGTGCGCGAACCCGCCGATCAGTTCTATGGCGACCGCACCTATATGGCGATCGACCCGGAAGGCCACGTGTGGTCGTTCTCGCAGACACTGAAGGTCATGTCCCACGAGGAGATGAGCGAGGCGGGCGGCGTGCCGGTGCGCGAGCGGCTGTAGGGCGAACTCCAATCGCTTCGATGCCCCACATCGACCGCACCCTGGCGGCGCTGGCCGATCCGCACCGCCGTGCCGCCGTGGATCTGCTGCGCCAGCGGTCGCGCCCGGCCGGCGATCTGGCCCGGGCGCTCGGGCTCACCGCGCCGGCCATGAGCCGGCATCTGCGCACACTGCGCGAAAGCGGTCTGGTCGAGGAATCGCATCCCTCATTCGATGCTCGCGTGCGCGTCTACGCCTTGAGGCCTGAACCAATGATCGAACTGAAGCGGTGGTTGGAAGAGACCGAGAGGATGTGGAGCGAGCAACTGGAGGCATTCAAGCGCCATCTCGAAAGCGCGGCCGCAGCGGCGGATCCGGAAACGTGAGTTCGCGGGTCATTGTCGCCCTTCGGGTGGTCGCGAGCCCCCAGCGGGCGTTCGAAATCTTCACTCGCCAGATTTCGCTGTGGTGGAAGCCGAACGCCCTGTTCGCCTTCACCCCGCGCGAGCCGGGCGTGCTGTCGTTCGAAGAGGGGGAGGGGGGGCGGCTGATCGAGACCCGCGCCGGCGGCAAGGTGTTCGAGATCGGCAAGGTGCGGGTATGGGACCCGCCCCATCGTCTGGTGTTCAGCTGGCGGCAGGCGACCTTCGCGCCCGATCAGATCACCGAGGTCGAGGTGAGTTTCGATCCGGTCGGGACGGATACGCGGGTCACGGTCGAGCACCGCGGCTGGGACAGCGTGCCGGCGGCGCACGTCGCCCGGCACGGCTTCCCCGACATCATCTTCATGCGTCGGCACGCCGAATGGTGGCAGTCCGCGCTTTCCAGTTACAATCAGACCCTGTCCGGGCGGAGCGGCTCTCAAACATGAACCCCAAGGACACCGCGCCGGTCGCTGCGACAGGTCGCACCGCCGCCTTCGGCTTCATCTGGGCCAGCGCCCTGCTGAATGCGATCTCGTTCGGCATCATGATCCCGATCCTGCCGAATCTGATCAAGCAATTCGTCCACGGCGACACCGCGACCGCCTCGGAATGGAACGTGGTGTTTTCCGGTAGCTGGGGCGCTATGCAGTTCATCTTCGGCCCGATCCTCGGAATGCTCTCCGACCGATACGGCCGGCGGCCGGTGATGCTGATCTCGATCTTCGGCCTGTTCGTCGACTTCATGTTCATGGCCTTCGCGCCCACCTTGGCGTGGCTCTATCTGGGCCGCATCCTCAACGGCATCACCGCGGCGAGCTTCTCGACCGCCAACGCCTATGTGGCCGACATCACGCCGCCTGACCGCCGGGCGCGCAACTTCGGCCTGTTGGGTTCGGCCTTCGGTTTCGGTTTCATCATCGGCCCGACGCTGGGCGGCGTGCTGGGCGAGATCAATTTGCGTCTGCCGTTCATGGTCGCCGCCGGCCTCTGCTTCCTGAACGGAATCTACGGTCTTTTGGTCCTGCCGGAGTTGTTGCCGCTGGAGCGGCGCTCGACCGCGCTCGACTGGACCCGCGCCAACCCCCTTGGTTCGCTGTTGTTCCTTCGCGAGCGCGGCGACCTCCTCGCCATGGCATGCGTCGCCTTCCTGTTCCAACTTGCCTATACCGTCCTGCCGGCGATCTTCGTGCTGTATGCCGGCTTCCGCTATAACTGGACGACGGCGGTGGTCGGCCTGACCCTGATGGGCACCGGCATCTGCCAGATCCTCGTCCAGACCCTGTTGGTCGGGCCGACAGTCAAGCGCGTCGGCGAGCGCGGCGCGGTGCTGATCGGGACTGGCTTCGGGGCGCTGGGGTTTCTGCTGTTCGCCCTGGCGTGGCGGCCCTGGATGTACGTGGCGTCGCTGCCCGTGTTCGCCCTCGTCAGCCTGACCCAGCCGGGTCTCATGGGCCTGATGACGCGCCGTGTCGGACCTCGATTCCAGGGCCAGCTGCAGGGCGCCAATCAGAGCCTGCAGGGTATTGCCTCGATCCTCGGGCCGCCGCTGTTCGGTCTAACCTTCGCCTGGGCTGTGCGCAACGACGCGAGCCTGCATATGCCCGGCCTGCCGATCCTGCTTTCGGCCGCGCTGATGGGCCTGGCGCTGCTCATCTCGCTGCGGGCCGCTCGCGCGCCCGCGCCGAACCCCGTGTGATCATCCTGGACCGCCGCCGATCTTGACGCCATCGCCGCGCCATGTTTGCGCCCAGATGCTCGATCCATAGATCCGCCTGGGACGCCAATCGGAAATCTCATGACCCTTCGCCATTTCGCCTTCTGCACTGTCGTTCTTGTTGCCGCCTGTTCGGGCCCGGCGCGCCCTAGCCAAGCCCAGCAATCGACCCCGCTTCCAGAAGCCCGCAGGGTCCCGCCCGATTTCGTCACCATGAAGATGTCGTTCGCGCCGATCGTGCGGCGAGCAGCGCCCGCGGTGGTCAATGTCTATTCGCGGCGCGTGGTGCGCCAGCAGGTTGATCCATTCTGGGGCATGTTCATGCAGGGCGGCATGTCGCGCGATCGGGTCGAACAGTCCCTGGGGTCGGGCTCGATCGTCCGCGCCGACGGGGTCATTCTCACCAACCACCACAATATCGCCGACGCTCAGGAAATCATGGTGGTGACCTCCGACCGCCGCGAGTGGCCGGCCAAAGTGCTCCTCGACGATCCGCGGGCCGACCTCGCGGTGCTCGAGATCGACACCAAGGGCGAATCATTGCCGACCATCGCCATCGATGACGCGGCCATGCCGCAGGTCGGCGATCTGGTGCTGGCCATCGGCGACCCGTTCGGAGTGGGTCAGACCGTGACCAACGGCATCGTCTCGGCCCTGGCCCGCTCGGATGTCGGCATCAGCGACTATTCATTCTTCATCCAGACCGACGCGTCGATTAATCCAGGCAATTCCGGTGGGCCTCTTGTCGACATGGACGGCAATCTGATCGGGGTGAATACCGCGATTGTCTCGGCGTCGGGCGCATCGGCCGGCGTCGGCTTCGCGATTCCGGCGGCCATGGCAAAACAGGTGGTGATGACGGCGCTCGGCGGCGGCCATACGGTCATGCGGCCGTGGATCGGCGTGCGCACCCAGGCGCTCACCGGCGAGACGGCGCGCAGCCTTGGGCTGGAGGCGCCGCGCGGTGTCGTCGTCACCGACCTATGGCCTACCGGACCGGCTGCGCGGGGAGGGGTGGCTCAGGGCGACGTCATCGTGTCGGTCGACGGACAGGAAGTCGACGACGACGCCGGCCTCAACTATCGCGTTTCGACCCGTCCGCCGGGCCAGGCGCTGAGCATCGTAACGCGCCGCAACGGCGGACCGCCGCGCACCCTGACGGTGCGCACCGAACCGCCTCCGGCCGACCCGCCCGCCGATCTGCGGGTGATCGCCGGCCAGAACCCGTTCGCCGGCGCCACGGTGGTCAACGCCTCACCGGCGGCGGCCTATCAGTACGGCTTCGATCCGTTCTCCGGCCACGGTGTCCTGGTGACCAAGCTGGACACGGGCTATGCCCAGAACATCGGCTTGCGGCCGGGCGACTTCATCCGCGAGGTGAACGGCCGCAAGATCGACACCACCCGCGACCTGATGAACGCCGTGCAGTCGGGCGGCCACGTCTGGACGATGAGCATCGAGCGCGGCGGCCACATCATCAACGCCCGGTTTCAGGGATAGGAGAAACAGGGCCAGGGCCAGGGGCGTCCCGGCCCCGCCGCCTAAGCCGCCACGAAATTCTGCGGGAACATCGCGCGCGCGGCCGCCTCGTCGAAGTCGCTCTTCCACACCAGATCGGCGCCCACCCGGCGTGCGCGCTCGACCGCGGGTCGCGCCTCGAGCGCCGCATTCCAGCGCGAGAGGTTGGGCCAACGACCGAGGTCGACGTCGGCGCCGAGAACATTTACCCGGCGCTCGATCCAACCCCACGCCGCCATGTCCGCGATCGTATAGTCCGCCCCGGCCAGGTAGGGCGCCTCGGACAGCCGGCGGTCGAGCACGTCGTAATGGCGCTCTGCCTCGCGCAGGTAACGGTTGGTGGCATAGGTGCTGTCGGTATGGACGCGGGAGAAATGCACCGACTGGCCGGAATAGGGGCCAAGGCCGCTGGCGACGAACATCAGCCAGGACAGCATGGCCGGCCGCTCGGCGGGCGTGCCCATGAACTGGCCGGTCTTCTCGCCCAGGTACAGCAGGATGGCGTTGGAATCGAACACCACCGCGTCGCCGTCGACGATCGCGGGAACCTTGGCGTTGGGATTGATTGCGAGGAATTCCGGCTTGTGCTGGTCGCCCGTCAGCATGTCCACGGGAACCACCTCATAGGCGAGACCGGTCTCCTCCAGCATCAGCGCCACCTTCATGGGATTGGGCCCACGGTTGAAATAGAAGCGGATCATAGGAACGTTCCTCAGGTTGAAGGCGCGCGGGGCGTAACCCTTTGCCCCCGACCGCGCAATACGATTGCCGGCGGACTTTCAACGTTACCCGGCTATGATGCCGTGGATATTTGGCGGTAGGATCGCGTCAATAAGAACGGTCAGGAAACAACGCCCATGGACCCCGTCCCCCATCTAAGCCGCTCCGTCGCCGGCAAGGTCGTGCTGGTGACGGGCGCGGCCAGCGGCATGGGCCGCGCCACCGCCCACCTGTTCGCCCGCGAGGGCGCGAAGGTCGCCGTAACCGATTTGCGGCTGTCGGACGCCGAAATCGTCGCCTCCGAAATCCGCGCGGACGGCGGGGATGTGAAGGCCTGGGCCTTCGACGTCGGCGACGCGGCCGCAATCGCCGAACTGGTGCCGATCATGGCGGACTACTTCGGTGGCCTCGACTGCATCATCAACAATGCCGGTGTCTCCGGCTTCCGCAAGATCGATGATGCCGAACTATGACCAGGAATGGGACCGCATGGTCCCGATCCTGCTTGCCGCTCATCAGCGAATCATCCGCGCCGCACTGCCCTATCTGCGTCGGTCTTCGAGCCCTCGGATCGTCAACATCGCCTCCACCGAGGCGCTCGGCGCGACTGCGCTGGACAGCATCTATGCGGCCGCCAAGGCCGGCGTCACCGGCCTGACCCGCGCCCTGGCCGTCGAACTCGGGCGCGAGGGCATCACGGTCAACTGCATCTGCCCGGGGCCGATCCGCACCGGCATGACCGCCGCCATCCCCGACGAGCACAAGACCATCTTCGCCAAGCGCCGCACGGCCCTCGGCCGATACGGCGACCCGATCGAGGTGGCGCACATCACCCTCAGCCTGTGCCTGCCGGCGGCGTCCTACCTGACCGGGGTGAGCATCCCGGTCGACGGGGGCCTGATGGCCCGGAACGCGTGAGGCGATGATGGACGGTGATGTGACACGCCCGCTGCGGGTCGAGGATTTCAGTCTGCTGGACCCCCATGTCCAGAGCAATCCGCGTCCATTCTACGCCCTGCTCCATGAGCAGTGCCCGGTGTACCAAATGCCGGAGACCGGCATGTACATGATCACCCGCTACGACGACGTGCGCGCCGTGCTGCGCGACACCGAGCGGTTCTCCAATGATCTGGTCGCCGCGGCGGGCATGAACAGCGGCGCCGGCGACATCTACCAGGAGGCGTTGAGGGCCCGTGGCTGGGGCCATGTCCAGACCTTGCAGCGCACCGATCCGCCGGTCCACGGCCGCTATCGGCGGCTGCTCGACCAGGTGTTCAATATCGACCAGGTCAAGACGCTGACCCCCCATATCGAGGCTCTGGCCCACGAATTGGTCGATCGCTTCGTGGATCGCGGCGAATGCGAATTTGTCTCGGAGTTCGCCCTGCCGTTGCCCGGCATAATCATCGCCGAGCAGCTCGGCCTGAACCGTGACGACATCGCCACCTTCAAGACATGGGCCAATTCCATCCTGGCCCCGGCGATGATCCCGATGAACCGCGAAGAGCTCCTCGCGTGCGCCGAGATCGAGCTGGAGATGCAGCATTTCCTCGCCCGCATGTTCGAGGATCGCCGCGCCAATCCCCGCCGCGACCTGATCTCCGATCTGGTGCACGCGCGCGTCGACGGCGACGAGCCGCTGTCGGTGCACGAATTGCAGAACCTGATGCACCAGCTGATTTCGGGCGGCTACGACACCACCATCGCGGCCATCGCCAACGGCCTGTGGCTGCTGTTGCGCTTTCCCGACCAGATGGCGAAACTGCGCGCCGACCCCACGCTGATCCGGGGCTTCATGGAAGAGACGCTGCGTTACGAAAGCCCGGTCCAGGGCCTCGTGCGCCGCGCGACCTGCGATGTCGAGATCGGCGGCGTGACCATTCCCGCCAATTCGGTCGTCATCGTCCGCTACGGCGCCGCAAACCACGATCCGTCGAAGTTCGAATGCCCGCACCAGTTCGACATCGAGCGCAAGAACGCCGGCGCCCACATGGCCTTCGGCATCGGCACGCACTTCTGTGTCGGCCGCCTGCTGGCCCGCCAGGAGATCGTCACCGGCTTCGAGGTGCTGCTTTCGCGCATTGCCGACATCGAACTCGCGCGCCCGCTGCCCGACCCGCCCCACCACCCCAGCCTGCTGCTGCACCCGATGAAGGAACTGCCGATCCGGTTCACCAAGGTTGCTTGAGCTGCAGGTCAGTCCGGCGGGCGTGGGCGAACGCCCCATCTTGGCCAACCTGCTGCAATTCTACATTCATGACTTCTCCGAGTATTGGGCGGGCGAGGAGAGAGGCGAGATCGAGGACGACGGGCGCTTCCGGGATTATCCGCTGGATGGCTATTGGGGTGACCCGGGCCATGTGCCCCTCATGTTCAGGCTGAAAGGGCGGTTCGCCGGCTTCGCGTTGGTCAACCCCCATGGCCATATCGGCGCCGCTCTCGACTACAACATGGCGGAGTTCTTCGTGGCGCGGAAGCATCGCGGGGCCGGCCTCGGCCTGTCGGCGGCGCACTCCATCTTCGATCGCTACCCGGGTCGGTGGGAGGTCGCCGTCGCCCGCCGCAATCCGCGTGCCCTCGGTTTCTGGCGGCGCGCCATCCGGACCTGTTCCAGCGCGCACGACCTCGTCGAGGTTGACCTCTCCGGCGGGAACGTTTGGGATGGCCGAGTATTTGGCTTCGCCGTCGGTTGACGTTCGCGACCTTTCACCCCGCCGGAGGGCGCAATGGGGCCGGTGGGTCCGCTCTCAGTGGCCGCCGTCCACTCGCACGACGGCTCCGGTTGTGAACGACGAAGCGGGACTGGCCAGGAACAGGGCGGCAGTGACGATTTCCTCCGGCAGACCCGGACGGTGCAGCGCGTTGTTGGCGGTCTCCCGCGCTTCCTCGGTCCAGGCCTTGGAGATATCGGTCAGGAACGGCCCCGGACAGATGACGTTGACCCGCACCTTGGGCCCGTACTCGCGCGCCAGCGACTCGGTCATCGAGTTCAGCGCCGCCTTGGCTCCCCCGTAGGTGACCACCTGAGGCGATGGGTGGAGCGAGGCGGTCGAAGAGATGTTTATGATCGCCCCGCCGTCGGCGTCGTACATCCGCTTTGCGACCTGCGAGGCCAGGCGGAACGGACCCTTGAAGTTAAGATTCACCACGCTGTCGAACAGCGCCTCGCTGACTTCGTGCGAGGGCATAGCCGGCGACATGCCGGCGTTGTTGACCAGGATGTCTATGCGCCCGAATTCGGCGTAGGCAACTTCGACCAGTCGATCCATCTCCGCCCATCGGCCGGCGTGCACCGGGACCGCCAGCGCCCGGCGTCCCAGGGCCCGTACCTCCTCGGCCGCCGCCTCGCAGGCCTCGATCTTGCGGCTGGCGATGATCACGTCCGCGCCGCGCAGCGCGAACGCTCGCACCATCTGCAACCCCAGTCCGCGGCTGCCACCGGTGATCAGGGCGATTTGGCCGGTCAGGTCGAACAGCGGGTCGGGCGTCATGGTGGTCCTCCTTGGTTGGTTTATTCGTTCCGGCCCGGTACAGCCGCGGCCGCCCAATATCGGTCCTTTAGCAGGCGCTTATAGAGCTTGCCGGTCGGCAGGCGCGGCATTTCGTCGATGAAGTCGATCGAGCGCGGGGCCATGTAGTGCGCCAGTTTCGCGCGGGCGAACGCCATCAGCTCCGCCGCCAGCGCCTCGTCCGGTACGTGGCCTGGCGCGGCCTCGATGACCGCCTTGACCTCTTCGCCCATCTCCGGGTGCGGCACGCCGAACACCGCGACGTCGGCGACCTTGGGGTGGGTGACCAGGGCGTCCTCGATCGCCTGCGGATAGATGTTCACGCCGCCGGAGATGATCATGAAGGACTGCCGGTCGGTGAGGTAGAGATAGCCTTCCTCGTCCAGGTGGCCGACATCGCCCAGCGCGTTCCAGTTGGGATGCTCGGGATGCCGCGCCGCCCGCGTCTTGTCCGGGTCGTTGTGATACTCGAAGGTCGGCGCTTCGCGCTCGAAATACACCAGCCCTGTCTCGCCGGTCGGCAGTTCACGCCCGGTCTCGTCGCAGATGTGTAGGACGCCGAGCGCGGCGCGGCCGACCGATCCGGGATGCGCCAGCCATTCCTCGCTGGCGATGAAGGTCGAGCCGGAGGCTTCTGTACCGGCGTAGTATTCGTAGAGGATCGGGCCCCACCACGCGATCATCTCGTGCTTGACAGCGACGGGGCAGGGGGCGGCGGCGTGGATCGCCACCCTGTGGCTGGACAGGTCGTAGCGAGCGCGCACCTCTTCCGGCAGTTTCCGCATGCGGACGAACATGGTCGGAACCCACTGGCTATGGGTCACCCGGTGGCGTTGGATCAGGGCCAGCGACTGTTCCGCGTCGAACTTCTCCATCATCACCACCGTGCCGCCCCACGACTGCACGCTCAGCACATAACCCAGCGGAGCGGCATGATAGAGCGGGGCGGGTGAGAGATAGACCGTGTCCGGACCGAGTCCATAGCGGTTGACCTGCTGGCGGATGGCGAAGCCCTCGGCGGCGCTGACCGGAGGCAGGGGGCGCAATATGCCCTTGGGTCGCCCCGTGGTGCCGGAGCTGTAGAGCATGGAATCGCCCATCCACTCCTCCTCGAGCGGATTGGCGGAGACGCCGGCCACGGCGTCCTCGTAGGTGCTCCAGCCGTCGATCGCCCCGTCGACCATCAGGCGGATCCCGCAGCCAGGGATCAGGGGGGCCAGCGCCGCCGCGGTTTCGCGCATCTGACAGGACGTAAGGAGCGCCTTCGCGCCGCAATCGCCGACGATATAGGCGACCTCGTCCGGCGGCAGGTAGCGGTTGACCGCCGTCACGTAGAGCCCGGAGCGGAATGCCGCCCACACCGGATCCATGAACGCCAGGTTGTTCTCCATCAGGATCGCGATGTGATCTCCGCGCTCGATGCCGTTTTCCCTAAGGAACCGCGCCAACCGGATCGACCGCTCGTCCAGCTGCGTGAACGTCACCGCCGCGCCCGTCCGCGCCGAGACCAGCGCCGGCTTGTCAGGCGTCAGGCGGGCGTGATCGGCGAGATACATGGCGTTTTCTCCGGTAGTTTTGCGCACCCTATCCCTCCCTCCCCTTCATGGGGAGGGACAGGACGCGAAGCGTCCAGGGTGGGGCGCGGTGGTCGGATCAGCTGCGATCTGGCGGCATCGCCATTCCCCACCCGTCTTCTCGCAAGGGCTCGAAGCCACCCTCCCCAGGAGGGGAGGAGAAATCGGACGCCTCAGCCCTCTGCCGCGATCGCCCTTTTGAAGGCCGGCCGATCCTGCATCTCCTGCCAGTAAGGAACCAGTTTCTCCGGAAACAACTCGGTGATGCCGAGATTTTCGGCCAGCTTCAGCGCGTAGGCAAACGAGATATCGGCCATGGTGAACCGGTCCGCGCATACATACCGCTCACCGGTCATCGTCGCGGCTGCCCGCAGCCGCGAGCCGAACCATTTGCGATAGTCCTCGGCGGCCTGTGTCGCGCGGCGCTCAGGCGGCTCGAGGCGAGTGTAGCGCAGCACGATGGTCTGCGGGAAAGTGAGGGTCGCCTCGCCCATCACCAGGAAGTTCAGGTAGTCCGCATAACCCGCCTCGGGCGGCGCGACGACCAGTTCGGTCGGTCCGTATTTCGTCCCAAGATAATGTGGCATGGCCGAACTCTCGGTCATCCTCGATTCGCCGTCGAACATCACCGGCACGGTGCCGAGCGGATTGAGCGCGTGATAGTTCTCGAACCGGGCCCGGGGTGGAAACGGCATCATTACCAGTTCGTACGGCAGTGCCAATTCCTCCAGCGCCCACAGGGCCCGGAACGAACGCGCGCCCGCGCAGTGATACAGCTTGATCATGATGTTTCCCCCGCCGCGATGGCGATCCGTCGAACCTCTGTTACCCTTAGTGGGATGAACGATCTGTTTGAAGCCGCCGGCCTGACGCCCGCCGCCCCCAGTCCGCTGGCGGAGCGCCTGCGTCCGCGCAGCCTGGACGAGGTTGTCGGCCAGGACCACCTGCTCGGCCCCGGCGGCCCCATCCGCCGCATGGCCGACGCCCATCGGCTCTCCTCGATGATCCTTTGGGGACCTCCAGGCACCGGCAAGACCACCATCGCACGGCTGCTGGCCACGGCGGCCGGCTACGAGTTCCAGCAGCTGTCGGCGGTGTTTTCCGGCGTCGCCGACCTCAAGAAGGCCTTTGAGCTCGCCCGAGGTCGCCGCGCCGCCGGCCAGTCGACCCTGCTGTTCGTCGACGAGATCCATCGCTTCAACCGCGCCCAGCAGGACGGTTTCCTGCCGTTCGTCGAGTCCGGCGTCGTCACCCTGGTCGGGGCCACCACCGAGAATCCGTCGTTCGAGCTCAACGGGGCCCTGTTGTCGCGCTGCCAGGTCTATGTGCTGCGCCGGCTGGACGATGCGGCGCTCAACGCCCTGCTGGACAAAGCCGAGGCCTTCGAGAGACGTCGCTTGCCGCTCGATCCCGGCGCCCGCGGCGTCATGCTTACCATGGCCGACGGCGACGGCCGTTACCTGCTGTCCCTGGCCGAGACTCTGTTCAACATTGCTCCCGAGCACCCCCTCGACACGGCCGCCATGGCCCAGGTGTTGCAGAAACGCAGCCCGGCTTATGACAAGGATCGCGAGGAGCACTACAACCTGATTTCCGCCTTGCACAAATCGGTGCGAGGCTCCGATCCCGACGCCGCTCTCTATTGGCTGGCGCGCATGCTGGAGGGTGGCGAGGACCCGTTGTTCATCGCCCGCCGGCTGGTGCGCATGGCCAGCGAGGACATCGGGGCGGCCGATCCGCTCTCCCTGCTGGTCGCCACCGCCGCCAAGGACGCCTACGATTTTCTCGGCAGCCCGGAGGGCGAGCTAGCCCTGGCCCAGGCCTGCGTCCACATGGCCGCCGCCCCGAAGTCGAACGCCGTCTACACCGCCTTCGGCGCCGCCCGCCGTCTCGCCCGCCAGACCGGCTCGCTGATGCCCCCCGCCCACATCCGCAATGCGCCCACCCGCCTCATGAAGGACCTCGGCTACGGCGCCGGTTACCAATATGACCCCGGGACGCCCGAAGGTTTCTCCGGCCAGAACTATTTCCCCGACGGCGTTGACCGCCCGGTGTTCTACCAGCCCAAGGGCGACGGCGCCGAAGCCCGGGTCAAAGAGCGTCTTGACCGCTGGGCCGCTCTACGGGCGAAGCGAGGTGGGTAAACGCTCCTCCCTCCCTCCCCACAGAGGGAAGCGAAGATGACCGCACCCCTGACCCCCGACGACATCGCCTTCGCCCGTTCACTGGTCCTTTACGAAGACCCCCACGTCCTCGCCCTGAACAAGCCCGCCGGGCTCTCCAGCCAGGGGGGGCGGATCGCCGCCAACACCCTCGACGACCTGCTCGCCGCCTTCGCGAAGTCGAATGGCAAGCGGCCGCGCCTGGTCCATCGCCTCGACCGCGACACCTCCGGGGTGATCCTGGCGGCCAGGACCCAGCCGGACGCCGCCTTCCTCGGCAAGGCGATGATGGCGCGGCGCATCCGCAAGACCTACCTGGCGATCGTAACGCCTGGCCCGCCGGACCCGCGCCAGGGCCGGGTGGACAATGCCCTGCGCCGCGAATCCCAGGGACGCGAGGCCTACACCCGAGTCTGCCCGCCCGATCATCCCGACGCTCAGGACGCCGTCACCCATTATCGCACGCTTGACGAGGGCCCCGGCGCCGCCCTGATCGAGTTATCTCCGCGCACCGGCCGCATGCACCAGATCCGCGTTCACCTGGCCTCGATCGGCCGTCCGATCGCCGGCGACCCGCGCTATGGCGGCGCCCTGATGCTGTCGGGCGCGCCGGTCCCGCGCCTGATGCTGCATGCCGCCGCCCTGATTTTTCCGCATCCCGCCGGCGGCGAGCGTCGCGTCACTGCGGCCATGCCTCTGGACATGTCCGCGCTGCTGGCCGATTTTCAACCCGGCCCGCCCTGAACGCCGACCAGCCCCCGGAAGAGGAGGTATTCAATGCCGAGAGCCGTTCTGCCCCCCGCCTTTGTCGGCCTCGCCTTGGTTCTCGGCCTGGCAGGCGCCCCCGCCGCTGCTCAACTGCCGCCCGGGGTCTATCCCGGACAGATGGACTATACCAGGGCGCCCGCCGGCGCCTACGCGCTCGACCCCGACCACACCGCCATTATCGCCGAGGTGTCGCACATCGGCTATTCGCTGAGCGTGTTCCGTTTTGGTCGGACCGGCGGTGCGCTGACCTGGGACCCGGCCCGCCCGGCATCATCGTCGCTGGAGGTCTCGGTGGAGACCGCGTCGATCGAGACCCCGGTGGCGGGATTCGCTGAAGAGTTGGCTGGAAACGGCTATCTAAAATCCGCCGCGTTTCCTAAAGCGACCTTCGTCTCAACCGCCTTTCATCAGGTCGATGCCAGCCACGGCCGGGTCGACGGCCGGTTCACCCTGCTGGGCAAGACCATCCCATTGACCTTCGATGTCGCCCTGCTCGGGGCCGGCAAGGGCTTCATGGGCCATCCGCGGCTCGGCATCGAGGCCCGCGCCCATATCGATCCCCGCGACTTCGGCCTCAGTCCGGTCCTCGGGCAATCCATTCAACTGATCATCGACGCAGAGTTCGCCCGGTCCTGATCGTTCAATCCGTAGGCCGCGGATGGGGAATTCCCACCGCCGCGCGGTGACATTAAATCGCTGGCGCCGGGCCCTTACCCTATGAAGAACATCCCTGGCCCGCACGGGCGCCGGACGAGCCGCCGCCATGCCGGTATTCAAGCTTAGGTGCTGTCTCAGCGTCATCGCCGCGGTTTCACTGACTGGCTTGGCGCCTGTCGCGTATGCGGCGGCCGCCAAATACGACAGCCAGTGCCTGGACGGCCTGATCCGGACGATTATTCTCGAAGATGATGTGACCGAAGTCGCTCGACGCCCACCGCCCGCCGATCCAGTCATGCATGCGTTCTATCTTCCCGGCGCGACGATCTGCACTTTCAATGGCGGATACGCGCCCGCCGGCGGGCCGCCCAAGGCGATAGCCCTTTATCTCGCCGACCGCGAAAGCCACGGTAAGGTCGCCTATTGCCCGCAACCGTTTTCGCCCGTCCGGATCCATGCGCCGGACACCGCGACCGGCTGCCGCCCGATTTCGGCGCCTTCGGCCAACGCCTGCGCGCTACGCGCCTATGTCGGCCAGGGCGAGGCGACCATGTCCGTGGCTCGAGACGTCGACACCGTGACCGATCTCGAATTCGTCCAGTTCCTTCGCGACACCATGCCGCTCGATACCCATGACTTTCCCCAACTGTCGAAATGTCTCCGCCGGTGAATTGAGCAAGACCCGGCGAGACTGGGCGGGTCGGGACCAGTCGACCGAGGTCGGACCGCGATCGACAGGTCGGCGGTTTGCCCGCAAACAGTGTGAGGGCAATCTCCTTTAGGGCCAGGGTCGAGATGCGCCCTGAGAATTGCTTGTCGACATCGCTCCGGATCCGCCGCCGGCCGCCCGCGCCGTTCAGGCCGCTTGGTCGGGCCGGCATCGCTACCACCTGAGCGATCGACCACCGAATCCGCATTGCTTCGGTGTGATAGTGATGTATAACACCAAGGGCGACTGCTCCGGGGAGCGGCCGCACGTGCCAAGCGGGCGACTGACATGATCCTCCAACTCGATCCGCGGACACCCTGGGTGGCTAGGGAGGCGGCATCGGCGATGCTGTATGCCCATATTGGCGGCGCATTCACCGGTCTCCTCGCGGGCGGCGCGGCGTTGCTGGTCCGCAAGGGCCAGCGGCTTCACCGCCTGGCGGGTGATCTGTTCGTCGTCGCCATGCTGGCCATGTCGGGCGTTGGGGCCGTGGTGGCGCCCTTCCTGCCCGAGGGCCAGGCGCCCAACACGATGATGGGCGCCTTCACCTTCTACCTCGTCCTGACCGGCTATGCGGTGACGCGGCGCGAGCCCGGCGAAACCGGGCGTTTCGAGATCGCCGCCGCGGTCTTCGCCGGTGCTCTGGCGATCGGCGGCATCGCCTATGCCTGGTTGAACGGCCAAGGGAAAAATCCGCTGCCGTTTCCAGAAGGACCGGTGATAGACGCCATGGCGACGATCGTCACTCTGGCAGCGGTGCTCGACGTCAGCATGATCCGCGCCGGCGGCCTGACCGGCTCGGCCAGGGTTACCCGACACCTGTGGCGAATGACCCTGGCGCTGCTGATCGCGGCGACGTCGTTCGCGGGACAGCCCAAGGCGATCCCGCCGTTCCTCCACGGCTCGCCGCTCGTGCTGTTGCCGGCCGGCGCGGTGTTTGTCTCGCTTTGCTATTGGCTGTTTCGCATCCGGCTGCTCCCGATCATCCGCCGCGCCGGCGCCGCGCGCCCGTCGCGAGCCCGGGTCGCGACGCTCTCGATGAGCGCGAGGGGTGATCGATGAGCAAGGCGCGGGCCGAGGAGCCAGTGACAAGGCGATCCATGGCGGCCAGACTTGGGGCCAGGGTTGCCGGTGGCCTTTGGCTGGTGGTGATCGTTACCGGCATCTTTGCGGAAATAGGCGTTCGTTCGCGCCTGCTGGTCCGCGACGACGCGGCCGCCACCGCGATCAATATCCTCCAACATCAGATGTTGTTTCGCCTGGGCGTAGTCTCCGACCTCACCGCAACGGCGTGCTACCTGGCGGTGGTCGCGATTCTCCATGAACTTCTGAAACCGGCCGGGCGCGGGCTTTCCAGGGTCGCTGCCGCATTCGGAGTCGCCGGCAGCGCGATATCGGCTCTGAACATCCTGGCCTTTTTCGCTCCCCTGGTCATCCTCACCAACGCCGCGCACCTGCCGGGCTTTACCGCGCAACAGCTCGACGGCCTCGCCTTGCTTGACATCAAACTCTACGGCTTCGGCGCCGAGATCAGCCTTGTGTTCTTCTCCGGCGTCTACCTGATCCTGATCGGCGTTCTTTTCGTCCGCTCGAAATTCCTGCCGTCGGCATTGGGCGCGTTGCTGGCCGCCGCGGGCGCCTGTTATCTTGTCGCCAGCGGCTCCAGCTTCGTCGCTCCGGTTCTGACGCGCGGCCTGGGCGCCCTGACCTACCTGCCGGGCGGGATCGCCGAAACAGCGGTCACCATTTGGCTCACCGTCGTTGGCGTCGATCCCCGACGGTGGGAATTGCGCGCCGCCGAGCCGACCCCCCCGACGGATGGCCGGATTTGACGGTTTTGTTCAAGGCGGATCGAAACTTCGGTCTCCGCGCGTGCAGCGACTGGCTTTGGCGTATGCCCTTTCGCTGGTGACGCCTGCCGCCCACGGCACGCGCCTGCACAATCGTGCATGCCGCTGCAACTGCGCGCAAGCCGGAGCTTGGACTACACCTCCCCCGATGGTTCGGCCGCGATAAGGGTCGACTGCAAGACGAGGAGGGAACGCACGTGACCACTAAAGTGCTCACCGGGACATATTCGGCCGGCTATACGGTCAACACCGTAAAATACAACGCCCTGGAGCTGACCAACTCCGCGCGGGTCGGGGGCGCCGGGGTTTCCGCCGTCGACATCGCCATAAGTAACTACGGAACGATAGCCGGCGCCCTGTTCGACGGCGATGGCATCTCGCTCGCCGACGGCGGGTCGGTCCAGAATGGCCTATTGTTCTCACCCGCCAGCATCTTTGGCCAGAACTACGGTATACTCCTCACCAGTCACATGGCGGCAAATCCCGGCTTTTCGGTGACGAATAACGGCTATATCGGAGGTGGAGGCGTCGGGATTGCCCTTATCAGCTATGGGACGGGCAACTCAGGTCTCGTCGTCAGGAACTTTGGCAACGTACACGGTGGCAGTGACGGCGTGTGCGCCGATGAAAACACTACGATCGTCAACTATGGGAATATCACCTCTCAGCCTAATGGCAGCGCCAGTATCTTTCTGAAAAGCGGCGGCTATGTCAGAAATATCGGTTATATTTCCGGCAACATCGGCGTACTGGGTGGAAGCAGTCTGTCGAATGCCGGTACAATAAAGGGCCAGGATTTCGGCGTCTATATCGGGGTGGCGACCCTCGCCAACGGTTCGCTCAGCGACAAGACGGCGGTGCTCGAGGGCGCCTACGGCCTGGTCAGCGAATACGGCTCGGTCACCAACTACGGGCTGATCACCGCAAGCAATTTCGGAACCATCGCCGGCGGCTCGGGCCAGGGTATCCGTTATCACAACGAATATGGCGTGAAGATTCCTGGACTGTTCGTCAACGGCGCCGACTTCCGACACGAGCGCGCTGGTACGGGGTTTTTCAGGCATCGAGATCGCCGGCTCGCTCTCCAACTATGGAGTTGTCGAAGCGATCGGCGGCAGCGGCAAAGGCGTTGTCCTCGATTTCGGGGCAAATCACCAATGGGTCATCGGTAGACCTGACCGCATTGATCGAGGGGTACGCAGGGATCCAGGAACGGTCCACGAACGCCACGATCCTCAATTTCGGAACCATCCGATCCAGCGCGACCACCGGGGGCTATGGTGTGTCGCTCGACGGCGGCCTGCTGATCAATGGCTCGCCGGGCGACACGCTCGCATCGATTTAAGGCGGCTTCGGCGTCGGCGGCGCCAACCCGACAATCGTTCGGAACTACGGCGTCATAACCGGAACTGTGAGTGCGGGCGTCCAGACCGTCGGCGGCGGCTTGGTGGTCAACGGATCGGCCGGCGACAAGAAGGCCACGATCAAGGGCGTCTCGCGTGGGATCGCAAGTTTCGGGGGCATCACCAACGTTACCAATTTCGGGACTGTCCGGGCCACGAGCGCCTACTCTTCGGGCGTGTACGAGTATGCCGCCGGGGCGACCGTCACCAACGGCTCTTCCAAGGACAAGCTCGCCTTGATCACCGGCGCCGCGGGCGTGCTGTTCAACCGGTCCGGCACCCTGGTCAACGGCGCCCGCATCATCGGGGTCGCCGCCGCCGGCGCGATGACCTACGGCGGGCTGATCGAAAACACCAACGCCACCGCTGTCATTCAGGGAGTTACGTTCGGGATCCGCGCGCGCGGCGCGCAGACGGTGATCAACTTCGGATCGGTGCTGGCGACCGGCGGGTCCGGCGCGTTCGGTCTCGCCATGAACGCTGGCGGCGCCCTGACCAACGGCTCCGTCGCCGCGCCTGGCGCGCTGATTCAGGGGTTCGGCGGGGCCTATCTGTCGGGCGGGACAACGGCGACCAACTTCGGCGCGATCGTCGGCGCCGGCGCAGTCGGCGTCACCCTTGGAGTGGGCGGGGCGGCAACCCTGGTCAATTTCGGCACCGTGGCCGGCAAGGGCGGCGTCGCGGTCCAATTCGGATCGCCGTCAGACAGCTTGCTGGTTGAAGCCGGGTCGTCGTTTTCCGGCGCAGTGAACGGTGATGGCGGCACAATCGTGCTGGCCGGTGGCGTGGGCGCCCTGACCCTTCTCGCCGGCGACAGTCTGATGGTGTCGGGCAGCATCGCGGCGACGACGTTTTCCAACTTCGCAGCCATCGGCATCGGTTCGGGCGCGACTTTCACGGATTCCGGCGCGGTGACGATCGCCATCGGTCAGACGCTCAGGGACTCCGGTACGCTCGTTCTCGGCGGGTCCGGCGCGGCAAGCGTGGTCAACGCCGGTACGCTCGCGGTGACCGGAGGCGCTCTGACGGTCAATGGCGCGGTGACCGGCGCCGGTGTCGCCACGATCAACGGCGGCACGCTCAGCTTCTTCTCCAGCTTCACCCAGACCGTCGCCTTCACGGGGACGACCGGCGGGTTGATCCTCGCACAGGCGCGAACCTATGCCGGTTCGATCTCCGGCTTCTCGCTGACCGGCGGAACCTCGCTCGATCTGCGCGACATCGCATTCGTGGGCGCCGGCGAAGCCAGTTTCAGCGGCACGGCGGCCTCCGGAACCCTGATCGTTTCGGACGGGGTCCATGTCGCCAAGATCATGCTGGTCGGCGACTTCCTCGCCTCGAGCTTCACCGCCAGCAGCGATGGCCACGGCGGCGTCCTGATCGTCGATCCGCCCGGAGGTCCCGCCGGAGTGTCAACCGGCGCGATGATCGGCGCCATGGCCGGCCTAGGAGGAGGCGCGGCGCCGTGCGAGGGGGTGAACTCAAACGCGACGCCGCCGCGCGCCGCCGTGTTGCTGGCGGTCCCCACCGCGCTTTGATTGCTTCCCGGGCGCCTTGTCAGCATCCGAGCCGACGGCCACAGTGCGGGCCAACCCCGAAAGCCCGCCTTGACCGAAGCCGCCGTCCCCGACCTCCCCGAACCGATCCCCGCTGCGCCGCCGGACCTATCCGCTCCGCCGTCGAACCTTGTGGGCGGCGGTATCCTCGCGGTCTGGTTGGCGTTGGGCGCGCTCCTGACGTCCATTCGCCAGCCGCCGCACGTCTTGACCTTCGTCTTCGTCATGGTCGGCTGGGTGCTCAGCGTGATGGCGCACGAGTTCAGCCACGCATTGGTGGGCTGGATGGGCGGCGATCACACGGTCAAGGCCAAGGGCTATCTGGATTTCGATCCACGTCGCTACGGCAATCTGCAGACCGCCCTGGTCCTGCCGCTGCTCGCCCTGGCGCTCGGCGGCATCGGCTTTCCCGGCGGCGCGGTCTATCTTCGCAACGACCTGATGCGCAACCGCTGGTGGCGCTCGGCCGCCTCCTTGGCCGGGCCGGCCGCCACCGCCGCGATCATGCTGGTCCTGGCGCTGATCCTGTGGGTCTGGAACGGCCTCGGGGCCAGCGGCGATCTGTTTCCGGCCCTGACCATGCTGGCCTTCCTTCAGGCCACGGCGCTGGTCATCAACCTGTTGCCGATTCCGGGCCTCGATGGCTTCAACGCCATCCGCCCGTTTTTGCCGGAGAGCCTCTACCCTGCCATTCATCGGCTGGAAGGCTTGGCAACCCTGGCGCTTCTCGGGCTGATCTTCTTCGTTCCCGGCGGGGGCGCCCTGCTGTTTCGCGCCGGCGCCGCGATCGCTCTGGCGATCGGGCTGCGTCCTGAGGCATTGCAATATGGGTGGCATGCCTTCCACTTCTGGAGTTGATTTCGGGAGCCGCGGAAACCTGACCCAGACCGCTCCAACGCCGAAGGTAATGACCTCACCGCCGGTTGCTGCGCATATGTCGCCGATGGCTGAGGTCAAGATCCTGAACGTTGCTGAGGGAGAGGACGGCGTGCGGCTCGATCGTTGGCTGCGCCGGCGTTGGCCGCACCTGGGCCAGGCGCAGATCCACAAACTGGCCCGCAGCGGGCAGATCCGTGTCGACGGGGCCCGCGCCAAGGCGGACACGCGCCTGTCCGCCGGGTCGGTCGGTGCGCGTCCCGCCGCTGCCCGACGCGCCACCACGCGAAGCCCGCGATAGTCTGAACGCGCGCGACGTCGCCTTCGCCAGGAGCCTAGTGCTGTACGAGGACGACGAAGTGCTGGTGCTCAACAAGCCCGCCGGCCTCGCCGTGCAGGGCGGCACCAAGACCAGCCACCATATCGACCGGCTGCTGAGCGCCTGGGGCGAGGGGCTAGATCGGCCGCGCCTGACTCACCGGCTCGACCGCGATACCTCCGGTGTCCTGGTGCTCGGCAAGTCTCCCAACGCCGCTGCCCGGCTCGCCGGCGCCTTCGCCAAGCGGCGGGCGCAGAAAACCTATTGGGCGATCGTCGAAGGCAATCCCGCGCCCCGTCGACGGGGCGATCGACTTGCCGCTGGTGAAGACGGGTGTCGGCGACCGCGAAATGGTGATGCCCGCCGATCCCAAGGATCCGCGCGCCCAGCCAGCCGTGACCGACTTCGTCACCGTCTCACGCGCCGGACCCCGGGCGGCATGGCTGGCGCTACGGCCGCATACTGGCCGGACGCATCAGTTGCGCGCACACCTGCTGGCGATCGGCCACCCGATCCTGGGCGATCCCAAGTACAATACACCCGCAGCTCGATCGCCACGGCCGGCCCGCTGAAGCTGCAATTGCACGCGCGGCGACTTGCCCTGCCGCATCCCGCTCGTGGCCTGATCGATATCGTCGCGCCGCTCAGTCCCGAGATGGCCGCCGGGTTCGCCCGCTTCGGCTTCGACACCCACGAGGCCGACGACGATCCGTTCACCAGACCACGACGGCGCTAGGTCCCCAGCAGGGAATTGCTACGATGAGCTGACCATATCGCATCCGCCAGCGCCCACGACAGCGGCCCCGGCAAATTGCAGGCGCCGATCGCCACCGGCGGCGTGAGTTTTCTGGGCGATGAGCCCAAGGAACTGGGCGGCGCCGGGTGTGGGACCCAATCCTTACGACCTGCTGTGCGCGGCTCTGGCGCGAATGTACGACCTTGACCGTGCGCCTCTACGCCGATCACAAGGCTTGGCCCCTCGAGAAAATCGCCGTGCATGTAGCGCATGAAAAGGCGCCAGGCGCGACCCCGCCCGACCTGTTTCACCGCGTTGTCACGCTCACCGGACCTCTCGACCAAGACCAGCGCGAGCGGCTGTTGCAGATCGCCGAGCGGTGCCCGGTGCACCGCACGCTGACCGCCGGAGCGCGGATCGCCACCCGAGTTCGCCTAGGCGACGATGCCACCGATCGGCGCGGCGCCTGAACTATCGGGAAACACCAGCGTATCCAGCTTGGCGCGCTCGACACCCAGATGGTCACGCAGCAGGCCCTTGAACAGGCCGCGCATGTCCAGGGTCGGCGCCGTGTCGCGATTCTCGAACAGCCGGCTTTGGGCCAGGGTCGGCCAGTCGCCGATGATGCCGCCCGGCTTCAGCGCGCCGCCCAGGACCAGCGCCGTCGAGGCCGTGCCGTGATCGGTGCCGCCGGTGCCGTTGATGCGGGCCGTGCGGCCGAACTCGGTGGCGATCACCACCACGGTGTCGCGCCATGCGTCGTTCTAGCGAGCCCGGTGCTGGCTGACGCCCAGCGCAAGGCGTCCAGATATGCGTCGAGCCGCCTTCAACCTTGCCTCCAGCAGGGCGGCCTGATTTGCGTGGGTGTCGAAGCCGTCCATTTCGACGGCCGCCACCTGCGGGCCGCCCGGCTCGGTCATGAAGCCGGCCGAGATCGCGCCAATTGCGCGTGGCCCTGCTCGAGGTAGCTCCGATGGGCGCCGGCGCCGCCATGCGGGGGCCGCGCCGCCATGTTCGCGGCCGGACGGCGGCGCCATGCCCGCGGCTGCCTCGCTCGTCGCCGCATGCGCCATCGCCTGGGTGGCGAGCCCGCCGCCAGCGCCGGGCCGAGCAGAGGATCGTGAGCATAGAGATCCTGCAATATCGTCGGCAGGCGCGCATCGGCCGCCGGCGATGCCCCCCGGGCGACCAGGAGGCGGCTTCGATCTTGCCGCGCAGCACCAGCGGCGCGGTTGGTCCGATCGAGAGCGCGCGAGACCTTGCTGCGCCGGGCCCATGGCTTCCACCGCCCGGTTCAACCAGCCCGAGCGCGGTCGCCGTAGGCGACCGTGCCGCCGCTTTCGAGCACGTCCTGCGCCTCGAAATGCGATCGTCTCGCGATCGGGCGTGGCGACGGCGGGCGCGATCCGCGCCTGACCTTTCATGGCCAGGGCATGGACCGACGCCATCGACGGGTGCAGGCCGAAGGTGTCGTCCAGCTTCAGGGCGCCGCCGGGCTGCCCGAACGGCGCGATGGCGATCGGACCTCGCAGGCCGGCATAGGCCGGATCGCCTACCGGCGGCGCCAGTGACAGGCCATCGAGACCGCCGCGGCAGATGATCACCACCAGCTTGCTGTCTTGCGAGCGCGCCGTCGGCGCCGGCGAAGGCCCGGCCATCCAGGAGCTGAATGGAGACGCCGACGCCGAAGGCGCTGGCCAGGGCGGCCCGGCGGGTGAGTGCGTAGGAGGGATGCAGCGCTCATCGGCGTTGGAACTCCGGACTCATCAGCAGGATGGAAAGGCCCTCCGGCCGGGTTTCGGCGCGGGCGATGGTCTTGGCGACCAGGGGCGTCAACCGCGCGCCAAGCGCGCTCGACGCAAGTTCCATCGGGTCGCGGTCGCGCCGGCGCGGGCGGCGAAGGTCTCGCTCCAGTTCATCCGCTTGACCAGGGCGTCGGGAGCACACCAGATCCGCGCCTCTTCCGGCCACCCCTTGGGCGAGGGCGGCGCAGAGCGGCTTCTGGCCCATGTAGTGTGAACACCGCGGCGGCGATCGGCCATGTCCTGCGGCCGAGGCGTCGCTCGCCCGCCACGCTCGACACCAGGAACTCATAGGGCGTCTTGAACTTCCGCGCCGCCGGATCCCAGGCCTCGGGCGCGGCCATCAAGGAGCGGGCGACGATCCGCCAGGTCGCCCATTGCTCGTCAGGTAGGTCTGGCGCAGTCGCGCCACCAAGGCTCGGGGCGGGATCGTCCGCCACGAAATGGCGCGCGATCTTGGTCGCCAGATGGTTGGCGGTGTGCGGACTGGCCGCCAGGTCTTTCATCACCGCCCTGGCCTGATCGAGGCCGCCGTCGGAATATTGCTTTCCCATGATCGTCCTGGCGCCGGGTTCGTGCGCGCGCGGGTGAAAGACGAACAGGCCCATACGGTCGGGCGGATCGTGCTCTCCGCCGACGCTCCAGCCGGTCATGGCCCGCGCGAACTCTGTCACGTCGGCCTGGCTGTAGGCGGCTTCCAGACCGACCGTATGCAGCTCCATGATTTCGCGGGCGAGGTTTTCGTTCAGTCCACTGTGCTTGCCCTGTTTGGCCTGATACTGGGCCGCGAAGCTGTTCGGCCCGATCGACTGCGCCTGGTCGAGATAATGCAGCATGGCGGTGTGGGTGGAGGAGGCGACCAACAGATCCTCGAAGCGGCCGAACACATGCGGCCGGATTGCTTCGTTCTCGAACGGGCCGACGAATGGTCCTGCGGTCATCTTGCCCGCCGAGACGGCGAAATGATTGGTCCAGAACAGCGCCCAGCGCTCCCTGAAACTATCGGGAGTGGCGACCCCGTGTTGCACGCGAGCCATGAAATCGTCGGCGATCTCGTCGCGCAATTCCTTGTGCGCCGCCTTTTCCACGGGCGACTTTGGCGTGCCGTTCTGTTTGTCCGCCGCGCGATCCGCCCGATAGGCCAAGAAATCCCGTTCTCGCTCAAGCGTGGTCGCTGGCTTGTCTTGGGTGAAGTCGGCGCCCTCCGCGCGAATTTGGCCGGTCAGATACCGCTGGGGGTCGGCCAGGGCGCGGTCGATTTCGCCAGGCCGTGCGCCCAGGCCGAACCGCGTGGTGGCGATCGCGGCGGCCAGGTTTCGGTCGAGGGTCAGGGTCGGACTCCTTGCCATTGGTAGGGTAATTTGATCGTTGAACGTCGCGCGCGGCGTTTTCCGTCGCGCCTCATGTAGTCACCTTGCGCGGAAGGCCGAGAGCTTGCCTCAAAAACGTGGAGAACGCGCGCTGCCGAGACGGTTTTATTCCGAGGTCGGGGTGGCCCGATTTCAGGACGAATACATCGTTCAGCTCGACGGCAAGACACCGAAAACCCCTCGTGGGCATAGTCTGGCGCTGCCGACCGAGTTGCTGGCGACGCTGGTCGCCGCAGAATGGCGGGTCCAGGGGCAGTACGTCGAACTTGCCCTGATGCCGGCGACCCGATTGGCTCACACGACCCTGGATGCGGTTTCGGTCGCGCGGTCGCAAACGGCCGCTTCCCTGGAGCGCTACGCCGGATCCGACCTGCTGTGTTATCTCGCCGAAGCGCCCGCGAGCCTGGTTCGACGGCAGGTTTCGGCGTGGGCGCCGCTGCTCGACTGGGCCCGCGACGTGCTGGGACTCGAATTCGTGCAGACCGCCGGCGTGGTTCATCAGCCGCAACCAGCGGCCACCCTTGAAAAGGTTGGGCGGATCGCGCTGCGGATGGACGATTTCGCCTTGGCCGGGTGCGCATTCGCCGCAGCCATGACGGCATCGACGATTCTCGCATTTGCGCTCCGGCTCGGCCACCTCGACGGCGCCGGGGCGCTGGCTGCGTCGAGGATCGAGGAAACCTTTCAGGAGGAACGGTGGGGCGTCGACGCGGAGGCCGCCGAGCGGACCCAATTGTTATTGAATGATGCGGTGATGCTCGAAAGGTGGTTCGCGGCGCTCGGGACCCAGGGGTAAACTTGTCAGAGCACGGTCGCGAGGCTACGGCATCGCGTCCGACAGGGAGAGGCGTTCAGATGCAGCATATCCTCGCAGAGCTCGACAAGCGCCGGGCCCAGGCGATCGCGGGCGGCGGCCCGCGGCGGATCGCAGCCCAGCACGCGAAGGGCAAGCTGTCGGCTCGCGAGCGCCTCGACGTACTGCTCGACGAGGATTCGTTCGAGGAGTTCGACATGTTCGTCGAACACCGCAGCCATGATTTCGGGATGGAGGACCAGCGGGTGCCCGGCGATGGCGTCGTCACCGGTTGGGGCACGATCAATGGACGCGTCGTCTATGTATTTTCGAAGGATTTCACGGTGATCGGCGGATCGCTGTCGAAGGCCCACGCGGAAAAGATCGTCAAGGTGCAGGAAATGGCGGTCCGCAACGGCGCGCCGATCATCGGCCTGTTCGACGCCGGGGGCGCGAGAATCCAGGAAGGCGTCGACTCGCTCGCCGGCTACGCGGACATTTTTCTGCAGAATGTCCTGACCTCCGGCGTAGTGCCGCAGATCAGCGTGATCATGGGGCCGTGCGCCGGAGGTGACGTCTATTCGCCCGCGATGACCGACTTCATCTTCATGGTGAAGGACACCTCCTACATGTACATCACCGGCCCGGATGTCGTGAAGAAGGCGGTCAACGAGGACGTCAGCCACGACGAACTGGGCGGCTGGCGGGTGCACGCCATGAAGTCGGGCGTGTGCGACGGCGCCTTCGAAAACGACCTCGAGGCCCTCACTCAGGTGCGCCGCCTGGTGGACTTCCTGCCTTTGTCCAATCGCGACAAGCCTCCGACGCGTCCAAGCTTCGATGATCCCGACAGAGCAGAACCCTCCCTCGACACTTTGGTCCCCGGCGACCCCAACAAGCCGTACGACATGAAAGAACTGCTGCTCAAAATCGTCGACGAGGCTGATTTCTTTGAAATATCAGCTGACTGGGCAAAGAACATAATTGTCGGCTTCGGCTGCATGGATGGCGACACGGTCGGGTTTGTCGCCAATCAGCCGCAGGTGCTGGCGGGAGTGCTCGACATCGATTCCTCACGCAAGGCGGCCCGGTTCGTGCGGTTCTGCGATGCCTTCAACATTCCAGTGGTCACGCTGGTCGACGTGCCCGGGTTCATGCCGGGAACCAAGCAGGAGCAGGGCGGCGTCATCAAGCACGGCGCCAAGCTGTTGTTCGCCTTCGCGGAGGCGACCGTGCCGAAAGTGACCGTGATCACCCGCAAGGCCTACGGCGGCGCTTTCGACGTGATGAGTTCCAAGAACATTCGCGGCGATTTCAACTATGCGTGGCCGACCGCGGAAATCGCGGTGATGGGCCCGAAACAGGCCGTTGAAATCATCTTCCGCGCCGATATCGGCGACACCGAGAAACTGGCTCAGCGCGAGGCCGAGTACAAGGCGCACTTCGCCACTCCGTTCGTGGCTGCGTCCCGTGGTTATATCGACGACGTGATCATGCCCCGGGGCACGCGCCGCCGGATTGTCCGCGCGCTAAAGAGCCTCAAGAACAAGAGTCTCACCAACCCCTGGAAAAAACACGACAATATTCCTCTGTGAGACCGTTGGCGGCTAAGCCGGTAGGTGGTCGCCACGCCCCATAGGGTCGGGTAGCGGCTCGCCGTCGGCCGTGAAGCTCAGCGACACCGAGTTGATGCAATAGCGCAGCCGGGTCGGTGGCGGGCCATCGGGAAAGACGTGCCCCTGGTGACTGTCGCAACGGGCGCAACGCGTCTCGATCCGTACCATCCCGTAGCTTGTGTCCTTCACCGCCCTGACGTGGGCTTCGTCGATCGGCGCGAAAAAACTCGGCCAGCCGGTGCCGCTCTCGAACTTTGTCGTCGCCCGGAACAGCGGCAGACCGCACAAACGGCAGCCATAGACACCGTGGGCCTTGTTATCGAGGAGGCCGCCGCAGAACGGCGCCTCGGTGCCATGGCGCAGCAGCACTTCGCGCTCTTCCCGGTTCAGCCCCGCCTCCAGCCGGAGACGTTGCTCCGGTGTCGGCGGCGACAGGTCGAACCCCGACGCGGAAGTCTTGGTCGAGATGGTGGCGTCCATGGCTGCGGCTCCTCGAGAGTGATGAGCCGCCCGAGGTTGTCAACCCGGGCGGCGGCGTCTAACTGCCCCTAAATAGTGCGGTAGCTGGCGGCCCAAAACGAAATGTTCTCTAAAATTCTGATCGCCAACCGTGGTGAAATCGCGGTGCGAATCATCAAGACCTGTCGTCGCATGGGGATTGCGACCGTCGTGGTCTACTCCGAGGCCGACGCAGCGTCACTGGCGGTAGAAATGGCCGACGAGGCGGTGTTCATTGGCCCCCCCCCGGCCAATCAATCCTATCTGGTGGCCGAGAAGATCATCGCGGCGGCCCACGCCACCGGAGCGCTGGCGATCCATCCCGGCTTTGGATTTCTTTCCGAAAAGGCTGAATTCGCCAGGCAATGCGCCGACGCGGGCATCGTCTTCATCGGCCCCAACCCGCACGCCATCGACGCAATGGGCGATAAGATCCAATCGAAGAAATTCGCGGCGGCGGCCAATGTTTCGGTCGTCCCCGGTCATGTCGGGGAAATCGACGACATGGCGCACGCTATGCGGATCTCCGAAGAGATCGGCTACCCGGTCATGATCAAGGCTTCGGCCGGCGGCGGGGGCAAGGGCATCCGGGTCGCCTGGAATCGCCGCGATGTCGAAGAGGGGTTTCCCGCGGTGCGCGCCGAAGCCAAGGGTGCATTCGGCGACGATCGGATCTTCATCGAAAAATTCATCGTCAATCCGCGCCACATCGAAATCCAGGTGCTCGGCGACAAGCATGGCCACGTCGTTCACCTGTTCGAACGGGAATGCTCGATCCAGAGGCGCAATCAGAAGGTCATCGAGGAGGCGCCTTCCCCTCTGCTCGATGCTGGGACCCGGGCCGCCATGGGGGCGCAAGCCGTCGCGCTGGCCAGGGCGGTGAATTACGACTCGGCCGGTACCGTCGAATTTGTCGCGGGACAGGACAAGTCTTTCTATTTTCTGGAGATGAACACCCGGCTGCAGGTCGAGCATCCGGTCACCGAGTTGATCACCGGGATCGATCTGGTCGAACAAATGATTCGGGTTGCCGCCGGCCAGGCTCTGGCGTTCCAGCAGGCCGACCTCGCCATTCGTGGATGGGCGATCGAGAGCCGCATCTATGCGGAGGATCCCTATAGGAAGTTTCTGCCGTCGATCGGCCGCCTGTCGCGCTACCAGCCGCCCAACGAGGGTGAACACGGCGCCTGGCGGGTTCGAAACGACACCGGCGTGCGTGAAGGCGACGAGATCTCGATGTTCTACGATCCGATGATCGCCAAGCTGTGCGCCTGGGGCCCGACCCGCGACGTGGCGATCAATGGCATGGCGAGGTCGCTGGAGGACTTTCACATCGAGGGATTGGGTCACAACACCCCGTTCCTGTCCGCAGTGATGGACCAGCCCCGCTTCGCCTCTGGCGCCTTGTCGACCAATTACATCGCCGACGAATTCCCCGAGGGTTTCAACGGCCTGCCCCCCTCCGAGTGGCAGGTGGACGTGGCCACCGCCGTGGCTGGCGCCATGCATCAGGTACTGGCGGCCCGCGCCCGCCGGATCGGCAATGGGCTGAGCTCGCCGCTGACGCGCTCCGAGTGGGTGGTCGTCGCAGGTCCGAACCGCCGAAACATCAAGCTCTCCGACGAGGGAGGCGCCCTACGCGTCGAACTTCCCGATGACGGCCGGTCAGTGCTGCTCGAAACACTTGGATGGCGACCCGGAGCCCCGCTGTACCGGGGCCGTCTGGATGGCCGGGAGTTTACGGTTACCGTATCGCGTGCGGTCGAGGGCTTCATCATTCGGCACCGCGCGGCCCGGATGAAGGTCCTGGTGCTCACGCCCGCTGCCGCAGAACTGCATGAGCGTTTGCCGGTCAAAACTCCGCCGGACACATCGCGTCTGGTGGTGTCGCCCATGCCCGGTCTCGTGGTCTCGATGGACGTCGCACCGGGAGAAGATGTCAAGGAAGGCCAGGTGATCTGCGTCATCGAAGCGATGAAGATGCAGAACATCCTGCGTGCCGAGCGAGATGGACTGATTCGCAGCGTGGGCGCGAAAGCCGGCGACAGTGTCGCGGCCGACGACATTCTCGCGGAATTTGCCTGACGGCCATATCGCCGCATAGATTGGGCCGAGGTCGTTCGGCCGACGGGAGCGCGCGTTGCAGGGTAGTCTGATCGAGTGGCGCAATCTGTTTTTGTCCGCCGCCGGCCGCCTGCCTCGCGCGACGTTCTGGATTGGGGTCGCCGCCCTGTTTGCCGTGTCGGCGCTCTACGAGGCGGTCGCCGGTATCACGTTGCGGCTTCTGACCTTCTGGTTCGTCTACCCCGCCCTGTTGGGCGCCGCCGCGTGCGTCCTCTCGAAGCGGTTGCATGATCGTGGTCGTTCGGGCTGGTGGGCCGCGTTGGTGCTGCTGGCCTGGGTAATGGTCTGGCCGAATGATCAGGGCGCGCGGGGGGTGGTCGCGTGGCCGGTGATCATCTGGGCCGTGGTGGAACTGGGCGTATTGGCGGGTGAGCAGGGGACCAATCGCTATGGCCCGAGCCCAATGCTCGCCGCGGTCGGCTGAAACGGCGCACGCGCCAACTTTCGCAGGCCGCGACATTCGACTAAGCCCGTGCGGCATCAATGGGAGATCCGCATGAAGATCGATTTTGTCGCTGCCGCGGAGGGCCTCGGCCCGGGTGTCGCGCTTGGAGTGCTGGCGTTCGAAAAGGCGCCATTGCATGGCGCAGCGACGGGGCTCGACCGGATCACCGGTGGCGCCCTTTCGCGCGCGATCGGCGCTGGGCGATTTACCGGCGGCCTCGGTCAGACGATGGAACTGATCGCGCCACATGGCACGGAGCTATCCCGCGTCGTGCTGATCGGCGGCGGTCCGCGTGATGCTTTCGACGGGCGAGCAATGGAGCTCGCAAGCGCCCACGCCGTGAATTTGGTGAAGTCGACCGGGGCTGAAACGCTGATTATCGAGGCGGCCGATCTGGCTGTCGATGTGGCCGCACGCGCCGGCCTCGGCGCGCGCCTGGCGACCTATCGCTTCGACCGATATCGCACCACCGAGACGCCGGAAAAGAAGCCATCGCTGAAACGGGTCCAGGTCGTCGTCGCTGAGGTCAAAGCCGCCAAAAAGGTCTTCAAGACCCTCGACGGCCTCGCCGACGCGCATCATTTTCGCCCGCGATCTGGTCAGCGAACCGGCAAATATCCTGTATCCCGAGGAATTCGCCCGCCGCGTCAAGAAACTCTCCGACATCGGCCTCGAAGTGGAAATTCTGGGCGAAAAGGAGATGAAGAAACTGGGCATGGGCGCCCTTCTCGGCGTCGGACAAGGCAGCGTGCGCGAGAGCCAGCTCGCCATACTGCAGTGGAAAGGGGCCAGGGACCCGTCCGCTCCGCCAATCGCGTTCGTCGGCAAGGGCGTCTGCTTCGACACCGGCGGTATCAGCATCAAGCACGCTGACGGCATGGAGGAGATGATCACCGACATGGGCGGCGCCGCGGCGGTCGCCGGAGCCATGCAGGCGCTTGCGGCGCGCAAGGCCAAAGTCAACGCGGTGGGCATCCTGGGCTTGGTCGAAAACATGCCGGATGGGGCTGCCCAGCGACCCGGCGACGTCGTCCGCACCATGTCGGGACAAACCGTGGAAGTCATCAACACCGATGCCGAGGGGCGGCTCGTCCTGGCTGACGCGATCTGGTACTGCCAGGACCGTTTCAAGCCGCGGTTCATCATCGATCTCGCCACTCTGACCGGAGCGATCATCGTTTCGCTTGGCAAGGACTTGGGCGGCCTGTTCAGCAATGATGACGTCCTTGCGGATAACCTGCTCGCGGCCTCGAAAGCGACGGACGAGCCGCTGTGGCGAATGCCATTGCCGGAACAGTATGAAAAAGGCATCGAGAGCAATGTCGCCGACATGAAGAATATCGGGCCACGTTTCGGTGGATCGATCACCGCGGCTTTGTTCATTCAGCGTTTCGTCAACAAGACGCCCTGGGCTCACCTAGATATTGCATCGACGGCGTGGAAACCCGGTTCGACGATCCCGACCATTCCGAGCGGCGCCACGGGGTTTGGGGTCCGGTTGCTCGATCGCCTGGTCGCCGACCACTACGAAGAGTGACCGATCAGCATCCATGGGCGCGACCGGCGATTGTGAAATATGGTTCTATCATCTCGAGCGGACCACGCTTGATCAGGTGTTGCCGGACCTGTTGGAAAAGAACTCTCGCCAAGGGCTGGCGGGCGGTTGTTCGTTCACCCGATCCAGACCGGCTCGACCATCTCGATGCCTGGCTTTGGGCTTATCGCGACGATAGCTTCCTTCCGCATGGCCTCGCTCGCGAAGCCAATCAGTCCCGCCAGCCGATCGTGCTCACCACCGCCGTCGACAACCCCAACGAGGCCCAGGCGCTGTTTCTCATCGACGACGCCGAACCAGGCGAGGTATCGGATTTCAGCCGCTGCATCCTGATCTTCGACGGACGTGATGAAACCGCCCTGACGGCGGCTCGCAGGCGCTGGTCCGCCTTCAAGGCGGCCAGCCTGCCTCTGGCCTACTGGCGTCAGGGCGAGTTGCGGGGCTGGGAGCGGCAGGCTTAGCCGCCTGCTCAGGCGTTGGCCATCGCCGCTTCGTAGCGCTCGGCCGCCTCGATCCATACCCGCTCGGCCAGGGTTACGCGCTCCGCGACGCGCGCCCGTCGTTGCCCCAGTTCGGCGGCCGTGGCGGCGTCGCGGGCGTATAGTCCCGGATCGGCGAGCAGTCGGTCCAGTTCCTCGGCCAGTCGGTTTTCCCTCGCCAACGCAGTCTCCGCGGCCTCCAGCTTGCGCTTCAGGGGGCCCACGGCCGGTCGCGGCGCTGCTGGCGACAGCGGCTGGGCCGTCGATTTCGCGGGTCCCCGCGCAGCCTGTCTCGCGCGGTCGAGCACGAAGCGGGCGTAATCGTCCATGTCGCCATCGAACGTCTTGACCGTGCCGTCGGCGACCATCCACAGGCGATCGGCGACCAGTTCCATCAGCGAGCGATCATGGGTGATCAAAATGACCGCTCCGGCGTAGTCGTTCAGCGCCTCGGTCAGGGCGCGACGGCTGTCAATGTCGAGATGGTTGGTTGGCTCGTCGAGGATCAGCAGATGCGGCCGCTCCATGGCGACGAATTCAACAGCAGTCGAGCGCGTTCGCCGCCGGACAGGTTGGCGACCGTGGTCTCGACCTTCTGGACGGTCATCCCGAAGCGGGCGAGATGCGAGCGCCGCTGCGCTTCGCTGGCCTCTGGCAACACGCGTCGGATGATATCGAGGGGAGAATCGACCGGGTCGAGAGCCTCGATCTGATGCTGATGAAACCAGCCGACCTTTATGCGTCGATCGCGATGGATGTGACCGCCATGGATTGGTAGATCACCTGCGATCATTCGCGCGAAAGTCGACTTGCCAGATCCGTTCACACCAAGCAGGCCGATGCGATCGTCCAGGTCCATTCGGAGATTGAGGCCCCGCAGGATCGGCGGACCGTCGTAGCCCACGGACACGCCTTCCAGACGGATCAGAGGAGGGGCGAGGGGTTTGGCGGGGGAGGGAAGCAGGAACGGCGCCACATGCTCTTCCACAACCGAAGGCGCCGACTCCAGCTTCGCGATCATCTTCATCCGCGATTGCGCCTGTCGCGCCTTGCTGGCTGTGGCGCGAAAACGGTCCACGAACGATTGCATATGCGCCCGGCGCGCCTCGATCTTGCCCCGCGTCGCGGCCTGCAGCCTGAGGCGCTCGGCACGCTGGTGCTCGAACTGCGAAAACCCGCCGCTATAGTAGTCGAGTTGCTGCTCCGTCAGGTGCAGGATTGCATCGACCGAGTGGTCGAGAAGCTCGCGGTCGTGACTGATAATCAGGGCGCTGTGAGGGTACTTGCGCAGGCGGGCCTCAAGCCAGAGTGCGCCTTCCATATCGAGATAGTTGGTGGGCTCGTCCAGAAGCAGCAGGTCGGGTTCGGCGAACAGGGCCGCGGCCATCGCCACGCGCATTCGCCAACCGCCGGAG
Organism: uncultured Alphaproteobacteria bacterium; assembly: GCA_963828365.1. Lineage (GTDB taxonomy): Bacteria > Pseudomonadota > Alphaproteobacteria > Caulobacterales > Caulobacteraceae > Acaudatibacter. The sequence goes on along the minus strand of CAWHEE010000029.1, from coordinate 60,230 downwards.
AACTCGGCCATTGGCCTTACGAGGTCAGCCGTGGAGAACCCGAGCCCGCTGAGGATTTCGGCGGCGCGAGAGGGTGCGCGATCAGCCTCGATTTCATTCAGTCGTGCGTAGATGTCACCTAGACGCTCCGGGGCAGCGGTTTCCAGTTCGCTCATCAGGGCGGCGCGTTCGGCGTCGGCAGCCAGCACCGTCTCGAGCAGCGGAACCGGCGTGGCCGGATGTTCCTGGTCCACCGAGCCGATCCGCGCGGCTTTCGGCAGGTCGATCTCTCCTCCGCCCGGTGACAACTGGCCCAGGATCAGCTTGAACAGAGTCGACTTGCCGGCCCCGTTCCGGCCGACCAGTCCGACCTTCGCGCCGACCGGAAGAGTGACTGTCGCATGGTCGAAAAACCGCCGCCCCCACGCGTCGAAAACCAGATCGTGGATGCGCAACATGGGGAACACTCGAACAACGGCTGGCGTGGGGGATGGTGGGCGCCGGCTTGGCGGACGCGATTGGCCTCGCTATAAGCCCGCGTCCCCGCAAATCCAATTACCTGTGAGCGCCCATCGCCATGACCGAACGCACCTTCTCGATCCTCAAGCCGGACGCCACCGCCCGCAATCTGACCGGCAAGATCAACGCGGTCATCGAAGATGCAGGTCTGCGTATCGTCGCCCAGCGTCGCATTCGAATGACCGACACGCAGGCTCAGAAGTTCTATGCTGTCCATAAGGAGCGGCCGTTCTATGGCGAGCTCGTCGAATTCATGACCTCCGGACCGGTGGTCGTACAGGTGCTGGAAGCCGAGAACGCCGTCGCCAGATACCGGGAAGTCATGGGCGCCACCAATCCGGCACAGGCGGCCGAAGGCACCATTCGGAAGCTGTTCGCGCTATCGGTCGGCGAGAACTCGGTTCATGGGTCCGATAGCGACGAGAACGCCGCTCTGGAAATAGGGCAGTTCTTTGAGGAAGGCGACATCGTCGGCTGACCGCTATTCGGCCTTGGCCAGTTCACCGCAGACGAAGGCCGTCTCTCCTGCGTCGAGCAGTCGCCCAAGCACCGCTTGCGCGTCGCGCGGCGCGACGATCACGATGAAGCCCACGCCGCAATTGAAGGTGCGGCGCATTTCGTGCTGTTCGACGCCACCCTCGGTTTGCAGCCATTCGAAGACGGCAGGCGGCTCCCAGGCCGACCAATCGAATCGCGGAATCGAGACCTTCGGCAACCGCCCGGGGCGGATTTTCTATCAGGCCGCCGCCGGTGATGTGCGCCGCGCCCTTGATTAGCCCGGCTTTGACGAGTGGCAGGACGCTCGCGACATAAATTCGCGTCGGCGCCATCATCGCCGCGGCGAGGCTTTCTCCGTGGCTGAACGGGGAGGGTGCGGTCCAGACAAGTCCTGAACGTTCTACCACCCGTCTGATGAGGGAATAGCCGTTCGCGTGCGGACCACTCGAACCGAGGGCGATCATCAGATCGCCGGCCCGTTGGTCGACCATGCGCGGCAACACCGCCCCACGCTCCACGGCGCCGAGGCAGAAGCCCGCCAGATCATAATCCTTGTGGGCGTACATTCCCGGCATTTCGGCCGTTTCGCCTCCGACGAGCGCCGCGCCGGCTTGTCGACACCCCTCGGCGATCCCTACCACGACCCGGGTCGCGGCGGCGACATCGAGGCGGCCAGTGGCGAAATAGTCCAGGAACAGCAACGGCTCCGCGCCCTGGGCCAGGATGTCGTTGGCGCACATCGCGACAAGGTCGATGCCGACCGTCACGTGCAGGCCGGTTTCAATGGCGACACGCAGCTTGGTTCCGACGCCGTCGGTGGTCGCCACCAATACGGGGTCGACAAAACCGGCTGCCTTGAGATCGAACAGCGCACCGAAGCCGCCGAGGCCGGCGTCGGACCCCGGTCGTCGAGTGGCGCGGGCGAGGGGTTTGATCGCCTCGACCAGGGCGGCGCCGGCGTCGATGTCGACGCCGGCCTGGGCATAGGTCAGACCATTGGAACGATCGGGCATGAGGTCGACGGCATTCCTGTTATCTGGGCACCATCCGAGGCTTCTGACTTGCAGACTCGCCCAGGCGAAGGGCTATAGCTAGCCGATGACGCCGATCACCACCACCGCCGAGCTGGCGGCCTATTGTCAACGACTGCTCGGACAGCCGTTTGTCGCGGTCGACACCGAATTCATGCGCGAGACCACCTACTGGCCGCGCCTGTGCCTGATCCAGGCGGCCGCACCGGGCATAGAGGCGGTCATCGATCCGCTCGCGGAAGATCTCGATCTTACGCCGTTTTTGGATGTGATGCGTGACACATCGATCGAAAAGGTGTTCCACGCTGCCCGTCAGGACGTCGAAATCTTTCAACAATCTCGGCGCGATTCCCCGACCGCTGTTCGATACTCAGATCGCCGGCATGGCGGCCGGCTTCGGCGAACAGATCGCCTATGACGCTTTGGTCCGGCAGATGCTCAAGATCGATCTCGACAAGTCCAGCCGCTTCACCGATTGGGCGCGCCGCCCCCTGAGCGAGGCGCAACTGACATATGCTCTGGCCGATGTGACCCACCTCGCGGCGCTTTATCCGCATGCTTCATTCGCGACTTGAAAAGGCCGGACGGATTGCGTGGGTGACCGAAGAGATGGCCGCAATGACCGACCCGGCCCTCTACGACATCGATCCGGACATTGCCTGGAGGCGACTTAAGCCTCGCCGACACACGGCAAAATATCTGGCGGTGTTTTGCGCTGTCGCCGCCTGGCGCGAACGCATGGCCCAAGCAAGCGATCAGCCACGAGGTCGGATTCTCAAGGATGAGGCGATCGATGAGCTCGCCACCCAGACCCCCCTCGACGCCGAAGTCTGAACCGGCTTCGCTCGGTCCCAAGGGGTTTCTCTGGTTCCAAATTCGGTCCGGACCTCCTCGAGGCGATCCGGGCGGCGGTTAAGAATCCGGAAGCCTATGCGCCGGTCATCCAGCGGCCCGCCGTCACACACACGCCTGCGGCGGGGGCTGTGGTCGAGCTGTTGAAGGTGCTCCTGAAGGCCAGGGCGGAGGACGCGGGGGTCGCCGCCAAGCTCATCGCAACCGTGTCCGATCTGGAGAAGATCGCGGCTGATGACGAGGCCGAAACGCCGGCACTGCACGGCTGGCGGCGCGAGGCGTTCGGCGAGGATGCGCTGCAGTCTCAAGAGAGGCGAACTGGCGCTCGTCCTGGATGGAGCGAGGGTCAAGGTCGCGCCCGTCCGAAGAACGCCGCGCTCCTGAGCTCGGTCGGTCAGTATCTGATCAGTTGCGGATCCGGTGACCGGGGCGTCTGCTCGCCCGAAGCGGTCCGCATACGCAGTTCGCGTCCGAGCAGCCCAGCCAGCGTGGCGGCGCGTTTGCTGGTCTGTTCGCCGAACAGCAGCGGCGCCCAGCGAGGCTCGGCCTGCAGAACCAGGCTGCTCGTCTTCATTTCCAAACGGGCGTGAGACAGGAGCTCGGGACTTCGTCCAGACAAATCGCATCCAAGGCGGATCGCGGCGCCGAGGGCACGGGAGCGTTGCAGTCGTTCCGGGCTGAGCAGGCGGCCGATTAGCTGGGCCTCCGGCATGGTCGGGCTCGCCGAATGCCGGGCGAAAGCGGCGCAGGCCAAAAATACCCTTTCCGGGTGGGACTGGCCCGCGATGGGGGCCCGCAGCACCTGATCGAACACCAACTGGGCCCGATGGTCCGGATGCAGGTGTGCTCCCAGGTCTGCCAGTCGACAGGCGGCTGACAACAAGATCGCGTCACGGCCTTCGAACGCCGGCTCCAGTTTTTCAAAGGCGGGCCCGAGCCACGCTCCGAGAGCTTCGCCGAGCGCCTGGGCCACGTCGCCACGCGCCCCCAGTTCGGCGCAACCTTCCACGAGAGGATCGCGGGCCCTTTGGTCCGCGCTCAGAGTTTCGAACAGCAAGCCCTCGCGCAGGCCATAGGCCGACATCACCACAGTCTGAATATTCAATCGTTCGACCAGCGTTTCGAGAACCACGGCGGCGTGCGGCAAGGATTCCAGACGACGACGGGACAATCCGTCGATGCGATCGAGCGAAGTCTTCGACAATTGGGCGATGAATCGGGCGGCGCCCAGGGCGTCGCGCCGTCCGATTTCATATTGATGAATGATCGATAGCGGATAGTCGGAAATGCGCATGTGGAGCAGCGCGAGATTTCGCCAGGCGCCGCCGACTGCGTTCAGGGTATGGGCTGTGTGCGTGCCTGCTATCGGCTCCAACAAACGGTTTGCGGTTGTTCGAACCCGCCCGGCGTCAAATCGTCCGCCATCGCCGAACGAGAACGGCCCTAGTGGCAGGGTGACGCCGTGAGTTGATCCACCGTCCTTCAGTCGGACCAGCTCGAGGCTGGCGCCTCCGAGGTCGCCGACCAGTCCTCTCGAACTTCGGAGCTCCGGATATGACGCCCAAGGCGCCGTAGCGGGCTTCCTCTTCGCCGGTCAGCACCCGCAAAATCAGTCCGCTCTCGTCTTGCACACGTCGCGCGAACGCGGGGCCGTCGACCGCCTCGCGCACCGCGGCGGTGGCGGCGACGAATATCCGGGTCGGTCGGCTGGCGTCCAACAAGGCGCGAAAACGCCTGAGGGCGGTCAAAGCCGCGGCAACGCCGTCGGGCGACAGTCGACCCGTGGAGGCCAAGTCTCGGCCCAACCCCGCCAGCACCTTTTCATTGAATACGGTCCAGAACGCCCGCCGTTCGAGTTGGTAAAGCACAAGGCGGACAGAATTGGAGCCGACGTCTATGACGGCGGCATCCGCCTGGCTGGGCCTATCGCTTTGGGCCGACATGTTCGAACGCGCGGGGCAAATCCTTGACCTTATGGCCACGCCCGGACAACGAGGGGTTGGTCATGAAATACTCGTGGGCGGAAAACGCGCCCTTGCGGTTCCAGCCGGCCGCTCGGTGGTATGCTCCGTTGGCGTCCAAAAGCCAGCTCTGCGCCTCGTCGTTGAGGTTCGCGACCATGATCTGTTGTAGGACCTGCTGGTGAACCGTCGGGTTCTCGACCGGGGTCATCACTTCGACACGGCGGTCGAGATTCCGAGGCATCCAGTCCGCGGAGCTGATGAAGACGCGAGCCTCGGTGGAAGGCATCGGCTTGCCGTTGGCGAAGGCCACGATCCGAGCATGTTCCAGAAAGCGACCGATGATACTCTTGACTCGAATGTTTTCCGATAACCCTGGAATGCCTGGACGCAGACAACAAATTCCACGCACGACCATATCGATAGCGACGCCGGCGCTACTGGCCGCGTACAGGGCGTCGATGATCTCCGGGTCCACCAGCGCGTTCATCTTGGCCCAGATCGCCGCCGGCTTACCAAGGCGGGCGTTGGCCGCCTCGGCTTCGATCAGGCGCACCAGCTGAGCCTTCAGGGTAACGGGTGAATAGGCCAGCTTCTCGAGTGATTGCGGCTGAGCATAGCCTGTAATATAGTTGAATAATCGGCCCGAATCTCGACCAAGGGCCGGGTCGGTCGTAAACAATGACAGATCGGTATAAATCTTTGCGGTGACGGGGTGGTAATTTCCCGTCCCGTAATGGCAGTATGTGCGCAGAGAATCACCCTCTCGCCTGACGACCAACGATAGTTTCGCGTGGGTCTTGTACTCGACAAACCCGAATACCACATAGACGCCGGCACGTTCGAGGTCTCGGGCCCACTTGAGATTGGCTTCTTCATCGAACCGCGCCTTGATCTCGACAAGCGCGACGACATTTTTCCCGTTTTCCGCTGCCTCGATCAGAGCGGCGACAATCGGACTGTCCTTGGATGTCCGGTATAGGGTCTGTTTGATCGCCAGCACGTTGGGGTCGCGAGCCGCCTGAAGCAGAAACTGAACGACCACATCGAAGCTCTCGAAAGGATGATGGACCAGAATGTCCTTTTCTCTGATGGCGGCGAAACAATCGCCGCCGTGGTCGCGGATGCGTTCGGGAAAACGCGGCTGGAAGGAGGGAAATTTCAGGTCTTGCCGATCCGCCGGAATCAACTGAGCCAGCTGCGCCAATCCGAGTTGTCCGTCCATACGCACGACGTCTTGAGCGCCGGCGCGCAGACCCTCCAGGATGAACTCCCGCAAGTCGTCCGGCATAGACGCCTGGATTTTCACTCTCACCACCTCGCCCAGGCGGCGACGCTTCAGGCGGGCCTCGAACTCGCGCACCAGATCCTCCGCCTCCTCCTCGATCTCGACATCCGAGTCGCGAATGAGGCGAAACAATCCGTGCCCGTCGACTTTGCAGCCGGGAAACAGCTTGTCCAGGAACAGCAACAGGAAGGTTTCGAGCGCCAGAAACCGTCGCTGATTTTGCGCCGGCCTTGGGTGATGACCGGCAGTTCCCAAAATCTGGCCACCTGGGTCGGCACCGGCAACAAGGCGTAGACCTCCTTGTTGTCGAGGCGCCTTCTGAGTTTCAAGGCCAGTGCGAAGCCCAGGTTGGGTATGAAGGGAAATGGATGCGCCGGATCAATCGCCAGCGGTGTCAGGACCGGCAGTATGCTGGCCGAAAAGATCGCCTCCGCCGCCGTGCGATCGGCGTGCGTTACGTCGCGCACGTCCAGTAGCTTCAGTCCCTGGGAAGCCAGTTCGGCCCGTAACTCCAGCCACAGGCGTTGCTGGTGCGCCATCAGCCGATTGGCTTCCGCATTCACCCTACGCAATTGCTGCGCCGCCGTCAGGCCATCCTGGCTCAAGACGCGCACGCTTTCCCGCACCTGACCCTTCAGGCCCGCGACACGGACCATGTAGAATTCATCGAGGTTATTGGCGGAGATCGACAGGAACCGCACGCGCTCCAGAAGTGGATGCCGCGGATTGCCGGCTTCTTCGAGTACGAGCCTGTTGAAGGCGAGCCAGGAGATTTCGCGATTGAAGAACCGCTCCGGCGACTTGGCCATTGCGCCCGCGATCTCTGCATCGGCAGGCGCGGACGCGTTTCTCGCCAGATCGGCTTCGTTCGAGACTTCGGTCATCGGGCGATCAGTGCGACGTCCAGGCGGATGGCCGGCGAGTTTTGGCGCAGCCGACTGCCGGCGGCAAGGATCATTCGATGACACCGGACAGCGATTTGCCTTCCTCCAATACCTCGCGCGCGAGGGGGCGGGTGATCTCGCGTCGATCGGCGCCGGCCCGATCGTCGATACGGGCCACGACGTCCCATGCCGCCGGAATTGACCGCTCGATCCGTTTCAGAAGATAGGCCAAGACCTCGTCGGACGGGAGAATGCTTCGCTGCTCGAAGAATTTGCGAAGCACGCCTTCCAGAATGGCGTCATCCGGCGGCAACAGCGTGGCCACCATCAGCGAGTTCAATCGGGATCGCAGATCCGGTAACTGCGTCGCCCAGATCGCAGGTGGCGAACGGCCGGTCAGCAGCAGGCTGGAGCCGGCGTCAGCCATGTTGATCAGGTGGAAAAGCAATTCGTCTGCCGAGTGGCGATCGGCGTCTTCAAAGAGAACGGCGCGCCCAGGCAGGCTGGAAACATCTGTATCGCCTGGTGTCAGCGTATGGGCGCCCGCGCGGTGGGCCCACAAGCGAGCGAGGTGGCTCTTGCCGGACCCGGCCGGGCCGATAAGCGCAAGTCGGCCGCCGGGCCAACTCGGCCATGCTTCGATCGTGTCGAACGCGGTGGCGTTGGCTGGCGAGACGATGAAATCGCGGCGGCTATGACTGGCCGGCTTCGTCAACGGCAGGCGTTGCTGTTTTGATCGATTTGGCGACTTCACCCTGTGGGTCTACTACAAATTGGGTGGGGGAGGTGGAGTTGGTCGCCCATGTCCGGGATATCCGCAGATGTCGGCCCCGAACGTTTCATCGCTCCGGTCCTTCAACCCGCCATGCCCGTTCGCTCCTCCAAGGTGGCGCGTCTCCGTAGGTCGACGACTGGGCTCGACAGGCTGTTCAACGCGGTGTGGGCGGCCTGTTCACCTGCGGCGACCGCCGGGGCGTAGTTCCGCCAGTCGCGAATTTCGATATCGTCGACCATCGGCAGAATGAGGAGGTCGGTCGCCGCGTGCGCGGCTGCCAGGTCTCGGCCGGTTGTCACCGTGGCGGCTCGCATCAACAGAGACACGATCGGCGGTCCGCGCTGCCACGCCCCGCTGATCAACCAGCGCCATAGTGTCGGGGGGTCCATAAGGTCGTCAGCGTCGACGCTTCGGCCGCGACTCACGTCGACCCCGACGATCGGCCCGGTCTGAATTGAGCGCATGATGTCGGCGGGATAGTTGTTCATCACGGCGCCATCGACCAGCACATTGCCGGCGTCCACCACGGGGGGAAGTACGCCTGGTAGCGACAGGGATGCCCGGACCGCTTCGCGGGCTAACCCATGTCGATGAATTTGGCAGGCGCCGGTGGTCAGATTGGCCGAGACACAAAAAAACGGAAGCCACAGGTCGCAAATCTGGCGGTCTCCAAAGTGCTCGGCGAGCCGCTCTCTCACTTTGCGCCCGTGGGTCATGGCAGTGAGAGGAAAGGCGATATCGGCGAGTGGACTGCTGTCCACGAACGCGGCCCGAATACGGCGCTCCAACTCCGGGGTCTCCCAGCCCATGGCAAGACCGAGACCGATAACCGCACCCATCGATACGCCGCCGACGAAATCGATCGGCACGCCCTGGGCGCGCAGCACCCGAATGGCGCCAATATGCGCATACGCCCTGGCCGCGCCCCCGGACAGCACCAGACCGACTGCTTGACCGGTGAGCACGCGGGCGAAGCGGGCGACATCGCTGCGGTTACCGTCCCGCATATGAAACAGGCGGGACGGTTTCAGCGCCATGCTCCAGGCCGCCGATCCGCGTGGCGTGCCGCAGAAGGCGTCTTGCATGAGAACCAGGTCGACCAGCCCCTGGGTCTGAAGCGCGGTGCAAAGCCCGGGCTCCAGCATTTTTGGCGGAGGATAACCGCCGCGTGCGAGACGGAAGAGGCGGTCCACCTGACGACTTACGAGCGTGCGCCACGCCGTCTCTTCGATCTCCGCGACATAAAGTACAAAATCGTGGACGTGGGCGACATTTGAAAACCATTCGGTCGGCGCCGATTTGGCTTCCGCGCCGATGACGGTCACTGAATACCCGAGTGCCCGTATCGCGCCGGCGACATTTTCCGTGAAGGGTCGGATCCGAGGGCCGATATCCGCGGCGATGAAGCCGAATACCGAGGGTTCGCCAAGCATCTGGCCGTTGCCACTCTGTCGTGCGCGGGCGATGATCAGCCGGGCCAATTCCGTCATGAGAGCGGGATCGTTTGCCACCGCCTTGAAAAAGGCGTCACGGGGCAGGGCGATGATTTCGCAATCGCGCAGGGCAATTACGTCGGCCGAATGAGCCTCTGCCGCCACCATCGCCATCTCGCCGACCGGCTCGCCCGCCCTAACGAGACCCAGAGAGCGGGTTTCCCCACCATGTCCCTTCGCGACGACAGCCAGCCTGCCCGCGCGCAACAGGAACAGCTGATCAGCGGGCTCACCTGCAAGGAACAGCGGCATGCCACCTGGCAGTGAGAAGCAGAGCGCGTCACCGACCGCCAGCGCCCGACGGAACAGCTTCTGCAGAGCGTTCAGCTTTTCGAAATCGTTTGATTGCGTCACGGTTTTTGCAGTTTAACGCCTACGCCCCGTGCCCGCATCGCTGAATCGACAGCAAGATCGAACCGACTTCGGCTTAGCGCTCACAGCGGTTCACGAAATCTATTCGAATAAATCCGTTGAAAATAGAAGCAAGAGTTTATAGTATTTATGTAGTTTAGCAGGTAAATGTGGGCTAACGACCAAAACAATGTTGCGACCCACAACCGTAACACTTCTATAGTCGATCTATAATTTAAATATAATTAATATTAAGATATTTGTTAAATTAGAACTGTTTTTAATGATAATAGGTAAGGCGATCTTTTGTTTACAACAGGATGGTTAATTGTGGAAATATGAACTAAAATCAATTGACAAATTTGCCGTAAACATTGATCAGTCTAGACCGATCAATGATAAATTAGCGAGCGGCCTTTGACGATGCCTGAACGGGGCCGACTCTCGAAGACGCCTCAGTGGTGAGGTGAGTGCCAATCGGCTGATCCAACGTTTCCAAAGCCACTGGAAATCAAGCCAAAATATTATGTCGTCAGATTGTCGGTCATGGAAATTGTCGAAAACGACTGACAACCCGCAGCGCAGGTCAGTCGTCGGGACGCTACCGGATGTCGCTGTAGCTCCACTCCTTCCTGATCGGTCCGATTGACAAAAGTTAAGCCAAACCCGACGTGCAGATGCTTGGTCGAATCGAATTTCGGGGGGACTAGAAAGTTGCGTAAACGAGGTTTATCAAACGAGCCTTGATCAACCCAGGAGAATCTGCGCTTGTCCGAATCAACAATTCCTTCCGTCACCGCGTTGTCGGCCCGCATCGTTTCGGCGTTCGCGAGTAATAATCGCTTGTCACCCAGCGAAATCCCCGCATTGATAGCGTCGGTACGCTCCGCGTTGAGCGGAACAGTAAGTCCCGCTCCAGCTGAGCCACAAGAGCCTGCCATATCCTTGCGTAAACTTGTGACTGCCGATGCGGTTTTTTGTGCCGAGTGCGGCGCGAAGTTCAAATCGTTGAAGCGACACCTGGGGACAGAGCACAACTTGACTCCTCATGCCTATATCCAGAAATGGGGCCTGAAGGCGGATCATCCGATGGTCGCCCCGAACTATTCCGCGACCCGCTCGGCGTTGGCCAAAAGCATGGGGCTCGGTTCCGGTGGCCGCAAGGCGGCGGATACGGTCGTCGAAGCCGCGCCGGAACCTGACGTCACCCATGCGAAGTCGACAGCCAAGGCAGCGAAGTCGCCAATTAAGACGGCTGAAACGCCTAGTCCCAAGCCTGCAAAAAAGACCAAAGCTCCAGCAGCTACGGAAGCGGCGAGCAAATAGTCAGGCTGCGAAGACCTTTCACGACGACGGCGACGGCGGTTTCATTGCGCCGCCGCCGCTCATCGGGAGCGCCAGAATAAAGCAACCGTCAGGGCGGCGCCGAGCACGATGACGCCAACCCGCAAAAGACGGGTGTCTATCCGCTTGAGGGCCCAGGCGCCGAACAGGCCACCAAAGATGGCGCCGATGCCAAGAACGATTGCGTGCAGCCAGTGAACGTCGCGCGAAAAGACGAATATGGCCACCGCCGAGGCGTTCATCGCTGCAGCGAGAACATTCTTGGTCGCCCCTGCCGAGCGGACATCCAAGCCCGCGACGGTCAGCGCCGCCAACATTAAAAAACCGATGCCGCCACCAAAGTAACCGCCGTAGATCGCAATAGCGAATTGGACCAGTCCGGCGCCGAACGGTCCAAGTCCGGCTTCAGCCGAAATCGGTTTGCGACTGAAACTGCCCCACGCGAACATAGAGGTTGCGAAAAGGACCAGCCACGGCACGAGCCTGGCAAAAAAACTCGGGGGTGTGGCCAATAACAACAGGCCTCCTAAAATTCCACCCATCAAGCTGATGATTAAAAGAAAACGGAAAGACAGATTTTTGGTGTTTGATATTAATGAACGTCCTGCCAAACCAGTCGTCACCTGGCCTGGAAACAAAGCAATCGTTGAGGTTATGTTGGCGGCCCGCGCATCGAGACCCGAGAGAATGAGTGTGGGCAGAGTGACGAATGAGCCACCGCCGGCCAAAGCATTCTGAGCGCCGGCCCAAACTCCGGCAAGGAGCAGAAGAAACCACATGAGGCGAGCTATGCGGCAACGGTCCGATCCAGGAAAGTGTCGCTGGTCGGGTCGACAATCCGGTCAGCGGGTCGGGCGGTGGAACCCACAGGGGGCGGATCGGCTCTGATCACGGTGTCGGACCATCCGCCGTGGGGCATTCCGCGCAAACGTGAGGTGTGTGGCCGGATTCTTCCCCCTATCGAGCCGGAAGTATATGGGTTTGAGATGCCCAAGCTTACCACAGCCGTCGATCCCCTTTCCGACATCTACCGGCGCAACGATGCCGTAAATCGCGCGCTGGCGGTGCAGTTGCGAGACAAGGTAGGGCAAATGGCGCTCGGCGGGCCGCCTACGGTGCGCGAGCGGCATGTCGCGCGGGGCAAGCTGCTGCCCCGGGAACGCGTCGAACGTCTTCTGGACCTCGGGTCCCCATTTCTGGAAATCGGCCAGCTTGCGGCATGTGACCTCTACGACGGAGAGGCGCCAGGCGCGGGAATTATTTGCGGCGTCGGGCGGGTGAGCGGCCGGGAGGTGATGATCGTCGCCAACGACGCAACCGTGAAGGGTGGCGCATATTATCCAATGACCGTGAAGAAACATCTGCGGGCGCAAGAGATCGCCTCGCAGAACCGCCTAGCCTGCGTCTATCTGGTCGATAGTGGCGGGGCGAATCTGCCTTACCAGGCCGATGTGTTTCCAGACCGGGACCATTTTGGACGAATTTTTTTCAATCAGGCGCGGATGAGCAGCCTCGGCATCAGCCAGATTGCTTGTGTGATGGGCTCCTGTACCGCCGGTGGCGCCTACGTCCCGGCGATGAGCGACGAGACGATCATCGTGAGAGGGCAGGGGACAATATTTCTTGGTGGTCCGCCGTTGGTGAAAGCGGCCACTGGCGAAGTGATCAGCGCCGAGGAACTGGGCGGCGCCGACACCCATGGTCGTCGATCTGGGGTCGTCGATCACGTTGCGGTGGACGACGAGCATGCCCTGCAGATCGTGCGCAGCATCGTCGGTAACCTGAACACTACCAAGCGTTTCGACATGGACGTCGCCGAACCCGAGCCGCCGGCTCACGACCCGCACGATCTCTACGGAATCATTCCTATCGATGTGCGAGCGCCGTATGAGGTTCGCGAGGTGATCGCGCGACTGGTTGATGGCTCGCGTTTCGACGAATTCAAAGCCCTGTACGGCCAGACCCTGGTGTGCGGCTTCTCGCGCCTGTGGGGCTATCCCGTGGCCATCCTGGCAAATAACGGCGTGTTGTTCTCGGAAAGTGCGGTCAAAGGCGCCCACTTTATCGAACTGGCCTGCCAGAGGGGAATTCCACTGATTTTCCTGCAGAACATTTCCGGCTTCATGGTGGGCGGAAAGTACGAGGCCGGAGGCATCGCCAAGGACGGGGCCAAGCTGGTCACGGCGGTGGCCTCGGCGGAGGTCCCCAAGTTCACGGTGATCATCGGCGGTTCGTTCGGCGCGGGCAACTATGGGATGTGTGGCCGCGCCTACAGTCCGCGGTTTCTGTTCACTTGGCCCAATAGCCGGATCAGCGTCATGGGGGGCGAACAGGCCGCAAGCGTGCTGGCGACTATTCGGCGTGACGGCCTGGAGGCGCGAGGCGAGAACTGGACGCGGGATGCCGAGGACGAGTTCAAGGCGCCTATTCGCGAGCGCTACGAACTGGAGGGTGATCCCTACCATGCGACAGCACGCTTGTGGGACGACGGGATCATCGATCCGGTGCAGACGCGCGACGTCCTTGGTTTGGCGATCAGCGCCAGTCTGAACGCGTCGATAGGGGCAACCAGGTTCGGCGTCTTCCGAATGTGAAGCTTTCGCCGAAAGCCGGTGGGGATTGGCGGCTGTCGCCAATCTTGGCTACAAGATCGGCCATGACCAATCCGATTGCCGATCCGTTCGTCGAGGGTTTCGACACCGAGACCGAATCAACGCTGGTAAAGATCGACGCCACCGCCGAGGGCGTGGCGACGGTGACGATCAATCGGCCGGAAAAGAAAAACGCCTTCAATAGTGAGGTGATCGCTGCGCTCAAGCAGGCTTTCGAGACGCTGGAGGGCGCAGATGGCGTGCGGGTCGTGTTCCTGTCTGGGGCTGGCGGTAATTTCTCTGCCGGTGCAGACCTGGAATGGATGCGCGATGCCGCCGAACTCAGCGAATCCGACAATCGTGACGACGCCATGCAGATGTCCATCATGCTGAAACACTTGCACGATCTGCCTTTCTTGACGGTGGCCCTGGTCCAGGGGGGAGCATTCGGCGGCGGCGCGGGGCTAGCGGCGGCGTGCGATATCGCCGTCGCCACCCGCAGCGCGCGCTTCTCGTTTTCCGAGGTGAAACTCGGCCTGATCGCGGCCACCATAAGCCCCTATGTGGTCGCCGCCATCGGCCCGCGCCGGGCTCGCGGTCTGTTCGCGAGCGCCCGGTCATTCGATGCCGAACAGGCGCGCGAAATCGGGCTGATCGACGAGGTCGTGGAGGACGAAACCGCACTCGCCGCCGCCGCGGAGCGGATTGCGGAGTTGGCGATGGCCTGCGCTCCCGGCGCGGTGGCCGAGTCCAAACGCCTGGTCGACGCCGTGATGGGACGCGCCATCGACCATGGCCTGATGGAAGACACGGCCCGCCGCATCGCTCGGGCGCGAGTTGGCGAGGAGGGGCGTGAAGGCGTCGCTGCGTTTATCGCTCGCCGCCGCCCCGGTTGGGCGAATTGATCAGCTCGGCCACTGGCTTGGGCGGTTGAACATGGGTTTGGCCAAATCGGTACTGGTCGCCAATCGAGGCGAGATCGCTCGGCGGATCATGCGCACGGCGCGGCGGCTCGAGATGCGCACAGTCGCGGTCTATTCGGAGGCCGATGCGGGCGCCGCCCATGTGCGCGAGGCAGATGCGGCGGTCTTGATCGGACCGGCGCCGGCTCGCGAAAGCTATCTGGTCGCCGAAAGGATCTTGCAGGCCGCCTGCGATACCGGTGCGGAAGCCATCCATCCCGGCTATGGCTTCCTGTCTGAGAACGCCCTGTTCGCCGAACAGGTGACTGCAGCCGGTTTCATCTGGGTCGGTCCGCCGCCTTCCGCGATCCGAGCCATGGGACTCAAGGACGCCGCCAAGCGCCTGATGCGACAGGCCGGTGTTCCGGTTACCCCCGGTTACCTTGGCGAGGACCAGTCGCCGCAAAGGCTCGCGCTCGAGGCCGAAGCCATCGGCTGGCCGGTGTTGATCAAGGCTGTCGCAGGTGGTGGTGGCAAGGGTATGCGCCGCGTCGACCGCGCGGAAGATTTTGCCGCCGCCCTGTCGGCAGCCAAACGCGAGGGGGCGTCTTCATTCGGTGACGACCGGGTGCTGCTCGAAAAATGCATCGTGCAGCCGCGACACATCGAGGTGCAGCTTTTTGGCGATTCGCATGGCCACGTCGTTCATCTATTCGAGAGGGACTGTTCCTTGCAGCGCCGACACCAGAAGGTGATCGAGGAAGCTCCCGCGCCTGGGATGGACGAGGCGACGCGCACTGCGCTGTGCGCCACGGCGGTTCGCGCCGGCGAAGCCGTCGGATATCAGGGCGCCGGCACCGTGGAATTCATCGCCGATGTAGCGGACGGGCTTCGCGCCGACCGCATCTGGTTCATGGAGATGAACACGCGCCTGCAGGTCGAGCACCCGGTCACCGAAGCGATAACAGGCCTGGATCTGGTCGAATGGCAGTTTCGCGTGGCGTGCGCCGAGCCCTTGCCGCTGGTTCAGTCGCAAATCTCGATGCACGGTCATGCGATCGAGGCACGGCTTTACGCTGAGGATCCCGGGTCCGGGTTTCTGCCTTCGACCGGGCAACTGACCCACTTTGTCCTGCCGACCGACGCTCGCATCGACTCGGGGTTTGAACGTGGCGATGTGTTGACGCCGTTTTACGATCCGATGATCGCCAAGCTGATCGTGCATCGCGAGACGCGCGAGGCCGCAGCCGCGGCGCTGGCGAAAACCTGCGCCGGAATCGAGGTTTGGCCGGTCAAAACCAACGCCGGCTTTCTGGCCCGTTGCGCCGATCACCCCGATTTCGTCGCCGGAAGCATCGACACCAGTTTTATAGAGCAACACCTCGAAGCGCTGATCTCCGAGGCGTCGCCAGTCGTGCCCGCCAGCGCGGGAGCAGCCCTCTCGCGCGACCGGGACGGTGATGCTTCACCCTGGAGCGCCGTCAGAGGAGCGATGGGGTTTCGGCTCAACGCCTCATCCGCCTTGACCTCATGGGTCTACATCGACGGGCGGCCCCGACAGGTCGCGCTCGATTTCACAGGCTCGACCCAATTCACCATCGATCCAAATCGGGATGTAATTTTCTTCGCCGAGGGATATGCCCACACCTTGTCGGCCCAGCCGCCCGAAGCGTTGGCCGCGACGGCGGTCGGAGACGGAATGATCCGGGCGCCAATGCCCGGCAGGGTCGCCAAGCTGGCGGTAGGCGCAGGCGATTCCGTGACGGCCGGCCAGACGATGGTGGTGCTCGAAGCCATGAAGATGGAGCATGCGCTCACGGCCCCGTTCGACGGCGTGGTGGTCGAAACTTCGATCGCCGAGGGCGCGCAGGTGACCGAGGGAACTGTGCTGGCGCGCCTCGAGCCAGGGACGTGAGGCGTGGCGCCGCCCCGACGGGATCGGCTTGGCGTGGTCGATGGCGATGCCGCTGCATCTGATAAAGCTTTGCGTCGGCTGCGACACCGTTGACGAACTGCTCGCATGGCGGCGTGAGTCGGCCACGGCGTCCGACCCGTGGAAGCTCCGCACTCGTCAGACGCCCAAGCGCGCCGCCGAACTCGTGAATGGCGGATCTTTGTATCGAGTATATCGGGGCTCGGTGTTGTCCCGCCAGCGCATCCTCGCGGTGGAAACCGTCGGGCACGGCGCCGGCAGTTTCTGTGAAATCACTCTCGACCAGGACGTCGTGCTGGTGATCCCGACCCCGCGCCGGGCCTTCCAGGGTTGGCGCTACCTCCCCGCCGCGGATGCGCCTCCCGACCTGCGCGACGGGTCGGGATGCGAGCCGCTGCCGCCGGAGTTGGCCAAGCGACTGCGAGAAGCCGGGGCATGGTGAGAGTTCGCCGATCAGTCGGCGGGTTCGATCGCGATATTGTCGAGTAGACGCGCCGACCCAAGTCGCGCGACCGCCAGCAGTCTTGCTGGGGTGGTGAGGGCGCCTGGGCCGATTCGCCGAAGCGACTCTGGATCGCGGACTTCCACGTAGTCGACGGCGTCGAAACCCGCGCCGATAAGTCGTTCGCGAGCCGCGTTTTCAGCTGTGTCGACCCGCTCCCCGCTGGCGATCGCGCCAGCCGTTTCCAGCAGTGTCCGGTAAAGGCGGGGTGCGATCGCCCGCTGTGAAGCCGAGAGATAGGCGTTGCGCGAGGAGAGAGCCAAGCCGTCCGTGTCCCGTACGATTGGACTGGCTACGATTTGGGTAGGAAGGTCCAGGTCGCGTGTCAGGCGGCGAATGACCTGGAGCTGCTGATAGTCCTTTTCGCCGAATACGGCGATATCCGCCGCGGCCTGGATGAGGAGCTTCGCCACCACGGTTGCGACCCCGGCAAAATGCGTGGGCCTCACATCGCCTTCCATGCCGGCGGATACGCCCTCCACGATGACGGTGGTTGCAAAATCCCGCGGATAAACTTCGCTGACGTCGGGGGCATACATGAGGTCGCAGCCCGCGTCGGCCAGCATGTCGGCGTCGCGGACCTGATCGCGGGGATAGGCTGCGAAGTCCTCATTCGGCGCGAATTGAGCCGGATTGACGAAAACGCTTGCGATGACCTTGTCGGCGTTGTGTCCAGCCAGGCGGATCAGCGAAAGATGCCCGGCGTGCAGCGCACCCATGGTCGGCGTCAGCGCAACGGACTTCCCCTGTGATCGCCATTCCGCAACGCAATGCCGCAATTCGGATCTGGTGCGCACGATGCGCAGGCGATTTATCGATGGCCTTCCATCGTCGGGCTTATGCAGAAAACGAGGCCTATGGTCTACCTCCCATGGCAGACCCTTGCGCGCCTGCCTGGGTTGCCGCAATCAGCAGGGCGAGTGAGGGGCCCCGGAGAGTTGGGGCGGTGCTGCTGGAACGTCGTCGGATGTCGAATGCTTACGTTATCGTGGTGGGCAATGAGAAGGGTGGTGCGGGAAAGTCCACCGTCGCGGTTCACCTCGTCACGGCCTTGCTGCACGAAGGCGCGCGCATCGTGGCCATCGACCTGGACACTCGCCAGCAGACCATGGGCCATTTTTTCGCGAACCGGGCCGCCTGGCTGAACGCGAACTCCGCCCGCCTGCCACAGCCAGTGTCGATAACCGACGTGAAGACCCTGGCGGATCTCGACGCGGCCATGGCACAACCGGCTGACTTCGTTTTGATCGACACGCCAGGGGCCGACACTGAGCTCGCGCGCGCCGCCCATGGCCGCGCCAATCTGATCGTCACGCCGATGAACGATAGCTTCGTCGACTTCGACGTCCTCGGCCATGTGGATCCAGTAAGCCTCGAAGTGATCCGGCCGAGCCTCTATGCACTCACTGTCTGGGAGGCCCGCAAGGGCAAGGCGGCGCGGCGGGAAGGCGTGATCGACTGGGTCGTGCTGAGAAACCGTCTCGCGTCTACCGCGGTGCGCAATCGTCGTCGGGTCGATGAAAAGCTGGCGGTGCTGGCAAAGCGAGTGGGCTTCCGACCGATGGCGGGCCTGCGAGATCGAGTGATCTACCGTGAAATGTTTCCGTTCGGTCTGACCATTTCCGACTTGTCGCGATCGGTCCGGCCGGTGCAGGTGTCGCTCAGCCATGTCGCCGCGCGCCAGGAGCTTAGGATGATGCTTCAGGAATTGGGATTGATTGAAACGGTTGAAGCTTCGCTGGCCGCCGAGTGACCTTCGCGGCGCTCGGACTGGCGCTGCTGGCGGTTCTGGTCTGGCTCGGTCGCCAGCCATCTCGGGCTCTACCGTTCAGTCGGCCACGGCTCTTGCGCGTTGTCAGGGCGATCATCGCGGTTCTGGCCGCCGTCGGCGCTGTCGCAATGGGCGTGCGGGGCTCCTGGATTTTCAGCCTCGTCCTGGTGGGTCTCTCGATTTGGCTCGGCGGTTCGGTGCGCCGCACAAACAATGACGAGAACGAGCAGATGAGCGCAGCCGCGGCGCGTTCAATGCTGGGTGTTGGGCCAGAGGCTAGTAGGGCCGAGGTCGATGCGGCTTACCGACGGCTGATTCGGCGGGTTCATCCTGACGCGGGCGGCGCCGCAGGCTTGGCGGCGCAGTTGAACGCCGCAC
Organism: uncultured Alphaproteobacteria bacterium; assembly: GCA_963828365.1. Classification (GTDB taxonomy): domain Bacteria; phylum Pseudomonadota; class Alphaproteobacteria; order Caulobacterales; family Caulobacteraceae; genus Acaudatibacter. The sequence goes on along the minus strand of CAWHEE010000029.1, from coordinate 41,178 downwards.
GCGATCGTCTGACCAAATAGGTCAGGCTGGCGCGCGCACCTCGCAAGGGACGCCCTGGCTGCGGACGGCGGTGCACGCTTGTTTCGCCGCTCCTTGGCTGAAGCCCGAGAATTTCGCCTGAAAAGCATGGCCCCGACCGTCGACCGTGCCCTCGGCGTTGTCGAACAAAGAGGCGAATCTATGAGAAACGGTCTCTACCTGTGATCTGGCCTGACGTTGGCTTCGGAACTGGCCGATCTGCACTGACCAGGTTCTCGGCTCGGTCCGGCTCACCCTGGCCGCCGCCATGGATGTCGAAACGGTCATCGGAGCGGTGTGTGCAGTTGAACGGGTCAGCACAACGTCGATCGGATCGTCTTCCTCGTCGCCCTGACCGGCGGGGCCATAGTGGGCGTATCCCGCCGTCGACAGCATCGCGGGCTGCGACTGCTCGAAGAGGTTCTGCGTCATCAAAAGATGTTCGCCCCGCTCGCGACGTTCCACCACGTCGAAACCGGTCAGCAAAAGTCCCTCGACGTCGGCATTGCGAGCCGCGCCCGAAGAACTGCCCATGACCACGGCGATAAGCCGGTTGCCGTTGCGAACCGCCGAGGCCGCCAAATTGAAACCGGCTGCGTTGGTGAACCCAGTTTTAAGGCCATCGACGCCCGGCATTTTGCCCAGCAAGCGGTTGGTGTTGACATAGGTGCGGCCGCGGTAAGTAAATTGCTGCTGGCTAAAAAAATTATAATATTGTGGAAAGTCTCGTAGCACTGCCCTCGCCAGAATCGCCAGATCGTGAGCTGTGGTGACCTGCCGATTGTCAGGAAGTCCGTTAGCATTGACATAGCGCGTGTTGATCATACCCATCTGCTGGGCCTTGAGAGTCATCATGGCCGCGAAATTGGCCTCGGTGCCGCCGATCTTCTCGGAGAGAGCGACCGCCATGTCGTTGGCGGAATGCACGGCCATGGCATGCATCGCGTCCTCCACACTAATCGTTTCTCCAGCTCTCAGACCCAATTTGGTAGGAGGTTGGGCGGCGGCGAGCGGCGACACGACGACCTGATCGGTAAGGTGAAGGCGGCCGGCGGCCAGCGCCTCAAAGGCCAGGTACATGGTCATCACCTTGGTGACCGACGCCGGATAGCGGAGACTGTCACCGCGCAGGCTGTAGAGAACCTCGCCGGTTCGAGCGTCCATGACGATCGCGGTATTCTTGGGCTCATAACCATAGGGGCTTTGCGCGTGCAGGACGCAGGGCGAGACGATGCCGCCGATCGTCAAGCCGATCGCCGCTAACATGCCGCAAAAGCTGCGGACGGCCTTAATCATCAACCGGTCTCCTACTCATCACCACGGGGCTCTGGAGTCACGTGCATACGAAAGCCTGCATACCATGCGATCACCAACGTTGCGCGAAGGTAAACATTAGTTGAGGCTGAACTCCTCTAGGGCAAGCCAAACAGGCCGGATCACGAATTTGTGAAAATGCTGCACTGCACAAAAACCGATTGACTATCGCGGTGCAGCATGGGATTGGAGCAGCGAAGGCGCTGGCGGATTTTGTGCGTGGCGCATCACCACTCTCGCAAACCACCTGTCCGCCAACCGGCGACTTTAGGAGACATGACATGGATACGAGCCCGCAGACCGTGAAGACGACGTTCGACAACATGACGATGGCCGGCAACAAGGCTTTCAAGGATTCCTTCGAGAAATCGCTCGGCGCGATCGCTGAAATGAACGCTCACTCGAAGAAGAACCTCGAGGCGCTGGTGGCGTCGATGACCGCGGCGACCAAGGGGGCCGAGTTCTGGGCGCCCGTGCGATGGCCTATTCGAAGAAGGCGATGGAAGACCAGGTCGCCGCCGCCAAGAGTTTGGCCGCTGCGAAGAGTGTCCAGGAAGCGATTGAATTGCAGACCACTTTTGCCAAGACGGCCTTCGAAATCTTACGTGGCCGAAGTCACCCACATGAGCGAAACCGTCGCCGCCTCGGTGAAGGAAACCGTGGCGCCGATCAACGAACGCGTCACGGCGCTCGTCGAACGGGTCCAATCGGCTCACTGACCTTCCGCCGCCTCGTCCGCGCGCCCGACTGAACGGGCTTGCTGGGCCGCTCGGCGAAAAATTGGTCTGGTCGGTGGCGAAGCCACCAAGATCGGCCAGCTCAGGAAAAAGGCCCGGACGCATCGTCCGGGCCTTTTGCTTTTCTGGCGGCGAACTCCGCGCTAACAGTTGTCGCATGCAAACACCGCAAGCCCGTCTGGCCGCCATGGGCCTGGATCTGCCGGCGCCGATTGCGCCGGTGGCCAACTACGTTCCCTTCGTTCGTTGCCAGGGGCTGCTCCATATCTCCGGACAAGTCTCATTGGATTCTGGCGGCGGAGTGCGCGGGGTGGTCGGCGAGGACCTCGACCTGGCCGCCGGCGTGCGAGCGGCGCACCTGTGTGGTCTGAACCTGTTGGCGCAGATCAATGCGGCCTGCGAGAACGATCTTGGTCGGGTGCGCCAAATCGTGAAGCTGGGCGGCTTCGTTCAGGCCGGTCCGGCCTTCTTCGATATTCCGAAGGTCATCAATGGTTGCTCCGACCTGATGGTCGCGGTGTTCGGGGACCTTGGACGGCATGCACGATCGGCCGTCGGAGTGTACCGTCTGCCGCTGAATTATGCCGTTGAAATTGATGCGGTGGTCGAAACCGCATGACATCTTCGTTTGGCGAGGCATGGAACCATTTGTTCACCCCGCCGATCGCTCATCGCGGTCTATGGTCGCCGGAGGGCTATCCCGAAAACTCCCTAGGGGCACTGCAGGCGGCTTGCGCAGCGGGTTACAATGTCGAACTCGATGTGCAGATGAGCGCGGATGGAGAGGCGGTGGTCTTCCACGATGCTACGCTCATGCGGATGACCGGGCGCGAAGGACGGGTAGCCGACCATACCGCAACTGATCTTTGTGAGACCCGCCTTGCCGGCGGCGACGAAACCATCCCAACCCTGGCGGATGCGCTTACCCTGGTAGGCCACCGAGCGCTGGTGCTGATCGAGCTCAAGGCGCCGTTTGGCGAGGTTGGTCTTCTTGAGCGCAGAGTTCATGAGGTCTTGATCGACCATCACGGCCCGACCTGTGTGATTGGGTTCAATCCCTATTCGCACGCTTGGTTCGCGGATCATCACCCAAAGATCCTGCGAGGTCTTAACAGTTACAATTATCAGGGAGGCGACGCTCGTCACCTGGCGCCTGAGTTGCGCAAGACGTTTGCCGAGCTGAAACACGTCAGCATTGCGCGACCGCATTTTCTGGCGCTTGACGTCGACATGTTGCCCAGTAAGCGGGCTGAGGCGTTGCGGCGCGAAGGAATGCCAGTCATTGGCTGGACCGTTCGCTCGCCGGAACAGTGGGCGGCCGTCAAAGCCAACTGCGACAACATGATTTTCGAGGGCTTCGCCGCGTGACGAGCCTGAAGGCCGTGGTTCGCGTGCACCGTCGGATCGCGGAGATCGGCAAGGTTGCCTGGAACGACTGCGTTTCGGGACTGGACCGGCCGGCCAACCCGTTCGTATCGTACGATTTTCTCGACTGCCTCGAGCAGTCGGGGTGCGCGGTTGAACGTACAGGCTGGGGCCCACAGCATCTGGCGGTGGAGGACCAGGCGGGCCAAGTCGCGGCGGTAATGCCGCTTTACCTCAAGGCTCACAGCCAAGGTGAATACATTTTTGATCACGCCTGGGCAGATGCCTATGAGAGGGCAGGGGGCCGGTACTACCCAAAGCTGGTATGCGCCTCGCCGTTCTCGCCTGTCACGGGACCTCGCCTGATGGTGCGCCCCGACATCGACGCCCGGATGGGGCGTGAGCGTCTATTGGGCGGCGCTTTGACCCTGTGCGACCGAATCGGCGCGTCGACATTGGGAGTCAATTTTCCGCCGCAGGACGAATGGCTGTTCATGGGCGAGCAGGGAATGCTGCAGCGCCAAAATCAGCAATACCATTGGCTGAATGGTGGCTACGCGCGGTTTGATGATTTCTTGGGCGCCCTATCCTCGGGCCGGCGCAAGACAATCCGTCGCGAACGACGTGAGGCCGGCGCAGCGGTGGATATCATGCGCCTCACCGGGAGCGATCTGACCGAGGCTCACTGGGATGCATTCTTCGCGTTTTATATGGATACGGGCTCGCGCAAGTGGGGGAGCCCATATCTAAACCGACGCTTCTTTTCGATACTGGGCGAGCGGATGCCAAATGAGGTTCTGCTTGTGATGGCGCGGCGCAATGGCCGCTGGATCGCCGGCGCTCTCAATCTGATTGGATCCGATTGCTTATACGGCCGCAACTGGGGCTGTCTGGAGGACGTACCGTTTCTCCATTTCGAGGTGTGCTACTATCAGGCTATCGAATTCGCCATCGAACGAGGCTTGGCCCGTGTCGAGGCGGGCGCGCAGGGCCAGCACAAGATCGCCCGCGGCTACATGCCAAGCCCGGTATATTCCACGCACTACATCGCCGACCGTGCCCTTCGTGGGCCAGTCGCGCGGTTCCTCGAGGAAGAGATGCGCGCCGTGCAAGGAGAAATGGATTGGCTGGCGGAGGAATATTCGCCATTTCGAAAAGGCGAAGTCGGATAGGCTGCGTCACTTGCGAACTAGCTGACGAGCACGACTCCGCCTGCGATCGCGCCGAAATGTAAAGCGGCGCCTGCGCACACGAATCCATGCCAAATGGCGCGCCTGAATGGCAGGCGGGCGTTGAGGAAAACCAACGAGCCGGCCGTATAGGTAACGCCGCCCGCCACCAACAGGACCAATGTCGCGACCGACAGATTGCGGCTGAATGGTTCCAGAGCGAGCACCGCGACCCAACCGAACAATACATAGACCGCTGTCCATACCCGTTCCGACAATTTGGGAAACCACAGCTTGCCGACGATGCCGGCGAAAGCGATGCCCCAAACCAGGGCGGTCATGCCGATCGCCCAGCCGCCGGTGAGACGTTGGGTCGTGAACGGTGTGTATGAGCCGGCAATCATCAGGAATATTCCTGCTTCGTCCAACCGCCGGAGAAATGGCCGCGCCGGAGAAACATGACTTAGATTATAGATGGCGGAGAAAACCAGCATGCAGATCAGGGCTGCGCCATATAGGCCCGCGGCGGCGACGAGGCCCGCTCTGTGGGCGATCTCCGCGCGCTCCAGCAGCCAAGCCGCTCCCAGAGCGGCGAAGCCAATGGCAACCAGGTGTAGGCAGCCATCCGCCGTTCGCTCTCGCTCGCTCGGATAGTGGTCGACTAGATATTCTTCTGGGATCGCGTGCTGCATTATCCCCTAAGCCAAAGCTCCCCTTAGGGTTCCCCCATCGCGGTCCCGACGATCTTGTTCGGCGACCCGCTGGCCATGCATCGCGCAATGTGGGGTGAGGACCTAATCTTCGAAACCGACGAAGACGGCGGCTTCCTAAACAGAAACGACCTCATCGTATCTCGTGGCGGATTCGGAAAATTTCACCGACAGTTTCCTTTTTGCGTCAGGCGCCGTCCCAGGCGAGCTTCAACAGCGACCGGATCAATTCATCGACGGCCGCCGGTTCGCTAAGGGCGATACGAGATCGGAGGCGCTCGGACCAGGACTCCGATCTCGAAGCGTCGAGTCTAGGCGAAACGTCGGGAGTTACGGCGAGACCAAGCATCAGTCGGCCATCTTTCAATGGCCGCGCCGCGGCAAATTGCACACGACGCGACCAGGCGACATAACTCTTTCGCGCCGTGCGCCGCGTTTCACCCAGAGCTGTGGCGGCGGCATGCACCGTCTCGAAGATGGTTCGGCTCCGGGCGTCGCTCCACAATGTATCGATGAGTTCATTCGGTTCCGCCCAGCCCATCGTCGAAGGAAAAGCCTCCGCAAGCACCTGCGACGCGCGGTTTTGCAGCAGTCCGTGCGTTTCCTTGAACCATTTAAGTCGTGCGCGATGGCTGGTTTCGGGGCAGGCACGCGCGATCTCGACCCATTCGGCAAGGGTTCGGCCGGAATCGCGTTCCAAGGAGGCGCGCACCGATGCGAACCATTTCTGCTGGCGATCCGTGAGATTGGGATCCGACATGGTTTTCTCGTCCGCCGAGGTTTGTTAGTGACCGCGATCATAATACGGAACGGTAGTCGATCATGAGCCTAGACGGCGTCTACGACCGCGACAATATCTTCGCAAAGATCGTGCGCGGTGAGATGCCCTGCGCCAAAGTTTACGAAGACGAGGAAACCTTGGCGTTCATGGACGTATTTCCGCAGGCGCGCGGTCACGTCCTGGTAATCCATAAAAGCTCGCCGGCGCGCAATCTACTGGATATCGAGCCCGCTTCGCTGTCGGTGCTCATGGCGAGCGTGCGGAAGACCGTTCGCGCGGTTTGCAAGGCGCTGAAGCCGGATGGTGTGATGGTCGAGCAGTTCAATGGCGCGGCGGCAGGCCAGACCGTGTATCATCTTCACTTCCACATCATCCCACGTTGGAAAGGCCAGCCGCTCGGCCGACACGCGGAAGGCCAAATGGCCGACGCGAAGGAATTGGCCAGCCTTGCGATGCAGATTGCGGCCGAGGTCGCCTGAACCGTAAGACCCGTTTGCAAGGCGGCCTCTCCGGGGGATTAGACGAGGGCGGGTTCCTCTTCGTCTGCCTCGTCGACCGCGTCGGGTGGCGTCGAGTCTTTCGGTTCAAACTCGAATGCCAATTTGCCGTCGACCAGCACTACTTTGACGTGTCCACCCTTGGCGAGACGGCCGAACAGGATGTCGTCGGCCAAAGGACGCTTGATCTCCTCCTGGATGACCCGGGCAAGCGGCCGCGCTCCATAGAGTTCATCGAAGCCATTTTTCGCCAGCCAGTCGAGAGCGGCATCCGACGTTTCGATTGTGACATGACGGTCGGCCAGTTGCGCCTCGAGTTGCAGGATGAATTTCTGGACGACTTGGCGAATGACCTCGGGACTTAGCGGCTTGAAGGCCACGATGGCGTCGAGACGGTTGCGGAACTCCGGCGTGAACAGACGCTTGATGGCCTCCTGGTCCTCACCCTGCACTTTGCCGCGGCCGAAACCGATGGAGTTGCGCTGCGCGTCAGCGGCCCCGGCATTGGTGGTCATGATCAGGATGACGTTCCTGAAATCGACCTTTTTGCCATTGGCGTCGGTCAGCGTGCCATGATCCATGACTTGCAGCAGAATGTTGTAGACGTCCTGGTGAGCTTTCTCGATTTCGTCGAGCAGCACGACCGCATGCGGGTGCTGGTCGACCGCGTCGGTCAGCAGGCCGCCCTGGTCGAAGCCGACATAGCCTGGAGGCGCCCCGATCAGACGGCTGACGGTGTGGCGCTCCATGTATTCGCTCATGTCGAACCTGAGGAGCTCGATGCCGAGCGTCGAAGCCAGCTGACGGGCGGTCTCCGTCTTGCCCGTGCCGGTCGGCCCGGAAAACAGATAGCTGCCGATGGGCTTGTTGGCGTCCCTTAGCCCGGCGCGAGCCATCTTCATCGCTGACGAAAGTTGCTTGATCGCCTCGGCCTGACCGAACACCGCGCCGGTCAGGTCGCTTTCGAGTTGCCGCAGCGACTCGGTGTCCGATTTGGAGACCGACTTCGGCGGGATCCGGGCAATCTTGGAGACCACGGACTCGATTTCCTTGATCCCGATGACTTTTTTGCGCTTGCCCTCTGGGAGAAGCATTTGAGAGGCGCCTGCTTCGTCTATCACGTCGATGGCTTTGTCGGGTAGTTTGCGATCAGTGATGTATTTCGCGGATAGCTCGACCGCGGCCTTGAGGCCTTCAGTCGTGTATTTGAGCTTGTGAAAGTCCTCGTAATAGGTCTTCAGTCCCTTGAGGATTTTAATCGCATCGTCGACTGAGGGTTCGTTGACGTCGATCTTTTGAAAACGCCGGACGAGTGCGCGGTCCTTTTCGAAGTGCTGACGGAATTCCTTGTACGTGGTGGAGCCCATGCAGCGGAGCGTCCCCGACGCGAGCGCCGGCTTAAGCAGGTTCGAGGCGTCCATGGCCCCGCCGCTGGTGGCCCCCGCGCCGATCACCGTGTGGATCTCATCGATGAACAGGATGGCGCCGGCGTGGTTTTCCAGCTCCTTGATGACTTGTTTGACCCGCTCCTCGAAATCGCCGCGATAGCGGGTGCCCGCTAGTAACGAACCCATGTCCAGGCTGAAGATCGTGGCCTTGGCCAAAACCTCTGGCACCTCGTGGCCGACGATCTTGCGGGCTAGGCCTTCGGCTATGGCGGTTTTACCCACGCCGGGGTCGCCGACCAGCAATGGATTGTTCTTGGTCCGCCGGCAAAGGATCTGGATGCAACGGTCGACCTCATTGGCACGGCCGATCAGCGGATCCACCTTGCCCTGGCGGGCTTTCTCGTTGAGATTGACGCAATAAGCTTCCAGCGCCTCGCCACCCGTCTTCACTACCGGCTTCTCATCTTCTTCGGCGCCTTTGGTCACCCGGGGCTCGGACGCGCCCGGCTTCTTTGCGATGCCGTGCGCGATGAAATTGACGGCGTCATATCGGGTCATTTCCTGTTGCTGCAGGAAATAGGCGGCGTGGCTCTCACGTTCCGAGAAAATCGCCACCAGCACGTTGGCGCCGGTGACGTCGTCCCTTCCCGAGGACTGTACGTGGATCACCGCACGCTGGATGACCCGCTGGAAGCCGGCGGTGGGCTTGGCTTCTTCGCCGTCATCGACGACCAGCGATTTGAGCTCGTTATCGACGTAGTGCACCAAATTCTTCTTCAGTGTCGCCAGGTCGACGTCGCAGGCCCTCATCACTCCCGCCGCGTCGGCATCGTCGATCAAGGAGAGCAGAAGATGTTCGAGCGTCGCATACTCGTGCTTACGCTGGTTCGCGAATGCAACGGCGCGATGCAGCGATTCTTCTAGGTTGCGGGAAAACGATGGCACAGGAGACCTCTCAGTCCTTTTCCATGGTGCATTGTAACGGATGCTGGTGACGTCGGGCGGTTTCTACCACTTGAGCAACTTTGGTTTCTGCAACTTCATAGGTATAGACACCGCAGACTCCAACACCGTTTTGATGCACGTGAAGCATTATGCGAACGGCGCTCTCTCTAGACTTATTAAAAAATCTTTCGAGAACATAAGTAACAAATTCCATAGGAGTGTAGTCGTCATTCAAGATTAACACGCGGTACATCGCGGGTTTCTGGGTCTTGGTCTTGGTCTGGGTGACCACAGCGGTCCCAGTGCCGATGACCTGATCCCCCTGCTGCTTGTTCGCCACAACGGCTCTCCACGGCGCGGAGCATTGGCTCCCTGGCAATTAGATATGGAAAGTTGGGCGCATTGGAAGGCCCATTATCGCGCCGCCTCCGTTTGCCTCGGGTCTGCACGGGCGGGCGGCGCCGGCGGCGTCCGGTCCCGCGCCTCGCACGGCAGATCGCGGACGCACCGAAGGCTGACCAACGGGGTGCGCCGTGCCGGACGCCGAAGGAGTTAAAGTGCTGCTGGCCTCATTCATCCGCGGCCGGCTTTGCCGCAAGCGCATCTCCGATCGCCTTGCCCAGCTGTGGCCACTGGTCGATGCGACGATGGCGGTTACGATCGGCATGAGCAAAGGGCTGCAGACGCTCGTCGGCGACCATCTGAAAGCGGTGCACCCGAGGCTCGGCGGCGGCGACGGACTCCAGATTAACCAGGAGATCGTCGACAAACGCCACCTGACCGGTGGTGCGCCGCGCGAGGGCCGCAACCGCTGCGCCCTTGGGTCCTTTGTTCACCACCAGCGGGTATGGGAACCCGTGGCGCGCCAGCCATTTGGCCCGCGCGAGGCGGCTCTTGTCCGGCGCGTTGGTCAGAACGACGATGCTGACGGCGCGAGAGAGGATAGAAAGCGCCTCGCTGGCCCCCGGGGCGGGATCGATGTCGTCGCCGGCGGTGTCGAAAAATGCCTCGAAAAGCGCCCGGCCCGTGGCTTGGTCGATCGGATCGGCCTCGCCCGGACGATAGACATTCTCGAACAGGGCGAACCGGGTAATGCGCATTTCCAGACCCTGGCGTCCGACAAAACGCTCGAAACCTCGCATGAACATCGCGAGCACTTCATCCACATCGACGATCAGTAGCGGCGCAGAGATCCAATCCGAGTTCGGCGATTTCCGGCGGTAGCGGGGCCGCGCTCATGGGCGCGCCGCCAGGAATAACGTCAGCTTAACGCTCTCGATGCGATGAACCGTGGCGTGAACTGCGGCGCGGGCAAATCTTTCGACCCTTCGGGGCATTGGGGACCTTAGGGTCGATATGGTCAAAACCGTCCTCATCGTCGAGGATAATGAGCTGAACATGAAGTTATTTCATGATCTGCTCGTTTCTCAAGGCCATGTAGTCCTGCAGACTGGCGAGGCCTTGACCGCGTTCGATCTGGCCCGGGCCCACAAGCCCGATCTGATCCTGATGGATATCCAACTGCCCGCGATTTCTGGCCTTGAGGTCACCCGGTGGTTGAAGGAAGACCCCGATCTCGCCGGCATTCCGGTTATCGCCGTGACCGCCTTTGCGATGAAGGGCGATCCTGAACGCATGCGTGATGGCGGCTGCGAAGCCTATCTCGCCAAGCCGATTTCGGTTTCGGTATTCCTCGAAACCATCGCGAAATTCCTTATCTAGAATGGAGAGGCGACCAGAGCGTTCCGGATCGAACTCCGAAGGCGCTTGCCTGGCCGCGTGTAGCCGACCGAATAAAACGTGTTTCATGCGATTTTGGCCGTAGGAGGGTCGGATGACGGTATTGCGATTGGGTGTGAACATCGACCACGTCGCCACGATCCGAAATGCCCGGGGCGAAACTTACCCCGATCCGGCGCGGGCGGCCGAAGTGGCGATGATGGCTGGCGCCGACGGCATCACGGCCCATCTGCGCGCGGACCGACGCCACATCTCCGACGCCGATATCGTCGCCCTCGCCCGGCTGGCGCGCAAACGCGGCAAGCCGCTGAATTTTGAGATGGCGGCGACGGCGGAGATGCAGGCGATCGCTCTGACACACCGACCACATGCCGCATGTATCGTTCCCGAGCGCCGCGAGGAGTTGACCACCGAGGGCGGATTGAATGTCGCCGGACAGAGCGATCGGATATCGGCGGTCGCCGACCAGCTGCGTGCGGTCGGAATTCGCGTTTCGCTGTTCATTGAACCCGACCCAGTTCAGATCGCTGCCGCCGGTGCAGTGGGAGCGCAGGTGGTCGAACTTCATACAGGCGCCTATTGCAACGCGGTCCGAGAGCGCGATCCCAGCTCGATCGCTCACCTCAAGGCGTTACGGGAAGCCGCGACCCTGGCTCACGCGATGGGACTGGAAGTTCATGCCGGCCACGGGATCGATTTCGAAACCGTAACCGAGATCGCGGCGATCGCGCAGCTGGCCGAACTGAACATCGGGCACTTTCTGATCGGTGAGGCCATCTTCACCGGACTCGACGAGGCGATCCGTCGCATGCGCGCGTTGATGGACGCTGCCCGCGACAGAAGTGCACGCGGGGCCGCGGCTTGATCGTCGGGATCGGATCCGACCTCAGCGATATTCGCCGCGTCGAGGCGACCCTGGCGAGGTTCGGGGAGCGGTTCACCATGCGAATCTTCACCGACATCGAACGCCGGCGGTCGGAAGCCAAGCCGGACCGCGCAGCCAGTTACGCCAAGCGATTCGCCGCGAAGGAAGCCTGCGCCAAGGCTCTCGGGACCGGTATGCGACGAGGGGTATTCTGGAAGGACATGGGTGTGGTGAACTCCGCCATGGGTCGCCCGACTTTGGTCCTGACCGGAGGCGCCGCGCGGCGTCTCGCGGAACTCACGCCATCGGGGAAGGCCGCGGCTATTCATCTGTCGCTCACTGATGATCACCCATACGCGCAGGCTTTCGTCGTCATCGAGGTCGTCGACCCTACGGAGGTTTAGCACCGCGAAGCTTGCCGGACCGCGATCGAACGTCTAGCACCGCCCATCGCGTCCCATCGGACTCCGAGAGCCATATTTTATGTCAAAAGACGCCGGAAGCCTGGCCGAGCCGACCAAGAAGGCGGGATCGGGCGAAGAGACGCTCGAAATCATCAAGACGGTGATCTACGCCCTGCTCATCGCGCTGGTCATCCGCACCCTGCTGTTTCAGCCCTATACGATCCCATCGGCCTCGGAAGAGCCGAACCTGTATCAAGGCGACTATATAATCGTCTCGAAGTGGTCCTACGGCTACAGCCGACACTCCATTCTGGGCAGTCCGCCTCTATTCAAAGGGCGTCTGTTTTTCAGCCCGCCGAAGCGGGGCGACGTCATCGTGTTCAAGCTGCCGCGGGACGGCCACACCGACTACATCAAGAGGCTGATCGGAATGCCCGGCGACCGCGTGCAAATGCGCGACGGGCGCCTGTACATCAACGACCGACCGCTGGCGGAACAGCCCATGCGTCGCGTCACGGTTGAGGATCGCGGAGCGCCCGAACCGGCGACATTGGTCCGCGAGACCAATCCGGAAGGGCGGACCTATCTCACCCAAATTCACGCCCTCAATCCGGAGGCGGATAACACCGGTGTCTATGTCGTTCCAGATCACTGCTATTTCATGATGGGCGACAACCGCGACAACTCCGCTGACAGCCGTTTCGACCCGGGCCTGGCGCCGGAGGACCCCAAGTTGGGCGGCTGTGGATGGGATAGTCGTCTCGATGGCCCGCTGAGCGGCGAAACCGGCGTGGGCTTTGTTCCCGAAGAGAATCTCGTCGGCAAGGCCCAAATCGTCATGCTGTCCTGGAACCTGGGGTCCGAACTGCTCAAACCGTGGACCTGGTTCAACCTTCGCCTCGACCGGTTCCTGCACCCGATTAAATGAAACCGTCGCGGCATGGATAGACGCGCGGAGGCGATCGAAGCTCTGCAAGGCCGCCTCGGCTACCGGTTCGCGGATCGGGAGCTATTGGACCGGGCCTTGACCCATGCGAGCGCCGCCGACGGCTCGGGCAAGGCCGCTGATAACGAGCGCCTGGAATTTCTTGGCGACCGCGTCCTGGGCCTGATCATCGCCGAGGCGCTCGCCGCTCGTGAAGCGACCGCGACGGTCGGCGCACTATCGAAGCGACTGCACGTCCTGGTCAGCGGCGCGGCGTGCGCCCGGGTCGCTCGGTCGATCGGTCTGAGCGAAGCGATGCGCTTCCAGGGCTCGGGTCGCGCCGGCAAGTCGCGCGACAATTCGACGATCCTCGCCGATGGATGCGAGGCCCTGATCGCGGCGCATTACCTCGAGGCTGGCCTCGACCAAACGACGGCGATGGTCCTCGAACTTTGGCGCCCCCTGATGGATGAACCATTTGATCTCGAACGGGTCGACCCGAAATCCAGACTGCAAGAATGGGCTGCCGCAGGCGGCCGGCCGGCCCCGGTCTATCGGATGGCGACCCGCTCGGGGCCGGACCACCGCCCCTTGTTCACCGTCGAGGTGACTCTCGCGGGCGCGGAGCCGATGCAAGCTCAGGGCCCGTCGTTGCGCGAGGCGGAAAAGGCCGCTGCCCTGGCCATGCTGCGGCGGGAGCGCGCGCAATGACCAGGTCGGGATTCGTCGCGGTAATCGGCGCCCCGAACGCCGGCAAGTCGACGCTGGTCAACCGGCTTGTCGGCGCCAAGGTGTCGATCGTAACTCAGAAGGTGCAGACGACACGCTTTCCGGTTCGCGGCGTCGCGCTGGAAGGGGATAGTCAGATTGTCCTGGTGGATACGCCCGGCATCTTTCAGCCGCGACGCCGCCTCGACCGCGCCATGGTGCGTGCCGCCTGGGGTAGAGCCGAGGAAGCGGACGCCGTCGTCCTCCTGGTCAATTCGCAGGCGCATGACCTGGTCGGCCGCGGCGGAGCGAAGGCCGCCGACCGCAAGGCCGCGCAGGACGACGCGATGATCATCGACGGGCTGAAGTCGTCGGGCCGGGACGCCATACTGGCGCTGAACAAGATCGATCTGGTCCGGCGCGAAGCCCTGTTGGCGCTGACCCAGGCGCTGGTCGAGGCAGGTAGCTTCTCGGAGGTGTTCATGATCTCGGCGACCAGCGGCTCCGGCGTGGCTGATCTCAAGTCCCGGCTCGCGGCATTGATGCCCGAAGGCCCTTGGCTCTATCCCGCCGACCAGACCGCCGATGTGCCGGCCCGCATGCTCGCGGCGGAAATCACCCGGGAAAAGCTCTACCTGCGGGTTCACGAGGAGTTGCCCTACGCGGCCAGCGTCGAGACTACCGCGTTCGAGGAGCGCGCCGACGGTTCGGCGCGAATCGAACAGACCATTTATGTGGAACGTGATGGCCAGCGCGGCATCATCCTGGGCAAGGGCGGCGAGACCCTGAAGTGGATCGGCTCGGCTTCGCGACGCGAGCTGAGCGAACTTCTGGATCGGCCCATCCATCTTTTCCTGCACGTCAAGGTAAAGGCGGACTGGGCCGACGACCGCGGGGTCTTTCGAGACCTCGGCTTGGACTTCGACGCCTAACGCAGGCGATCCCGCAGCATTTCCAAGGCGACCTGGACCGACGCCAGCTGGATTTCCCGGCGGCTATCGAGGTCGAACATCTCCATGCGATGATGCACCGACTGATTGGCGCGGGAAGTGGCGAAGTGGACCACGCCGACCGGCTTCATCGGCGTGCCGCCGCCCGGACCGGCGACGCCGGTGATCGCCACGGAGACGTGCGCATGGGCATTTTCCAGCGCGCCTTCGGCCATCATGCGACAGATGGGCTCGGAGACCGCCCCGAGGTCGGCGATCAGATCGCCGGATACCCCGAGCATCTCCTGTTTGGCGCGGTTGGTATAGGCGACGAAACCGCGCTCGAAGACGTCGGAGGCGCCGGGTATGGCGCACAAGGCGGCGGCGACCAGACCGCCGGTGCAGCTCTCGGCGGTGACGATCCTCAGCGAGCGTTCGCGCGCGTCGTCGATCACCAAGCGGGCCAGGGTCTCGATTTCAAGTGAGAACATCAGGTAATATCCTGCAAAGACAATAGATTATCTCGGAATCTCAACAGTGGCGACCGCCTGCGCCGCGAGGCCTTCCTGGCGGCCGGTAAAGCCCATCGCCTCGGTGGTGGTGGCCTTGACGCTGACCTGTTCGAGATCGAGGCCGAGCAGCTCCGCGATACGGGCGCGCATCGCCTGCCGGTGCGGCTTGATCTTCGGCCGTTCGCAGATCAGCGTCACGTCGACATTGACCGACCTGGCCGCCCCGGGCCGTCACGCGTTCGAGCGGCATGGCTCAGGAACACCGAGGAGGGCGCGCCCCGCCATTTCGGGTCGCTCGGGGGAAAATGGTCGCCGATGTCGCCCTCGCCGATAGCGCCCAATAGCGCGTCAGTGAGGGCGTGCAGCCCGGCATCGGCGTCGGAGTGACCGATCAGAGACTGGTCATGGGCGATCCTGACGCCGCATAGCCAGACCTCAGCCCCCGGTCCGAACCGATGGGCGTCGAAGCCCTGACCGATGCGCGTGGTCCTGGCGGCGCCCGCCAGTGTTTCGGCCATGGCGAAATCCTCCGGGTAGGTCAGCTTGAACAGCCATGGATCGCCGGGCGTCAGATCCACCCGGGCGCCGGCCTGTTCGAGGACCTGGGCATCGTCGGTCGGCCCCCCCGCGTGCGGCCAGGCTTCGTAGGCCTCCAGCAAGGCGCCCAGCCGCGCCGCCTGCGGCGTCTGGGCGCGCCACAGCCCTTCGCGCGGCTCGGTCGAGACCGCGGCGGTCGCCGAGGCGCGGCGCTTGACCGTATCGGCCATCGGCAGGGCCGGAACCGCGCCGTCGGCGCTCCGCCATGGCGTGCAGCAGGGCGGTCGACGACGGCGCGATTGAGGAAGGGGCGGGCGGCGTCATGGATCAGGACGATATCGCTGGGCCGGGCGACCAGCGCGCGCAGGCCGGCGATCACCGACTCCGGGCGCGTCGCACCGCCGGTGACGGATCGCCAGCGCGGCAGGCCGGCGAAGGCGGCGGCGGCGCGGCTCTCGTCGCCGGACGGAATTACGACGACGATCTCGCCGGCGCCGGCGGCGAGCAACGCCTCCAGGCACCAGCGGGCGACCGGTTTGCCGGCCAGCGGGCGCCATTGTTTGGGTCCCCCCGGCCCGGCGCGTTCGCCCGCGCCCGCCGCGACGATGACCGCCGAAAACTCCATGGCGCTGTGTAGCCCGAACTATCTGCTTGTCCAGGCTTTACGGCGACGCGCAAAATGCCTAAAAAGCGGGCGACATGATTGAGCAAAGTTTAGGCAGTGAACTGTGGGTCGGCGATGTGGCGGTTCCCACCCGCGTGTGGCTCGCGCCGATGACCGGCATTTCCGACCTGGCGTTCCGCGAGACGGCCAGCGGGCTGGGCGCGGGTTACGTCGCCACCGAGATGGTGGCCTGCGAGCAATTCGCCCAGCGCCGCCCCGACGTCGTGCGGCGCGCGGCGGTAGGTTCGGGACTGCCACTGATGGTCGTGCAGCTTGCTGGGACGCGAGCGGCGCTGGATGGCGGCAGGCGGCGCGTCTGGCGCAGGCCGCGGGCGCCCAGATCGTCGATCTGAATTTCGGCTGTCCGGCCAAGGAGGTCACCGGCCATCGATCGGGCTCGGCGCTCATGCGTGAAGCCGGATCCTGGCGCAGCGCCTGATCGAGGCGGCGGTCGACGCCGTCGATGCGCCGGTGACCGTGAAGATGCGCCTTGGCTGGGACGACGCCAGCCGCAACGCGCCGCGGCTGGCGGAATCGCCCAGCGCGGCCGGGCGCACGGCGATCACGGTCCATGCACGTACGCGGCGCCAGTTCTATCGCGGCGCGGCCGACTGGGCGGCGGTGCGGGCCGTCAAGGCGGCCGTGGACGTTCCGGTGCATCGTCAACGGCGACATTGTGGACCGCGCGGCCAGCGCTCGGGCGGCGCTGGAGGCGTCCGGCGCGGACGGGGTGATGATCGGCCGCGGCGCGGTCGGCCAGCCCTGGATCGCCGCGCGCACTCGAGCGCCGCCCTGGCTGGACGGCCGCTCGCGGCGCCTGGACCCGACGAGCGGCCTGTCGATCGTCGCCGACCATCTCACCGCCGGCGTGCGGCGCAACGGCGATGCTTTGGGTACGCGGCTGTTCCGCAAACATCTCGCCGCCTATGTCGAGATCGGCGCCCTGGTCGCGCCGAGCCCGCTCGACGTCGCCAGGCCCGACGCGACATTGTGCCGCCTGGAGACGGTGGGCGAGATCCTCGGGCGGCGCTCGATGCGATCTGTGGTCCGCCGGCGAGACGAGGCTGGCGGCATGAGGGACCGGTCGAGCGCTTCGATGCCCTGAAGGCGGCCGCCTTCGATCTGGGCGCCGAACCCGCCCTGATCCTGGACAGCGACGGTTGCCTGGTCGCGGTCAACGAAGCCGCCGAGGCCCTGTTCGGTCAGAACTCTGTCCCTGTTGGCGCGTGGCGGTTTCGTCGCCGCCCTGCCCCCGGACTCGGCGCTGGTCTCGCCTGATCGACCGCTGCCTCGGCCGAGGATCGCCCGGTTCGCGAGCGCGCGCTCGAGATCGCCCTGCCAGGCCAGTCCGGCCTGGCCGCCGACGGCGCGGCCGCGCCCCTGGGCGAAGGAGCGGTGCTGGTCACGCTTCAGCGTGCGCCAGGCGCTGACCGGCGTCGGACAGCGGCGGCGATGTCGCGGGCCTGCGCTCGGTGGTCGGCCTGGGCCGCATGCTGGCGCACGAGATCAAGAACCCGCTGGCCGGCATCCGCGGGGCGGCGCAGCTGCTGAAGGCCGGCGCGGCGCCGGACGACTGGCAGTTCGCCGAGCTGATCATCGAGGAGACCGAGCGGATCCGCCGGCTGGTCGATCGGATGGAGGCGTTCTCCGAAGAGTCGCGCCGCCGCAGTCGGCGGTCAATATCCATCGGGTGCTCGACCGCGTCCGGGCCCTGGCCGCCAACGGAGTCGCCGACGGCCTCGTGCTTCACGCGGATCTACGACCCCTCGCTTCCGCCCGCGCTGGGAGAGGAAGACCAGCTGATCCAGGTGTTCCTGAACCTGGCGAAGAACGCCGCCGAAGCCGCCCACTCGCGCGGCGACGGGCGGGGCGAAATCAGCATCTCCACCGCCTACCGGCATGGTGTCAAGGTCCGGGGACGTAGCAGCCGAGACGGCCGGCGGCTCCGTCGGCCGCGCCTCTGGAGGTCCGCATCACCGACAACGGACCGGGCGTGCCGGCGCATGTGCGGGAATGCCTTTTCGAACCGTTCGTAACCACCAAGGCCAACGGGGCCGGGCCTTGGACTGGCCCTGGTCGCCAAGATCGTCACCGCGCACGGCGGCATGATCGATTTCGAGTCGAAGGCTGGGCGCACGGTGTTTCGCGTCCTGCTGCCCGTCGCGCCCGCCGACCGCTTCTAAGGAAAGTATCCTGCATGAGCCCTCTGCCCCACAACATACTGATCGCGGACGACGATGCTTCGATTCGCCTGGTGCTCTCGCAGGCGTTCTCGCGCCTCGGCTATCAGGTGCGCGCGACCAGCAACGTCGCGACGCTGGCTGAAATGGGTGACGGAAGGCGAGGGCGACCTCGTGATCACCGACGTGGTGATGCCCGACGAGAACGTGTTCGACGTGCTGCCGCGCATCCGCAAGATGCGCCCCTAGCTGCCGGTCATCGTGATGAGCGCCCAGAATACCCTGCTGACCGCGGTGAACGCCGCGGAGGGGGGGGTGTTCGACTATATTCCAAAGCCGTTCGACCTGGACGATATGACCGCGACCGCCAAGCGCGCGCTGGCCCGGCCGGTCGACAGCGAGGCGGCCAAGGCGCAGGCCCGGGCGGCGCGGGACGAGCGCCTGCCGTTGATCGGACGTTCGGCCCCGATGCAGGAGGTCTATCGGACCATTTCACGCCTCGTCGGCGCCGACCTGACGGTCCTGCTGCTGGGTAAATCGGGGGCCGGCAAGAGCCTGGTCGCCCGGGCGCTGCACGACCTCGGACGCCGCCGCGACGGGCGCTTCGTGGCCATCTCCCTGGCGGCCGTGCCGCGCGAGCGGGTCGATACCGAGCTTTTCGGCCACGGGCGCGACGACGCCGGCAAGCTGGTGGAGGCGGACGGCGGCACCTTGTTCCTCGACGAAATCGGCGACATGCCGTTGGATGCCCAGACCCGGCTGCTGCGGGTGTTCGATGGCGCCGAGCCGGCGGTCAATCCGCGCACCGGCCGCAAGCCGGACGTCCGTGTGATCGCGGCCACCAGCCGGGATCTCCGCGCTCTGATCGCCCAGGGGCTTTTTCGCGAGGATCTCTATTTCCGGCTCAATGTCGCGCCCGTCCGGCTGCCGCCCCTGCGCGACCGCACCGAAGACATTCCGGAGCTCGCCCGGGCTTTCCTGCTTCGCGCCGCCCGCGAGGGGCTGCCGGCCAAGACCATCGATCAGGGCGCGCTCGACCGACTGGCGCGTCATCCCTGGCCGGGCAACGTGCGCGAACTGGAAAATCTCCTGCGCCGCGTGTGCGCGCTCTACGCCGAGCCGGTGATCGGCGCGCGGATCATCGAGCGGGAGCTTGCCGAGCCGATCGGGCAGGTGGGCGACGAGCCGGCCACCCTGGGCGCGCTGGTAGAACGTCATCTCGCCACCTATTTCGCCGGCGAGCCCGGCGATTTGCCGCCGGCCGGGCTCTACGACCGGGTGCTCGCCGAGATCGAACGTCCGCTGTTCGAGCTCACGCTCGCCGCGACCCGTGGCAATCAGTTGCGCGCGGCCGAGGTGCTCGGACTCAATCGGAACACCTTGCGCAAACGTCTGAGCGATCTTGGGATCGAGGCCAACCGAGCGCGGCGCTGACCGGCGCTTCAGCCATGGACCTTTGCGGCGGCGGCCGTCTTCGCGGCCCCCCGCTTGGCCGTCGCCTTCTTGGCCGTCGCCTTCTTGGCTGGCCCCTTCTTGGCCGTGGCCTTCTCGGCTGCAATCGTCTTGCCCACCGCGGATTGAGCGGGCGGTTTGACGGATGTCTTCCGGCCAGCCGCCGGCGCCTTGGCCTTCGATGCCGACTTGATCGCCGGCTTGCGCGCCGGGGCCTTCTTGCCGGGCGCCCCCTCACGGGCCGCGAGAAGGATGACCGCCTCTTCGAGCGTCAGCGCGGCCGGGTCGGCGCCCTTGGGAACGTTGGCGTTGGTGGCGCCGTGTTTCATATAGGGTCCATATCGGCCTGACAGAACACGCACCGGCTGCCCGCTGGTGGGGTGCGACCCCAGTTCCTTGAGCGCCGCGGCCGACGTCTCCACCGCGCGCGCCCCGCCCGCCCGCCCGCTTTTCGGCCAGGGCGGCGACGGCCCGGTTCAGGCCGACCTCGAAAACTTCCTCGGTGCTGGACAGGCTGGCATAGGCGCCGTTGTGCTGCACATAGGGTCCGTAGCGGCCAATTCCGGCGACGATCATCGCGCCGTCCTCGGGGTGAGGGCCGACGTCGCGCGGCAGGTGCAGCAGACGCAGGGCTTTGTCGAGATCGACGCTGACCGGCGGCCAGTCCTTGGGCAGGCTGGCGCGCCGGGGCGGCGTGGCCGCCTCCTCGACATAGGGGCCGAAGCGACCGGCCTTCAACCAGATTGCGTGGCCGGTGGCCGGGTCGATCCCCAGTTCGCGGTCGCCCTGCGGCTGACCGTCCTCGGCCGGTGAACCGGCGATCGGCCGGGTGAAACGACACTCGGGGTAGTTCGAACAGCCGACAAAGGCGCCATAACGGCCGGCCTTCAGGGACAGGCGGCCGACGCCACACGTCGGACACGCGCGCGGATCGACGCCGTCGCCCTTGTCGGGAAAAATGTGCGGGGCGAGAGCCGTGTCGAGGGCGGTGAGCACGTCGCCCATGCGCAATGCGCCGATCTCGCCGACGGCGGCATGGAAGCCTGTCCAGAACTCCCGCAACAGCGCCTTCCAGTCCAGGTCGCCCGCCGAGACCAGGTCGAGCTTCTCCTCGAGGCCGGCGGTGAAATCGTACTCCACGTAGCGGGCGAAGAACTGCTCGAGGAAGGCGGTGACCAAGCGGCCGGCGTCCTCCGGCACGAAGCGGTTCTTCTCCATTCGGACGTAAGCGCGATCACGCAGCACCGAGAGGATCGAAGCGTAGGTCGAAGGCCGGCCGATGCCGAGTTCTTCCATTTTCTTGACCAGGCTGGCTTCCGAGTAACGGGGTGGCGGCTCGGTGAAGTGCTGGTCGGCGCGCGCGGCGATCACCCGGGCATCCGCGCCTTGTTGGACCTGAGGCAAGCGGCCGCCGTCCTCGTCCGCCTCATCGTCGCGGCCTTCCTCGTAAAGCGTCAGATAGCCCGGAAACAACACCACCTGGCCGGTGGCGCGCAGGCCCGTGTGGCCATCGGCGCTGTCCAGGTCGATGGTGGTTCGCTCGACGCGCGCCGCCTCCATCTGCGAAGCCATCATTCGCTTCCAGATCAATTCATAGAGCCGGCCCATGTCGGGCTCCAGCCGCATCCGTCCCGGATTGCGTTCGAGGCTGGTGGGGCGGATCGCTTCGTGCGCCTCCTGAGCGTTCTTGGCCTTGGTCTTGTAGATGCGGGCGGCTTCGGGAACGTACGCCTGGCCGTACAGCTCGCCGATCACCCGTCGCGCTTCGGTCAGGGCCTCGGGGGCCGATTGCACGCCGTCGGTCCGCATATAGGTGATCAGGCCGACGGTCTCGCCGCCGATATCCACGCCCTCATACAGTTTTTGCGCCGCCTGCATGGTGCGCTGCGCCGAGAAGCCGAGCTTGCGCGAGGCCTCCTGCTGCAGAGTCGAGGTGGTGAACGGCGGCGGCGGATTGCGGCGGCCGGGCTTCTTCTCCACGGCGGTCACGGTGAAGCGCGCGGCTTCCACGGCCCGCCTGGCGGCCTGCGCCAAGGCTTCGTCGGCGAGGTCGAATTTGCCGAGCCGCTTCCCGGAATGTTTGACCAGCCGTGAGACGAAGGCGTCGCCGCCGGCCGTGACGTCCGCCTCGACCGTCCAATATTCCTGGGTCCTGAAGCCCTCGATCTCGATTTCGCGATCGACGATCAGGCGCAGCGCGACCGATTGCACACGGCCCGCGGAGCGCGCTCCCGGCAGTTTGCGCCAAAGCACCGGCGAGAGGGTGAAGCCGACCAGATAGTCCAGCGCGCGGCGCGCCAGATAGGCCTCGACCAGCTCCTGATCGATGTCCCGCGGGTGTTTCATCGCTTCGGTGACGGCGGATTTGGTGATGGCGTTGAACACCACCCGTTGAACCTGCGCGCCCTTGACCGCCTTGCGCCGGTTGAGATCCTCGAGCACATGCCAGCTGATCGCCTCGCCCTCGCGGTCGGGGTCGGTGGCGAGGATCAGGCGATCGGCGCCCTTGAGCGCCGCGGCGATGTCCGACAGCCGCTTGGCCGATTTCGGATCGACCTCCCAGGCCATGGCGAAATCTTCGTCCGGCTTGACCGAGCCGTCCTTGGACGGAAGATCGCGGACATGGCCGTAGGACGCCAGGACCGTATAGCCGGGGCCGAGATAGCGATTGATGGTCTTGGCCTTGGCCGGGCTCTCGACGACGACGACATTCATGGCGGGCGGGCTTTTCCAGGAGCCGCCAGCCGGCGGCAAGGGGGCGGAAAGTGGCGACGGCCCTCGGGTCTGTCAACGCGGCGGTCCCGAAGCGCTCGTCGCCAGTCCGCCCGGAAGAAGCTCGGCATAGCCGGCGAGGGCGAGTTCGGTAAGGGCGGCCAGCACCGCGGGAAGCGGCGACCCGGCGATCCGCGCCAGGTCGTCCAGGGTGGTCGGTGTCGGCGACAGGAGGGTCTGCAACACCGGGCCAAGGTCTTCGCCGTCGATGATCGCTTCGATCATTGGAGCGGTGGCCGACCACGGCCGGGCAGGGGAATCGGTGAGGCCGGATGGGCTGCCGATTACCCGGAGGATGTCGTCGACCGTCTCGACCAGGGTGGCTCCCTGTCTGATCAGGTCGTTGGTTCCCCGCGCGCGGGGGTCCATTGGCGAACCGGGCACGGCGAACACGTCGCGGCCCTGTTCGCCGGCCAGCCTCGCGGTGATCAGCGAGCCGGAGCGGAGTTCGGCCTCGACCACCACGACGCCCAGAGCCAGACCGGCGATCAGCCGATTGCGGCGCGGAAAGTCGGCGGCGCGGGCCGTGAGACCGACCGCGCGCTCCGACACCAGACAGCCGCTCGACCGGATCTGCTGATAGAGGCCGGCGTTCTCCGCCGGATAGATATCGTCGACGCCGCCCGCCAGCACCGCGATGGTTCCGGTCGCCAGAGAGCCGTGGTGGGCTGCCGTGTCGATGCCCCTCGCCAGGCCGGAGACCACCACATGACCAATCTCGCCAAGGGCGCCGGCAAGAGCCCGGGCGAACCGCTGTCCCGCCGCCGAGGCGGCGCGCGCGCCGACCATGGCCACAGTCGGCCTCGACGCCAGCGACGCCTCGCCCAGCGTCCATATGAGGGGCGGGGGCGGATCGAGCACGGCCAGCAATCGTGGGAAATCCGGCTCGCACGCGGCGATCAGCCGGGCGCCCAACGTCCGCCCCGCCGCGAGTTCGGCTTCCGCTTCGCGCCGACCGTGGATCGCAATGGGTTGTGACCGGCCGCCACGCCGGGCCAGATCGGGCAGGGCCTCGAGCGCCGCGGTCGGCGAACCATGCCGCGCAATCAGGTGTCCGAACGTGACGGCGCCGACCAACTCGGTGCGAGCGAGCCTGAGCCAATCCAGGCGTTCCCGCTCGGTGAGAAGTCCGGGCCGTCAAGACGGCGACGCGGTCTTTTGCGCTCCGATCCTCGGTTCGGTCCCCGACAGCAATCGCTGGATGTTCTCGTGATGCCGAACCACGATCAGCACGGCCATGCCGGCGGTCAGCCCGACCGGCAGCAGACTTGCGCGGTCGAGCAGATAGACAAAGAGCGGGCTCGCGGCCGCCGCCGTCAGCGCGGCGAGCGAGGAGATGCGCATGATGCCGGCCACGGCGATCCAGGTGGCGACGGCGGCGAGGCCCGCCGGCCAGGACAAGGCGAACAAAACCCCGAGAAAGGTCGCGACGCCCTTGCCGCCGCGAAAGCCCAGCCAGCATGGGAACAGGTGCCCGAGGAAGGCGGCGGCGCCGGCCAGGACCGATCCGGTTGGTGAGACGAGGGCGGCGGCGAGCAGCACCGCGACCGCGCCCTTGGCGGCGTCGCCGATCAGAGTGATCGCGGCGAGGTCGCGTCGGCCGGTACGCAGGACATTGGTCGCGCCGATGTTCCCCGAGCCGATGGTGCGGATATCTCCCGCCCCGCCCAGTCGCGTGGCGATCACCCCGAACGGAATCGACCCGAGCAGATAGCCGCCCACCACGCAGGCGATGAGCAGGGCAAGCGAGGCGGCGGGCGCGGTCATCCCGTGAGTGTAGTGCGAATTGCCAGCGATAAGGAATGGCCGCGGTCGCGGGCACTGCCTCAGTTTGAAAAATTTGGGGATTTGCCGTGGTCGCTCTAAGGTTCGGTGATTCGAGAGGGGTCGAAGGTGCCGAACGTTCCATTCAGCGCGGATGCCTGCGCCAAATTGGTTGCGGCTACGGCGAAGTCCTGCGCGCCCCTTCCCTCTCCCATCCCAGAACCGCAGCACTTCGACGCGCTAGCGGCCTCGTTCGGCGCATTGTCGTCCGCGCTCACATACGGCGCGATTGTTATCGCCCTCATAACACTTTTGGTTGGTTTCGCGTGGGGGCGCTATATCGCGATGGAGGCCACAAAAGAAGCATTGAAAGGGGTCCGAGAAGAGGTTCAAAGGGTCACAAAGGCGATCATGAACGAGTGGCTGAGCGTGGAGGGAGTTGCAATCATCCGAGAGGCTCGCCAAATGTCGCAGCCCACCTCGGCGCCGGGAAGCGCGGACGTGGCCGATGCGATAGCCGCGAAAGCGGGTGAAGAACCACCATGAGCACCTTGCAACAAACGCTGGCCGCCATCCGTAGTTTTGGCGACCAAATGCCAGTCCCCGTTGACGAAATGATCGGAATGCTAGGGCTGGGTCCAGACTATAGGGTCTTGGCTGAAGATATATCCGGGAAGATAGTAAGAACCCCGGATGGAAAAAGCTATCGGATAGTTATAAATTCTCGCCACCACTCAAATCGCCAACGATTTACGGCTGCTCATGAGTTAGGGCACTATATTTACCACCGGGACCTTTTGGATTTCGGCGTGGGGGACACCGTGGCGTATAGATCGGAAGGCTCGGATTTTCCCAATTCTAAAATTGGGCCTATTCAAGAGACGGAAGCCAATCGATTTGCTTCAAATCTGCTTATGGCAAATCGTCTGGTTGAGAAATTGAAAGCCGAAGGGGTAAGCGAGCCTGGAGAGATGGCTCGGCGCCTGGGGGTGTCCGAGGCCGCGATGAGAATCGAAGCTCGGATTGCCTCCAAAGACGCCTCTATTTGGCTAGGCGCTTCTTGTAGGGGCCACGAACCTTAGCCGGGGTTTGCGCCACGTCGATCCGCGCGAGCACATCCGCGAATGACAGGAAGGTCGTAGCAATCCCGGCTTGCATCGCGGGCGTCATTTTCAGTTTCGAGTGCGTGCGGATGAAATTGTAATACATCGTGTAGAGCGCGACCATATGGGCATGGTTCGCGACCTTTTTGGAGTGGCCGTTCGTCAGGCGCGTGAAGCGGCGCATGTGCATCCGCATCGTCTTGTTGTGGGCCTCCACGAACGACGTGTTCGCGTGTTTCATGTCTGGGTTGCCCTCGACGGACACCTTACGAATGCCGGTGCATTCGGCGGGGCTGTAGCGGCCCGCTGGCGAGGGCGTGGGGCCGTATTGCTTGATGACCTGGGCATAATCGACGTCGCCGCCGAAAGCGCCTTCCACGGCCTCCAGGTAGGCGCGGTGGCCGTCCGTGCTGATCTGGACCCGGTTCGCGAGGCGCGCGCGAACGTCGTCCATCATTTCGATGGCGGTTTCGCCCGAACGGTCGCCGACCAGATAGGAAATGATGAGCTTGGAGTCGGCGTCGATCGCCGTCCAGGTCCAGATATCGCCCGCGTCTTCCGGTGCGGCCTTCGCCGTCTCAACGGCGCGCTGCTTGCAATAGTTGAAGCTCCAAATTTCGTCGCACTGGACGCGCGCCGCTTTTACGTCGCGGACCATTTCGTCGTGCATCTCAGCGCAAGCCTTACCCGCCTCAACAAGGATCTTTGTCGACCGTGTTCGGCGAGACGTCTTCCGTGCGGGCGATTGCTCGCATCGACATGCCTTCACAGAGAAGGGTGAGGATTTTGGCGCGCTTCGCGGTGGGCAGCTTGTTCATGCCCATTTGATTTGACCTTTTATGCTTAGCGTCAAGCTACCTGTTCAGTTAACGAGCCTCAGTTGCGGCCTTACTGGCGCGGGACCGGGCGCATACATGGCGTGAAACTCTGCCACCGTAAGACAAAGAAGACGGGCAAGATCGGCGTCGCTATAGCCGAGCTTCTTGCGGTGAAATTCTATCATGCGGCCAATCATCTTCGGTCGCTCGACCGGCGGTTCATTGGGTTCCCGCCGCCTAAGACCTAATTTATTCATCTCCATAAAAAACGACTTTTGCTGATACGGAGTGATTAGCTGTAGGAATGCCGCCCTCATGGCAATCGACGACATTGACACCTTCCAGTATGCTTTCATATTCGCTAAATGACGCAAATCGAATTTACGCAACTGAGTCTTTATTTCATCTTTCGGCATCATGAAGGCACCCGCGAAGTTATCCGCCTCTGTTTCCATCTCGTCATCAGCTTTAAAGGTCACGGTATGAAGCACCATATGGGCTAACTCATGGGCCAAGGTGTGTCTAAATCTGTCAGCAGGAACGTTCATATTGACAAAAAACAATACCGGCATACCATCGACTCGCTGACTCATGGCGTCAATAAGGTCTGACCCAAAGTCGCACGGCACAACTATGCCGCCGTTCTCCTCTAATAGATCTACCATATTATCAATTGGCCCCTCAGGGACCATCCACGATTCTCGCACAGATCGCGATAAATCTTCAACATCAGGACGTTTCTTGGTGCCGCCTTGATACTCGTCTATGTCGATTTCCGGTATAAATCGGTTTGACGGCCCATCAAAAGAAATCGACAATTTCTGAATGTGCATACGCCGAATGTTCATTTCGGCAACAATCTTTCCCAACGCTTTCTTAGAGAGCTTCTTTCGCTTTCTGTAGTGGAACGGCGGAAAACCGTATGGATGACCGGCCTGATAAAAGAACTCGGTCGGATAACCCAGCGTGACCGCAACGCTCTCCGCGAACTCCACGGGGGCCACATAGACGCCGGTCTCGTATTTGGACAGCGTCCCCTGGCCAATACCAATGGCGTCGGCAAGCTCCTCTTGCGTCAGTCCGCGCGCCTCCCGCGCCAGCGTGAGCATGTGATGATTGAACGGTTCCACCTCGTCACCGCTTACAGGGCCCGAGCGTTTACAATGGTCCAGCGGGGTTCGCCGACCCTGCGTTCAACGGCCGGAACTAACGCCGCGCACCAGTCGATTGCCTTGCCGAGTGGGCGAGAGACTTGCACGCGCACGACCTCTGTTCCTGTGGGGTCCGGAAAGTAGCCGGCCACAAGATTGAGCGGAGGAGAGGGCAGGCCGGGAAGCTGTTGTTGCTTATCGTATTCCTTGGCCTGTTTAGTTGGATAATTCCGAGATCGGCCGTCTTCGTCCATTTTCTTAAACCGGACGACAGCTTTATCATCGACGATCCAGACCTTGAGGCCCCGGATGTCTTTAAATACCACCCGCTCACGCCCGGTAAGGAGCCTTTCGGCCTCCGCCACCATATGATCATAGGTGCAAGTCGCCGCCGCTCGGGAACTATGCTCAAGCAGGAACTCCGCTGGATAGCGCCGATAGGTGCTGAGCCCGTTCCGGCAGATAGCGTCGATCACGTCAAAGTGGGGATCAAGCGCGCCCATGGCGTCTTCTATGGTCCAGTCAGTCATGATTTCTCTCGGTCGATGAGCGTCGACTTATGCGCCAGCCCGCGACCAAAATCAAGAAAATTATTCCTTAACTTATTCTTTCGACCATCTTTTAGTCGCCGCCGCTTTAGCGATCTCCGCCCGACGCTCCGGCGTCATGGATTTCGCCCGCGCGGCCCCGCCCTTCGCCCCCAACGCCTTCGCGGCGGGGTCCTTGCCGTCATCAACGGGCGTCGTCTCGTCAGCCTCTCCCGTGGCGATCTGCATGACGCGAACGGCGTTCGCCACGACATCGGCGGGGCGCTTTTGGCCCTTAGGTCCGGTGGGCATTGGCGTTACCTCCGCTCACCGGCAGCCACGCTGCGCAATCTCGAAATGGTTCGCGTGCGTCTAGCGGAGAGCGAGTTGACGCCTTCGCCATTGGGTTTGTCGACGTGCAGTGACCTGGCTGCTGGACGACGATACGAAGCGTGCCGTCGGTGTAAGGTCGGGCCGATCGCACCCATTGCGCCGATCCGCAGTCGCGACATGTTTCGGCGGGATATTTCGCCATACACTCCTCCTTGCTTTCCGCTAAGCATATAATCGGGGTGGCGATTACGCGCCAGCGGGGTCAAGGTGGCTGGATTTCAAACTGAGGCAGTGCCCGGTCGCGCGACCCAGGGAATGTTCCGCCGTTGTCGCGGCCCCGCAAAGCCTGCATATGGGCGTTGGGACGGCGGGTGGCGCCCCGAACCATTTGGGTCGCCTCAGGGAGCTTGAGGATGAGGGCGGATTTTCAATTCTGGTTAGAGCAGCACACCAGCGACGCCTCGTCGGTGATCAGCCAGGTCAATCGCGCCACGCGGGTGGAAAAGAATTACGGCGACCTGGACAAGCATTATGCCCGTGACCGTCTGCAAAGCATCATCGACAACCTGAAATATAGTCCAGAGGACGAACGCAAGCGCCGACCGAACCCTTCGAAGATCAATTTCGAGGGCAACATACGTAACACGCTATCGCTGTTCCGTTACGCCGTCGAGCAATACCGCCGCTTCAGGGACAGCGAAAACGACGCCGGACCGCGGCCCAATTCCGATATCGTCGAGCCTGTCAGCCCGCCGCCAACCGGCGGCGACGACGAGGGACGGCAGCGCTCGGTCCTCGAAAAGGACATGCAGGCCGCACTGCGCGCCGATATCTCGCAGCTCGAGGCGGGGCTGGAGATCATCGATGACGGCGTGGAGCGAACCGTGGAATTGGGCTCGATCCCGATCACCGCGCGCGACGCATCGGGCGCCATCGTGGTCATCGAACTGCGAAGCAGCCCAGCCGGACGACGCGCGGTGGCGCAGATGCTCAGCATCATGGGCGACATCGCGGCCGAGGAGCCGCACGCCAATGTCAGGGGGATCATGGTGGCCCCGACCTTCGAAAAGCATGCGAGGGCGGCCGCGCGCATGGCGCCGTCGCTGTCGCTGGTCACCTTCACCTTCAAGCTGAAGTTCGCCCCCTTTGTGGACACCGACGAGCGCGGCTGAGCCTGGCCCTCGACGACCGCAGTAGTCGCATTCCTCAGGCGGCGGCTTCGTGAACGATACGGCCTTCGACCAGGGTCATCAGCACGGCGCCCTGCAGGCGACGACCGTCGAAGGCGGAATTCTTGGATTTTGACACCAGCAGCGCGGCGTCGATCAGTCGGGGCGCGTCGATATCGCACAGCACCAGGTCCGCTGGGGCGCCTCTGGTCAGCCGGCCGGCGGCCGAGCCGATGGCGCGCGCCGGCGCCAGAGTGGCGGCCTCGATCAGCCGGGCGAGCGGCACATGGCCCTCGTGGTGCAAGGTGAGCAGGGCCGGCAAGAAGGTTTCCAGGCCGATCGCGCCGGGCGCGGCCTCGTCATAGGGCAGGCGCTTGTCTTCCGGCGGCGCCGGCGCGTGGGCCGAGACCACGATGTCCACCAGGCCGGAGGCCAGGGCCTCGACCAGGGCCAGACGGTCGTCCTCGCCGCGCAGGGGCGGGATCAGTTTGCAGAAGGTCCGATAGTCGCCGATGTCGATCTCGTTGAACGACAGGTGGTTGATCGAGGCGGTGGCGAGCAGCGGCAGTCCGCGGTCGCGTCCGCGGGCCAGTCTCTCCAGAGGCTGGGCGGCGCTGATCTGGTCGACCATCAGACGCGCGCCGGTCAGCTCCACCAGCGCGAGGTCGCGCTCCAGCATGATGGTCTCGGCGGCCACCGGCTCGGCCGCCAGCCCCATGCGGCCGGCGAACTCGCTTTCCGTGGCCGAGGCGCCTTGTGTCAGCCAGGGATCGGCGGGCCGATGCGACACCAGCACGCCGAGACTGCCGGCGTAGGCTAGCAGCCGGCGCATGACCCGCGAAGTCGACGATCGGACGATCGGCGTCGGTGACGTAGACGCAACCGGCCTCGCGCAACAGGCCGATCTCGGCCATGCCCTGGCCCTTCAGTCCCTTGGTCGCCGGCGCCGGCGGGATAGACGTGGACGAGGCCGATGTCGCGGGCCCGGCGCAGGATGAAGTCGGCGACGGCCGGGTCGTCGATCACCGGATCGGTATCCGGCTGCACGACGATCGAGGTCACCCCGCCCGCCGCCGCGGCGCGCGCCGCCGACTTCAGGGTCTCCTTGGGTTCCGACCCGGGCTCGCCGGTCTTGACCCGCAGGTCGACGAGGCCGGGACAGAGCAGGGCGCCGTTGGCGTCGACGACCCGCACGTCGGGGGAAAGACCATCGAACCGGCCCTCCCGACGCATCTCGCCGATCAGTCCGCCATCGACCAGAAGCGCACCCGGTCCGTCGTAGCCGGAGTCCGGATCGACCAGGCGGGCGTTGACGAAAGCGATCGGGCGCGGGCTCATCGGTTGTCCAGCCGCGCGGCGAGCGAGGCCAGCACGGCCATGCGCGCGGCGACGCCCATTTCCACCTGATCCTGGATCAGGCTGATGGCGAGATCGTCGGCGACGTCGGAGTCGATCTCCACCCCGCGGTTCATCGGTCCGGGGTGCATGACCCGCGCGCCGGGCGCCGCCAGGGCGAGCTTCTCGCGGTCGAGGCCCCACAGGCGGAAATATTCGCGCATCGAAGGGACCAGGGCCCCGTGCATCCGCTCGAGTTGCAGGCGCAGCATCATCACCACATCCGCCCCGGCGATGCCGCGCTTCATGTCCTGCGAACACCTCCACGCCCCAGCGGCCGACGTCGGCGGGCATCAGCGTCGGCGGCCCGACCACGCGCACGTTGGCCCCCAGCAGGGTCAGCATGGCGACGTTGGAGCGGGCCACGCGGCTGTGCAGCACGTCGCCGCAGATGGCCACCGTCAGGCCGTCGACGTGGCCGAAGGCGCGGCGCATGGAGAGGGCGTCGAGCAGGGCCTGGGTCGGGTGCTCGTGCTGCCCGTCGCCGGCGTTGACGACGCTGCAGCCGACCTTCTGCGACAGCAGCGAGGCCGCGCCGGACGAGCCGTGGCGGACCACCAGGATGTCC
Organism: uncultured Alphaproteobacteria bacterium; assembly: GCA_963828365.1. GTDB lineage: Bacteria > Pseudomonadota > Alphaproteobacteria > Caulobacterales > Caulobacteraceae > Acaudatibacter. The sequence continues at coordinate 9,738 of CAWHEE010000029.1, read as the reverse complement.
GGCTGCATGGCGTTCAGCGTCACCGCGGTATCGATCAGGGTCTCGCCCTTGGAGATCGACGAGGTGCGCGGGCTCATGTTGACGACGTCGGCGCCCAGCCGCTTGCCGGCCAGTTCGAACGAGCTCTGGGTGCGGGTCGAGGCCTCGAAGAACAGGGTGATCAAGGTGCGGCCCTTGAGCAGGTCGACCTTCTTGTTCACCTGGCGATTGAGGGCGACGAAGCCGTCGGCCAGGTCGAGCAGGGCGGCGACCTGGACCGGGTCGAGATCGGCGGCGCTCAGGAAATGGCGGTGAGGGAAGGGGAAGGTCGCGCTCGCGAACTCGTCGATGCCGGGGGCGAGCGTGGCCATCAAAGCGCTGTCTTAGGGTGCGCCCCGCGCGTGGCGCAACCGGTCCAGCGCGCCCTGCAGGATCCAGGCGGCGGCGATCTTGTCGACCACCTCGCGCGCGGCGGCGCGCGGCTGACGTCCGCCTCGTCGATCAGCATCCGGTTGACGGCCACGCTGGACAGCCGCTCGTCCCAGAAGGCGATCGGCATGTCGCGCAGCCGCAGCAGGTTGCGGGCGAAGGCGCGCGGCCGACTGGCAGCGCGGCCCCTCGCTGCCGTCCATGTTGACCGGCAGGCCGATCACCAGGCCCTCGGCGCCGCGCGCGGCCATCAGCTCGAACAGGCGGCTGGCGTCCTGGGTGAACTTCGTCGCGCCGGATCAGCGCCAGGGGCGAGGCGATCGAGCGCGAGCGGTCGGACACCGCCACCCCGATGGTCTTCTCGCCGAGGTCGAGCCCGGCCAGCGGCGCGCCGCGGGCAGGGCGGCTTCCAGGTCGAGCAGATCGTGGACCGCCATCTTCCTTCTCCCCCTGGGAGACGTACGGCCGAAGGCCGGGATGAGGGTCTCGCCGCCGCACAGACGCCATAGCCGGCAGTGGAATTAGACCGCGGTGGCGGCGAGACCCTCATCCCCCGCTTCGCGGGTACTTCTCCCAAAGGGAGAAGGGAATCGTTGTGCTTGTCAAACGGGGGGTGCGGCGGGTAACCCCGGCGCTTCGCTTTCAAGGACCCCTGTTCGATGGCCATCGACGCCGACACCGTGCGCAAGGTCGCCAGGCTGGCGCGCATCCGCGAGCGCGGAGGAGCGCCTCGCGCCGCTGGCGGCGGAGCTCGACGGCATCATCGCGTGGATCGAGCAGCTGGGCGAGGTCGATACCGACGGCGTCGAGCCGATGACCTCGGCGGTCGCGGTCACGCTGCCGATGCGCGAGGACGTGGTCACCGAGGGCGGCGACGCCGCGCGCGGTCCTGGCCAACGCGCCCAACGCGCGCGACGGCTTCTTCGTCGTGCCCAAGGTGGTCGAATGAGCGACGCTGACGTCGCTGACGCTCGGCCGCGCCCTCGACGGCCTGGCGCGCAAGGCATTCTCGGCGGTCGAGATCGCCCGGCGCCCATCTCGAGGCCATCGAGGCGGCGCGCGCGCTCAACGCCTTCGTGCTGGAAACGCCGGACCAGGCCCTGGCCATGGCCAGGCGTCGCGACGAGCGCATCGCACGCGGCGAGGCCGGGCGCGCTCGAGGGCGCGCCGCTCGGGGTCAAGGACCTGTTCTGCACCAAGGGCGTGCGCTCCACGGCCGGCTCGAGGATCCTCGGCGACTTCAAGCCGCCCTACGAATCCACCGTCACCGCCAACCTGTGGCGCGACGGGGCGGTGATGCTGGGCAAGCTGAACATGGACGAGTTCGCCATGGGCTCGTCCAACGAGACCAGCGCCTTCGGCCCGGTGGTCAATCCCTGGAAGTCGCGCGGCTCGAACCAGCCCTGACCCCGGGCGGCTCGTCCGGCGGCTCGGCGGCCGCGGTGGCCGCGGACCTGGTGCTGGGCGCGACGGCCACCGACACCGGCGGCTCGATCCGCCAGCCGGCCTCGCTTCACCGGCACGGTCGGGCGTCAAGCCGACCTACGGCCGCTGCTCGCGCTGGGGCGTGGTGGCCTTCGCCTCCTCGCTCGACCAGGCCGGGCCGATCGCCAAGACGGTCGAGGACGCCGCCATCCTGCTGCGCTCGATGAGCGGCCACGACCCCAAGGATTCCACCAGCCTGCCGATGGACGTGCCGGATTTTCCCAGCTTCGTCGGCCGCTCGGTCAAGGGCCTGCGCATCGGCGTGCCGCAGCGAATACCGCGTCGACGGCATGCCGGCCGAGATCGAGGCCCTGTGGGCGCAGGGCGTGGCCTGGCTGAAGGACGCCGGCTGCGAGATCGTCGACGTCAGCCTGCCGCACACCAAATACGCCCTGCCGGCCTATTACATCATCGCCCCGGCCGAGGCGTCGTCCAACCTCGCCCGCTATGACGGCATGCGCTACGGCGCTGCGCGGTCGAGGCGGCGAGCCTGACCGAGGTCTATGAAGGCACCCGCGCCGAGGGCTTCGGCGACGAGGTCAAGCGGCGCATCCTGATCGGCACCTATGTGCTGTCGGCCGGCTATTACGACGCCTACTACCTGAAGGCGCTGAAGGTGCGCCGCCGCATCGCCGACGACTTCACCGCCGCCTTCGAGCGCGTCGACGCCCTGCTGACCCCCACCGCGCCGTCGGCGGCGTTCGCGCTGGGCGACAAGTCGGCCGATCCGATCGCCATGTATCTGAACGACATCTTCACCGTCACGGTGAACCTCGCCGGCCTGCCGGGGATGAGCGTGCCGGGTGCGCTCGACGCGACCGGCCTGCCGCTCGGGCTGCAGGTGATCGCCCGGCCCCTCGACGAGGCCACGATGTTCTCGGTGGCCGGCGTGCTGGAGAAGGCGGCGGGCTTGGGGTAAAGCCGGACCGCTGGTGGTAGCCTCTCGCCCGGACGAAGATCGGACCTCCCTCCAGACGCCCCGTGAGAACCATCGCCCCTTTTTCGCGCCGCGCCTGAGACTCAACCCGCCTTGGCGGTAAGCCAGGAATGCAGGTCGGAGGCGGTCTGCGATGCGGCTCGGGCATCGACGGCCGGCGGTGCACCGAGGCCGGCCATTGCGGCGATCAGTTGGTGGGTGGCGAGTGGCTTGGGGTCCGCCGCCGGTTGGGGGTCGGTCACGCCCAACAGAAAATCCGCGCCGAAGCCGGCCCCGACCTGGTTGGCGACGACGTCGAGTTTGATGCCTATGGTCAATCCGCCCTGGTTGGCGACGGCCCCCAGATCCACGGCGTGATTGCTGAAATAGGTTTGCGCCGCGAGAACAGTGGTGAAGGTCTGGGTCACCACGGCCACCCCGTTGAGAGTGACCGCGAAGGTGAGCGTGGTGAATGAAGCGTTCGCCGTCGGCCGGCAATCCAGCAGGCCCAGGATGACGTCGCCCGATCCATTCGATGGATGCAGCATGAAGCTTTCAGTGCTGAGATAGTGCTGCGGCACGGCGCCGGCGACGCTATCGTAGGCGCCTTGGACGCCGGCGCCGAACACCACCGCGGTCGCGCCACCCAGAGCCGCGCCGACGTTCGAGTGGTCGGCGAGTTCGGCGGCGACATAGCCGGCGTTGGGGGCGAGGGTCCCGAACGCGTAGGCGTTGGTTACACCACTGATGAAATCGAAGGTGGTGATGGCGTCGGCCTGGCTTTGCACCTTGGCGCCAGCGCCGAACGTCGTGGCTTGCGCCTCGCCGCTGAATTGCGACGCGAGCCCGACGTCGCGGGTGGTGCTCATCGCGTCGGCCTGGCCGGAAACTCCCGCGGCGATGGCGGAGGCCGAGGCCAATTGTCCGGAGGCGCTGGCCGCGGTCGCGGTCGCGCTGGCCGCGCCAGGGCTTGGACCGGCGCCGCCGGTGGCGATGGCCGACGCGGTCGCCGTGGCATCGGCGCCGGCTCCGACCGAGTTGGCGGCGGCGGACGCGGTCGCCGCGCCGCCCGGACCGGGCCCACTGGAGCCATTGCCGGCTCCCGCCCCGCCGATGGCGGTCGCCGTGGATGTCACGGCATGGGCGCCGGTCAGGCTGAGGCCGGCGGTCGCCGCGCCGCCCGAGCCGCCTTGGCCGCTGTAGGCATAGCCGCCCGAGCCGCCGCGCGCGACGCTGGCGCCGGTGACTCGCGACGATTGGATGGAGTTGGAGGTCACGTCATTGAAGTTCAGGGTGGAACTCGCCGCCCCGCCCGCCCCGCCGGCCCCGCCGGATCGGCTGCCAGAGCCGCCGCCATGACCGCCGGTGGCATATTGCGAGAGCGATAGATAGCCGCCGCTGGTGGTCGCCGACGCGGCATTGGACAGGGCGCTGGCGCCGCCCGCGCCGCCGGCGCCGCTGTAGCCGCTGCCACCGGCCCCGCCGGATTGGTTCACCACCGCCTTGGCCGAATAGCCGACGGCGCGGGCCATGGATCCGGTGGCCGCGCCGCCCGCCGCGCCGCCGCCCTTGTAGCCGTAGCCACCCGCCCCGGCCGAGGCGCTCGCCAGGGCATAGGCCGCGCCCCCCGTCGCTCGAGCCTCCACGGCGTAGGCTCGCGCGCTCGCCGCCCCGCCGGCCCCGCCGGTTCCGAGGCCATTCGCGCGGCCACCGGCGCCGCCGAACGAGCGGGATATCGCCTCCGCGCCGTCATTGCTCGTGGTCGTGCTGGTCGCCGTCGCGACGCTGCCGGCGTCGCCCGCGGCGCCGCCCGAGCCGACTCCGTGGACGCCATCGGCCGCATCGCCGCCCGCCCCGCCCAGGCTGTCGGCTTCGGAGATGACCTGGTGGATGCCGACCAACCCGATGCTCGCTGAACCCTTCGCGCCGATGCCGCCGCTGATGCCGCCGTTATAGCCATAGCCGGCCCCGCCGGCGCCGCCCGCGCCTCTGGCCGTCCCGTTCAGCAAGCTCGTCGTCATATCGCTGACCGACAGGCTGGAATCGCCCAAACCCCCTGTTCCGCCGGTTGCGCCGCTGCTGACGCCGCCGGCTCCGCCGACCGCGATCTGCGCCAGCCGCAGATAGCCGCCGACCCTGGCCTGCCCCGAGACGGCATCGTGCAGGATGCTGGAGGCGCCAGCCCCGCCCCGCGCGCCGAGTTGACCTGGAACCTGGAAGCCGGCCCCGCCGCCGCCGCCGGCCTGGTAGACGCCGACGTTCGCGGAAAATCCGCTGGCGGCGGCCGTGGACCCGCTGGCGCCGCCGCCGGCGCCGCCCGAGTCGCCAGGACCATCGGCAAGGCCGCCGAAGCCACCGATCGCCTTGGCATAGGCGCTGGCAACCCCACCGGTCGCGTCGCTCTCTTTGGCCTGGGCGGTGACGCCGTTCGCCGACCCGCCAGCCTTGCCATCGCCGCCCTGGCTGGAACCGCCGGCCCCGCCGAACGCGAACGCGGTCGCGCTGACATTGTCCGCGCCGCTCGTGGTGCTGTCGGCGCGCACCACGTTCCTGACCGAACCGGCGGCGCCGCCCGTCCCCGCCGCCCCGTAGCCATGTCCACCAGCGCCGCCGTCGGCCTCGGCGAATGCGCTGACCCGATGGGCGCCCTCGAGGCGGAGGATGGCGGATCCAGCTCCGCCGTCGCCGCCGGTCGCCGCCGCCGATGCTCCGCCGCTCGCGCCCGCCCCGTATTCCGCGGCCGCAAGATAGTTGGCCGTCGCATCTGAGCGCGTCAGGTCGGCGGCGCCAGCCCCGCCGCGGCCGCCGTTACCGCCGGCCGACCCCTTCGCCGCCCCGCCGCCACCGCCTCTGGAATCGACCCGGAACATCAGGGTTCCGCCGGTCGTGACGCCCGACGCGGCATCGCGCATGGAACTGCTCGCGCCGGCCCCGCCATTTGCGCCGCCGCTGCCAGCGCCGCCATAGCCGCCCTTCTGGAAGGCATCGGCATAGGCGGAATATCCGCTCGCGAACGCGTCCACCCGCCTGGCGACGCCTCCCGCGCCGCCGCTCCCGCCGGGTCCGTCGGCAGAGCCGCCCCAGCCGCCCGTGGCCGCCGCGTCGGAGATGGCGCGGGCGCCGCTGGTGGGGTCGCCGACCGATGAGTTGGCCGTGGCGCCGCCGCCCGCGCCGCCATCACCGGCGGGGCCGGACTTGCCTGTATGCGCGTTGCCCGGCGCGCCGGCGCTGCCGCCGAACCCGCCGTAGGCTTTGGCCACGCCGATGTCCTGCGACGGGTCTGGTCGAGTGAAATCGACGACCGCATCGGCGGAACCGCCTTTGCCGCCCCGGCCGCCCGCGCCGCCGATGCCAGGACCGCTGCCGCCGGCGCCGCCGACGCCTCCCTGGCCGCCATAGGCCGTCGCGTAGACCTGAAAATCGGCGCCGCCCGAGCCCGGGTTCGCCGCCAGCGCACCGCCGCCGGCGCCGCCACCCCGACCGGCCGAGCCGGCGCCCTCGCCGGCCTTGCCGACGGCGCCCGTCGTACCGGTAACCCTCACGAGCGATGTCCCGATCGTCGGTGTCTGCGCGACCATGAGATCGTCTGTCGGGGCGGCTTGCCTCGTCGCGAAGGTGCGGCGAACCTGGCTCGGCGCGTGCGCCAAGCCGGTTGGATAGGCGTCGTCGATCGCGCGCGGGCCGGCCATGGTCATTCCCCCAGGTCGCGGCGCCATCAGGGCCCGCGTGTCGTCAGACCGTTCTGGTAGACGCGCGACCGGCTAGACTAGCAAGCAAAAGCGGTCGCAGCGCGACGCGGCGGCCAAGCTGGCCGCCGCGAGCGCCCAGGCGGCAAGGCGCGGGGGCGTGAGCGCCGACCCGCGCGCCGCAGCTGCCTCACCAGAAAGGGGGGAAGCGGCCAAACTGGTTCAGGGTGCGGGAATCGCGTCGAAGTCCTGCTGCACCTTGGTCAGGGCGGCGTCGTCGATCTTGCCTTCGGAATAGGGCTCGATGTCTTTCAGGGTCATGCCCATGGCCTGTTGCAGCCGGGGATCGGCGGTGAGGCCGGGAAGATCCTTGTCGACGACGGCCTTGGCGGCGGGGTTGGCAGCAGGTCGCCGATGGTGGTCTTGTCGACCGAGGGCTTGCTGGCCGGGGCCATCGGCCCATGGCCGCGGTGTTGGATGGACTGGACTGGGCGATGGCGGCGCCACTGACGGCGAGGGCGATGGCGAGGCCGGAAAGTCCGGCGATGAGCGTGCGCATGGGTGGTCCTTGTAGATGGCGTGCGCCCTTCGGCGCCCGCCGCGACAGGGGATTATTTTCGGCGTTTTGTCCAGCGCCGCGGCGACGCGTATGACGGGGTTCTGATGACACAGACCAAAGCCAAACTGATCGAGGGCCGCGAGCGGCTCGTGGGAAATCGTCCTGGGCCTGGAGGTCCACGCCCAGGTGGCCTCGAACGCCAAACTGTTCTCCGGCGCGGCGGTCGGCTTCGGCGCCGAGCCCAACGAGCAGGTCAGCCTGGTCGACGCCGCCATGCCCGGCATGCTGCCGGTGATCAACCGCCGCTGCGTCGAGCAGGCGGTGCGCACCGGCCTCGGCCTGAAGGCGAAGATCAACCTGTGGTCGCGATTCGACCGCAAGAACTATTTCTATCCCGACCTGCCGCAGGGCTATCAGATCAGCCAGTACAAGGACCCGATCGTCGGCGAGGGCGAGGTCGAGGTCGAGCGCGACGACGGCTCGACGCTTCACCGTGCGCATCGAGCGGCTGCACCTGGAACAGGACGCCGGCAAGTCGATCCACGACCATGGATCCCAACGCCACCATGGTCGATCTCAACCGCGCCGGCACGGCGCTGATGGAGATCGTCTCCCATCCCGACATGCGCTCGGCGGAAGAGGCGGCGGCCTATGTGAAGAAGCTGCGCGACCATCCTGGTCTACCTGGGCACCTGCGACGGCGACATGGAGAAGGGCAATCTGCGCGCCGACGTCAACGTTTCGGTGCGCAAGCCCGGCGAGCCGCTGGGCACGCGCTGCGAGATCAAGAACGTCAACTCCTATCGCTACATCCAGCAGGCGATCGAATACGAGGCGCGCCGCCAGATCGAGATCCTGGAGGACGGCGGCACGATCCATCAGGAGACCCGGCTGTTCGATCCGGGCAAGGGCGAGACGCGCTCGATGCGCTCCAAGGAGGAGGCGCACGACTATCGCTATTTCCCCGATCCCGACCTGCTGCCGCTGGAGCTCGACCCCGCCTGGGTGGCCGGATCCAGGCCGGCTGCCCGAACTGCCGGACGCCAAGCGGGCGCGGCTGCAGACGCCAGTATGGCCTGTCCGCCTACGACGCCGGGGTGCTGGTGATCGAGGCGGCGCGCGCCGACTACTTCGAGCGCGCGGCGCCGGGCGCGACGCCAAGCTGTCGCCAACTTCACCACCAACGAACTGCTCGTCGCGCCTGGCGCGCGACGGCCTGGACATCGCCGCCAGTCCCATCCCGCCGGAGGACCTGGCCGGCCTGGTCAAGCTGCTCGAAGACGGCGTGATCTCCTCCAAGATCGCCAAGGAGGTGTTCGACCACATGTGGGCGGGGGAGGGGAGCGCCGCCGCCATCGTCGAGGCGCGCGGGCCTGGCGCCAGTCAGCGACACCGGCGCGCTGGAGGCCCTGATCGACGCCGCTGATCGCCGCCAATCCCGGTCAGGCCGAGGCGGTAAGGCCAAGCCGCAGGCGATCGGCTGGTTCGTCGGCCAGGTGATGCGCGAGACCCAGGGCAAGGCCAATCCGGCCGCGGTCAATCGGATCCTGCGTGGCCGCCTGGGGCTGCCGGACTGACGCCGCGGACGCCCGTCACGGTCTGTATACTGTAGGTTCTCGATCGTATTGTGAATTGTTGCGCCGCCGTCGCTGTAACGCCCAGGCGACGCCGGCGTTAATTTCATGTTCAGCGGTGAACCATTTCTATGGCGATCTGGTATATGGAACATCGAGTCGCGAGGCGCGTGCACGGCGCCCGCGCGGGAAGGGTCGCCGATGTCGGGCGCAGACACTCTCGAGATCCTGCCGGGCCGCCCGATGCCCGGGCCGGAGGCGTCCGGCGACGAATTGTTTCGCCTGGGCCTGTGCTACTGCATCGGCCATGCGGGCGCTCCGCGCGATTTCGTCGCCGCCCACATGCTGTTCAACCTGGCGGCCGCGCGCGGCTCGGTCGAAGCCAAGGTCTATCGCAAGGAACTCAGCGAGGAGATGGACCCGGCCGATATCGCGGAGGCGCAGCGGGCTGCACGTGAGTGGTTGTCTCGCGGCTGACGCGGCAAGTCCGGCGGCGGGCCGGCCCTTGCCGCCGGATAGGTGGTCGGGCTGGCACAGCGGATTGCCACGCCGGAGCGAACAGGCTATCGCACCTGACCCCGTTGGTGACGTGGCCGAGTGGCTGAAGGCGGCGGTTTGCTAAACCGTTGTACGGTGTAAAGCCGTACCGAGGGTTCGAATCCCTCCGTCACCGCCATTCCGCATTTCAGGACGTTCATCGATCTTATTGATATAGTCGACAAGAATTCCCTCTTCCCACAGATTTACCATGCAGCGCGAACCTGATGGCGCTCCGTTCATTCCGCCGCCGACGATCAGACTGCCGCCGCCGGGTCGTGTTGATCGTGCCCCTGGTCAGTGTGAGCGCCGACCTTCTGCGGGATCAGGGGACACAATACGGAATTGACACGCGCTGGCGGGGGGCCAGCCGGTGTTCTTTGGCGATGAGGACTATCGCGCCACCGGGCGCTGCTGGAGGAGGGCTGCGCGGCCGCCGGGGTCTGCGTATGGGCTATTGCCTGAGGCCCCGATTCTGGTCCCTTCGAGCGCCGACTGCCTGCGCGCCGCCCTGGCCGAGGCGCATCGGCGTTACACGCGGCGGGCATTGGCGATCACGGGAGATAGGTACTG
>CAWHEE010000028.1:0-396631 GCA_963828365.1 uncultured Alphaproteobacteria bacterium | reverse complement strand
TTGAAATGCTGCAGCGGTCCGGCGCCGGCGCCGAACCATGCATCGGTGGAGATGTTGACGATCCAGGCCGGGCGCACGCCGCTGGCCGCCGCACCCTCCCGGGTGAATCCCGGGAACAGCACCTCGTAACATATCAGAGGCTGCATGGCCGGCAGGCCCGGCACGACCAATGGCCTCGGTCGCGGTCCCGGTGTGAACCCGTCGCCGACATGCACCATGTCCTTGATGCCGAGGCGGCCGGCGAGACTGTCCAGGGGAATATATTCTCCGAACGGCACCAGGCGGAACTTGTCGTAGACGCCCACGAGCCGCACGCCGACGGCGGCCGGGCGCGCCACCACCAGGGTGTTGAATGCGGCCGGATGGTCAGCTGACCCACCCGCGAAGCGATAACCGCCGAGGATCAGCGAACGGTCCGGTCCCACGGCCTCGGCCACGGCGGTGGCGGTCCAGGTCCCCGGGGCCAGATAATCCTCGATGGCGTCCGGGATGGCCCCCTCCGGCCAGATGACGATCTCGGGACGGCGCCGCGCGTCGAGACGGGTTAACGCGAGATAGCGCGACAGGATATGGTTGAAGAGCGCCTGATCGTAATTGGCCTCCTGTGGGATGTCGGGCTGCACGACCCGCACCCACGGCGCGGTCGGCGTGGCGAGGGCCGCTTGGCCGAGCCTTGCCGCGCCATAGGCGTACAGGGCCGCCAGGCTCGCCAAGCCGACGGCGACAGCCGCCTTGCCGCCCGGCCCCCGCTGCGGCGCCACGCCGAAGCTGGCCGAAGATCGCCAGGGTGATCCAACTCAGACCGTAGGCGCCGACCAGCGCGGCGGTTTGCGACGGGGCCGAGCCGGCCGCCCAGGTCTCGCCCGGCAGGTCCCACGGGAAGCCGGTCAACAGGTGGCCGCGCAGCCATTCGAACAGCGCCAGCAGCCCGGCGAACAGCAGCACCCGCCGCGCGCCCGGCGCGGCGAAAGCCCGGTAGAGGCTCATCGCGGCGCCCCAGAACAGAGCCATGCCGGCGACCACGATGACCACCGCGAACGGCGCCATCCAGGCCTGGTTCTTGGCGTCGACGAAGAACGGGTAGACCAGCCAGTGCAGTGAGACCGCGAAATAGCCGCATCCACTCAACCAGCCCCGCAGAAAAGCCGAGCGCACGGGTCGCTCCGGCGCGGCGTGATCCACCAGCCAGACCATCGCGCCATAGCCCAGCAATCCCGGCAGGACGCCCCAGGGTGGTTGAGCCAGGGCCGCGGCGACGCCCGCGCCGATCGAGGCGATGGATAGCAGCCACCATCGCGGGCGGGCGCCGGAACCGGGAGCCATGGCGCCGGTCAGCCTGCTCTTGGCGCGGGCGGCGTGGTTGGACGGATGCGCAGGCGTTTGATCCGCCGCGGATCGGCGTCGGTGATCTCGAAATCCAGGCCGTCCGGGTGGGCGATCACTTCGCCCCGCTGCGGCACCCGCCCGGCCAGGGCGGTCACCAGGCCCGCCGCGGTGTCGATGTCCTCCTCGAGATCGTCGGTCGTCAGCCTGCGGCCGAGCGCGGCTTCCAGTTCCTCCAGGTCGACCCGGGCGTCGACTTCGAAGACGCCGCCAGCCCGCGCCACGATCTGAATCGGCGGCGGCCTCGTCATGCTCGTCGTCGATTTCACCGACCACGGCTTCGATGACGTCCTCCAGGGTCACCAGGCCGTCGACACCGCCGAACTCGTCGATCACCATGGCCATATGGATGCGGGATGTCTGCATGCGCAGCAGCAGATCGGCCGCGCGCATCGATGGCGGAACGTACAGGGTCTCCCGCTTCAGCCGGGGCAGAAGCGGGACCTCCGCCACCTTTCGAGGGTCCGGGACGGCCAGGAGCTTGAAGACGTCCTTCAGGTGGACGACGCCGACCGGATCGTCGAGCGTCTCGCGATAAACCGGCAGTCGCGAATGCTCGCTTTCGGCGAATGCCGCGACCACCGCCTCGAACGAGGTCGACAATTCGATGGCGGTGATATCGGCGCGCGGCGTCATCACGTCGGCGACGGTGAGGCTCTGAAAAGCCTCGGCGTGATCCATCAGGTCGGTGGCCGCCTGCGAAACCGCCTCGGAGTCGGAATCCCTGGCCCGGCGCCGGGCGCCCAATCCCAGGCGCGCGGCCAGGGCTTCGATCAGGCCGCGCCGCGCTTCTTCGCGCCGCGCCCTTTCGCCGTCATCGGTCGTGTTGGCCATCGTCTCCCAGCGCATACGGGTCGCTCACGCCCAGACCCGCCAGCAGGTCGCGCTCCAGGGCTTCCATGCGCTCCGCCTGTCGATCGTCGGCGTGATCATAGCCCAACAGGTGCAGGACGCCATGCACCACGAGATGACGCAGGTGATCGGCCAAGCGGCTTGCCCTGCGCCGAGGCCTCGCGCGGCGCAGACGCCATAGGCCAGGGCGATGTCGCCCAGGTGGTTCTCGGGGTTGGCGGCGGCCGGGAACGAAAGCACGTTGGTCGCCGTCGCCTTGCCGCGAAACCGGCGCGTTGAGCTCGCGCACCGCCTCGTCGCCGGCCAGCAGGACCGACCACGCCGACCGCCTGGCCCTCCAGAGCGGCGCGTGCGGCCGCAGCGCGAGCCAGTTCGCCGGCGTGGGCGATCGCCGCCGATCCAGGCCGGATCCTCGACCTCGACGTCGACCTGGGTTTGCGGGTCCATGAGGCTCACCGGCCGCGTTGCGCCGCGTCGGCGTCGTAAGCCTCGACGATGCGCCCGACCAGCGGGTGGCGCACGATGTCGGCGTTCGAGAAGCGGGCCACGGCGACGCCCTGACGCCCTCGAGAATCCCGACGGCATGCGCCAGACCGGAGTCGCGCGGGTTGACCAGGTCGATCTGGGTCGGGTCGCCGGTCACCGCCATGCGCGAGCCCTCGCCCAGGCGGGTGAGCACCATCTTCATCTGCAGGCGCGAGGCGTTCTGCGCCTCGTCGACGATGACGAAGGCGTGGCCGAGCGTGCGGCCGCGCATGAAGGCGATCGGCGCCACCTCGATCTCGCCCTTGTCGCGCCGGCGGCGCAGGCTGTCGGCGCCCAGGATGTCGGTCATCGCCTCCCAGACCGGCGCCATGTAGGGATCGACCTTCTCGGTCAGGTCGCCGGGCAGGAAGCCCAGCCGCTCGCCCGCCTCGACCGCCGGCCGGGCGACGATCAGCCGCTCGACCTCGCCGAGCGCAGCAGGCTGGCCCCGTGCGCCACCGCCAGGAAGGTCTTGCCGGTGCCGGCCGGTCCCAGTCCGAACACCAGGTCATGCGTCGCCAGGGCCTCGAGGTAGCGCGCCTGGCCGGCGGTCTTGGCGGCGACGGCGCGCCGCGCCGCATGTCGCCGGTCGGGGGCCGAACCGCCGTTGCGGGCCTGATCGATGGCGACGCGCACGTCGGCGGGGGTGATGTCGAGACTGCGAGGCGACGCGCTGCGCCAGGCTCTCGATGGCCAGCTTGGCGCCGGCGCCGCGCCTTGGCCTCGCCGTTCAGCGACACGCCGCCGCCCGGCGTCTCCACCAGCACGTGGAAGGCGTCCTCGATCAGGGCCGCGTGGCGGCCGCCCGGGCCGGCGACCGCGCGCACCGCCTCGTCGGCCAGCGGCAGGAATTCCGACGGGCCGCGGCTCAAGCGGGCTCCAGCTCCAGCGGCCAGTTCGCCCGGCCAGGCTGTTGTGGCCGGTCGCGCCGATGATCGCACCGGCACGATCTGGCCGATCAGACCGAGCGGGCGCCTGCGCAGTGCACCGCCTGCAGATAGGGGCTGCGGCCGATCAGCTGGCCGGCATGGCGGCCCGGCCGCTCGAACAGCACCGGCAGCGACCTGGCCGACCGAGGCGGCGTTGAACGCCGGTCTGCTGCTCGTCGAGCAGGGCCTGCAGGCGCGCCAGCCGCTCGGTCCTTCACCTCCTCGGCCACCTGGCCGGGCATGGCGGCGGCCGGCGTGCCCGGCCGGCGCGAATATTTGAACGAGAAGGCGCTGGCGTAACCGACCTCGCGCACCAGATCGAGCGTCGCCTCGAAATCCGCCTCGCTCTCGCCGGGGAAGCCGACGATGAAGTCGCCGGAGAGGGCGATGTCGGGCCGGGCGGCGCGGACCGCCTCGACCAGCCGCAGATAGGCTTCGGCGGTGTGGCCGCGGTTCATCGCCTTCAGGATACGGTCGCGAGCCCGACTGCACCGGCAGGTGCAGATAGGGCATCAGCGCCTCGACCTCGCCGTGGGCGGCGATCAGGGCCGTCGTCCATGTCGCGCGGATGGCTGGTGGTGTAGCGGATGCGGTCGAGGCCGGGGATGGCCGCCAGCCGCCGCACCAGGCCGGCCAGGCCGCCGCCGCGTCGTCTGCGTAGGCGTTGACGTTCTGGCCCAGCAGGGTGACCTCGCGCACGCCCTGGGCGGCCAGGTCCCGGGCCTCGGCCTCGATCGCCGCCGCCGGCCGCGAGCACTCGGCGCCGCGCGTATAGGGCACCACGCAGAAGGTGCAGAACTTGTCGCAGCCCTCCTGCACGGTCAGGAAGGCGGTGACGCCGTCGCCGCCGCGCTCGGCCGGCAGGGCGTCGAACTTGGCCTCGCGGCGCGAAGTCGGCGGCCAGCCGCTCGCCGCGGGCGCGGTGCGCCGCGGGCGATCAGCTCGGGCAGCTGGTGATAGGCCTGCGGGCCGACCACCAGGTCGACCGCCGGCTGGCGCGCGCATGATCTCCGCGCCCTCGGCCTGGGCGACGCAGCCGGCCACGGCGATGATCATCGATCCGCCGGCCTCGGCCCGCTCGTGCTTGCACGGCTCTTCAGCCGGCCGAGCTCGGAATAGACCTTCTCGGTGGCCTTTTCGCGGATGTGGCAGGTGTTGAGCACCACCAGGTCCGCGCCCTCGGGCGCTGTCAGCCAGGCCATAGCCCAGCGGCGCGCAGCACATCGGCCATGCGCTCGCTGTCATAGACGTTCATCTGACAGCCGTAGGTCTTGATGAACAGGCGCCTGGCCGGTTGATCGGCGGTCATCGGAACCTATTCATCGGCCGGCACGCCGTACAGCTCCAGCCGATGGTCGACCAGCTTGTAGCCGAGCCGCTTGGCGATGGCCGCCTGCAACGCCTCGATCTCGGAGTCGACGAACTCGACCACCGCGCCGGTCTTCATGTCGATCAGGTGGTCGTGGTGGCCGTCGCCGGCTTCCTCGTAGCGGGAGCGGCCGTCGCGGAAGTCGTGGCGGGTGAGAATGCCGAGTTCCTCGAACAGGCGCACGGTGCGATAGACCGTGGCGATCGAAATGTGCGGATCCACCGCGTGGGCCCGGCGATGCAGTTCCTCGACATCGGGATGATCGCTGGCCGTCGACAGCACGCGCGAGATCACGCGGCGCTGATCGGTCATCCGCATGCCCTTTTGGATGCAGAGTTTTTCAAGTCGGTCCAAGCGAAGCTCCGCAAGCGCGTCGCCGCAACATAGGGGCCCGCTCACCGCCTGTTAAGATCGCGCCGCATCACCTGGGCGTCGATCGCCCCGCCGGGCGTCGAATAATAGCCGGCGCGGGCTCCGACCATGATGAAACCGGTGCTCCGGTAGAGCCGAATGGCCGGCAGGTTGTCGGCGGCGACCTCCAGGAACAGCCGCGCCGCGCCGCGCTCGCCCGCCGCCTGAGCCCCCGCCTCGAGCAGTCGGCGGCCCAGGCCCAGGCGGCGGTGCGCGGGGGCGGTGGCCAGGGTCAGCACCTCCGCCTCGTCGGCGATGGCGCGGCACAGAATGAAACCGGCCAGCTCGCCCTGGCTGTGGGCGGCGAAGGCGAAGGCGCCGACGCCTCGCGCCATGGCGGCGATATCCGGCGACGGCCAGGGCGAGGCGAAAGCCAGGGCGTGCACCCGCGCCAGGGCTTCGGCGTCCTCGGCGGTGGCCGGCGCGATGGTCAAGCGGCTCGCGGCCGGGCGTCCGGCGCCCGAAGATACAGCGGCCGGGCCGTGGCCGTCGGCGCCCGGGCGGCCAGCCGGGCGACCGTGTCCGGCGGGGGCTGGCCAGATCGACGATCCGCGCGCCCCGCACCACCCCGGCGAGCAGGCCGGCGCCGGGGCCGACGAGGGTGAATTGGCCGCCGACCGCCAGTTCCGCCAGGCGCGCGGCGGCGGTGGGCAGGTCGAGGCTGTCGGGCGCGCAGATCGCCGTCTCGCCGTCGAACAGCTGCAGGAACAGCCGGCCGCGCCCGGCGTCGACCGCCGCCGCCCGCCGGCCGGGATACGGCGTCGCGGCGGCCAGCGCCTCGAGCACCCCGACGCCGACGCAGGGCCGATCGAGCGCCAGCCCCAGGCCCTTGGCGAACGCCAGCCCGACGCGCAGGCCGGTGAACGAGCCGGGCCCGACCGTCACCGCGATCCGGTCGACCGCCGCGAAGGCGAGACCGGCGGCGGCCATCACCTCGCCGGTCATCGGCGCGAGCCGCTCCTGGTGGCCGCGCGTCATGAGCTCCGACGCCGCGGCCAGGACCGCATCATCGCGCACGACCGCCACGGAGCAGGCGCTCAGGCATGTGTCGATGGCGAGGACGATCATGGACGAAGTCTTCCCTGCCCTGCATGGGGAGGGACGGGATGCGGAGCATCCAGGGTGGGGAACACCGGACCATCGCCATGCGAATTGGTGGCAAGGCAGGGGCTCATCCCGAAAGGTCACCGCATCGGCGCGAGTTCCCCACCCTGACGGCCTCGCCGTCTGTCCCTCCCCAGGAGGGGAGGGAGGGTGGAGTCGCCTCCGGCATGGCGCCTAGAGGGCCTGTTCGACGCGGGTGACCTCGGGGACGTAGTGGCGGAGCATGTTCTCGACGCCGGCCTTCAAGGTGGCGGCGGAGGACGGGCAGCCGGCGCAGGCGCCGCGCATGTGCAGCCAGACGGTGCCGCTGTCGGGCTCGAAGCGGGCGAACAGGATGTCGCCACCGTCCTGGGCCACGGCGGGGCGGATCTTGGAATCCAGCAGGTCCTTGATCTCGGCGACGATCTGCGCCGTCTCGCCCTCATAGACGGTCTCGCGCACGGCCTCGCCGGCCAGGTCGGTGAACAGGGGGCCTCCGCCGGTGAAATGATCCATGATCGCCGCCAGGATCGGGGCCTTGAGATGCGCCCAGTCGTGATCGTCGTCCTTGGTGACGGTCAGGAAATCCTGGCCGTAGAACACCCGGGTGACGCCGGACAGATCGAACAGATCCACCGCCAGCGGCGACACCCGGGCTTCGCCCTCGTCGCGAAACTCACGGGTGCCTTCGGCCAGCAGTTCGCGGCCGGGCAGGAACTTCAGGACGGCGGGATTGGGGGTGGCTTCGGTCTGGATGAACATGCGGCTCTCTCTCCGTTGGACGCTAGATGGCCCCAGAGGCGCGGGCGTGCAACCGGGCCTCGGCGCCGCCGACCCCGGCGTGCGCCACGTCCAGAGCGAAATCGATGATCGCCCGGCCGATTATCGGCATGAAGGCGTCGGCGTAGTGCCGCAGATCGGGCATCAGCACCGCCGATACGCCGTGTCGCTCGATGAGCGCCTCGATCAGTCTCCAGGGCTCCAGCACCGGCATCGCCAGCGCCGCCGCGACGGACACCACCTCGTCCTGAAAGCCGGCCGGCCAACTGACCGGCCGGCCGTCGGGCATGAAGCGGAAGGTGAAGGTCAGCACGCCGGTCGGGCGGTCGATCATGCCGTGCAGGGCGCGCAGGCCCATCGCCACGTCGTGCTGACGGGCTCTCGCCGTCAGCACGACGTCGGAAAAGACTTCGGCCGACGGCGAGTCTTTCGGCAGCAGGTCGTTCAGTTGTCCGGCCAGCTGGACCCGTTTGGCTTCGTCACCCCCGAGCAGACCGACGTTCAGCCAATGATTGGTCATTTTCGCGACCTCCGGACCTGGATGGGCCGCGCGGATCGGCATGATGATGTCCTTGAAGATCGCCGTCCAATTCAACGCAAACTCGCCGTACATGATGTCGATCGGCGTGCTGGGCTCCAGCAGCACGACGTCGAAGTTGCGGAAATCGCCGATCGAGGGATATGGCGCAAAGTCCTCGGCGAGCCCCGCCAGCCGCTTCACCGGCCCCGGAACGGTGATCTCTTCGCGCAGTAGACCGATGAATTGAAATATTTCGGCAAATGAGTATGGGGCCGGAAGTAGAAATCGCGACGCCAGCCGTCTCGTCTTGATATAAAGTGGTTTGTCGTACGACATCAGCGGCACCTGTAGAAGACACCCTCCCAACGGCAGAATCTTCACATCTTCCGCGGTGATCTGCATCGAGGTGATGGCGGGCTCGGCTTCAGTATCGCTGGGCCTTCCAGCAGACCACAGGTGGGGTCGGCTGGCAACGCAGGGTTCGACGAACGGTTGGTCAGCCGGGGCAATCGCGCTTAGGGTGCGCGGGTGACCCGGCCCCCCGCATTCGGTCTGACGGCCCGATTTGGCCAGGTGCTCCGCGGCCTGCTGCCGTCGGCGAGGACCGCGCCCGTCCCGATCCAGACGCCGGGGCCGGCGCCGGCGAAAGCGCTGTCGCTGTCGCCGTCGCCGCCGGACCGGCGGGACCCGGCCGACCTGATCCAGGCCATGCCCATCGAGGCGTCCGGCCGCTGGAACGTCAGCCTCCGGGACGTGAGCCTTCGCCCCTATCCCTTCCCCTATGTGGCCGGCCTCGCATTGGCCAACGAGTATTCCTACGCCGACCCGGAGCTGTTCGAGACCGTCCACGCCTTCCTCAACGGCCGGTCGGCGACGCCGTTCGGCGAGGGGCTGGGTCTGGAGGTGGGCGACAGTCTCGCGTTCGCCGAGAACGGCGCCGCGCCGGTCCCGGACGGCTGGGGCGATCCTGGCCGCGGGGAGAGGCTGCGGCGCCTGGTCGAGGCCGGCTGGATCGATTGCATCCATGCGCCCGGCCGGGCGGCGAGCGCGTCCGCCGCGGCGGCTCTGGCGGACTGGCCTCCGGGCGGCCGGCCCAGCGTGTTCCTGGGTCCGGCGGACGCCGCCGTTCGGGCCGAGCTGAGCAAGCTGGGCGTCCGCTACTTCGGCGACGACGGCCCGTGGCTGGAGATCGACAAGTTCGGCGACCACCACGACCACAAGATCGCCGAACGGTTCAGGCTGGCGGCCGACGACTACGACTGGAGCCGCTGGTCGCGGTACCTGACCGACGTGGACGCCGCGGCCGACGCCAGGACCTTGGTCGGGCTGATGAACCAGACCCTGCCGGCCGCCGGTCAGCACACCGGACACGGCCATCTGTTCAAGCGGTACAGCGGCCCCTGGCTGCCGTCGATGCCGACCTTCAGCGCCCAGGTGACCAACGATCTGCTCAACCGTCTGACGCAGCTCGCCGGCGTGGTGGTGGTGCAGCAGCAACTGGGGCGCTGGTCGCTGATCGGCGCCGCGCCGGAGGCCAGCGAAGCCCGGCCGAACCGCGCGCCGGCCCTCGATCGCCATGCCGTCGCCGTCTGGCGGGATATCGCCGACCGCCACACGGGCGGCGTGCTTTGGGTGGCGACCACCGCGCGGCTGCTGGATCATCTGTGGCGGCGCCAGGCCCTGGCGTTCAGCGTGACCAAGAAGGCCGACAGGTGGGTCATCACGCTGAACGAGCTGCGCTGTCCGCTCGCCGGCCGGCGGGCGATCGAGGCGAGCGATCTGAACGGCCTGAGTTTCACGGTCGGCGAGGCGGCGCCCGAGGTGGTGGTGACCGTCGCCGGCTGGGCGCAACCCCTGGAGATGCGCCGCGTCCCCGACCCGGCCCACCGGCATCGGCACGCGGTGTATCGTCCCTGGGCGGCGTTGGAATGGATCGAGCCGTGAACGGGCGGCGCACGGCAACCATGGCGGACCATCGTGTTCTCACCCCCCAAGCTGCTCGCTGACCTGACGCCGGCCGATTGTGGCGCGCGGCTGGCCTCGCCGTCGGCGGTGGCGGTGCGCCCCTATCCCTATCCGTATGTCGCCGCCTTCGCCTTGAGCAACGACGTCGACAGCATGAACCGGGCGGCGTTCGAGGACTGGCACGGCTATGTCAGTGGAACCGGCGACACGCCCTACGGACCGGGGCTGGGGCTGGAGGTCGCCGACAGTTTCTGGATGTGGGCGGGCACGCGCAGTCCGGTCCTGGCGATCCACCGGCAGTATCCCGACGAGCTCGAGCGCATCGCCTCACCCGATGTGCCCCGGATCGTCGAACTGGCCCGCGCCGGCTGGCTGGACACCCTGCACAGCTTCGGCAATTGGCGGAAGGACCCGGCCGGCCAAGCCGACCGCCTGGGGCATCGGGCGGACGCCGAATACGCCCTCGAAACGCTCGACCGGCTGGGCATAAAGCCGAGAGTGTTCGTCAACCACTCGGCGTCGCCGAGCAACATCGGCTCGATCTGGGGAAGTTACCAGAAGAGCGATGATCCCGATCACCCGATGTACTGCCTGGATCTGCTGAGGGCGGCCGGGATGCGATATTTCTGGGTCGACCAATGCACCAGCACGGCCAAGTTCGGCGATCATCTGGCGTTTCCGGACGCGCGTCGGCTGCACGCCGCCATCGCGTCCTATCCCTGGAGCGCCTGGCTGCGCCGGGACGGCAAGGTGCTGGATGACGACCCGCCGGATTTTCCGCGGGGCGAGGCGGCGCTGCGCCGGCTGCTGATCGGCGCGTTCAACGAAACCCTGCTGCCGCTGCCGGCCAAGGACGGCTCGCCGATCCTGGCGTTCAAGCGCTACCGCGGTCCGTTCCGCCCGACCGCCAGCACCTTCGCCCTGCAGGCGACGGCGCGAAACCTGGATCAGCTCGAACAGCGGGGCGGCGCGGTGATCGTCTATCAGCATTTCGGGGTGGTCTCGCTGCGCGGCCTCGCCGACGCCAAGATCGAGATGAAGCCGTCGAAGCCGCCGGTGATGGACGAGCATACGGCCGCGCGCTGGCGGGATATCGCCGAGCGGGCGCGGGCGGGCCGGCTGTTGGTGGCGACCACCCGGCGCCTGCTCGACTGGCTGTGGTTGCGCGATCGACTGGTGATCGAGACCGAGGCCGGGGCCGATCGCTGGGTGGTGCGACTGGCGGGCGTCCGCTGTTCGGTGCTCGGAGATCTGCCGATCGAGCCGGGCGATCTGAACGGCCTGAGCCTGCTGATCCCGCCGGAGGCGCCGGAGGTGGTGGTCACGGCGGCGGACGGCGCCAGGATCGCGATGCGCCGGACGGCCGATCAGGCCCATCCCGGGCGGCATGTGCTGCATCGGTCGTGGACGCCCCTGGAATGGCCGGCGGCGCAGGGATGACGCCCGGCCGGGGCGCGAGGCTCAGGCGGGGCGCCAGAAGCCGACGATGCGCCGGGTTTCGGCCAGGATCGGCTCGGCGATGGCGCGGGCCTGCTCCGCGCCGGCCGCCAGGACCCGGTCGATCTCGGCCGGATCGGCCATCAGGCGGCGCATCTCGGCCGACACCGGCGCCAGCCGCTCGACCAGCAGGTCCGACAGCGCCGGCTTGAACGCCCCGAAACCCTGGCCGGCGAAGCTTTGCAGCACCGCCGCCTTGGTCTGGCCGGCCATGGCCGCGTAGATGCCGACCAGGTTGTCGGCCTCCGGGCGCGCCCGTCAGCTCGTCGAGGGTGTCCGGCAGCGGCAGGGGATCGGTCCTGGCGCGGCGCACCTTGCCGGCGATGGTGTCGGCGTCGTCGGTCAGGTTGATCCGCGACTGGTCGGACGGATCGGACTTCGACATCTTGGCCGAGCCGTCGCGCAACGACATCACCCGCGCGCCCGGCCCCTCGATCAGCGGCTCGGCCAGGGAAAGAAGCCCGGCGCCGTCGAAGTCGTGGTTGAACTTGGCGGCGATGTCGCGGGTCAGCTCCAGATGCTGCTTCTGGTCCTCGCCCACCGGCACGTGGGTCGCCTTGTAGATCAGGATGTCGGCGGCCTGCAGCACCGGATAGGTGTAGAGGCCGACGCTGGCCCGCTCCTTGTGCTTGCCGCTCTTCTCCTTGAACTGCGTCATGCGGTCGAGCCAGCCCAGCCGCGCCACGCAGTTGAAGATCCACGCCA
Source organism: uncultured Alphaproteobacteria bacterium (assembly GCA_963828365.1). Taxonomy (GTDB): domain Bacteria; phylum Pseudomonadota; class Alphaproteobacteria; order Caulobacterales; family Caulobacteraceae; genus Acaudatibacter. Next base: position 384,612 of record CAWHEE010000028.1, on the reverse strand, counting down.
GCTCGGTGTGCTGCGGCACCGCCGACTGCGGGAAGATCGTCGCCACCGACGGATCGACGCCGGCGGCGATATAGGCGGCGGCGATCTCGCGGGTCTGGGCGGTCAGCTGGGCCGGATCCTGCCAGGCGGTGATGGCGTGCAGGTCGACGACGCAGAACAGGCAGTCCATCTGCCTCTGCAGGGCGACGAACTTGACCAGCGCGCCCAGGTAGTTGCCGAGGTGCAGCGCCCCGGAGGGCTGCACGCCGGACAGCACCCGGGTCGGGCCGGCATAGGCGGGGACGGAAGCTTCGGTCATGGCCCGCTTCTAGCTCGCCAGCCGATCGCGCCGCTAGCCCTTGGGGGAGGGGCCCTTGGGGGAGGGGGACGGGTAAGGGGCGCGGGCCGGGCTCGTTTGGGCCCGTGCGGGCGGCAATTGCACCGCCGCCGTCCGCAGCCCCTCGCCGTTGAACCAGCCGCTCATGAAGTCGGCATGGCGCTGCGACACGCAGAAGGCCAGGGTGCGCGCGCCCGGCATGGCCGGCCAGCCGCTGGTGCTGTTCGAAGGCGTTGCGCGCCCGGGCCTGCGTGGCGACGGCCGCGGTCAAGGCCTGCTCGTCGAACTGCCGCCCGCGCCACGGGATGTTGGAATAGTCCACCTCGTCCGGGACGCCGAAATAGCGGAACGGAGAGAGCAGCCCCGCCTCGATCCCCTCGAACGCGTCGCAGCGGAACACCAGGTTTTCCTGGCACAGCCCAAGCAGGTCGCCGCCGTCCATGCGATCGGGTGTCGCGGTCAGGCCCAACAGAAACGTCGGCGTGAAGTAATCGATCAGCGCGCGATAGGTGCGCGCGGCGGCATGGTGGAACTCGTCGACGACGATCTAGTCGAATGTGTCGGGGCGCGAACTGCCGCAGGTGGCGGACCCGGCCCAGCGTCTGGACCGAGGCGAACAATACGTCCGCCTCCAGGTCCTTCTCCGCGCCGGCATAGCGGCCCAGGCGCGCGCCGGGCCGGCAGGCGCGAAACGTCTCCAGCGCCTGGGTTTGGATCTCCTCGCGATGAGCGACGAAGAGGACCCGCGCAAACGGCCGGCTGTCGAAGGCGCTGAGCCAGGTCTTGCCCAAGCCCGTGGCCAAGACGACCATGCCGGCGGTGAACCCATCGGCTCGCGTCTGGCCCAGCGCGGCCAGGGCCTGCCGCTGGATCGCGTGAGGTTCCGGAGCGGGCGGCGGCGGCTCGGGCGCAATACCGATGGCTTGGCCTCGCGGGAGGATTGGCCGAACGCGCCGAGCCTCATACGCGTCGATCCAGTCATGGGTGAGCGGCTTGATCTCTTCCCGCGCGATCAACGCATCGAACCCTTCAGCACGTCGGCCAGCCGCCCTGCTGGTCGGGCGTAAACGTGCGATAATTCCACTCCACGCCGGTCTTCAACGCAGCTTCCGGATTCGAACTGCCGACCAGCGCCACGCCCGATCCGTCGGGGAAGTGGAATATCCACGACTTGGGATGAAACCCATGACCCCGGCCTCGAACACTTCAGCTCGGCCCGGCCTCCCAGGTCCATCAACCGGCGCAGAGCCTCCGGGTCGGTCACGTCCAGATAATCGCCGGTGATCAGCCGCAACCCACCGCGATCGAGCAGGTCCTGAAGGTGCGGCCGCAGCAGCCGCACGCCGCCTTCCATGACGAAGGAGGCGGCAATACGGACACGGCGGCCCTCGTAGATTGCAGTGGAGGCTGCAGCAACTCCCCGGAGGGCGATCAATTGAGTGTGGGGTTTTTTCCTTGGATAATAAGTAGTGTGACGATAGGGGTCTTCAAAATTCCAAAGCGGACGTCGATAGCGCCAGAGATGTCAATCGTTCGGATCCGTCATGCGCCCACAGCTAAGACATCGATTTCCGTCCCAAGGGCCAAGCTGTCCGCAGTGCGGACAATGCCACGACCAATCTGGATTGGAAGCAATGGTACTTAGGCCGACGCGACCGCCATTTATTCTAACAGCAACAACATCACCTCCAAGTTCTTTCACTATTTCTAAGCCGGGAGCTAAATAGATGGGCCCGGTCATAAACTGGGGAAATATTCCCGCCGGTGGATTGCTCGATTGTTGCAATGGCCTCAAGGAGCGGCCCGAGGTCATCTTTACCCAATATGCCACTGTGCAGGCTTGTGGCAACTTTCCTTAACTGCGCGTTCGGCGGCGGGACGGCTGACCGTTTCCGTCATCAATTTGCGGGCCTGATCCGCAAATTTCCGAGCACGTGCCAACTGTATCTGGATAAGTGGAGTTGGCTCGAAGGGCGTGGAGGACTTCGTGTGTTGCAAGGGCCACACGAAGGCAACCAATTTTCAAACGAGTTGAGATTAAAATCTCTGGGGAGGCTATAGCCGTCAAGGATCGCTCCAAGCTTGACCGGGAGTTCTGCAAGGGATTTGGCAATTACGTGATCAACTGTCATTGATCTAAAATCCAAAGGTCGACTGCAGCAATAACAACGCTGATTGTAGGTAATAAAAACTGCCCAACGCTCGGAAGCTGAAAAGCTGCTGGTATTTAGCCAAAAAAGTTCCTCGCCGATTTGGCGCTCATCTAGTTGCAGGGGACCGCGCTCCGTTCCCCTCTGCAGGGTCAAACCATTTTGCTCCCGTCACCCGTAAAATGGCTATCGCGAACGCACCGCCGCGCTGGCGCGTGGCGCATCGCTCGTCGTCGCGGGCGTTAGGATCGACGAACATACTGAAACAGAGGCGAGTTGGATTGCATGGCCAGCGATCAGTTAGGGGGACACCATGGACACCATACTTATTGCGCACGAGAGCTCAATCGACCATCCGGCACCGATTTCTTCATCTTGCGAGTAGGGATCTGGATGCGCTGTATAGGTCAGTGACCTGGCCGGGTCCCTAGTCCGCCAGATGAATTTCTCCGGCGACCTCCACGGCCGTTGCCCGCGCACGTAACCCGGACTGTAGCCCACATTCCCAGGCGACCAGGACCCTCCAGCCAAGCGACTCCAGCTCGGCGGAGACCCGGGCATCGCGGGCGACGTTTCGATCGAACTTGTGTTGCCAGAAGGGTGTGTTCGACTTTGGTGTCGTCGCGATGTTGCATCCTGTGTGGCGGTGCCAAAAGCACCCATGGACAAAGACGATCGCCCCATAACGTGGAAATACGAGATCAGGCTTTCCCGGCAATCGTCTTCTAGCGTGAAGCGTAAGCCGCGGCGGTGCAGCTCGCGTCGCAGGGTGATCTCTGGCGAGGTGTCGCCGAACGGATACGAGCCATCCGGTCAGATCGTTGCTGAGGCGTCAGGAAATCAGCCATTTCGAACTAAGCCCATCGAGACGAGCTCGTAGAAGGGCAACCCCCTAATGATCTGCCCAGGCGAATCAAACGACTTGTAGAGGCACTGATGGTTGCCGACGATTTGACGCGCTCGGCAACCTCAGCTGCAGAAGCCGCCAGTCCAAGAGTCGCCAACTCTGCAGGTGTAACGTTGGGCACCTTGTGGATGAACCAGGTCAAAAGCGGCTCGCGGTAATCGGTCGCGTTGACCTTGAAGTGCCGCAGATACTGCGAAGCAAGGATCACGCCGCAGCCAAACTCACGGCCTTGCAGCAACAACTTGCGCAGCACGTCGAATTCGTACCGCATGATGTTGTCGGCCTCATCGACCAGCAAGTACGAGTTGATCGCCCGAAGCTGGGGCTTGTCCCCAGGAACGGTCGCTTCGGAGTCCGGAGCATGTTCTCGTAGAACATGTTCAGCATGACGGCGACGAGCATGTTCTTGCTCCGGTCGTCCTGGCCGAAGGCATCGAGCGAGACGACTACAACGCCGTCGAGGAACGCGTCGAACGGCAGCGCACTTGGCGGGATCGCGCTCGAAGATCTCCATGTCGACCAGATCGTCGATGATCGACATGGGCGAATTCGACCTTCCCCTCGAGTATGTCGGCGTACGCTGCATGGACGTCGTAGATCGTCGGGACGCTCGCACTGGAATTCATACGCCGACTTCACGGCTCGCTTCAGTTTGTCCCGCTGGACCGGCCCGATCCCCGAGTAGATCTTGTCAAGGACGTCCGCGAAAAATCGGAACCGGTCGAGCCAGGGGGCCAGCGAGTCCCCAAGCGTGCTCGGTGTCGAACAGGTTGAGCGGTAATCTGTGCGGCCGCACCACCTGGCTCCCGTTCAGTCGACGAAATCCGGGCTACTGTAGTCGCGCTTGTAGTCGAAGATAAGGATGCTCGGCCGGATGCCTCGGTTTACGGCCGAGCCCGCGATTTGGCGGACGATCGACTTGACAACTGTGTCTTGCCGGTTCCGAGGTCTCCGACGACGCCCATGTTGAGTTGGTTGATCCGGTTCCGAAATGGACAGGGATTTGGCGACGCACGAAGCCGTCGACGGTCGTCCCGACCTTCAGCTCAACCCCCTTGCGATCGCTTACCTCAGGCTCAGACGTCTAGGCGGGCGGTGGGCATAAGCTGTGGCCGCGACGGTTCTGGGCTCCCCAAGGGCTCGGGGACGTGGCGGCCCGCCCTGGCGCAGGTGAGGTCGAGTGACTGGCACCAGGTGGATCGCCGGCGACTCGCAGCAGGCGCCGTTTAGCGGGGCGGGGCGGCAGAGGCCCATCGCCGACCTTCGCTCGCACACTGTCATAGAAGGCTCTGGGCATTGCCGCCGACGATCCTGCCGGCATCGGCCTTTCCAGATCACGATGGTCTCCTCGAAGCCATCCTCGTCCCGGTCGATGCCCGTCGCTGATGGGCGAGTCCGTCGACGACGATCAGCCGGCCGTTCGGGTCCACGGACACGCGGCTATCGTCGGCCAGGATGCGGCCGCGACCGCTCGTGCAGGAGGGACCAATCCGCCGAGGAGCCCGCGAGGTCCACAGCTGGCTATAGACCCGCATGCCGAAGGCGACGATCGACAAGAGGAGGTGCTGGTAGGCCAGTCGCCGATGCCGAAAGGCGGCTCCCCTGGCCCGACAGCCTTTCCAGTAGCTTCGCGAGAGACTGCGCTTGGCCGAGGGCTCCTTGGCTTCAGCGGTCGAGAAGACGCTGCCGAGCCGGCACTTCACCTCGACCGGCGTCAGTTTCACGGACACGCCGCCTTGTCCGGATACTACGGAAACGACGAGCAAATCGGGCCGCGCGAGGCTGCTGTCGATGGTCCGGTCCCTCGAAAGGGCACGGGAGAGATCGTCCAGATGGCTCCGGAAGGGATCGACCGGCACCACGAGGGTTACGAAGGGCTCTTCGGCGGTACCGGAGACAACGGCCGTGAGGCTATCGGCACTCGTCCCGATCGGGAATCGATCCTGTAGCATCCTCGCCGCGACGAACACGCCGAGGTCGCCCGTGGCGCCCGTATTGTTGCCGGAAAGGCCACGTATCGTCGGTATTCCGCGCCGCGCGACCTCCAGCAGGATCGCTTCGACCTGTTCGTCCGGCAGCCGGTCACAGCCAGGGAGGCGCGAGAGGATCCTCCTGATGCCATCCGTGTCCGAGGGCTTTACCCGGGACAGCAAATAGTAACCGTCGTATCTCCGGCCCGCTGGGAATACGATGGGAGGTCGTAGTCCCAGAGGTAGGATTGCGGCAGCCATCCACCGAGGAAGCACGCGGGATCGATCGCCGAGGACGACACCGCGACGAAGTCGGCCATCCGTTCCTCGAGCATGTCACTGATCGCATGGACATTCGGGGCAAAGCGAAGGCCGACCGTTGTGCTCGGCGAACTCTCGAGCTGCCCGAGGCAAGCCGCGACCTTGTCAGCGAGCGGTTCACCGGTCGGGCTCGGCAGGCCGGGATTGCCGGGCGTCGTCGAGGAACGCCCCGGGTAGCTGCCTTCGAATGCGGCCCCTCAGCAACCCGCCGCCCCCTAGGGCGGAACGAGCCGTTGTCTCAGATGTGTCCGGCTCCGAGGAGTCGAGTCGAGCAATCATGCCAAGGTCGAGGCTCTTCCCTTCCGGGTGCCGCGAGAACCAGCGCACATGGTTACTGGTGTCTTCGGAAAGGTTTGCGATCGTCGCGTCGTCGGGCCGCGAGCTCTCCTCGCGAAGGTCCATCACGTCGAGCCTCCGTGGTCCCGTCGTCGCCAGTCTCGGTCCCTTGTCCGCCTCCGCGTAGCGCTCGGTCGACCAGTCCACCAGCCCTCGATTGCAGGCGTCCGTCGCCCCGCCAGCGCTGCTGATGGCGACGCTCAGCGTGGGCTTGGCGCAGAGTACGTTCGACACGTCGTCCAGCGCCCGGGCGACTTGTCCCGCGCTGAAACCAGCCGAGATACCACCCACGGTTATACCAAGGCTGCGCCGAATGGCGCGAGCCGCGACCGTTCTGCAAGAGTCCCGAGCCGCCGCCCGTTCCAAAGCACCGACCAGTAGTCGCTGTTCGATTGACGGAGAGAAAGGGTACGACTTCGTTTCCCTCAGGCGACGCCAACGGCATGTGTAGCATGTCAGGGACGGCCCCCGGGTCGAGGATTTCCCGCCGCGGGACAGGGGACGGCGCTTAGGGCCCATCGTCGAGCACGCGTTGCGCCAACGGGTGCCATGCCAGCCGCATTGGGTGAAGGGCGAAAAGAGGATTGCGTCCGGCACGCGGGTCAAGGTCCGTCCGCCCGGTTCAAGGGAGGCGACCACGACGACGTCGCACCAACGGGCGATCTCGGGAGTGGTCGCCAGCCATGCCACGTAGGCGTCAAGATAGATCCTCGACGACGGTTTGGAATGCCGGGTCCTGCCTCAGCCATTCCCCGAGTGGCGCCGCCTCGATCAGGCCAGACTCGTCATCTCTCCCGCGGACCAGCCTCGCGATCTCTGCGCGCGCGTCTAGGAACTTCCGCGACGGGGCGAAGGGCTGGCCGGCGGCCGCGGGTCCTTTAGGTAGCGCCCGGCCGACAGGATGCGACCACTTTCCTCGGACCAGTCGGGCTGAACCCAGTGGTCCCCGTAGCCGTTCGCGAGCACTATCGGCAAGAACGATCGCTCGACCGCTTCAGCTGGGAACAGCCAACCTTGCAGCGTGCTCCTTCGGGCGTTTCGGTTCAGCTGTACGACGGGTTTCGCACCCGCCGGGTCCACCTGCCGGCGGTTGACCATGATCAGGCGCTCGAACTCGCTGCTGCAACCCTCCTCCACCACGTCGTCGCAAGACAGGAAAATCCGGCAGGACTCCTGGACGATATTTCCTTTGGGACCCGTCCGGCCGAAAGGCAGGTCGACCTGATAGGAACCGTCGACCTCGACCTCGAGCGTGTGCAGGTCGGGCTGGACCACCCGCGGCGGGATGGAGAGTGCGTCCTCGTCGCCTGCCTCGCCCCCTGCGACCCCAGTCGCATTGCCCAGGAGCAGCGAGCCAGGCGATAGGAAGACCAACAGTTCGTACCGCCCTGGGCCTGGGAGGGTCACAGTTGCTTCCCAATTCGCACCCCTGGTTCTGCTGAGACGGCGCCTTTGGCGCGACCACTTTCCGTGCGTTCCGGCAACCGATGAATATCTCTGGTCGCCGAGATACTCAGGGACACGCCTTGCTCTGACGCCGAGTCCGAAGCCTCCGCCGCCTGGCCCGCACCGGCAAGCCGGCCCCGTGCAGGAGCCACTTTGCAATTCACCAACACGCCGTTCCCTTCGATCGAAAGCAACATCGGGAAAAGCCGCCGGACGACCGCCCGGGCTACTGCTCCACGGACACCTCGACCGGGCCGTCCGCTTCGGAGCCTGCGCTGATCGAAAGCTCGACCGCGGCCACCACCAACAGGGGAACTCCCCGCGACGGCGGAAGGAGCGGGTTGGCGCACTCGATTTTGATGTCACCGATTATTTCTGGCTCGTCGTCGAGCAACTCTGCCCAGACGTCCGTCGTCAGGCCCCCCCACCAGTCCGGCGGCCTGGCAAGGTTGGTTCCAGCCGCGGGGGCGTAGAAGGCCTGGGGGGATCGCTCCAAGGCTGTGGGTACCGTGCATGTGGCGTGAATATGCTTTAGGAACGAGTTGAGCCATGCTTGTTGCTCGGCGGTGCCGGCCTCTCGCGCCGAGGCTCAGCCCAGTTGTGAAACCGTCGGACAGGGCATTCGCGACACCGTTTAGGATCCAGAGCTGCTGCCCCGCAGCGAGCTTGCCGGTTGTGGTGGATGGCATTCCGCTCGCCAGGGCAATCAGCATCGCCGCCTGTGTTGGATCGGACGAGGCCTCGAAAGTCCGGGCTGACCAGCCGCCAGGCAGACTTACGCCGGCCTTCCTCCGGCTCCGCTCCATCGAACGCCCTGGCCGCGCGCGTACGATGTCCCGCGCATCGTCAAGCTGGTTCCCCTCTAGCTTGGATGACGCAAGGGCATGGTCGACTGCGGACTGGAGGAAGGGGTCTGCCCACCAGTCATCGAAGTCGACGTTGGAACCGTTGCTAGCTGCCAGCATCCCAAATTCGTCCGTGGTCGACGTAACCAGCCGGCATCGTGTGCTGGCCAGGGGGCACCAAGGCAAGGTAGCTCCGACGCCTGCGGCGAGTTCCGCAGGTCGAGCAGGTGCCCCTCGTCACACCAGCCCGAGCTTCCGCTGGATGGATTGCCTGTTCCCTCGGGTAGGCGAGGAACCTGAAGGAGGATCGGGAGCGGTGGCGTCTCCTCGCCCGCCATCAGCCGCGAGAACACGCCTTCGAGGATTTCGAGCGGGGGGCCGTGGAAGATCAGCCGCGTCTCCAGGACGCCGCCGCTGCCAGCCTCCTGCATCCGAGCGCGAACTATCGCTGCCAGCCAGTCCTGGAGCAACCTCATCGCCCGGCACCCTCCCGCTGGAGTTGCGGAATTTGGGGAAGGGCGGTACGAGGAGCATCCCGCTTTCGGCGTCGGGACTATCCAGGACGAGGCCGAGCATCCGCAGTTGCGCCCCCAACTCGTTGGAGGCGATCTTCCTGTGGTCCACGACGATTTCGTACTCGGCCATGTGCTGCGCGAGGCGATGCACCAGCGGGGTCCTGCCAGCCTTGCCAGCGAGCAATGGACGAGCATGAGGATGGCGACGGGGCCGGGCGCGCCAGATCCACTGGCTTGCTTGGGGCGGAACTCCGCTTTCGCAAAACGTAGCCCTGATCTGTAGCCCCGCAGGATCGGGTTGGCGACCTGACGCTGGTACAAGACGTGGCGAGCGAACTCCATGACGTTGGACCTGACGCCCTTGCGGCAGTGTAGCGTCCCAAGAATGCCCTCGGTCGATCAGGTCCGCCACCACACCCACGACGTGAAGAAGCGCCTCACGATTAGATCCGACAAGGTCAAGGAGCCGCTGGACGTCGGCGGCGGACGAAAACTTCCCGTCGAACGGGGCGCCAAGGTCGTCCAGGGCCCAGAGAACCACATTGAGCCCAAGGCGCGCCGCGAGGTAGGTGGATGTCCGATCCCTCAGTTCGGGCACTGAGCCGACACCGTACGTCAGGTAGGTGAGGGCCCTTGGGTAGGTCGCCGGGCACGTCCTCGACGGGTCCAGCGCCGCCCAGCGCGCCGCGGACGCAATCCCAGAGGCGCCGATGGACCTCGCACATCCACGTGACATGGGCCACGGCCGCGATCCTCACCAAGGCCTCTAGCAGGCTTGTCCATTGCCGTCGGGTCATAACGGACTTGGCATCAAGGACAGCCTCCAGGTCGAGACGGAATTGCCGCGCAGGTGAAGATAGCTTGTCGAGTTCCCCAGGCGGCAGGCAGCTGCACTCTTGCGGCACGGGCTCGTCTGGCCGCGGCGTCCAAGGCGCGCCCGTCCACGCGCCAATCTCATCGCGAGGAATCTCGCAAAGACATCGTCGTGATCGCCGACCTGCAGGCTCTCCAGAGGCGCGCCTAGGTATCAGAGGCGGCGGCGGAGTTGGCGGAACCATGCCAGACCATCTGTCGCACGAGGGAACCGGCCGGCCACGGATTCCCCTGCCAGCCTGGCCGAACCCGGGCAGAACGATGTCCTCTCGCCGACCAGTGGCGACACCTGGAGGAAGCGTTTCTTGGATTGGTTGGGAAGCTTGGGCTTTCAATGACACGGTGGAGAAGGCCGTACACACCCTCGCCATCAAGGGCGGCTGCGTCCGGCTTTCTTTCCTTGTCCCTGCTCGTGGCTACGGCCTTCTCAAGGTCACGCCCACGCTGGGGCACGCGTCCCTCGCTTATGGTCTCCGCTGTTGGGGCCCGAACGCCCCGATCGTGCGGTAGAGGCCTGCGACCAGGACTTCCGAGTTGGCGTACTCAGGCGCAGGGTTCATGGTCAGCGCCGCGCCTCGATAGGCGGTGTGGCTCCGTGCCCAAGGTGAAGCCTTGAACTCTTCGAGGCTCATCTTCGATTGCCGCGCTTCGACGAGACGAACTTGCCCCGGTGGCGCTCTACGACCGTCCCCTCGCCGAGCAGGATCGTGGGTCGCTCGCGAACATCCCGGTCCCGGATGATCCAGCCGGCCATCCTTGCGCGGGTGGTGTCGAGCAAAGCAAGGACACTGCCGGGAACCGAGGCCGGCGAGAGGCCACCCTTGAGTTCCGCTACCGCCTTGAAGAGATCATAGGTCAGGGCCACGGGCTCATCTTCTCGCCCCACCTCGACGTCCAGGAAGCATAGAGAAGGCCGGGGGCGGCCCTCGCCCGCGAAGGAGCGCGGGGCCACGCGTCGCCGCGCAACCACCAGGGTTGCACGGCGGCGCGGCGGCGGAAGCGGCTGGCCGAAGGTCGTTGTCAGCGAGACATCGAAGTTGTGTTCGTTGTTGAGAAGGTCCTGGACCTGATTAGCAATCTCCCTCAGATCATGGCCATGGCCATCCGCGTCCGAGACTACACGCCAACGCCTCAAGCGTGGGTGCGGAAGGCACGATCGCCTGACGCGCCCCGACGCTACGCCTGATTGCCCGACACGAGAAGTCCCGCGCGACCCGCTGCAGGCGCGCAGCGGCGGTCGGCTTCCGCGAACGTATCCGCGGCGCTGACAATAGCTCGTCTAGATCGGCAAGGCGCTCGAGCAGGACGCGCTCGTTCGGGGGAAACAAGCGCTTGGACACCGCGAACTCGAGGCCCTCGCGGACAGACCTGCTGAAATCGAATGTCCAGGTCGCCAAGCTCGACACCCCCGCCCGCCTGGGCCTCAGCGTCTGGCGAGGCTTGTGCCGGGTCAAGCAGGTCCACCAGTCCATCGAGGAGGAGCGAGATCATCTTGGGTATGTAGCCGCCCGTGCGCGACTGCAAGAAATAGAAGAGCCCCATCGCAGTCGCATTGTTCTCGTGCAGGCCGAGCTCGCGAATGTCCTTTTGCACCGAGCTCGCCGCCCGGGTGTCCCAGCGATGAAACAAGGCATGCTGGTATTGGGCGGCAACCAGTTGATACAGCGCCGATGCGGTCTCCTTCCGTGGCCTGCCGCCCGGTGCTGCTTCCTTGTCCGCCTCGACAAGCCGGGCGGCCCAGCCACAAGGGTCGCCGGACAAGCGCCCGTGGCCCATGCCGCTACCCGCCAGTAGGTAGGACAGGAGCGAGAAAAGATCGCGGAACGCCCAGCGTTTGCTTGTGCCCAGCTCGAACCACCTCAGGATCTTGAGGAGAGAGGCGGATTCGCGCGGACCATCGAGCAAGCGCCTGCTGAAGCAAACGGGCAGGCTGAGCCCGCAGGGCATGACCCATGAACTTCCCACAGCGTCGGCTCCAAGGCGCGCCGGAAAATCTGGGCTGCTGGCGGTTCGTCCCCAAAGTCGGTCTCTTCGATCAGCGACTCCGCGTCCATCGGCCAGACGGCCACGGCCGGAAAGCGGCCAAGGGGCCAGCACGGCGGGGCGTCGGGAGACATACTGACGGCTCGGGCGATCTCCTCGAGTAGGTCCTGGGCATCGGTCATCCCGCCGTCAATCGCGTGGATCATGGCGTCGTCCAAGACGCCGCGGTTGACACAGCAAAGATAGGCCTGACCGCATTCTGCAACCGCCGCAACGAGCTCGCTGACAAGCAGGCTTGCGGCGCTATCGAAATCTCGGGCACCCACACTGGCGTCAGCGACGATGCCAAGGCAGAGCGCCCGCGGGGGATGTGCAGCGCTCCAGCGTCGATACGAACAACTCGATCGACGATGCCCGACGCTGGGTGATAGGCCGTCGAGAGCGCCGCGAGGAGCGACCCGCCGCAGCCTAGGGCGGCATCCAGCTGCTCTGTCGCCGCTTCGACCGCCTCCGTCTTCCCATTGCCGGGACCACCGACCAGGAGCACGATCCGTGGGGCCGCCGGGTCGCTAGCCGCCAACTTCTGGACCCATCCCCGAAGGCGACGCAGTAGGTTGGTTTCGAACACGATTTCGCCTGGGCGGCCGCTGCTGGCGTCGAGAAGTCGCCTCACGCCGCCGCCACGATTGCCCGCCCAGTCGAGCAGGCCGCGGGGGAACACTGCCGGGCGGATTGGGTCTGCGCTCGTGTCGGGCATGTGGCCTAGGCTGCCATCTTGTCCTTACGCGATCGCGTCGCGGCGTACCTGAGCAGGACTTCGCCCCACATCTCCGCGAGCAGTGGGGGCACGGCATCGGCGACCTGAGTGAACCTCGGCACTTCGCGGGCGCGTCGCTCGCCCCCTGTCGCGTATTTCCCCTTGAACACGAACCAGTCGGGAAAGGACTGCAGGCGAGCATTCTCCCGAACGGTGAGCGTCCTGGGCTCGGAGTAGTGCAGCAAGTCGTCAGGCATGCTGGTAATGGTGGGGGCTGCCTGACTTCGGTCCCGGGCACCCGCGTCGCCATCTTCTTGATCCCATATCGATCGCGCATTTCGCGATTGAGCTGGACATTCAGGCCAGGCCGGCACGCTCGAGCAATCCTCGATAATATTCTCGAAGCGCTCGACGATGTGCGGGCGGTGCTTGGCTAGCCGCGTGTCCTGGACGACACCCTGGAAGCCATCCCGCATCAGGATCTGATAATTCGTTTTCGGGCGACCAGTGAGAATGGCTCCGTAGCCCGCCGGAGTCCGGACACGGGCCGATGCCAGCGGCGCCGCACTCCAGGTCCGAGATCGCCTTCTTTTGAGGTCACCCGTGGCTTTTGGCGCCGCTCGTCGAGAAAACGCACCCGGCTTGCCCGCAGCCGCGCAAATGGGTTTTCGCGGCCGGGAAGCTTGCCCTCGGCCTTGAGCATCCCCACGAGAAAGAAGCGAGGTCGTTGCTGAGGGACGCCGAACATCGAGCATCGAAGGGTGTCGGAGTAGACGTGGTAGTGCTCGCCTAGGCGCGAGATCACGTCGTTGGCAAAATTCCGGCGCGTCGCTTCATCGTTCCCGTCAATGAAGTCATAAGTGATGCCTCGCACGTTCTCGATGAGGACCATCCTTGGCCTGACGATATCGACGAACTCGAGGTATCGCTCCACGACAACTATCCGTGGGTCCGCCAGGCCGCCTGCGACCAGCGCTTGAGAAACCCTCTCTGGCAAGGCGGGCCACCCGCGAGCAGGTCGACCCTGCCTCTGAGCGCCCGGAGTTGATCGCCATGGGTGTCCATTAGCAACTCGATCGTCCACGGCTTTTGCTCGAGCCATTCAGGCCAGGCGTATTGGAGCTTGGCGCCCTCTGCGATGAGATTGGTCCTGAGCGTCTCGAAGGCAAAGGCGTCTTTCTCAATCGCGAATAGGCCCCTCCACCCAGCTCGCATCAAGCCAAGGCTAAGGCCGCCGCAGCCCGCGAATGCATCGACAAATACCAGATCATCACCGTTTGGCAGCACTCTTGTCCCCAGTTCGCCCCCAGGCTGATTCGAGCTGGGAAGTGCATATGCATAATAGTGACACGAATTCCATACACCCGCATGGGTTCGCTCATTGGCATCCTGCCTCACGTTTGATGTGTCCGCGCAATATGTTAATTCATGTTTTGTTCTTTAGTATATGGCTTTGGCTGCCGGCAAGTCCCGTCGGCGTGACGCGCCGCTGAAGTGTCGAGAAGGAGGCAAAGCGCAGCGACATCGATCTCCTGCTGGACGGGCCCGCCGATCGGCCCATGACCCTGTTCAGCATGTCGCGGCGGAGGCGCTGCTGGAAGGGCTCTTCCGCCGCTCTGTCGACCTGATCGCCCGCCAGGGACTCGATAGCGCGCCCGTCTTCAAACATCGCATCGCCGGCGACCTCATCGACGTCTTCTGATCATTGCGTCCAACAGGCGCCGGCGCATTGCGTCGGTGGCTGAGTGGAGGCATGCCCTGGATGCGCCGCCCTGTCTGGCCGTCACGCACCCCGCATCGAAGGCTTGCGCACGCCGGTGCCAGCGTGCCCAAATGCTCCCGAAGCCGGCCGCCGGAACGACTCCAGCGCCCACGATTGCGGCTATGGATACCCGACCGACGTATCCCCCTCCTAGGAAACCCCCATGTCCAGTATCCACTGGCTGAACGACGTAAACGGCGGCTTCACCAACCCCGCCGACTGGCGTGGCGGGGTGGTCCCCGGCGCGTCGGACAACGCCATCCTCGACGCGGCGGGATCGGCCTTCACCGTGACCTCGGGCGTGAGCGAGACCGTGCGCGGCGTGCGGTTGTCGTCGAACGCCACCCTGTCGCTGACCGCCGGCACGTTCGATGCGCTCAAGGGGACCGGGCCCGGCGCGAACGCCGGCGTCATCCTGGTCGGCGCGGGCGCGACCCTGGTTTGCGGCGGCACGGTGACCAATGCCGCCGGCGGGGTGATCCAGGTCGGCGATGGCGCGCTGATGCGGTTGGCGCCGGGCGCACACCTGCGAGGCGGCACGCTGGCGTCCGCCGGGTCCGGAACGTTCGTGGCGAAGGCGGCCTATGTCGGCGAGGCGGGCGGCGATCTGGTGGTCGACGCGCGCCTGAAGCTCATGGGCGCCTGCCCCCTCGACGGCGAAATCGAGAACGACGGCGTGATCCTGCAGGCCGCCGGCTCGGGTCAGCTGGCCCTGGGCGCGGTGACCCTGACCGGCGACGGTGTCTTCGACATGGCTCTCTGGGGCGGCTTCGAAGGCGACCAGGACACGACCCTCATCCTGGCCAGCGGCACGATCAGCGGCGCGGCGAGCGTGTCCGTGGGCAATCTCACGATCGGCGCGGCGGGCGTGGTGGTCAACGACACCGCCAACGACCTCCTGCTCACCGGCGCCGGGTCGATGGTCAACGATGGGACCATCGTGTCCAAAGGGGCGGGCCTCGTCCTGATCGATTGCCCGCTGGTCAATACCGGTACGCTCAGCGTTCAGGCCGGCGTGATGCGGGCGATCACCGTCGGTCAGCGGCGATGGGGTCGTCACCATCGGCGGCGGAACCCTGGACCTCTTCTCCACCTTCGACCAGGCCGTCACCTTCACCGGCGGCGGCGCCCTGGATCTCGCGCAATCGCGGATGTTCAGCCAGACGGTGACCGGCTTTTCGGCCAGGGGAAGGACGACGCTGGACCTCGAGGACATCCGCTTCGTCGACGCCGGCGAGGCGACGTTCAGCGGCACGGCGTCCGGCGGCGTGCTCACCGTCACCGACGGGACCCACACCGCCCACATCACGCTGAAAGGGGACTTCTGGGCGTGACCTTCGTCGCCTCCAAGGACGTGGGCGGCGGAACCGAGGTCGTCGCGCGGCAAGGCCGACGCGTTCGCCGCGCCGCTCGACGCCTTCATCTCCGCCATGGCCGGCCTCGCATCGCCGGGCGGCCAGGCCATTCACACGCACCTGGCTGGGCCGGGTCGGGAGTATCTGTTGGCGCCGGCCCAGGCGGCGCTCGACTAGACCCTGATGCGTTCAGACGGAACATGTGTGAACAACGCCGACCTTCGCCGCCGGCTTTGGATCGTGGTCGACCGGCTTGATCATCGGCACGCCGGCACATTGTGCTATTCGTTCGCGTCGACTTTATCCAGCAAGGCCAGCGCGCGTTGCGGATCGCCGCGCGCCGCGCGGGTCTCGAAGCGCACCCGGGCGTCGAAATTGGCCAGGGCGATGGTCGCCAGTTCGTCGATCAGCTTGTTGACGCTGATCGCGTTGGATTTCGCCAGGGCCTTGAGCCGCTCGTGCTCGTCGTCGGGCAGGCGGATGGTCAGGATGGACATGGAAAACGCTCCAGGCATTGAACGCTCTGGCATCGCCGACCGCGCGAGACGCTCTCGATCCAATCGCGTCACGTCACCCTTTTCGAGACCTGATACAAAACGGATATCCGCCCGCCCCGCCGGAGCCGCATACGCTATATCGCCGGCACGATATCCGTAAGTCCAAAGTCGTTCCCTTTGAACAGCAGTGGCTCACGTTTTGCCTTCGCCAACGCATAGGCGAAGCAGTCGCCGAAGTTCAGCCCGGCTTTGTGGCGTCCCTTGCCGAAATCGATGAAAGCCTGGCGCGCGATCTGGCCCTGGTCGACGGTAACCGGCTCGATCGTGATGCCGATCCCACGAAACAGCGCGTCGACTTGCCGGGCCGCATCCGCGCCGATCTGGTTTTCGACGACCATCGAGAGCTCGACGAAAGACGCCACGCTGATCGAGCAGGTGTCCGCATCGTGGATGGCCTGCGCGAAGGCGACGCGTTCAGGCTCTCCGTAGAGGATGGCGACGAGGGCCGACGTATCGACGATCATTTGGGCAGGCCGCGCTCGTCGTAGAGGAGCGCGCCATGATCGAGATAAGGCTCTTTCAGATGAACTGCGACACGATCGGCGATCGCCAGAATCTCCTCGACGCTGGCCCTCTGGTGTTTTTGCCGGATCCGCGAATAGCGTTCACGCAGGGACTCGACCACCGCGCGGGTCAGGGACTCGCCTGTGGCTTCGGCGATCGCCTGCGCCAGGCGGTGCGCTTCGGGGTCTTTGATATTCAGGCTCATCGGCGTGCTTCTCGATACCGGCGGCGGTGCGTCTACCATTTTACCGCGTTTTGGATGGTTGCACAGTCGGCGCGCCGCCTCGGCCCGTCTGGCCGACGCACAACGCGCACCGAAGGTTTGCCCAGGCCGGTGGCGCCTTATCGAATGCTCGCCACCCCGGCCCATGCGCGGGCGCGACCCTCGTTTGCGGCGGCACGGTGACCAATGCCGCGGGCGGGGTGATCATGGCCGACGATGGCGCGGTGATGCGGCTGGCGCCGGGCGCACACCTGCGGGGCGGCACGCTGGCGTCCGCCGGCTCCGGAACGCTCGTGGCGAAGTCGGCCTATGTCGGCGAGGCGGGCGGCCATCTGGTGGTCGATGCGCGCTTGTCGTTGACCAACGGCGCCACAAGCACGGTATCGAGGCTCAGGTAGTGAGACTGAAGCACGACGACAAACGGCGCGAAGCGCCGCGATGCGTCGGTCGGGTTACGGTAGACCTGGAACTGTTTCACTCACCAGCGACGCAGGTCTTCACCAAATAGGCCGCGTTCGGCGATGCGCGCTTTGTGCACCGCAACGGCGTCGGCGTTCTCCCCCGCCCATCGCCGCGCGCGCTGGTGCGCCGCCGCCGGGTCGGCCATCTGCCTCAGGTGACTGGCGACAACCCCCAGCGGTCGTCCGCGATCCGCGTCGGCAAGGGCGATGCGCAGGCCGATTTCCGCCGCATCATCGATCGCAATCCCGGCCGCCCGCGCCTGCGCCAGCAGTTCGGAATCGATCTCGACACGCATTTCGGCCTTGCCCATCGGCGCAATGTACGCCGCTCAGCGGCGACCGCAATCAGCCAATCGCATGTGCTCTTCCTGCTTTGATTTTCGTAAGGCCGGACGTTGCTAGTAAGGCCGGACGTTGCTATTTTCCCCAGGATCATGCCGTCCAGGTCCCGCCCCTCGTTGACCGGCTACCGCCTGTTCTCCGACGGCTGCCGCGTCGGAGCGGCGATGCGATCGACCGCATGCTCGCGGCCGGGTCAGCCGCAGCGGCACACAGAGCATCACATCAATGCGCGGAAAAGGTGACTCACCCGGGATTGGACCGGCGACGTCCCGTCGCCGTTGCTGGTGCTGGCGATTCCGACGATGATCTCGCGCGTCTCGGGCGGACCTCGAGGCAGGTGGCAAACGAGCCTCGCGAGGGGTTGGTCCAGGATGATGGACCAGGGTGATCGGCCAATATAGGATGGCCTCATGGCAATTCAGATGAACATCGCCGAGGCCAAGGCGCGGCTATCGGAACTGGTGGCGCGGGCGGAGGCGGGCGAGGAGGTGATCATCGCCCGGGGCGGCAAGCCGGTGGTCGCGCTGACGCCGCGCGCGAAGGTGGGGCCCGAGCCGCGACGGCTTGGGGTTTGGGAGGCCTTTGGCGCTGGACTTCCGGAAGACCTCTTCATTGGGCCGGACGATGAGGTGGCGGCCTGGCTGACGGAGTGGAGCGAAGCGCCGATCGATCCCGCGGGATGAAACTGCTGCTGGATACCCACGCCTTTGTCTGGGCGGTCGCGCAGCCGCGGCTGCTGTCGCGGCGGGCGGCGGCGCTGATCGCCGACAGAGCCAATGTGATCCTGGTCAGCGCGGTCAGTGTCTATGAGATCGAGTTCAAGCGGCTGCGCGATCCGTTGCTGAATTCGCTGCCCACGGATCTTGGCGAGGCCGTGATCTTGTCCGGCTACGAGTGGCTTTCGTTGAGCCCGACGCATGCGGCTCTGGCCGGACGGCTGCCCCGTCTGAGCGGCGATCCGTTCGACCGCATGCTCGCGGCCCAGGGCCTGGTCGAGCCGGCCACGATAATTTCCAAGGATCCCGCGGTCGCCGCCTATGGAGCGGTCGTGGCTTGGTAAGCGGCAGCCGCACGCAGGGCCTTGTTGCAACGCGTGGAAAGGGTGACTCATCCGGGATTGGACCGGCGACGTCCCCGTCGCCGTGGGTGCGACCGGCCAGACGTTGGCCGGATCCGAGACCGGGCGGGGGCGGGACGCCCCCGGTCCAATCGAGGCGGGTCACGGGATCGGTCGGGTTCAGTAGCGCTGGATGACTTCGATCAGGTGGCCTTCGGGGTCGGCGACGAAGCCGACCTCGAGGCTGTGGGCGGGTGCGTCGCGCACGGCTTCGACGACGCGGCCGCCGGCCGCCACGGCGCGCGTCACGAACGCTTCCGCGTCCGAACTGGCGATGCCGACGATGATCTCGCCCGACGCCGGCCCCGGGGCGTCGTCGTAGGCCAGCAGCACCAGGCTGGCGCCGCCCTTGTAGGTCGGCTGATAGACGATCTCGGTGATCGGCCGCCCGCCGACGCTGCCGGCGATCCGCGCCTGCGGCTCCAGGCCGCAGACCGCCTCGTAGAAGCGCGCGGCCCGGTCGAGGTCGGCGACCACCAGCTTGGTGAACACGAAGTTGTCGGCGGCCATGGCGCGCTCCCTGGAATTTTGCCTGATCATCGCCGCCTGACGCGGGGTCGCGCAAGCGTTTGTCGGGCACACCCGAGGCGGTGGTGAATGCGGCGAAGCCGCAAGAAGTTTGACACAGATGACGCAGATGGAAGCGGATGGCGGTCGCCCGGTCGTGACGGCGGTGATCAATCCGCGCAAGGAGCGCCGCGCAACGCCTTATCCGCGTCCATCGGCGTCATCCGTGTCAAACCTTCACTGGCTTCGCCTCGCGTCGGCCCGCGCGCTTTTGGTCACCCACCGCCCCGCGGGCCCGCCCTCTTGCCCTGGGCGGCGATCCCGCCTTTAGAAGGGCGGGAAAAAGCGGAGGAGCGAGGCCTTGAAACTCACCGACAGGATCGTGGTGGTGACCGGCGCGGCGAACGGCATCGGGCGGGCGATGGCGCGGCGCTTTCACGGCCGAGGGCGCGAAGCTGGTGGCCTGCGCCGACCTGGACGCGAGCCGGCGCGCGGGCGGTGGCGGCGGAGATCGGCGGGGTCGCGCTTCGAGACCAATGTGGCGCGCGAGGCCGACATCCAGGCCCTGATCGAGACGGTCGAGGCCGAGCACGGGCCGATCGACCTGTTCTGTTCCAACGCCGGCATCGGCATCGGCGGCGGCGCGGAGGCGTC
Source organism: uncultured Alphaproteobacteria bacterium (assembly GCA_963828365.1). Classification (GTDB taxonomy): domain Bacteria; phylum Pseudomonadota; class Alphaproteobacteria; order Caulobacterales; family Caulobacteraceae; genus Acaudatibacter. The sequence continues at coordinate 364,711 of CAWHEE010000028.1, read as the reverse complement.
CAACGAGGGCTGGCAGCGCATCTGGGACATCAATGTCATGGCGCATGTGTGGGCGGCGCGGCATCTGGTGCCGCGCATGGCGGCGCGCGGCGGCGGCTATCTGCTCAACACCGCCTCGGCCGCCGGCCTGCTGTCGCAGATCGGCTCGGCCCCCTATGCGGTGACCAAGCACGCCGCCGTCGGCCTGGCCGAATGGCTGGCGATCACCCATGGCGACGAGGGCGTCAAGGTCTCGGTGCTGTGCCCGCAGGCGGTGCGCACGGCGATGACCGCCGGCAATCCCGACGGGGTGGCCAGCGTCGACGGCATGATCGAACCGGAGGACGTCGCCGAGGCGGTGGTGCGCGGCATCGACGCCGAGGATTTCCTGATCCTGCCCCACCCCGAGGTGCTGGAGTACATGCGCCGCAAGACCGGCGACTACAACCGCTGGATCGGCGGCATGCGCAAGCTGAACCGCAAGTACCGCGGCTGATGCGCCCGCGCCACGAGGAAGGGCGCCGGGCATGAGCGGGGTGCTGTCCGGGGTGCGGGTGCTGGATTTCGGGCGGTATATCGCCGGGCCCTACTGCGCGACCCTGCTGGCCGACTTCGGGGCCGAGGTGATCCGCATCGAGAAGCGCTCGGGCGGCGAGGACCGCTATCAGGCGCCCCTGGCCGAGACGCAGGAAGGCGCGCTCTACATGCAGGTCGGCCGCAACAAGCGCGGCCTTACCCTCGACCCGATGAAGCCGGAGGGCCGCGAGGTGGTCCGGCGGCTGGTCGCCACGGCCGACGTGGTGGTGGTCAACCTGCCGCCGCAGTCGCTGGCCGCGCTCGGCCTCGACTACGACTCGCTCAGGGCGATCAGGCCCGACATCATCCTGACGATGGTCACCGCCTATGGCCGCGGCGGGCCGTACAGCGAGCGGGTCGGGTTCGACGGCATCGGCCAGGTGATGTCCGGCGCGGTCTATATGACCTCCGAGGGCGACGGCGAGCGGCCCTATCGCTTCCAGGCCGCCTGGGTCGATTTCGCCACCGCCCTGCACTGCGCCTACGGCACGGCCCTGGCCCTGCTGGAGCGTGGCAAGACCGGCCGCGGCCAGGTGGTCGAGGGCGCGCTGCTGGCCACCGCCCTGACGGTGTCCAACGCCATGGTGATGGAGCAGGGCGTGCTCGGCATCGACCGCAAGCCGAGCGGCAACCGCGGCCAGACCTCCGCCCCGGTGGACATCTTCCAGACCGCCGACGGCTGGATCCTGGTGCAGGTGGTCGGCCAGCCGCTGTTCGCGCGCTGGGCGAGGCTGATGGGCGAGGACCACTGGCTGACCGATCCGCGCTTCAAGGACGACATCTCGCGCGGCGACAACGGCGCGATCGTCAGTGAGCGGATGAGCCGCTGGTGCGCCGAGCGCACGACCGCGGAGGCGTTGGACATCCTCGGCGCCGCGATGATCCCCGCCGGGCCAGTGCTGAAGCCGCAGCAGGTGCTGGACGACCCCCACGTGCGGGCGATGAACTTCTTCCAAAGTGTCGACTACCCGGGCCTGCCGAAGCCCGCGCCGGTGGCCCGCGCGGCGGTCGCGCTCAGCGAGACGCCGGGCGAAATCCGCCACGGCTCGCCGACGCTGGGCGAACACACCGACGCCATCCTGGGGGAGTTGGGCTACGGCGAGGCGGAGATCGCGGCGTTGCGGGCGGCGGGGGTGGTGTGAGGCGCCGGGCGGCGGGGCGGTTCAATCGAGCTCGGCGGCCAGGCGGGTGAAGACGGCGATGAAGTCGGCGGGGGCGGCGCGGTCCAGGGCGCCCTGGTGGACCGCCTCGGCCGTCCACATCCATGAGCGCGCGGGATCGTCGCGCATGGCCCAGTTGGGGAACAGTCGCTCCTCGGCCGGGCGCGAGACGCGTTCGACGACCTCGAGATGGCGATCATCGCGGCGGATGCTCTGGTAGCGCGCCTCCACGGCGGCTTGCGGCCCCTCCAGGAGCTGCAGATAGAGATCGTGGCGGCAGATCAGCGCGCCGGTGATGCCGTCGCGCGGATTATTCCGGCGGGCGGTCATCAGGATGCCGTTCAGGGCCGCCTCGTCGAAGCCGAACGGCCGGGAGGAGTAGATCAGCTGGATCAGGCCTGTCACCGTCGTGCTCCCGGTTGGAGGGCGACCCTAGCGCCTGATCGCCTGCGACGGAACAGGCTGCCGGGCGCGGCGGATCACCTCATCGAAAGAAAGAGCCGCCTGGAAGGCGGCGGTACGAGACTCAGGTCGAGGGCATAGGCGCGGGCTGGCCGTATATGGCGGTCCATTCCTCCTCGGTCAGTTCGCGGTCGACGGGGTGGGGCTCGGTATCGATCTGGCTCTTCAGGCGGGCGATCTCGACGAGGTAGGCGCGGGCGGCGACGTGGGAGGCGGCGGTGTTGAGCCGGGCGGCCATTTCGGCGTACTCGACCAGCTTGTCGATCACCGGGGCGACGTCGTCCGAGCCGCTCCAGGCGGTCTTGCGGGCCGCCGCCTGTGCGATCCCGGTCAGATCCGCGATCCGCGCGGCGACCCTTTCGTTGCGGCTGAGGCGAGTGGCGTAGCGCTGAGCGCTGTAGAAGCCGGCGGCCGCCCAGGCCTGCATCAGCGGCTCGCCCCGGCCCATGCACTGGGCGAAGGTTTCATGGCGACGGTCGCGAAGGGCGGGCATGATGGTATCTCCGGTGATGCGGTCATTGCGATATGCAATACTTATTGCATATTGTCAATACACCGCCGCGACCGGCCGGCTGATCGCCATCAGTCGAGCATCGGGGTCATGCCCGGTTCGGCCCTGGCCATCGCCCGCTGGTAGGCGGGCCGCTCGCCGATGCGTTGCAGATAGGCCCGCAGGTGGGGAAACGGCTCGATCGAGGCGCCGCGAAACGCCCGGCCGGTGGTCAGGCAATAGACCATCATGATGTCGGCGGTGGTGAGGCTGGCGCCGCCGAAGAACGGGGCTTCGCCGAGCCTGGCCTCGACCATCGCCCAGCCGCGCCGGCCGCGGTCCTCGACGAAGGCCGCGGCGGGATTGCCTTCGCCGCCCATGGCCAGCACCAGCTGCATCATCATCGTCGCCATGAAGGTGCCGTTCGACCAGTTGAACCAGAACAGGTGATCGGCGAAGTCGGGATCGGCGGGGCCGGGGGTCAGCCGGCCCGCGCCATGCCGCGCGCTGAGGTATTCACAGATGGCGCCGCTCTCGCCGAGCACCAGATCGCCATCGGTGATCACCGGCGCGATGCCCATCGGGTGCAGCGCCTTGTAGTCGTCGGGCGCGAGGCGGTTGTCGGCGCGCCGATCATACAGCTGGAGCCGGTAGTCGAGACCCAGCTCCTCGCACAGCCAGACGATCCGTTCGGACTGTGAAATTCGCAGGTGATGAACCGTCAGCATGGCGCGCCTCCCATGGCGAGTGAAGAGCGGCAGATTAGGTCATCGCCGCCAGGCTGGATACCGATTTGCCGATCGGGGCAGGCGGTCATATGGGCGCCGACCAGTCGCCGGCGCCCGGTCAGAAGGCCGGCGGCGGGGCGGGCAGGGCGTCGACCAGGGCCGTGAGGCCATCGGCGTAGCGGCTGCGCAGGGTGCGCCAATAGTCGTTGTTTTCCTCCAGGGTCGCCAGATTGGCGATGGAAAAGCTGTCGGCCTCGTAGCGCAGCATGTCGATCGGCGGGCCGACCGACAGATTGCTGCGCAGGGTGGCGTCGAACGACAGCAGGGCGAGCTTGGCGGCATGTTCGAGGGCGCTGTCGAAACTCAGGGCGCGGTCGAGGATCGGCTTGCCGTATTTGGTCTCGCCGATCTGCAGGAAGCAGGTCCGGGGCGAGGCTTCGACGAAATTGCCGGCCGCATACACTTCGAACAGCCGGGGCGGCTCGCCGGCGATCTGGCCGCCGACCAGGAAGCTGGCCGTGGGGTCGCCATAGGGTTCGACGAACCGGCCGTCGTGGGCGATCACCGCGCGCAGCCGGTCGCCGACCATGGCGGCGACATCGAACATGGTGCGGGCCTGGTGGACGTCGCCGCCGGCCTCGCCCGAACCGGCCGCCTGCCTGAGCTGAGTGACCACCGACTGGGTGGTGGCCAGGTTGCCGGCCGACAGGATGGCCACCACGGCGCGCCCGGGCACGGCGATCAGCGCCAGCTTGCACACCCGCTGCACCTGGTCGACCCCGGCGTTCGACCGCGAGTCGGAGGCCAGCACCAGTCCGCTCGGCAGCAGGATCCCCAGGCAATAGGTCACATCGCTCTCCCTGGCGGGCCGGCTCGCGGCCGAGCCTATCAGACCGCCGCGGCGAAGCCGCGCGCGCGCATCAACGGTTCGATCCGCGGGTCGCGCCCGCGGAAGCGGCGGAACGCCTCGCCGGCCTCGACGGTGTCGCCGACGCTCAGCACATCGTCCAGCCAACGCGTGGCCAGCGGCTGGTCGTAGAAGCCGCCCGGGGCGTCGCGAAACGCCTCGGCGACGTCGGCGGACAGCACGTCGGCCCAGATGTAGTTGTAATAGCCCGACGCATAGCCCTCGCCGGAGAACACGTGGCCGAACTGCGGCAGGCGGTGGCGCATCGGGATCTCGCGCGGCATGGCCAGCCGCGCCAGCGCCCGGCGTTCGAAGTCGCGCGCATCGAGGGCCTGGTCGGCCGACAGGTGGGCCTCGAGGTCGAGGATGGCGCAGGCGAGGTATTCGACCGTGGCGAAGCCCTGGCCGTATCTCTGGGCCTCCAGCAGCCGGGCGGTCAGGGCGGGCGGCATCGGCTCGCCGGTCCGGTGGTGCACCGCGAACCGCGCCAGCAGCCGCGGCGTGGGCAGCCAGCGCTCGAACAGCTGGCTGGGCAGTTCGACGAAATCCCGCACCACATTGGTCCCGGCCAGCGAGGGATAGGTGACATGCGACATCAGCCCGTGCAGGCCATGGCCGAACTCGTGGAACAGGGTCACGGCGTCGGCCCAGGAGATCAGCACCGGCTCGCCCGGCGCGCCGGGGATGAAGTTGGCGGTGTTCGAGACGATCGGCGTCACCCCGGCCAGGGTCTGCTGGGTGCGGATCTCGCTCATCCAGGCCCCCGAGCGCTTGCCGGCCCTGGCGAACAGATCGAAATACCACAGGCCGACACGCTCCGGCCCCGGCCCGGCCTGCCGGGTCACCTCGAATATCTCGACGTCGGGGTGATAGGCCGGCAGGTCGTCGAGCCGCTCGAAGCGCAGGCCGAACAGCTCGCCGGCGGCCCAGAACATCCCCTCGCGCAGTTTGGCAAGCTGGAGATACGGCTTCACCTCGTCATCGCCGAGGTCGTATTTCGCCGCGCGCACCTGTTCGGCGTAATAGCGCCAGTCCCAGGCCTCGATCGGGGCCTGGAGACCCCGGGCGGCGGCCAGGGCCTGAATCTCGGCGAGTTCTTCACGGGCCCGCGCCACGGCCGGGGTCCATACCGCGGTCAGCAGCGCCATCGCCGCGTCCGGGGTCTTGGCCATCTGACCGGCCGCCACCCAGTGCGCATAGGTCGGATAGCCCAGCAGGCGGGCCTTCTCGAGCCGCAGCTGAAGGATTTCGCCGATCAGGGGATTGTTGTCGTGCACCCCGGGCGTGTCGCCGCGACCGGTGAACAGCCGCAGGGCCCGTTCGCGCAGGTCGCGCCGTTCGGCGAAGGTCAGGAACGGCTCCATCGAGGAGCGGGTATTGGCGATGGCCCACCGGCCGGCCAGGCCGCGCCGACGGGCGGCGGCCGCGGCGGCCTCGACGAAGTCGGCCGGCAGTCCGGCCAGGTCGGCGGCGCTGTCCAGGACCAGCGCCTGCTCGCTCTCGTCGGCCAGCATGTTCTGCCCGAAGTCGGTGTAAAGGCCGGCGAGCCGCTGATTGATCTCGGCCAGACGCTGCTTGTCGGCGTGCGGCAAAGCCGCGCCCTGGCGCGCGAACCGCTCGTGCACCACCCAGGCCAGCCGCTGCTGCTCGGCGGTCAGGGCGCTGGTCAGGCGCGTGTCGTAGACCGCCTGAATGCGCGCGAACAGGGCGGCGTCGTGAAAGATCGAATCGGAGAAGGCCGCCAGAATGGGCGCCGCCTCGCGCTCGACCGCCTGCATGGCGGCGTCGTTGAGGGCGGAGGTGTAGAGGCCCATCAGGGTCGCCGCCCGGTCGAAATCCCGCCCGGCCCGCTCCAGCGCTTCCAGGGTGTTGGCGAAGTTCGCCGGTTCGGGATGGTCGGCGATGGCCGCCTGCTCGGCCTTGTAGCGCGCCATCGCCTCGTCCAGGGCCGGCCCGAAGTCCTCCGGCCGGATGGCGGAAAACGACGGCGCGCCGCCGTGCGGCCCGCCCCAGGGCGCCAGCACGGGATTGTCGATCAGCGGTCGGGACAAGGCCTGCTCCTCGAGGGTGGGGCGAAACCTAATGCGTCCGGCCGGCCCGCGCCAAGGGCCGATCCGATGGTCGCCGCCCGGCGCATGGGTCAGTGAGCCCGGCAGTGATCGGCCAGCACCTGGGCCACCGCCAGGCTGACCGCCTTGCCCATGCCGATGTGCAGGAATTCATTGGGTCCATGGGCATTCGAATGCGGCCCGAGCACGCCGGTGATCACGAACTGGGCTTGCGGGAACCGCTCGCCCAGCATGCCCATGAACGGGATCGTGCCGCCTTCGCCCATCATCGCCGCGTCGCGGCCGAACGCCGCCTGGGAGGCCCGGTCGATCGAGGCGCGCAGCCAGTCGGCCAGAACCGGGGCGTTCCAGCCGGCCCCGGCCGCCTCGCCCTCGAAGGTGACGACCGCCCCGTAGGGCGGGTCGGCCTCCAGGATCCGTTGCAGCGCGCGGTTGGCGGCGGCCGCCTCCAGGGTCGGCGGCAGGCGCATCGACAGTTTCGCCGCCGTCCACGGGCGCAGCACATTGCCGGCGTCGCCGATCGGCGGCGCGCCTTCCAGCCCGGTCACCGCCAGGGCCGGCCGCCAGGTCCGGTTGAGGATCAGTTCGACCGGATCCTCGCTGACCGGCCGCATGCCGGGCGCGAAGGGGAATTTGTTCCACACCTCGGCCCCCAGCGCCGCCGCGGCCGCGGTCGCCTCCGCGACCCGGCCCGGCGGGATCGGCGCATGCAGTTCGCGCGGCAAGATTTCGCCGGTGGTCTGATCCTCCAGGCGCGACAGCAGCGAGCGCAGGATACGGAAACTCGAGGCCACCACGCCCGAGGCGTCGCCGGAATGCACGCCCTCGCGCAGCACCTGGACCTTCAGCGACCCGCCGGTCACCCCGCGCAGGGAGGTGGTCAGCCACAGCTGGTCGTAGTTGGCGCACCCCGAATCCAGGCAGACCACCAGCGACGGCGAGCCCAGTCGCGGGGCGAGGTGGTCGACATAGGCCGGCAGGTCGTAGCTGCCGCTCTCCTCGCAGGCCTCGATCAGAATGGCGCAGCGGGCGTGCGGGCAGCCCTGGGCCCGCAGGGCCAGGATCGCCGACAGGGCGCCGAACATCGCATAGCCGTCGTCGGCTCCGCCGCGGCCATACAGCCGCCCGTCGCGCAGCACCGGGTCCCACGGGCCGAGGCCCTCGGCCCAGCCGGTCATCTCAGGCTGTTTGTCGAGGTGACCGTACAGCAGGACGGCGTCGTCGCCCCGGCCTGGCCCATGGCCGGGAATTTCAATCAGGATCAGCGGCGTGCGCTCGGCCAGCCGCACCACCTCCAGACTGGCTCCCGCCACCGAGGCGATCTTCGCCGCGGCCCAGGCGGCGAACTGTTCGACCGCCGCGTCCATGTGGCCATGAGCCCGCCAGTCCGGATCGAAGGCCGGCGATTTGTTCGGTATGCGGATGTAGCGGATCAACTCCGGGACCACCTCCTGGTCCCAGAGGCGGTCGATGAAGGCACTGGCGGCGGTGGAATCCATGGTGGTCCTCGCTGACATGCCGCGAGCTCTAGCCCAGCACGGTCAGACTGTCTTGGTCGAGCGCGCCGGACGGTCGGGGCTAGTCGGCGACGACGTAGACGGCATGCACGTTCAGCCGGTCGGCGTGAGCCTTGGCCCGCTCGATCGCCGCCGCCCGGTCCGCGTCCGAAATCGGATAGTCGGCGTCGGACGCCGCCCGCTGATAGACGTCCTCCGGGCCGAGGACGAAGAAGCCGCCGGCCGCGTCGCGGGTGACGATCAGGCAAGTTTCCTTTTCGGGAGGAATTTCGCCCGAAGCCAGATGAATCACGCTCGCCATGTCCTGCCGCCTTCGGGGGCGCCGGCCGATGCACCCTGATGGGTGGTCCCGCGCGGGCGCTGGTTTGCCGATCTGAACGTGACGCCGGCGGCTTCGTTCCGGCCGCTGCAACGCCCTCGGCCGGGCGTCGATGGCGCATTGCGTCGTTCGCCCGCTCTGCCTTACCCTCGCCCGACTGAACAGCGATAAGCGAACGGCGGCCGGGCGACCGGGACGCGCGGTCAGGAGGTAGCGGCATGAAGTTCACCTGGTTCAACCTGATGCCCTGGCCGTATCTGCCGGACGACTTCCGGGAGAAGAACCGCTCGGTGTGGGTCGACATCGATCAGACCCTGTTCGATCCGGCCAGGAGCCACGAGGTCTACAACGGCTACATGGACCTGCTCGAATACGCCGATACGCTCGGGTTCGACGGCATCGGGGTCAACGAGCATCATCAGAACGGCTATGGGATCATGCCCTCGCCGAACCTGATCGCCGCCGGCCTGGCGCGGCGCACGAAAAACGCCGCCCTGGTGGTGCTCGGCAACTCCATCGCCCTGTACAATCCGCCGGTGCGGGTGGCCGAAGAGTTCGCCATGCTCGACTGCATCTCCGGCGGCCGGCTGGTCGCCGGCTTTCCGGTCGGCACGTCGATGGACACCAACTATTGCTATGGCCAGATCCCGGCCCTGACCCGCGAGAAATATGCCGAGGCGCACGACCTGATCATCAAGGCCTGGACCCGGCGCGAGCCGTTCGCCTTCAACGGCCGCTACACCAAGCTGCGGCACGTCAACATCTGGCCACGGCCGATCCAGCAGCCGCATCCACCGATCCATATTCCGGGCGGCGGGTCGGTGGAGACCTACGACTTCTGCATCGACAACACCTACAGCTATTCCTACCTCAGCTTCTCCGGCTATCTGCGGGCCAAGGCGCTGATGCAGGGCTATTGGGACCGGGTGGCCGATCGCGGCGCGCCGGACGCCTCGCCCTACCGCGCCGGCTTCGCCCAGACCATCTGCGTGGCCGACACCGACGCCGAGGCCGAGCGGCTGTATGCCGAGCACGTGCTGTATTTCTACAACCGATGCCTGCACGTCTATCCGGGTTTCGCCGATGCTCCGGGCTATCGGACGATCAAGACCATCCAGACCGGCGCGCTGTCGCAATACGCCCCGCCGCGCGGCGGCCTACGCCAACCTCACCTGGGCGCATCTGGTCGAGGGCGGCCATGTCATCGCCGGCTCGCCGCAGACGGTGCGCCAGCGGATGGAGGAGCTGATCACCGGCCTCAACGTCGGCCACATCTTCTGCCTGATGCACGTGGGCAACATGCCGGCCGACAAATGCATGTATTCGAGCCGGCTGTTCGCCGAGCAGGTGATGCCGACGCTGCGCGGCCTGTTGCCGGAGTGCGAGGGCGACGAGCGGTTCTGGTGCCGGCCGCTGGCCCGGCGCGCCGAGCCGGGCGCGCTGCCGAGCCCCCACAGCGCGGCGGCGCATCCGCTCGCCGTTCCGGAAACGGTCTGAGGCCGAACGCATGCTCGAGCTGAAGACGGTCCAGACGCGCCACGCCGCCGTCCGCTATCTGGAGGGCGGGGCGGGCGAGCCGCTGCTGTTCCTGCACGGGGCCGGCGGCCTGATTTCGGCCGAGGATCCGCTGCTGCGCGAGCTGGCCCGCGATCACCAGGTGTTCGCGCCGTTCCTGCCGGGCTATGGCGGTAGCGACGACTGCGGCGAGCTGCGCGACATGCTCGACTACACCCTGTTCGGCTGGGACCTGGCCCGGGCCTTCGGTGTGAGCGATCCGATTCTGGTCGGCGACGGCATGGGCGGGATGATCGCCGCCGAAATGGCCGCCATCGCGCCGAACGACGTTTCGCGCCTGGCGCTGATCGCCCCGGCCGGCCTGTGGCTGGAGGACTATCCGGTCCCGGACCTGTTCACCCTGCTGCCCTATGAACTGCCGGGCTACATGTTTCACGATGTGGAGGCGGGCGCCCGCCGGCTGACCGCCGGGTTGAAACTCGACGACCCGGCCTTTCTGCAGGACTATCTGGTCCGCAACGCCCGGCAGCTGGGCATGGCCGGCAAACTGCTGTTTCCGATCCCCGAGCGCGGCCTGGCCCAGCGACTGTACCGGATCGCCGCGCGCACCGTCATCCTGTGGGGCGAGCAGGATCGGTTCTACCCGGCGGTCTATGGCGAGGCGTTCCGCGACGCCATCGCCGGCTCGACCATGGTGCTGGTCCCCGAGTGCGGCCATCTCGTCGGGATCGAGCAGCCGGGCGCCGTCGTGCAGGCGATCGCCGCGCTCGGCTGACCAGGCTCGACATCCGGCGCGATCGCTTCATCGCGCCGCGTCGGACCCAATAGCGGCGCCGACGACACGGGCGGCGCACAATCGACACATAAACGACGTTTTTCGCCACAAACCCGCGCGCGGTGTTGACCCGGCCGAGCCGTGCGACCAGTCGTCGCCCAAGCCCAAGCTTGTGTCTGGTATCCCACATTGATCGCTGAAGACTGTCGTCTCGCCGAACTCGTCCGCTACAATATCCTCGACACCCCGCCGGAAGCCGGGTTCGACGATATCGTGCGCGTGGCCGCATCGGTCTGCGACACGCCGGTCTCGCTGGTCAGCTTCGTCAGTTTCGACCGGCAGTGGTTCAAGGCCCGCAAGGGGTTCCCGGCCTGCGAGACCTCGCTCGACAGTTCGGTGTGCGCCCATGTCGTCAAGGAGCGCGAACTGCTGGTCATACCGGACCTGAGGAACGACGCCCGGACGCGGGAGAATCCGCTGGTCACCGGTCCGCCGAATATCCGCTTCTACGCGGGCGCGCCGCTGGTCACGCCCAAGAACGAAGTGCTCGGGGCGCTGTGCGTGATCGACGACAAGCCTCGGCCGGTGGGCCTCGACGCCGGTCAGCGGGACGCGATCAAGGTTCTGGCCAGCCAGGTCATGGTGCAGCTCGAGCTGCGGCGGATCAGCGAGGCCAAGGACCGCGATCTGCTGGCCGCCCTGGGCGCCACCGAGCTGCGCGAGCAGTTCATCGCGGTGCTCGGCCACGATCTGCGCAATCCGCTGGGCGCCATCGGTTCAGGCATTCAGCTGCTGCAATCGGCGCCGCCGCAGGCGACGCAAGAGCGGGTGCTGCGCATGATGCGCCAGAGCGTCAGCCGCATGTCGGGCCTGATCGACGATGTGCTCGATTTCGCGCGCGGCAGCCTCGGCGGCGCCTTCGATGTCAGCATCGCCCCGAGCCTGGTGCAACCGATGCTCGAACAGGTGGTGGCGGAGCTGCGGTCGGCGTGGCCCGCACGGAGCATCGCGACGCGGTTTTCGCTCACCCGGCCGGTCGCCTGCGATCCCGCGCGCATCGCCCAGCTGTTTTCCAACCTGCTGGGCAATGCCCTGATCCATGGACTGCCCGACGGTCCGATCGGGGTGCGCGCCGCGACGCACGACGGCGGGTTCGAGCTGGAGGTGAGCAATCCCAGCCCGGAGATCTCACGCGAGACGCTGCAGCGGCTGTTCCACCCCTTCGTGCGCAACGTCGCCTCGTCCGACCAGCGGGGCCTTGGGCTAGGACTGTATATCGCCTCGCAGATCGCGCAGGCTCATGAGGGCGTGCTGACCGCCGAGTGGCGTAACGGACAGACGCGCTTCAGGTTCGTCATGCCGGCGGCCTAGCCGACGCTGCGGCGCCCGGCGGGAGGTTCACCGCGTAACCCGCCGCGCGAATGCCGATCGAACCAAAGATCGATAAAATTTGACCTGTGGCGCTGGTTATACAGTAATCCGGCGAGAGATCGGCATATACTGGCAGCTCGCGCGGTGAGCCGAGCCTGAGCGGCGCCTGGCCATGGAGCGTTGGGAAGGCGCCGATACGATGACACAGATCCATTGGGCCCGCTCCGTCAGCGGCGACTTCAGCAACGCGGCCGACTGGACCGGCGGCGGGGTTCCCGGGCCGAGCGACCAGGCGGTCCTGGATTCGACCGGCGTGACGCCGTACACGGTCACGGTTGGGTCGAGCCGAACCGTCGCCAGCCTGCAGACGGCGGTCAACGCCACGCTCACGATCACCAACGGCGCAGCCTCGACCTATTTCGACATCACCAACGGGACAGCCGGCGGCGTCAATGCCGGGGTGATCTCGGTCGGCGCGCCTTCGACGGGCCCGGTCGCGTGCGAACTCGATGTCGGCGGCGCCTTCGACAATGCCGGCACGCTATATTCGCATTTCAACGGACGACTGTATTTCGGACAATTTCCGTTGAACACCGCCGGTAGTTTCACCTCGATGACCAATTCGGGGTTGATCCTGGGCGCCGACGACAGCAGGATCCTGATTCACGCATCCAACAACGGCGGATCCGGGATTGGGCTGGATAATCTCGGAACAATCGAAAGTGTGGGAAACAGTATCGTCCAAGCCAGCGTCGATATACTGGTCAATCGTGGGACATTGCTGTCTGAAGGTTATCTCGCGGAGTTTTCAGCCACCCTGATCAATACGGGGTTGATCTCCTGCACGAGCGGTGGGCTCGAGCTCGGCGCCGGGTTCGAACAAAGAGGCCCCGCGGTGATCGAAAACACCGGCCACATCGTCAACTCGGGCGCGGGAACCATCGGGATGTTCGGCGATGTCACCCTCGACGACAGCCGGGGGGGAAGCTTCGATCCCGGGGGACACTTCGACATCGTAGGCAACGGGGTGGTGCTCGGCGGAACGATGACCCTGGCGGCCGGGGCCGTGGTAACCGTCGCCGGCGCGGTCGATCTGTCGACGGCTCTCACGAACGACGGGGCGAATTTTCAGATCGGCGTGGATTCCAGCCTGACGCTGCATGAAGCGTCGCTGTTCAATGCCGGGACGATCGGCCTGCTGGATGAATACGCCTATCTGATCGATCAGATCGGGGCCGTCGGCGGCGCGACGCTGGTTGGCGGCGGTCTGGTGACGCTGTCCGAGCTGTCGTCCATCGTCCTGGCCGGGTCGACGTCGGACAAGACTTTGACCAATCTCGACAACAGGTTGACAGGCTCGGGAACGATCGGCGGCGGTCATCTGTCATTGGTCAATATGGCGGGCGGCCTGATCGACGCCTGCGCCAGCGACGGATCGGCGATGACGCTCGACGCATCGGCCGGTTCGCTGGTCAACGCCGGACTGATCGAAACCACCGGCGCGGGCGGCCTGGTCATTCAGCATGGCGTAGTGGCGAACCGCGGAACGATCGCCAATTCCGGAACCGGCGGACTGAGCCTGATCGACGCGACGATCGAGGAGTTGGGCGCCGGCGCGTTGCTGCTGGCCGCCAGGACGGTGTTGCTGGCCAGCGGCGCGGACAGCGTCGTGGGCTCGCTGACGAACCACGGCGCGATCATCGAGGCGGCCGGCGCCACCCTGACCGTGCAGGGGCCGCTGTCAAATCCCGGGACGATCAGCGCCACCGGCGCGGCGGTGTTGGCGGCCGGCGGGACCCTGGCGAACGCCGGTCTGGTGGCCGCCAAGACCGGCGGGGCGTTGAGCGTGACTTGCGCCGTGGCCAATTCCGGACGGCTGGAAGTCGTCGGCGGCACGCTGACGTTCACCGCCCCGGTGAGCGGCGCGGGGTTGGCGGTGATCGCCGGCGGCGTCATCGACTTCACCGCGTCGTTCGACCAGCGGGTGCAGTTCCTGCGGCCGTCGGGCGAGCTCGAACTGGCCCGATCGCAGGACTATTCCGGCGCGGTGTTCGGATTTTCCAGCACCGGCGGAACCTCGCTCGACCTGCGGGACATCGGCTTCGTCGGGGCCGGCGAGGCGAGCTTCAGCGGCACGGCGAGCAAGGGCGTGCTGAGCGTGAGCGATGGCGCCCACACGGCGAAGATCATTCTGGTCGGCGACTACCTCGGGACGACGTTCACCGCCAGCAGCGACGGCGGCGGAGGAACCAGCATCGTGGCGTCGACCCATCGCCTGACCGCGGCCATGGCCGGACTGGCGTCCCCCGCCTCGCCGAGCGCGACAGCCTTTGCGCCCGCCCCGGCGCCGAGCCTGTCGAGCCTGGCCAAACCCGCCGGCTGAAAACCGCGGCCGGGCAAGCCGAACGAAACGCTCGCTCCGGCCGCCTCGGATCAGTGGGTGTAGACTTCCTCGATGACATGGGTGCGGGTCGCCACCCGGACATAGTTGCCATTGTCGTCGCGATACCAGCGATAGCCGACGCCGGGGTCGCGCAGGTGCACCCCGCTCCAGTCTTCCACCACATAATGGTCGCCCCAGTAGCGTTCCGGCCAGACCTGACCGGCCGCCCATTGGGCCAGTTCGTGATGGTAGGCGCGCTTCTGCTCCTTGTACTGCGCCTGGCTGGCGTCGTACTGCGCCTTCTGGTCCTGGTACTGCGCCTGTTTGGCCTGGTAGTCCGCCTGAGCCTGGTCGGCGGTCGCCGGCTCGTCGGTCGCCTGAGCGAAGGCCGCCGGCGCCGCCAGGGTCGCGGCGGCGCAAAGGGCGAGTATGGTCGTCTTCATGTGAAAAAATCCATCTGTGTAGGCGCTAAACGCGCGAACCATGCCCGGGGTTCAAGGCGACGGCCGTCCCGACCGCGCAAGCTGGCGATCGGGCCAGTGATGCATCGCGAAGTATATCATGACGGCGCCGTCCGCGACGCAGGTTGCGGCGGCTCACAAAATTATTTCCGAAGTGTTGATAATCACCAATAGTGTTGTCATCGAAGGTCCGGCGACACGATATCACCATCATGGCGACCCGTGAAAACCATATAGACTTGCCAGAAACGGGTCTTTCCACAAGGAGATCCTCGATGAAACGACTGCTGATTCTCGCTGCGGCTGGTTCGCTGCTCGCCGGCGGCGCCTTCGCCGCCACCTCATATGGCCACTATCCGGGCGAGCGCTTGGCCGGGCGGGCCAAGATCACTCTCGGGCAGGCCCGGGCCATCGCGCTGCAGGCCGGCGCGGGTCGGATCGTCGACCAGGAGCTCGAGCAGGAAGCCGGCGGCTCCGGCTTGCGCTACTCCTTCGATGTGGCCCGCCGAGGCGGGGTCGTCGAGGTCGGCGTCGACGCCATGACCGGCCGGGTCCTGGAAAACGGCGCGGAAAATCCCGCCAAGGAGGCCCAGGAGGCGGCGGCGCCGCATTAGGCGTGCAACAGCTCCGCTGGTCGCAGCGTGTGGTGGCTACGCCCCCGATCCCCATCCCCTACTCCGCCGGGCGCCGTCCGCGGCCCCGGCGGTAATCTAAACCGGATTCAATAGTCGAACCGGACCCCGAGTTGATAGGTCTGGCCGTAGAACTCGCGCTGGATCGGTCGATCCGGCGTGCCTTCATAGAAGGCGTGGGGCGTATCCAGGAGGTTTTTCGCCGCGAAATACACCGTCCAATGATCCTTAACGGCGTAGCTGCCGCCGAAGTCCATGGACGTGCGGGTCGCATTGAACACGTCGCTGGTCTTGTCGCCACCGATTCCGAACAGGTCGGCCGAGGTCGAGTAGGCCGACAGCCGCAGGGCCAGCGGTCCCTTCTCGTAGAACAGCGCGGCATTGTAGGTGTATTTCGACGACGACGGCAGCGCCGAGTATTCGCCCGGCCTGATCTCGAACCGCGAGTCGACGTAGGTGAAGTTGGCGGCGAGGCCGAGACCGCTGGCGAGACCGGGCAGATTGTCGAACCTGTGCTCGAAGTTCAATTCGACGCCGCGGGCGTAGGAACCACCGGCATTGGAAAACGTCAGGAACTGCAGGTTGCCGCCATGATAGAACGGCAGGCCCGGAATCGTCTGCCCGATGAGCACGCTCGGCACGATGTAGTTGGAGATTTCCTTGTCGAAAAATCCCGGCCGAAATGATCCCGGCGCCGGGCAGGTATTTCTCGATGCTGACATCGAAACTGTTGGCGAAGGCCGGCTTCAGGTTTGGATTGCCCTGGGTGACGGTGCCGGATCCCAGGTCGACGGCGAGGGAAATGTTCGACTGGTTGAAACCCGGCCGCGCGATGGTCGACGAATAGGTCGCGCGCACGATCAGGTCCGGCTGGATTTCGTACTTCAGCTGCACGCTGGGAAACACGTTGGTGTAGCTTTTCGACGCGCTGACCGGAAACACCGTGGTCAGCATGGTCGCCGGATCGAAACTCGTGCCGAAGGCGCTGGATCGGTCGGAGGTGTTTTCGACCCGCACCCCGGCGATCAGGCCGAACTTTCCCCAGGTCGCCATGTATTCCGCGTAGCCGGCATAAATGTCTTCGTGCGCGTCGAGATATTGCTGGGCGGCGCTGACCTGATCGCTGGAGCCGCTCGAATCCTGCACCGTGTTGATGACGCCGGAGCCCAGTTGCGATTGCAGGTAGCCCGGGGCGATGTCGACGCCGTTCTGATACAGGCCGTTGTAATAGGTCTCTTCGCCGGGCCGCTGCTGGCCACCGCGCTCAGCGAAAGGTCTCGGCAGGCTGGGGTACGAATACGGCTGAGCGACCGTCTGTTTGTGCCGTAGCCGCACGCTGAAGCCGAACTTGAACCCGCCGTCTTCCGAGCCGAACAAATTGGCCAGACGTTCGTAATTGCCGGCGAACGACAGTTCCTTGTCGAAGTTGTCGGCGGTGCTGTTGACGAAGTTGGCCAGAGCGAAATGCGTCGGGTCCGTATAGGGGGCGTTGGCGATCGTATAGACCGGGAGGTGATCGGGGCCGGTGGGGCTGTAGGTGATCGTCGCGTTGGTCGTGTAGGCCGGGTCCAGGTAGAAGAACGAATTGTAGTCGTAGGGCTTGTGATAGGTTCCCTGGGTGTAGCCGACGCGGTAGTCGATGATGTTCGAGCCGAACTTGTTGCTGCCCGCCGGCCACCACGATCCGGTCGATCGAGGTTTCATCCTCGTCGCGGAAATTCTTCTCGATTGCTCCCGGCGCGGCCAGGGTGTCCTGCAACTGTCCGCCGGGCAGGGTGGTCACCGCGCCGTCCGGGACGATTTCGAGGTATTGGCGCTTGTAGCGTTCGGTATAGCCGGTGTCGAAGGCACGCAGGTACCAGCGGTTGTTCGCATCCGGCTCGTAGCCGAGGTCGACGCCATAGGCGTGGCGCTTGCGGTTCAACTCGTAATCGCGCTGCTGCAGGTCGTTGATCGCGTTGTAGGGGGCGACCGTGGTGTCGTTGATGTAGGCCGGCTCGAGATCGTCGATGCCGCGGCGGTCCTCATAGTAGCTGGCGGTCAGCACGATCGAGAACGGGCCGGTACTGAAGAAGCCGTCCGGCCCGCCGAAGTGACCGCCCGCGGTGATGCCGAGGTCGGTGATCGCCGTGCCGCGCAGGCTCTCGTAACCGGTCCCGACGTTGCCCTGCACGAACGGCTCGCCGCCGCGCGGGGCGGTCTTGGGTGTGATCTCGATCGTGCCGCCGAGAGCCTCCGCATCCTGGTCCGGCAGGTTCGACTTGGTCACCGTGATCGCCCCGACCAAGCCGATCGGGATCGAGTCGAGTGTCACCGCGCGATAGCCGCCGAAGGGCGAGGCGTTGTTGGTCGGCGGCAGGCGCAGGCCGCCGAAGGTGGTGCTGTTCAGGTCCGCGTCGAGGCCACGGATATTGACGTAGCGACCCTCGCCTTCGTCGGTCTCGAGCGAGATCCCCGGCACCCGCCGCACCGCTTCGGCGGCGGAGATGTCCGGCAGCTTACGAATCTCCTGATAGGTCTGGATATTGACCAGATTGGGCGCTTGCTGCTGGGCAAGTCGGGCCACGGCGATGGGCGTGCGCTGGGCGAGCACGACCACTTCCTCGAGGGCGGTGCCCGGGTCCTCGACGACCAGGTCGTCACGGGCGGCGGCGCCGGGAGCGAGAACCACCTGGCTTTGGCCGGTCTGGCCGCCGGCGGTATTGTAGACCAGCGTGTAGGCGCCCGGCGGCAGATTGCCGAACGAGAAGCCGCCGTCCGCGCCGGTGGTGGTTTTCGCGCCGGTTTCGCGCACGCTGACCACGGCCCCCGCCACCGGCTTCTGGTCGCGCCGCGCGGTCAGGTGACCCGAGATGACGCCCCGCGCCGGGCCGCTCGGCATCGGTTCAGCACTCTGGCGCCCAGCGCTCTGGCGGATTCGCCCATTCTGGGACGGGTCACCCTGAGGCGCGGCAGTCTGGCCGGCGGTCGGTGATTGGGCGAATGCCGCCGGGGCCAGGACGAGGAGTTCCGACCGTGGACATCAGATAGGCGAAATTCTTGCGATGCAAGGCGGCAACCTTTTTTGGCAAAAGCCAGCGGCCGCTCGCCCGGCGGGCGACGGCCATCTAGGGGGCCTCACTATTTTTCCCGCGTAACAGGCGCGCGACACTTTCTATACAATTGGCCAATCTAAATGCCCCGGTCGATAGCGACGCGCAATATATCCATTTAGAGCCCGCCTAAACAAAGTAATAAACGACGATTTATCCCAAACAATCGAGTACAAAATTCACGATATCAACCAATTAGTAATAAAAAGGCGGCGTTTTCTTCAACATCAGAGCGCGAGGTTGCGGCGAGCGCCGGAGCTTGCCGAGCGCAACGTTCGAAACTCTAGGGCCGCCGACCGGCAGAGCGGCGGCGCACCGACAGCCCACGGAACCGCGGCTCAGACTTCCAGCGGCCGGTTGGAGAAGACGTGAGATCCGCCTTCGACCGCCGGAAAATGCGCCTTGAGGGCCGCGCCGCAGATGCCGATCGCCTCGACGATGCCGCTGGTCGGGTCGTGGCCGGCCTTCATCGCCGCCCCGACCGCCGCCGCCGCTCTGGCCCATGCGTCGTCGTCTGCCTTCTGGTGCAGGGCGGGCGCGGCCATGATCCGCACTTGCCGATCGTCCACCGCCACGAATATCAGCACGCCGGTTTCGCTGCCGCGCGCCAGCGAGCTCAGCGCCGCGAAATGGTGTTGCGCGGCCTTGTCGACCCGGCGGCGCCGCAGGCTGCCGGGGGTCAGCAGCCGGCGCACGCGCGGCAGGCGCACCACCAGCGCGACGGCGACGAACAGTGTCAGCTGCGCGAGGGCGTAGAGGCCGAGCGCCAGGGCCAGGTCGTTTTCCAGCTGCGCGCCCTGCGCGGCGATCCACAGGCCCGCATGCCGGGCCAGCGCCAGGGGCCGCAGACCAAGCGCCAGCGCGAGCGGCGGCGCGGCCAGGGCGATGGCCGCCGCCCAGGCCAGCGGCACCTCGCGATAGGTCGAAACCTCGCCGGTCAGGGCGCACACCACCTCGCCGGACGTGCCCTCCTCGGCCGCCTCGATGGCTTTGGCGATACGGTCCTTGTCGAGAGCCGTCAGCATGCTACCAGCTCCCCGACGCGCCGCCGCCGCCACCGGAGCCACCCCCGCCGCCAAATCCTCCGCCGCCGCCGCCGCCGCCCCAGCCGTCACCGCCGCCTTCGCGCCAACCGCGCGAGCCGCCCAGAATCATCATCGGCAGCAGCCAGCCCATGCCGCCGCCGCGCCGTCGGCCGAACAGGGACGAGGCGATGAACAGGATCACGATCAGCGGAAAGATCATCCCCAGCGGACTGCCATGGCGGGCCGGCTCGTCGACCTGCGCCGCCGCCGCCGCCGCTCTCTGTTCGGCGGTAGAGGTGTCGAGGCTGAGCTGGTCGATCAGCGCGTCGGCGCCGTCGACCACGCCGCCCTGAACGTCGCCGGCCCGGAATTTGGGCAGCACGGCGCGTTGCAGAATGACGCTGGACATCGCGTCGGTCAGTATGCCCTCCAGGCCGTAGCCGACCTCGATGCGCACCTTGTGCTGGCTGGGCACGACGATCAGCAGGGCGCCGTTGTTGGTGTCCTTCTGGCCGATGCCCCAGTGCCGCAGCAGTTTGTAGCCATAGTCCTCGATTTCGTCGCCACCGAGGTCGGGCAGGGTGACCACCACCAATTGCCGGCTGGTTTTTTGTTCAAGATCAGCCAACTTGCTGGTCAGATCGGCCTGGACCTGCGGGCTCAGAACATGGGCGTCGTCGACCACCCGTCCGGTCAGGGCCGGAAAGGTCGGGTCGGCCAGGACCGGCGAACCGAGCAGCAGCAGGCCCAGCAGCGTCAACAGGCCCGCGAGCCGGGCCATCATTATTGGCCGGGAGTCGCGGGCGGCGGCGAGCCGGGCGCGGCGCCGGGCGGCGGCGCGGCCGGGGCGCTGTCGAAACTGACCGTCGGGGCCGACTGCGCGGTGGCGCTGGCGGTGAACAGGCTCATCGGCTTTTCATTGTGATACAGGGTGCTCGCCCAGAACACGCTGGGGAAGGTGCGCAGGGTGGTGTTGTAGTCCCGCACCGCCTCATTGTAGTCGTTGCGGGCCACCGCGATGCGGTTCTCGGTCCCCTCGAGCTGCGACTGCAGCGCCATGAAGTTATCGTTGGATTTCAGGTCGGGATACTTTTCCTGGATCATCATCAGGCGGCCGAGCACGCCGGAGAGATGGTCCTGGGCCTGCTGATACTGCTGGAAGGCCGCCGGATTGGTCAGCGTCGAAGCGTCGACCTTGACCTGGGTGGCGCTGGCCCGCGCCTGGGTGACCTCGACCAGGACGCTCTTTTCCTGGGCCGCGAAACCCTTCACCGTCGCCACCAGATTGGGGATCAGATCGGCCCGCCGCTGGTAATAGTTCTGCACATCGGCCCATTTGGCCTTGGCGAACTCTTCCTTGGTGGGAATTGCGTTGATGCCGCAGCCTGCCAGGGCGACGGGCAGGATCAGGAGGACGGCCAGACTGCAAATCCGGCGAAAGACTTGTTTCAAGGTGTTGTTTCCCCAAACCGACCAGACAGATGACGTAGAGAATCTAGTCACGATGCCGGGGCTTCGCCAGGGCCCGCCTTGCGAGAGGCGAGAACGGCGCCGGTCCCGGCCATCAGCCCGGCCAGGCCGGCGATCATCAGGGTCGCCAGGGGCCGCGGCCACGAGGGCCGGTCGGGCGGCGTCGCGGGGTCGACGATGGCGATGTTGTCGGCCACCACCCCGCCGGCCACGTCGACGTCCTTGTAGCGCTGCAACAGGCTGTCATAGAGCACCCGATTGGTGTCCACCTCCCGTTGCAGGATGGTATAGCGGATGCTGCGGCGGCGCAGATCGACCAGAGCGGCCCTCAGTCCAGCGACCTGCGCCGCCAGCGCCGTCTCCGCGGCCCGGGCGGCGGCGAACCGGGCGTGCAGAGAGGTGACGATCTCCTCGCCCTGCCGCGTCAGTTGCCGGTCGGTTTCGTCCATCCGCGCCTTCAGCTGGAGCATGTCCGGATAGTCCGGCTTGTAGACCCGCGAGCGGTCCTGGTAGTCGGCCGCCAGCCTGGCCCGGTCCTGGCTGATCTGCTGCACCGTGGCGCTCTGCAGGACGTCCGGTCCCGCCAGCCCGGCCGAGCGCCCCTCGCGCCAGCGCGCTTCCGCCTCGATCCGTTCGGTGCGCGCTCCGGCCAGGGCGGTGTTGAACGTCTCCAGACTGTCCGCCGTCAGCGACCGTCCGGCGCCGTCGCCGCCGGGCAAGGGCACGATCCCCTCCGCCGCCGCATAGTCCGCCAGACCTTGTTCGCTGCCCTCCAACCGGTTCTTCGCAGCCGTCAGCTGGGACTGCAGGAAGCTGCGCGCATAGGCCGACGCCTGAAATCGCCGCTCCAGGCCGGCCTGGATGAACGCCTCGGCGAAGGCCCCGACGATTCGGGCCGAAAGATCGGGCGTCGGACTGGTGAAACTCAGCGTCACCAGGCGCGAGCCCCGACGGGGGGCCACCCCATAGTGGCGGCGCAGCAGTTCCAGGACGTCGCGCGCGCGGTGGGCGGCGTCGGGATCGACGGCCGCGCGCTCCCCACGCATCGCCGCCACGAACCGCCCGTCGCCATCCAGCCCGAGGCTCGCCGCCACCCGCGCGGCCAGGGCGCGCCCGCGTAGCAGGCCATACTGGGTCTGGACATAGTCGTCGCCGCCGGTCAGCCCCAGCGCCAGGGGCGCTTCGCCGAGCGGGGCAACCCGTTGCGCTTCCCGGTCGATCTGCAGCGTGGTCTCGGCGGTATAGGCCGGCCGCGACAGCAGGACGATCGCGACGCCCACCGCCAGCCCCCCGGCCGATGCGGCCAGCACCACCCGCCAGCCATGGCGCAGCGCCCGCCCAAGGGCCGGCCAGTCGGGAGCTTCCTCGGCGCTCGGGCGCAGCGATCGCGGCATCAGCTCCGCGGCCCCCGTTCCGCGCACCGCCAATTAGGCGCCGATCGCTCGGCGCGTCACTCTAAATCCACCCCTCCGGCACGACGGCGACCCAGGATACCGTCTCCCTCGACCGAAGATCAGGGAAACGGCCTGGTGTTTGGCGGGACGCGAGGCCGTGCAGACGATCCCCGCGTCCCTCCCGTCAGTCTCAGAGACCCGGCAGGACCCGGGTGTTTTCCGCCTTCACCGCCATCAGCGCGTCCGGCCGCAGGCCGAGGGCCCGCAAGATGGTCGGGGCGACCTGACGGGTCTCGACGCTTTCCATCCGGACCGCCGGGGCCAGGTTGGGATTGGAGACCAGAAGGGCGACATTGCGGTCGTTTTCGGCGAAGCCGCCGTGCTCGGCCAACTTCGTGCCGCCCGTATAGATCGCGCCCGGATGGGTGATGGCGATGAAATCCGGGGTGCGGGAGCTGACGAAGGGATCCATGAACATCCCTTCCATGTGTTCCCGGTCGATGAGCGTGTCGATGTGCAGGGTCGCCGCCTGGCTGGCGAGATAGGCTTCCGCCGCCCGGTAATCCTTCCTCTGCATGCCCGGTTGCAGCCAGACCAGTCCGACGTCGTCGGTGATGTAGCCGCCGATGCCGGGGGTCGCGGCGTAGGGGCTGTCATCGACGGCGACGCGCGTGGAAACGTCGATCGGCGACTGGCCGTGCTTGGCCGTGATCACGATCAGAGTGCTGCTGGCCAGGCCCGCGGTGTTGATCGCGTTGACCATGGCGCCCAGTTGGCTGTCGACGTAGCTCAGGCCCAGACGCAGGCCGTTATTGGGCATGGCGCCCAGGGCGTCGGCATAGCCGCCGACCAGGCCGGCGTCCTGCGGATCGTTGGCGTTGCCCACCGCCAGTTTCTGACCGACGCTGACCGACTGAAAGTTCATGCCGAACACCGCGGGCACGCCGACGGAGTGAGCGCCGGTGCTGTCGAGGCCGTTGATTTCGTTCAGGACGGCCTGGACCTTGTACTGATCGTTGCGCTCGATGCTGTGGAAGCCGTTGGTGGTGATCTGACCGGTGATCGCGTCGTTCGAAATCGACTTCGATCGCATAAAGGTCATCGACGCCCAGGCCGGAGGGTCCGTTGACTATATCGTAGGCCGGGTGCTTGTCAGACCATGCCGTGCGCATGCCATGCGCCTTGATGACCTCGAACATCGTGTTCACTTTCATGAAGTCATGCGGATAGACCGGCTTGCAAACACCGTAGACCATTCTCATCGGCAGGTTGGCCGGGTTGATCTGAGACAGCACGTTGCCCGGGGTCCCGCCGGCGGTATAGCTGCTCAAATCATAGTCGAGGCCCGAATTGAACGACGTCTGCGTGCCCGGCCGGCCGTGGCAGTTCGAGCCCGGCGCATACATCGTCCGGTCGTAGGATACGTCGTAGAACACCTGTCCGGACCGCGGCGTGCCACCGGTGATCAGGGCGACCAGGCCCGGGAAGGAATCGGACGGACCGCTGCTGAGAACGTTGGGGTAGCGGATGCCGTGTCCGGCCAGCGCGGCCAGCGTGCTGCCCGGATTGGCGGCGATAAAGTTCTGCAGGTCGACCGCGTGCATGCCGTCGATGCTGATCAACAGCACGTGCTGATAGCTGGCCGGGGGGGCCGCCGCGGCGGCGCCCGCCAGGGCGGCCAGACCCAAACTCGCGCCGCCCATCAGTTTCGACAATGACTTTTTCATGATCCGTCCTCTGAATATCCCGATCGAACAAATTCAACTCGCCGGACATTAAGGCGGCTGCATGTCAGTTTCGTGAATAGCTTGAATATGCCAAGCTCCACGATAGTCATGCCGGATCGCCGCAACATTGGAGTTTGGTAACCTGCGATCCCAGATACTCGACTCACTCGTGCTAGGAAACCGAACAAACTCAAATATATGAAAACACGAACAGTCCAGGCAGCGCCTCCACGAACCCTCGCCAAAGGGTCTTGACCGGCGAGCCGTCGACCACCACCACGTCGCCGGCCAGCACCTCCGGATCCCGGGCGCGCCCCGCCCTGATAGCCAGGAGATCGAAACGCGCGGCGTGCGGCGCGCCGTCGACGCTGCGGACGATCGCCACCCGGTGGGCGTTGGCCGTCCGCGACTTGCCCTTGGCCCGCGCCACAGCCTCCATCAGTCCGGTGCGGCCCTTGAGTTCGAACACGCCGGCCTCATTGACCGCGCCTTCGACGCTGACCCTCTGGCTGACCGCCTCGGTGACCACCACCGCGACCTGCGGGGACTGCAGATAGCGCTCGCCCAGCCGCCGGGCGATATCGGCCGAGAGCTCGGCGGCCGTCCGGCCACCGGCGGTCACCGCTCCGATCAGGGGAAAGCGGAGTTGTCCCCCGGCGTCGACCTGCGCTTTTTGCAGCGACAGGTCCTTGACCTGAAACACGGTGATATCCAGGCGATCGAGCGGCCCGATGCGGTACGCCTCGCCCGCGTCCGATTGCGCCCGCGCGCCGGCGCCGCACAGGGCGAGCAGCCCGGCGGCCGCCGTCGCCCGCAAAATCCGCGCGCCCCTGATCATTCCGCCCGATCCCCGTTCGCCCGACCTTAGGCGCCGGAGGTCCGCCTAGTCCACTGCTGATCGGTCCTCCCGCCGCCCCCTTGGACGAAGCGCGCCGCCCCGGTAGGATGCGCCGGCCGGAAGCGGCGTCGGCCGGAGCGTTGCCACATCGAAGACGACATTCTGAGTTCGCGGCTCGGCCTGCCCCCCGACTTCCTGCGCGGTGGCGGGGAGATGGGCGCCCTGATGCGCGCCCACCACTGGACGGCCACCTCGATCGGCTCGCCGGAAACCTGGCCTCAACCGCTGCGCACGGCGTTGCGGCTGCTGCTGAACACCGGTCATCCGATGTATCTGTGGTGGGGTCCGGATCTGCTCTGCTTCTACAACGACGCTTATCGACCATCGATCGGCTCGGAGCACCATCCCAGTTCGCTGGGGCGGCCGGCGCGCGAAGTGTGGAGCGAGATCTGGGAGACCATCGGACCGCAGATCGAACAGGTGATGAGCGGCGGCGGACCGACCTGGAGCGAAAACGCCCTGATCCCGATGACCCGCAACGGCCGGCGCGAGGAAGTCTACTGGACCTACAGCTATGGGCCGATCGACGATCCAGACGCCGCCAACGGCGTCGGCGGCGTTCTGGTGGTCTGCACCGAGACCACCGCCACGGTCAGGGCGGCGCGCCGCCGGGCCGAGGAAATCCGCCGGCTAGCCCGGTTGTTCGAACAGGCGCCGGGCTTCATCATCGTGACGCGCGGTCCGGAGCACGTCGTCGCCTTCGTCAACCAGGCGCAGCGCCGGGTGTTCGGGACGGCGGAGTGGCTCGGCAAGTCATTGCGCGAGGCGCTTCCCACCGCCGGCGAGGCATTCTTCGCTCGGCTCGACGCCGTTTTCACCAGCGGCGACACCTTCGACGCCGAGTCGGCCCCCCTGCGCCTGCGTCCCGGGCCCGACACGCCGGAGGAGACCCGCTATCTGACGTTCAATTGCGCGCCCTACCTGACCGACGACGGGGAGATCGGCGGCCTGCTCTGCCAGGGGTTCGACGCGACCGCCAGCCATGTCGCGACCCAGCGCCTGCGCGAACTGAACGAGACGCTCGAGCGTCGTGTGGCCGAGGCGGTCGCGGAACGCGCGGAGGTCGAAAGCCATCTGCGCCAGGCCCAGAAGATCGAAGCCCTCGGCCAGCTCACCGGCGGCGTCGCCCACGACTTCAACAATCTGCTGATGGTGATCTCCGGCGGCCTCAGCATCCTCGACCGTCAGTCGGACCCGGAGCGCCGGCGGCGCATCGTGGAGGCCATGCGCCAGGCCGCGGAGCGGGGAGCTTCCCTGACCCGCCAACTGCTGGGCTTCGCGCGGCGCCAGCCGCTCAACGCGGCGCCCGTCGACCTGCATCAGCAGATCGACGGCATGAGCGAATTGCTCGACCGCAGCCTGCGCGGCGACGTCGAGGTCGAGGCGCGGCTCGCGCCCGATCTGTGGCCGATTCTGGTCGACGCGACCGAACTCGAGCTGGTCCTGCTGAATCTTTGCGTCAATGCCCGCGACGCCATGCCATCGGGCGGCCGGATTCTGATCGGGGCGGAGAATGCGCCCAACGTCTGCGAGGCGGGCCTGACCGGCGACTTCGTCCGACTTTCGGTGGCCGACACCGGCGTCGGCATGGCCCCCGAAGTCCTCGCCCGGGTGTTCGAACCGTTCTTCACCACCAAGGACATCGGCAAGGGTTCTGGACTGGGCCTCGCCCAGGTGCACGGCTTCGCCCATCAATCGGGTGGCTCGGTGCGGGTCGACAGCGCGCCCGGCCAGGGCGCCGTCGTCACCCTGCTGCTGCCACGTACCCGCGAAACGCCCTTGCCCGCCGCCCGCCGCCCTCCCGATGGGCCGCCGGCCGAGCCGGATGCGCCGCGCGGTTCGGTTCTGGCGGTGGAGGACGATCCCGAGGTCGGCGCGCTGGTCGGCGAGATGCTGCGCGACCTGGGCTTCGAGGTCACCGTGGTGGCCAGTGCGAGCGCGGCTCTCGGCGCGCTCGCCGATCAACGGCCGATCGACCTGGTGTTTTCCGACATCATGATGCCTGGACCGATGACCGGCTTTCAGCTGGCCCGTGAAGTCCAGGCCCGTCGGCCGGGGCTGCCGGTGTTGCTTACCTCGGGTTATGCCGAAGCAGCGCGCGAAACCGGAGCGGAGGCTTTCCCGGTGATCGGCAAGCCCTACGATCTGGAGCGGCTCGATCGCGCCATCCGGGACCTGTTGGGGCGATAGGCCCAATCGACCTCCGGGAGATCCAGCGGAACCGACGGCTCCCGTGGGCGATTTCCACAGATCGGGCCCGCACGGGCCCGGATCAACAAGCCTGGGAGGCGTCCGTGCTAGGCACAATTCTGATTATCGTCCTGATCCTCATGCTGATCGGGGCCCTGCCGACCTGGGGCCACAGCCGCAGCTGGGGCTATTACCCCAGTGGGGGCCTCGGGCTGATCCTGCTGATCGTCGTCGTCCTGTTACTGCTCGGACGACTGTAGCGCCGGTCAGTCGCCCTGGGTCAGAAGGAAGCCGATCAGGCCCCCCAGGACGAGGCCGGCGGTGAAACCGACGCCCAGAGTCGGGTAGCGGTTGGCCGCGATCAGGCTGTCGACGCCCCCCGCGAGGTCCTTGGCCTGGTCGCCGGCGCGGCCAAACAGCCGGCCCAGGCCGTCGCGAGCTTCCGCCCAGGCGGCCTTCAGGCGTACGCCTGCATCGGAACTGGCCTCCGACGTGACCCCCTGTACGTCGGGGAACGAAGGATGGTGGATCGGGCTGGTGTGACTGTCGTCCATGGCGAAACTCCTCATTCGGATTCGCCTCGGCAAACGCCGCGGTGCGGGCGACGTTCCGTTGTCAGCGGCTCGATTTCCTGAGCCATCGCCGGAGCGGCGGCGTCGGCCGGGGCGGCCAGGGCGGAAACCGGACGATATGTCGCCCCGCCTGCCAAAGGTCCATCTCGTGGGGATGGTCATGTTCGCCGGTCCGCTCGATAGCCTCGTCGTCATGGGCGCAATCGATGAGCAGTTCCTGATGAATAGCCCCGCGCTCGTTCAGCAGCACCAGTCGGTAGGGCGCCATTCGTGCGCTCCCTGCGCAATGCCTCTTGCTCAGTCTGATCGCCTAGTCGGGCCCGACCACTGATCTGGATCAACTTTTCGACCGTCTGGAACGATCGATGGCCCCGAGTTCGAGGAACCGGTCCTCGCGCGCCGAGTTGTCCCCACGACCGGCATGGCGCGGGAGCGCGCCGCAACTCCACGGAGAACTGGATGGCACGCCTCGACCCGCTGTTGATCGGGCTTTCGGTCGTCGTGCTCGCGCAGGGGATCGCCGTCGCCCAGCCGATCCCGCCGGGCCCCGGCGCCGGCCCCAACGCCACCAACGCGGCGCCGGCCAATCCCTCCATGACCAACGGCATGGGCGGCGGCCCGAGCGGCACGGTTGGCGACCCCAACACCGCAATCGACCAAAACGGCCCCAATCCCGACTCCGGCGCGCTTCCCGGCGCCGCCACCACCAGCCCTCCCGCGGTCCCGAGCCTGTCGCGGTCCGACGCCGGACGATTGGCCGCCTGTCAGGCCATGTCGCACGCCGCGATGATGGCCAACCGGGGGTGCCGGGCGCTGATCGCCCGACATCCGGGTGTTTCAGGCGGCGACGCCGCGGGCGTTCCGCCGCGCTAGGCCGGCTCAGACGAACGACTCGGTCATCGCCGAATAGACCAGGGTGCGCAGGTCGCGCCTAAGCGTCAGGCGCGCCTCCGTGCCGATCACCTGGGTCATGAACACCACCGCGAGGTCTTCCGCCGGGTCGATCCAGAAGGCCGTCGATGCCGCGCCGCCCCAGAAATACTCGCCCAGCGTCCCCGGAAGCCGGGTCTTGGCGACGTCGATGTTGACCCCGCAGCCCAACGAAAAACCGATCCCCGAGTAGCTCGCCTCGCTGAACATCCCCGGCGGGGCCATGTCGGCGAGTTCCTGATTGTCCGGCAAATGATTGAGGCTGAACAGCTGAACCGTCTTGGGGCTGAGGATCTGCGCGCCTTCGAGGGTTCCCCCATGCAGCATCATGCGGCAGAACCGCATGTAATCGTGGGCCGTGGAGACCAGCCCGCCGCCGCCCGCCTCCAGCAGCGGGGGCGCGGCGTAGGTGCTCTTGCCGGCGTCATCCTGCAGTTTCACCCCGCGGCCTTCGTTCGGCTGGTAGCATGAGGTGAACCGGTCGAGCTTCTCAGGGGGAACCCAGAAGGCCGTGTCGTGCATGCCCAGCGGCTCGAACAGGCGGGTACGCAGGAATTCACCAAAGCTTTGGCCCGAAAGCTTTTCGACCAGATATCCCAGGACATCGATCGACACCGAATAGTTCCAGGCCTCGCCCGGCGAGAATTCAAGGGGCAGGGTGGCGAGTTGCTGGACGAAGGTCTCCAGTCCGCCGGGCGTCTGGAAGTCGTTGATCTTGGCCTTGCGGTAGGCGGCGTCGACGCTGGTCCGCATCATGAAGCCATAGGTCAGGCCGGAGGTGTGGGTGGCCAGGTCGACGACCTTCATCGGCCGTTCCGGCGGGCTGGTGATGAAACTGGGCGGCGCCCCCGCCAACAGGCTGGCCACGCCGGTCTGGTAGACACCGAGGTGCTTCCACGACGGGATATAAGTCGCCACGTCGTCGTCGAGGCCGATCATACCCTCCTCGACCAGGATCATCAGCGCGACCGCGGTGATCGGCTTGCTCATCGAGTAGATGCGAAAGATCGCGTCCTCGCGCATCGGTTTGCCACGTTCCAGGTCCATGTGGCCGGACAGCCCCAGGTGGGCCAGCTCGCCGCGCCGGTAGACCATGGTCAGCAGGCCGGGCAGCTGACCGGAATCGACGTAACGCCGCTTCATGACGGCGTCGAGTCGCGCCAGACGCTCTCCCGAAAGCCCCACCGATGCGCTTGGGTTCATGCAGTCTCTCCCACTTTGTCCGCAACCTTACCCTTGCAACCGGCCGGGCGCCCAGCCCCGACTTGGGGTTTCGAAACGCCGCACTATCTCGATGCGGCACCCCAGGGAGATCACCAATGTCTGACGAAATCGAGGCGCGTCCGGTCGAAACCATCGAGAGCATGGTCGAGGCCGAGGTCGCGCAGGAGCTCCGTCCGGCGCCGGGCGCCGGGGAGATCATCGACGACGTGAAGCGCGATGTCGAAGACTATGTGAAGGTCAATCCATGGACATCGCTGTTCGCGGCCGGGCTCGTGGGCGCCATACTGGCGATGATCATCACCGGCTGATCGTCGCGGCGGCGGAGCTCAACAGGCGTCGAGACGCACGGCTTGTCCAGGCGGCGCTCAGCAGCGAGATCAATTCGTCCTCGTCGATCGCATCGAGCCGAACCAGAACCGCGGGGTATCCGCGATAATGATCATCGTCGAAGAACCGCTCCGGAGCGGCTTCGAGCAGCATTTCCTTTCGCTCCAGGGTGCAGCGCACGGCCAGTACTTCTGGATGCGGCGTACGCGGTCCGCGCGGCGCCAGGCGTGCGGAGTAGGTCCAGGCAAAGCCTTTTCCGCCGACCGAAAACGCCAGTTTGTCACCTTGGCCGTCGTCACGGGCCCCCGGAAGGGCCAGCGCCAGGCGCCGGACGGTCTGATGGTCCACCATTGAGGCAGCAGACCACGCAAACCAGGAACCATCAACCAACCCGCACGCTCCAGGCACGGGCGGCTTGCGCCCTGGGAAAACAACATTGCCGCCTGCGACCGTGCTGCAGCCGCGAAAGTGGATATGCGGGATCGACTGATCGCCCTTGCCTGCGCGAGCGTCGGCATCGCGGCGCTGATCGCCGCCCTGTTCTTCCACGGCCTGGATGTCGCGCATCGGCGAGACCAGGCTGTGGCCTGGGATCAGCACACCCTGAGAGTGGCGGCGGACATCCAGCACATGTCCGCCATCCTGCAAGACGCCGAAGTCGGCGAGCGCGGGTACCTGTTGACGCACCTGCCGGCCTATTTGTCGATCTATGCGAATTCTCGCCGGGATGCGCCGGTCTTCCTGGCGAGAATCGCGGCCGAGACGCGTGACAACGCTGTCCAGCAAGCCAACCTCGCGGACCTCGGGGCCCTCGTCCGGATTCGCGATGCGGAAATGGACCAGGCGTTGGCCGCCACGGAGCGGTTTTCCGAAGGCTCCCATGGATCGCCGGCGGCGCTTTCGACGCTGGCGCGAATCCGGGCCCGGCTCAACGCGATGACCGACGAAGAGAACCGCCTGCTGGTGGCGCGCGATCGCCGGGAGGCCGTCGCGACCCTGGCCAGTTCGCGCTCCGTCTACGGCCTGGCGGCGGTGGGCGTGCTGCTGTTGATCGCGGCCCTGGTTTCGGCCGGACTGGTGTTTCGCGCCACGACCCGCCGGCGTCTGGGAGAGATCGAAGCCAATGCCGGCTACCGGGTCCGGCTCAGCGAGGAGCGGTTGCAGCTGATGCTTGCCGCCGGCGGCATCGGTGGCTTCGACTGGGACCTCGCCCTTCAGCGCGGCATCTTCTCCGCCGAACTCTATGACCTGCTAGGCCTGCCGCAGGGCGGCGCCATCGATCTGGCGCGCCTGGAAGCCCTGGTGCATGTCGACGATCGGGCGCGGGTGCGCGCGGTGGTCGATGCCGCCGTGGCCACCCTCGCGGCGTTTTCCGACGAATGCCGGTTTCTGCGGGCCGACACCGGCGAGGTGCGGTGGGCCGCGTGCCGCGGGCAACCGGCTCACGACCTCCAGGGCAGCGCCACGCGCTACGTCGGCGTCGCCATCGACATCACCGAGCGCAAGCTGGCCGAGGCCGAACTGGCCGCCGCCAAGCTTGCCGCCGAGGCCGCCAATCAGGCCAAGAGCCAGTTTCTGGCCAATATGAGCCATGAACTGCGCACGCCGCTCAACGCCGTCATCGGCTACAGCGAAATGCTGCGCGAGGAAGCGGAGGATCTCAATGAACCACGGCTGATCCCCGATCTCGACAAGATTCACCGGGCGGGACGAAGTCTGCTGTCGCTGGTCAACGACCTGCTCGATCTTTCCAAGATCGAGGCCGGGAAGATGGACCTCTACCTCGAGACCTTCGATATCCGCGAGCTTCTCGGCGACATCTCGGCGACCGTGCGGCCGTTGATCGAAAAGACCGGCGATACGCTTGTGATAGAGGTGGCGCCGGATGTCGGGACCTGTCATCTCGATCAGACCAAACTCAAGCAGATCCTGTTGAACCTGGTCGGCAATGCCGCGAAGTTCAGCGAGAACAGCGAAGTCTCGGTGAGGATCAGCGCCGAGACGCTCAACGGCCGCGCGTGGATCCGGTGCGAGGTCGAGGACCACGGCATCGGCATGACTCCCGATCAGGTCGCAAAACTGTTCCAGCCGTTTTCCCAGGCCGACGCGGCGACCACCCGCAACTATGGCGGAACCGGGCTTGGCCTGGCGTTGACCCGGCGCCTCTGCCAGATGATGGGTGGCGACGTGACGGTGTCCAGCCGGCCGAACGAAGGCTCGGTGTTCACCGTGCTGCTGCCGCGTGTCGTCACCGAGCCGGAAGAAGACGCTTCCGTCCCGTCCCCGCTCGCCAGGACGCCGGTGTCCGGCCCGGCCGTGCTGGTGATCGACGATGATCCGATCGTCCACGATTTGATGACCCGGTTTCTGGCCAAGGAAAATTTGCGGGCGATCATCGCCGCCGACGGCGAAAGCGGATTGCGCGCCGCGCGGGACTACGCGCCGGTCGCCATCACGCTCGATGTGATGATGCCGGCGATCGACGGCTGGAGCGTTCTGAGGTCACTCAAGGCGGATCCCGCCACCGCCGACATCCCGGTGATCATGCTGACCATGGTCAGCGACAAGAGTTTGGGATTTTCGCTGGGGGCCAGCGAGTACCTGACCAAGCCGATCGATCGCGAGCGGCTTCACTCGGTGTTGTTGAAATATACCCCGAACAACGAGGCGCTGGTCTTGGTCATCGAGGATGACGAGGCGACGCGCGAACTGCTGATCCGATCTCTGGAGTCAAAAGGCCATCAGACCGAGCAAGCCGAAAATGGCCGAGCCGCGCTGGAGGTGATCCGGCGAGATCCGCCCTCCCTGATTCTCCTGGACCTGATGATGCCCGAAATGAACGGCTTCGAATTCCTGCATGAGCTTCGGCAGAACCCTTCATGGCGCGACATCCCGGTCATCGTCCTCACCTCGAAAGATCTGTCGAACGACGAGAGGGCGCGCCTCAGCGGCGAAGCCGACGTGGTTCTCCAGAAGGGCGCGGTCGAGAGGGAGGCATTGTTGCGGGAAGTCGCCCGCCGCGTCGCGGTGCGCGTCGGATCGGACGCATCCGCCGCGCCCGCCGCCGCGTTAGCCCGGCATTAGAGGATCGAAGGCGATGGCGCGGGTACTTCTGGTCGAGGACAACGACGACAACTGGGATATGCTCTCCCGCCGGCTCGAGCGGCGGGGCTACGAGGTGGTGCGCGCCAGCGATGGGCGCGAAGCGGTCGAGATGGCCGCTACGGTCGCGCCCGATCTGATCCTGATGGACGTCAATCTTCCGGTGATGGACGGCCTGGAGGCCACCCGCCAGATCCGGGCGACCGCCGCGGGAGAAAAGGTGCCGATCATCGCCCTGACCGCGCACGCCCTGGCCGGTGATCACGACAAGGCGTTGCAGGCCGGCGTCGACGATTATCACACCAAGCCTGTCGAACTGCCGCAATTGCTCGAGCAGATGGATTCGCTGCTCGCTCGAACGGCATGAACGAGGACGAGCGCCCGGCCCCCGGCGCGGACGATGAGATCGGTTTCGAGGAGATTCTCTCCGCTCTGCAGGTGGCCTCGATCGGTGAGAAAGGCCGGATCGTCGCGGCCTTGATCGCCGCCAGCGCCGAGGGGAAGCTGCGGCTGGCCGGTGACGACCGTCGCCGGCCGGACCTGCGCGGGGCGGACCTGGCCGGGGGCCGTTTCCGGCAGGCTGTCCTGTCGTTCGCCGATCTGCGCGGGGCCAATCTCAGCCAGTCGCATCTGGCCAGCGCCGATCTGACGGCCGCGTTCCTCGAGCACGCCGATCTGAGCCGCGCCGATCTCAGCGGCGCCCTCCTGACCGACGCCCAACTGGGCGAGGCCAATCTCGCCGGGGCGCTTCTGGAAGAGGCGAGACTCGACCGCGCCAGTCTGCAATTCGCCAACCTCGCCGGCGCGGTGCTGGAAGGGGCGGGTCTCAGCGGAGCGGATCTCTGGGGGGCCGACTTGCGGGACGCGGACATCTCCGACGCGGTGCTGCGTGGCGCGCGCGTCGGTGAGGCGCGGGCGGGGCGCGCCGACCTGTCGCGCGCCGATCTGCGCGACAGCGACTGGACCCGGTCCGACCTAGAAGGCGCCTCGCTGACCGAGGCGGATCTGCGGGGCGCGGTGCTTAAAGGCGTCAATCTGAGCGGCGCCTCGCTGGCCGGGGCCCAGCTTCAGGAAGCCAATCTGACGACCTGCGTGCTGGCGGGGGCCTATTGGGCCGACGCGCGCCTGTCCAAGACGCGCCTGGCGGTCGCGCAACTCGGCGGCCGGGTCGGGGAAGAGCGCGCCGGCGACTTCGAGGCGGCAGCCCGATCCTATCTCGCGCTGGAACGCAATTTCATCGAACTCGGCGAGCCCGGCGCCGCTTCCTGGGCCTATCGCCGCCGCCGGCGAATGGAAAAGCTGGCGACGCGCGACCGGGCCGCCGATGCCGTCCGGACCGGAAAGCCTGGCGCGGCGGCGTCGGAAGGTCTGCGTTTCGCCGGCGATCAGCTGGTCGAATGGGTATGCGACTACGGCGAGAGCCTGTCGCGAGTGTTCGCCACGCTCCTGGTGGTGTTCACCGTGTTCACGGCGCTGTATGGCGTCACCGGCAGCGTCCTGCGCGCCAAGGACACGCCGCGCGGCCAGATCCAGGTGGTGACTCGCGATCCGGTCGACCTGGCCATCTTCAGCCTGATGGCGATGACGACGTCGGGCCTGCCGACGGTCACGCTGACGCCGACCAATGTGTATGTGAATCTTTTGACCGGCTTCCAGGCCCTGTTCGGAATTTTCCTGACCGGCTTGTTGGGATTCGTCGCGGGGGCGCGGATCCGTCGCTGAACGGCGGCTCGCCGGTCAACCGCCGACAACGTCACCCGGAACGGGCCCGGCGTGCGGCCGGTGTGGCGCGATGGCGGCGACGGCCAGGGCGATCGCGCCGCCGAGCGCTGTCGCCACCAGCCGGTGTTCCGCATTGCCGAGCGCTCCGCCGCCGCGGGCCAGCGACAGAAGCAGCACGACCGTGGCCGTCACCGCGGTCGTCAAGAGGGCGTAGTGAGCCTTCTGCAGAGCGAACGACGCGCCGGCGCCGAACCCGACCGCCAACACCAGGGGAAGCCGGTCATAACCGACGCCCGCCGCGAACGCCGCCGCCGCGAGACCGCCCGCGACGGTTCCCGCCAGGCGGGCGATGCCCCGCGCATGAGTGTCGCCGAGCCCCGGCTTTAGCACCAGCATGGCGGTCATCGGCGCCCAGTAGCTGTTGGCCAGCCCGACCGTTCGCGCGATCTCCAGCGATAAGGCGACGCTGCAGGCGGCGCGGACGGCGTGAGCGAGCAGCAGGCCGCGAGTGGGCGGAGGCTTCGGCGGTCCGGCGGGTAGCGGTCCAGCCGCGGCCGGCGCAAGTCGGGCGAGGATCACGACGCATGCGACCTGGACCGCACCGCCCGCCAGGACCGCCGCGGCACGCTCCAGGGCCGCCCCCGCCGCACCGGCGAAATACTCTCCGACCAGAAGCGCGATGACCATCTGCAGTGATATCCACCACAGGTCCTCGTCGATCAGCGCCAGGACGGCGCAGGTCGCGGCCGCCAGCATCGCAGCCGCAAGCAGCGTTTCGGTCCGCTGGCCGGCCAGACAGCCCAGGAAGGCGGCGATACTGGTTCCTACGCCGGCGGCGATCATCGCCGCCCAGCGCCGGCCGCGAAGGTCTCGCGCAGCCCCAAATCCCACGGCGAAGGCCGCGCCGGCGGCCACCGCGCCATCGGCGAGCCGATGGCTAGCAAAGCCGAGCAGCAACAGGCAGGGGATGGCCGGCACGCACAGCGCCGCCTCGCGCCAGTACAGCGGCTGGGCCCGCGCGAAGGCCGCCGCCTGGCGGCCTCTGCCGGTCAGTTGCAACACGTCGCCTATAGTGCACGGGGCCGACGGCGGTTGCCTGGATGCACGGCGCGGTCGATCGCCAGCTGGGACCAGCTCGCGAGGGCTTTGCGGACGCGGACGGGATTTGCGCAAATTTTTCCTATTTGGCGCAATTGGCGAATTAAACTTTTGTCAGAACGCCCCCTGGCGCTTGACTTGTTGCGTGCGAAAAACGACCCGGCCCGGACAGGCAGGCGTCTCATTGTTGCGGAGCGGTGGTGATCTCTTCAAGGCTGGCCATTGCACTCGCCGGCGCGCTGGCGATCGGTTCGCTCGCGCTGGCCGGCTGCGGCGCGCCGCCCTCGCGGGACGCGCATTCTGACGCGCCGCCGGAGGTCGGAGTGGTGACGCTGGTCAGCCGGCCGGTCACCGTGACCGTCGAACTTCCCGGTCGCACGAGCCCGTTCGAAACCTCCGAGGTCAGGCCGCAGGTCGGCGGGATCATCATCGCCCGCCCGTTCGTCGAGGGCGCTCAGGTCAAGGCCGGCCAGATTCTCTACCAGATCGACCCCGCGCCGTTCAAAGCCGCTGTCGCCCAGGCCGAAGGGCAGCTCGCCGTCGCCGAGGCCAACGTCGAAACCACCCGCCTCAAGGCCGAACGGTATGGCGAACTCGTCAAGATCAACGGGGTGAGTAAACAGGACTTCGACGACGCGGCGGCGGCGGCCCGCCAGACGGCGGCCGGGGTCGAGCAGCAGCGGGCGGCGCTCGCCGCCGCCAAAATCAACCTGCGATGGGCGACGATCACCGCGCCGATTTCCGGCCGCGTCGGCGTCTCCTCAGTAACCAAGGGCGCGCTGGTGACACCCGGCCAGGCGACCGCCCTGACCACCATCCAGCGACTCGACCCGATCTACGTCGACGTGACCCAATCCTCGGGCGACCTGCTCAAATTGCGGCGGGCTGTCGCGGCCGGACAGATCACCGGCGGACCGACCGGCGCGCCCGTCGGCCTGCGCCTGGAGGACGGGTCGACCTATCCTCTGCAGGGCCGGCTGCAGTTCACCGACGTGACGGTCGATCCCAACTCCGGGGCGGTGACCCTTCGGGCGATCTTCCCAAATCCCGGCGGCCTGTTGCTGCCCGGCATGTTCGTGCGCGCCGTGGTTTCCGAGGGCGTGGCGCCCAATGGCGTGCTGGCGCCGCAACAGGGCGTCAGCCGCGACGAAAAGGGCCAGCCCATCGCCATGGTGGTGGACGCCAGCGGTCACGCCCGGCTACGCGATGTCCAGACGGACGGCGCGGTCGGCAACCAATGGCTGATCCGCGGCGGCCTGGCCGCGGGTGACCGGCTGATCGTCGAGGGCCTGCAGAAGGTGAAGCCCGGCGACGCGGTGCGCCCCGTTCCGACCACCCTGCTGCTGAGCCGGTAGCCGCGCGATGTCGCGCTTTTTCATCGAGCGGCCGATCTTCGCCACGGTCATCGCGCTGGTGATCATGCTGATCGGCGCCCTGGCGATCCGCGCCTTGCCGATCGCGCAATACCCGATCATCGCGCCGCCGCGAGTGTTCATCAGCGCCTTCTATCCCGGGGCCGACGCCGCGACCTCCGAATCCTCCGTGACCCAGGTCATCGAACAGCAGCTTACTGGCATCGACCATCTGCTGTATTTCTCGTCCACCAGCGGCTCCGATGGCTCGGTCAACATCACCGCGACCTTCCAGCCTGGCACCGATCCCAATATCGCGCAGGTGCAGGTGCAGAACCGGCTCGCCCAGGCCACTCCGCTATTGCCCGCGGAGGTGCAGCAGCAAGGCCTGTCGGTCGGCAAGTCCGGCGCCAGCTTTCTGATGATCGTCGCCCTCTACGACACCAGCGGGCGCTACAGCGATGTGGACATCGCCGATTTCCTGAACAGCCGCCTGCGCGATCCGCTGTCGCGGGTCGACGGCGTCGGCAGCGTCGACGTGTTCGGCGGTCAGTACGCCATGCGCATCTGGCTCGACCCGTTCAAGCTGGACAATTTCAAACTGATGCCCGCCGACGTGCGCAACGCCGTCCTCGCCCAGAACGTGCAGGTGCCCGCCGGTCAGATCGGCGCCCAGCCGGCGATCGCCGGCCAGGCGCTGAACGCGATCGTCACCGCCCAATCGCGGCTGCAGACAGCCGATCAGTTCGGCGACATCGTCCTGAAGAGCCAGCCCGACGGGTCCGTGGTGCGGCTTCGCGACGTCGCCCGGGTGGAGATGGGGGCCGACGCCTATGGCTTCGTCACCCGCCTGAACGGCCGTCCGGCCAGCGGCATCGCGATCCGACTGGCGCCGGGCGCCAACGCTCTCACCACCGCCGACGCCGTCAAGAAACGCGCCAGGGAACTGGCGGCCAATTTTCCTCCCGGCGTGAAACTCTCGTTCCCGGTCGACACCACCGCCTTCATCAAGCTTTCGATTCGCCAGGTGGTCGTCACCCTGATCGAAGCGGTGGTCCTGGTCGTCGCCGTGATGTTTCTGTTTTTGCAGAACTGGCGGGTGACCCTGATCCCGGCCATCGCCGTGCCCGTCGTGCTGCTCGGCACGTTCGGCGTGCTCGCCGCGTTCGGTTATTCGATCAATACCCTCACCCTGTTCGCCATGGTGCTGGCCATCGGGCTGCTGGTCGACGACGCCATCGTGGTGGTCGAAAACGTCGAGCGGGTGATGAGCGAGGAGGGCCTCCCGGCCAGGGAGGCGACGATCAGGTCGATGAGCGAAATCACCAGCGCTCTGGTCGGCATCGCGGTGGTTCTCACCGCGGTATTCCTGCCCATGGCCTTTTTCGGCGGTTCGACGGGCGCGATCTATCGCCAGTTCTCGATCACCATCGTTTCGGCCATGGTGCTGTCGGTTCTGGTCGCCTTGACCCTCACCCCGGCGCTCTGCGCCAGCCTGTTGAAGCCGAGCGCGCCGCGCCCGCCGCGGGCTCGCGGTTTCTTCGGCTGGTTCAACCGGTCGTTCGCCGGCCTGGTCTCCTCGTATCACCGCCGCCTGGGGGGCTTCGTAGCCCGGCCGAAGGCGGCCCTGGCCGGTTACGCCGTTCTCTTCGCGGCGATGGCCGGCCTGTTCGTGATCCTGCCCACCGGCTACCTGCCCGACGAGGACCAGGGTTTCATGATGACCAGCTTCAGCCTGCCGCCCGGCGCCCTGGAGCCGCGCACCTTGTCGGTCGGCGAACAGATCGAGCGCTATTTCCTGAACCAGGAAAAGCACAACGTCGACAGCCTGTTTCTGGTCACCGGCCAGAGCTTCGGCGGCAGCGGACAGAACCAGGGCCAGGCCTTCATCCACCTGACCGACTGGGCGAACCGCCCCGGCGAGGCCAATCGCGCCAAGGCCATCGCGCAACGCGCCAACGCCGCTTTTTCGTCGGTGCGCGACGCCCAGGCCTTCGTGCTGGTGCCGCCGGCGGTGCAGTCGCTGGGCAATTCTTCCGGCTTCGACATCGAGCTCGAGGACCGCGCGGGGCGTGGCCACGCGGCCCTGACCGCCGCGCGGGATCAGCTGGTCGCCCTCGCCGCCAAGGATCCGGTGCTCGCGCAGGTTCACCCCAACGGCCTGGACGATACGCCGCAACTGCACGTCGACATCGACACAGCGCGCGCGGGCGCGCTGGGCGTCGCGCAAGGCGACATCAACGATACGCTGAGCGCCGCCTGGGGCGGCTCGTTCATCAACAACTTCGTCGATCGCGGCCGGGTCAAGCAGGTCTATATGCAGGCCGACGCCCCCTACCGGGCCGCGCCCGAGGATATCGGCCGCTGGTTCGTGCGCGGCCAGGGCGGCGCGATGACGCCGTTTTCGTCGTTCGCCAACTGGCGCTGGACGACCGGCCCGGCGCAACTCGAGCGCTATAACGGGATCGCGGCGATGGACATCGAGGGTGATCCGGCCCCAGGCAAGAGCACCGGCGCGGCTCTCGACGAAATCGCCCGGCTGGTCGGCAAGCTGCCGACCGGGTTCGGGTTCGACTGGACGGGTCTGTCGCTGCAGGAACGCGAGGCCGGCGGCCAGGCGCCGCTGCTCTATGGTCTCTCGATCCTGGTGGTCTTTCTGTGCCTCGCGGCGCTCTACGAAAGCTGGTCGATCCCCGCCGCGGTGATGCTGGTGATCCCGCTGGGCGTGCTGGGGGCGGTGGCCGCGGCTTTTTTACGGGGCTTCCACAACGACATCTATTT
This sequence comes from uncultured Alphaproteobacteria bacterium, assembly GCA_963828365.1. Classification (GTDB taxonomy): domain Bacteria; phylum Pseudomonadota; class Alphaproteobacteria; order Caulobacterales; family Caulobacteraceae; genus Acaudatibacter. The sequence goes on along the minus strand of CAWHEE010000028.1, from coordinate 324,463 downwards.
CCAGGTCGGCATGCTCACCACCATCGGCCTCTCGGCCAAGAACGCCATCCTGATCGTGCAGTTCGCCGACGAGGCCGAGAAGCGCGGCGCCGCACCGCTCGAGGCCGCGATGGAGGCCGCGCGCCTGCGCCTGCGTCCGATCCTGATGACCTCGCTGGCGTTCATCGCCGGGGTTCTGCCGCTGGCGATCTCGACCGGCGCCGGCGCGGGCAGTCAGAACGACATCGGCACCGGCGTGATCGGCGGGATGCTGTCGGCGACCCTCCTGGCGATTTTCTTCGTGCCGCTGTTCTTCATCCTGATCCGCGGGGCGCTGCGGCGCACGGCCACTCCGGCCATGGAATCATGACGGTGCGGGCGGCGTCCTTGCGTGGGGCCTCCCTTGCGGTGGCCGTCAGCCTGGCCGGCGTCGCGCTCGCCGGCTGTGTCGATCTCGCGCCGGCCTATCACCGGCCGCCGTCGCCGGCGCCGGCCGGCTTTCCCGGCCAGGCGGGAGCCGCCGATCCGCACTTCGACCGACCCCTGGTCGGCTGGCGCGAGTTTTTCGCCGATCCTAGGTTGACCACCGTCATCGAGACCGCCCTGACCAATAATCGCGACCTGCGGGTCGCCGTCGCCAATATCGCGGCCGCCCGGGCGCAGTATCAGGTGCAGCGCGCCGCCCTGCTGCCGACGGTGACCGTCAGCGCCGCCGCTTCCTATGGCCAGACGCCCGCCTCCGTCGCCGCCGGTGGCGCGGCCCCGGCGGCCGCGGGTCCCTACAACCAGCGGCTCTACAGCCTGACGGCCGGGATCAGCGCCTACCAGCTGGATCTGTTCGGCAAGGTGCGGGACCTGACGCGCGCGGCGCGGGAACAGTATTTCGCCACGCGGGAAGCTCGCGACGCGGCCCAGATAACGCTGATATCGCAGGTCGCCGCCGACTATCTCACCATCGGGGCCGACCGGGCCCTGTTGCGGATCGCCCAGGATACGCTGACCAGCGGCGGAGACAGCCTGAACGTGATCCAGCGTCGGATGGACGCGGGCGTCGCCACGGGCCTCGACGTCAGCCAGGCCCAGACGATCGTACAGCAAGCGCGCTTCGACGTCGCCCGCCTGACCACCCAGCTCGCGCAGGACCGCGACGCTCTCGATCTGGTGGTGGGCGCTCCGGTGGCCGACGCACTGCTGCCGGCGGGTATCGTCGATGGTGTGGTGGTGCTCGACCGGTTGCCGGCTTCGGTCACCTCCACCGTGTTGCTGTCGCGACCCGACGTGCTCGCGGCGGAAGATCGGTTGCGCGCCGCAAATGCCGATATCGGCGCGGCGCGGGCGGCGTTCTTTCCGAGCATCGCTCTGACCGGCTCGGGCGGTCTGACCAGCCTGGCGCTGTCGACCCTGTTCAGGGGCGCCTCGGAGACCTGGAGCTTTGCCCCGACGGTGAGCCAGACGCTCTTCGATGCGGGGGCCAATCGCGGCAACCTCGCCTATGCCAAGGCCCAGCGAGATCTCGGCGTCGCCACCTACGAAAAGGCCATCCAGACCGGGTTCCGGGAGGTCGCCGACGCCCTCGCGTTACGGGCGACCATCGATGAGCAACTCGCAGCCCAGCAGGCGCTGGTCGATGCGGCGTCGAGCGCGCTGAAGATCTCGACCGCCCGCTTCGAGCGCGGCGTCGACACCTACCTCAATGTGCTGGTGGCCCAGCGGACGCTCTACCAGGCGCAGCAGACGCTGGTGGCGGCCCGCCTGGCGCAACGCGCCAATCTCGTGACCCTGTACGCCGCGCTCGGCGGCGGCCTGACGGCCGGACAGTCCTGACCGTCACCCTGGCGTGGGTCGGGTTCGTGACGTCTTGTCGCCTCGCTGGCGAGTTCGCGCCTAGGCCGCCGCCATCGCCGGCGTGGTTTCCGGTCCGGTGATCTCGGGATCTGGACGAGGACGTCGGTTCCGTTTGCCGCTGTCGAGTCGCTCATGATCTGAGCGCCCGCTTGAAAGGCGCCGAGGCTATCGGTGGTCTGACCGATCACCCGGTCTGGGAATGGTGGGTCTCTCGCCGGCCAACGTGGGCCTCGCGTGCTGGTTTCGCTGTCATCAAGAGTTCACCGACATCGCCGGCCAACCGGGTCGCCGGTCGCCGAGTTGACTTGCCCCCCAGCCGTGCGACAGGGAAAGGCCGGACGAATGAGATCTCGGTGTTGAAAAGCGCGCCGACATTCGCGGCGCAGCCGATCGTCCGGCGCCCGACACCCGGCGTGGTGGCGGGCCGGCGCCTAGACCTACAACCCGGCGGACCAGGTGAGTTGTGTTGGTGAATGTGAAATCTCGGCGGCAGGACGTCAGGCTCGACCATGGCTGAGCTGCCGCGCGTGCGGAAGGTCGGTGGCGCGGCATTGGGGGTGCTGATCTGGATCGTCTCGTCCGGCGGCGCGCCGCCGCCGCCGACCCGCCGGCGATTGCTTCGGCCGGGCCGGCGGACGAGGCGGCCGGGTCGGAGCGATTTGCGCTGCACGGCCAGGTGACGGTCATCGAGCAGGCGGTGGCCGGCTTCACGTCGCCCTATTCCGGCGAGAACAGTTTCGACGCTCATCCGGCGGGACGCGAACTGGCCGATGCCTCCCTTTCGGCCGGCTTCGCGCCCTGGCCGGGTGGGCAGATCTGGTTCGATCCGGAAGCCGGGCAGGGGCGGCCGCTCGGCGACTCGCGCGGCGTCGCCGGATACATCGACGCCGAAGCGCCGAGGAGCGGGGTCTCGGCGCCCTACGTCCATGTTCAGCGCCTGTTCCTGCGCCAGACGTTCGGGCTGGGCGGCCGGACGGAGGCGGTCGACGCCGACGAAGACCAACTGAGCGGCGCGCGCGACGTCGATCGGATCGACCTCACCGTGGGGCGTTTCTCGGTTGTCGACATTTTCGACCTCAACGACTTTGCGCGATGATTCCCGCGCCGATTTTCTCAACGCCTCCATCCTGGGCGCGGGCGCCTTCGACTATGCGGCGAACGACGCGGGCTACACCTATGGTGCGGCGGCGGAGTATTATCTAGGCCCGAACACGGCGCGGATCGGCGTCTTCACGCTCACCTCGGCCGCGCAGAACAATCACCTGGATCTCTCGTTCGGCCAGTTCCAGATGATCGGCGAACTGGAGCGCCGGTTCAGCGTCGGCGGCGAGCCGGGGTCGCTGAAGATCACGGCTTTCGACAGCCGCGCCAGGATGGGCGACTATGCGGCCGCGGTCCTGGCCGCCGCGCGGGACGGCGGTCCGCCCGACGTGGCCTCGGTGGCCCATTACACCAATCGTGCCGGGATCAGCGTCAACCTGCAGCAAAGCCTGAGCGCGGCGGTCGGCCTGTTCGCCCGCGCGTCGTTCGCCGACGGCCATGTTCAATCGTATCAGATCGCCGACATCGACCGGTCCTTCAGCGGCGGCATCGTGATCACCGGTGGCGGGTGGGGTCGGGAGGACGATTCCGTCGGCGCGGCCCTCGCGGTGAACAATATTTCGCCAAGCTTCATCGACTACCTGAATCACGGCGGCTTGGGGCTGGCCATCGGCGATGGTAGGCTCGCCCATCCGGGGGCGGAAGAAATCCTCGAATGCTTCTACTCCCGGGCTTTCTCGGATGCCGTTCAAGTCACCGTGGATTACCAGTTTGTCGATCATCCCGCCTACAACCGTGACCGAGGACCGGCGTCGGTATTTGCGTTGCGCCTGCATGCCGCTCTCTGACCAGTCCGCGGGCATGGCAGGGCCGGCGCGAGCGGAAGAATTGCGACCCTTCGGCCGGCCGGTGGCGACAGGCGTCGGATCCACTCCGCGCGGCCACGGTTGAGTTGTCGATGTTCACGATCGATCGCGAGGAGAGTTTTTTCGGTCCGATCGCGCCCGGAGAGACGCCATACGCCGTTACCACCGGCAGGCGTGGCGAAGTGCTGCACGACCTGTTCGCCGAATCCGCCCGGCGCCATCCTTCCAACGTCGCGGTCCGCCTCGCCGACGTGGACGCCGCCCGCTCGCAGCGGGACTTCCTGAGTTATCGCGACCTCGACGCGAAGTCCGACCAGTTCGCCAAATTCCTGATCGGGCGCAATATCAGCCTCGGCGACCGGGTGGTGATCTGTCTGCCACGCGGCCTGGAGCAGTATTGGTGCCTGCTCGGCATCCTGAAGGTCGGGGCCGCCTATGTGCCGGTCGATTGGGCGATGCCCCAGGCGCGGGTCGAACAGATCGCCGCCGACAGTGGCGCCTGCGCGGTGGTGACCACCGGCGCCGCGCGGGTCCGGGCATTTGGCGGCTCACGAACCGTGATCGACCTCGAGAGGGACCTGGGCGCCATATCCGCCGCCGCCGCGGTTGCGCCCCTGGCCGTCAAATCGGCTGTTTCGCCGGACGATCTGGCCTACATCATCTACACCTCGGGCTCGACCGGCCGCCCCAAGGGGGTGATGATCCGCCACCGCAACGCCTGCCACTTCGTGCGCGCCGAGAGCGCGGTGCTCGGCATCGACGCCGGACGACCGGGTCTACGGCGGCTTTTCGCTGGCCTTCGACATGTCGGTCGAGACCATGTGGACGGGCTGGTTCGCCGGCGCCGAGGTGCTCGGCGGCTCCGAGACGCTGGCCAAGGCCGGGCCCGACCTCGGCAAGGCCGCTGTCCGCGATCGGGGTCACGGTCTGGCACGTGGTGCCCTCGCTGCTGGCGGTGGTCGAACGGCGATGTGCCCAGCGTGCGCCTGATCAACCTGGGCGGCGAGGCCTGCCCGCCCGACCTGGCGCAGGCGCTGGTGGACGCCGGGACGGCGGCTGCTCAACACCTACGGCCCGACGGAGACCACCGTCACCGCCACCTGGGCGGAGCTCCTGCCGGATCGGCCGGTGACCATCGGCCGGCCTCTGCCCGGCTACACGGCCTGGATCGTCGGTCGAGTCGATGATGCCCGGTGCGGCCGGGCGACGAAGGGCGAGCTGGTGATCGGCGGCCCGGGCGTGGGCGCGGGCTACGTCAACCGGCCCGAGCTGACCGCCGACCAGTTCGTCACCTCGACTTCGCCGGCAGCGACGGCGGTCCAGGAGCTGGTCTATCGCACCGGCGATCTGGTGCCGTCTGGACGACGACGGGCAACATCGATTACCTCGGCCGCATCGACACCCAGGTGAAGATCCGCGGCTACCGCGTCGAGCTGGGCGAGATCGAAGCGCTGATCCTGGAGGATCGCGTCGGTCGCCCAGGCGGCGGTCAATCTCTATGTCGACGACCACGACGCACGAATTGCTCGTGGCCTTCGTGGCGCCGCGCGATCGGCGCGCGGATCGACACAACCGATCTGCGGACGCGTCTCAAGGAGCGGCTGCCGCTGTACATGCAGCCGCAGTCCTACGACGTTCAGTCCGAGCCTGCCGACGCTGGTTTCGGGCAAGGTCGATCGCAAGGCGCTCGCCCGCCCGCCCGACGTCGAAAGCGCCGCGCGGCCGATCGAGCCGCCCGCCAACCCGACCGAAGCGGCTTGCTGGAAGTTTGGGTCAAGGTGTTCGCACCGCAGCCAGTCTCGGTCCTCGACGACTTCTTCGAGGACCTCGGCGGCCATTCGCTGAAGGCGGCGCAGATGGTGTCGCTGGCGCGCACCCAGCCGGGCCTCGCGACCCTCTCGATCCAGGATCTCTATCAGGCCCAGACCATCCGCGCGCTGGCCGGCCGGCTGGATCGCACGCGGCCCGCCTCGGCGGGGTCTCGGACAGGTCCTTCAGTCCCGTTCCGCAGTCGAGACGGGTCGCCTGTGTCGCCGCCCAGACGGTATCCATCGTGGTGCTGTACGCCTTTATCGGTCTGCAATGGATCTTCCCGTATCTGGCGTATTTCTGGACGGCGGCCAGCCGGGGGCCGCTGGTCGGCCTGGAGGCCGCCGCGGCGGCTTTCGTCGCCATTCCGCCGGTGATGCTGGTGCTGTCGATCGGGCTGAAATGGACGATCATCGGCCGCATCAAGCCCGGCGACTATCCGCTGTGGGGGGCCTATTATTTCCGCTGGTGGTTGACGCGGCGGATCCTGGACGCGGCGCCGACCCACTATCTGGCCGGCACGCCGCTGATCAACCTCTATTTCCGCCTGCTGGGGGCGCGGATCGGCCGCGAGGTCTTCCTGGCGCTCGAGGACATCGACGCGGCCGACGTGATCGGCATCGCCGATGGCGCGATGATCAGCGAGGGCGCGGTCCTGTCGACCACCTGCGTCGAGCGGGGCCTGCTGCGGATCGGCTCGGTCGACATCGGACCGGGAGCGTTCGTCGGCAACATGGCGGTCGTCGAGCGAAATGCCAGCATTGGCGAAGACGCCGCGCTCGACGACCTGTCCGCCTTGCCGCGGGGCGGCGATTCCCGCCGGCGAACGCTGGACCGGCTCGCCGGCGCGTCCGCGGCGGCAAGCATGACGCACGGCCCGATCCGTCCCCGCCGACGGCCGCTGCGGCGGCTGGCTGGTCACGCTCGGCCTGCTGGTCGTCGGCCCTCCTGCTGCCGCTGGCGGAGGTCCTGCCGATCGCGCCGGGCCTGATCGCGCTGATCGAGCTGGACTGGACCGCACCGAAGGCTGGACCTATCTCGCCGTCGACACCGCTTCTGGCGCTCTCCTATGTCCTGCACATGTGCGCGCTCACGTCGCGGTCGAAATGGGGCTGCTGGGGCGGGTCAAGGCCGGGCGCTATTCCATCTGGAGCGGCTTCTATGTCCGCTATCTGGTTCGTGGAGCGGCTCAACTCGACCGCCGCTGGACCTGCTGCATCCGATCTTCGCGACCCTGTATGTGCGGCCCTGGTACCGGGCGCTGGGGGCGAAGGTGGGAACGCGCTGCGAGATCTCCAGCGCCTCCTCCGTCTGCATGACCTGATCGATTTCGGTGAGGAGAGCTTCATCGCCGACGGCGTGTTCGTTCGGCGCGGCGCGCATGGAGCGCGGCGCCCTCCGCCTGGCGACCACCAGGGTCGGCCGCCGCACCTTCATCGGCAATTCGGCCCTGCTGCCGACCGGCTCCTCGGTCGCCGACGACGTGCTGATCGGCGTGCTGTCCAAGCCGCCCGAGGACGGCCGAGCAGGCGCTCGGAGCAGGGCGCGACCTGGTTCGGCTCGCCGGCCATCCGGCTGCCCAACCGCCAGATCGTCGCGGTGTTCGACGAAGGCTCGCGCTTCCGCCCCTCCAAGCGGCTGGTCGCCACGCGGCTGGCCATCGAGTTCGTGCGCGTGACGCTGTCGCTGACGGTGTTCTCTGGCGCTGTTCGGCGTGATGCTGACGGTGCTCGGCGACCTCATCGGCGCTGCCGAACGGGCTGCTGTGGCTCGCCGTCGCCTTTCCGTTCCTCTACCTGGGCTTCAACCTGGCCGGCGGGGCCGTTCGTGGTGGCGCTGAAGTGGCTGGTGGCCGGGCGCTATCGCGCCAGGGTCGCGCCACTGTGGAGCCTGTTCGTCTGGCGCACCGAGCTGGTCACCTCGACCTATGAGAACGCTGGTGGCGCCGCTGCTGCTCGAACCCCTGCGCGGCACGCCCTACATCAATATCGCTCTGCGCCTGCTGGGCTGCCGGATCGGCCGCCGGGTGTTCACCGACACCACCGACATCACCGAATTCGATCTGGTGACCATTGGCGACGACGCGGCGCTGAACGCGAATGCCGGACTGCAGACCCACCTGTTCGAGGACCGCGTGATGAAGCTGGGCGCGATCGAGGTCGGCGACCGGGCGGTGGTCGGCACCCTGTCGGTCGTGCTCTACGACAGCGTACTGGAGCCTGGCGCGCGCCTCGGCGAGCTGTCGGTGGTGATGAAGGGCGAGCGACTGCCGGCCGAAACGGCATGGGAAGGCTCTCCCGCCCAGGCGAGCGGTCGTTGATGAAACGGCTGGCGACGGTCTTGGCGGCCGCGGCCTGGTCCCTGGCCACCGGTTCGACGGCGCAAGCGCCCGCCGCGGCCGGCACTTCGGTGGGCGAGGTGGTCGTCGCCGGCGGCCCTGGGCCGCGGGTCATCTCCAGCTTTCCAGCCGAAAACGCCGAGGCGCCGGCCGGCCTGATCGTCCTCAAGGTCGTCTTCGACCGGCCGATGGCGCCCGACGCCTGGTCGTTCGGCCCGGCCGACGGCAGGGCTTTTCCCGCCTGCCTTGCCCGGCCGCGCCTGCTCGCCGACAAGCGCACCTCCGATCTGCTGTGTTCGGTCGCGCCCCATCAGGCCTATGGCATCCAGATCAATCCGACGCCTGAGTTCGTGAGCGCCGACGGCCGGGCGGCCACGCCGATCGTACTGCATTTCACCACCGGCGAGGTGGCGGTCCGCAATCTGCACGACGCCCTGGCCCAGGCCGGTCTCGATGATGCGGACGAGCCGATCATGCGCTGGCAGGACCCGGCCACGGGCATAGCTCATTCGCCGCCCGCACTCCCGCCGGCCGGCGGGCACTGACCAGTAGAACCGGACCCGCGGACAGGACGCCGCCGGGCCGGCTGGCTACCCGGCCGAGACCATCTCTCCGGCCGACGTCCGGGCCGGCTCGACGCGCCGATGTCGGAGGACCCGCCCGGCGCGGGCGCCGGTATGCACGCCGTCCCGCACCGCGACTTCGCCGTTGACCACGGTCACATGGTAGCCGGTCGAGCGTTGAATGTAGCGCGGCGCCCCACCGGGAAAATCATGCACCAGTTCCGGATATTGCTCGCCCACGGAGGCCAGGTCGAAAACATTGACGTCCGCGCGCATGCCGCTGGCGAGCACTCCGCGATCGGTGATCCCGATCACCCGCGCCGGGGCCGAGGTCAGCCTACGAACTCCTTCCGCGAGACTATAGAGGCCGACGTCCCTGACCCAGTGCGACAGCACGAAGCTGGTGACGCCGCTGTCCATCACTTGTGAAACGTGGGCCCCCGCGTCGCTCAGGCCGGGGATCACCCGCTCGTGCGCCAGCCAATCGCGCAGCGCCGGCTGGTTGCGGCTGAACATCCGCCAGGTGAACAGGCACCGACCGGCGGTCTCCAGACTGAGGCGCAGGAACGTCTCGCTCCAGTGCTCGCCCGCGCGGTCGGCCAGCGCCGGCGAGGTGGTCCTCGGCCGGCGCCGCATAGTCCGGGTGTTCACCGTCTCCCAGCCAATAGGTGCTTTGCAGCCAATAGAGTTTTTCCGAGTTGGCGGCCTCCGCCTCCCGGACCAGCGCCCCGCGGACCTTCGGATCGGCGATCGCGGCCAATCGCCCGGCAAGATCCCGGGACGCCAGGGCTTCCCACGCCGGACCGAAAAAGCGCTTCTGCGCCCAGATGTTATAGGCCGGCAGGCGTGACTGCAGACCGAACACGAAGCCGGTGCCGCGGGGGACGGACACCGCCGTGATGTCACGCCCGCCTTCGCACAGAGTCTGCATGAAGGCTGTCGCCCGCTGGCCCGCACCCTCCGAGGTCCCGATCGTATAGCTGAACAGTATCCGCCCGCCGGTCTCGTCGGCCTCGTCACGCAACAGGTCGGCGTTGGCCATGTCCGCCCGGTTGAAGTCCATCACGTTCTGCATCAACGCCCCTCGGGCCCCGACCACCCGGGCGATGCGCAACACTTCGTCATGATCGGCGAAGGTGCCGGGGATCGATCGGCCGTCCGGCAGTACGTGACCGGGGAACCGGTTGCTCGAGAACCCGACCGCGCCGTCGTCGATCGACTGGGCGACGATCGCGGCCATCTGCTGCTTTTCATCGTCGGTGGCGGCCGCTTCCACCGCCCGTTCGCCCATCACGTAGAAGCGCACGGCGCTGTGGCCGACCAGTCCGGCGATGTTGACCGCGGGCTTCATCCGCTCGATCGCGTCGAGATAGCCGCCGTAGCCTTCCCAGTCCCAAGGCAGGCCCGAGAGGATCGCGCTGCGGGGGATGTCCTCGACGGTCTCCATCATCCCGGCCAGGGTTTCGCGATCGGCTGGGCGGCACGGTGCGAAGGTCACGCCGCAATTGCCCATCAGCACCGTCGTCACCCCGTGCCAACTGACCGGCGTCAGCAGAGGATCCCAACCGATCTGCGCGTCCAGGTGGGTGTGGATGTCGATGAAGCCCGGCGTGACGACCATGCCGCCGGCGTCGATGACTTCGCGCGCCGAACCAGCCGTGCCGCCGACTGTGGTGATACGGCCGCCGTCGATCGCGATATCGCCGACGAACGGCTCGCCACCGGCGCCGTCGACGATCAGGCCGCCTCGGATGACGAGGTCGTGGGTCATGAGTTCACCTTTCGCGTTCCAACCGCCCCACCTTAGAATGCGGCCCACCACAAGTCCGCGTCCAGCGAAGTTTTCTCAAATATCGGAAGGTGAACGATGTCGAGTTTCCGCGAGGCTATGCGCCGGGTGATCACCGCCGATGCGGCTGATGGCGGTTCGGTCGTCATCGTCGATGGCGGACCCTCGTCGGAGATCGGGGCCCCCGAACTCGGCGGTCTGTTCGAGATCTGGGAGGACGCGGCGACCGGAAGTCTCGACCCGCGCGATCATCGAGACCTCGGCCCGGATCGCCCGGTGCTCGGGCCGCGCAAAGGCCATGTCCAGGTTCGCTGGTTCGTGATCAATCCGCTGCCCGCGGGCGTGGCCAAGGCCGACCTCGATGCGGCCACCCGCGCGCGATTTGCCGAATTCGACGGCGCACAGCACATCGTCGACCAGACGCGGCATCCGGCCATGCATAAAACCCGCTCGTTGGACATCATCTGTCTGCTGAAGGGCGAAGCGTCGCTGGTCCTCGACGCCGGTGAGACGCGGCTCACCGCCGGCCAGGTGGTCATTCAGCGCGGAACCAATCACGCCTGGCAGGCCCACGGTGGTCCAGCCCTGTTTCTGGCCGTGCTGATCGACCGCGACTTGGGGACCACCTGAGCACCGGCCGGGTAATCGACTGGACCAAACCCAGGCTCGCTGAAGGCATGTCGCAAGGGGCGCGGGACGTCAATCGGTCGCCAAAATCAGGTTTCGCACCATCGGATAGATCTGCGTCGCCCATTTGCGGCCGCTGAACACCCCGTAGTGGCCGACGCCCGGTTGCAGGTGATGCTTCTTGCGGTTGGCGAAAATGTTTTTGCACAGGTCGTGCGCCGCCACGGTCTGGCCGACCGAGCAGATGTCGTCGCGCTCGCCTTCCACGGTCATCAGGGCGGTTCGCCTGATCGCGCCGGGATCGACCCGCCGACCGCGCCAGGCCAGTTCACCCCTGGGAAGAAGGTGGTCCTGGAATACCCGCGACACGGTCTCCAGGTAGAATTCCGCCGTCAGGTCGAGGACGGTGAAATATTCGTCGTAGAAGGTCTTGGCCGCCAGGGCCTCATCCAGGCGGCCGGTCGCCAACTGGGTGTACATGTCGATGTGCGCGTCGACATGGCGGCCGATGTTCATCGCCATGAACGCGGTCAGCTGGATGAACCCTGGATAGACCCGCCGGCCGCCGCCTGGATAGCGGGCCGGGACGATCGAGATCAATTCGCGCTCGAACCAGTCGATGCCACGGCCGGTCGCCAGCAGATTGACCCGGGTCGGATTGATCCGGGTGTCCACCGGGCCGGCCATCAGAGTCATGCTTACCGGCGTCGCGGGATTGTCGTCCTCGGCCATGATCGCCACGGCCGCCAGGGCGTGGGCGCAGGGCTGGCAGACGCCCAGGAGGTGGGCCCCGGGGCCGATGGTCTCCAGAAAGGCGATGACGTGCGCGACATAGTCGTCGAACCCGAACTGCCCCGCCGCCAACGGGGCGTCGCGCGCGTTTCGCCAGTCGGTGATGTAGACGTCGTTGTCCGGCAGCAGGGTCTCGACGGTGGCGCGCAGCAGCGTTGCGAAATGTCCGGACAGCGGGGCGACGAGCAGCACCCTCGGCTGCGACGGCGCCGTCGCCTTGCGAAAATGCACCAGATCCCCGAACGCCGTCCCGCGCACGACCTCTTCATGTATCGGCGTTTCTTCGCGGTCCACCATTACCGTGGTGAAGCCATAACCCGGCCGGCGATGGGTCAACCCGGCTCGGCTCAGCATTTCCCAGCCCGCGGCGGCCTGCGACAGCAACGGCGCCTTGCGCGCCCAGGGCGGCGCGTAAGCCAGACTCGCCCCGGCCAGGGCGGCGGCGAGCCGCGCGGGGGCCATGAGGTCGGCCTGGGCCTGAAAGGCTCGGTAACGCATCGGCCTCCGTGTTTCGTTGGTTGCTTCGGCCATTGCTGGACACGGTTTCTATCGCCCGACATGCTTCCCGCCTCGACGGGGATTGCGGCGCCGCCGCCGGAGCGGGCGACAGCCTGTCCGGTCCGGGGCGCCGCGATCCCAGCGGCGCCTAAAGCCGCGCCATTCGAGGCCGCCGCTTCGCCGATCGTCCCGCGGTGTTGGACGGCGCGTCGCCGCCTCCTACGCCATGGCGAGCAATCCGAAGGGGAAACCGGACCCGGCTCATGGCCCAGACCTCGCTCACCATCAGCAGTCGAAATTACTCGTCCTGGTCTCTGCGCGGCTGGTTGCTATGCCGGTTCGCGGGCATCGATTTCGAGACGGTCGTCCTGCCCCTGGACGACGCGGCCGCTCGCGCGGAGCTGCTGCTGCTTTCCCCATCGTTTCTCACGCCCTGCCTCACCCATGAAGGGGTCGAGGTGTGGGACACCCTGGCGATCGGCGAATTCCTGCACGAAGTCGCGCCGACCGCCGGCCTGCTGCCGCGCGATCGCGCCCTGCGCGCCCGCTGCCGCTCGGTCTGCGGCGAAATGCACTCCGGCTTCGCAAATCTGCGCGCGGCCCTGCCGATGAATCTCAGGGCCAGCCATCCCGGGTTCAAGGTATGGGCGGGCGCCCGATCCGACGTCGAACGGATCACCGCCATCTGGCGTGATTGTCTGCGGGTGTCCGGCGGTCCTTTTCTGTTCGGTCCGGCGGGCATGGCCGATGCGATGTACGCGCCGGTCTGCAGCCGCTTTTCCACCTATGCGGTCGCGTTGGACCCGGTGTGCGCCGCCTACCGGGACCAGATCCTGCAGCTCGCGGCGATGAGGCAATGGACGGCCGACGCGCTCGCCGAAGCCGAAGAAGTGGAGGAATTGGAAGTCGAGTTTTGAGCCTGGGCTGATCTCTTCGCCGCGCGCATTCGGGCAGTACACTCTGGATTTCAATCAAAAGGCGCTGACTGTCGTTTGACGCGAGCCGCAAAAATCTGAACGACGAATAACAGATCTTTCAGACGAAGTTCATTGGAACAGCGCTAGGTCTCATGCATTGGGGCCACGTCGGCCCTTGCCGATAATGGAGACACGCGATGAGAAAACTTCTGCTTAACGCCGCTGCGATCGCTTCGATCGCGCTTCCGGCGATGGCGCTCGCCCAGGATAACCAGGACCGCGGCGCCCCCGATCGCGCCGCCGCCGCCGCCGCGGACGCCCGCCATCAGGACCAGCGCCAGGATCAGCGTCAGGATCAGCATCAGGTCTACCGTCAGGACCAACGCCCGGACGTCCGCCCGGATCAGCATTCGGACAACCGCCAGGTCATGCGTCAGGACGGCCGCGTCGATTGGAACCACCAGCACATGTGGAACCGCGCCGACCGCAGCTGGTGGCGCGGCCGCCCGGAATTCAACGGCTATGTCGGCGTTCGCTCCGGCTACTGGTTCGTTCCCGGCCGGGGTTATATCCGTCCCGATCCCCGTTGGTACGGTTATAACTGGCAAGTCGGAGGCGTCGTGCCGCGCCTGTTCTGGGACTTTACGGTGATCAATCCCTATATCTACGGGCTTCCCCCGGCTCCGCCGGCCTACCGCTATGTCTATCTGGGCAACAACATCGCCTTGATCTCGCGGTATAGCGGCCGCATCGTTCGGATCATTCCCAACGTCTACTAGCCGCCGTCGCCCCTCGCCAGTCTGCTGGCGAGGGGTCGCGTCCATCGCGGTCCGCTGACCGCACGCCGGACGCCGCGGGCGACGATTGGCCGCGGCGCCGAACGCTTTACCGACGCTCGATTTGATGGTGTCGTCGCCTGGACATTCGCGGTGTCGGGGGAGACGTCATGACAGGTCCGGCGGCAGCCGTTGTTTCCATCGCCATCAGCCTCGTGGCGCCCTTGGCCGCGAGCGCCGGCTCGCCGCCGCCTGTGGTCTATGGCTCGATGGCCGACGCCAGCCTCGGCCCTGATGCGAGTTTGAATGGCGATGTGCCGTTTCCCGCCGACAATCCGTGGAATACCGACGTCAGCCAGATGCCGGTCGATCCGAACTCGGCGACCCTGATCCGGTCGATCGGCCTGACCACCGGCCTGCATCCCGACTTCGGCGCCGGCGTCTATCAGGGGGCTATCATCGGCATCCCGTACGTCGTGGTTTCGGGCTCGCAAGCCCCGGTCGCCATCCACATCGGGGCCTATAGGAGCCAGAGTGATCCCGGGCCCTATCCCGTTCCGCCCAGCGCGCCCATCGAGGGATACAAGCCGAGCGGGGCGAAGTTCGGCGGGGACCGTCACGTGCTGGTGATCGACAAGGATCACAACCTGCTCTACGAAATGGCCCGCGCCTTTCCCCAGCCGGATGGCAGCTGGAATTGCGACGCCGGCGCGATTTTCCATCTCGATTCCGACAATGTCCGCCCGACGCAAAAGCCCGGCTGGACCAGCGCCGACGCCGCCGGACTGCCGATCTTCCCAGGTCTGGTTCGTTACGACGAGGCCTCGACCGGAGTGATCCCGCACGCCCTGCGGTTCACGGTCGGGGTCACACGCCGCGCCTATGTGCTTCCGGCCAACCATTTCGCCTCGACCCAGACCAGCGCCAGCTTGCCGCCGATGGGCATGCGGGTCCGGCTCAAGGCCAGCTACAATATTCCCGCCAATTTCAGCACCGAGAGCAAGGCGATCCTGCAGGCTCTGAAGACCTATGGCATGATGGTCGCCGACAACGGTTCGAACTGGTACATCAGCGGCGCGCCAGACGACCACTGGAACAACGGCCTGATGAACAGCGAACTCGGCCAGGTGACCGGCGCGGATTTCGAGGTCGTCAAACTGGGCAAGATCCACAAGTGACCCGCGACCGCCGTGGGTTTGGGAGGGTCACGCCGGGACAGTGATGGCTTCCGCCGATTCCGCCGCGCGTTGCCCGACCGCACCCCATACCCGATCGCTATATTGCAGGATTTCGCGTTGACTGGCGGTGGTTTCCGCGACGCGGCTATAGAATTCCTCGAGTTCACTGCGGGGAATGCGCGTTGCATCCGGCAGGAAGGGACGGTCGACAAAGCCCCGCTCAGCCAGATCGAGGGGGATGTCCAGTTTTTCAGAGAGATGCTCATTCATGGCCAAAATCGAGTGTCTATAGCTATCAAGACATAATTTAGCCTGGGCTTTCTTAAAATATAAGCCCTTTTCTTCTTTCCATTCCATCTCCCTGGCGACCTTGACCGCGCACGCCTCGAGTACTTTCTTTCCATACAGCTTTTTATGCGTAGCGAGATATCTCACCAGGGGATGGTGTTGCTGTAGACCGTGACGATCGGCGTACAGCGCGCGAAGTGCTTCCACCACGCGCCAGCCGTTGGATTCGTTGACTTTTTCTAGCCGCTTTAGCGCGCAGACCCTCGGATCGTCAGGTCTCAGGCCGACCGAAAATAGAAAATCATCGACCAGATCACCATTGACCAGACGTCCCGGATCGAGCACCCGCACGCGAAGGTTTTCCCATCCGAAGATGCTCGCCCATTTGTCCGCGGTGTGTAGATAATTCGATCGCGTCTCGGTGACCCGCTGGCGGAAAAATTGATTGAAATCATAGGTCTTCAGTCCATATCGCACCTTTTGCTTATAACTTGATGGAAACAGGTCGAGTGGATCTCTAATAACCATCAATATGAGAAAATCGTGCTTCTTTATCCACAAGGCTCTTCTCAGATCCAGGATCTGACCAACGTCGAATCCTTCAAATTTTTCGGTCGAGATGATTTTTATGTCACTGCGGTCGGCTCGCCAATGTTCGCGGAGTTCAGCCAGGGTGCCGAACCGAGACTCGAAATTCGCGCGGTCCTGCAACTCGCTGGCGAAATTGTGATGATCCTTGCGCAGCAGACGCCCGACGGTCGGATAGTCGACCGACAGGTCCCGCAGAGCCAGGGCGTTCAGACTCAGGAAGCTTTGAATCGATGCCGACCCAGTCTTGGCCAATCCGATATGAATTACGGTGCGGGGCATTTTAGGTTCCCGGGGTTAGGCAGGCGGCATATTATAGGGGCAGTGTCGTTATGTTATGCTGTATACATCAAAAAGGCGTGGTCATTGCGGCTAGGGTTCGTATCAAAATTATCTGACCACGCGAGACATTCAATATACGTTCGCCCTTGGCGTGGCCGACTAGCGGCGCGCGGAAGCCTGCGCTTCCCTTTGGTCGAGCGGAACGAGCGACATGTCATTGGTTGCCCCCAACCAAAAGTTAATGTTCGCAGAGGTAGAGTGGAGGCCGCCAAACGTCAACCCGATTAGCGGATCGAGCCACGATTGTTCTGCGCGTGGCCTGAACCGTTATGCGGAGCGCGCCCCTCTTTGGGTTCGAGCCGCCGCGTCGATCCCGCCGCCGCGGCCCGGGGAACGCCAATGCTGTACGTCAAGAACCTGCCGACCTGGGAGCGCATCCTGCGGTTCGTCGCATCGCTGGCCATGGCGCTCTGCGCCTATGAGTTCCGGGGCCATCCCGCGGGCATCGTCTTCGCGGTGCTCGCCGTATTCAACACCCTGACCGCGGTCTTCGGCTTCTGCCCGGCATGCGCTATGGCCGGTCGCCGCCTGAAGCCTAAGGCGGAGGTCTAGGAGCATCATGGCTACGCTCAGGGTCGATGATCTCCTGCTGAAGACCGCGCGCGCCGGCGACCGCGCCGCGCTCGAGCGGCTGATGAAGACCCACAAGCCCGATCTCGAACGCTATGCGCGCCGGCATTGCGCCTCCGACGATGTCGAGGAGGCGGTGCAGGACGCGCTGTGGATCCTGTACCGCCGTCTGGGCGGGCTGCGCAGCGTCGCGGCGTTCGCGGGCTGGCTCTACCAGATCATTCGCCGCGCCTGCCTCAGGCTGGCAATGAGCCGCCGGCATGACCTCAGCCTCGACGACCTGTCGCGCGGCCATGACCGGGACCATGCGGCGGTCGACAGCGAACGCCGGGCGATCCTCGCCCAGCTGATCGCCGCATTGCCTCTGCCCTACCGCGAGGTGCTGGTGCTGAAAGACGTGCAGGGTCTGTCCGCCGACGAGATCAGCGCCATGCTCGCCATCTCGCCCGAAGCCGCCAAAAGCCGGCTGCACCGCGCCCGCGCGATGGTGCGCGAGGCGCTGGCGGACACCCGCGCCATGCCGCCCGGACCGCGGCCGTGGTGACCGGCATGACATTCGGCAACCGCTCGCTTTGGTTGCACGTCGGCCGTGGCGCCCTGGGGTTTGGATCGCTGGTGCTCGCCCTTCGCGGCTACGAAGCGATCGGCTGGCCGGCGCTGGTGCTGCTCGGCGTGTCGATCTGGGCGCTCAAGGGATGCCCTATCTGCTGGACGATCGGGTTGTTCGAGAACTCTCGCCGCCAAGGTCCTCGCGTCCTCCGACGATGTCCGATGACTCCGAACGTAAACGGGCTCCGCGCGGAGAGATCCCGCGAAGCTCTCGGGCGAAGCCGTTGGTGCCCCAGGTCGGACTCGAACCAACACGTCCTCACGGACAACAGATTTTGAGTCTGCCGCGTCTACCATTTCGCCACTGGGGCGGCGGGCGCTCGCTCTAGCAACCGGAGAGGTTCGTCACAACCCCGTGCCCGCCGCGCGCGCGCGGTCGGCCTCAAGATGCGGGCGGGGCCTGGCTCAGCAGCGGATCGACGACCTGGGCGAGCGTGGCGGCGTCCATCGCGCCGCCCTTGGCGCGGCGGCTGTCGAAGCGCAAGGCCCCGTCGCGGCCGAAGACCAGCGTCACCGGCAGTTGCGACGGTCGCCAGGCGGCGGGGTATCGCGCGTCGCGGTCGAGCGCCATCGGGAAGTGATAGCCGCCGGCGACCGCCCGCACGGCCCGGGCCTGGCTGGCGCTGTCCTCGCTGATGCCGATCATCCGCAGCCCGGCGGCGTGGTGCGCCTGATAATAGGCGTCGAAGGCGGGTAGTTCGACCCGGCAGGGCGCGCACCATGTCGCCCAGAAGTTGACGATCACCACATCGCCATGCGCCTCGGCCAGGCTGAATCCGCCGCCGTCCAGGGTCTTGGCGGTCAGGCCGCCCGGCGCCGCCGCCGCCGCCGTGGTCGCCAGTATCGCCGCGAAAGCGGCCGCGAGTGGGACGGATCTGATCATGCCGGCGTGACCGTCTGCTCGATGGCTCCGAAGATCGAGCGGCGAGCGGCGTCGCGCATCTCGATGCGAACCGTGTCGCCCGCCTTTAGAAACGGCGTCGTCGGCGCGCCGGCCAGAATGGTCTCCACCGTGCGCTGCTCGGCGATACAGCTGTAGCCGGCGCCGCCCGCCGCGACCGGCCGCCCCGGGCCACCGTCGGCGTCGCGGTTGGACACCGTGCCCGAGCCGATGATGCTGCCCGCGCCCAGCGCGCGCGTCCTGGCCGCGTGGGCGATCAGCGCGCCGAAGTCGAAGGTCATGTCGCGCCCGGCGTCCGCCCTGCCGAACAGGGCGCCGTTCAACTCCACCAAAATTTCGCCGCCGAGCCGCCCCGCGTTCCAGGCGTCGCCCAGCTCGTCGGGGGTCGCGGCGACCGGCGAGAACGCCGAGGCCGGCTTGGACTGGAAGAAGCCGAAACCCTTGGCCAGTTCGCCGGGGATCAGACCGCGCAACGACACGTCGTTTACCAGCATCACCAGCCTGATCGCCGCCAGCCCGGCGGCGGCGTCCGCCCCGGCGGCGACATCGCCGGTGATCACCGCGACCTCGGCCTCGAAATCGCAACCCCAGCCGTCGTCCCGCAACGGAATGGCGTCGCGAGGGCCGAGAAAGCCGTCGGACCCGCCCTGATACATCAAGGGATCGGTCCAGAAGCTGGCCGGCATGTCCGCGCCGCGGGCCCGGCGGACCAGCTCCACGTGGTTCACATAGGCGGACCCGTCCGCCCATTGAAAAGCGCGGGGCAGGGGGCTGGCCGCCTCCCGCTCATGGAAACGCCGGCTGGCGACCGCGCCGTGCTCCAGGCTTTCGGCGAGACCGCGCAGCAGCGGCTCGCAGTGGTCCCAGTCGTCCAGCGCGGCCTGCAAGGTCGGCGCGATCCCGTCCGCCTCCACGCACCAGGCCAGGTCGCGCGAGACCACCACCAGTCTGCCGTCCCGACCGGATTTCAGCGAAGCGAGCTTCATGAGGTCTTCCAGCTGTCGACATAGGCGAGATTTTCCACCGACGCCGCGTTCTCGCCGACATCGAGCGGATCGCGGCTGTCGATCATCACCGCATATTCGTCGGTCGCGGGCTTCGCCTGCACCAGCATGTTCTTCAGCGCCTTGGGGTGGGGCCCGTGGGTGAAGCCGCTCGGGTGAAATGTCAGCATGCCGGCGTCGATGTTGTCCCGGCTGAAGAAGTCGCCGGCGTGATAGAACAGCACCTCGTCGTAATCGTCATTGTTGTGGAAGAACGGCACTTTCAGCGCCCCCGGATCGGTCTCGAACGGCCGTGGCGTGAAGGTGCAGACCACGAAACGATCGGCCAGGAAGGTCGTGTGCACCGACGGCGGCAGGTGATAGCGATGGCTGACCACGGGGCGGATGTCGCGCACGTTCAGGCGCGCCGCCGACAGATCGCCGTGCCAGCCGACGGCGTCGAGCGGATTGTAAGCATAGGTCGCCACGGACACCGCGCCACGCTTCTTGATCTCGACCCTCACGGCGCCGGCCTGATCCTGGTGGGCGCGAAACGCCGTGTCCATCACCGGTGTGTCGATCAGCGCCGGATCGAAGATCGCGGTCGGACCGAGCAGGCCGCGATCGGGAAAGGTGTAGTGGCCATTGGTCGCCTCGATCATCAGGATCGCCGCGTCGCCCGCCGGCGCCAGCCGCCACATCGAGCCGCGCGGCAGATACAGGTAGTCGCCGGCCTCGAACGCCAGCCGCCCATAGTCGCAAAACAGCTCGCCGCCGCCCTGGTGCACGAACAGCAGCTGGTCGCCGTCGGCGTTGCGGGCCAGCCCCGGCATCGGACCCGCCAGCTTCCAGAACCGGATATCGACGTGTGCATTGGCCAGCACGCGCGGCGCGTCCCAGGGCGAGGCCGTGGCGGCGTTCATCGCCGCCAGGTCGAACGCCCGCGGTCGCAGCGGCCCCTGGAAATCCACCCACCCGGTCGGCGGATGGCGGTGGTGGAAAAACGCGGCCGGCCCGAAGAAGCCTTCCTTGGAGACCTCGCGCTCATAGGTGCCTTCCGGCATGTCGGCGTGCGCCTGCCGCGAATGCCGCCCCTGCGCGCCCCGCACGGGGATCCAGTTGCGGTTAGCCATCGACCTCCCTCCCGGTAGACAGAAACAAGCTCGCAACCCTTTGATTACAAGAGTATTCTCGATACGTTGGCACGAAGCCGCGGGCATCGACCGGCAGACGCCGGTTGGTGCGGCGAAGCCGGAAAAAGTCTCCACAGATGACGCAGATGAACGCAGATGCGGCGAGGACCGACAGACGATCTGTGCTCAATCTGCGCAATCTGTGGAGACTTTTGCCGCTACGCCGCGAAGGCAGTTTCACGCAAGGGGGTTGGCCGAAGGCCGGTGATGAACTCTGGAGAGGGACAGATCGCGCAATGATCGGGGTGGGGAATGCCGAAGCTTCCCCGTCGCCGCCGGTCGGCGTCATCACGGTTCCCCACCCCGGCCTTCCGGGCCGGTTCCTTCCCCTGGAGCAGACGCAGCGGGAAGCACGCCCCGCCGCACCTGGTCGGCCTCGATGCTTTCGAACAGGGCCTTGAAGTTGCCCTCGCCGAACCCTTCGTTGCCCTTGCGCTGGATCATCTCGAAAAAGATCGGGCCGATCATGTTCTGGGTGAAGATCTGCAGCAGCAGGCCCTGGCCCTCGGTCGGCGCTCCGTCGAGCAGGATGCGGTCGGCCCGCAGGCGCTGCACGCTCTCGCCGTGCCCCGGCACCCGCGCGTCGAGCCGGTCGTAATAGGTGTCGGGAGTGTCCTGGAACTTCACTCCGCGCTCGGCCATCGTCTCCACGGCGGCGAAAATGTCGCCGGTCCCCAGCGCGATGTGCTGGATGCCCTCGCCGCGGTAGTCGCGAAGGAACTCCTCGATCTGGGAATGCTCGTCGCGGCTTTCGTTGAGCGGAATGCGGATCTTGCCGCACGGGCTGGTCATCGCCTTGGACAGCAGGCCGGTCTGCTGCCCCTCGATGTCGAAATAGCGGATTTCGCGGAAATTGAAGATGCGCTCGTAGAATTCCGCCCATGTCGCCATCTGGCCGCGATGCACGTTATGGGTCAGGTGATCGAGATAGGTCAGTCCGACGCCGGGGACCGACGACGGCGCGCCTTCGATCGGAACGAAATCGACGTCGTAGATCGCCTTCGCCCCATAGCGGTCGACCAGATACAGATTGGATCCGCCGATCCCTTCGATGGCGGGGATGTTGAGTTCCATCGGACCGACCAGCCCCTGCACCGGCGTGGCGCCCCGCTCGACCGCCAGTTTCAGCGCCTTGGCCGCGTCGCGGACCCGGAAGGCCATGGCGTTGGCCGACGGACCATGCTGCTGGCGGAAGGCCGCGGGCTGGCCCGACGGCTCCATGTTGAGGATGAAGTTGATGTCGCCTTGCGCGAACCGCAGGACGTTCTTCGAGCGGTGGCGGGAGACCGCCACGAAGCCCATCAGCTCGAACAGGCCCTTCAGCCGCTCCGGCTCGTCGGAGGTGAACTCCACGAACTCGAAACCGTCGGTGCCGAGCGGATTGTCGAACAGGTCGGTCGCCAGGGTGGTGGGCGCGTTCATTTTGCCGAACTCCGTGCCAGGCTCTGATTGGAAGTCCCATACTGTCATTTCAACTGCCTTTGCGGAAGGGCGCCGGCGTCTGCTAACCGGGCGTCGACCAGTCCCTCCCTCAACGCCCAAGGCCCGCGACCGATGCTTCGACGAACCTACGCCTGGGTGATGCGCCTGGCCGCCTCCCGACACGCCGCGACCGCGCTCGCCGCCATCGCCTTCGCCGAAAGCAGTTTCTTTCCCGTGCCGCCGGACATCATGCTCGCTCCGATGGTGCTGGCCAGGCCGGAACGGACCTGGACCTATGCCGCGGTGTGCACGGCGGGCTCGGTGCTCGGCGGCCTGGCCGGCTACGCCATCGGCTATTTCCTCGGGCCGGTCGGCCATTGGCTGCTGGCGGTCATGGGCCACCCCGACGGCGAGACGGCCTTCCGCGCCTGGTTCGCGCAGTGGGGCCTGTGGGTGATCCTGATCAAGGGTCTTCTGCCGATTCCCTACAAGCTGGTGACCATCGCCTCCGGCCTCGCGCATTTCGACCTGGCCGTGTTCATCGCCGCCTCGGTCGCCACCCGCGGCGCGCGGTTTTTTCTGATCGCGGCGGTGCTCAGGCGTTTCGGACCAGCGATGTTGCCGGTCATCGAGCGGCGACTGGCCTGGATCACCGTGGGCATCGTCGCCCTGATCGTCGTCGCCGTCGTCGCGGTGCGGCTTTTGCACTAGCACCGGTTTTCGGCCATAAGGCCGGGGTGATCCGGCTCGCGCACATCTGGCCCCGGTGGGCGTTCCTCGCCTGCGTTCTGATGCTGGGCGCCGCCCATGCCTTCGAGGCGATCGGCCACATGCTGCCCTGCACCCTCTGCCTGGAACAGCGTGACGTCTATTGGTGGGCCATGGCGGTCGCGGGCGCCGGCGCGGCGCTCGGCTTCACGAAGTTTGCCCCGGTGACCGACCGGGTCGCCAATCTCCTGCTGACCCTGACGTTCCTGACCGGCATGGCCGTGGCGGCCTATCACGCCGGCGTGGAGTGGAAGTGGTGGCCCGGCCCGGCCGCTTGCAGCGGCGGCGGCCAGGGCGTGTCCGCGGCGGATCTCGACGCCCTGCTGAAGGGCGCCAAGGGCTCGATTCCGGCCTGCGACCGTCCCGCCTGGGTGTTTCTCGGCTTGTCGATGGCCGGATGGAACGCCGTCGCCTCGCTGGGCTTCGCCGTATTCAGCGCCCTGGCCACCTCGCGCGGCCGCTGGCCGGCCAGCGAAGCGCCGGCGCCGGCGTGAGCCCGCGTCCGCCGCCGCCGCGACCTGGTCCCCTCGCCGACGCGGCGCGGCGCGCGGAAATGCTGCGAGTGGATCATGCCGGCGAACTGGGCGCGGTGCACATCTATCGTGGCCAGCGCGCCGTGCTCGAAGGCGCGGCGTCGCGCGCCTCGCTCACCGAGCGTCTGGCGGTCATGGAAAGCCAGGAAGCCAGGCACCTCGCCCGGCTGGACGCCTTGTTGCTCGAGGGCCGGGTTCGCCCGACCGTGATGGCCCCGCTGTGGAGATTGGCCGGCTTCGCCCTGGGAGCCGGCACGGCGCTGATCGGCGAGCGGGCCGTCCATGCCTGCACCGAGGCGGTCGAAAGCGTCATCGAGGCGCATTACGCCGACCAGATCGCCGAAATCGGGAGCCGGGAACCGGACCTGGCGGCCGAACTCGGTGACTTCCGCGACGAAGAACTGGAGCATCGCGACGAGGCCCTGGCCGGCGGCGCGCGCGACGCCGTCGGCTATCCGCTGCTCGCCGCGGTGATCCGTGCGGGTTGCCGCGCGGCCATCCGGATATCCGAAAAATTGTGATCGATCGCGAGCGACTTCGCCGCGAAGCCGAGGCGCCGGTGGCGGCCGGGCGCGACCACATCGGCGCGGTGGCCGACGATCTGGCCGCCGCCTTCCGCGACGACGTGGTGCTCGACTGGTTCCTGCGTCCCGATTCCCGCCGCGAAACGGCCCGCCGTCGGTTTTTCGAATCCCTGATCCGGGTCGTCGCCTTCAAGTCCGGGGGAGTTGAACGGCCAGCTCACGGCGGCGCGGCGGCGGTCTGGCTGCCGTTCGAAGCGGCCGGACCGGTCGCGCTGCTCGACGAGGTGCGTCTGGCGCCGACCATGCTGTTCGTGACCGGACTGCGGCGCGTGCCGCGGATGCTGGCTCTGCAGGCGCGGATCGACGCGCTGCACCCGACCGACCGGCCGCATGCCTATCTGTGGTTTTTCGGCGTCCGGCCCGAGGCGCAGGGTCTGGGCATCGGCTCCCGCATGCTCGCCGCGGCGACCGCCCGCCTGGATGGGGCCGGCACGGCCGCCTATCTGGAGACCCAGACCGAGCGGAACGTGGCCTTCTATCGCCGGCATGGGTTCGAGGTCGGCCGGGAGTTTCGCGCCCGAGCCGACGCGCCCAGAATGTGGACGATGTGGCGCGAACCGCGCTAGGTCGGCCGGCGGGCGCCTGATCTCAGGCATGACCGGTCACGCGCTTGTGACCCGCGCGCCTCGATTTAGCCGCGATCGGCGCCGCGCCGTCGATTGACCTCGCCGCGGCCGGCCAGTTAAGCACGACCCACAACAGCCAATAATTGCATGAGGCGCGCCGCCCCCCGGGCGACGGTCGCGCGGTGAGGGAGATATCCAGTGGTGGTTCGTTCCATGACGCTCGCGGCGCTCGCCGCCCTGAGCTTGCTCGCCACGGCCGTGGCGAGCGGACCTGCCGGGGCCCAGACGGTCCAGCCGCTTAAGAACCCGCCTCCTGGCGGCGCGCAGATGGCCTATCTGCTCACCGACGGAACCGTGCTCGCACAGGGGGCCAATCGCAGCGAGCGGTTCTGGGTGCTGACGCCCGACAATACCGGCAGCTACGTGAACGGGACCTGGAAACAGGTCGGCAGCCTGCCGGCCGGCTATGTTCCCTCGGCCGGCGCCTCCGCGGTTCTCGCCGATGGCCGGGCGCTGTTCGAGGGTGGCGAGTACACTTCGGGCCACTTCACCCTGACCAACATGGGCGCGATCTACGATCCCAGAACCGCGGCCTGGACGGCGGTCCCACCGCCCAAGGGCTGGCAGAACATCGGCGACTTGCCCTCGGTCGTCCTGCCCAACGGCCATTATTTGCTCGGCAACAAGCTGGACAAGCGGATGGCCGACCTCGATCCGTCGACCCTGCAGTGGACCGAGGTGACCCACAACGGCAAGTCGGACTTCGACGCCGAGGAGGGTTGGACGCTGCTCCCCGACGGCTCGGTGCTGACCGTCGACGTGCTGCATCACCCGAACTCCGAAAACTATCGTCCCGACAAGGGCGGCTGGGTCAGCCTCGGCGGCACGGTCGCGGACCTCGGCGGCCCGCCGTGCTGCAGCTGCCTGCCCTATCCTCCCAGCCACATGCAATACTGCCCGCCGGGTGAGACTGGCCCGGCCATTCTGCGGCCCGACGGAACGGTGTTCGCCAGCGGCGCCAAGCGGCCGCCGGCGACGGCGGGCCACACGGCGATCTACACCCCGGGGTCGGGCTGGGCCGCCGGCCCCGACTTCCCCAACAACGACGACGCCGGCGATAATTTCGCGGTCCTGCTCACCGACGGCGACGTCCTGGTGCAAGCGACCAGCGGCCATCTGTACGATTATGACGGGACCAGGCTCACCGACACCGGGGTCAACGGCGGCGGCGGGCTGCTGATGGTCCTGCCGACCGGGCAGGTGCTGGTGGCCGGCACGAAGGTCTATACCAGCCCAGGAACCTACAAGGCCGCCTGGCGCCCGACGATCTCGACCTGGCCCTCGTCGATCAGCCGTGGGTCGACCTATGCGATCTCCGGAACACAGTTCAACGGCCTGTCGCAGGCCAATGCGTTCGGCGACGAGGTGCAGATCGCCACCAACTATCCCCTGGTGCGGATCACCAACAATGCGACCGGTCACATCGCCTACGCCCGCACGCACGATCACAGCACCATGGGCGTCGCCACCGGCTCGGCCACGGTCTCGACCAATTTCGACGTGCCTGCCGGCCTGGAGGCCGGGGCCAGCTCTCTGGTCGTCGTCGCCAACGGCATCCCCTCGGCGCCGGTGGCCGTCACCGTCCACTAGACCCTGATGCGTTCAGACGGAACAGATCTGAACGCTGAATTCAGGGTCTAGCTTTTTGTATCTAGAGCATGATTCAGATTTTGAATGATTTCATCGAAAATCATCATGCTCTAGCGGCGATTTTCGCGCCCGATCGCCGGAGGCCGACGCCGCGTGATGCTTGCGGCGCGGGCCGACAGCGGTAGAGTGTGGGCGACAGCACAGCCGCGAGGACCCGCCCATGGCCGATTTCGGCGCATCCGAACTTGACGCCTTCCGTGCGGAGGTGAAGTCCTGGCTGGCGGAGAACTACCCCGCCGAACTCAAGGCCTCCAAATCGGCGGCCGATCCCGAGGCGCAATGGGGCGGGCGGGCGTTCGTCGGCAGCAACGATCCGCAGATCGTCTGGATGCGCCGCATGGCCTCCAGAGGCTGGACCGCGCCGACCTGGCCGCGGCAATACGGCGGAGGCGGACTGTCGCCCGAACAGGCGCGTATCCTGCAGAAGGAGCTGTCCGCCGGCGGCTACCGCGAGCCGCTGGCCTCGTTCGGCCTGTGGATGCTGGGGCCGGTGCTGCTCGAATACGCCACCGAGGCGCAGAAGCAGGAGCACCTGCCCAAGATCATCCGCGGCGAGATCCGCTGGTGCCAGGGCTATTCCGAACCAGGGGCCGGCTCGGATCTCGCCAGCCTCGCCACGCGCTGCGAGGACGCCGGCGATCACTGGCTGGTCAACGGCCAGAAGATCTGGACCTCCTACGCCAACAAGGCCGACTGGTGCTTTTGTCTGGTGCGCACCGACACCTCGAAAAAGCATGAGGGCATAAGCTTCGTGCTGATCGACATGGCCAGTGCGGGAGTTGAGACCCGTCCGATCAAGCTGATCAGCGGCGAATTGCCGTTTTGCGAGACCTTCTTCACCGATCTGAAGATTCCCAAGGACAATATGGTCGGCCGTCTCAACGGCGGCTGGGAGATCGCCAAGCGGTTGCTGCAGTATGAACGGCAGAACATCTCCGGCGGCTTCGGCGCGGGCGGCGGCGCGGGCGGTTCCTCAGGCGATCTGGCCGTGATCGCCAAGACCTATGTCGGCGTCGACGAGACCGGCGCCCTGGCCGACGGCGACCTGCGCGGCCGCATTACCCGAAACAAGATGGACTTCCAGGCCTTCTACCTGACCCTCGGCCGCGTCGCCGCCGAGGCGCGGGCCAGCAACGGCCCCTCCGCCGCCACCTCGATCATCAAATACGCCGCCGCCACCCTGGCGCAGGAACGCTCCGAACTGATGATCGAGGCGATGGGCGCGCGGGGGCTCGGCTGGGAAGGCGAGGGCTTCGCGCCAGGCGAGATCACCGCCACCCGCGGCTGGCTGCGCTCGAAGGGCAATTCGATCGAGGGCGGCACCTCCGAGGTTAACATCAATGTGGTGTCCAAGCGCGTGCTCGGCCTGCCCGATCCAAAGCATTGAACGACGGCGGCGCAACGACGCCGCGAGGGACCTGAAAGGAACGCAGCATGGCTGATGGCTCGCTGGTCGATACCGGCGCCTTCCGCGCCCGGGCCAAGGCCTGGCTGGCGGAGCATTTTCCGCGCTCGCTCGCAGGCCGCGGCTCGATGATGCTGGCCGAGGGCCGGCCCTCGCGCGACCCCGATTTCCGGGCCTGGGTCGCGGCCATGGGTGAAACCGGCTGGGGCGTGCCGACCTGGCCCAAGGCCTACGGCGGTGGCGGCCTCGGCCGCGAGGAGGCGCGGGTCCTGCGCGAGGAGATGGCGGCCATCGGGGCGTGGAGTCCGATCGGCGGCATGGGCGTGATGATGTTCGGTCCCACCCTGCTGGAATATGGCACGGAAGCGCAGAAGCAGGCCCACATTCCGCGCATCGCGCGCGCCGACGTGCGCTGGTGCCAGGGCTTTTCCGAGCCCGGCGCCGGCTCGGATCTCGCGTCTCTGCAGACCCGCTGCGAGGACAAGGGCGACCACTGGCTGGTCAACGGCTCGAAGATCTGGACCTCAGGCGCGCAATGGGCCGACTGGTGCTTCTGCCTGGTCCGCACCGACACCAGCCGCAAGCACGAGGGCATCAGCTTCCTGATCTTCGACATGACCACGCCCGGTATCGAGGTGCGGCCGATCCGCCTGATCAGTGGCAATTCGCCGTTCTGCGAGACCTTCTTCACCGACGTGGTCGTGCCCAAGGACAATCTCGTCGGCCCCCTGAATGGGGGGTGGACCATCGCCAAGCGTCTGCTGCAGCATGAACGCAGCGGCCTGACCGGGGCGGGCGGCGGCGGCCGCGGCGCGATGTTTCCCGCGCCGCTCAGCGAGATGGCGAAGGACTACATCGGCCTCGACGACCAGGGCCGGCTCGCCGACTCCGATCTGCGCGCCCGCGTCGCGGCCCATGACATGGACGCTCGCGCCTTCCAACTCACCGCCGAGCGCCAGACGACCGAATCGCGCTCCAATTCCGGGCCCAACGCAACCACCTCGATCATGAAGAACGCCGGAACCCGGATTTTGCAGGAACGCGCCGAACTCACCCTGGAGGTGATGGGCAGCCAGGGTCTGGGCTGGGAGGGCGAGGGTTTTACCGGCCGGGAACTGGCCGCCGTGCGCAACTGGCTGGGCGGCAAGGCGACGACCATCTACGGCGGCTCCGCCGAAATCCAGAACAACATCATTTCCAAGCGGATCCTCGGCCTGCCCGATCCGCTCACCGCATCGTCGCATTAGGGAACCGCTCGCTCCATGGCCGTGCTGACCGAAGAACAATCGATGCTGCGCGACAGCGCGCGCACCTGGGCCCAGGAAAAATCCCCGGTCTCCGCCTTCCGCAAGGTGCGCGACGCGGCTCTGCCGCTCGCCTACGACCCTGCCGCCTTCGCCGAAATGGCGCGGATGGGCTGGACCGGCGTGATCATTCCCGAGGAGTTCGGCGGCTCCGCATTCGGCTACCTCGGCATGGGCCTGATCCTGGAAGAGACCGGCCGCACGCTCACCGCCTCGCCGCTGCTGGCCACCGCCCTTGCCGGGGCCAGCGCCATCATTCTCGGCGGCACGGACGCGCAGAAGCAGTCCTGGCTGCCCCGCATCGCCGCGGGCGAGGCCGTGGCCACGCTCGCTGTCGACGAAGGTCCCCACCACGCCCCCCATCGGGTCGAGCTGTCGGCGAACCGGACAGGCGACGGCTACACCCTGTCGGGAAGCAAGACCTTCGTCCTGGAGGGCATGGCGGCCGATGTGTTCGTGATTTCCGCCCGCACCTCCGGGGCCCAGGGCGCCGCCGCCGGCGTCAGCCTGTTCCTGGTCCCGGCGGACGCGCCGGGCCTCAGCCGCAAGCCCCTGAAACTGGCCGATTCCCGCGGCGCCGCGATCATCGTGCTCGGGGACGTGAAGGTCGGGACCGACGCCCTGCTCGGTGTCGAGGGGGAGGGCGGTCCACTGCTGGAAAAAATTCTCGACCGCGCCCGCGCCGGCCTCGCCGCCGAGATGCTCGGCTCGGCTCTGCAGGCGTTCGAGACCACCCTCGACTATTTGAAGACCCGGGTGCAGTTCGGACAGGTGATCGGGGCCTTCCAGGCCCTGCAGCATCGCGCCGCGAAGATGTTCACCGAGCTCGAGCTGGCGCGCTCCTGTGTCGAGGCGGCGCTGGCCGCCATCGACAACGATAGCCCGGACGTGCCCGAGCTGGTGTCACTGGCGAAGGCCAAGGTCGGCGACACCCTGCATCTGGTCTCCAACGAGATGGTGCAGATGCACGGCGGCATCGGCATGACCGACGCCCACGACGCGGGCCTCTATCTGAAGCGGGCGCGCGCCGCCGAGGCCACCTTCGGCGGCCAGTCGTATCATCGCGATCGCTATGCCCGGCTGCAGGGCTACTGAGCCGAAAGAGGGCCGCGTCGTCCACCCGACTCGCACGTCGTGCGAACTCGGTCTGGCCGTCTTGTTTTTTCCAGCGAGGCGAGCCATGTTGTCGCTGCGCTAGACGGTTCGATGTCTTGGCTTCGCGTTGATCTATTCAGCGCTACGCTGAATTTCTCTGACTTGACGACGCGACCCCAAACGATCCGCAATGGCGGGTCGACAACCACTATCTGCGAAAGGGTTTCCCCCATGACGACGGGAACCGTAAAATGGTTTAATTCTCAAAAGGGCTTTGGTTTCATCGCCCCCGATGGCGGCGGAAACGACGCCTTCGTCCACATCAGCGCCGTCGAACGCGCCGGTCTGGGCGATCTGCGCGAAGGCCAAAAGCTCGAGTATGAGCTGGTCGCCGACCGCAAGAGCGGAAAGATGTCCGCCGACCGTCTCAAGTCGATCTGACACGCTCAAGGCCCGGCGGCGCGCCCTTCGACTGGTTCAGTCAGGAAGCGCGCGCCGTCGGCGTCCTCGATCTCGACGACCCAGACGTCCGGGTCGATGTGCGTTGCTCGCCGCACATAGGCGTCGACCGCCGCTTCGTCGGCGAAGTCCGCCGGGGCCATCCACACGTCCTCACCCTCGCGCCGCGTCGCCCGCGCATAGATCCGGGTCTCGCCGGTTCGCCGGTCGATGG
The DNA here is from genome assembly GCA_963828365.1 of uncultured Alphaproteobacteria bacterium. Classification (GTDB taxonomy): domain Bacteria; phylum Pseudomonadota; class Alphaproteobacteria; order Caulobacterales; family Caulobacteraceae; genus Acaudatibacter. The sequence continues at coordinate 293,911 of CAWHEE010000028.1, read as the reverse complement.
TCTTGACCAGCACCGCGCCGGCCCGCGGGTCGCCCTTGCGCGCCACCGTGGCGAACGATCCCGCCAGCTCCACGCGGCGGATCAGGGCGGCCACCCAGATATCGCTCGACAGCATCATCGCGGCGCGGCCATGATCGGCAGGACCAGGGTGGCGAGGGCGCCCCGGCCGGCCTCGCTATGAATTTCCAGCCGCCCGCCCGCCGCCACCGCCAGGCCGCGGACCAGGCCCAGCCCCAAGCCGGCGGTCTCCGACCCCGGCGCAAAACCCGGCCCGCCGTCGGTCACGCTGAGCACCAGATCGCCGGCGGCGCGAGACGCCGCCACCTGGACCAAGCCGCCGGCCGGGGTGTGCCGCAAGGCGTTGGCCGTCAAATTGGTCACCATCTGGACGATCGCCCGGCGCTCGCCGCGCACCATCAATGGCGTACCCGCGGCGCTGAACTCCAGTCCCACCCCGGCCGCTCGCGCCTGCAGCCGCAACAGATCGGTCGCCCAGGCCGCCGCTTCGGCCGCGTCGAACGGCTCGCCGTCCGCTGAGGTGGGCGGCTGCCCGCCGGCCCGCGCCAGCAGATCCTCGGCCATCTCCAGCAGATGCCGGCCCGCCTCGTGGATGGTGTTCGCATAGTCGGCATAGGGGTGCGGCAGCGGACCGCTCACCTCGCGGCGCATCGCATCGGCATAGCCGATGATCGCGTTCAGCGGCGTGCGCAGCTCGTGCGCCAGATGCGCCAGATAACGGTCGGCGGCGGGATCGGTTTTGCCTTCCATGGTGCGGCGGACTAAACCACGTCCGCGATGAATCTGCACACCCCGCCGCCCGCCAGCATCGACGAAGCGCTGAGCGAACTCGCCGATACCTTCGACTTCCTGGGCGACTGGGAGGAGCGCTATCGCCATGTCATCGACCTCGGCCGCGACCTCGCGCCCCTCACCGAGGCCGAGCGATCGGACGCCAACAAGGTCCGCGGCTGCGCCAGCCAGGTCTGGCTGGTCACCGAGCCGGGGCCGGACGGCGCGCTGCTGTTCCGCGGCGATTCCGACGCCCATATCGTCCGCGGCCTGATTGCGCTGCTGACCGGATTGTACAGCGGCCGCCAGCCCGGCGAGATCCTCGCGTTCGACGCGCCGGCCGCCTTCGCCCGTCTCGGCCTCAGCGGCGCCCTGTCGCAGCAGCGGGCCAATGGCCTGGCCAGCATGGTCGCCCGCATCCGCCGCGACGCCGCGGCGGCGGTCGCATCATAGACGCTCGATCATCCCCGCCAGGGCCAGAGGGGTGTAGTCCTCCAGATACGGCCCGATCAACTGGGCGCCGATCGGCAGGCCGGCGCGGGTCCTGCCGATCGGGATCGCCGTGGCGGGCAGATTGGCCAGGGTCGCCATCGCCGGCCAGGCGATCTGCGCGGCGTAAGCCGTTTCCACGCCGTCGATCACATGCACCCGCTCGTTGAACGGCGAGGCGTCGTGCGGGAAGGCGACCACGCCCATCGCCGGCGCCAGCACGATATCGAACGTCTCGAACACCCGTGACCAGCGGCGGCGGTGATCCAGCTGGGCGTCCAGGGCGCTCAACCACTCGTGAGCCGAGACGGTCTCGGGCCGTGGCGGCGCGCCCCGCGACATCACCGTCGACAACAGGGTCAGATAGGTCGCCTGGGCGGCCGCCAGATCCGGCAGCCGATCGCTGTGATAGGCGATGCTCGCCCCGGCCGCGGCCAGCCGGCCGGCCAGATCGTGCAATGCCTGGCGGATCTCGCTGTCCAGCGCCGCCAGCGGGTGGCTGTCGATCAGCAGGACGCGGAAATCCGCGATCCGTTCGTGACGCGCGGCCGGCAGGTCGAGACGATAGCCGACGCCCTGGAGTTCGTCCGGGCCGGCCAGCACATCCAGCGCCAGCCGCAGGTCGCCGGCCGCGCGCGCCAACGGGCCGACCACGTTGAGCGGCGGTCCGACCCCGTCGAACGGCGGCGGCGAATGGCCGCGCTGCGGTATCAGGTCATGGCTCGGCTTGTGGCCCCAGACGCCGCAGAACGCCGCCGGAACCCGGATCGAGCCGCCGATGTCCGAGCCGAACTCCAGAGGGACCATGCCCGCCGCCAGCGCCGCCGCCGATCCGCCGGATGAACCGCCGGGCGTGCGGCCGGGATCGAGCGGATGGTTGGTGCGGCCATAGATGGCGTTGTCGGTCTGCCAGTCGGCCAGCATCGGCGGGATATTGGTCTTGCCGAGGATCACCGCGCCGGCCGCCTTCAGGCGCGCCACGCCCGTCGCGTCGCGCGGCGCGATCCAGCCCTTCGCGGCCGGCATGCCCCAGGTGGTCGGCAGGCCCTCGACGTCGAAGGCCTCCTTGACGGTCATCGGCACGCCGAGCAAGGGCCGCCGCTCGCCGCGCGCCAGCGCCGCGTCGGCTTCGCGGGCCGCGTCGCGCGCCCGCGCGAAATCCCGCACCACAACCGCGTTGATCGGACCGTCCAGCGCCTCGATCCGGGCGATCGCGGTATCGCACAGCTCGAGCGCGCCGATCTCCCGCGCCGCCAGCGCCGCCGCCAACCCCGCCGCGGTGGCGGTCCCATAGTCGTCGACGATCGCCATGGTCCTGCTACCCTTCGCTCGCCGACTGCTGCGCCGGTCCTTCCACCATTCTACACGCAGGGCCGGGCTGTTGTTCCATGCCAGGGGCGGCTGGATTGATGATCGCCCGGCATGGCGCGCGGGGACCGTCAGTCGCCTGGATGCGGCGGCCCGGCCGGCCCGACCGCGACCTCCAGCCGGTCGATCACCTCGGGCGCATCGCGCAATTTGACGTACAGCCGGCCGGCCCTCGGGTGCGGGACGGCCAGGACCGGACTGGTGAAGCCTTCCGGAACGGTCACCGGGTTGTCGAAATGCGGATTGTCCGACAACGCCGCGATCAGGAACAGCCTGTTGCCGACCAGTTGACAATTCGCGCCGGCGTCGGGCGGGCAGGTGGCGCCCTGCACCGCCGGCAGGCGAACCAGACTCGCCAGCGGCTGCCAGTCACCCGCCGTCCCGCCATCGACGATGCGGAACCGCAGGGGTCCGAAGGTCGAGGCCCCGAACTTGCCGGTGTCGAGCGTGGCCAGCGCCACCTTGGCGTCCTGCAGGATCAGCCCGTCGGCGAAGGTCAGGGTGGCGGCTGCCGCGCCGTCCGTCGTCGCCACTTCGATCGTCTCGTGCCCCGAGAACACTGCCGGAGACACCGCGCGGACCGCGAAAGTCAGGGTGTCGCCGCTCGCCAGCTGGTCGGACTGCGCCAGGGTGATCGCCCGCCCGGCCCCCGGCGGATCGGACACGATGCTCTTGCCGATCAGGGCGACGCTCGGTCGCGGCGGCTGGACGGTGACCTTGAGATCGAGAGTGCGGCCATCCTTCAGCGTCACCTTGGCCGTCCCGTTCGCGCCGGCCGCCAATCGCCCGGCGGCCCCGCCGTCGACCGCCGCCAGCACCAGTTCGTCGACCCCTCCGTGGGTCGTGAGCCGCTCCGGCGCGAATCGCACCCCGCGGAGCGACAGCGCCTCGACCTCGTCGAGGCGGCCACCCGTCAGGTCTCCGGTGGAATCGCCCGCGTGCAGCACGAAGCTTTCGAGGTGACCGGCCTGCGCCAGGGCCTGCAGCGGGACGACATCGGGACCGGCGTCGCCGAACCGCTTGATCTGCAGGGTGACCGGACCGGCGGACGCCTGTTGCAGCGGCAGGGTCACGGTCAGTTCGTCGGACTGTGTGCGCTTCCACTCCACCGGCCGGGTTTCACCGCTCGTCTCGCGAAGGACGACCGCTTCGACGCACGGCGCCTCGAGACCTTGCAGGCGAACCGTATCGTCGCGGCCGGCGATCAGCGCCTGGGCGTCGTCGCCGGCCAGCCGCCAGGGGGCCGCGCCGGGGCCGACCAATCGGAATTCAGGTCCGTCGAACGGCTCGAAACCCCAGTAGCCGTGCAGCGATCCCTCGAGCGGCGGACCATCGCCCGGGGGCCCGAGCGCGGCGGCCGCGAGCGAGGCGCGGTCGACGACCAGCCCGCCCTTCTCGGCGTCGGCCCGCACCGGCAGGTCGACCGGCTCGCCGTCGCGCCGCTTTATCCGAAGCACCATGTCGTGGGCGTAGTCGGTCGAGAACACCAGCGGCGCGCCTTCCACCGGCAGCACCAGGTCCGGGGCCTTCGCGCAATACACCGCCTTGGCGTCGACCGGCCGCAGGGGCGGCGCCTGGGCCGGCTCCACGGCCGGCAGCGAGGCGACCAGCACCGACAGGGGGTCATGGAACGACGGCGGCGTGTTCAGCAGCAGGGACAGCCGCTCGCCGCTCGCCGTCGCCAGGGCCGGGATGTACTGATAGCGGGCGGTATGCAGCGAATCCAGGATGCGGGCGATGTCGGCGATCGCGCCGATGTAGGGGCTGGCGTAGCCATAGCCTGCCTGAGGCGTGGCGCTGACCTGCATGGCCAGGTCCATCGGCTCGCCGGTGGTCAGCGCCTGGACGATCGACGTGCTGTGTCCGTCGTCGAGGATCAGCGAGTCCTCCCCCTGGGTCAGGCAGACCGCGCGCAGCGCCGGTTCCTTTTGCAGACAATCGGCGTCGATCTTGATTGCCAGCCCGCGGGCGAGCAGCGGCGAGATCTCGAGCAGGCGGTCCGGGTCCGCCTCGCCGGCTCGGACCGCCGCCAGGAACCTGTCCAGACGCGAACGGTCGAGAAATGCCTGGTTGAGATCCTGCGAAGCCCGCACGAATGCGCCCGGCCGCCCGCGCACCGCATTCGTCAGGGTCTTGAAGTCTCCGCCGGTCCGCGGCGCCAGAAACACCAGCACCTGCTGGGCGTCGGGCGGCACGGTGATCCGCAGGCCCTCGGCCCCCTTGGCGGTCCAGGTTTCCAATCGCTGGAAGTCGTTTTCCGGCGGCGGATTGGTCGCGCCGCGCAGGAAGACAGCCACCAGCAGGTAATGCACCGATTGCCCCTCCGGCAGATCGGCCTTGATCCACAGCCGGTCGCCTGCCGTCAGGTTGGGAACCTGCGAGATTGGCAGTGTCTTGCCCGCGTGCGTCGCGGTGACCTCGAGGGTCGGGCCGGCCAGGTCGAACGGCGCCGGCCCGGCGACGGCCGGCCGGCCGCCGAGGATCAGGATCAGCCCGAGGATGTAGCGCCAGCGAAAGCTCATGACTTGTCGGCGCCGCCTATCACCGGTTTGTGTCGACAACATGCTGAGCTGCTTGTGGCGACGCTCCCCGCTAGACCCTGATGGTTTCAGACGGAACAGATCCGAACGCTGAATCAGGGTCTAGCGTTCTGTTTGTAGAGCATGATTGAGATTTTCAATGATTTGATCAAAATCATCATGCTCTAGGAGTCCGGTTGCGCCAGTTCGCAGATCAGCGCCGTCAACCGCGTCAGGTCGTAGGGTTTGCCAAGGAACCGCCCGTGGTCGGGCAACGGCTTATTCAGCGTCCGGCCCGAGGTGATCACCAGTTTGATCGACGGCCATAGCCTGTGGACCAGTCCGGCCAGGTCGATGCCGTCGAGATTGCCCGGCATGTTGATGTCGGTGAACAGCAGGCCGACGTCGGATCGCGACCTCAGCACCGATAGCGCCTCTTCGGCGTTGGCCGCCTCGACGACCGTGAAGCCCGCGTCGATCAGGGACTCCGCCGCCACCATGCGGATTATCGGTTCGTCGTCGACGATCAGGATGAGGGCGGACTTCGCGCTGGCCATGCCAGTCTAACAACGCGAAGGCCTGCCTGTTCCATCGACGCGGCCGCTTAGCTTCGCGCCGGCGGTCGCGGACGATTTCGCCGCCGCCGTCGTGTATCCAGTGCGATGATCGCCTATACTATCGGGCAACAATCGCTATGCTGTGGACTTGCGCCACGCAATGCTGGGGGACCGGACACTTGAACAGGATCGATTGGCGCGGCGGCGCGTCGACAGGCTGAGTCATGCCGGCCGACCAACCCGTTATCGAGGCCTTCCAGGCGACCCGCCCGGCGCTGCGGTTTCCCCTCACCCCCGAGGTCGAGGTCCTGCTGGCCCAGATGCCGCTGGCCATTCACATCGTCGATCGCTCCGGGGCGACCGTGTTCCGCAACGCGGCCCGCGAGGCGATCTGGGGTGGCGACGCGCCGCTCGACGGATTCGACAGCTGGCGCTTCACCGCCTGGCGCGAGGACACCGGAGAGCCGATGACGCGCCAGGACTGGCCGATTTCCCTGGCTCTGGCGAGCGGGTCGCCGCAGCCGCCGGTCGTGGTCAGGTTCGCCCGCTTCGACGGCGGCCAGGGATATATGTCGGTGTTCGCCACGCCACTCGTCGATAGCGAAAACCGCACCGTCGCCGCCATGTCGGTGGCCCAGGACATCACCGCTCAGCGCGAGGCCGAGAGCAGCCACCGATTCATCCGCGAGCTGATGTACGCGGTCGGGGAAACCACCCCCAACTTCATCTATGCCAAGGATCTCGACAGCCGCATGATCTATGCCAATTCCGCCGTGCTGCGCGGAGTCGGCAAGACCTGGGATCAGATCAGGGGGCTCACCGACGCGCAATGGCACGACGACGCGGAGGAGGGCCGCCGCTTCATGCAGGCGGATTCCGCGGTGATCGCCACCGGCCGGGCGGTGACCATCGAGGAGCCGATGACCCTTCCCGGCGGGCCGGTGACCTTTCTGTCGACCAAGAGCCCGCTGTTCGACGCGCGCGGCGAGATGATCGGCATGTTCGGGATCAGCGTCGACATCACCCCCCAGAAGACGGCGGAGGCTCAGCGGCGCCTGCTCACCGACGAGCTCAAGCATCGGGTGAAAAACACCCTGGCCCTGGTGCAGTCGATGGCCCGCTACACCCTGCGGGCCGCCGACATCGACCCGGCCGCCTGGCGCGAGTTCGAGGCTCGCCTGGTGGCCATGGCGCGCTCGCACGACACTCTGACCAATGACGACTGGGCGGAAGCCGACCTCGGCTCGGTGATCGGCGAGGTGTTGCGTGGGCAGGGCGCGCCGTTTCCGGAGCGGTTCGACCTGAACGGCGAGCCGGTGCGCATCGACGGGGCCACCGGCCTCGCCATCGCCCTGGCGGTACATGAGCTGGGTGCCAATGCCGCCAAATATGGCGCCCTGGCCGTGCCGGGCGGTCGGGTCGCGATCAGCTGGAGCCTGCGCGCTTCACCGGACGGCGACTATCTCGACCTGGTCTGGCGGGAATCCGGCGGCCCACCGGTCAACCCGCCCCAGCGCCGCGGCTTCGGTTCCCGCCTGATCGAGATGGCGCTCGGCGGGGCCGGCGAAAACCGCTCGCAAATCGAATTTCTCCCCGATGGCGTGCGCTGCGTCCTCCGCGCCAGGTTGCGCTCCGAACCGCGGCCGGACGGTTAGAGCGAGTTCGCCCCGGGCGAGCGGCGCCTCACGCCGCCGCCTCCGGTCCGCCGGCCCGCGCAGTCCGCATCGCCGCGGCGATCCGCTCGGCGTCGGCCGCCGTCGCCGGGTTGTACACCACCATCGCCAGGTCCGGTCGGCCGTCGACCTGGAAGGACGAGTATTCGAATGCGACCGGCCCCAGCACCGGGTGCCGCAGGCGCTTGATCCCTTCGCCATGGCCGCGCACGTCGTTGTCGCGCCACAGCGCCGCGAACTCCGGGCTCAGCCGCGACAGGTCTTCGACCAGCGCCGCCACCTTGGCCGCGTCGCCGGCCCGCGCCGCGTCGGCCCGGAACACCGCCACCACGAACCGCGCGACGCTGTCCCAATCGAATTGCGCCGCCCGGACCCGCGGATCGCAGAACATCATCCGCAGGATGTTGCGCTGGTCGGGCGGCAGCAGGGCGTAGTCGGTCAGCACCACGCTGGCCGCGCGGTTCCATGCCACCACGTCCCAAGTCGCGGTCTTGACCACCGCCGGACTGGTGTCCAGCGCGTCGAGCACCCGCTGCAGGCGCGGCGTCACGCCCTGCCCGGTGGTGTGGCGCACCTCCGGCGGCCGGCCGAGCCCGAGCAGAAAGACGTGCTCCCGCTCCACTTCGGTCAGCATCAGGGCGCCGGCGATGCGTTCCAGCACGCCGGCCGAGGGCGCGCCGCCGCGTCCCTGTTCGAGCCAGGTGTACCAGGTCGCGCTGATATTGGCGCGTTGCGCCACCTCCTCGCGGCGCAGGCCGGGCGTGCGCCGCCGGGCCGGCGAAAAGCCGAACGCCGCCGGATCGAGCCTGCCTCGCCGGTCCTTCAGATACGAGCCCAGCGGTTTGGCGTCGACGTGCGGCATGCTGCCAACCTTATACCTCTATGAGATCACGACTTTACCACGATAGAACGGCGCGCCACAGTGGTTCGGGGCTCGAAGGCGTAGGCTCACCGTTTCTACGGTGATTAACGGTGAATTTTGCCGACTCCGGTCCCTTCAGCCGAACCGCGCCAACTGCGCCCGCTCCGCCCAGCAGGCGTGCGTTCCGCTGCAGATCTTGTGGGGCAGGGCGATGCGACACACTGGCCCGGCCTCGATCCGCGCCGCGTCCAGGATCACGCACTCCGAGGTCCCGCGTCCCTCGTCGGTGACGAAGCTGACCAGATAGCCGTCGTCCTCCGCCCTGCCGCCGATGCGCGGCGCGAACGGGGCCTCGCTGGCGTAGCGGCCCGGCCCCAGGTCGTACCGCCGGCGCTCGCCGGTCGCCAGGTCGCTCTTGACGAAGCCGGTGAACAGGAACCAGCCCGGCTCGGTCACCGTGGAATAGCCGTAGCGGTATTTGCGCCCGCCGAACCGGCCGTTGATCATGCCGAACTCCATGATCGTCTCGTCCAGCCGCTCCTCGCGGGTGGTCCCGTCGGCCAGGTTGAAGCGCCAGCGGTGCAGGCTGGGCAGGAAGCTGTGCTCGTCCAGATAGGCCATCATCGAGCCGAAGCCCTTGGGGGCGTCGGCGCGTGGCGGCGGCATCGGCCGGTCCTGGAAATAGCCGTCGAGGATCACCTCGTCGCCGTCCTCATAGGCGTTCAGCCAGTGCAGCACATAGGTCGGCGCCGCCTCGAACCAGCGCACCTCGCCGCCGTCACGCGGGACCAGGGCGAAGCGCGAGGGCAGGCCCTCGTGCAGGCGCACGGCGTGGATGTCGCGCGCCAGCAGGTCCTGGTCCCAGAACATCGGCAGGTCGTTGAGGATCGCATAGTGCTCGGTGAACGCCATGTCGTGCGGCAGGCGCGGACCGGGGACCGGGACCGAGCGATAGCTCTTCAGCCGGTCGTCCGGCCCGACGATGCCGAAATGCAGATGCGGCGGGTGTTTCGAATAGTTGAAGAACAGCAGTTCGCCGGTGGCTTCGTCGACCTTCGGGTGGGCGCTGATCCCGTCGATCGGAACCCACGGGGCCGGGCCGATCGTCTCCAGGCTCATCGGATCGAACCGATAGCCCTCGCCGCACTGGTAGAAGGTCGAGAGTCCCAGGCCGGCATGCACCACCACGTCGGTGCTGGAGCTGTCCTTCAGCGCTCCCTGCGCCCCGAACCCCGGCCGCCTGGCCAGCGCCGGCGGATCGGCCAGTCCGCCCCACAGCGCGCCGCCGGCCTCCTGCTCGGCCTGGAAACAGCGGGTGCGCAGGAACCGGTTGCGATAGCTGGCCTTGCCGTCCTGGAACGAGATCCGATGGATCATGCCGTCGCCGTCGAACGGATGGAACCGGCCGAGCGGCTGGTGGATCTGGTTCTCGGTGTTGCGCAGATAGACGCCGTCGAAGTCGGTGGGAATCGCGCCCTCGATCAGCTCCAGGTCATCGGCGTCGACCTCCTCGTGCAGCGGTGTCCAGGCCCCGTTGAGATAGGGGTGGTTGCTGGGCGCCAGAGTGGTGACGATGGGCGGCAGGCGGGTCACGATCATCGGTGGGCGGCTCCGGCGGCGGCATAAACCGCCTCGATGGCAGTCATGTTGCCGATCGCGTCGGCCCCGCCGGTCAGCGGCGCGGCGTCATGGGTCAGCACCGCGTACAGGTGGTCGAGCTGAGCGGCATAGGTCGAGGGTCCGTCGGTCGGGCGCTCGACCCGATCGCCATCGAGGGTGGTGGTGAACCGGCAGCCATACTGCGGGGCCACGAAATTCTGGATCTCCAGCCGGCCGCGCTCACCGTCCAGCCGCAGCCAGGCGGCGGGGGCCTCGGCGGTCATCGAGCAGGCGATGGCGACGCTGACGCCGCCCGGAAACACCAGCTCGGCGCTCATCGCGGCGTCGACTCCGTCTTCGAACTGGCCGTGGGCGCTGACGATCTCCGGCTCGGCCCCGGTCAGGGTGCGCATGGCGTGCAGCGGATAGCAGCCGAGGTCCATCAGGGCCCCGCCACCCTGTTCGGCGCTCCAGCGAAGCTCCCCCGCCTCCCTGGCGATCGGCACGTGGAATTCGGCCCGGCCGGTGTGCGGCGCGCCCAGCGCGCCATGCTTCACCAGAGCCTCGGCCTGGCGGATGACGGCATGAAACCGATAGTGAAAGGCTTCCAGCAACGGCAGGCCCAGGGCGTGAGCGGCGTCGACCATGGCCACCGCCTCGGCCCGGTCGCGGGCGAACGGCTTTTCGCACAGCACCGCCTTGCCGGCCTCCAGGGCGGCGATCGACCAGCGGGCGTGCCCGGCCGGCGGCAGGCCGTTGTAGATCACGTCGACATCGTCACGCTCGAGCAGATCGGCATAGTCGGCCGCGACCTCGGCGATCCCGTGTTCGCTCGCATAGTCGCGAGCCCTGTGCGGATCGCGCGCGGCCACCGCCGAGATCACGAACCGCGGATCGGTGCGCACCGGCGTCAGGACGGCTTGGCGGGCGATCTTCGACGCGCCGAGCAGGCCGATGCGAAACACCTGGGTCATGCCGCGCGCCTCCCCGTTGGCCACGGGCCATCTATACGCCACCCCGCCTCGCCGGTTACAGAGGGCGCGTGAAAAATCATCCCCTCGATCTTCGCGACCGCGCCGGTCTGTTCGCCGAACTGGAGGCGAGCGTCTTCGATGTCGCGGTGATCGGCGGCGGCATCACCGGGGCCGGCATCGCCCGCGACGCCGCCATGCGCGGTCTCGCCGTGGCCCTGGTCGAGGCCGGCGATTTCGCCTCCGGGACCAGCAGCCGCTCCTCGAAGATGATCCACGGCGGCCTGCGCTATCTTGCCCAGGGCGACCTGGCCCTGGTGCGCGAGGCGGCCTCGGAGCGCAGGATCGTCGAGGCCATCGCCCCCCATCTGGCCCGGCTGATTCCCTTCATCATCCCCGCCCGCGGGGCCGGGGGAATCGCCAAGCTGCGCGCCGGCCTGTGGACCTTCGAGAAACTCGGCGGGGTGCCGGCCAGCCGCCGGCACGAGGTGTGGTCGATCGCCGACCTGCGGGCCCGGGAGCCGGCTCTGATCACCGAAGGCCTGGCCGGGGCGGTGGTCTATCCGGAGTTTCTGACCGACGACGCCCGCCTGACCCTGGCCAATGTCCGCAGCGCCGCCGCCGAGGGCGCGGTGGTCGCCAGCTATTGCGCCGTCCGCGGCCTGCTCGTGGAAGGCGGGACCGCGGTCGGGGTCGAGGTCCAGGAAACCCTCGCCGGGGCGGGCGAGCGGCGCGGCCGGGTGCGGGCGCGAACCATCGTCAACGCCGCCGGACCCTGGGTCGACGCCATCCGCGCCCTGGAGAGCGCCGACGCCCCGCCGCGCCTCAGCCTGACCCGCGGCGTGCATCTGGTCGTGCCGCGCGAGCGGGCCCCGATCAGCCGTACGCTGATCATGACGGCGCGCCGACGGCCGCGGAGTGTTCGCGGTGCCGCGCGGCGCGATCACCTACATCGGCACCACCGACACCTTTCATCCGCACGCCGAGACCTGGCCGCCGGTCACAGCCGAAGATGTCGACTATCTGTTCGCCACCGCCGCCACCCGGTTTGCCACCCCGCCGCTGACTCGCGAGGACATCGTCGCGGTGTGGTCGGGCGTGCGGCCGCTGGTCGCCGAGCCGGGCAAGTCGCCCTCCGACATCTCGCGCAAGGACGAGCTGTGGCGCGGTCCGGCCGGGGTGTTCTCGATCGCCGGCGGCAAGCTGACCGCCTACCGCCGCATGGCGCAACGCGTGGTCGACGAGGTCGAGACCGCCCTCGGCCGCAAACCGTCCGCCTGCCGCACGGCCGATCAGCCGATGGTCGGCGGCGACGCCGCCTCCGATATCGCGGCCGTGCCCGGCGGTCCGGCCGGCGAGGCGGCCTATGCCGTGACCTACGAGGGCGCGCTGACCCTGGAGGACTACTGGGTTCGCCGCAGCGCCCGCGCCTGGTTCGATCTCGACGCCGGCCTGTCCGCGCTGGCGCCGGCCGCGGACGCCATGGCCCCGCTGCTGGGCTGGTCCGAGCCGCGCCGCGCCGCCGAAGTCGCCACCTGCCACGCCATGCGCGCCCGCGACCTCGCCCCCCTTCATGCGGAGCGAAGCGCAACGGCATGAGCGACCCTCTCGTCGACGCCCTCCGCGCGGCCCTGGGCGAGCACAAGGTCGACACCGCGCAGGCTACGCTACAATCGCGGCGTCACGACTATTGGGTGGCCAGCCACGTGCGGGACTTCGCCGGTTCGCCCGGACCCGCGCCGGCCTGCGTCGCGCGGCCGACCTGCGTCGCCGACGTCCAGGCCGTCCTGCGCCTCGCTAACCAGCGGCGCTGTCCGGTGATCCCGTTCGGCCTCGGCAGCGGCGTGGTCGGCGGCGTGCTGGCGTCGGCGGAGAGCATCGTCCTCGACATGGGCGCGATGAACGCCGTCCGCTTCATCGACCAGGTCAATCTGCTGGCCGGCTTCGACGCCGGCCGCAACGGCCTGCGAAGCTGAGCAAGCGGTGGCCGAACAGGGCCTGACCATCGGCCACTGGCCGCAGTCGGTCGCCGTCAGCAGCGTCGGCGGCTGGGTGGCCACCCGCGCGTCCGGACAGTTCTCCACCGCCTACGGCAATATCGAGGACATCGTCCATTCGCTGGAGGCGGTGCTGCCGAACGGGGAGCTGGTGGTGCTGGGCAAGGGACCGCGCGCCTCGGCCGGTCCGGACCTGCGCCATCTGCTGCTGGGCTCGGAAGGCGCGCTCGGCGTGATCACCGGCGTCACCCTGTCGCTGCGCCGCGCGCCGGCGGCCCGGGCGGTCTCGGCCTTCGAGGCCGGCGACATGCGCGCCGGCTTCGAGCTGCAGCGCGAGATCATCCAGTCGGGCTGGCGCCCGCCCGTGGCCCGCCAGTACGACGCCCGTGAGAGCCGCCGGCTCGACGCGCGCGCCACCGGCTGCCTGATCCTGTTGGTTCACGAAGGCCCGGCCGCGGTGGTCGAGGCCGAGGCCGTCGCGGTCGCCGCCCTGGCGGCCGCCCACCACATTCCCCCGGCCCCGCCGGACATCGTCGAGCACTGGCTGTCGCATCGCAACACCGTGCCCAGCTGGGATCAGTTCCTGGCGCGCGGCGTCGTGCTGGACACCGTCGAGGTCTCGGCCGACTGGACCAGGATCGCCGCCATCTACGACGACGCCACCGCCTCCCTGCAGGCCGTCCCAGGCTGCCTGGCCGGCTCGGCGCACAGCTCGCACCTCTACCGTTCGGGCCTGAACCTGTATTTCACCTTCGCGATCCAGGTCGGAGAGCCGGCGGCCATGGAGGCGGTCTACATCGACTGCTGGCGGCGGATCATGCGGGCCACCGACGCGCATGGCGGCAGCCTGGCGCATCACCACGGCATCGGCCGCGTGCGCCGCGACTGGCTTGAGCGGGAGCTGGGCGCCACCGGCGTCGCGCTGTTGCGCCGCGTCAAGACCGCTCTCGATCCCAACGGCGTGATGAACCCAGGCGTCCTGATCCCCGATGGCTGAGCTGCTGCTGGCGCTCGACATCGGCACCACCACCGCCCGGGCCCTGGTGTTCAGTCCGGCGGCCGAGGTGCTTGGCCTGGCCCGCGCGCCGCTGACCTCGGCCAACCCTGGACCCGGCCTGGTCGAGCAGGACCCCGCGGCGGTCTGGCGCGCCGCCCGCCGAGTGATGGTCCGGGCTCTCGCCGAGGCTGGCCGCGCGCCGGCCGACCTCGCCGCCATCGGCCTGACCACCCAGCGGACCAGCATCGTGATCTGGGATCGCCTGACCGGCCGGCCGGTCGGACCGATGGTGGTGTGGAGCGATCTGCGCGGGGCTGGGCGCGCCGCCGAACTGCTGGCGGCCGGCTATTTCCTTGCTCCGCAACAGGCGGCGACCAAGCTGGAGGCGGTGGTCGCCGCCCTCGACGTCCCACTGGAACGACTGGCCTGGGGCGCCCTCGACGCCTTCCTGATCCACCGCCTCACCGGCGGGGCGGTGCACGCCACCGATCGCAGCCAGGCCTGGCCGACCGGCTACCTCGATCTCGCCACGATGGGGTGGAACCAGGCCCTGATCGAACACCAGGGTCTGGGCGCCCTGCGGTTCCCCACCCTGGTCGACAGCTGGGGCGACATCGGCCTGACCAGCGCCGCGGTCGTCGGGGCCGCCGTGCCGGTCGCCGCCGACCTCGCCGACCAGCAGTCGGCCCTGCTCGCCCACGGCGAATGCGCCAAGATCACCTATGGCACCTCGGCCACCCTTGATCTGTCGACCGGCACGGAGCTGATGTTCCGCAGCCCGCTCGCCCCGCCGTTCGTGCTCTCATCGGTCGCCGGCCAGACGCGGTTCTGCGTCGAGGGCATGGTGCTGAGCGCGGGTTCGGCGCTCGACTGGCTGCGCGGGGCCTGCGGCCTGGGCGGCCACGCCCGCTTCGAGGCCCTCGCGGCGAGCGTCGCCGATACCGCCGGCGCCGCCTTCCTGCCGGCCCTGCAGGGTCTGGGCGCGCCGCATGGCGACGCCGCCCGCCGCGGCAGCCTGACCGGCCTCACCCCGGCCGTCTCGCCCGCCCACCTTGCCCGCGCCGGCCTCGAGGGGGTCGCCTTCCGGGTCCGGGAGGCCTTCGAGTTCGTCTACGCCCTGACCGGCGCCGCCCCGCCCGAGGCGATCGGCGTCGACGGCGGCCTGACCGCCAACGCCGGATTCCTGCGGATCCAGGCCGACCTGCTCGGCCGCCCGCTGCGTCGGCACGCCATCCGCGAGGCCACCGCCGCCGGCGCCGCCCTGGCCGCCGGCCGGGGAGAGGGCCTGTTGACCGACAGCGACATCGCCGCCTTCACCCGCTATCGCGAGGTCGTCGAGCCCGCGATCGGCGCCGACGAGTCCGCCGCGCGGTTCGACGCCTGGCGCGCCCGCGTCCATCCCTGAAAGGTCTTTTCGCATGCATACCGTGCAACTTGGTCCGCTTCCCGAGGTCAGCCGGCTGACTCTCGGAGGCGGTGGCCTGGGACAGCTGTGGGGCGAGACCAGCGTCGACGAGGCGATCGCCACCCTGCATGCGGCGGTGGACGCCGGGATCACCCTCATCGACACCGCGCCGATGTACCGGCACTGCGAGGCGACGGTCGGCGAGGCGTTCGCCGGTTCGCCGCCGGCTCACCTGAGGTTCACCACCAAATGCCAGCTCGGCGCGCCGCCGATCGGCGAGGCGGGCGCCCGGCTCGAAGCCTCGCTGGACGCCAGCCTGGAGGCCATGCGCCTGACCCACGCCGACATCTTCTTCCTGCACAGCAATATTTGTACTGACGACTACGTCTACGCCCGCTATCAGCACCGCCGCGACCGGTTCGCCACCCCCTGGTCGATGTACCTCAGCGAGGTGGTCCCGGCGTTCGAGGACCTGAAAGCCCGCGGCCGGATCCGCGCCTGGGGGATCACCGGCGTCGGCATTCCGGCGACCATCGTCGCGGCGCTCGGCGATCATCCGCGTCCGGACGTCGTGCAGTGCGTGGCCAATCTGATGGACAGCGCCGGCGGCATGCGCAACTTCGACGAGCCGGCGCGGCCGCGCGAGATCATCGCCGCCGCCAAGGCCGCCGACGTCGGCGTCATGGGCATCCGCGCCGTGCAGGCCGGGGCCCTGACCTCTGCCGTCGATCGCTCGCTGCCGGCCGACAGCGCCGACGCCGAGGACTACCGGCGGGCCGCGCCCTACCGCGCCCTGTGCGCCGAACTCGGCGTCGACCCCGCAGTGCTGGCCCACCGCTACGCCCTCGACATGACGGGCGTCGACACGGTGATCCTGGGTGTCAAGAACCGCTCCGAACTGGCGCAGTGTCTGAACGCCGAAGCCCTCGGACCGTTGTCGGACGAGCTCCGCGAAAGGGTTGACAACCTCGGTCTGCGGATCTAGAACAAATAAGGAACAGACGCGGCGGGTTTCGGCATGCGCGAGGACGGCAAGATCGACTATGTCGAGTTTCCCGGCGGGGATCTCGCAGCCACCAAGGCCTTCTACACCGCCGCCTTCGGTTGGTCGTTCACCGACTACGGACCCGGCTATGCCGCCTTCGAAGGGCAGGGGACCGACGGCGGCTTCGACGCCGATCCAGCCGAGCGTCGCGCCAGCCCTCTCATCGTGCTCTACGCCCGGGACCTCGAGGCGATGGAGGCGAAGGTCGTCGCCTCCGGAGGAGTCGTGACGCGGGAAATCCTGGCCTTTCCGGGCGGGCGTCGCTTTCATTTTCGCGACCCGTCCGGCAATGAACTGGCGGTGTGGTCGGATACCTGAGTAGGATGGGGCCCTCTGCATTGGGTCCCGCATGCGTCGACGCACCTTTCTTGCTACCCTGCCGCTGGCCGCCGCAGCCCCGGCGCCGTTCAGCCGGGTGACCGCCGCCGTGCCCTCCGAGCCCCCGCCGGCCGCTGCCGACATCCATGCCGGCGATCGCATCGCCGGGGCCAATTTCGCGTCGCGCTCGACGGTCTGGGGCAGCCATGGCGCCGCCGCGACCGCCCATCCCCTGGCCACCCTGACCGCCATCGACATCCTGCGCGCCGGCGGTTCGGCGGTAGACGCGGCCATCGCCGCCAACGCCGCGCTCGGCCTGCTCGAGCCGGTGTCGTGCGGCATCGGCGGCGACTGTTTCGTGATGCTGTGGGACCCCAAGGTGCGCAAGGTGCTCGGACTCAACGGTTCCGGCCGCTCGCCGCGCTCGCTCAGCCTCGAGACGCAGCAGGCCCGGGCGAAGAACGGCTTCATCGCCTCCTATCGGCGCCATGTCGGTCTCGACGCCCGGCGCCGTCGACGCCTGGTGGACGCTGCACCAACGCCATGGCCGCCTGAAGTGGGCCGACCTGTTCGCCCCGGCCATCGACATGGCCGAACGCGGCGACCCCGGTTCCCCAGACCATCGCCCACTATCTCGCCGCGTCCTATCGCGTGCTTCACCCGGCCGGGGACGGGCATCGAGGAGATCGACAATTTCAAGAAGGTCTGGGCCGCCGGCGGCCGTACCCCGGCCGAAGGCGAGATGTTCGCCAATCCGGCCCTCGCCCATACCTATCGCCTGATCGCCGAGGGCGGCCGCGAAGGTTTCTATGGCGGCGAGGTCGCCGCGGTCATCGACGCCTATTTCAAGCGCATCGGCGGCTGGCTGTCCAAGGCCGACCTCGCCGCCCATCGGTCGCAGTGGGTCGAGCCGGTCTCGACCAGCTATCGCGGCGTCGACGTCTGGGCCCTGCCGCCCAACAGCCAGGGCATCGCCACCCTGCAGGCCCTCAACATCCTCGAGACCTTCGACATGAAGGCGCTCGGCTTCCAGTCGGCGGCCAGCCTGCATACCCAGATCGAGGCCAAGCGCCTCGCCTTCGAGGATCGCGCCCGCTATTACGCCGACCCGGATTTCGCCAGGATTCCGATCGACTGGCTGGTCTCCAAGGCCTATGCCGCCGAGCGCGCCAAGCTGATCCGCCCCGACGCCATCCTGACGCCGGTGCATGCCGGGGAGGCCCCCAGTCATGGCGACACCACCTATTTCTGCACCGCCGACGCCGATGGAATGATGGTTTCGATCATCCAGTCCAACTATCGCGGCATGGGCTCGGGCCTGTCACCCGACGGGCTGGGCTTCATGTTCCAGGATCGCGGCGAACTCTTCGACCTGACGCCCGGCCGTCCCAACAGCTATGCGCCGGGCAAGCGCCCCTTCCAGACCATCATCCCGGGTTTCGCCACCCGCGACGGTGAGCCCTGGATGGCATTCGGAGTCATGGGCGGCGACATGCAGCCCCAGGGCCAGGCGCAGATCATCGTCGACCGGGTCGACTACGGCCTGGGGCTGCAGGAAGCCGGCGATTGCCCCCGCTGGCATCATGAAGGCTCGTCCGAGCCGACGGGCGAGCCGCAGCACGGGCTGGGTCTCCTGCACCTGGAAAGCGGCGTGCCCGCCGAAACGCGCCAGCAACTGGCGGCGCTCGGCTGGCCACTGGGGCGCTCGGACGGCAGTTTCGGCGGCTACCAGGCGATCGAGCGCTGGCCGGGCCGATATGCGGCCGCCAGCGAAATGCGCAAGGACGGAGCGGCTCTGGCCTGGTGATCATGACCGAAGACGAGATGCGCCAGATCTGCCTGTCGTTTCCCGGCGCAGTCGAGGGGACCTCCTACGGCCGCCCCTCCTTCCTGGTGAACAAGAAGTTCCTTACCCGCCTGCGCGCCGAGGACGCCAGCGTGGTGCTGATGGACGTCGGCTTCGACGAACGCGAAATGCTGATCGAGGCCGAGCCCGAGACCTTCCACTTCACCGCCCATTACAAGGACTATCCCAGCGTCCTGGCCCGCGTCGCCACCCTCGACCCTGGCTCCTTCCGCGCCTTCCTCGACCGCCGCTGGCGCAAGATCGCGCCGAAGTCCGTGGTGAAGGCGCATGATGCGGCCCGACGCTGATCCCTCCCTCCCCTCATGGGGAGGGACAGGCGGCCCACGGGTCGCGCGAAGTGCGCGCCCGAGGACAGGCTCCGCCGTCAGGGTGGGGCTCGGTGAAAGGGACCATGTCTTTGAGGTCAGCGACTGCCGCGCCGTTCCCCACCCTGGACGCTGCGCGTCCTGTCCCTCCCCATGAGGGGAGGGAGGAAAGTTTCCCATGGCCTATCGTGATCTTCGGGCGTTCATCGCCAGCCTCGAAACGCAGGGCGAGCTCGTCCGCGTCCGCGAGCCAGTCTCCACCGTCCTCGAAATGACCGAGATCTGCACCCGGCTGCTCGCCACCGGCGGTCCCGCGGTTCTGTTCGAGAAGCCCGTCCGCGCCGATGGCCAGATCTCGCCGATACCCTGCCTCGCCAACCTGTTCGGCACGGTGCGGCGCGTGGCCATGGGCGTCACTCTCGACGGCAAGGCGCGCCAGTCCGCCGGCGATCTGCGCGATGTCGGCGAACTGCTCGCCTTCCTGCGCAGTCCCGAGCCGCCGCGCGGCCTCAAGGAGGCCTTCGACCTGCTGCCGCTGGCGCGCACGGTCATGGGCATGCGCCCCAAGACCGTCGGCTCGGCCCCGGTGCAGGAGGTGGTGCTGACCGGCGCCGATATCGATCTGGCCCGCCTGCCGGTGCAGACCTGCTGGCCGGGCGAGCCGGCGCCCCTGATCACCTGGCCGCTGGTGGTCACCAAGGGCCCGTCCGACAGCCGCGAGGACGACTACAACCTGGGCATCTATCGCATGCAGGTGATCGGGCGTGACCGCACGATCATGCGCTGGCTGGCCCATCGTGGCGGCGCGCAGCATCACCGGCGCTGGAAGGCCGCCGGCAAGCCCGACGCCCTGCCGGCCTGCGCGGTGATCGGGGCCGATCCGGGAACCATCCTCGCCGCCGTCACGCCGGTGCCCGACACCCTGTCGGAATACCAGTTCGCCGGCCTGTTGCGCGGCGCGCGCGTCGAGCTGGTCAGCCGCCAAGACCCAGCCGTTGCTGGTCCCCGCCCACGCGGAGATGGTCATCGAAGGCGAAGTGCGTCTGGACGAGTACGCCGACGAGGGGCCGTACGGCGACCACACCGGCTACTACAACTCCGTCGAGCGCTTCCCGGTGTTCCAGGTCACCGCCATCACCATGCGCCGCGACCCGATCTATCTGACCACCCACACCGGCCGCCCGCCCGATGAGCCGAGCGTGCTCGGAGAAGCGCTGAACGAGGTGTTCATCCCGCTGCTGCGCGGCCAGTTTCCCGAGATCGTCGATTTCTGGCTGCCGCCGGAAGGCTGCAGCTACCGCATCGCCGTCGTCTCGATCAAGAAGGCCTACCCCGGTCACGCCAAGCGGGTGATGATGGCGGTGTGGTCCTACCTGCGCCAGTTCATGTACACCAAATGGGTGATCGTGGTGGACGACGACATAAACGCCCGCGACTGGAAAGACGTGATGTGGGCCCTCTCCACCCGCATGGATCCCGCCCGCGACATCACTCTGATCGAGCATACTCCGATCGACTACCTCGACTTCGCCTCCCCGGAATCCGGCCTCGGCTCCAAGATCGGCCTCGACGCCACCAACAAATGGCCGCCCGAGACCCACCGCGAGTGGGGACGGCAGATCGCCATGGACCCGGCCGTGGTCGCCGCGGTGACGGAGAGGTGGGCGAGGCTGGGGTTGCCGGCGCTGGCGCCCAGCGATATATGATGTCGATATCGGATATCGGAACGTATGATGCGAACCCTGGTTGATATTCCCGATCCGGACATTATGGCGCTCGATGAGGTTGCGCGCCGTCGCGGAGAGCCGCGGGCCAAGGTCATCCGCGCGGCCGTCCACGAATACCTGGCCAGACATCGCGCGGTCGAACCGTCCGAGGCGTTCGGCCTGTGGGGGGGCGGCGTCGAAGATGGCGTCGAGTATCAGAGGCGTCTGCGTGCGGAGTGGTGAAGGCCGTCTTCGACTTCAACATCCTGATCGATTTCCTGCAGGGCCGGTTGGAGGCGAAGGGTGAACTGGAGCGCTACGACGATCGGGCCATCAGCATCCTCACCTGGATCGAAGTGATGCTGGGGACGACGCCGGAGACGAATTTGGCGACGCGCGCCTACCTCTCCGGCTTTGAGGTCATCCCGCTGGACGATGTCATCGCCGAAGGCGCCGTCGAGTTGCGCCGCCGACATCGGATGAAGCTGCCCGACGCCATCGTGTGGGCGAGCGCGCGGCGTGACGGGCGTCTGCTGGTGACGCGCGACACCAAGGATTTTCCGCTCGATGATCCAGGTGTGCGGACGCCTTATTCGCTCTGAGGCCGCGATCTGGTGGAATGATCTGGCGATGAGTGCGCAAGACCCGACGTTCGATCCGCCCGGCCGTTCTTGACCTTTTGGTCAACGCCGCTGGACAACTCGTCCGCGCGCGCATAGAAGCGCGCCCTTTCCCGCGACCGGCGTTCGAACCGTCGGCCGGGCCTCGCGAAGAAGATCCCATGTCCCGCCCCGCCCGTTCCGGCCGCCGGCCTCCCGCCGGCCCGTCCCAGCGTCAGCTCCGCGCCGGCGAACTGGTGCGCCACGCGCTCGTCGAAATCCTGCGCGAGGAGGACTTCGCCGATCCGGCGCTGGCCGATGTTTCGATCACGCTCAGCGAGGTCCGCGTCAGTCCAGACCTCAAGCACGCCCTGTGTTTCGTCGAACCGCTCGGCGGCGTGCATTCCACCGAAGTGATCGCCGGCCTCAATCGGGCCTCGCGGTTTCTTCGCGGCAAGCTCGGCCACGCCATCGAGATGAAGTTCACCCCGGCCCTGAAGTTCATTCACGACGACAGCTTCGATGCGGCCACCCACATGAACCAACTGCTCGCCGACCCCCGCGTGCGCCAGGACATCGAAAGGCGCGAGGACGGTGAGTAGGGTGCGCAAACTCCTCCCTCCCCTTCCGGGGAGGGACAGGATGCGCAGCATCCAGGGTGGGGAACGCTGCCGAGACATATAATCGCGGGGAGTTCGGCCACGTCAAGGCACCCCACCCTGACGGCTTCGCCGTCTGTCCCTCCCCATGAAGGGGAGGGAGGAAAGAACTGATGGCCCGTCGTCGCAAGGGCGACGCGGTCTCCGGCTGGATCTGCCTCGACAAGCCGCATGATCTCGGCTCGACCCAGGCGGTCGGCCGGGTGCGCCGCGCCTTCAACGCCCAGAAGGCCGGCCATGCCGGCACGCTCGATCCCGCTGGCCACCGGCATCCTGCCGATCGCGCTCGGCGAAGCGACCAAGACCGTCCCGTTCCTGATGGACGCCGACAAGACCTATCGCTTCACCATCGCCTGGGGCGTCGAGACCGCCAGCTTCGACCGCGAGGGCGCGGTGACCGCCACCTGCGAGCGTGCGGCCGACCGCCGAAGCGGTCGATCGCCGCCCTGCCGACCTTCGTCGGCGAGATCGAGCAGATCCCGCCGGACTATTCGGCGGTCAAGGTCGACGGCGGCCCGCGCCTATGACCTGGCGCGCGAGGGCGTGGCGATGGACCTCAAGGCCCGCACCGTCACCATCCACGCCGCCCGCTTCGTCGCCCAGCCGGACGTCGATCACACGACGCTGGAGATCGACTGCGGCAAGGGCATCTATGTGCGCGCCCTGGTCCGCGATCTGGCCGCGGCGCTGGGCGCCCGCGCGCATGTCGGCGATCTGCGCCGCCTGCGCGTCGGCGGCTTTACCGAGCGGAATGCGATTACGCTGGATAAGCTCGAAGATTTGTGCCATACGGCGTCGCCCCTGGAGGCTCTGCTTCCGGTCGAGACCGCCCTGGACGACATCCCGGAGCTGGCCGTGACCGCCGAAGACGCTTTCAGGTTGACGCAGGGACGTTCGATCGTCTTGCTCCCCCGGCAGGTTGAAACCTTGAAGGCGCGGCTCACCGCCTCCCGCATCGTTTCCGCCCGCCATGGGCGCGACGATCGTGGCGCTCTGCGAGATGCGCGCGGGACGGCTCAATCCCACGCGTGTCTTTCACCTCAACTGAGCGGAAAGACCTTTCCGATGTCGATTACCGCGCAACGCAAGACCGAAGTCATCCACACCCATGCCCGTTCCGAGCGCGACACCGGTTCGGCCGAAGTGCAGGTCGCGATCATGTCCGAACGGATCGCCAACCTGACCGAGCACTTCAAGACCCACAAGAAGGACAACCATTCGCGCCGGGGCCTGCTGAAGCTGGTCTCCGCGCGCCGGTCCCTGCTCGACCACCTGAAGAAGACCGACGAAGGCCGCTATCAGGCGCTCATCGGCACGCTCGGCCTGCGCCGCTAGCGCTCAACGCCGCTTTCGCCGCCGCCCGCCATCGACAGGCATGGGGGCGGCGGCTTCGCGCGCGGTCCGATGTTGGGCCGACGCGCATCCGCCGAGGGTTGCGACACGATCCTCTTACCCGCCTGTCGCCTAGGAGAGGATTCGGCAACCCGGCCAGAAAGCCACACCGTCCCCAATCCGCCCCACGAGGAATCCGCCCGTGGGATTGAGAGAAAGCATCAAGACGTAAATGTTCGACATCAAACGCAAATCCATCGAATGGGGCGGCCGCAAGCTGACCCTGGAGACCGGCCGCATCGCCCGGCAGGCCGACGGCGCCGTCCTGGCCACCTATGGCGAGACCACCGTCCTCGCCACCGTCGTGTTCGACAAGGCCCCCAAGCCGGGCCTGGATTTCTTCCCCCTGACCGTCAACTATCAGGAAAAGACCTTCGCCGCGGGCAAGATCCCCGGCGGCTTTTTCAAGCGCGAGGGCCGGCCGTCCGAGAAGGAGACCCTGGTCTCCCGCCTGATCGACCGGCCGATCCGGCCGCTGTTCGTCAAGGGCTTCAAGCACGAGACGCAGGTGGTCATCACCGTGCTGTCGCATGACCTGGAGAACGACCCCGACATCGTCGCCATGGTCGCCGCCTCCGCCGCCCTGACCCTGTCGGGCGTGCCGTTCATGGGCCCGATCGGAGCCGCGCGGGTCGGCTATATCGACGGCGACTATGTCCTCAACCCCACCCTCGAGCAGATCAAGGATCCGGCCAACCGGCTCGATCTGGTGGTCGCCGGCACCGACGACGCGGTGATGATGGTCGAGTTGGAGATCGAGGAGCTCAATGAAGATCAGGTCCTCGGCGGCGTGATGTTCGCTCATCGCGGTTTCCAGCCGATCATTCAGGCGATCATCGAACTGGCCGAGCACGCCGCCAAGGAACCGTTCGACTTCACGCCGGAAGACACCGACGCCTTGCAGGCCAAGATCAAGGCCCTGATCGGTGAGGACATCCGCGCCGCCTATGCGATCACCGCCAAGGGGGCCCGCCACGAAGCGGTCGGCGCGGCGAAAGCCAAGGCCGTCAAGGCTCTGGGCAGGTCGGAGGAAAATCCCGACGGCATCGATCCGGCGAAGCTCGGCGGCCTGTTCAAGGCCTGTGAGGCCGACGTCGTCCGCCGCGCCATCCTGGAAACCGGCCTGCGCATCGATGGCCGCAACGTCAGCACCGTGCGGCCGATCGTCTCGGAGGTCTCGGTCCTGCCGCGCACCCATGGCTCGGCCCTGTTCACCCGCGGCGAAACCCAGGCCCTGGTGGTCGCCACCCTCGGCACCGGCGATGACGAGCAGTTCATCGACGCGCTGGAGGGCACCTACAAGGAAAGCTTCCTGCTGCACTACAACTTCCCGCCCTATTCGGTGGGTGAGACCGGCCGGATGAACGCGCCGGGCCGCCGCGAGATCGGCCACGGCAAGCTGGCCTGGCGCGCCCTGCGCCCGATGCTGCCGACCAAGGAAGAGTTCCCCTACACCCTGCGCCTGGTCTCCGAGATCACCGAGTCCAACGGCTCGTCCTCGATGGCTTCGGTCTGCGGCGGCTCTCTGGCGCTGATGGACGCCGGGGTTCCGATGAAGAAGCCGGTCAGCGGCATCGCCATGGGCCTGATCCTCGAAAAGGACGGCTTCGCGGTGTTGTCCGACATCCTCGGCGACGAGGATCACCTGGGCGACATGGACTTCAAGGTCGCCGGCACCGCCGACGGCATCACCTCGCTGCAGATGGACATCAAGATCCCCGGCATCACCGAGGCGATCATGCATCAGGCGCTCGCCCAGGCCCGGGACGGCCGCATCCACATCCTGGGCGAAATGGCCAAGGCCATCGACGGGGCCCGTCATGACGTCGGCGAATACGCGCCGAAGATCGAGACCATCACCATTCCGGTCGACAAGATCCGCGAAGTGATCGGCACCGGCGGCAAGGTCATCCGCGAGATCGTCGCCACCACCGGCGCCAAGGTCGACGTCAACGACGACGGCATGGTCAAGGTCTCGGCCAGCGACGGCGGCAAGATCAAGGCCGCCATCGACTGGATCCGCTCCCTGACCTCCGAGCCGGAATTGGCTCAGATCTACGACGGCAAGGTCGTCAAGATCGTCGACTTCGGCGCCTTCGTGAACTTCTTCGGCGCCAAGGATGGCCTGGTGCATGTCAGCCAGATCGCCAACGAACGCGTCGCCAAGGTCTCCGACGTGCTCACCGAGGGCCAGACCGTCAAGGTCAAGCTCCTCGGCTTCGACGACCGCGGCAAGACCCGCCTGTCGATGAAGGTCGTCGACCAGGTCACCGGCGAAGACCTCAGCAAGAAAGAGACCGCCGAGGCCGAAGCCTGAGGTCGGCAGTCCGCCTCCCTCTCCCGAAAGGGGGAGGGACCGGCGGTGGTCGTCTTCGCCTTGCGCCGCCTTCCGGGAGAGGCCCATGATCAAGACCATCGCATTGCTGACCCGCAAACCCGGGACCTCGCCGGAGCAGTTCCGGGATTACTATGAGAGGGTGCATGCGCCGGGCGCGCTCGCCCGGATTCCCGCCCTGGCGCGCGCGGACTATCGGCGCAACTTCATCGAGAGCGGCCCGGCCGCCGCGTCGCCGCGTCCGGATTTCGACGTGATCACCGAGATCTCCTTCGCCGACGAGGCTGATTACCAGGAGTTCCGCCGCTCGCTGGCCGATCCCGCCATCCAGGCCTGGATCGCGGAAGACGAAGCGCGGTTTTCCGATCCCGCTCTCACGCGCGGCTACCCCGTGAGCGAACGCCGGTCGTCCTGAGCCGCCGTCAGACCAGGCTGCCGCCGCCGTCGACCCGCACGATCTGGCCGGTGACATAGGTGGCGCGCATCAGGAAAAGATAGGCTTCGGCCGCTTCCTCGACCGTGCCGCCGCGCGGCAGCGGCAGGTTGGCGGTGAAGCCATGGATCATGGCCTCGCCCCAGGTCTGCACCTGTTCGCTCAGGATCAGGCCGAGGCACACCGCGTTGACGCGCATGGGAGCCAGGTCGCGCGCCAGGCCTATGGCCAGCCCCTCGGTGCGTGTGCGCCGAGGCGGTGACCAGCGGCGCGCCCGGCATCGGCCGGTGCGCCAGCATGCCGCCGGTCAGGGTGATCGAGCCGTCGGCGGCGATCTGGCGGATCGCGTGCTTGGCCGCCCGGGCCGCGCCCCAGAACCGCACCTCCATCCGCGCCTTGCTGGCTTCGACGTCGAGATCGCGGGTCGGGCCGAACATGTGGCCCCAGTCGCCGGCGGTGAACACCAGATGGTCGAACGGCCCGGCCGCCTCGAAAAAGCCGGCGACCGACGCCTCGTCCTTCACATCCACCGTCCGGCCGCTCGCCCCGGCCCCGAGCTTCGCGGCCGCCGCCGCGATCCGCGCCGCCTGGCTGGAGCCGACCACCACCTCGGCGCCCGCCGCCAGCGCCGCCGCCGCCACGGCGAATCCGACGCCCGAAGCTCCGCCGATCACCACCACCTTTGCGCCGTTCAGCTTCGCCATGACGCACTCCTTATGCCTGGCGAGAGGCTAACCCGGTCGGCGTGGCGGCAAAAGACGAGAGGTTATCATGGTATGGGCGCCAACAGTCTGCGCTGGCCGCCTGGCGGAGGCTGGCGACACCTTCGACAGCGCCGCCCGGCCCGGCCGGCCCCCACGATTTGACCTCCGCGGCCGCCTTCGCCTAGCGTTGCGGGCATGTGCAACCTGTACTCGGTCATGCGGGGGCGCGCCGCCATCGTGGCGCAGGTGCGGGCCATGGACCGCAACGACAACCAGCCGCCGATGCCGGCGGTCTATCCGGACTACGAGGCGCCGGTCATCGTCGCGGCGGCCGGCGGCGCGCGCGAGATGCGCAACATGCGCTGGGGCATGCCCAGCCCGAAAAACCTGCTGCTCGACGCCGCCGGCAAACGCGCCGACGCGCTGCGCGCCAAGGGCACGGAATTCGACTTCGCCGAACTTCTGCGCATGGAGCCCGACAAGGGAGTGACCAATGTGCGCAACACCACCAGCGTGAAGACCGGGCGGCTGAACGCCCACTGGGCGCCGTGGCTGGGGCGAGGCAACCGTTGCCTGGTCCCCTTCACCTCGTTCGCCGAGCCCGATCAGGACCATGCGCGCACCCGCAAAAACATCTGGTTCGCCCTCGGCCCCGACCGGCCCCTGGCGATGTTCGCCGGCGTGTGGACGCCGCACGCCTGCGTGCGGGCCAAGTCCAGGGGCTGGGAGGAGATCGAGGCGTTCGGTTTCCTGACCGCCGACCCGGCCGAGCCGGTGAGGACCTATCATCGCAAGGCCATGCCGGTGATCCTCACGACGCAGGCCGAGTGGGACCTGTGGCTGAGCGGCGCGACCTGGGGCGAGGTGGCGCATCTGCAGCGCCCGCTGGCCGATGGCGCCCTGACCGTCGTGGCGACCGGCGCGCGACAGGACGACGTCGAACCCTCGCCGGCCTGACGCCTAGAGTGGCCGGGGCGGCGGCGAGGCGCTGCTCATCGCCGCTTCCAGAACACTCCGGAGCGGGCGACGCAGCGCTTGGGCAGGTCCTTGCTGCCGGCCTCGACATAGCCGAGGGCCCCCATCAGGTCGGCGACCATCGCCTGCGCCGTCGGAACCGCCGCCGGGATTCAGCCGATAGTCCTCGCCGAGTGCGTCGTGCAGCAGGGTGTCGACGCCGGCCAGGGCCGGCAGGCCGTCCAGCGTGGCCTCGATCGCCGCCGCGCGCGCCGCCGGCGCGCTCATCACCGCCCGCATCCGCGCGATCAGCGGATCGTCCTCGGCCAGGGGCTCGGGTTCGGCATAGGGCAGGCCCAGCCGTTCGATGGCCCGGGCCAGATGGTTGCCCTCCGCCGAATGCAGCGCCCGGGCGCGCTTCCACACCTGATGCCGTTCGGTCTGGCTGCGCTCGCGCAGCTTTTCGCGGGTCCAGCCGCCGATGAAGACTTCCTCGTTCATCAGCCGCCATTAAGGCGCCTGGGGCGCCTTGCTCAAGAGGCGCGGGGCGAGACGCCTTGCCACGGCCATGGCAATGACGTCTGCTCACACAACCAGAGGAGCCGACCCATGGCGACCTTCCAATCCGCCGGCCTGACCCTCGCCTATGACGACATCACCCCACAGGGCGGCGAAATCGGCGCCGTCGTGCTGGTGCACGGCTTCGCCACCAGCCGCGCCGAGAACTGGCGGCGGCTCGGCTGGTACGCCGCCCTCGAGCGCAAGGGCTATCGTACGGTCGCCCTCGATCTGCGCGGCCATGGCGAGAGCGACAAGCCGCACGATCCCGCCGCCTACGCCGGCCACGCCATGGCCGGCGACATCCTCGCCCTGCTCGATCACCTCGATCTGCGGTGCGTCGAGCTGATGGGCTATTCGATGGGCTCGCACCTGTCGCTGGCCCTGGCCGCCGCGCACGGCGACCGCGTCAGCCACCTGATCCTCGGCGGCGTCGGGGCGCGGTTGCTGTCCGATCAGCCGAGCCCGTTCACCGGTCCGATGACCATGGGCGAGGCCATGCGGGCCCCGGACCCGGCGGTGATCACCGATCCGACCCTCCGGGGCTTCCGTCAGTTTGCGGACAATCAGGGCGAGGATCGCCTGGCGCTGGCGGCCTGCGCCGAGGGACGCGGCGAGCGGCTCGACCCGGCCGACCTGGCGCGGCTGGCCATGCCGGTGCTGGTGGTCGCCGGGGCGCGCGACGAGATCGCCGGCGATCCCCAGACCCTGGCCGACGCCATCCCCGGGGCGCGGGCGGTCGCCATCCCGGCCTGCGACCACTTCTCCGCCATCCCGCACGCGCTGTTCAAAGCCGCCGTGTTCGACTTCCTGGAAGGCTGGCTGGACTGAAGCAGTTTGGCAAAGACCGATCGGAAGCGACACTCCAACGCCCAAACGGCGCTTCGCGCGAAGCGCAATCAACGCCATCAACCCGCTTTCCCCGAGCAAATTCCTTTGTATTATTGCCTGTTGTTCGTCCTTCGCGTCCTTCGCGCCTTCGTGGTCGATCCTTTTTTCTACGCCAGAGCGTAAGCTCCGCCCTTCGCCAAGGCCGCCTCGAAGGCCGGGCGGGCGTGCAGCCGATCGACCCAAGCGGTGATCTCCGGAAACTTCGCCAGCCGTCCGAAGGCCCGCGCCACCTCGCCGACGAAGCTCATCTGGATGTCGGCCCCGGAAAATCCCTGCGCCAGCAGATGGTCGCGGCCGCGCAGCGCGCCGTCCACATAGCTCAGGTGATTGTCGATCTCCCCGTCGATCCGCTCCTTGAGCGGCGCGGCCGCCTCGCCCAGCCGCATGGTATAGAGCTGCAGCATCAGCGGCAGCATGGCCGAGCCTTCCGCGTAATGCAGCCATTCCAGATAGGCCTCGCGCTCGGGCGCATCTGGCGCCGGGGCCAGCCGGCCCTCGCCGTGACGGCGGATGATGTAGTCGACGATCGCCCCCGACTCGGCCAGGGTCAGCGCGCCGTCGGTGATCACCGGCGATTTGCCCAGCGGGTGCACCGCCTTCAGCTCCGGCGGGGCCAGATTGGTCACCGCGTCGCGCTGGTAGAATTTGATTTCGTAGGGCGCGCCCAGCTCCTCCAGCAGCCAGAGGATGCGTTGCGAGCGGGAATTGTTCAGATGGTGGACGACGATCATGGCCGGTCTCCTGAGGGCATGGCGGCCGCATCACCCCATGTGACGCCGCGCGAGGCAAGGGCGGCGTTCGAATATTGGCGCGGGCGGCGCTCGGGACTAGGGTCCGGCGATGCACGATATTTTCGACATTCTGGTTCCTGTCGCCCTGGTCGCCGTGGCCAGGCACGCTCGGCTTCGGCATCTTCACCATGTTCAAGGGCGGAGAATTCAGCCTCAAATGGTCCACCAAGCTGATGTCGCTGCGGGTGGCGCTGCAGGCGGTGGCGATCGTCATCATCGTCACCGCGATCATCGCCCGCGGCGGCGGACACTGAGGCGCCCGCATGGTCCTGCTCAATCGCATCTACACCCGCACCGGCGACGCCGGCTCGACCCGGCTGGCCAGCGGCGAGCAGGTCAGCAAGGCCAGCGCCCGCGTCGCGGCCTATGGCGAGGTCGACGAGTTGAACGCGGTGCTCGGCCTGGCGCGTCTGCACACCGCCTCCGAGCCGGATCTGGACCCGATTCTGGCGCGCATTCAGAACGACCTGTTCGACCTCGGGGCCGACCTCGCCACGCCGAAACGGGCGGCCGACGCGCCGGTCGCCCTGCGCATCGTCGCCGGCCAGGTCGAGCGGCTGGAACAGGAGATCGACGGCCTGAACGCCTCGCTCGGCCCGCTCACCTCCTTCGTGCTGCCAGGCGGCTCGCCGGCCTCGGCGGCCCTGCATCTGGCCCGCACGGTCTGCCGCCGCGCCGAGCGCGCGGCGGTCGGGTTCGTCCGTGAGACCGACGACGAGGCCCACGCGCAAGCGCTGCGTTACCTCAACCGCTTGTCCGACCTGTTGTTCGTCGCCGCCCGGTTCGCCAACGACAAGGGCGCGGCGGACGTGCTCTGGGCCCCGGCGGCGACGCGATGATCGCCGCCGGCCGCGGGACCGTTGATCAGTCCGCGTCCGGTCATCCGCCAGATCGGGATCGGGTCGAGGCACTCGCGGTCCCGCGCGTCCCACCAGGCGCCGCGCGCGTCGCATTTCTTGACCGGCCAGACGTACAGAATTTCGTAGCCGGTGGTGATGCCGGCGACGATCAGAAAGCCGCCGAGCACGAACAGTTTCGCGGTAGTCATCCAACGCGTCATGGCCGCGCCTTCTACAGACCCCAGGTCGCCGGCGCCAGGGTCGAGCGGGGCTCGCCACGGCTTGCAAACCGCGCGCAAGGCTTTATTTCCCGGGGCCGCGCGCATATGGCGACGGACGGGCGGTGAGGCCGATGAAGATTCTGGTCCCGGTGAAACGGGTGATCGATTACAACGTCAAGGCGCGGGTCAAATCCGACCAGAGCGGCGTCGACCTCGCCAACGTCAAGATGTCGATGAACCCGTTCTGCGAGATCGCCGTCGAAGAGGCGATCCGGCTCAAGGAAAAGGGCGCCGCCAGCGAGATCGTCGCCGTGTCGATCGGCCCGATCCAGGCCCAGGAAACCATCCGCACCGCCCTGGCCATGGGCGCCGACCGCGGCATCCTCATCCAGACCGACGCCGATCCCGAACCGCTGGAAGTCGCCAAGCTGCTCAAGGCCGTCGCCCTGGCCGAAGACGCCCGGCCTGATCCTGATGGGCAAGCAGGCCATCGACGGCGACAACAACGCCGTCGGCCAGATGCTGTCGGCCCTGCTCGACTGGCCGCAGGCGACCTTCGCCTCCAAGGTCGAGGTCGCCGGCGAGACGGTGCGGGTGACCCGCGAGGTCGACGGCGGCCTGCAGACCCTGGAGCTCGACCTGCCGGCGGTGGTCACCGCCGACCTGCGCCTCAACGAGCCGCGCTACGCCTCGCCTGCCGAACATCATGAAGGCCAAGAAGAAGACCATCGACATCAAGACCGTCGACGACTTCGGCGGTCTGACCACCGGCCACCTGAAGGTCGCCAAGGTCACCGAGCCGCCCGAAGCGCGTCGGCCGGCGTCAAGGTGGAAAACGCCGCCGACCTGGTCGCCAAGCTCAAGACCGAAGCGGGGGTGCTCTGATGGCCGTTCTCGTCGTCGCCGACCACGACAACGTCGCGCTGAAGGACAACACCCACAAGACCGTGACCGCCGCCCTGGCGCTCTCGCGGCGACGTCGACGTCCTGGTGGCCGGCCAGGGGGTCGACGGCGTCGCCGCGCCAGGCCGCCAAGATCACCGGCGTGCGCAAGGTGCTGACTGGCCGAAAGCGACGCGCTGGGCAAGCAGGTCGGCCGAGGCGCATGAGCGGCGCCATCGTGCCGCTGATGGCCGGCTACGACGCCGTGCTGACGCCGGCCACCTCGGCCGGGCAAGAACTTCGCGCCGCGCATCGCCGCCCTGCTGGACGTGGCGCCGATCTCCGAGATCATCGAGGTCGTCGACGCCGACACCTTCGTGCGGCCGATCTACGCCGGCAACGCGCTGGAGACCGTCAGTCCTCCGACGCCAAGAAGGTGATCACCGTGCGCCCCACCGCCTTCAAGGCGGCCGAGGAGGGCGGCTCGGCCACGATCGAAGCGGTCGATCCCGGCCCCGGCGCGCCGCAAGACCCGCTTCGTCGACCGAGAAGCTCGTCAAGTCCGACCGCCCGGAACTGGCCGGCGCCAAGATCGTGGTCTCCGGCGGCCGCGCCATGGGCTCGGCCGAGGAGTTCCAGCGGGTCATCGAGCCGCTGGCCGACAAGCTGGGCGCCGCGGTCGGCGCCTCGCGCGCGGCGGTCGACGCCGGCTACGCGCCCAACGACTACCAGGTCGGCCAGACCGGCAAGGTGGTCGCGCCCGCAGCTCTACATCGCCATCGGCATCTCCGGCGCCATCCAGCATCTGGCCGGCATGAAGGACTCCAAGGTGATCGTGGCGATCAACAAGGACGCCGACGCGCCGATCTTCCAGGTCGCCGACTACGGCCTGGTCGCCGACTACAAGACCGCCGTGCCGGAGCTGATGGACGCGCTGACCGCCGCCGGACTCTGACGCTTTTACGCTGCATTGCAGCAAAAGCTTGGAGCCGAGGCCTCCGGCGTGTGTAAGAATGCTGTGACAGACGGGTCGGCGCTGCATGCGACACCGTCGCAATCAGAGCGGTTCCAAGGCGGATCAGATGGCGGAAATCAGGACGGTCGGCGTCATCGGCGCGGGCCAGATGGGCGGCGGCATCGCCCATGTCTGCGCGCTGGCCGGCTATGAGGTGTCTGCTGCACGACATCGAGCGCCGAGCGGGTCGACCGAGCGGCTCGAAGGTCATCGAACACAATCTGGCCCGCCAGGTGGCCCGCGGCATCGTCAGCGAGGCGGACAAGGACGCGGCGCTCTGGCCCGCATCCATCCGGCCGAGGCCTGGCCGCCATCGGCGGCCGCCGACCTCGCCATCGAGGCCGCCACCGAGAACGAGGACACCAAGAAGCTGATCTTCAAGGCGCTGCAGCCGCACGTGGCCGCCCACACCCTGCTGGCCTCCAACACCTCGTCGATCTCGATCACCCGCCTGGCCTCGGCCACCGACCGGCCCGAGCGGTTCATCGGCCTGCACTTCATGAATCCGGCCCCGCTGATGAAGCTGGTGGAGATCATCCGCGGCATCGCCACCGACGCCGCCACCTATGAGATCGCCGTCGCCTTCACCAAGTCGCTGGGCAAGACCACCGCCAACGCCGAGGACTTCCCCGCCTTCATCGTCAACCGCGTGCTGGTGCCGATGATCAACGAGGCGATCTACACCCTCTATGAGGGCGTCGGCACGGTCGACGCCATCGACACCGCCATGCGGCTGGGCGCCAACCATCCGATGGGTCCGCTGGAACTGGGCGACTTCATCGGCCTGGACACCGTGCTCTCGATCATGAACGTGCTGCACGACGGCCTGGCGGACTCCAAATACCGGCCCTGTCCGCTGCTGGTGAAATACGTCGAGGCCGGCTGGCTGGGCCGCAAGGCCGGCCGCGGCTTCTACGACTACCGCGGCGAGCACCCGGTCCCGACGCGCTAGTCCTGGGTCTGCCGTCGCGAGCGGCGAAGCCCGCCGGCGTCAGCTGTCCGCCCGCGGCAGGACCAGTTCGATCTTAAGCCCTCCCATCAGCGATTCGCTGAGCGTCATCTGGCCGCCATAGGCGCGCACCAGTTCGTCGACGATCGACAGGCCCAGGCCGGAGCCCGGCGCGCTCTCGTCCAGCCGCGCCCCGCGACGCAGCACCTCCTCGCGCTGTTCGGCGGCCAGGCCGCGGCCGTCGTCCTCGACGATCAGCGAGAACCAGCGCGGTCGCGCGGCGCGGCGTTGACCCGCACCTTGCCGGCGCACCATTTGCAGGCGTTTTCCATCATGTTGCCGGCGATCTCCAGCAGGTCCTGGCGCTCGCCGAGGAAGGCCAGGTCGTCGGCGCAGCGCCAGTCGACCGAGGCGCCCTTGTCGCGGAAGATCCGCTCCAGGGTGCGCGCCAGTTCCTCCAGCACCGGCGCGACCGGGGTGCGCTCGCCCTGGCCCTGGGTCCGCGCCGCGGCCCGGGCCCGCCGCAGGTGGTGGTCGACCTGCCGCGCGCATGGCCTCGGCCTGGCGGATCACCACCTCGGCCAGCGGCCCGGGCCGCTGGCGCGCCTCGGTCGAGCATCACCGACAGCGGCGTCTTCAGGGCGTGCGCCAGATTGCCGACATGGGTGCGCTGGCGCTCGACCACGTCCTGGTTGTGGGCCATCAGGGCGTTCAGTTCGCTGGCCAGCGGCTCCAGTTCGCGCGGATAGTTCGCCGGTCACCCGCTCGGTCCGGCCGGTGCGCACCGCGGCCACCTCGCGCCGCAGCGCGAACAGCGGCCGCAGGCCGACCCGCACCTGCACGATCACCGCCGCGATCAGGCCGGCGCCCAGCAGCAGCAGAGCCACGGCGATCGGTGGTGACGAAGGTGCGCACGTCCCGGTCGAGCGGCGCGCGGTCCTCGGCGCCATGAACACCACCGGCGTACGCCACGCCCGGCAGCCGGCCCTGCAGGGCGGCGACGCGCAGCGACTGTCCCGCCGGACCGGCGCTGTCGTAGAAGAGGGTCTTGCCCTGGCCGCCGGCCAGGCGCCGCGAGCCCGCCGGGCGGCGGCGGCAGCGCGCGGTCCCACAGCGAGCGCGACCGTGGCGACCGCGTGCAGCGCCGCCGCCGTGGGCGCGGCGATCTCCCAGTAGTCGCCGCAGTAGGCGCGCAGGGCCCGCGGGTCGTCCGACACCGGCGCGACGATCTGGCCGGCGCTCGACCGCGGTGCCGGCCAGCAGGCCGTCGACGGTATCGACAGGTCGTCGTCGAACCGCGAGGTGCTCGACTGGCTGAAGAACAGCGACAGCGCCACGCCGCCGGCCACCAGCACCGCCAGGCTCCAGCCGGCCGCCAGCGCGACCAGCCGGCGGACCAGCGAGGGGCGAATGATCGCCGAGCCGCGGTGCCTGCGACCGCCGGGCGTCACGCCTCGCTCGCTTCGCCCTCCAGGGCGATCAGCCGATAGCCGAGGCCGCGGACGGTCTCGACCCGGTCGGGCCCGATCTTCTTGCGCAGCCGGCCGATGAACACCTCGATGGTGTTGGAATCGCGGTCGAAGTCCTGATCGTACAGGTGCTCGACCAGCTCGGTGCGGCTGATCACCCGGCCCTGGTGCATGATCAGATAGTGCAGCAGGCGATATTCCAGCGAGGTCAGGCGCAGCGGCTCGCCGGCGACCGTGGCGCGGGCCGCGCGCGGATCGAGCCGCAGGGCGCCGCAGGTCAGGCTTGGCGCGGCGTGGCCGGCCGAGCGGCGCACCAGGGCCCGCAGGCGGGCCAGCAGTTCCTCGGTGTGGAACGGCTTGGTCAGATAGTCGTCGGCGCCGGCGTCGAAGCCGGCGACCTTCTCGCTCCAGGCGCCGCGGGCGGTGAGGATCAGCACCGGCGTCGCCATGTGCGCCCGCCGCCAGCGCCTCCAGCACCGACACGCCGTCGATCTTGGGCAGGCCGAGGTCGAGGACGATGGCGTCATAGGGCTCGGTCTCGCCGAGGAAGCTGGCCTCCTCGCCGTCCGGCGCGTGATCCACCGCATAGCCGGCGTCGCCCAGCGACTGCTTGAGCTGCCGCGACAGGTCGGGGTCGTCCTCGACCAGAAGAATTCGCACTGCCCTAACTACCTTTCACCGAGGACCTGGCCGCTGGCGGCGTCGACGGTATAGTCGATCCGCCGTCCCTGCGGCGTCAGCCAGCGCACGTTCATCACCTGCCGGCCGCCCTGGTACCCGAGCTGGGTATCGATTTCGCGGCCGGGTGGGCGCCTGTGGATATTGTCGATCACCCGGCCCAGCGGCGCCAGCCTGTCCCTCGCGCACGCCGCGCCGGGCGGCGTCCTGCTGTTCGAGGTCCGCCCAGGGAAGCGGGCCCGCCCAAAGGCGTCCCGGTCAGGCAACGGCGCATGCCGAGCGGCGGCGGCGGGGCGGGGCGAAAGGTCCGGCCGCCGGGCGGATAGCGCTCGAACCCGGGGCGATCGGCGCGAAGCCGGCGCGCGGCCATGCCCCGCGGACCAGCCGGCATGCATCTGCGCCTCGCCGACGGCGGGCGCGCCGACGGCGACCGACAGGGTCAAGGCAAGGGTCTGCAAGCCGGCGCACGCTGGACCCTTAGATGAGCGGCGCCTGAATAGCGGCTGAACGGCGCTGGACTGTCCATGCCAGACTTAGGCCCGGCGCCTGGGCGTGTAGGGCCGCTCGCTTCGCCAGTCTCGGCGAACTGCTCCAGCTCGGCGTCCGGCGGTTTCGGGCAGGGTGACCACCAGCCGGGCCAGCAGGTCGCCGCGCCGCCCTTGGCGCGTCGCCGAGGCCCCGGCCCTTGAGCCGCAGGGTCGAGCCGGAATTGGATCCCTTGGGCACGCTCAGGGTCACCGGCCCGTCCGGCGTCGGCGCCTCGACCTTGCCGCCCAGCACCGCGTCGGGCACCGAGACCGGCAGGTCCATGACCAGGTCGTCGCCCTCGCGGCGGAAGACCGGGTGGGGCCGGATCGTCAGCTCGATCAGGGCGTCGCCGGGGCCGGCCGCGGCCCGGCGCGCCCTGGCCCTTCAGCCGCAGCATCTGGCCGTCGACCGCGCCCTTGGGGATGGTCACGTCGAGGGTGCGGCCGTCGGAGAAGGCGATGCCGCTCTTGGCCGCCGGCGATCGCCTCCTCCAGGTCGATCTCCAGCCGCGCGCGCACGTCCGATGCCGCGCGATGGCGAAGCCGCCGCCGCCGCCGCCGGCCCGGCCGCGCCCGCCGCCGCCGAACATCTCGCCGAGGATGTCGCCGAGGTCGACGCCCTCGAACTCCGCCGCGAAGCCGCCCGGCCGCCCTGGCCGAACGGGCCGCCGCCGCCGGCGAAGCCGCGCATGGTCTCGCGGCCGTCGGCGTCGATCTCGCCGGCGTCGAACTTCTTGCGCTTGTCCGCGTCGCCGAGGATGTCGAAGGCGGCGCTGAGCCCGCTTGAATCGCTCCTCGGCGGCCTTGTTGCCGGGGTTGTTGTCGGGGTGGTGCGCCTTGGCCAGCTTGCGGAACGCCTTGCGGATCTCGTCCGCGCTCGCGCCGCGAGACGCCCAGTTCCTGATAGGGATCCTGCGCCAAGTCAACTCCGCCCGTTCGAAGCGGACCTGGCCCGGTCAGTTAGAGCCAGTAGGCGCCACGGTGGCAGCAAGGGCTATTGTTGCATATGCCACACCGCGCGCAACGCCGCTCAGCTCTCGCTGCGGTCGCTCAGCAGTCGGGCGCGGCGAAGTCCAGGGCGTCCTCCGGCTCGGTCAGCACGGTCTCGCTGATCGTCTGGCCGCGCACCGAGACCCCGGCGCGGTGCACGCTCTCCGGATCGCCGGTGACCAGCGGGTGCCAGTCGCGGCAGGGGCGCCCTCGTGCAGGCGGCGGTAGGCGCAGCTGAGCGGCATCCACGTCAGGCTCTCGATGTTGCCGCGGCGTCAGCTTGATGCAGTCGGGCACGTGCCGCTGGCGGTCGGCGTAGTCGGTGCAGCGGCAGGTCTCGGCGTCGAACAGCCGGCAGGCGACCCGCGTGGGGATGATCTCGCCGGTGTCCTCGTCCTCGAAGCGGACCAGGCAGCACAGGCCGCAGCCGTCGCACAGGCTCTCCCACTCCGCGGCGGTCATCTGCGCGCAGGGTCTTGGTTTCCCAGAAGGGTCTCGCCGTCATGGCGCGATTTAGGCCGAATCCCGGCTCCTAACAGGCCCGCATCGGCCCGGCTTGAGAGGTCGCCGGATGGCTTTCGCAGGCGCGCCCGCACTGCGCCGCGCCCATCCTCGCCCTGAAGGACGTCCGCCTGGCCGACGGTCCGCTGATGCTGTTCGACGGCGTCGACCTGGCGCTGGACGCGCGGCGTGCCGCGCCTGCCTGGTCGGGCGCAACGGCGCGGGCAAGTCGACCCTGCTGCGCATCCTGGCCGGCCTGATCGAGCCGGACGGCGGCGAGCGCATCGTCACCGCCGGGCCGCGCATCGCCTTCGTGCCGCAGGAGCCGGAGATCGCCGGCGCGACCCTGCTCGACTACGCCACCGCCGGCGGCGCGCCGCGCCTATCGAGGCCGAGGCGGCGCTGGCAGCCTTCGGCCTCGATCCCGCCAAGCGCCGACCGGCGGCCTCTCCGGCGGCGAGATCCGCCGCGCGGCGCTGGCCCGCGCCTTCGCCGAGGACGCCGACGTCCTGCTGCTGGACGAGCCGACCAACCACCTGGACATCCTGGCCATCGAGACGCTGGAGGACGAGCTCGCCGCCAGCCGCGCCGCCGCCCTGATCGTCAGCCACGACCGCGCCTTCCTGGAGCGGGTGACCCAGCGCTGCTTCTGGCTGGAGGACCGCGCAGGTGCGCCGGCTGGACGAGGGCTTCGCCGCCTTCGACGACTGGGCCGAGAAGATCGCCGCCGCAGGAGGCCGAGGAGGCGCGGCGGCTCGACAAGGCCATCGAGCGCG
Source organism: uncultured Alphaproteobacteria bacterium (assembly GCA_963828365.1). Classification (GTDB taxonomy): domain Bacteria; phylum Pseudomonadota; class Alphaproteobacteria; order Caulobacterales; family Caulobacteraceae; genus Acaudatibacter. The sequence goes on along the minus strand of CAWHEE010000028.1, from coordinate 255,281 downwards.
AGACCACTGGATGGCGCGTGGCGTCACCGCCCGGCGCGCCCGCAACGAGGGCCGCGCGCGCCGGCTGGATGGCCCTGCGCGAGCGAGAAGGCCGAGCGGCTGCGCGACAGCCCGCGGCGAGCTGAACCTGGCGCATCGCGCGGCCGGGCCCGTCCGGCAAGCGGGTGGTCGAGGCCAAGGGCGTCGTCCAAGGCCTTCGGCGACCGGCGTCCTGCTGAAGGGCTTCTCCACCCGCATCCTGCGCGGCGACCGGGTGGCCATGGTCGGCCCCAACGGCGCGGGCAAGACCACCCTGGTCAAGCTGCTGCTGGGCGAGATCGACGCCCGACGCCGGCGACGGTGAAGCTGGGGACCAACCTGGAGATCGCCTATGTCGACCAGGCCCGCGCCGACCTCGACGCCGGACATGACCCTGCGCGACGCCCTGGCGCCCGCTGGGCGGCGACCAGGTCATGGTGCGCGGCCAGCCGCGCCACGTCGCCGCCTACGCCAAGGACTTCCTGTTCCGCGACGCCCAGCTGCGCCAGCCGGTCGCCAGCCTGTCGGGCGGCGAGCGCAACCGCCTGCTGCTGGCCCGCGCCCTGGCCACGCCGGCCAACCTGCTGGTGCTCGACGAGCCGACCAACGACCTCGACATGGACACCCTGGACCTGCTGGAGGACCTGCTGGCCGACTATGACGGCACCCTGATCCTGGTCAGCCACGACCGCGACTTCATCGATCGCCTGGCCACCTCGACCATCGCCCTCGACGGCCGCGGCGGCGTGGTCGAGACGCCCGGCGGCTGGTCGGATTTCATCGACCAGAACCCCGGCTTCCTCGCCGCCGCCGCTCGCCCCCGTCGTCGGCCCGCCGCCGCGCCGGCCCCGCGGCGGGCGCCGCGGCCCGCCGGTCAAACTCTCCTACAAGGACGAGCGTCGGCTGGCGGAGCTCGAGGCGCGGCATGCCCAGCTGTGCCCGAGGAGATCGCCGGCTGGAAGCGCCTGCTGGCCGACCCGGGCCTCTACGCCCGCGACGCCGCCGCCTTCGCACGCCGCCACCGCCGCCCTCGACCGGGCGCGCGGCGACCTGGCCGCCGCCGAGGACGCCTGGCTGGCCCTCGAAGAGCGCCGCGAGGCCCTCGCCCGCTGACCCGCCGGGCCCGCTCGCCGCTTGCGCGCCGAACGTGCTCGATCAGCGAAAAAGGCGTATGCTCCCCGGCAAGGGAGGGTCGGACCATGACCCAGCATCGCCTGTCGCGGCGGGCGCTCGCCGCCGCGATCGCACTGCCGGCGCTTTGCCCGCGTGGGGCCTGCGGCGCGGTGGTCGAGCTCGGCCGCGCCTCGCGGCTTACTCCGCTCGAGGATCAGCCGTATAATCCGCCGACCAGCCTCTCGACCGTGGCCGACATCTACCGGCGCATGACCGCTCCGATCGCCGTGAACGAGGCGGGCCCGTTCGCCTTCGTCGTCGACACCGGGGCCAATCAATCGGTGATCTCCCGCGAGCTGGCCGACAGCCTCGGCCTCCCCAAGGGACCGGCCGAACCGCTGAACGGCGTGGCCGGCCTGTCGCAGGCCCCGACGACCACCGCCGATCTGCGGGTCGGCGCCCGGCCGGCAGGCCGGCGTGGTGCTCTCGGTTCTGCCGGCCGAAGCCATCGGCGGCGAGGGCATGCTCGGCCTCGATCGCCTCGACGGACTGGAATTGACCTTGAATTTCCGCGGTCGCCGGCTCGGCATCGACGTACCCCGGCCGGCTGTTTCGCAATCCCGACGACATCGCCGTCAAGGCCCGGCGGCGAGACGGCCAGCTCACCCTGGTCGATGCCGACCTGGCCGGCATCCCCCTGGTCGCCTTCCTGGATTCCGGGGCCGAAAACACCATCGGCAACCTGGCCTTGCGGTCCCTGGCGCTAAGCCGCAATCCGACCAGTCTGTGGACCCGGACCCCGATCGTCAGCGCCACCGGCCAGACCATCGTCGCCGAGATCGCCGACCTGCCGGCCCTGCGGGTCGGCGGCATGCGCCTGCCCAACTGGCCGGTGGCCTTCGCCGATCTGCATACCTTCCAGCATGTGGCGGCTGACCGACCGGCCGGCCATTCTGCTGGGCGTCGACGTGCTCAGCCGCTTCGAATGGGTCTGCCTCGACTTCGCCCGCGACGAGGTGCGTTTTCGCCTGCCGACCAGGAGCTGGTAAAAATCACAACCAAGTGAATAGCGGGCGACTTAACGCCTTGACCACCCGGGCCGTCCGCCCCGAAAGCTCGCGGCGGATTGCGGGAGTCGATCGATGGGTGTCGTGGAGCGGGTCGGGCGCGATGTGCGGTTCTTTCGCGGCCTGCTGCGCACTCTGCGCCGGCGTGCGCTCGATCGCCGCCGAGTCCGCCGGTCCTGCTCTGCGACGATCTGGAGGCGGCGGTCGATCGCTGGCGCCCGCGGCCGGCGATCAGCTTCGCCGGCGCAGGCCCTGACCTATGGCGAGCTCGACGCCCTGGCCAACCGCTTCGCCCACTGGGCGCCGCCGAGGGCCTGAAGCGCGGCGACAGCGTCGCGCTGTTCCTGCCCAACCGCCTGGAATATCTGCCGATCTGGTACGGCCTGGCCAAGGTCGGCGTCGTCGCGGCCCTGATCAACAACCAGCTGGCCGGCGACGCCGCTGGCCCATTGCCTGCGACATTTCCGGGCGCCGTCGCTCTGCATCGTCGACGGCGCGACCGCGGCCGGCCTGCGAGGCGGTGCGTCGGCAGTCTGCGCCGACCGCTGCAGGCCTGGACCCTCGGCGAGGCGCTCGGCGACCTGCGCGACCTGGCCCGCGGCGCTGGCGGCGCTGAGCGAGCGCGCGCCCGGCGGCGGCCGTCGCGCGCCGGCATGACCGCCCGCGACACCGCCCTCTACATCTACACCAGCGGCACCACCGGCCTGCCCAAGGCGGCGCGGATCACCCACATGCGCGCCCAGCTGTACATGCGCGGCTTCGCCGGCGCCACCGGCGCCACGGCCGACGACCGGATCTACGTGGCCCTGCCGCTCTATCACGCCACCGGCGGGCCTGTGCGCCATGGGCGCGGCCCTGCTCAACGGCGGCCAGCGTCGTGCGTGCGCGACGGCTTCTCCGCCACGCCACTTCTGGCCGCGACGTGGTCGAGGCACAGGCCACCCTGTTCGTCTATATCGGCGAGCTCTGCCGCTATCTGGCCAACCAGCCGCCGCAGCCCCATCGAGCGCGCCCACCGCCTGCGCCTGGCCTTCGGCAACGGCCTGCGGCCGCGACGTCTGGGCGACGCTGCGCGACCGCTTCGGCGATCCCGCGAGATCCTGGAGTTCTACGGCTCGACCGAGGGCAATGTCTCGATGTTCAACTTCGACGGCCGCCGGGCGCCATCGGCCGCGTGCCGCCCTATCTGACGCAGCTGCTTCAACGTCGCGCCTGGTCAGTTCGACGTCGAGACGCGAGACGCCGGTGCGCGGCGCCGGACGGCCTGTGCCTGCAGCGCCGCGGCCGGGCGAGGTCGGCGAGTGCCTCGGCCAGATCGCCGGCGACGCCGCGCGACCGCCTACACCGGCTATCGTCGACAAGGCCGCCAGCGAGCAGCAAGGTGCTGCGCGACGTCTTCGCGACGCGGCGACGCTGGTTCCGCACCGGCGACCTGATGACGCCGCGACGCCGACGGCTACTTCTACTTCGTCGACCGGATCGGCGACACCTTCCGCTGGAAGGGCGAGAACGTCTCCACCAGCGAGGTCGCCGAGACGCCTGATGGCCGCGCCCGGCGTCGAGGAGGCCATCGTCTATGGCGTCAAGGTCGGAGCCCTGGAAGGCCGCGCCGGCATGGCCGCGCTGGTGGTCGACGCCGGCTTCGACCTCGGCGCCTTCGGGGCCGCCGTCGCCGCCTCCCTGCCGGCCTACGCCCAGCCGCTGTTCATCCGCCTGGCCCCCAGTCTGGAAATCACCGGCACCTTCAAGCCCCGCAAGGTCGACCTGGTCGCCGACGGCTTCGATCCCGGCCGCATCCTCACCCCGCTCTACGTCCGCGACCGCGACCAGGGCTATGTCCCCCTGACCCCCGAGCTGTACGACCGTATCCTGACCGGCCAGCTACGCCTGTGACCGCGCGCGTCCCGCCATGCGCGCCAGGCTTGAAGTATCGCTCACGAGCCTAACCGCCGGAGCGCCGGCTCCAGCCTGCATCTATTCCTAGCATCAGTCGTCGCGGAGTAAAAACCTGCCGCCTGGAAGCCGGCGCTCCGGTGGATAGTTCGAGCCACATGACCTGAACCGGGCCCCTATCGGCGTCTCGCCCCGCTTCTTTATTCATCTGAATTCGTGGGTCGCGTGGAAACTTGAATGAAGCAGTCGAAGACGGACGACCGGTCCCTGAAGTCGCGGTCGAACAGTCAGCGCCACTTCCTGCATCTCGTAGGCGACGAGCGCCTGGAACTCGCTATCGGCGCCGATGGTTCGTTGCCGGGCGACGCAAACGTCCGCCTGGAGCCCAGCCGTCATGCGCAATCTCCTGATCCTCGGCGCGGTGCTGGCGATCGCCCCGCTGGCCAGCTGTAACAAGCCGGCCGGCAATTCCCCGGCAAATACCGTCCAGACCTCCCCGGGCCTGGTCCGCCCCGCCGACGAGCCGGCCCCGGCCACCGCGCCCGGGCCGCCGCCCCCGAGCCCGGCCCCGGGCCCGCCGCCGCTGACCGCCGACGACTTCGTCACCAGGACCGGCGCAAGCGACCTGTTCGAGATCGCCGAGGCGAAGCTGGTTCAGTCCATGTCGCATCGCGCGCCGGTCAAGGCCTTCGCCGCCATGATGATCGCCGACCACACCCGCTCCACCGCCCGCCTGAACGCGGCGATCGCCCGCTCGGGCCTGCCCCTGGCGCCGCCCACCGCATTGCCCACCGCCCTGCAGGAACAGGTCGATGCGCTGAAGAGCGCCACGCCCGTGACCTTCGACCAGACCTACCTGGCCCAGCAGACCGCGGCGCATAAGGACGCGCTGCGCGTCATGACCGCCTATGCCGCCCGCGGCGACGACCCGGGCCTCGAGCGCTTCGCCACCGACGCCGCCGGGATGATCCGCAAGCATCTGGACGCCGTCATCGCCCTGGACGCCAGGACGCCGTAGGGCCGCGCAGCGCCGGCTTTGGCAGCCCGCGCGACCGGCGACCTTGCCGGCTTCGTCAGCCTTTCGGCGGCGCAGATCGAGCGCGGCCATTGGCCAGGGGCATCGCGGCGCAATCAGCCCGATCCGCTGCCGGCCGTTTTATTGGGCCAATTCGCGGTCGACGGCCGTCATCAGGGACTAGGCGTCGCGCGTTGGCTGACCGTGTTCGCCCTTGCCACCAGCCTCCGGATGTCTAGGAAAATTGGCTGTTTTTGCGTCCTGACACATCCGCTCGATGAAGGTGTTCGCGACTTCTATCGCGCGTTCGGCTTCGAGGACCTTCCCTTTTATCCGGGGCGATCGATGGCGATGCGGATCATCGATCAGGAGCGAAGCGGGTTCTGACCACTTTGCATGTCGCACGCTTGGGGCAGGCGCCGCGATCGTCCCCGCTCAGGGGACCCCGCCGGTGGCCTCGTCGGCCGGGGTGATCATGTCCGCTTTTCCGGGCGGCGGGCGGGCCGCCGGGTCTCGCGGGGTGCGTCCGTCCGGTTTGGCTGCGCCGTTCTGGCCGCCCTTGTTGTCGTCGGGTTCGTGATAGGTGGGATGGCCTTGGGTGATGGTTGTGTTTTCCGCCATGACGTCTCTCCTGGTTCCCCGGCCGGCTTGCGAAACGCCGGCGCGGGGCGCCGGGTTTCGCCGCGGCTCGGTCCACGGGATTCGTCGCGTCGCCGTCCGCCGGCGCCTCAGACTTGACATTATGCAATATGTGCGCCATGGCTGATCTCGGGCGCGGGCCTGCACAGCTGCGCCGATGCCGGAGATCCTCGATGACCGCCGTTGAACTGCCCGCCGCCGGCCGCTCGACGTCCAATCGGTGCATCGTCGTGGTAAAAGCCTCTTATTTCAAAGTGTTCCGGTGTTTTCGGCTCCCCGTGGACCGCCCCAGACCTGCCCCGGCGCCGCCCGCGAGCCGCCCACGAACCGCCCCCGACCTCCCAGCCGCCGCGCACCGACCGCCAATGATCGCCCGCCGACCGCCCGCCGATCGCCTGGCCGCCTGCCGTATCCGGACCGTCCGCCAACCGCCGCCACGCCTCGCCGGCGACCGTCCCTTTGCACCCCGCCCACCGGCCCGCCTATATCTCACTGCGCATGCCCGATGACGCCTCCCCCCTCCTCGCCGGCGCCGCCCTGATCAAGGACGAGGTCAGCCGACTGCCCGATTCGCCCGGCGTCTACCGGATGTTCGGCGCCGACGGCGAGGCGCTGTATGTCGGCAAGGCGCGGTCGCTGAAAAAGCGGGTGATCCAGTACGCCCAGGGCCGGTTCCATACCCAGCGTATCGCCCTGATGGTCGACCTGACCCGGTCGATGCAATTCACCTCCACCAGGACTGAGACCGACGCCCTGCTGCTCGAGATCAACCTGATCAAGCAACTGAAGCCGCGCTTCAACGTGCTGCTGCGCGACGACAAGTCCTTCCCCGAAATCGTCATCCGCCGGGAGCATCCGGCGGCGCAGCTGCGCAAGCATCGCGGCGCGCACTCGATCAAGGGCGACTATTTCGGCCCGTTCGCCAGCGCCTGGGCGGTCAATCGGACGCTGAATACGCTGCAGAAAGCCTTCCTGCTGCGATCGTGCGCCGACAGCGTCTACGAGACCCGCACCCGCCCCTGCATGCTGCACCAGATCCGACGATGCTCGGCCCCATGCACCGGCCTGATCACGATCGAGGACTATGAGAAGCTGGTCGCCGAGGCCGAGGCTTTCCTGCGCGGCAAGAGCCGCGCGGTGATGGCCAGGATGAGCGCCGACATGCAGGCCGCCTCCGACGAACTGGACTTCGAGCGCGCCGCCCGGCTGCGCGACCGCATCCGCGCCCTGGCCTCGGTGGCCCAGGAGACCCAGGTCAATCCCGAGACGGTGGAGGAGGCCGACGTGTTCGCCCTCCATGCCGAAGGCGGCCAGGCCTGCGTTCAGGTGTTCTTCTTCCGCGCCGGCCAGAACTGGGGCAACCAGGCGTTCTTTCCCCGCGTCGACCGCAGCGACGAGGATCCGGAGATCATGGCCGCCTTCCTCGGCCAGTTCTACGAGGGCAAGCCGATCCCGCGCCAGATCCTGGTCAGCGTCGAGCCGGCCGAATGCCCGCTGCTGTCGGAGGCCTTCACGTTGAAGGCCGGCCGCAAGGTGGTGATCGCCCGGCCCCAACGGGGCGAAAAGTGCGAACTGGTGGAGCACGCCCTGGTCAACGCCCGCGAGGCCCTGGGCCGCAAACTGGCGGAAAGCTCGGCGCAGTCGACCCTGCTCGGCAAGCTGGCCGAGGTGTTCGAACTGGACGCCCCGCCCGAGCGGATCGAGGTCTACGACAACTCGCACATCATGGGGACCAATGCGGTCGGCGGCATGATCGTCGCCGGCCCCGACGGCTTCCAGAAGAGCCAGTACCGAAAGTTCAACATCAAGAGCACCGAGCTGACCCCTGGCGACGACTACGGGATGATGCGCGAGGTGCTGCGCCGCCGCTTCGCCCGCCTGGCCAAGGAGGAGGAGGCCGGCCAGGCCCCGCCGCGCCCCGACCTGGTGCTGATCGACGGTGGGGCCGGGCAGCTGGCGGTGGCCGGCGAGGTGATGGCCGACCTCGGCGTCGACGACATCGTGGTGGTCGGAGTGGCCAAGGGGCCCGATCGCGACGCCGGCCTGGAACGCTTCTTCCGCCCCGGCCACGCGCCCTACATGCTGCAGCCCAAGAGCGCGGTGCTGTATTTTCTGCAGCGCCTGCGCGACGAGGCGCATCGCTACGCCATCGGGGCCCACCGCACCCGCCGGGCGGCCGACATGCGCAAGAACCCGCTCGACGACATCGACGGCGTCGGGCCGACCCGCAAAAAAGCCCTGCTGCACGCCTTCGGCTCGGCGCGTGGCGTCTCCCGCGCCTCGGTCGACGATCTGGTCAAGGTCGCCGGCCTCAGCGCGCCGCTGGCCCAGCGCATCCACGACCATTTCCGCAAAGCCTGAACGGCGCGTGCCCCTCGCCATCCGGGCCCTGCCGTGGCGCGACCCGCTCGACGCGTTCGCGCCGTTCGCGGACGAGGCCTTCGCCCTGCTGCTGCTGTCGGCCGGCCAGGGCAGGGGGCGCTGGTCGTACATCTGCCGCGCCCCCGACGCGGTCGAGCAGGCGGAGCTGGCCGGCCTGCGCCGGCTGCTCGGCGACCGTCGCCCGGTCAAGCCGGACGGTCCGCCGTTCCAGGGCGGCGTCGTCGGCCTGATCGCCTATGAATTCGCCGACCGGCTGGCGCCGCTGAGCCTGCCACGCGATCCCGACTGGCCGGACCTGACCCTCGCCCGCTACCCCTCGGTGCTCGCCTTCGATCACCAGACCTCGATCGTCCACGCCATCGGTCCCGACGCCGCCGGCTGGCTGGACCGTGGCCGTCCTGGCCCCGTGGCGCCATCAGATCCGGCCTCGATCGCCTCGCCGCCGCCCGCCGCCTACGAGGCCGCCGTGCGCGACGTCCGCGGGCGCATCGCCGCCGGCGAGCTGTATCAGGCCAATATCGCCAGGGTGTGGAGCGGCCGCCTGGCCGGCGGCGCCGTCCCGTTCGACGTCATGCGCCGCCTGGCCGGGGCCAGTCCCGCCCCCTATTGCGCCTATTGGCGGTTGCCGGGACGGGCGATCGTCTCGCATTCGCCGGAACGCTTCGTCGCCATCGCCGCCGATGGCCGCGCCGTCGAGACCCGTCCGATCAAGGGCACCCGGCCGCGCGGGGCCACGCCGGCGCTGGACCGGGCGCTGATGGCCGAACTGCTGGCCAGCGGCAAGGACCGGGCCGAGAACCTGATGATCGTCGATCTGATGCGCAACGACCTGGCCCGGGTGTGCGAGCCGGGTAGCGTGCGCACCCCCGGCCTGTTCGCCGTCGAGAGCTTCACCGCGGTGCATCATCTGGTGTCGACGGTCACCGGCCGGCTGAGAGACGGCCTCGACGCCGCCGACCTGCTGGCCGCCACCTTTCCGCCCGGCTCGATCACCGGCGCCCCCAAAATCCAGGCGATGAAGGTGATCGCCGGCCACGAGGGTCCGCGCGGTCCATGGTGCGGCTCGCTGTTCTGGGCCGGCGTCGACGGGGCCCTGGATTCCAGCGTCCTGATCCGCACCGCCGCCCTGGTCGAGGACGCCGGCGGCTGGCGGTTCCGCGCCCACGCCGGGGCCGGCATCGTCGCCGACAGCGACCCGATGTGCGAGCGCCTGGAGACCGAGGCCAAGATCTGCGGCCTGCTCAACGCCCTGAATGGCGAGGGTTAGCGTGTCGGCGGACGGTCCTTCGCTTCGGCTTTCACCGGACGGGATCGGACAACCGTGGCCGCTGTTCACGAGGAGAAGGACTTCGTGATCCCGCTCGACGACCGCGGCTTCCTGCTCGGCGACGGGCTGTTCGAGACTATCCTGTGGACGAACGGCGTGCTCGAGCATTTCGCGGCCCACGCCGGCCGCCTCGCACGCGGCTGCGACACCCTGGGCTTGCCGGCGCCCGACCCAGCGGATCTGCGATCGGCCGCCGTGGCGGCAGTCGAGAATGCCGGCCTGCGCGCCGCCCGCGCCGCCGTCCGCCTCACCTGGACCGCCGGCTCCGGCGGACGCGGGTTGGATCGGCCCGACGCGCCGCGGCCCCGGCTGCTGGCTACCGCCGCCCCCCAGGCCCCGCCGACCGGCGCGGCCCGGCTCGCCACCGTCGACGTCCGCCGGAACGAGGGCTCGCCGACCTCGCGGCTAAAGACCCTGGGCTATACCGACAATCTCCTGGCCCGCCGCGCCGCCCGCGCCGCCGGGGCCGACGAGGCCCTGATGCTGAACAACCGCGGCGATATCGCCGGCGGCGCGGCGGCCAATCTGTTCTGGTTCGCCGGCGAGGTGCTGTGCACTCCGGCCCTCGACTGCGGCGTGCTCGACGGCGTCATGCGCGGCGTGGTGATCGCGCGCGCCCGGGTCCAGGGCCTGCGGGTCGAGGAGGTGGCGGCCCCGGCCGAGGCCCTGGCCGGCGCGCGCGGCCTCTTCCTGACCAACAGCCTGATCGGGTTGCGGCCGGTGCGCGCGCTCGACGGCCGGGCGATCGCCCCGCATCCGGCCGTCGCGTCGCTGGCTTCCCCCACGTGATTGTTTTTTCCCGCGCCCGCCTGCGCTAGGACTTGGATGGGAGTGAAAGATGTCCGTCGAATGACTGAGTTGGAGGAGCCGCTCGCCCATCTCGCCCGCCACCGGCTGGGGGGCCTCGGCGTCGCCGAGGTGACCCGCCTGTCGGCCGGGGCCACGCAGGAGATCTGGCGCTTCTCGCTGATCGAGGAAGGCGCCACCACCCCGCTGATCCTGCGCCGCGCGCCCGGCGGCGACCGGGTCTCGGAGACCGCGGTCGGTCTGGAGGTGGAGGCGCGGCTGATCGAGGCGGCCGCCGCCGTCCAGGTGCCCGTCCCGCCGATCCGCTACGTGCTGACCCCGGCCGATGGCCTCGGCCGCGGCTTCATCATGGGCTTCGTCGAGGGCGAGACCCTGGGCGGCCGGATCGCCAGGAGCGAGGCCCTGGCCCCCGCGCGCGGCTTCCTGGCCCGGCAATGCGGCGAGATCCTCGCCCGCATCCACACCATCGACCCCGCCGGCTTTCCGATGCTGAAGCGCTACACCCCGGCCGAACTGGTCGCCCAGTACAAGGACACCTACCGCGCCACCGGCTGGCCGCGGCCGGTGTTCGAACTCGCCTTCCGCTGGCTGGAAGACAACTGCCCGCCGCCGCCGGAGCAGCCCCGGCTGGTGCACGGCGACTTTCGCAACGGCAATCTGATGATCGGCCCCGACGGGGTGCGCGCCGTGCTCGACTGGGAGATCGCCCATGTCGCCGATCCGATGGAGGATCTCGGCTGGATCTGCACCGGGGCCTGGCGGTTCGGCGTGATCGACAAGCCGGTCGGCGGCTTCGGGACCCGCGAGGAGCTGTGGGCGGGCTACGAGGCGGCCGGCGGCGCGCCGGTCAACCGGGCCCACGCCAAATGGTGGGAGGTCTATGGCTCGATGCGCTGGGGCGTGATGTGCTCGGGCATGGCCAATTCCTTCCGCACCGTCGATCCCACCGTCGAGCGCGCGGTGATCGCCCGGCGCTCCTCCGAGAACGAGCTCGATCTCATGCGTCTGCTGGCGGCCTGACCATGCAGGACCAACCCACACCCAGCGAAGTGCTCGCCGCTGTCGCCCGGTTCCTCAAGGACACCGTCGCGCCGGCCACCACCGGCCACACCAGTTTCCAGGCCCGGGTCGCCGCCAACGCCCTGGAGATGATGCGCCGGCACCTCGACCTGGCTCCGTCGGCCGAGGCCGCCGAACAGGCCCGGCTCACCGCCCTGCTCGGCCTGGAGGGCGACCTTTTGACCCTCAACGAGGAACTGTGCGGCCGGCATCGCGGCCGGCGAGATGGACCTCGCAACGCCCGGCCTCGCCGACCATCTGTGGACCGTCACCCTCGACAAGCTGGCGGTCGACCAGCCCACCTATGCCGCCTATCGCGCCGCCCTGGCCGAACATGGCGCCGCAACCGATAACCAGAGCTCATAAGGAAACCCCCCATGGATTTCGCCCTGTCCCAGGACCTCGTCGACTATCTCGCCGAACTCGACGCCTTCATCGAGGCGGAGATCAAGCCGCTGGAACGGCGCGACGACAACATCCGCTTCTTCGACCATCGCCGCGAGCACGCCCGCACCGACTGGGACAACCAGGGCCTGCCACGCCATGAGTGGGAGGCTCTGCTGAAGGAGGTCAAGGAGGTCGCCGACAAGGCCGGCCACTACCGCTACGCCTGGCCCAAGGAGATGGGCGGCAAGGGCGGCTCGAACCTCGCCATGGCGGTGATCCGCGAGCACCTGGCCGCCAAGGGCCTCGGCCTGCACAACGACCTGCAGACCGAGCACTCGATCGTCGGCAACAATCCGTTCGTGCTGATGTTCAAGGAATTCGCCACCAACGCCCAGCACGAGAAATACGGCGACGACGTGATGTCGGGCAGGATCCGCACTTGTTTCGGCCTCACCGAGCCGGATCACGGCTCCGACGCCACCTTCATGGAGACCCGCGCGGTGCGCGAGGTGAAGGACGGCGTCGACGGCTGGCGGATCAACGGTGAGAAGATGTGGACCACCGGCACCCACGCCGCCAGCCACATCATGGTGTTCGCCCGCACCAGTGGCGAGGACGGCGACGCCGGCGGCATCACCGTCTTCCTGGTCCCGATGTCCAACCCGGGCGTGATCATCGAGCAGTATCTGTGGACCTTCAACATGCCCACCGATCACCCGCGGGTCAGCCTCAAGGACATCTGGGTGCCCGATGACGCGATCTGGGGCGTCGAGGGCAGGGGCCTGGGCCTCGGCCAGAGCTTCGTGCACCAGAACCGCATCCGCCAGGCGGCCTCCTCGCTGGGCGCGGCGGTGTTCTGCGTCGAGGAGAGCGTCAAATACGCCCGCATGCGCAAGCCGTTCGGCAAGCCGCTGTCCGACAATCAGGCCATCCAGTGGCCGCTGGTCGAACTGCACACCCAGTGCGAGATGCTGCGCCTGCTGATCCGCAAGACCGCCTGGGAAATGGACAACATGCCCCACAAGGAAGTCGAGAAGCAGATCTCCGACAAGGTCTCCATGTGCAATTACTGGGGCAATCGTCTGTGCTGCGAAGCAGCCGACCGCGCCATGCAGGTTCATGGCGGCATTGGATACTCGCGTCACAAGCCTTTTGAACATATTCTCCGCCACCACCGCCGCTACCGGATCACCGAAGGTTCGGAAGAAATCCAGATGCGCAAGGTGGCGGCCTTCCTGTTCGGCTACCTCGGCCCAAGGAAACAACAGTTCGCGAACCTGACCTGGGACGACGTCGATTACCGCAAGGGCCGATGACCGACACGACTAAATGGAGCAGCCGTGCGAGGCGCATTGGGTTAAAGCGAGGCGTCCCGCTACTGCTGATCGGTATAATGCTCTCCGGCTGCGAGCGGCTTGATCCAGCATTAAGCCAGGGAGATCCAGATTATCCAAAGGCTTCTACGCAAGCCAAACATCTGATTCTCGTGACAGTATTTTCGTCCAGCAGCCTATCGCCCAAGGTTGACGTACGATATCGCGTCACGTCGTCCAATCTTACCTGCGGTGATCTCGAATTCGATGCCGGTTTCGTGCCGATATTTCTCGATTTTCCGATCGCGCTAACGCGAACAGAACAAAATGATTCGTGGGAAGGTCGCGTGTTTGAAGACGCTTTGCGGCCAGGCCGTTGCGGTTGGCGCGTGGAAAGTGCGCGCGCGTTCATCGCGGGAGGGTTTGGGACGGGGGTGAACTACGACGGTACTGACTTCGTATCCGAGAGGACGGGCGGTGGCGGACAAGATGGTGAGTTGTCTTCGAGTGCCGCCAGACAATTGTTGTTTGCTCGGCGATGCCCCGGATCGCGCGAATGTCTAATTGATAACCGCGGTTATGGGGAAGAATCGCCGTCGATCTCAGCTTATAGAGTGCCGATTAAATCCGGCGACACCCATGTATTTATAAGGCTATATGGCATGAAATAAACGAATAAACGGGTTTTCACGGTGAGATATGCGACTCATATCGAGTTATTATAGAATCTATATTCAGTTTTTCTGAATGTTTTGGCGCTAAATCAGTTCGACGCTTAAGGTGCGTCCCACGGCTTTTGCCGCTCGCCGTAGTGTTGACAAGGTCACGGCCGGATTTTTAGGGTCAAGTAGCCGGTCGAGTTGCTGACGAGACGTACGCATGCGCCGAGCCATGGCAGTCTTGCTTAGACCTTCGGCCTCTATTGCACGTCGGAGTTGATCGGCAATCAGCGCCTTGATGGCCAGCTCCTCGACCTCTTCGCGGATACCTTCGGCATCCAGAAAATCATCAAAGCTCGATCCGATCCGGCCCGAGTCCATGGTTTCATCCATCACAACACCTCCTTCAACCGTTTTCGCGCCAACTCAAGGTCCTCATGCGGCATCTTTTGGCTCTTCTTGATGAAGCCATGCAGCAGAATCATCCGACCGTCGCCAATTCCGAATAGAACGCGGGCGATCCGTCCATCGCCGATGTGTGCGCGCACCTCGAACAAACCTCCGCCCAGCGGTCGGCAGGACGGAAGCCCGATCGGCCAGCCGAACTCCACCTTTGCTATGGCGACCCCGATCGTCCGGCGGTCCTCAGGGGCAAGCTCCAGAAGCCAGGATCGAACAGGCTCCCGCCCACTCTCGCTTTGATAGAAGCGCGCCGATAGCCTCTTGGCCCGGTCGATCATTCAACGCTCGTTGTCCCAAAATTGGGACATCGTGTCAAGCTGGACGGTTGCCGCTTTTTGATCCCCAGCGAGCACCCGAGACCGCCTCACCGCCCCGTGAAGTTCCCGGGGCGCTTCTCGATGAATGCAGCCATGCCTTCCTTCTGGTCCTGCGTCCCGAACAGGCCGTGGAACAGGCGGCGCTCGAAGTTCACCCCCTGCTCGAGCATGGTTTCGAACGCGGCGTTGACCATTTCCTTGCAGGCGATCACCGCCAGCGGCGCCATGGCGGCGATGGCTTCCGCGCTCTTCAGGGCCTCGGCCTCCAGATCGGCCAGCGGCACGACGCGCGCCACCAGGCCCGCGGCTTCGGCTTCCTTCGCGTCCATGTTGCGCCCGGTCAGGCACATCTCCATGGCCTTGGCCTTGCCGACCGCCCGGGTCAGGCGCTGCGAGCCGCCCATGCCGGGAGTGACGGCGAGCTTGATCTCGGGCTGGCCGAACTTCGCGTTGTCGGCCGCGATGATGAAGTCCGCCATCATCGCCAGCTCGCACCCGCCGCCCAGCGCATAGCCGGACACCGCGGCGATCCACGGCTTGCGTGTCTGGGTGAGGCGGGCATAGCCGGCGAAGAAATTGGACCCGTACATCTCGGCGAATGACTGCTCGGACATTTCCTTGATGTCGGCGCCGGCGGCGAAGGCGCGCTCGCTGCCCCTGAAGCACCGCGCATCTCTGCGCCGCGATCGGCGTCGATATCTGGCGAACGCGTCCAGCAGGTCGACCAGCACCTGGCTGTTGAGCGCGTTCAGCGCCTGCGGCCGGTTCAGGGTCACCAGCGTCACCGCGCCGCGCTGTTCGACGAGGATCGTTTCATAGCTCATAGCGGGGTCCATTCCTGGTCGGCGGGCAGAGGAGCGAAGATGTCGTCGAGCATCGCGTCGGTGACGCCCTCGAGGGTGGCGGGCGCCCAGCGGGGCGCGTTGTCCTTGTCGACGATCACCGCGCGCACGCCCTCGGTGAAGTCGTGCGACATCACCACGCGGGCGCCGATGCGCATCTCCATGACCATGTCGTCGGCGAAGTCGGTCATCCGGCCGCCCGGCCCGCAGTTGCCGCAGCGACGACCTTCATGCTGAGCGGCGACTTGGTCCGCAGGGTCTGCGGCCTGGGCGAGCGCCCATTCCGAGCCGTCGGCGTCGAGCGCCGCGACGATCGCCTCGACCGTTTCGCCGGCGAACAGGCGATCGATCTCGTCGTGATGATCGATCATCGCCGAGTGGCCGGGGTCGGATTCACGTTCCGCCAGGATGGTCTCGATCGCGGCCGGATCGGCGACGATCGCGGCCTTCAGGTCGGCGATGCTGCGCCGAGGGCACGACGTCGGTGGCGATGCCCAGGATCTCGCAGCCCGCCGCCTTCAGCCGCGCGCCGGTCAGCGCCAGCCAGACGCCGGTCGCGCCGTGCAGCCGGGGCAGGAACCAGCCGCCGCCGACGTCGGGGAACAGGCCGATGCCGGTCTCGGGCATGGCGAAGGTGATCCGCTCGGTGGCGATGCGGTAGCGCGCCGGCATGGAGATGCCCGACCCCGCCGCCCATGGTGACCCCGTCCATGATCGCGATCACCGGCTTTTCGTAGGTGAACAGCAGATGGTTGAGGCGGTATTCGGTGAAGAAGAACTCGCGCGCCCCCGCGCCGCCGACCTTGGCGCTGTCGGCCAGGAAGCGGATGTCGCCGCCGGCGCAGAAGCCGCGCTCGCCGGCGTGGTCGATCATCACCGCCTGGACGGCGTCGTCGTCGCGCCAGGCCAGCAGCGCGTCGGTCATCAGCCGGCACATGTTCAGCGTCAGGGCGCCCAGCGCCTTGGGCCGGTTGAGCGTCAGGCGTCCGACCGCGCCTTCGATCGACGACCAGGACTTCGGGCTCGGCGTCGAGGCCTCGCTCATGGCTTGAACAGCTCCCGCGCGATGATCACGCGCATGATTTCGTTGGTCCCTTCGAGGATCTGGTGGACGCGCAGGTCGCGCACGATCCGCTCCAGGGGATAGTCCTTCAGGTAGCCGTAGCCGCCGTGCAGCTGCAGCGCCTGGTTGGCGACGTCGAACGCCGCGTCGGTGGCGAAGCGCTTGGCCATGGCGCACAGGCGCGTCGCGTCGGGATCGCCGGCGTCCAGGGCCGAGGCGGCGCGGTGGACCATCAGGCGCGCGGCCTCGAGCTCGGTGGCCATGTCGGCCAGCCGGAACTGCAGGGCCTGGAACTCCTTCAGCGCGCGGCCGAACTGCTTGCGGTGTCGCCAGGTACTCCTTGGCCGTGTCGAAGGCCAGCTGCGCGCCGCCGAGCGCGCAGGCGGCGATGTTCAGCCGGCCGCCGTCCAGGCCCATCATGGCGATCCGGAAGCCCTGGCCCTCGTCGCCGACCCGGTTGGCGACCGGAACACGAACATTGTCGAAATGCACCATGGCGGTCGGCTGGCTGCTCCAGCCCATCTTGCGTTTCCTGCGCGCCGAAACTCAGACCCGGCGTCCCCTTGTCGACCACGAACGTCGAGACGCCGCCCGGGCCCTCGCCGCCCGAGCGCGCCATGACGACATAGACGTCCGAGACGCCGGCGCCCGGAGATGAACGCCTTGGCGCCGTTCGAGCACATAGTGCTCGCCGTCGAGCCTGGCGGTGGTGCGCAGCGACGCCGCGTCGGAGCCGGCCCCCGGCTCGGTCAGGCAGTAGGAGGCGATCAGCTCCATGGTCGTCAGCCGGGGCAGATACCGGTCTGGCGCAGCGCTTCCGAGCCGAAGCGGTCGATCATCCACGAGGCCATGTTGTGGATCGAGAGGAAGGCGGCCGTGGTCACGTCGCCATAGGCGAGCGCCTCGAAGATCATCGTCGCGTCGAGCCGCGTCAGCGCCGAGCCGCCGACGTCCTCCTTCACATAGATGCCGGCGAATCCCAGCGCCGCCGCCTGCCGCAGCACATCGACGGGAAAGTGCTTCTCCTCGTCCCAGCGCGCCGAATGCGGCGCCATCTCGGCCGCCGCGAACGCCTGCGCCATGTCCCGAATCGCCCGCTGATCGTCGGTGAGCTTGAAGTCCATGGCGCGATGCGCTCGGCTCTACCGCATCGTCGGGATGACGAAGGCCGAGTCTTCCTGCCGGCCTTCCGGCCAGCGGGCGGTGACGGTCTTGACCTTGGTGTAGAACTTCACCCCCTCCATGCCGTGCTGGTTGGTGTCGCCGAAGGCGCTGCGCTTCCAGCCGCCGAAGGTGTGATAGGCCACCGGCACCGGGATCGGCACGTTGATGCCGACCATGCCGACGTTGACCCGCGCCGCGAACTCGCGCGCCGCGCGGCCGTTGCGGGTGATAGATCGCGACGCCGTTGCCGTACTGGTGCTCGGAAGGCAGGGCGAGCGCCTCCTCGAAGGTGTCGGCGCGGACGATCTGCAGCACCGGGCCGAAGATCTCTTCCTGATAGGTCTTCATGGTCGGCTTGACCTGGTCGAACAGGCTCGGGCCGACGAAGAAGCCGTTCTCATAGCCCTGCAGGGAGAAGCCGCGGCCGTCGACCACCAGTTCGGCGCCTTCGTCGACGCCGATCTGGATGTAGTCCTCGATCTTCTTCTTGTGCGCGGCGCTGACCACCGGGCCGTACTGGGCGCCCGGGTCGGTGGAGATGCCGACCCGCAGGGTGTCGATCTCCGCCAGCACCTTCTCGCGCAGGGCGCTCGGCGGTCCTGGCGCCGACCGGCACCACCACCGGCAGGGCCATGCAGCGCTCGCCGGCCGAGCCATAGGCGGCGCCGATCAGGTCCTTGACCGCCTGGTCGAGGTCGGCGTCGGGCAGGATGATGCCGTGGTTCTTGGCCCCGCCCATGGCCTGGACGCGCTTACCGTTCGCCGCGCCGGTCGAGTAGATGTAGTGGGCGATGTCGGAGGAGCCGACGAAGCTCACCGCGCGGATCAGCGGATGGTGCAGGATGGCGTCGACCGCGACCTTGTCGCCGTGCACGACGTTGAGCACGCCGGCCGGCGCGCCGGCTTCCATGAACAGTTCCGCCAGGCGCACCGGCAGGCTCGGGTCCTTTTCCGACGGCTTGAGGATGAAGGTGTTGCCCACCGCGATGGCGATGCCGAACATCCACATCGGGATCATGGCCGGGAAGTTGAACGGCGTGATGCCGGCCACGACGCCCAGCGGCTGGCGCATCGAATAGACGTCGATGCCCGGGCCCGCGCCCTCGGTGTATTCGCCCTTCAGGACGTGCGGGATGCCGCAGGCGAACTCGATCACTTCCAGGCCGCGCTGGATGTCGCCCTTGGAAGTCGGCGATCACCTTGCCGTGCTCGCTCGACAGCATCCCGGCCAGTTCGTCCATGCGCGCTTCGACCAGGCGCTTGAATTCGAACATCACCCGCGCCCGGCGCTGCGGATTGGTCGCCGCCCAGCCGATCTGCGCCGCGGCGGCGGCCTGGACGGCCGCGTCGAGGTCCGCCGTCGATGGCGAAGCCGACCCTGCGCCTGCACCTCGCCGGTGTTGGGGTTGAAGACGTCGCCGGACCGCCCGCCGGCGCCGGCGTAGGCCGCGCCGTTCACGAAATGCTGGATGTTACGCATGAAACTCTCCCGAAGCCGCGTCCATGGCGGCGCCGGCCCCCTTTAACGCGGTATCGCTTCGGCGCGAAGATGGCGATGCAAACGAATTATGGCACGTGTTCCGGCAGTGGAGTCCGGGATCGCGGGCGGCCGGGCGACCTCGCGCCGACGCCGGCCGTTGCCCGCCCATGCCGAGGGCCTGTAGGTTGCTTGTTTCCGGCGCCGCGCGCGCCTCGCGGGAAAGGCGTTGCATGACCGACAGACCGCCCGTCGCCATCGTCATGGGCAGCCGGTCCGACTGGCCGACCATGAAGGGCGCGGCCGACAGTCTCGATGCGTTGGGCGTGCGATGGGCGGCCAAGGTCATATCGGCGCATCGCACGCCCGAACGCCTGTACGGTTTCGCGCGCGCGGCCGGGGACGCCGGTTTCAAGGTGATCATCGCCGGGGCGGGCGGCGCGGCGCATCTGCCGGGGATGACCGCCTCGCTGACCGATCTGCCGGTGCTGGGCGTGCCGATCCACAGCCCGTCGCTGAACGGCCTGGATTCGTTGCTGTCGATCGTCCAGATGCCGGCGGGAGTGCCGGTGGCCACCCTTGCGATCGGCGCCGCGGGCGCGCGAAACGCCGGCATCCTCGCCGCGCAAATCCTCGCGCTCGGCGATCCGGCGCTGGCCGGGCGGCTCGCCGAGCGCCGCCGGCAACAGGCCGACCTGGTCGCCGAAAGCGTCGAATAGCACGCGCCATGGCGCCGTTTCCCCTGTCTCCCGGGTCCACCATCGGCATCCTCGGCGGCGGCCAGCTCGGGCCGGATGCTCGCCCTGGCGGCGGCCCGGCTTGGTTTCGACGTCGCGATCCTGACGCCGCAAGCCGACTCGCCGGCGTCGCGCGTGGCGGCTCACACCATCGTCGCCGACTATGACGATGCGGCGGCCCTGCAAGCCCTGGCGGACCTCGCCTCGGTGGTGACCTACGAATTCGAGAATGTCCCGGCCGGCGCGCCGGCCGAACTGGCCCGCATCGGAGCGACGGTGGCGCCCAACGCCCACGCTCTGGCGGTCGCCCAGGACCGGGTCGACGAGAAGCGTTCTTGAATGCCGCGGGGATCGCGACCGTGGCGCTTCGCGGCCGTCGACAGCCCCGAGGAGCTGCATGCCGCGCTGCGCCGGTTCGGCGCTCCGTTGCTGCTCAAGACACGTCGCGGCGGCTATGACGGCAAGGGTCAGGCGTGGGTGCAGCGCCACGACGAGGCCGAGACCGCGCTGACGAGCCTCGGCGGCGCGCCCGGCCATCGCCGAGGCGCCGGCGGACTTCCGCGCGCGAGGTGGCGATGATCGGCGCGCGCGCCCGGGACGGGGAGATGGCCATCTATCCGCTCACCGAGAGCCATCACGAGAACGGCATCCTGCGGCGCACCAGCGCGCCCGCCGCCGCCACGCCGCGCGTCGCCGCCGAGGCCGAGCGGATCGCGGCCACTCTGCTGACCGCGCTCGACTATGTCGGAGTCATCGGAGTGGAGATGTTCGAGCGCGACGACGGGCAGCTGCTGGTCAACGAATTCGCGCCGCGGGTCCACAATACCGGCCATTGGACGCTGGACGGCTGCGAGGTCGATCAGTTCGAACAGCACATCCGCGCCATCGCCGGCTGGCCGCTTGGGCCGACGGCGGCGCTGGCGCACGTGGAGATGACCAATCTCCTCGGCGACGAAGTCGACGCGCTGGCCACGCTTGGCGCGCGAGGTCGAGACCCGGCTTTGGCTCTACGGCAAACGCGAAGCCCGACCGGGCCGCAAGATGGGCCATGTCAATCGGATCGGCCCGCTTCGACGCTGAAACCCCCGAGCTGCCGCACACGACGAGAATATTGAGTTTTATCAATATTGAAGCCACGAAGCCGACGTTGGCTGTCATGGAACCGTAACGCCCGGACTGTATGGCTTGGACAGATCAGAACGCCGATCAGGCGTCTCGTGCGGCGGCGGCGGGCAGCTTTGCGAACTGCAGGCACGAACGCCGCGCCGGTCAATTCGGGTTTTACGGCAAAGGGACATTTGGATGAACAGAAAAGGCATGATGGCGCGTGCGTCGGGGCTGGCCATGACGGTCGGGCTTCTGACCGCGGCGGCCGGCGCGCACGCGGCGGACCCGGCCGGCGATAGCTCGACGACGGTCAGTGGGGTGACCGTCACCGGCGAAACTGTGGTGACCGCTCCCAAGGTGGTTCCGCTGTCCACCACCTATTCGGAAGGCGCCATGACCGCCGACGCGCTCCGCAACCTTTCGCCGGGCGCGACGATCACCATCCAGACCCTGCTCAACAAGCAGCCGTCGATCATCGCCTATACCGACGGCCCGCTCGGCTCACGCACCAACATCTATTTCCGCGCCTTCAATTCCCAGCAGTTCGCCGAGACCTACGGCGGGGTCGCGCTCAACGACGTCTTCAATTCAGGCGTCACCGGCCAGGCTTCGGTGATCAACAACACCTTGTTGTTGCCAAGCAACGTAGACAGCGTCGAGATATTCCGCGGAATCAACAACCCCTTAGTGAATTCATACAATTCGCTCGGAGGCACGATCAACTATCTGCCGCGGCGGCCTGCGGATTTGTTCGGCGGAGAAATCGGCGGCAGCTACGGCAGTTTCAACACCAAGGAATTCCATCTTTCGATCGATACCGGCGACATTCATGGCCTCAAGCAGGTGCTCGCATTCAGCCACGCCGATAGTGATGGCTGGGCGCAGAACACCAGCGCCCGCAACACCAACGTCTATTATTCCGCCACCTATTCACCGAACGCGCAAAATCAGCTTTCCGCGGTTTTCATCTACAACCACAACAACGCCTACACGCCCTTCAATATGCCAGTTCCCCTGCTGCAGCAAAATGGAAACTATTTCCAATGGCCGCTTGACTGGACCTACGAAAAAGACTCCGATACCAGCTATATGGGTATATTGGATTATAAGCTCAAAATCTCACCTATATTCAGCTTCGAAAACAAGATTTTCGGCGGCAATAACGATTACCGACGTACCTCTTATTCAAATCCGGCATTTCAGGGGTCGGCGACCCAGCCGTACAATCTGGAGAACGACCCCAGCAGCTTCCCGTTCTGGATATATTTCTATCCGAACGGCCCGACCTATAATCCGGTCACCGCCTTCCCGGATGCGAACGGGGATGGCCAATACGGCACCGACTACCACTTCTACGGCTATGCGGCCTGGGGAATGGGCGACACGCCGACCCTGACGATCGCGCTGCCGTCAAACACCATCACCATCGGCGGCAACATTACCTACGGCAGACTGCATTCGCGGGAATATTGGTATGGCGCCTACAACATGCCGATGATCCAAGGCTACAACGATGCCTGGGATGAACATGACAGCCGGCTGTTCGCCTCGGCCTTCATCCAGGAAGACGTCTCCCTGCTGGACGATCGGCTGCACATCACGCCCGGGTTCAAATACATTTATGCATATACGAAGGATCACGACGCGATCGGCTTCTTCTATCCGATCGCCGGCGACGTCAGCGACAAGGAGGACTTCGTTTCGCCGACCGTCGGCCTCAACTACAAGCTCACCGACCACATCGCGGTCTACGGCTCCTGGGGGGAAAACGTGAAATTCCCCGAAATCTCGGCCTACTATGGGGCCTTCCAGACCGACGCCAATGGCAACAACGTGATCGTGCCGGTGAAGGTCAACCCGGAATACGTCAACGACTACGAGTTAGGGAGCCGGTTCCAGCAAGCCGGCTTCTCCGCCTCGATCAACCTGTATCGTGAGGATTTCACCAATACGTTCATAAGTCGGTTCAACGCCCAGACCGGTACGACTTCGACCGTGAACGGCGGCACGTCGCGCTACCAGGGGGTGGAGTTGCAACTCGCCCAGGACTTCGGCCAGCAGCCATGGGGCGACCTCAGCCTCTATCTCAACTATTCCTACAACCAGGCCAAATTCACCTCCTCGTTCACCTCGGACTATGCAGGTTCGGTCACGGCGGGCGCGCCCCTCGCGAATGTTCCCGATACGCTGGTCAATTTCGGGGGGGTCTGGTCGAGGGACGGCTGGCGCGTCAATGTCGACGGTCGCTATGTCGGCCGGCAATATCTGGACCAGCAGAACTCGGGTCTGCCGACCCAGGCAACCATCGGCGCCTATTTCCTGGTCGATCTTGGCATCTCGAAGACCTTCGAGTTGCACAATATGGCCTTCGCTAAATCCATCAAGGTCGCCTTCAATGCCGACAACCTGACCAATAAATACTATCTCAATGAGGGATATACCGACAGTCTGTACAATCCGGCGGACGGTAATTACGACGGTGCATCGTTTATTCGCGCTGTACCCGGCGCCCCGCGCAGCTTCACCGGCAGCCTGGTGGTGGGCTTCTAGGCGGTCAGGCCCTGGAGTATCGTAACCGGCCGAGCACGCTCGCGATCTTCCGCGCGGGCTCGGCCGGCCCGACGGTCGATTTCCATTTCTCGAACGCCATCACCCTTGCGATGCGAGCGTCGAGATGGCTTGCGGCTGCCGTCTCGTCGCTCGCCAGCCGGATCGCCAGGGTCGAGGCGAGGATTTCCGCCAGCAGGAGCCGCTTGCTGTAGTGGTTCTCGTCGGTGGCGATGTCGCCCGCCCAGCGCCAAAGGGCGTCGGCGCTCGCCCACGTCAACCGCAACGCCAGCGGCAGGCGCCCCGGCAAGGCCAGGAAGCCGACCCAGCGGCGGGTGGCCGGCAGGTCGGCCATCGCCGCGTCGACCCGCGCCAGAACCGCCAGGCGAATTCGCTCGCGAACCTTCAGCGTCGCCGGGTCGACCCCGGCCAGAGCCCCGAGCGCATCCTGGTCATGCCGTTGCGCCAGCAGCGCCGCCATGTCGCGCGGCCCGTTCGGGGCCAGCAGTTCCGCCTCGGCCGGCGAAAGCCCGACGTCATGGGCCGCCGCGACGAGCGCGCGGCTGGTCCAGCCGACCCGCGGCGCGTGGGTCAGCATCGCGCTCAACAGCCGCCCCTCCGTGGCCTCGGCCCAGTGCATCCCGCCGGCGTCGTGATCTTCGGTCATGGCCGTCATATACACCCGCTCTGTCGGGCGCGGGAACAGGGTCGCGGCGAACGGCGGAGCCGGTCACGGCACGTCTGTATGGCGCGGCCCGGACCCGCGGCGGGGGGCCGCATCGCCCGTGCGACGCCGCCTTTCCGCTCTCTCGCCCGCATGGACAAAAGGACTCGCCTCTGCTATCAGCCCCGCCTTGTTCCGGGAGGGCCCTTCCGGAAACGCTCTCCCGCGCCCGGGTGGGCGGGGTCCGACAGGAGCACTCGTGGTTCAGATATTCGTCCGCGACAACAACGTCGACCAGGCGCTGAAAGCGCTGAAGAAGAAGATGCAGCGCGAAGGCTCGTTCCGCGAAATGAAGCGGCACGTCCACTACGAAAAACCCTCGGAAAAGCGCGCCCGCCAAAAGGCCGAAGCCGTGCGCCGCGCCCGCAAGCTCGCCCGCAAGCGCGCCCAGCGCGAAGGCCTGCTGCCCGCGCCGAAGAAGGTCGTCCGGGCCTGATGCCGCGCGACCCGCGGATCTCCCATCGATCCGCCGTGGTGATCCGGCGCCCGGTGGCGGGCGGCCCCCTGAAGCGCGAGGAGCGAAATCGTGGCCATCGAAGCGGTCATCTGGGATTTCGGCGGCGTCTTCACGACCTCACCGTTCGAGGCGTTCAACCGCTTCGAAGCGAACGCCGACGGCCTGCCGGCGCGACCTCATCCGCCGGATCAACGCCACCAACCCCGACGACAATGCCTGGGCGCATGTTCGAACGCGCGGAAATCGACGCCGCCGGCTTCGACACCCGGCTTCCTCGAAGAATCGTCACGGCGCTCGGCTCATCCGGTGCCGGGCGCCGAGGTTCTGCCGCTGCTGTCGGGCGAAGTGCGGCCGCGGATGGTCGCGGCCCTGCAGGCTGGTCAAGGCGCACTTCAAGACCGGCTGCATCACCAACAACATGGTCCAGGGCCACGGGGCCGAGCATGTCGGCGACCGCCCAGGGCGCGGTCGCGGGCCGCCGACATCATGCGGCAGTTCGATGTGGTCATCGAAAGCTCGAAGGCCGGCGTCCGCAAGCCCGACCCGCGCATCTATCTGATGATGTGCGAGGCGCTCGGCGTCGAACCGCGCCGCCTGCGTCTACCTCGACGATCTCGGAATCAACTGCAAGCCGGCCGCGGCGCTCGGCATGAAGGCGATCAAGGTCGTCACCGAGGACCAGGCTCTCGCCGATCTCGAGCGGCATCACCGGCCTGACCTTCCCCACCCTCGCCGAGAGCCTCGCGTGACCCGGCCCGCGACGCATCGGGGCCGAGGCCGCCGTCGCGCGGCTGACGGGCTGGGCGCCGCGCCCGGCCGCGACGCCATCGCCAAGACCTTCACTTCGCCGATTTCAACGCCGCCTTCGGCTGGATGACCCGCGTCGCCCTGGCGGCCGAAAAGCTCGACCATCATCCCGAATGGTTCAACGTCTACAACCGGGTCGATGTGACGCTTGCGACCCACGACGCCGACGGCGTGACCGAGCTGGATGTGACGCTGGCGAAGATCATGGACGCCGCGGCGAGGCGCGACCCACGCCTAGGCGCGGCTCTCACTTCGCCGCTCCACCGCGACATCGCTCGGCGTCAAGGGACCTGTCCCAGCGCGCTCCTTGATCAGCCGCGCAGGTCGCCGTCGATCTCGCGGCGTTGCGAGGGCTGGAAGATCGGGTAGCGGAAACCGTCGGCCTGGGTCGACGACGCGACCTCGCGGTCGTCGACGAAGATGAAATAGCCCTGAAAGGCCCCGTTGGAGGTCCGCGCGCCCTGCAAGTGATAGGTCTCCAGCAGCGCGGCGCAGTCGTCCAGGCTGGCCACATCCGTTGGCCACGACCGCGAAACCTCGGCTTCGCCGCCGCCGCGGTCGACCGTGCGCCAGCACACGCCGATGTTTGTCGGCGCGCTTGCCCTTCGCATGCGGCGAGCGCGCAGAGGCGACGAGCGACCACGACGCGCGATTCGCACGCCCGCGTCTCGTCACATTGCTATGCCGCAATTGAGGACATGTTGTGGGGTCAAGGCGCAAATCCCGTTCATTGAAGGCACACGGCCGAATGGTTAGGTTGTCGCCGATGGCGCAAAAAAGGACCTTCGGCATAATCCATGGCTAAGATCACCCTGATCGACGACGACGAAAACATCGTGACGTCTGTCTCGCTGGCCCTGGAAAGCCATGGCCACACGGTCAAGGCCTATTACGACGGCGCGTCCGGGCTCGAGGCCTTGAAAACGATCCACCGGACCTCGCCATTCTCGACGTCAAGATGCCTCGCATGGACGGCATGGAGGTGCTGCGGCGGCTGCGACAGACCACCAACCTGCCGGTGATCATCCTGACCTCGAAGGACGAAGAGATCGATGAGATCCTCGGCTTCAATCTGGGCGCCGACGACTACATCCACAAGCCGTTCAGCCAGCGCCTGCTGATCGAACGGGTGAAGGCGGTGCTGCGGCGCGCCAATCCCGAGGAGGTCGACAACGCCGGCGGCCCGGCCGATGGCGGCGTCCAAGGCGATCAAGCGCGGTCGGCTGACACTGGATCCCGCGCGTCACGACTGCCTTTGGGAGGGGCGGCCGGTGCGGCTGACCGTCACCGAATTCCTGCTGCTGCAGTCGCTGGCCCAACGCCCCGGCTTCGTGAAAAGTCGCGACAACCTGATGGACGCGGCCTACGAGGATCAGGTCTACGTCGATGACCGCACCATCGACTCGCACATCAAGCGCATGCGCAAGAAATTCCGCGAGGTCGATCCTGAATTCGACGCCATCGAAACCCTCTATGGTGTTGGATACCGTTACCGCGAATCCTGAGGGCCGCTCGAATCGCGGCGCCGAGACGCCGCAGGCGGCGGCCACCCTGGGCGCGCCGCGCGGCGGCTGGCCGCTCGGATCGCGTCTCGGTCGGCTGATCGTCATCCTCAATGTGCTTGGACTTGCGATTCTGATCGGCGGGGCGCTGATCCTCAACGAGTTGCGCCAGGGACTGGTCAACGCCAGCCTCGCCAGCCTGTCGCTGGAGGGCCACGTCATCGCCAATGTGATCGACCAGGACGCGACCGTCGGCGAGCCAGAGCCGGCGCTCGAGGCCGACGATGCCAGCAACGTCCTGCAGGCCCTGCCCGATCCCGCCTCGCAACGCGCGCGGCTGTACGACGCGGACGGCCAACTGCTGGCCGACTCCTTCGTTGTCGCCGATCGGCGTCGACGTCAGCGCCTGCCGCCGGCGCGCAAACCGGGCCAGACGACCTCGCCGTTCAACTTCCAGGGCCGGAGCATGGCCCGGCGAGCCGCTCTGCGCGCACCGCCCTGGACGCACGAAGTCCACCGCGCGCTCAACGGCGAGACCGTGTCCGGCACGCGCCTCGCCGAGGACGGCCAGCGGGTGGTCTCCGTCTCGATTCCGATCCACCATGTCCGCGCCGTGCTGGGCGTGCTGACCCTGCAGGCCGGCGATGTCGATCAGATCATCGCGGCCGAGAGGCTGGCCTTGCTGCCGTTCATCTCTGATCGCGATCGCGCGTAAATCTGTTCTCCTCGCTGCTGCTGACCCAGCTGATCGCGACGCCGGTGTTGCGCCTGGCGCGCGCCGCCGACCGCGTTCGGCTGTCCCGCGCCCGCGCCATCGCCCTGCCCGACCTGGCCGAGCGGGGCGACGAACTCGGCGATCTCGCCCGTTCGCTCGAAGAGATGACCCGCGCCCTGTCCGAGCGAATGGAGGCGATCGAACGTTTCGCCGCCGACGTGGCCCACGAGTTGCGCAATCCGATAACCTCGATCCGCTCCGCGGTCGAAACCCTGGATCTGGTCAAGGATCCAGCCCCGCGGGCGCGGCTGCTCGGCATCTTGCAGCAGGACGTCGGTCGGCTCGAACGGCTGATCACCGACATATCCAATGCGTCTCGCCTGGACGCGGAACTCGGACCGCGAGTCGCCGCGCCCGATCGACGCCTCGCGCCTGCTGTCGCGACATCTGCGCTTTCTATGAGGCGACCGCGAAGCCCGGCGACGTCCGGGTCCGCTATCAGGCGCCGGCGTCTCAGGACGGCGCGCGGGTCTCGGCGCGGGAAGGGCCGCTTGGCCAGGTCATCCGCAATCTGGTCGACAACGCTCGTTCGTTCAGCCCGCCGGGCGGCGAGGTGCGCATCGAGGTTCGTCGCGCGCGCGGCGAGGTGGTGATTCAGGTCGACGACGATGGGCCAGGCATACCGGCCGAAAACCTCGAGACGATCTTCGAGCGCTTCTACACCTCCCGCCCAAAGGGCGTCGCGTTCGGCGGGAATTCCGGTCTTGGCCTGGCGATCGCCCGGCAGATCGTCGAGGCCCACGGCGGCCGGATCTGGGCGGAAAATCGTCTGTCCGACGGCCGGATCGCCGGCGCGCGCTTCATCGTGGCCCTGCCGTCGGCATGATCCGACATGCCGGCCTCGTCGCCCTGCATCATCGCGGTCGCTGGCGGGGCGCGCTGATCGAGGGCCGCAGCGGCGCGGGCAAGAGCGACCTCGCGCTGCGCAGCCTGGCCATGGGCGGAGGCTGGTGGCGGACGACCGTACGCTGGTGTTCGCCTCGGCGGGGCGACTGTTCGGCCGCGCGCCGGCGGCTCTCGAAAGCCTCATGGAAGTTCGCGGTTTGGGCGTCACGAGTTTTCCATCGCTTCGGATGGCGCCGGTTCCCCTGATCGTTCGCTGCGCCGATGCTCCGGCGACGATCGAACGGGTTCCCGAGGATCGAGGCGAGAGCCTTCTGGGCGTGGCGACGCCGGTGATCGACATCTTTGCCGTTCGAGGTTTCCGCGGCGGCGAAACTGATTCTCGCTCTGCAGCATCTTGGAGCCGGCCCGCTAAGGGGTTATCAAGCCGGCTTCGCGCCGCTCGCCGGGCGCGCGGGGGCGTAGAGGGTTGCCTGTGGGGCCTGTCGCATGATCGGACTCGTGATCGTGACCCACGGTCGCCTGGCGGAGGAATTCCTCTACGCCATGGAGCACGTGGTCGGCCCCCAGGAGGCCGTGGCCGCCATCTGCATCGGACCGGATGACGACATGGAGCGGCGGCGGCGAGACATTTTCAAGGCCTGCGAGCAGGTCGATCAGGGACAGGGCGTGATCCTGCTCACCGACATGTTCGGTGGTACGCCGTCCAATCTGGCGATTTCGGTCATGGAGCAGACCAAGGCGGAGGTCATCGCCGGCCTGAACCTGCCCATGCTGATCAAACTGGCCAGCCTGCGGGGCGCGGGAGCCGCTGGCGACCTGCGTCGCCCACGCGCAGGAGGCAGGGCGAAAATACATCTCGGTCGCCTCCTACGTTCTAGCCGGTGAGAAGTGAGCCCATCCGCCAGTAGCGCATCGGCCGTGGTCGAGATCGTCAATGAACGCGGCTTGCATGCGCGGGCGTCGGCGAAGTTCGTCAAGCTCGCCGGCGAATTCGATGCCGAGATCGAAGTCACCAAGGACGAACACACCGTCGACGCTCAGTCGATCATGGGCCTGATGATGCTGGCCGCCGGAATCGGCTCGACCGTCACCATCAGCGCGCGCGGCCCTCAGGCGCGCGAGGCGGTCGACGCCCTGTCCAGACTGGTGGCGGGTCGCTTCCAGGAAGATCGCTGATCCTGCCGCGGGCCGCTTGGCGGAGTCTACGCAAGCGCCGGGGCCGGGATCGCCGATATCGGCTCGCAAGCCCAGATCCGCCATCAGGCGCGCGTCCTCGTCCAGTTCCGGGTTCGCCGTCGTCAGCAGTTTGCCGCCGACGAAGATCGAACTGGCCCCGGCCAGGAAGCACAGGGCCTGCTGCTCGCGGCTCATGTGGGTGCGCCCGGCCGCCAGGCGCACCACCGATTTGGGGCAGACGATCCGCGCCACGGCTATGGTGCGCACAAATTCCAAGGGATCGAGCGGCGGCGATTCCCCGAGCGGCGTGCCGGCGACGGGGACCAGATCGTTGATCGGCAGACTGTCGGGATGCGCCGGCAGGGTCGCCAGGGCGTGCAGCAGGCCCGCGCGGTCGCGACGGGTCTCGCCCATGCCGACGATCCCGCCGCAGCAGGTGGCGATACCCGCTTCGCGGACCGCGGCCAGGGTTTCCAGGCGGTCATGATAGGTTCGGGTCGTCACCACGCTCGCGTAGTAGTCGGGCCCGGTGTCGAGGTTGTGATTGTAGTAATCGAGGCCGGCCAACCTGAGGCTGCGGGCCTGGTCCGGTTCGAGCATGCCCAGGGTCATGCAGGTTTCCAGCCCCAGGGCCTTCACCCCCTGCAGCATGCGCGTCAGGTGCGGCAGGTCGCGATCCTTCACCTCCCGCCAGGCCGCCCCCATGCAGAAGCGTTGCGCCCCGCCCGCCTTCGCCTCCGCCGCTTCGGCCACCACCGCGTCGACGTCCATCAGCTTCGAGGCCGCCACCCCGGTCTTGAAGCTCTGCGACTGACTGCAATAGCCGCAATTCTCCGGGCAGCCGCCGGTCTTGATCGACAACAGGCGGGAGATCTGGATTTCGCAGGGATTGAACCAGCGACGGTGGATGCTGGCGGCCTGATACACCAGTTCGGTGAACGGCAGGTCGAACAGTGCCTCGACCTCGGCGAGCCGCCAGTCTTGGCGCGGTTGGGCGGGATCGGTGACGTCCATGCGATGCTCCGGCGTGGGAGCGCGTCAGTAGCCCCGCTCGGCGGCGCCGCCAAGCCCGGAGACATAAAGATATCCTTATATCCTCATTGCCCCTGGGCGATCGCGCGTCTATACAGACGCCTCACCGACAGCAGGAGCCTTTCGTGGCCGACTACATCGTCAAGGACATCGCCCTCGCCCCGTGGGGCCGCAAGGAAATCGACATTGCGGAGACCGAGATGCCGGGCCTGATGGCGGTTCGCGCCGAGTTCGGCGACGCCAAACCGCTGAGCGGGCGCTCGCATCGCCGGCTCGCTGCACATGACCATCCAGACCGCGGTGCTGATCGAAACCTTGCAGGCGCTGGGCGCCGAGGTTCGCTGGGCGTCCTGCAATATCTTCTCGACCCAGGATCATGCCGCCGCGGCCATCGCCGTCACCGGCACCCCGGTATTCGCCATCAAGGGCGAAACCCTGCACCGAGTACTGGGACTACGCCCACAAGATCTTCGAGTGGAGCGACGGCGGCTATCCCAATCTGATCCTCGACGACGGTGGCGACGCCACCTTGCTTTGCGTTCTCGGGCCAAAGGCCGAACAGGATCCGAGCGTTCTCGATCATCCGGCCAACGAGGAAGAGGAGGCGCTCTATGCGGTGATGAAGCGCTACCTGAAGGAAAAGCCCGGTTTCTATTCGGCCATCCGCGCCTCGATCAAAGGCGTCTCCGAGGAAACCACCACCGGCGTGCATCGGCTGTATCAGATGGCCGAGCGCGGCGAATTGCCGTTCGCCGCGATCAACGTCAACGACAGCGTCACCAAATCCAAATTCGACAATCTCTACGGTTGCCGCGAGAGCCTGGTCGACGCCATCCGCCGCGGCACCGACGTCATGCTCGCCGGCAAGGTCGCCGTCGTCTGCGGCTACGGCGACGTCGGCAAGGGCTCGTCCGCCTCGCTGCGCCAGGGCGGCGCCCGGGTGATCGTGACCGAGATCGACCCGATCTGCGCCCTGCAGGCGGCGATGGAGGGCTACGAGGTCCGCACCCTCGAGGACAGCGCTGAAGAGCGCCGACATCTTCGTCACCGCCACCGGCAACAAGGACGTCATCACCGTCGAGCACATGCGCGGGATGAAGAACAACGCCATCGTCTGCAATATCGGCCACTTCGACTCGCGAAATTCAGATCTCCGGCCTGCGCAACTACAAGTGGGACGAGATCAAGCCGCAGGTCCACCACGTCGAGTTTCCAGACGGCAAGAAGATCATCGTGTTGTCCGAAGGCCGGCTGGTCAACCTCGGCAACGCCACCGGCCACCCCAGCTTCGTGATGAGCGCCAGCTTCACCAACCAGACCCTGGCCCAGATCGAACTGTGGACCAACGCCGCCTCTTATGACACCAAGGTCTACACTTTGCCCAAGCATCTCGACGAAAAGGTCGCGATGCTGCACCTCGACAAGCTCGGCGCAAAACTCACCAAACTCTCCGACGAGCAGGCCAGCTATATCGGCGTCCCCACCCAAGGCCCCTTCAAGCCGGATCACTACCGCTACTGAGTGCGGTCCTGGACCGCCGGGTTCCTCCAGTCGGCGCCGGCGCGGGGGGCGCGCCTCTGCCCGACTTTTACGCTATGGATCGGCGATGCTTGACAACCGACGCATGGTGCAGGCGATCGGCCAGTAAAGGGGCGACCGCGCGCTCCAGCCGCGTGACAAGCGTTGCGTCCATGAACTCGTACTCTGTCCGGGATATCGAGGCAGATGAGGCGGGCGTGACGGACAGGTGGGCGCGAAGCGACGCTGAAGTCTGGCGCGACGTGGGCACTTCTCATGACGCAGATCAGGTCCGCCCACTCGATCATGTCCGGCGTCACGGCCTCCTCCGCGTCCGGCGCCAGGCCCGCGGAGACGGCCTCCAGATCGTCGCGGCCGCCAAACACCGCTTCCGCCGTCGGACTGCGGCGGCGGTTGCGGCTGCAGATGAACAGCACGCGCAAAGGACCCGCCCGCCGGACGGTGGACGGGTCCTCGCTCGCGCGTCAGCCCTTTACGCACACGACCTGACGCAGGGTGTGGACGATCTCCACCAGGTCGGCCTGGGCGGCCATCACCGCGTCGATGTCCTTGTAGGCCATCGGCGTCTCGTCGATCACCTCGGCGTCCTTGCGGCATTCCACGCCTTGCGGTGGCCGCGCACGTGGTCCTCGAGGGTGAACCGCCGCTTGGCCTCGGTGCGGCTCATGGCCCGGCCCGCCCGTGCGAGCAGGTGCAGAACGACTTCGCGGTTGCCCTTGCCCCGCACGATGAACGACTTCGCGCCCATCGAGCCCGGGATGATCCCGAGCTCGCCTTCGCCCGCGCGCACCGCGCCCTTGCGGGTGACCAAGACGTCCTTGCCGAAGTGGTGCTCCTGCGACGACGTAGTTGTGGTGGCAGTTCACCGCCTCCTCGGTGGCCGTCAGGTCCGGGAAGATCGACGCGCAGCGACCGTCAGACACCGCCTCCATCATCACCTCGCGGTTGGCCCGCGCGTAGCGCTGCGCCCAGCTCACCGCCTTGATGTAGTCGTCGAAGTCCTCCGTCCCTTCGGGAAATAGGCCAAGTCCTGATCCGGCAGGTTGATGAACCACCGGCGCATGTCCTTCTTGGCCCGTTCGATGAATAGGTCCCGATCCGGTTTCCGACGCCGCGCGACCCGGAGTGCAGCATCACCCACACGTCGCCCGCCTCGTCGAGGCAAAGCTCGATGAAGTGGTTGCCGGTTCCCAGCGTGCCGAGGTGGCCGAGACCGCGCGGATGCGCGGCCTTGGGGTGCTTCTCGACCACGGCGGCGTAGCCGGCCTCGAGCTCGGCCCACTCGCCGACTCGCCGAGGCCGGCGGATCGTCCGGCCAGGCGCCGACGTCGTTGCGGCCGCCGTTGTCGGTCCGCCCATGGGGACCGCCGCCTCGATCGCGCTGCGCACGCCCGTCAGGTCGTCCGGGCAGTGCTCGGCCCGGATCGAGGTCCGCACCGCCATCATCCCGCAGCCGATGTCCACGCCCACGGCCGCCGGGATGATCGCGCCGATGGTCGGGATCACCGAGCCCACGGTCGCGCCCATGCCCCAGTGCACGTCGGGCATCACCGCCACTGGCTGTGGATGAACGGCAGGCTGGCGACATTGCGCAGCTGCGCCATGGCCGCGTCCTCGATGGGCACGCCCCGCGTCCACGCCTTGATCGGCGCGCCACGCACTCTCGATCATTTCAAATCCGCCATCGGGCCATCCTTTCCTGCACAGCCCCCTCCCGGCGCGGCTTGGAATGGATTCTCCGGAAACGAAGACCCCCTCCAGGCCGGGCCGGGAGGGGGTCTTGGTTGCACCAGGGATTTTCAGATCCCGTCGGCTAGCCCCTCCACGCGCACGCGTCCGCACCCTCGACCAGTCGATCGAGTTTTTGGACAGCGGGCATCTGGGTTCTTGCCGACGACATGGCTCTCATCCTTGGAGGCGCGCCCTCTCAGCACGAAAATCGTGGGCGTCGCCAACAATTTTGTTGCGTCACGCAACGCGCTCGACTATTGCCGCGCTCCCGCCTCTCCGGAGGCGGGTCCTGACGGCGGCGTAGAGTGCGGGTTCATCAACTCATAATCTGACGGTCTCGGGTTCGACCCCCGGCGCGGGGCGCAAGTCTCGTGTAGCTCAGCTGGTAGAGCATCAGACCGCACTCGCCTGTTCCCCGTCGGGGCGTCTCTTCTGGTGGTGTAGACCTTCGGGTTCTTCGGGCGACGGAAGGCGGCCCTCGGGCGCGCGCCGTGTCCCTGTCATGGGGACGAGCCGAGGGTCGCCTTTCCCCAGGTGGATGCCGACGGACGTTCGTGGCGGCGACAGGCGAGGGGTTCATCGCTCCCGTAGACAGGGCGGCCCGGCCTTCAGGGGTCGAGGTCCGGACGTGGCGTACGTCCGGGGAAACGCCCTTCCCGAGCCGATCATTCCCCACGAACGTCCGTCGGGACGCCGGGCACGCGAAAAGTCTTGTTGCGTGGCGCAACAAATCTGCTATTGGCCTCCCCGCCGCTCGGGTCCCTGGGCGGCTGTATTCGTCGGCGATGGAAAGACCGCTTCTTCCGATGGTGAGACGCCCGATCACCCGCGGCCCGCGCGCCGCCTCCTGATCCTCCGGTCCCGGCCGGTATGATGGAGGCGACGTCGCGCCGTCCATCACCCACCGGGTCAATTCGTGCCTGTCACGATGCTTTCGAGGAGGCTGCCCCATGCGGCTGAACATTTTCGCGCCCTGGCGCGCCGGTCGGTCTGGACATCACGCATGAGGGCGCGCCGGCTGCTACCTTGACGGCGGAACAGCGCCTGCGCCGGTCCGTGGCGTCGTGCTTCCTGTGGGAGGACGAGTTCTACGAGGACGGCGTCGCCATCGCCGATCGCATCGCCGCGCTCGCCGCCGATGTCCCGCCCGACGCGTCCTGGCCGCCCTGGCGGTCGAGGCGCGGGAGGTGTTCAAGCTGCGCCATGCGCCTTTGCTGTTGCTGGCGGCCCTGACGCCGCACCGGCTCGGGATCGCCGCTGGTCGCCGAGCCACCATCGAACGCGTCATCCAGCGTCGCCGACGAACTCACCGAGTTGCTCGGCTCTACTGGGCGGACGTCTCGGCCCGCAGCAGCAGCGCAACGGCCGGCCGCTCTCGCAAGCAGCTGAAGCTCGGTCTGGCCCGAGCGTTCGCCAAGTTCGACGCCTATCAGCTCGCCAAATACGATCGCGATGGCGCCGATCAAGCTGCGCGACGTGCTGTTCCTGGTTCATGCCAGGCCGCAGCGACGCGGCGCAGGCCACGCTGTGGAAGCAGCTGTCGCCGAGCGTAGCTCTGCCGTCGCCGGACACCTGGGAAGTCTCGCTTTCCGGCGGGGCCGACAAGCGCGAGACTTTCGAGCGGCTGCTGACGGAGGGCAGGCTCGGCTACCTGGCCCTGCTGCGCAACCTGCGCAACATGGATCAGGCCGGTGTCGACGAGGTCCTGGTGCGCGAGGCCATCCTGGCGCGCAAGGGCGCCCATCGCGTGCTGCCGTTCCGCTTCGTGGCGGCGGCCCGCGCCGCGCCGCGCTTCGAGCCCTGGCTCGACGAAGCGCTGATGGAGGCCGTGCTCGAAGGGCCAGTGTTCAGTGGACGGACGCATCGTGCTGGTCGACGTGTCCGGGTCGATGGACGCGCGCTTATCGGCGCGATCGGACCTGACGCGGATGGACGCGGCGGCGACGCTCGCCGTCTCTCGTCCTCCGGCGACTTGCGGGTCTTCACCTTCTCCAACGCGGTGGTGGAGGTTCCGGCGCGGCGCGGCATGGCGGGAGTGGACGCCATCGTCCGCTCGCAGCCGCACGGCGGGACGGATCTGGGCAAGGCGGTCGACCACGTCAATCGCCTGAAGCACGACCGCCTGATCGTCGTCACCGACGAGCAGGCGGCCGCGCCGGTCCCCGCGCCGAGGGCGGCGAAGGCCTATCTGGTCAACGTCGCCAGCGCCCAGCAACGGCGTCGGCTACGGGGCCTGGACCCACATCGACGGCTTCTCCGAAGCCGTCCTGCGCTTCATGCACGATCATGAGGCGCTGGCGGCGGGAGAGGCCCGTCCTTGACGGCCGAGGAGCTCCGGCGGGCGGCCATCCTCCTGTTCGGCGATCGGGGCTGGATGTCCCGGTTGTCCGAAGCCCTGGGGGTGGACCGCTCGTCGGTCTCCCGCTGGTTCGCCGGCCTGCCCGTGCCGGGTCCGGCAGCGGCCGCCGTCGCTGCCTGGGTCGCGATTTTCGAGCTCACCGGGTGCGAACCCGGCCGATTCCTGCCGCCGTCGCTTCACCGCGCCTGGCTCTCCGGGAATGAGCATGGGGAGATCCGCCGGAGCGCCACCGGCGCCGCTGACTTGCCTGACAACAATTCGCCGGCGGGGGAAGGGCCGGGGATGCTTCGCTAATGGTCACTTTCGTTTTTGAGACCTTCGCCGCCGCCAACTCGATTAGTTCCCGTTTACCCGTTCAAAAATCGACGTCTCCGAATTCTTCTTCCGCGAGAAGGGATGAACGGGATCGCCGACGCCGTTGTCCGCCTGTGGGAGCGCCATCAGGCTCCGGGCGGTGGCCAGGATGCACTCCTCGTTCGAACGTGGATTCCAGCCGAGCAGCCGGCGGGCTTTCTCGTTGCTGGCGTTCTTGTGTTTGCCCAGTTCCGGCACGATCTGGCGTACCTGAGGGTCGAACACCGCCATCAGGCGCAGCAGCCAGTCGGGCAGTTCCCGGGTCGGTGTCCGGCTGGCCGCCGCGCCTAGGTTGGCCTTGAGGACCTTTGCTATCTGCAGCATCGACATGAAGTCCCCGGCCACCGCCAGGAAACGCTCGCCCTTGGCCGCCGGGTCGGTCATGGCGCGGATATGCAGGTCGGCGACATCGCGCACGTCGACCACGCCGAAATACAGCTTTGGGCAGCCGGGGATACTGCCGTCCATCAGCCGCTTGACGATCAGGATCGATGTAGAGGTATCCGCGCCGAGCACCGGGCCCAACACGCCGACCGGGTTGACCACCGCGAGTTCCAGCGCCCCGGCTTCCCGCGCCATGAAATCCCAGGCCGCGCGCTCGGCCAGGGTCTTTGACTTCGTATAGGCCTGCACGTCGGCGGCGTTCGGGTCGGTCCAGTCGGCCTCGGTGAAAATCCCGGTGCGATCCTTCCTGGCCCCATAGCCGATGGCGGCGAACGAGGAGGTCAGCACCACGCGCTTGACCCCAGCGTCGCGGGCGGCTCGCAGCACCCGCACCGCGCCGTCCCTGGCCGGCGCGATCAACTCGTTTTCGTCTTTCGGCACGGTGTCGGGAAATGGCGAGGCGACGTGCAGGACATAGTCGCAACCGGCCACGGCCTCGGGCCAGCCCGCGTCGCTCTCCAGGTCCGCGGCATGGAAGCGTAGCCGGTCGCCGGGATCGCCCGCGCCACCGTGAGCGAGCATCTCGCGCACCCGCGGTTCGCGGTCGAGGTTGCGAACGGTCGTGCTTACCTCATGCCCGGCCTCCAGAAGCTGGATCAGGCAATGGCTGCCGATGAACCCTGAACCACCGGTGACGAGTACTCTGCTCACGCGCATCTCCTGGCGGACCCACGACCTCGTGCCCCCGCGTCGCCTATGCACAATTTTTGCCTCTGCTGGAATGAGGCCGCGCGCGGGGAGCGGCGCCGATCGCGCATTATGTGGGGCTGAGCGCCGTCATCGCCGCCGCCGCCGTGCTGGCGCCGGCCTCCTGGCCGCCCTTCGCCATGGCCGGGCTGCTGCTGGTGCTTTTGCTGCTCGGCATCCGCAACGGTGGGACCTCGCCGCCTGGATCGCTCCGGCCGGCCCGGGCGCGGCGGGCCCGCCGCCCGGGAAGACGCGCCCTAGCTGACGCTCTCGGCGCTGTAGCGGGCGATCAGGCCCTGGCGGATCGCATGGCGATAGACGGCGGCGAAGAGTAGCGCAGGCCAGGCCGACATAGCCGACCGCCAGCGCCGCCGCCGAGGGCAAGGGCGGTCCCATGGCGTGGCGTGGCCGGCCACCGACGCGCGCATGCCCTCGAACACATAGGACGGCGGCAGGGCGCGCGACACCGCGCTGCATCCAGCCCGGCAGCACCGACACCGGATAGAACACCCCGGCGAACGGCGAGATCAGCGACGGGATCGGCCAGATCAACCACTCCGAGGCCGGACCAAAGCGCAGCACGATCGCGGCCCCGGTGATGCCCAGCGCTATGCCGGTCAGGAAAAGCACCATCAGGAACGGGGCCAGGGCAACGCCATAGGCCAGGAACGACAGGCCGAACGCCGCCCAGGCCAGGACCAGCATGACCACCAGCCCCACGAGGCTGGTCACGATCGCCGGTGGTCACCAGACCGGCCAGATATTCCGATATGCCCAGCGGCGAGGCGAAGAAATTGAGGAAGTTGCGCGACCAGACGTCCTCGAAGAACGCCATGGTCACCCCCTGCATCACCCGGGTGAGGAAGTCCCACAGCAGCACCGCGCCCAGCAGGGCCGGCACGAAATTGAAGCCCGCATGGGCCACGGAATTCAGATAGCGGCTGATGAAGCCCCACAGCAGGATGTCCACCGCCACCCAGGCGAAGATCGGCAGGACGCGCTGCGGGCTGCCGCGGTAGAGATAGATCTGGCGCAGGACGATGGCGGCGACGCGCGACGGGTTCATGTTGCTGGCTCCGCTCTTCGCGGCGCGTCGTGGGCCACCGCGACGAACAGGTCGTCCAGGCTGGCGGCCCCGTGCTCGCCGGGCAAGGTCTTCGGGTCGCCCTCCAGCAGGATCTTGCCGCGCGAAAGGAACAGCACCCGGTCGCAGACCGCCTCGACCTCGTACATGTTGTGGCTGGTCCACAGCACGCCGCCGTGACCGCTTCCACGAAATCGGCGATCGCCGCCGCGGATGTCGCGAGCGTTCGAAGGGTCGATCGAGGCGGTCGGCTCGTCCAGCAGCAGCAGCCGGGGCCGGTTGAGCATCGCCTTGGCCAGGCGACAGCCGCGTCTGCTCGCCCGACGACAGCACGCCGGCGCTTGGTCTTGCGGAATCGGCCGAGGTCGAACAGGCGCGAGCAGTTCCTCGATCCGCGCCGACAGGCCTTCGACCCCGTAGATCATGCCGAACACCCGCAGGTTCTGCTCGACGGTCAGATTGCCGGGCAGCGGCGCGTAGACGGCGGCGAAATTGGTGCGGCCCAGGGCGCGGCGGCGATCGGCCGCCAGGTCCACGCCCGTCGATCTCGATCCGCCCGGCCGTCGGCCGAAGCACGCCCAGGATCATGTTGATGGTCGTGGTCTTGCCCGCCCCATTGGGGCCGACCAGGCCGACGATCTCGCCGGGCGCGACGTGAAAGCCGACGTCGTCGACCGCCTTCAGCGGCGCCGTAGGACTTGCACAGCCGTTCGACGGCCAGGATCGCG
The DNA here is from genome assembly GCA_963828365.1 of uncultured Alphaproteobacteria bacterium. GTDB lineage: Bacteria > Pseudomonadota > Alphaproteobacteria > Caulobacterales > Caulobacteraceae > Acaudatibacter. The sequence continues at coordinate 215,641 of CAWHEE010000028.1, read as the reverse complement.
GGCGAGGTCATGTCGCCGTCTTAGCGCGAAATCGCCGGCATGCCTCCAGCCCGGGGCGCGCGACGTCCGCAACCGCACGCGATCTTGTTCGTTGATTGCCTTGGCGCAATCCCAGCCATGGACCAAATAACAACCAAAACGGGTATCCGCCAGGGACCGGACCCAGGCGGAGCCATGAATGAACGACCGGACCACCACCGTGAGCGAAATTCTGGATAGACACGCCGATGAGCTACTCGCGTCATGGGCGAAACGGCTGCAGCAGACCGGCGGCGACGGGGGCGGCCGGATCAGGGAGGCCGAACTTCAGACCCAGTGTAGGCGGTTCATCGACGCGCTGAAGGCCGCGCTATCGCGGACCGACGGCCGGAATATCGAGAACGCCGCCTTTGCCGGCGTGCGCGAGCTCCTCGACGAGGTTTCCCGCGGCCGCGCCACCCAGGGGTTCAGTCCGAGCGAAACCGCGACCTTCGTGTTTTCCGTCAAGCAGCCGCTGTTCGAACTGGTTCAGCGTGAGATGAGCGCCGATCCCCCCGCCGCCCTGCGCGAAACCGTCCACCTGTCTCTGCTGCTCGACGACCTCGGCCTCTACACCACGGAGATCTATCAGCAATCCCGCGAAGAGGTCATCCTGCGCCAACAGCAGGAGATCGCCGAGCTGTCGACCCCGGTGGTGCAGCTGTGGGAAGGCGTGCTGGCCCTGCCGCTGATCGGCACCCTGGATTCCTCCCGAACCCAGGTGGTGATGGAAAACCTGCTGCAGGCCATCGTCGACCAGGCCGCCGAGATCGCCATCATCGACATCACCGGCGTGCCCACCGTCGACACCCTGGTCGCCCAGCATCTGCTGAAGACCATCGCGGCGGCGCGCCTGATGGGCGCGGACTGCATCATCTCCGGCATCCGGCCGCAGATCGCCCAGACCATGGTGCATCTCGGTGTCGAGCTCAGCGTGGTCTCCAAGGCCTCCCTGGCCGATGCGTTCGCTCTCGCGCTGCAGAGGACTGGACGGACCGTGGTCGCGGTCAAGTCGCCGAGGGCCTGAACCATGGATCGAATTCCGATCCTCAAGCTCGGGCGGGCCCTGCTGGTCACCGTGCAGGTCGATATGCACGATCGTCTCGCGACCGCCCTGGAAGAGGACCTCTCCGCGAAGATCGTCGCGACCCGGGCGCGCGGCGTGCTGATCGACATCTCCGGCCTCGACATCGTGGATTCGTTCATGGGCCGGATGCTCGACAATATCGCCGCCGTGTCGCGGATGCTCGACGCGGAGACCGTCGTCGTCGGCATGCGGCCGGCGGTGGCGATCACTCTGGTCGAACTCGGACTCGAACTGACCGGCGTGAAGACGGCCCTGAACGTCGAGCGCGGCATGGTCCTCCTACAGGATAGACTGGACCGGTTCGAGACCGTCGCGGTCCAGACCCTGACCGATGACGACTGACACGCTACCTATCGCCACATCCGATGACGTCGTCCGCGTTCGCCAGCAGACCCGGGTGCGCGCCGTCGAGGCGGGACTCGGTCTTGTCGACCAGACCAAGATCATCACCGCCGCCAGCGAACTGGCCCGCAACACCCTGGATTACGGCGGCGGCGGCTTCGTGCGGATCGAGCTGCTGCAGAACGGTGGCCGCCGGGGGGTGCGGCTGACCTTCGAGGATCATGGGCCCGGCATCGGCGACATCGAACAGGCCCTGACCGACGGCTTCACCTCCGGCGGCGGCCTGGGTCTCGGCCTGAGCGGCGCCAAGCGGCTAAGCAACGAATTCTCCATCCATTCGGTGGTCGGACAAGGCACCACGGTCATGATCGCGCGCTGGAAATGAACATGCGCGCGGTGGCGGTGGTCGATGAAAGTCAGGTCGCCGAGGTCAGGCGCCTCGCGGCCCGCCTGGCGACCTCGATCGGCCTCGATGCGGCCAGTGTCGGTCGCGTCTCGATCGTGGCCACCGAACTGGCCAGCAATCTGTTCAAGCATGCCGGCGGCGGCGAAGTGATCCTCGGCGTGGTCGACGACGGCGCCGGGCCCGAGGTGGAATGCCTGGCGCTGGACAAGGGGCCCGGCATCGCCGACCTCACCGCGGCAATGCGTGACGGCCATTCCACCGCCGGAAGTCCGGGCACCGGCCTCGGCGCCATCGCCCGCCAGTCGCGGGCCATGGACATCTGGTCCGCGCCTGGCCGCGGAACGGCGATTCTCGCGCGGATCTCCCGGGTCGGCGGCGGGCAGTCGCGTCAGGCCGCCTTTCCCCGTTGGGGAGCGGTGAGCCTGCCTAAATTCGGCGAAGAGGCCTGTGGCGACGCGTGGGCGGTGCGAACGACGGCCGATGGTTTGTTCGCTTTGGTCGTCGACGGCCTGGGTCACGGACCGCTCGCCGCCAGCGCCGCGCATACCGCCCTGAAAGCCTACGGATCGGGCCAGCCCGCGCCGTCCACCGAATTGATGCAGCGCCTGCATCTGGCCTTGCGATCGACACGCGGCGCGGCCGCATCGGCGATCGAGCTTCGCGACGATCGCCAGGATGTCACCTTCATCGGCGTCGGCAATGTCGCGGGGGTGGCGATCAGCGACGAAGGCGTCCGCCGCATGGTGTGCTACAACGGCACCCTCGGCCACACGCTGAAACAGGCGCGGCCGTTCGTCTATCCCTCGCCCGGCGAGGCCCTGGTCGTGTTGGCGTCGGACGGCCTGGCGACCAGCTGGGGACTGGACGCCTATCCCGGCCTGCGAGCACGCCACCCCAGCCTGATCGCCGGGATCCTCTACCGGGATTTCTGCCGTCGAAATGACGATGTCACCGTCCTGGTGGCGCGGCGCGCGGCCCCCTGAAGCCGGCCCGATGAAGAGCGGCGTGATGAAGACCTGGCCGATCCTGACCGTGGCTCTCGAGCGCGAAGCCGACATCGTCAGCGTGCGTCAGCGGGCGCGGCGCATCGCCGAATTGCTGGGGTTCGAGACCCAGGATCAGACGCGGATCGCCACCGCCACCTCGGAAATCGCGCGCAATGCTCACACCTATGGCGGTGGTGGCCGAGTTGAGTTCGGCCTGGGCGGCCGCCGCGCACCGGAGGTCCTCCTGGTTCGTGTCCTCGATCGCGGACCGGGCTTCCAGGATTTGCCCGCGGTGCTCGAGGGGCGTTTCGCCAGCGAGCACGGCCTGGGGCTGGGCATTGCCGGCGCGCGTCGGCTGATGGACGGCTTCAGTGTGGAAAGCCAGGCCGGATTCGGCGCGGTGGTCGTGTTGACCAAGGCGTTGACCAAACGCCGCCCGCCGGTGCTGGCCGACACCTTGGGCGCGATCGCCCGGGCCTTGACCCAGGAGGCGGCCGGTGACCCGATGGCCGAGCTGCGCGCGCAGAATCAGGAATTGCTGCGCAGCCTGGAGGCCCTGGAGGCCCGCCGCATCGAGGCCTTCAACCTGAGCGAGGAGCTCGAACGAACCAACAAGGGGGTCGTGGCGCTGTATGCCGAGCTCGACCGGCGGGCCTCGGAATTGCAGGAACTCAACGAAACCCTGGAACGCCGGGTCGCCGAAGGCATCGCCGAGCGCGAGCGCGTCGAGGAGAGCCTGCGACAGAGCCAGAAGATGGAGGCCGTGGGTCAGCTGACCGGCGGCATCGCCCATGATTTCAACAATCTGCTGATGATCATCGGCGGCAGCCTGGAAATGCTGCGTCGACGGGTGCCGGCCGAGCCGGCCGTGACCCGTCTGCTCGACGCGGCGGCCGAAGGCGTGGCTCGCGGCGGTGCGCTCAACCAGCAATTGCTCGCCTTCGCGAGGCGGCAGGACCTGAGAGTGGAGGTCATCTCGGTGCGGGATTTCGCACCGTCCTGCCGGCGTCTGATCGAGCGCGCCCTGCGCGAGGACATCGCCCTGCGCGTCGCGGGGGATGGCGGCGACTGGCATTGCCGCGCCGACCCGCATCAGCTGGAAACCGCGGTCCTCAACCTCGCGATCAACGCGCGCGACGCCATGCCGCGCGGCGGCGTGTTGACTCTCGCCACCTCCTGTCGCCGCATCGACGAGGACGAGGCCCTGCACTGGCAGGTCGCCGCCGGCGATTTTGTGGTCGTCTCGGTCGGCGACACCGGCATTGGGATGACCCCCGAGGTGCTCGGCCGCGCTTTCGAGCCGTTCTTCACCACCAAGGAGGTCGGCCGCGGCACCGGTCTGGGCCTCAGCCAGGTCTACGGATTCGCCAAGCAATCCGGCGGTTTCGTGTCGATCGAGAGCGAGGTCGGCCAGGGCGCCTGTGTGATGATTCACCTGCCGCGCACCGACCCGGCCCCTCGGGAGGCCAGTGCGGCTGTCACGGCCGTGCGCATCGAGGGGGCGGCGACGGTGCTGGTCGTCGAGGACGACCCGGCGGTTCGGGCCACCACCTCGGCGATGCTGGTGGATCTGGGATATCGCACCCTCGAAGCCGGCTCGGGACGGGCGGCCCTGGAAAGCGTCGCCCGCGGCGGCATCGATCTGGTGTTCAGCGACGTCATCCTGCCTGAGGGCATGAACGGCGTCGAACTGGCCCGCGAGGTCGAAAGGATCGCTCCGGAGCTTCCGGTCCTGCTGACCTCCGGCTACACCGCTCAAAGGTTGAACCTGCCCGCCGCCGGCCGGCTGCGGGTACTCGGCAAGCCCTATGACGAGGCTCGCCTGTCGGAAGCGATCATGCAGGCCTTGCGCCAGGGGCGATGCGGCAGCTGACGCCGAGGTCCCGCCGATGTGGCGCCGGATTGGTCTCCTCTGGCCGCGAGCGCGTAGGGTCCATAGAATCCGGGTGAGTTGGCGGATCGAGCACCGAGGGCGACGATGAGCGACGAGACCGGCCCGGACCTGGAAGCGCTTGCGCTGGCCGCGCGGCGGGCGATCGACTACCGTGCGCACGTCGCGCAATCACCCCGCGCTTCCGTTGCGTCGTATGCGGAGCTGAGGAGTTCCTTCAGCGCGCCGACGCCCGAGCACGGCGAGGCCGGACCGCGGATCATCGAAGACCTCGTCGCGCTCGCCGGCCCCGGCATCCGCCCGTCCGCCGGCCCGCGGTTTTTCGGCTGGGTGATCGGCGGCTCGCATCCGACCGGCGTTGCCGCCGACTGGCTCACCGCGGCCTGGGGCCAGAACGCCGGCAATCTGGTCGCCGCTCCGGCGGCCGCGGCGGTCGAGGCGGTGGCGGCCGACTGGCTTCTGGACCTGCTCGCTCTGCCGCGGGCCTCGTCGGTCGGGTTCGTCACCGGGGCCACGGTGGCCAACTTCGTCTGCCTGGCGGCGGCGCGCGGCGAGGTGCTGCGCCGGGTCGGCTGGGATGTCGAAGGCGACGGCCTGTTCGGCGCCCCGCCGGTGACGGTGGTGGTCGGGGCCGACGCCCACGCCACGGTGTTCTCGGCGCTGCGCTATCTCGGCTTCGGCGCCAGCCGGGTCAGCCGGGTGGCGGTCGACGCCGAGGGCCGCATGCTGGCCGCGGACTTCGCCCGGGCCGTCGAGGAGGTCCCTGGCCCCCTGATCGCCATTGCCCAGGCCGGCCAGATCAACACCGGGGTCAGCGACCCGTTCCCCGAGATCGCCGCCCTGACCCACGCCCGGCAGGGCTGGTTGCATGTCGATGGGGCCTTCGGCCTGTGGGCGCGCGCCTGCCCCTCGCGCGCCAGGCTGGTCGAAGGCGTCGAACTCGCCGATTCCTGGGCGACCGATGGCCACAAATGGCTGCAGACGCCCTATGACTGCGGCTACGCCATCGTCCGCGACGAAGCCGCCCATCGCCGCGCCATGGCCATCTCGGCCAGCTACCTGCCGCCGGCCGGGGAGGTCGAACGCGACCCCTCTGCCTATGTGCCCGAGCTCTCCCGCCGGGCGCGCGGCTTCGCCACCTGGGCGATGATTCGCCGGCTGGGCCGCTCGGGCATCGCGCAGGGCGTCGAGCGCTGCTGCGCCGTCGCCGCCGGGATGGCATCGCGTCTGGCCGCCGAACCCGGGGTGGAAGTGATCGGTCCGGTCGAGCTCAACCAATTCATGGTGCGTTTCGGCGTCGATGAGGTCGCCGCCGCCGACCGCCTGACCCTCGCGGTGATCGCCGGCGTGCAAGCCGGGGGAGTGGCGTTCATGGGACCGGCGCAATGGCGCGGCGCCTGGATGATGCGCGTATCGGTGAGCTCGATGGCGACCACCGCCCACGACGGCGACCTGAGCGTGGACGCGGTGCTGACGGCATGGCGGGCGGTCGCTTCGCGGCGTAGTTTCGCCAGTTGAGCGGCGTCCACAGCCGAGGGGGCGAGACCATGGCGGCTTCCGACATGAACCCGGCGTTCAATCGCTACGGCTCGATCGCCGCCGAAATCTATGATCTCGACAAGCCGGTCGGCGCCCTGCCCGACACCGCCTTTTACCTCGACCGGCTGTGCGGCGTCGGCGGTCCGGTGCTCGAGCCCGCCTGTGGCTCTGGCCGCGCGTTGATCCCGCTGCTGCAGGCCGGCCACGATGTCGCCGGCTTCGATCCGAGTGAGGAGATGCTCGATCGGTGCCGCGCGCGCTGCGCCGCGGGCGGCTTCGCACCCCACCTCAGCCGCCAGAGGTTCGATGATTTTACCTACGATCATCGGTTCGCCGCCATCGTCCTGCCCATGGGCTCGTTCACCCTGATCGACGACGTCGCCGTGGCGCTGTCGGTCCTGCGACGTTTCTCGCAGCATCTTCTGACCGGCGGCCGGCTGATCGTCGACATCCCGTCGCTCGCCTATCTCGCCGCGCGGGAAGACGACAATCGTCGCTGGACCGCCTCGAACGGCGATCTCCTGACGCTGGAGGGCAGGCGGGTGGGAACGGACTGGATCGCCCAGCGCGCCGAGTCGCTGCTGCGCTACCAGCGCTGCCGCGACAATCGCGTGCTGGAGACCCAGGTCGAGCCCATGGCGCAGCGTTACTGGGGCGCCGAGGAGTTCGACTTGGCGTTGCGGGCGGCCGGCTTCGCGGACCTTGCCGTCACCGGCGACTACCGCCTCGGCCGATCGCCATGGTCAGGCGCCAGGACCCTGACGTTCGAAGCGACCTGGCCAGGCTGACGCCGAGCGCGGCCTTCAATCCTGGCGCAACGAACCCCATCCCATGACAAGACCACCCTTGACTTTCCCACCTGATCGTTGCAAAGTGCAAATGACTTTAACGGCGCGGCCAACTGATGCCACCGACCTGCCAACCCTTTGCGCGCGAGCGTTCACCAGCCAGCGGCGGCGGGCTCGGGCGAGTGCCGACCGGGCGCGGCCCAGTGTCGGCGACGCCTGCGCCAAACCCGCGCCAATTTGCGCCATTTCGCGCCATTTTGCGCCCAGACGCGCCACGATTTCGCCAGCGCCGCGCCAATCCGCGCCAAATTCCGCTGGTTTGCGCCAATCTGCGCCCGCCCGTTTTGGCCACTCGGGAAACGGCCCGTTGTTTTCATGAGGTTTTCGGGGCGAGAAAACTCGGTGCGGCAAAATCGTAGCCAAACAACGGCCACCGCACGCCTCCAGGGGGCGTCGCCGGCGTGACCCTGGTCCTGATCCTCTCCAGTCACGTGGCCAGCGGCGAGGTCGGCGGCGGGGCGCAGGTGGTGCAGTTCGCCAGGCTCGGCATCGCCACGGTTCTGGTTCCCGACCGTGCTCTACGGCCGGCATCCCGGGATGGGGCCGCCCGGCGGCGGGGCGGTGACGGCGGACATCTTCGAGGGCATGCTGCGCGGTGTCGAGGCCGACGGCGCGCTCGCCCGCGCCGGCGCCGTCGTCACCGGCTATTTCGCCGGCGCCGACCAGGTTCTGGCGGCGGCGGGGGCGATCGACAAGGCGCGCGCAGCCAACCCGGCGGTGCGCATCGTCGTCGATCCGATCATGGGCGATACCCCAAAGGGGCTTTATGTCCCGGCGCAGGTCGCCGCGGCGATCGCCGACCATCTCGTGCCGCGCGCCGATCTCGTCGCGCCCAATGCCTGGGAACTGTCGCGCCTGGCGGGACGCCCGCTCGACGATCCGCTGGACGCCGCCCGGTCCCTCGGCCGGCCGGTGCTGGTCTCCTCGATCGATCTGGGCCAGGAGATCGGGGTGATCTATGCCGACGCGCGCCAGGCCTGGCTGGCGGCCCACCGCCCGACTGCCGCACGCCGCCAACGGCACGGGCGACCGCTTGACGGCCGCCTTCACCGCCGCACTGCTGTCGGGCGCCGCGCCGCGCGAGGCCCTGCGCGAGGCTGTCGGCGCCATCGCCGCCAGCCTAGGGCTTGGCGACAATGTCCGAGTGGAACCCCTGGCATGAACGATACCGACATTCGCGGGCTCTGCCCGCCGCGCTTCGCCGCGGTGCGCGAGGCGTTCGCCGCCAATTTCGCCGAGGGTCGCGAACTGGGCGCGCGGTTCGCCCTGGCCATCGACGGCGAGATCGTCGTCGACCTGCTCGGCGGCTGGGCCGATCGCCACCAGACCCGGCCGTTCGCGGCGGACACCCTGACGCCGGTGTTCTCGACCACCAAGGCGATCACCAGCCTGATGCTGGCTCGTCTGGTCGGCCAGGGCCGGCTCGCCTACCCGTCGCGAGTGGCCGATCTGTGGCCGCAGTTCGCCCAGGCGGGCAAGGGCGAGATCACCGTCGAGCAGGTGCTGTCACATCAGGCCGGTCTGGCCGGCCTGCCAGAGCCGACGTCCCCCGCCGATTGGTTCGACTGGGACGCCATCTGCGCGCGGCTCGCAGCCATGACGCCGCTGTGGCCACCGGGCAGCGCCAGCGGCTATCACCCGGTCACCTTCGGCTATCTGGCCGGCGAGATCTTCCGCCGCGCCGACGGGCGCACCATCGGCCGGGCCCTGCGCGAAGACCTCGCCGGTCCGCTCGGCCTGGATGTCTGGATCGGCCTGCCCGACAACGAGCACCACCGTTGCGCCGACATGCGCCGGCCGCCGGCCATGCCGGATCTCGGAGAGATCACCGAGATCAGGCGGCTGGCGTTTCTGACCAAGGGCGCCTCGCCGGGCGGCATGGGGGAGGCGGCCTGGCGGCGCGCCGAAATTCCCTCGGCCAATGGCCACGCCACGGCCCCGGCGCTGGCCCGGCTGATGGCGGCCCTGGCCGCCGACGGCGAGATCGCCGGCCAGCGGATCCTCGCGCCCGGGGCGGCGGCGGCCGCCGCGCGCCAGCGCATCGTCGGCCAGGATCTGGTGCTGCCCTATGTGATCAGCTGGGCGGCCGGTTTCATCCGTAACCAGGCCCTGGGCCTCTACGGCCCCGGCGCGGAGACCATCGGCCATTCCGGCTGGGGCGGCAGCTGCGCTTTCGCCGATCCTGAGCGGGGCTTCTCCGGGGCCTATGTGATGAACCGCCAGTCCGCCGAACTGATTGCCGACCCGCGCGCCGGTCGCCTGATCGATGCGGCCTATACCGGCCTCTGATTGCGCCGGCGCGGCCCGCCAGGCGCCATAGGCGAACACCACCGCGCCGGCCCAGATGAACACGAAGGACACCACGCCCAGCGGCGTCAGCCGCTCGCCGACCGCCAGGCCGATGACGAAACTGACCGTCGGGCTGAGGAACTGCAGGAAGCCGATGGTGGAGAACGGCAGCCGGCGCGCGGTCCAGGAGAACAGCGCCAGGGGAACCACCGTCACCGGCCCGACCATCGACATCAGCAGCGAGGGTCCCAGCGCGCGGCCGAAGATGCCGTGCCGCCTGGTGGTGCAGCCACAGCACCAGTAGGCAGACCGGGGCCGGCCAGAAGCAGGCACTCGACGCACAGCCCGGCCAGGGCGTCGGCGTCGACCTGGCGGCGGATCAGGCCGTAGATCCAGAACGTGGTGGCCAGGAACAGAGCGACCACCGGCGGATGGCCGAGGGCCACGGTCTGCAGCGACCACGCCGATCGCCGCCAGGGCGATGGCCGCCAGTCCGACCCGGTCGATGCGCTCGCGGAACAGCAGCGCCGCCCGCCGCCATGTTCATCAGCGGGTTGATGTAATAGCCGAGGCTCGATTCCAGGTTGCGGCCGTGGTTGACCGCCCAGACGAACACCACCCAGCCGGACGACACCGACAGGCGCCGACAACCCCAGCAGGTCCGACCGTGCGCGGCTGGCGCAGAATCCGCCACAGCTCGCCGCCCCGCCCAGTCGCCACCACCAGCAGGGCCGCCCAGGGCGCCGACCACATCGCCCGCTGGCCGACGATCTCCCAGGCATCGGCGCCGTCGCGGCCCAGCGCCATGAACAGGATCGGCGTCGAGCCCCACAGCAGATAGCATACCGCGCCGACCAGCAGGGCCTGCCGGGACCGGTTCGCGGCGTCGAGCTCCCGGGGCGACCGTCCGCCGGCCGCCTGCGTCGTCAAGCCAGGACCTTGCGCCCGATCAGGCCACGCTCGGCCAGAAGTTCGGCGATCTGCACGGCATTGAGCGCCGCGCCCTTTCGCAGATTGTCCGACACCACCCACATCGCCAGTCCGTTTTCCACCGTCGGGTCGTTGCGGATCCGCGAGACATAGACCGCGAATTCCCCTTGGGCTTCCTTGGGGGTCATGTAGCCGGTCGGCTCGCGCTTATCGATCACCAGCACGCCCGGCGCCTCGCGCAGGATGTCGCGCGCCTCGTCCTCGTCCATCGGGGTGTGGAACTCGATGTTCACCGCCTCCGAATGGCCGACCATCACCGGCACCCGCACGCAGGTCACCGTCAAGGCGATCGACGGATCGATGATCTTGTGGGTCTCGTTCCACATCTTGGCCTCTTCGTCGGTGAAGCCGTCGTCGCGGAACTCGCCGATACAGGGGATGACGTTGAAGGCGATCTGCTTGGGGAACACCACCGGGTCCGGCGCGCCGAGCACGAATACGCCCTTGGTCTGGTCCCACAGCTCGTCCATGCCTTCCTTGCCGGCCCCCGAGACCGACTGATAGGTCGACACCACCACGCGCTTGATCTTCGCCACGTCGTGCAGCGGCTTGAGCGCCACGACCAGCTGCGCCGTCGAGCAGTTCGGATTGGCGATGATGTTCTTGCGCCGCGCATAGCTGACATCGTCGGGATTCACCTCCGGCACGATCAGCGGCACGTCGGGGTCCATCCGCCAGGCCGAGGAGTTGTCGATCACGATCGGGCCGGCGGCCCCGATTTTCGGGGCCCACTCGCGCGAAAACGCGCCGCTGACCGACATCAGGACCACGTCGACGGTGGAGAAGTCGAACTGCGCGACGTCCTCGCACTTCACCACGCCGGCCTTCCAGCCGACTTCGATGCCGATCGAGTTGCGCGAGGCGATCGCGTGCATCTTGTCCACGGGGAAGTTCACTTCCTCGAGGATGTTCAGCATTTCGCGACCCACCGCGCCGGTGGCGCCGACGACGGCGACCCGATATCCCATCTCTGGGCTCCTTCAAGATTGGCGAGCGGCTCCCCTACGCTTCCCGCGATATCGAGGCAAGCGGCGGCGGCGAGCCCGAAGTGGTCAACCGCAGCCACGCGACCCCGGCCATGCCGGCCAGCAGCAGGCCGGCGCCCAGCCAGAGCACGCCGCGCACGTCTCGGTCGCCGACCACGAACGCGGCCAGCAGTGGACCTAGCGCCCCGCCGAACAACTGCGCGGCGCCGGTCTGTATGGCGGCGCGACGGCTCGGGTCGGCGTCGATGGTCATCGGCACGATGAACGGTCCGAGGAACAGCACCATCATCCCCGAGGCGGCGTTGGCGGCGATGAACAGCCAGGCGGATACGGAATGGCCCCAGATCCACAGGACGATCAGGTTGGTCACCGTGGAGAGCACGAACACGGTGAGATAGCTCATCCGTCCGGCCAGGGCGGTGGCCGCCAGTCCGCCGACGACCTGGGCGGCCAGCGACAGCGAGTTGGCGGAGCGGGCCACGCCCGCGCCCAGTCCCGCCTGGTGGGCCAGCGGCTGCAGATAGACCGAGACCGCGCCGTTGGCGGAAACATAGACCAGGGTGACGGCCAGCGCGATCCAGCCCCGCAGGGGCGGCGCCCCGCCCTGTCCGGGCGTGACCGGGAGGGGCGGATAGCGACTGGCCGTGAACGGCGCGATGACCGCCCCAGCGAGGCTGGCCAGAGCCAGGGCCGCGAAGCCGCCGTTCGCGCCGAAGCGGTTGAAGACGAAGGCGCCAGGGCCAGCGACAGCGCCAGCTGTGCGACCACCTGAGAGGTGAAGAACACGCCGGCCCAGCGCTCCGGCGTGAGCGTGCGCGCGATCATCCCGACCGTGATCCACAGCAGCAGGCCCTCCGCCGCGCCGGCGGCCGCCCGCAGCGGCAGCACGGCGGTCCCGCTGGCCCACAGCGTGCAAAGGTCGAACGCCGCGAGGGCCACGGACGCCAGGACGCCGATCATGCGTAGCCGATGCGGCTTCAGCACGATGCCCGCCAGCCCGGTGGTCAGGCCCATGGCCAGCAGTTCGAGCATGGCCGCAAGGCCGATGCCGGCGTCGCTCAGGCGATGCTCGTCGACCAGCGCGCCCAGCAGCAGCGGGATCACCCCCAGCGCAAGCAGCGAATTGACCCCGACGGCGATGGCCGCGGCGGCCTGCAGCTCCCGAAAACGGCGGTCCGTTCGCCTCGTGCACGCCGCCGTCGTCGGGCGGAATTTGCGTCATCTCATTGTACCTCCGGCGATCCGCACCCGGCATGGCCATAGGTCGAAGGTCGGCAAAGCGCTCGCAAAATCGCCCGGAATGGGCGATGGAGCCGCAGGCCGGTTCACGCAGCCCCACCTCTCCCGATGAAAGGACGCCCGTTCCATGCCGCGCAAGCCCAACTATCAGTTCGAGCGTCTGGACCGCGAACGCATCAAGGCCGCCAAGGCCGCCGAGAAGGCCGCGCTCAAGCGCGAGCAGAAGGAGCGCGAGAAGCCTGTTTCCGAGTCGGAGAACTCCTGACCCCTGAACGGCCCGGGGCCTGTCACCGTTTCCGCAGGTCCTTGAGAATCTCGCGCGCGGCGTTGTGACCGGGCGCGCCGGTGACGCCGCCGCCCGGATGGGTCCCAGCGCCGCACATGTACAATCCCGCCACTGGCGCCCGATAGGCGCCGTGGCCCAGCACCGGCCGCGCCGAAAACAGCTGGTCGAGCTCCAGCTTGCCATGAAAGATGTCGCCGCCGATCAGTCCGAACTTGCGTTCCAGGTCCAGAGGGGAATGCACCTGCCGGCCCAGCACCGACGACTTGAAGCCGGGCGCGAAGCCGTCGACGGTGTCGATCATCAGGTCGGCCACGGTCTCGCGACAGTCGTCCCACGAGCGGCCCTCCGCCAGGCTCGGCGCGACATGCTGGCAGAACAGGCTGGCGACGTGCCGGCCGGCCGGGGCCAGGCTGTCGTCGAGGGTCGAGGGAATCAGCATTTCGACGATCGGAGCTCTCGACCAGCCCAGCGCGCGGGCGTCGGCATGGGCCCGGTCCATGTAGGCCAGGCTGGGGGCCATGATGATTCCCGCCGTCAATGCGTCGCCGGCGTCGGGCAGGCAGGTGAACCTCGGCAGGTCCGCCAGCGCCACATTCATCCGGAAGGTCCCCGAGCCGCTGCGATAGCGCTCGATGCGTTCGCGGAAATCGGCCGGCAGCACGGCGGGGTCGAGCAGCCGCTCGAACAGCAGTTTGGGGTGCAGGTTGGACACCACCAGCCGCGCGCGGATCGTCTGGCCCCGCTCGTCGACCACCCCGACCGCGCGCCCGTTCTCGACCAGAATTTCCTGCACGGCGGTGTCGGTGCGGATGGTCACGCCCTTGCCGGCGCACGCCTTGGCCATCGCCTGGGTGATCGCGCCCATGCCACCGATCGCATGGCCCCAGGCGCCCTTCTTCCCGTTCACCTCACCGAACACGTGGTGCAGCAGCACATAGGCCGAGCCCGGGGTGTAGGGGCTGGCGTAGTTTCCGACGATGCCGTCGAAACCGAACGCCGCCTTGATCGGGTCGCTCTCGAACCAGCCGTCCAGGTAATCGCCCGCCGATTGCGCAAACAGCGCCAGCAAATCGCGCTGTCCGGTGACGCTCAGCCGCCCGAGCCGCCGCCCCAGGCCTGCGGCCTTGAGAAGCTCGCCGATGGCCGCGCTCCACCCGGACTGAGTGACATTCGGCGGCGTCTGCAGCGTCAGGCCGCGCAGCACGTCGGCCACCACCTCCAGGCGTTCGCCATAGGCATCGAGGCGCTCCGCGTCGCGATGTGAGAATTTGGCCACTTCGGCGTGGGTGCGACCGGCCCCGGTCAACAGATACTCGCGGTCGTTCAGCGGCAGGAAGTTGGCCAGCCTACGCTCGACGATCTCCAGGCCATGGTGGTGCAGGTCGAGATCGGCGATGATCTTCGGATTGAGCAGACTGACCGTGTAGGCCGCGACCGAGTTGCGAAAGCCCGGGTGGAACTCCTCGGTCACCGCCGCGCCGCCGACCACCCCCCGGCGCTCCAGGATCGTCACCTTCAGGCCGGCGCTGGCCAGATAGAAGCCGCAGACGAGGCCGTTGTGGCCGCCGCCCACGATCACCACATCGTTTTCGCCCGGTCCCGTCATCCCCCGCTCTTAAGGGGTCGGGCCGGTCTGCGTCCAGCCGCCCCGCCGCACCGGCAGCCGCCGGCGGCCCCACAGAAAGAACGGTTTGATCCGCTCGCCGCGGTCGACCAGCTCCAGGTCCGGGAAGCGCGCCGCGAGCGCGCGCAGCGCCGTGCGCGCCTCCAGCCTGGCCATCTCGGCCCCGATGCAGACGTGCACGCCGAGCGCGAACGACAGGTGCTTGCGCGCCGGCCGGTCGAGCGAGAAGCGGTCGGGGTCCTCGAACACCGCCGGGTCGCGGTTGGCCGCCGCGTATTGCAGCATGACCTTCGCCCCGGATGGAATGACCACCCCGCGAACCGTCACCTCCCGGGTCGTCGTGCGAAACAACGCCAGCACCGGCGGATCGAAGCGCAGGCTCTCCTCGACCGCCCGGTCGACCAGCGCCGGCTCGGCGACCACCCGTTCCCAAAGCGGGCGGTGCTCCAGCAGCCGCCACACCACATTGGTTATCAGCGACGTCGTGGTCTCGTTGCCGCCGACCAGCAGCTGGCTGACCAGTCCCTGGATCGCGGCGTCGTCGAGCCGCGCCCCGTCGCTCTCGGCGAGCACCATGCGGCTGATCAGGTCGTCCGGCGGCGAGCGCTGGCGCCGCCGCTCGGCGATCTGGTCCAGGATGTAGTTTCCCAGTGCCTCCAGCTCGCCCAGCCAAGGCGTCGGATCCTCCGCGCCCATCGCCTCGACCGAGGAGTCCGACCATTGCTTGAACCGCTGGATGTCGTCGGCGGGAACGCCGAGCATTTCACAGATGATCACCACCGGCAGCGGGAACGCGAAATCGTCGTGAACGTCGAACCGGTCCCGGCCGGCCACCGCGTCGAGCAGTTCGCCGGTCAGCGTCTCCACTCGCGGCGCCAGAGCCCGGATCGCCCCCGGTGTGAAAGCCTGCTGCACCAGGCCGCGATGCAAGGTGTGCAGCGGTGGATCGCAGACCATGCCCGACGGCGGCGTGTACCGCGGCCCCTGGCCCTGATGACTGGAGAACACCTCGATGTTGCGCAGCGCGGCCTCGACGTCCTCATAGCGCGACAGGATGTAGAACCGCGGATCGTAGCCCTCGAACACCCGGACCGGCTCGTTGGCCAAAAGGTCGGCGTAGCCCTGGTGGTGGTCGCGCAGCGTGGCGTCGTCGATCGGACTGTAGCCGGCCATGCTCATCTCCTCGCCTGGCGAGCGCACACCGGGGCTCGCGCTTTGTTGGCGGCGACCTTAGCCCTCGCCGCCCGCCGACAAAATCCCCGCCCGCGCAATCATCGTTCGCGTTCCGTTTCCTCTCCCGATCCGCTAGCTAAGGACGGTGACTGTCACCCCAACTCCTTATGAGCTCGCCCCCGCCCTGGTCGTGCTGCCCGGCGGCCGCGCCGCGGTGGCCGACGGCGAGGGCGTTCACAAGCCGAGCCGCGGCGGAGGCGCGCGAGCTTTTCGAGCGCGGCCCGGTGCTGGTCGCCCACGCGGCGATGACCGCGCGTCGGCTGGAGCTGCCCGCGCCGCCGCGGTCGCCGCGGCTGTTCGACGTGCTGGAGCTGTTCGCCTTCGCCCGGCCGGCCCGGTTCTGCGCGCCCTCGGCGGCCGGCCTGGCCCTGGCCGCTCGGGCTGCCCGAGCCCGGCGACGTCGCCGACCAGGCCGCGGCCCTGCGCGAGGCCGCCGGCGTCTGCTGGCGGAGCTGGCCGCCGCGCCGACGCCCAGCCGCGAGGAGGCCCTGGCCCAGGCCGAGACCCTCGGCCGGGCCGGCTGGGCCTGGGCGGCGCCGGCGATCGGGCGCCCTGCGGTCGCGCGCCGCTGGGCCGGCCCTGGCGCGGCGCCGGCCTCGACGTCTGGAGCCGGCTGGCCGAGTGGGAGGATCAGGCCCCGCCGGGCGAGCCGGGCTCGCGGCCGATCGATCCGGCAGGCGGCGTCGGCCTGGCTGGCCGAGCTGCTGCAGCGGTCGGGCCTCGACGAGGCGCGGCCACGCCAGGCGCGAGTATCGCCGCCGAGACCGCCCACGCCTTCCAGCCGCGCGAGCGCGAGGGCGAGCCGATGATGATGCTGGCCGAGGCCGGCACCGGCATCGGCAAGACCCTCGGCTATCTCGCGCCGGCCTCGCTGTGGGCCGAGGCCAACGGGCCGGCGTGTGGATCTCGACCTATACCCGCGCCCTGCAGCGCCAGATCGAGCGCGAGAGCCGCGTCGTCTTTCCCGATCCGGCCGTGCGCGCCCGCAAGGCGGTGGTGCGCAAGGGCCGCGAGAACTACCTCTGCCTGCTGAATTTCCAGGACGCGGCCAACGCCGCCCAGCTGGGCGGCGGCGACCTGGTCGGCCTGGGCCTGGCCGCCCGCTGGATCCGCGCCACCCGCGACGGCGACATGACCGGCGGCGACTTTCCGGCCTGGCTGCCGACCCTGTTCGCCATCGGCCCCGCGGCGCAGGCCGGCGCCGCCAACCTGGTCGACCGGCGCGGCGAGTGCGTCCACGCCGGCTGCCCGCACTATCGCGCCTGCTTCATCGAAAAGGCCGTCCGCGCCTCGCAGGCGCGCCGACCTGGTGATCGCCAACCACGCCCTGGTGCTGAGCCAGGCCGCCTTCGACGGCGCCCGCGCGGCGCGCGGCCAGACAGGCGACGTCGAGACCACCCGCTCAAGCCGCATCGTCTTCGACGAGGGCCACCACCTGTTCGACGCCGCCGACAGCGCCTTCGCCGCCGCCCTCTCCGGCGCCGAGGCGGCCGAGATGCGCCGCTGGATCCGCGGGCCGGAGGGCCGCGGGCCGCCGCGGCCGCGGCCTGGAGACGCGGCTGATGGACGTGCTGGGCGACCGCGAGGACGCGCCGCCAGCGCGCTGCTGCGACGCCACTGCGCGCGGCCGCCGCCCTGCCGGGCGAGGGCTGGTCCGGCCGCATCGCGCCGGGGCAGCGGCGAGGTCAGTCCGATGGGGCCGATCGAGCCCTTCCTGGTCGCCGTGCTGGAGCAGCTGCGCGCCCGCGCCGCCGCCTCGGAGATCGGCATGGAATGCGCCGCCCGGCCGGCGCTCGACAGCGTCCGCGCGGCCGCCGCGCGCCGCCGCCGAGGCGCTGGCCGCGATCGAGGCGCCGCTGCTGGCCCTGGCGCGCCAGCTGGAGGACGTGCTCGACGACGAGGCCGACACGCTGGAGAGCGGCGAGCGGGCCCGCATCGAGGGCGCCCTGCGCGGCCTCGACCGGCGCGCGCGCATGACCCTGCCGGCCTGGCGCTCCATGCTGACGGCCATCGACGAGGACGCCGAGGACGATCCGGACTTCGTCGACTGGTTCGACGCCGCCTTCCTCTACGGCCGGGTGGTCGACGCCGCCTGCCGCCGCCACTGGGTCGATCCCACCGAGCCGCTGACCGCCGCGGTGATCGCGCCGGCCCACGGCGTGCTGGTGACCAGCGCCACCCTGGCCGATTCGACCCTGGCCGATCCCTTCGCCCTGGCCGAGATGCGCACCGGCGCGGCGCGCCTGCCCGAGCGGCCCAAGACCCTGCGGCTGGCCTCGCCGTTCGACTACGCCCGCAACGCCCGGGCCCTGGTGGTCACCGACGTCGGCCGCGACGATCCGCGCCAGGTGGCCGCGGCCATGCGCGAGCTGTTCCTGGCCGCCGGCGGCGGCGGGCTCGGCCTGTTCACCGCCATCCGCCGGCTGAGGCCGTGCACGAGCGCATCGCCGCGCCCCTGGCCGACCGCGGCCTCGCCCTCTACGCCCAGCACGTCGACCCGCTGGAGGTCGGCGCCCTGGTCGACATCTTCCGCGCCGAGGAGGACGTCCTGCCTGCTGGGCACCGACGCGGTGCGCGACGGCGTCGACGTGCCCGGCCGCTCCCTGCGCCTGCTGGTGTTCGACCGGGTGCCCTGGCCGCGGCCCGACATCCTGCACAAGGCGCGGCGCGGCCGGTTCGGCGGCAAGGCCTATGACGACGTCGGTCGCGCGCGGCCGGATCGCCCAGGCGTTCGGCCGGCTGATCCGCCGCGCCGACGACCGGGGCGTGTTCGTCATGCTCGACGCCGCCGCCCCGACCCGGCTGTTCTCCGGCCTGCCCGAGGGCGTCGACGCCTGGAGCGGCGTGGGCCTGGTCGAGGCCATCGAGGCCGTCGCGCTGCACCTGAGAGCTGCGGCGTAGCGGAGACCCTGAACCGCTGGTGCACGAGCGTCGTATGGTACGAGCGGTGGAGGCTTGACGAGCGGAGCGACCATGGCCTTCCGATCACGCGCACACATCGCCGCCTGCTGCGCGGCGCGTCCTGTCGCCGGCCAGGCTTTCGCCTGGGCTCCCGACTCCGATGTCGAGCGCCGCTCGGGCGCACGGCCAGGCCTGGGCCGAGGTGCTGCCCGACACCGAGGGCGCCGGGCCTGATCCACGCCGCCATCGACATCGCCGCGCCGCCGCAGACCGTCTGGGCGGTGATGACCGACTGCCGCCTGGCCGCGCGGCTGGTCGCCTCCGTCACCAGTTGCACGATCCTCCAGGCCGACCCGCGCGGCGGCTGGGACGTGCGCGAGCAGGTCACCCGCGGCGGCCTGTTCTCTCCCGCGATCCGCAATGTCTTCCGCTCCGACTATCAGCCCTACAGCCTGATCCGCTTCCACCGGGTCTGGCCGGCGATCTCAAATCGGAGGAAGGCGAATGGCGGCTGGCGAGCCGCTGCATGACCGGCGCCGCGACCCGGCGTGGTCTATGTCAATCGCGTCGCGACCAACCTCCTGGTCCTCCCGCGCTTCCTGGTGCGGGCTGGGAATCCTCCGCCGCTGATACGCCCGAAGGCTGTTGCTCAATCTGCGGCGCGAGAGTCCGGCCGCCGCGTCTAGCGGTCTCCTCACCGCTGAGGCAGCCGAAGTCCGGCTCCGGGGTCTCCTGCCCGGCCGGCGTCGATGACGCCGCGGCGGATCTCGCGGGTGCGGCTGAACAGTTCGTGCAGCTTGTCGCCCTCGCCCCAGCGGATGGCGCGCGACAGGGCCTGCAGGTCCTCGGTGAAGCGGCCGAGGATCTCCAGCACCGCGTCCTTGTTGGCCAGGAACACGTCGCGCCACATCACCGGATCGGAGGCGGCGATGCGGGTGAAGTCGCGAAAGCCCCCGGCGGAGTATTTGATCACCTCGCCGCGCGTGACCTCCTCCAGGTCGGCGGCGGTGCCGACGATGTTGTAGGCGATCAGGTGCGGCAGGTGCGAGGTCACCGCCAGCACCAGGTCGTGGTGCCGCACGTCCATCGTCTCGACCTGGGCGCCCAGCCCGACCCAGAACGCGGTCAGCCGCTCGACCGCCGCCACGATAGGGCGCGTCGGTCGCGAGCCTGCGGCGTCAGGATGGTCCAGCGGTCCTCGAACAGGCTCGGCGAAGCCGGCGTCGGGGCCGGACTGCTCCGAGCCCGGCGATCGGGTGGCCGGGGATCGCGCGAACACCGCCGGCAGGCGCGCGGCGAAGGCCTCGGCGATCGCCGCCTTGACCGAGCCGACGTCGCTGACCGTGGCCCCGGGCTTCAGCGCGCCGGCGGCGGCGGCGGCGGCGGCCTCGATGGCCAGCGGCGGGGTGGCGAAGATCACCAGGTCGGCGTCGCGCACCGCCTCGGCGGGGTCGTCGTACACGCTGTCGGCCAGGCCGAGCGCCGACGACCCGCTCGCGCACCGCCGCGCTGGCGTCGGCCACGGCGATCGCGCCCACCACGCCGCGCGCGCGCGCCGCGCGGACCACCGACGAGCCGATCAGGCCGCAGCCGATGACCGCCAGCTCGGTCGTAGAGGACGCCGCTCATCAGCGCGCGGGCGAGGAAGTCGGCCAGGCCGTCCACGACCGCGCGGTTGTGGTCTTCCAGGCCGATGGTGATGCGCAGGTGATCGGGCAGGCCGTAGCCGGCCGACGCCGCGGATGATCAGGCCGCGGCCCGCCAGGAAACGCCTCGGCCTCGGCCGCCGTCCTGCCGGGCGTCGCCGGGAAACCCGACCAGCACGAAATTGGCCGCCGAGGGCACGACCTCCAGCCCCAGGCCGCCCAGCTGCTGGGTCAGCCACGGGCCGCCACTGCTCGACCAGCGCCAGCGAGCGCGCCTGGAAGTCCGCGTCGGCGAGCGCGGCGACCGCCGCCGCCTGGCCGGCGGTCGAGGTGTTGAACGGCAGGCGGATGCGGTTGACCGCTTCGGCGATCGCCAGCCGGGCGCATAGGCCCAGCCGACGCGCAGCGCGGCCAGGCCGTGCAGCTTGGAGAAGGTGTGGGTGACGACGATGTTCTCGGCCGTCCGCGCCAGGTCGAGGCCGTCGGTGAACGTCGGGTCGGTGTTGAACTCGGCATAGGCGCCGTCCAGCACCAGCACGACGCTGGCCGGCAGGCCCTCGTGCAGGCGGCGAACCTCGGCCGCGCCGATGAAGGTGCCGGTGGGATTGGCCGGATTGGCGATGAACACCAGGCGGGTGCGCGCATCGACCTGCGCCAGCAGCGCGTCGACGTCGATGCGGTAGTTGGGCTCGGCGGCGAAGCGCACCTCGCCCTGGTTGGCCCGCGCGCCGATCGCATAGGCGCCGAAGCCGAACTCGCCCTGGACGATGTTGTCGCCCGGCTCGAGGAAGACCTGGTTGAGCAGGGCGAAGATCTCGTCGGTGCCGCAGCCCAGGATCAGCCGCTCCGGCTCGAGCCGGTAGTGCTCGCTGAGGGCGGCGCGCAGCGGCGCCGCCGCGCCCGTCCGGATAGGCGCCCAAGGTGTCCGCGGACGCGTCGAGGAACGCCTGCGCGCGCCGCCGGGCTGCAGCCCAGGATGTTCTCGTTGGCCGACAGCTTGACCGGGATCGACGACGCCCTCGGCGGCCGCCTTGCCGGGCATGTAGGCGTGGATGTCCAGGATGCCGGGCTTGGGCAGGGGCGCGGCGGCGCTGGACCGATCGGGCAGGCTCCGTCGAGGGTCCGGGTGCGGCGGTCATGGCGCGCGGGTATGGCGGCGGGTCGATCCGCGTGTCAATAAACCTTCGGGGACTGGGCCGATCGCGGCCGGGCCAAGGGTGGTCTGGCCGGCCTGGAAGTCGATGGTCACCGCTGTCCGCCGCCCCCTGGCGCGAGGCGTCGAGCACCGGCCGCCGCCGTCGCCGCGGCTTCCGGCGCGATCGTCCCCGACTGCGCTCATCGCCGCCAGCGCCCTGGGGCGCGGCGCGTCAGGGCCACGCTGAGCGATCCCTGCAGTCGGCCGTCGGCATCCGACGCGCCAAGACGCCCGGCTCGGCATCGAGGACCGCCTCGCCGGCCAGCAGCTTCAAGGCTCCGCATGTTCAGGACCCCGCCGGCCGTCGCGCCAGCGCTCGACCGCCGATCGCCCAGTCCGCGCCGCCGAGCGCGCCGGCGTGCGAGAAGATCGACGTCGGCGATCAGGGTCACCGGCCTGCCGTCGGCGATCCGGCCCAGCAGGCCGGGGAAAGGCGCGATCGCCTTGTCCACCTCGAGATAGACGGCGCCCTGGTCGCCGGGCCCGGCGCGCGTGTGGACATGGACTTCGTCGGCGGCGGTGAACGCAGAACGGGTCGGCGCCGGGCGGGGCCGGTGATCGTTAGGCCGAGCCCTTCCATCGAGAGCCGCGGCGGGTCGCGTCCGCCTGGTCCGACAGGCTGGCGCGCAGCACCTTGGAGCGCAGCCCGACCACGGCGCCCTTGCGCCGGGTGAGCATCAGGTCGCTGGGAACCTCGAACACCCAATGCGCCGGGCGTCAAAACCTCGCCTCGCTCTTGATCAGTAGGCGCATCCAGCCGCCACCCGGCCGGCGCGCGCAGGCTGGCGCCCGCCACATCGACATCCAGGCGGAACGGGTAGCCCGACACCCCCGCCTGCCGCCAGTCGACGTCGATAGCCGGCCTGGCCAGGCGCGCGCGGGTTGCCTCCAGCCCGCTTGTGACGAGCCCGCGCAGCCATAGCCAGCCGACGCTCCAAGCGATCGCGAACAATCAGCAGAAGGACGAACGGCCCGTAAAGGCCCAGCCGGCGGGGTTGGCGGCGTGTCGCGCTCGGGCAGGGTCATGGCGGGACCTTCAACGGCGGATGGAGAACGGATGACGGGCGAGGCGGCGGAGGGCTGGGTGTTCGGCTACGGCTCGCTGATGTGGCGGCCGGGTTTCGCTTATCTAGAGCGGCGCGCCGCCGTGCTCCATGGCCGTCGTCGGGCCTTCTGCATCTATTCGGTGCACCATCGCGGCACCCCGGCGCGTCCGGGCCTGGTGCTCGGCCTGGCGCCGGGCGGCTCGGTGCGCGGCGTGGCCTATCGCGTGGCCGATGCCGACTGGGCCGACGTGGTCGCCTACCTTCGTGAGCGCGAGCAGCCGACCGAAACCTATGTCGAGGCCGCGGCCAAGGTCCGTTTTGCCGACGGGGACAGCCCGCCGGGTCCTGGTGTTTCTCTCCGACGTGGGCCACCCGCAGTGGGCCGGCGTCCTGTCCGTTGAGGCCCAGGCCGACCTGATCGCCGGGCGCGCCGGCCTGTCGGGCCGCAATATCGACTATCTGCGCGATCTGGTCGCGCACCTTCGCGCCGAAGGCATCGTCGACCGGGGCATGTCAGCGGCTGCTCGCGATGGTCGAGGCCCGCGAATCCGAGCTTAGGCGGGGCTGACCGGCGACGGCTCGCGGCGCGGCCTCATAAGCCAAGCAGGGCCGTCGACGCGGTCTCGAGCCGCTGCTCGAGGGTGCGCATGAAGTCGGCGCGGGGCAGCCCGGGGGAATGGCCGGCAGGAACTCATAGACGATCGCCCCGGGTCGACGCAGGAAGCCGTGGGCCGGCCAATGCACGCCCGAATTGGTCGCCATCGGCATGCAGGGTATCCCCAGGTCGCGATAGAGGGCGGCGACGCCGGGCTTGTAGTCCGCCGCGGCGCCCGGGGCCATGCGGTGGCCCTCTGGAAAGATCACCACCTGTCGCCCTTGGCGCGCAGCCGTCGCGAGCGTCAGCCATCAGCGGCGCAGGGCCGTGGCATTGGCCTCGCGATCGACGACGATCATCCCGGTGCGGGCGCAATACCAGCCATAGACGGGAATCCTCATCAGCTCGTGCTTCATCACATAGGCCGGCGTCCGCCAGCACGGCCCGCGGGGCGCATGGTGTCCAACATGCACTGGTGCTTGGCGGCGATCAGGGCCGCGGCCCGGGGCAGGTGTTCGCGCCCACGGAATCTCGACCCGCACGCCGCAGATCGCCGGCGAGCAGCCCAGGTGGCCACCCGGGCCCACGACGCGCATGCAGCGCCATCACCCAGGGCCGGGGCGCCAGCCAGAGCAGCGGCAGACCGCCGATGCGCCAGCGCGCCGACCACAGATAGAAGACCGCGGTGAAAAGGAGCGAGCGGGCGACGATCATGCGGTGCGCGCGCCCGCCTTCCCAGCGTTAGCCGAGAACGGTCTCGCGAGCGAGGATGGCCAGGTATTTGCGAGTATTCCAGCGTCATGCGCCGCGCGCCTGGCGCGCTCGCCAGCCAGTGTCTGGGCGTCCAGGTCGGGGTCGCCACCGGATAGGGCGTTATGCGTGGCCGCGGGCAGGGCGGCGCGCAGCTCCAGCAGGCCCTGGGCATGTGGTAGTCGGCGGTGACCAGGATCAGGCTGTGGTAGCCCAGCGAGCGGGCCCATTCCGCCGTTTCGCGGGCATTGCCGAGCGTGTCGGCGGCGGTGAATCCCAGGTCCACGCAACAGTCGAACATCGGCTTCGCCGCCCCGGTGACGCCCCACAGGTCCTGGCGCGTCGCTCGCGGATTGACCCCGGAGACCAGCAGGCGGCGGCCCTTGCCGGCCTCGAGCAGTTGGGTGGCGGCTTCCAGGCGCAGATCGGATCCTCCGGTCAGCGCGACGATCGCCGTCCGCCTCCGGCGGCGTCGCTGGCCGGGGTGAGGTCGGCGACCCGGTCGGCGAACTCCAGCAGGCCCGGGTCGCAGATCAGCATCAGGACCAGGACCAGTGCGAGGCCCTTCATCGCCGCGGCTTGAGCACCGCGCGGGTCGAAAGTGTCGCCGCCCCGACGGCGCTGGCGACCGCGACGGCGGGCCAGGGCAGGGCGGCGGCCAGATCCGTCCAGGCGATCGCCCGGGTTCGCGGCGACATACCGCCAGGCGGCGACCGCCAGCGACTCGCGGCCCCGGCGCCCGCGCAGGCCGCCCAGGCCGCGCGTGTCCCGAGGCGCGGCGGAACCAAGCCCGCGACGATAAACTCTCGCTCGCCCCGGCCGATACAGGATCGACACCACGTCCGCTGCCCGGCCAGACGCGCCGCGCGACCAGGCGAAGAGCACATACCGGCCGCCAGCATCAGCGCCATCCAGGCGCCGAACACGCACAATCCGGCCAGCCCTGCGCCCGCCACAAATGGCTGGTCCACAGCCGATTATCGTCGGCGCTCGCGGCCTGAATCCCTCGCGCGCCAGCCGCGCGCAGGCCGGCCGGCCGACGGGCGGTCCCGGCGCGAACGACGGCCATCAACCGGACCGGCGGAGGCTCGATCGCCGGCAGCGGCGGCCCGCTCATCAGACTCGGCGATCATCCGTGTCGGCCGGTCCGGCTCCAACACCCTCGCGCCGGGCACGCCCGGCGCGCTCGCCAGGGTTTCGGCGGCCCGCGCCGCCGCTGCGTCGTGCTCTCCAGCCCCGCCCAGCGACGACCACCGTCGCGTCGCCGACCCGGCAGGCGGCCGCTCAGTCGACTGCGGCCATCAGGCCGCCGACCGCGTGCCGACCGCCATCAGCGCCGCGGTCAGAAACGACATCACGCCCAGGGCGCCAGCGCACCGGTCATTTTGGCGCGCGGCCCCTCCGGCGATAGCAGTTGGCCGGCGCGATCGATACTGGCGCTCCGCTCATGTCGCCGCGCCCTGCGCCGGACCTTCGATCAAGCTCACCCGCCCGTCTTGCAGATGCATGATCGGCGCGCCGGAGGTCGGCCGCCAGGTCTCGTCCGCATCGCCGTCAGCACCGTCGTGCCCGAGGCCGCGCGACACCGGTCATCAGGCGAAGCACGCGGTGCGTGCTGACCGTGTCCAGGCCCTCAGTCGGTTCGTCCGCCAGGATCATTTCAGGGCGGTTGGCGACAGCCCGGCGATCTCAGGCATCGGCGTTCGCCGACGCTCAGCGTGGCGGGTCGATCGTCGATGCGGCGTCCGAGGCCGACCCATCTCAGGATCTCGACTATCTCGGCTTCGTAGGCATCCAGCCGGCGACCGACGACGCGCGGCGCCAGCGCCGCATTGTCGAACACCGAAAGGTGATCCAGCAGCGGCATGTCCGGGCCAGTCGTGCCGATCCGCCGCCGCAGGCTGGTCCCCTCGGCCCGGCTGAGCGACGTGACGTCCCGACCGAGATCTGCACGCGTCCCCGGGCCGGCCGATCGAGGAGACCGATGATTTGCAGGATCGCCGTCTTGCCGCTGCCGGCCACGCCGGTCAGCGCGTGGAACGAGCCCGGGGCCAGGGCGAACGACAGGCCACGGGGTGACCTGGTCTCATCGCCCTTGCCGATCGACACGCCCTCGAAGCGCGCGACCGGAGCGGGATGGGCGCGAAGGCCAGCCTCTTCAGGCGCCAGGGCGGCGTTGCTTGTGGACATCAGCGTCCCGATTTTTGCCTCGATACGGACGTTGTCGCGGCATCCGATTCGCCTTCATGATACGCAGATGGCGCCCTTTCGCCAGCACCTTATTGCACCCCAAACGCGAGGCCTGGGCCGAGGGGATCGACGCGCCCGCCGTCGCCCAGGCGGCGCTGCATCCACACCACGTCGACCCAGCGCCCGAACTTGAACCCGACCGCCGGCGACGTTCCGGTCTGGGCAAAACCCAGGCCTCGATGCAGGCCGATCGAGGCGGCGTTGGCGGAGTCGCCGATCACCGCCATCATCTGGCGCAGGCCCAGGCCCTCGCAGGCGTCGATCAGCCCCGCGACCAGCGCCTTGCCGATGCCGCTCGCCCGCTCTGGCCGGGCGCGACATAGACGCTGTCCTCGACAGTGAAGCGATAGGCGGCGCGGGTGCGGAATGGCGCGGCGTAGGCGTAGCCGACCACGTCGCCGTCGTCCGCCACCAGATAGGGCAGGCCCAGGCGCGTCGACGGCGGCCTTGCGCGCCGCCATTTCGGCTCACGCCGGGCGGGACGTCTCCTCGAACGTGCCCAGGCCGTTGAAGACATGGTGGGCGTAGATCCGCGGCGATCGCCGCGACGTCCTCCAATCGGGCCGGCGCGGATGATCATCGCCAGCCGCCGCCTCGCCCTCGATCGCCCAGATCGCGAACGCATAGTCCAGCGCCACTTCCTTGAGATGGTCGAACCGTCCGGAGGCGCCGCCGTGACCGGCCTCCATGTTGATCTTCAGCAGCACCGGCCGGCCGCTGGTGGTGTGCTCGCGCAGTCGGGCGATCCATTTTTCCGGCTCCCACCAGGTCACTCGCGGGTCGCTCAGGCCGCCGTGCGCGAACACCGCCGGATAGGGCAGGGCGGCGACATTGTCGTACGGGCTGTAGCTGGCGATGTAGTCGTAGGCCTCCGGATCGCGTCAGCG
Source organism: uncultured Alphaproteobacteria bacterium (assembly GCA_963828365.1). GTDB lineage: Bacteria > Pseudomonadota > Alphaproteobacteria > Caulobacterales > Caulobacteraceae > Acaudatibacter. The sequence goes on along the minus strand of CAWHEE010000028.1, from coordinate 188,607 downwards.
GATTGCCCCATTCGGGCCATTCCGGCGGCGTCAACGGCAGGCTCGTCGTCGCTCATCGTATTTAGCACGTCGACGAACGGCACCGCGGCGATCACCGCGCCCCACAGGTCCGGCCGCAGATTGGCCACCGCGCCCACCAGCATGTCCGCCCGCCGATCCGCCATAGGCGACGATCCGGCCGGCCCGCCCGTAGCCGCCGGCGACCAGGTGTTCGGCGCAGGCGATGAAATCGGTGAAGGTGTTGCGCTTCTTCAATCCCGCGGCCGTCGAGGAACCAGCCCCAGCCCTTGTCCGATCCGCCGCGCACATGGGCGGTCGCCCAGATCCAGCCGCGGTCGACCAGGCTGAGAGTCTGGGTGGAGAACGCCGGCTCCATCGGAATGCCATAGGATCCGTAGCCGTACAGCATCAGCGGCGCGGAGCCGTCGAGCGGCGTCTCCCTCAGCTTGAGCACGGTGATCGGCACGCTCTCGCCGTCGGGGGCCGTCGCATACAGCCGATGAGTTTCGTAGCGCGCCGGGTCATGCCCGGACGGGACTTCCTGTGTTTTGCGCAGCGTGGCGTTCGCGGCTGGCCATGTCGTAGTCGAACCATTGGCGCGGCGTGGTCGGCGACTGGTAGACGAACCTCATTACGGTCGTGTCGTACTCAAATCCCGGTTGAGCGACAGCGCATAGGCGCTTTCCTCGAAGGCGATCGGCGTGTTCCTCGCCGTCGCGGGCCCTGATCACCAGGCGGTTGCAGGCATTCTCCCGCTCGAGCCACACCAGATGGTCCCGGTACAGCGCCACCCCGGCGATCAGCCGTCCCGCCCGGTGCTCGACGAGCGGTACCCAGGACTCCGTCGTGGGGATCGCGGCCGTCGAGGTCATCACCTGGAAATCGACTGCGTCGCCCAGGTTGGTGCGGATCACCCACCGGTCGCCCCACCGGTCGAGGTCGTAGCGCAAACCTTCGCTGGCGGATGGCTACGACCGCCGGCGCGGACGGGGGTCGGCCGCCGGAACAGACGTGGGCCTCGCTGGTCTCCTGGTTCTGCGCCACGATCAGGATATGGCTGTCGTCGGCGGTCACGCCCACGCCCAGGAACATGCCGTCATCGATCTCATGATACACCAGCACGTCCTCGCCGCCGCGCGCCGGCCGGCGGAAGACCTTGGCCGGCCGGGCGTTCTCGTCGCGCCATACCCAGAACAGCCATTGCCGAGTCGGGGGAGAATGCGAAGTCCCCGGTCGCGCTTTCGGGGCCGCCTGGAAGCAGCGCCCGCCGTGGCAAGCTCGCGGATCAGGATGCGGTGATATTCCGAACCCTGCTCGTCGACCGACCAGGCGTAAAGGGCATGGTCTGGCGAATGTGACGCCGCCGTCGACGGCGTAATAAGGCTTGCCGACGGCCTCCGCTGCTTCATCCAGTAACAGGGTTTCGTCGCCGCCGCCGCGCCGCGGACGCCGCAGGCGCCGCGGGTGCTCGGCCCCCGCTTCGTAGCGGCTGAAATATTCGAATGGCCCGTCGGGCGAAGGAACCGAGGCGTCGTCCTGCTTGATCCGCCCCTTCATCTCCTCGAACAGCCGCGCCTGCAGCTCGTCGGTCGAGGCCAGCATCGCGGCGAGATAGGCGTTCTCAGCCTCCAGGTGGGCTCGGACCTCCGCCTTGACCACCGAGGGATCGCGCAGCACCGCCTGCCAGTTGTCGTCCTTCATCCAGGCGTAGTCGTCGACCCGTTCGCGGCCGAGCTGGACGATCGTCTTGGGATGCCTCGGCGGGCGAGGCGGCGTCGGAGCGGTCATGTTGGCTATGTGCGTCGTCACCGGCTATGAAACAATGAACAACCGACCGATGCGGGCATGCCGCCGCAGCGCCATCGCTTCGCTGGATATCGGGGGAGGCCCGCATGGAATGGCTGTTCATCCTCGGCCTGGCGATCTGGCTCGGCTTCCAGGAGCAGAGAATCCGCCGCCTCGAGGAGGACACCGCCCGCGCGATGCGGGCGCCGTTCCCTCGGCCTGAGCCGGCTCCCAATGCCGATACGCTTTTCGCGGAGGCGGCGCGCAGTCCCTCACCGCCGGTGGCGTCGGCGGCCGTCGTTGCCTCCGAGCCGGCATCGCCGCTTGGCCCGCCGATCGAGGCTATGCCTTTCGAATCGTTCGAGCCTCCCGCGCAGTCCGCCCCGACGCCCATTGCGACCCCAACGGCCCCGAGTTCATCCGCCGCGGCCGCGGCTGTCGGTTTCCGGCTGGCTGGCCGAGAACGGCCTCGCCTGGCTGGGCGGCGGCGGCCTGATGCTCGGCGGCCTGTTCCTGGCCGTCTACGCGGCCGAGCGCGGCGTCTTCACGCCGCCCTTGCGGATCGCCGCCGCGGTGATCGCCGGGGCCCTGATGCTGGCCGCCAGCGAATGGATCCGTCGCCGGCCGAACTCGCCGACCGGCCGCCACCTGCTGGCGTCGTCGGTCTCCGCCGGCGCCGGCGCCGCGACCCTTTATGGCGGCGTTTGGGCGGCCTTCGCGCTCTATCGCCTCATTCCGTTCGAGGCGGCCGTCGTCATGGTCGCGGCGGTGTCCCTGGGTCTGCTGGCCCTGGCGCTGCTGCATGGCGAGGCCCTGGCCATCCTGGCCCTCGCCGGCGCCTTCGCGGCCCCGGCCATCACCGGCCTGGGCCTGTGGACCCCGATCGGCCTGGAGAGTTACCTGGTCGTCATCGCCCTGACCGCGGCGGCGGTGGCGACCACCCGCCGCTGGGGCTATGCGGGACTCGCGGGACTGCTGGGCGCGAGCGCGTGGAGCCTCGAAGCCCTGTTTCATGATCGCCCGGCCGATGCCGCCATTCTGCTGGTCCTTCAGGTCGCGGCGCCGTTCGCCGCCGTGCTCTGGCGCGACCGGGACCAGGCGCCGCGGCGGGATGTGTTCGCCGTCCAGCCGATCCCGGCCCTGATCGTATCGAGCCTGTTCTGCCTGCCGCTGTGCGACGGAGCCCTAGGGCATCCAGGATACGTGGCCGGCGTGTTGACGGTTTGCGGTCTCGCCTTCCTGGGCGGCGGCATCGCCCGCTTTGCCCGAGCCCCGGCGGCTGTCTTCGTGGCCCCCGTCGCCGCCGCTGTTCTTGGGGTGGTCTTCCGGTCGTCCGCGGGCGCCGGCATCGGAACCGCGTCCGATCAAGCGCTGCTGTTCGCCATGGTCGGCAGCATCGCGATCGCCGGACTGTTGTTCGGCCGTTCGCTCGTGGTCGGGCGGCTGACGCTCGTCGGCGCGGGCGCGATCGGCGCGGCCATCCTCGCCAACTGGATCTGGCTGTGGCCAGGTGGGCCGCATCCGGTGATGAACGCCGCTCTGCCCGCCCTCACGGCGCTGTTGTTGGCCGCCGGCGGCGTGCTTCTGGCCAAAGGCTCGACGAACGCCGAAGACGATCGTCCCCTGGAGCTATGGATCGCCGCCAATGCGGAACTGGCGTTCCTCACCATCCATGCCGCCACGCTCTACACCTGGGCGCCGGTGGTTCACGCGGCCCTGGCCGTGGCGCTGGCGCTCCTGGCGTGGCGCCTGCGCTGGCGCGGCCTCGCCCAGTCGAGCGTCGCCGGCGGCGTGGTCGTCCTGGCCACCATGCTGCGGCCCTTGTTCGTATCCGATATCCTGCAGGGCCGCATCACGCCGGTCCATCTGGCCTTGGTGACGGCCGGAGCGGCCAGCCTGCTGTGGGCCGCTAGCCGGGGTCTGCGGGCGCGCGAGGCGTCCCGCAACCTTGCGGAAACCCAGTCGACCGCCAGCCTGCTGGTGGCGGCCTGCGGCGTCTTCTTCCTGCTGCATGTCGTCCTCACGGGCGCCGCCGGCGCCCATCACCTGGCCCTCCTCGAAGCCTCCCTGCGAACGCTTCTCATACTGGCGACCGCGGCCCTCCTGGCGCTGAGGCCTCGGGAACCACAGGGCTCGGTCGCCTGGTGGCGCCTGATCCTGGTCGGCGCGATCGGCGTCGGCCACGCGGTGATCCTGCAGGGCCTTGCCCTCAACCCATGGTGGGGTCTGGCCGAGCCCGTGCCGGGACCGCCGTTCGTGAATTTCCTGGCGCTCGCCTTTCTCGCCCCGGCGGTGCTGTTGTGGGTGGCTGGACGCCGTGCGATCGCCGGACTGGACTGGCTGGCGCCGGCGGCCAGGACGCTGGCTCTCGCCTTCGGCTTCCTGTGGGTGGTGATGGAGCTTCGTCACCTCTTCCACGGTCCCTTCATGGCCGCCGGAGACGTCGGTAACGCGGAGAGCGCCGCCTATGCCCTCTCGCTGCTGCTGGCCGCGCGCGCTCTGTTCGGGTGGTCTTCGCCGACAGCACAGGATGCGGTTCGCACGCCGATGACCGTCGCCGCGCCCCCGACGGCCTGGGTGGCGATCGCCGTTTCAAGCCTCGGCCTCAGTCTCTATGCGAGCCCGTGGTGGGGCCCGCTCGGCGCGCCGCTGGCCTCGCCGCTCGCCGCCCTGTTGCTGTTCACGCTCTATCTCGGCTCGGCGATCGCGACGATATCCTTGTCCCGGGTGGCCGGCGCGGCCGGCTTGCGCGCCCTGTCGCGGGCGGCGGCCGGCGCCGCGGCGGTCGAGCTCTTCGTGCTGCTGACCCTGTTGGTGCGCTGGGCTTATCGGGGGGCCGACATGCGCGCCGCCGGCGGCGAGGCCGGGGCGGAGACCTGGACCTATTCTGCCGTCTGGGCAGTCTTCGGCCTTGTCTGCCTGGTGGTCGGCGGCGTTCGCTCCAGCCCGACCGTTCGCTGGCTCGGCCTGGTCGCGCTGCTGGGCACCGTCGCCAAGGTGCTGCTGTTCGACATGGCGCATCTGGACGGAGTCGTGCGGGCCGCGTCGTTCCTCGCCGTCGGCGCTCTGCTGATCGTCGGGGCCCTGGCGGCGCGGCGGCTGAACGCGCCTGCCCCGTCCGATCAGCGCCAGGCGTAGTTGAAGCTGAGGCTGATGCGCGGTGATTTCGCGCGGTTCGCCATCACCTCGTGGCGCAGCCAGCTTTCCCAGATCAACAGCGTGCCGGGCGCGGGCGTCAGTGTCACGAAGGATCGCAAATCCTCGCCCACGTCCGGACGGCGTGGCGGCGCCGCCATCATCAGCGGCAGGCGCGGATCTTCGAGCCGCAGTCCGCCGGCCCCCGGCGGCACGGCGACGTAGACCGTTCCGGACAGCACGCTGTGCGGGTGGATGTGGCCGGAGTGCGCCGCGCCAGGCTTCAGGACGTTGAGCCAGAGGCTGTCCAGCGTCAGCCGCCCCTTCGGCCCGAGGTCGAAACCGAGTTCGGTCGCAAACGCGGCCGCGTGCCGGTCCAGACGCCGTTTCAGCGTCCCGAACGCGCTGGCCCGGGTCGGCAGGTCGTCGAGCGAGGCATAGGAGGTGTAGCCGCCATAGCCGTTGGCCTTGCACCAGGCCTGGCCCGCCCGATCCTCGCTCGCCACCATGGCGCAGGCCTGGGAGAGTTCGTCGTTGAAACGCTCGAAGTCTGGCTCCGCGGCCAGAGAGGCTTCATAAACCCGGGTCACGAAGAGGGAGCGCGTGGCAGCCATCGCGGCTTCCTAGCGCAACCGGCGCGGAGGAACAGCCGCCATGAACACGGGCCGAGAGTGGGAATTGCGGGTCGAGCGGCTAAGCGTGCACGCTTTCGGTGAGGCGAGGCGCACCTACGGCCGCTACCAGGTTTTTCGCGACGGCCGCGCCGACGCCGCGCTGCATGGCTTCATGTGCGAATGCGTCGGCCCGGGCGACAACGCGGTTCCCGGCTCCGGCCTCCGCATCGAGCCCGGCCGCTATCCGCTCACGACCCAGTTCGGCCGCTATCGAACGATCGGCTACAGCCAGGATCTGACGGCAGCGGGGCTCGATCCCATGCCGTCGGTGCGGTTGGAGGAAACCGGCAATCGGGTCGCCATCCTGATTCACCCCGGCCACCCGCCCAATCTCTATCTGTCCAGCGTCGGCTGCCTCAATCCGACCGGCCCGCTGGCTCCCGATCAACTCATGGACTTCTGGGAGTCGCGCGCCCGCGTCATCGCTCTGATCGACGATCTTCGCGGCCTTTCACCCGGCGCGTTCGCAAGGGAAACCAATACCAGGATCGACGGGGCTCATGTGGTCATTCGCGGTGAACCGATGCTGGCGGAATAGCTACCGCATCACCCCGGTGTGGCCCAGCGAATGCTGCCCCGGTTGCGGCCAGACCGCGACGCCGTGCGGTATATGGCCGACCGGTATCTTGTCGACCTGCCCGGTGGTCGTATCGATCGCATAGACCACGTCGTCATAGCGCCCGGCCAGCCACAGGCGTTTGCCGTCGAGGCTGACATTGCCCATGTCCGGGCTGCCGCCACCGGGAATCGGCCAGGTCTTCGCGACTTTGTTGGTGGCGAAATCGATCACCGAAACGCTACCGGGGCCGTGCGGCGGTCCGGCGATCATGTGCGAGCCGCGGTTCGCGACATAGAGCTTCGTCCCGTCGCGGCTGGGATAGATGCCGTGCGCGCCGACGCCGGTGTGGATGAAGCCGATCTCCTTGAAGCTGTCGCCGTCCACCAGTTCGACACCATCGGCCATCATATTGGCGACGTAAAACGTCTTGCCGTCGGGCGAGGTGCGGATGTCCTGCGGCATGCCGCCCTTGGCCAAATGCAGATAGCCCAGCACCTTTCGTCCGGCCACGTCGATCTTGGCGAGGCCGCCGCTGAACTCGCAGGTGAAGATGGCATAGCGGCCATCGGGCGAATAGTCGGCGTGGTTGAGGCCGGCGCACCGCGGAATCGCCAGCTCGCCCTGCGGCTTCATGGTCTTCGGATCGCGATACTCCAGAACCTTGCGTTCCTCGGCCACCACCACCGCGTAGGCGCCGTCAGGAGTGAAATACATGTTGTAGGCGTCGTCGACACTCATCTCCCGGGTCGGCTTGCCGGTGATCGGATCGATGGCGGTGAGGCTGCCGGGCGAATGCTTTCCCGCGCTGCCGGTGACCCACAGGGTCTTGAGGTCCCATGACGGCACCACGTGCTGCGGATTGGCCCCGACCCCATAGTGGTCGACGACCTTCAGCGTCGCCGGGTCGATGACATAGACATCGTTGGAACCGATGTTGGGGACATAGACTCGCGACAGCGCGCCGGCGGTCGCCGGGCTCAGGTCGTTGGCCCCGGTCCCGCCATAGACATTGGTGGCGACGCTGGTCGCCGCGGCGGTGGCCGGCGCCTTGTTCGGCGCGGCCCGGCTGCAACCGGCCAGGGCGGCGCCCGCCAGCAGCATCAGGGAAATCCGTCTGGCGAGGGACCGTCGCGGCATGGGCATTGCAATCCTTGTCATGGGGTCGGCGATTCGCGGTGAGTCAGGGACGACGCGCGGCCGCCTGAATCGCGGACGTCGTCTGGTTGATGATCATGTCGACGCCGATTTGCCCAAGTGCGGCGCTGGCCCGGGTGGGGTCGCCATGCACGCCCTCCGGCACGCCGGGGGCCGCGCCCTGTCCCAGCCGGTCGGCCCGGACCATCGTCGGCGCCATCGCCAGGGTCAAGGCGGTATCCGCCAGCCCGGCATGGGAGCCGATTTCAGCCGGCGAATAGCCGCGCGAGCGCAAGGCGGCGACATAGGAGGTCTGGGTGACGGTGTAATAAGCGGCGATATAGTGTGCCCGCGCCGGCGTTCCGGCCCAAAGGCGGTCGAGGTCGTCAGCGACAATCCTGAGATCGGATTGGTAGCCGCCGTGGTCGCCTAGGAGGACGATGTCCCGAAAGCCGGCGTGCCTGAAACTCATGGCGGCCGACTCCAGCATCTGGCGGAAGGTGTCGGGCGGTACGGTGATGGTGCCTGGAAACCGCATGTGTTCGGTCGGCGGATCGACGCCCCCCTCCGGCACATAAGCCACCACCGGCGCAACCAGTGCGTTTCCCAGCCTTTCGGCGATCTTGCCACTCAGGAATTTGACGCGGGCGTCGTGCTTGCCGAGCGCGATCAGCGGCCCGCTTTGTTCGACGCCGCCCACCGGTACGATGATCGTCGTCTTGCCGGCGGAGATCGCGTCGCGCAATTCGGTCCAGGTGAAATTCTCGAGAAATACCGTCTGGTTGAGCGGCGCCGGGACCGCGGGGGCTCGCGCCGTGGTGGTGGCGGGCGCGCATCCCGCGACAAAGCCTATAAACACTGCGACGGTGACCAACCGCAAATCAGGGCGCTCCATCGGCGCCGGCCCGTCGGGGCCGCGCGGAATCGACCAGCGCAGGGTAGACAGTCGACCCCCTCCGAGCAAGGCGCGTCGATGCCCGGGAAACGATCTAAGGCTGGAACAGGCTGGGGCGCCGCAATCGCAACGCCAGCACCAGAGTGAGCAGTTTCGCGTCGGTGATGCGTCCGGCGTCCGCGTCGGACGCCAACGCCTGCAGTGGCCGCTCGACGACCTCTATCCCCTCGTTTTCGCTTGCCAGACCTCCACCGTCACCGGTTCGATCCGTGGCCGCGTAAGGGGCCAGGAACAGCGACTGGCGCTCGGCGCTGACGCCGGGACTGGGCCACACCGTCGCGACCGCCTCCACGTTCGCCAGCCGCAGACCGAGTTCCTCGAACGCTTCACGTCGCACGGCGTCTTCTGGGTCGCCGCCGTCGATCATTCCGGCGCAGGCTTCCTCCAACGTCGCCGCGCCGATCGTATCGAACACCGGGGCACGGAACTGGCGGGCCACCAGCGCGACGCATCGCTCAGGGTCATAGGGGAGAACCGCGACCGAATCTCCGTGCCGCGTAACCTCGCGCCACGCCTCCGCGCCGTCCGCCAGCCGTAGTCTCAGGCGCTCGACGGTCACATAGCCGGATCGTTCGACCCTACGCTCGAGGATGTCAGGCGGCACGCGAACTCCGGCGAATTCAGCTGGGCCTCACCGCGTCACGGGCGGCCCGGAGGCGACGTTTGTGTCGGACGTAGAGAAAAGTCCACAGTCCGAGCGCTCCCATCGTCCCGTATCCCAGCACCGGACTGAGCAGCAGGAAGTCGTGGATCGACAAGGCGAACACCAGGGCGGCCGCGACGCCGGCCTGGCCGACAAGGCCGAACCCCCAGACCAGGGTCATCAGTGTCATCGACCGCCTGAAGTTCGGATTGTCGCGCAGGGATTCGAAGGATTGCAACTCCGAGGACGAGCGTCGTCGGAGGCTGGCGCGCGCCAACTGGTAGACGAGGGGCCGACCGATCGCCGCCGATCCCAGGAATATCAGGCCGATCAGGGCGGTGACCATGGTCTCCCGCAATTGCAGGAACCTGGCTGAACCGCCGCCGATGAACGCCAGCAGCGACAATGCGATGCCGCCCAGCACCAGGATCGACACGGCGTCGACGCGGCGCTTTCGCACCAGCAGGACCATCGACCAGCCGATCGGCGGGCCGGAGGAGGCCAGCAGCGCGCCGACATCGCCCAGTCGTCGCCGGCTCAGATCGTAAACCAGGAACGGCAGGATGAAATTGAACAGCGCTTCGAGCAGGAAGCCGGGTCCGTGCTGGCGAAACAGCCGCCTTCCTCGCGCAAGCTGCTCCGACAGCATCACTTGCCGAACACCTCCGCGTAGACCTCCGGCTTGAAACCGACCACGACCTTGTCGTCGAACACCAGCACCGGCCGCTTGATCATCGACGGCTGGGCGAGCATCAGCGCGATCGCGCGGGGCTCGTCCAGATCGCGCTTGTCCGCCTCTGGGAGTTTGCGAAAAGTCGTGCCGGCGCGGTTCACCAGTGTCTCCCAGCCGACCACGCGGCTCCAGGCCTCCAGCGCCGCACGTCCGACGCCGCGCGCCTTGTAGTCGTGGAATGTGTAGTCGATCCGATGAGCGTCGAGCCAGGCCCGCGCCTTCTTCATGGTGTCGCAGGCCTTGATGCCATGCAGGGTGATACTCAATCGGCCACTCCGTCGTCCAGCGCGAGCGCCACATTGATCAGCCCGGCGCGAGTCATGGCCGGATCGCCGCCCAGGCCGATGCGGACGTGATCGGGCCGGCCGAAGAATCGCCCCGGGACCAGGCTTGTGTCCCATCGGTCGATCAACGTTTCGAACAGGCGGTCGCCATCTCCCGACCGCAGGCGGGGAAACACCGTCGTGCCCGCCTCGAAGATCACCTGCTCCAAGCGCGGGTGCTCGCCGAGGATCTCGCGATAGGCCGCCCGGTTGGCGGCGAGCAGGGCTGTGGCGCGCCGTCGGAACCGCGGCAACTGCGCGAACGCCAGCACGCTCAGGCGCTCGGCGACATGCGGCGGCGCCACCGCGTACAGGTCGTTCAACCGACGCATGGTTTCGGCGATGTCGGGTGGCGCCAGGATCCAGCCGCAGCGCAGACCGCTCAATCCGTAAGCCTTGGTCAGGCTGCTGGTCACGACGATGTCGCCTTCTGGGCGGAAGACGGTGGACGGTGAATCCTCGCCAAATGTCAGTTCGCGATACACCTCGTCGACCAGCACCCGGGCCCCGACCCGGGCGGCCGCCTCGGCGACGGCGGCGATCGCATCTGGCTCCGAGCGGGCGCTCGAGGGATTGTGCAGATCGGTGAGCACGACGAGGCGCGTCCGCTCGCTGATCAGTCGGATGACGGTGTTCGGCTCGAGCGCCCAACAATCCTCGAGCCGCCGGCTGAACCGCTCGACCCGCGCGCCGAGGTAGCCGAGCGTCGAGAGCAACAGCTCATAGGTCGGTTCCTCCACCAGGACCTCGTCTCCCGGCGAGACCAGTGCCGCCAGCGCGAGGTGATTGGCGAACGAACAGCCGGCGGCGGTCACCACGCAATCGGCCGGCACGCCGAACCGCGAGGCGATGGCCTCGATCAGCGGTCGGTAGCCGTAGGCGTTGGCCCCGTGCAGAGCCAGGTCGGCGCGGGTGAACTGCAGGTCGTCGAGCGAACAATCGGCGATCCCGCTACTGGCCAGGTTGCAGCGCGCCGAAGACCGCGTTTTGGCGAACCGCATATAATCCGATTGCAGCGTGCGGTGATCGACGCGCATCAGGCGGTGGCCCCGGCGCGACGACTTTGCCGTTTCCAGAACAGATAGGGGGGGACGCCGAGCATCAGGATCGCATACCCGATCAGGCTGTCGAGCGGGAAGGCCCAGAACGAGGCCGCCACCACCAGTCCGCAGGCCAGAATGAACAGGCCGGTGGTCCAGGGGTGGAATGGGGCTCGATAGCCACGCGGGTGGCCGATACCGCTCGCCTTTTCGCGCCGCCGCAGGACGATGAGGCAGGATGCGCTCAGGCCGAAGAACAGGAAGTTCATCGCGATCACATAGCCGAGGATCTGTTCGTAGCGCCCGCTCAGCGCCAGCACGCCGGTCCAGCCAGCCTGCAGGACGATGGCGGCGACCGGAACCCGCGCGCCGGCCGCGACGCGCGCCACTTGACGAAAGAACAGGCCGTCGTGGGCCATGGCGTAATACACCCGTGGCCCGGTCAGCATCGCCTGGCTGAGATAGGCGAGCGCCGACAGCGCGATGGCGCCCGCCGCCAGTTTGGCCCCGAAGCTGCCGACCGCGCGGCGCAGGACATCGGAAACCGGCGTCAGCGTCGCACCGAGTTGCTCTACCCCCAGCGCCCGCAGGCAAGCCAGATTGACCAGGAGATAGAGGGCGATCACCGCGACTACCCCGACCAGCAGGGCGCGAGACAGATTGCGGCTCGAGTCCTTGACCTCGCCCGCCACATAGTTGGCGGTCTGCCAGCCGCCATAGCTGAACACCACCGGTATCATCGCCGCTCCGAACGCCTTGAGCGGGTCGCGCTCCGCCAACGATGGCGCCGAATGCGGAGGCAGGGCATGTGGCGCGATCCACAGGCCCGCCGCGATCACCGCGACAATCGCCGCGATCTTCAACGCCCCGAGTGCGCCCTGCACGCTATTGCCGATCCGCACTCCACGACAGTTGACGGCCGCCAGAGCGACCAGCACCGCGACCGCCAGCGCCGGCTGGGACAGGCGTTGGTCGCACAACACGTCGACATTGGTCGCGAACACGATGGCCACCGCCGCCATGCCCCCCGCCTGCACCACCAGCAGCGTCGTCCAGCCGAACAGGAACCCGGCCATCGGGCCGTAAGTCTGCCGCAGATAGCTGTATTCACCGCCCGTCGCCGGCATGCGCGCCGCCAGTTCGGCATAGACGAACGCTCCCAGCAGCGCGACGACCCCGCCCAGCATCCAGGCCGCCATCACCAGGGCCGGCGACTGAAGGCCCCGCGCCACGACGGCCGGGTTGACGAAGATTCCCACCCCGACGATGCCGCCGATCACCAGCATCACCGCGCTCGGAAACCCGATCGCGATCCGCAATCCCTCGCCGGAGCTGTCGTCGGCCGCCATCGATCGGCTGTAGCATGCCGGCCGATGCGGTCGAGGCGGGTATCCCGCCGCGTTATTGATTTTCAGGCGACGGGCGATCTCGCGCTCGTCACGAACAATTCACACTAAGGACGCCTGGATCCATCGCGTTGAAGTTGCCCGTCTCTAAACCGAGGGATAGTGGTGGCGCGGGTTCACTTCGATGGGGGCTGGCCTCACGGGAACCTGAGGCGAAGCCAGTGACGCTATTCAAATCGGGTTCAGCTGCGCTTCTATCGCGCCTTGATCAGATTTCGCCGCCGGACGCCTCCTTTCGAGCCGGTGATTCGCCATCCAATTCACCCCTCGCGCCGGCGAGCGATGCCTCGTCCGGGAGCCTCGGCGTGTTCGTCGATCCATTAGCCGGCAGAGCGCGCCCCGATCTGCGATCCAATGGGTTCAGCTTCAACCTGGCGACCGGTCAGAATGCCTCCGGGGTCATCCAGACCGGCGGCGACCTGGCCGACGCCAACTGGACGGTGAGCAATTCCGTCAGCTACAGACAGGGCGACATTGCGTTCACCGTGGCGCACGGCGACGGCGATTGGTACAACAACTGGGCGGCGAACGGCCCGAATTCCTCCTGGGTCGCCGCCAATCCCGACCGCTCGGGAGGTAACGGCAACGTCACCTATACCTTGACCTTCACGCTGGCTGGCTACAACCCGGCCGACGCGATGCTGGTCGGCGGCCAGTTCATGATCGACGACTCCGGCACGGTGACGCTGAACGGAAACCTGTTGGGCTCGCAGGCGCACGACGGTTGGACTCACGGCTTTACCAGCCTAGCCAACGGGGCTGGTGATTTCGTTGGCGGCGTCAACACCCTGGTCATCCAGACGACCAACAGCGATTTCAACTTTGAAGCCGCCCGGCTCGAAGGGATGGTGATCGAACTCCGTTTCATCCGGCCCGCCTGGGCCAATTCACTGGGCCAGCCCGGTGAGCGGCGACTTCGCCTCAGGGGCGAACTGGGTCGGCGGCGTCGCTCCGGCCCCGAACAACGACGCCATCCTCAATGCCACTGGATCCACCGCCTACACGGTGACGTCGTCGACGAACGAGACGGTGCTCAGCATCCTGACCGCGGCGAACGCGACGCTGCTGATTGCGAGCGGCTCGTTCACCGCGACCAACGGCACCGGGACCGGCGGCAACGCCGGCGCCATCGACGTCGCAGGCGGCGCGGTGTTCGCTTGCGGAACATCGCTGACCAACAGCGGGACGATCATGGTCGGAGGAACTGGATCCGGCTCCGCCTCGGTGGTGATCGAGAGCACCGCGACCTTGAGCGGCGCAGGCAACCTGACCCTGAGCGATTCGTCCGGCAACCAGATCACCGGCGGCGCCTCGGCGGCGACCCTGACCAACGTCAGCAATACCATCAGCGGCGCCGGAGCGATCGGCTCCGCCACCCTCACTCTGGTCAACCAGAAGCGGGGGACCATCGACGCCTCCGGGACCAACGGGTTCGTGCTCGACACCGGCGCCAATACGATCGTCAACGGCGGCCTGATCGAAGGGACGGGATCGGGAGGTTTGACCATCCGGAGCGCAGTCTCGAACGCCGGCGGAACGCTATCGGCGGGGGCGGGTTCGCAAATCTTTTTGCAAGGCGCCGACCTAATCGGCGGCACGCTGGAAACGGCGGGCGCCGGCGTCATCGTTGTCGCCGCCGGCCGCGCCAGCGTGTTCGACGGCGCGGCGTCGGCGATCGATGACCGGGCGGTGATCGAAGTGGCGTCGGGTGCAGCGCTGTACATCGGTGGCTCGATCGCCAATGCCGGTTCGATCATGGTCGGCGGCCCGGCCGCCGGCGATCAGGCTTCGATGGCGATCGAGGGAGTCACGACCTTGAGCGGCGCCGGCAACGTGACGCTGAGCGACCTGCAGGGCAACCAGATCATCGGCGGCGCCTCGGCGGCGACGCTGACCAATGTCGACAACACGCTGAGCGGCTCCGGAACCATCGGCTCGGCGACGCTCACGCTGGTGAACCAGGCTGGCGGGACCATAGATGCGACGGGGACCAATGGCCTCGACCTCAGCACCGGCGCCAACACGATCGTCAATGCGGGCGTGATCGAAGCGACGGGGTCGGGAGGCTTGACCATCCAGGGCGCGGTCGCGAACACCGGCGGCACGCTGTCTGCGGCCGCCGGCTCGGATATCGCTTTGCTGAATGCGGAGGTGTTCGGCGGCACGCTGGCGACGTCGGGAAGCGGCAGGGTGCTCGTCGAGGCGGGCGCCGGCAGCGTGCTCGATGGAACCTCGTCGACCCTCACGGATCGGGCCTTGATCGTTGTCGCGGCGAAAGGCTCGCTGACCATCCAGGGCGCTATCGCCAATGGCGACGTCATTCAACTGAACGGTCGGACCAGTATCGGTCCGACACTGATGATCGGCGCGGTCGGGGTGACGCTGAGCGGCGGCGGCGCCCTCCTGATGTACAAGAACGCCGCGAACCGGATAATCGGCGCGACGTCGGCCGCCACTTTGACCAATGTCGACAACCGCATCGGCGGAGCCGGTCAGTTGGGCGGAGGCCAATTGACTCTGGTAAACGGCGCCGCGGGCCGTATCTTCGGCAATCAGGCGACCGGCCTGGTCATCGACACCGGGGCCAACACCATCGTCAACGACGGCTGGATCGTGGCGCGAGGCGCGGGCGGCGTGACCATCGCCAGCGCCGTGGACAACAATGGGCGCCTGGAATCCGTCGGCTCGGGATTGACCGTACAGGGCGCGGTGACCGGAACCGGCGAGGTGTTCATCGCCGGCGGCACGATGAATTTTGCGTCTGCATTTTCGCAAAACGTGAATTTCTTTCTCCAGGCACGGTCTGGCACGCTCGAATTGGCGCAGTCGCAAGCTTTTAACGCTATGATCACCGGGTTTTCCTCTGCCGGCGCGACAACCCTCGATCTGGCAGACATCGCCTTCGTCAGCAGCGGCGAGGCGATCTATAAGAAAGGCGTGCTGACGGTAACGGATGGGAGCCATACCGCCGCGATCAAACTCAGGGGAGATTACCGCGGCGTCGTGTTCACGGCCAGCAGCGACGGGCATGGTGGCACGAACGTCGTCGCCGGGTCCGCTCCCGCCGGCGCTCATGCCTTCGTTGAGGCGATGGCCGGCCTTGGAGCCGCCAGCGGTGCGGCGATCTCAACCGCCACCGCCGCCGGCCCTGCTCCGCTTTCCTTGATCGCCCCGGGCCACGGTCGATAGGGATGTCGGGCGACAATCCATAGACCGCATCGACGCGCCCTCGCTTGTCCTCACCGTCGACACGGTTCTGGTTTCCCCACGGCGGCGGCGCCCCGCCGGTTCGAACAACACCAGTCTCTGTTATTGAACGCTGGTAAGATCGTCGCTGGATCCTGGCCTGCTCAAATGCCTGGCTTCGGTTTCCGTCGGCTCCAGGGCGGCCCGTTCCGCCTCGCTGAACACCCGAGAGCGGCTCAGGAAGCGCACCTCGCGGCCATTGTCGAGCGAGAACATGCCGCCGCGGCCGGGCACGACGTCGAGGATCAGCTGGGTGTGGCGCCAAGCCTCGAACTGAGCGGCTCCGATGTAGACTGGCGCGCCGCCCACTTCGCCGAGCTTCACGTCACGATCGCCAATGATGAACTCGGCCCGCGGGTAGCACATAGGCGAGGAGCCGTCACAGCAGCCGCCGGACTGGTGGAACAGCACCGGCCCGTGTTCGGCGACCAGCGTCTCGATCAGGGCGCACGCCGCCGGCGTCGCGGTGACGCGCGGCGGGGCCGCGTCGGCCGCAAAGCCGCTCAAAAGAACCCGAGCTTCTTGGGGCTGTAGCTGACCAGCATGTTCTTGGTCTGCTGGTAATGATCCAGCATCATGCGGTGGTTCTCACGGCCGATCCCCGACTGCTTGTAGCCGCCGAACGCCGCGTGGGCCGGGTAGGCGTGGTAGCAGTTGGTCCACACGCGGCCGGCCTGGATGGCGCGGCCGAACCGATAGCAGCGGTTGGCGTCGCGGCTCCAGACGCCGGCGCCCAGGCCATAGAGGGTGTCGTTGGCGATCGACAGGGCGTCCTCGTCATCCTTGAAGGTGGTCACCGAGACCACCGGCCCGAAGATCTCCTCCTGGAAGATCCGCATGCGGTTGTGGCCCCTGAACACCGTCGGCTTGACGTAGTAGCCGCCGGCCAGATCACCGGCGAGTTCGTTGCGCTCGCCGCCGATCAGCACCTCCGCGCCTTCCTGACGGCCGATGTCGAAATAGCTGAGGATCTTCTCCAGCTGTTCGCTGGACGCCTGCGCCCCGACCATGGTGGCCGGATCCAGCGGATCGCCCTGCACGATGTCGGCCACGCGCTTCAGCGCCCGCTCCATGAACCGATCGTAGATGGCTTCGTGGATCAGCGCGCGGCTGGGGCAGGTGCACACCTCGCCCTGATTGAGGGCGAACATCACGAAGCCCTCGATGCGCCTTGTCGAGGAAGTCGTCGTCCTCGGCGCAGACGTCCTTGAAGAAGATGTTCGGCGACTTGCCGCCCAGCTCCAGCGTCACGGGGATCAGGTTCTGGCTGGCGTACTGCATGATCAGCCGCCCGGTGGTGGTCTCGCCGGTGAAGGCGATCTTGGCGATACGCGGCGAGGAGGCCAGCGGCTTGCCGGCTTCCAGGCCGAAACCGTTGACGATGTTGAGGACGCCCGGCGGCAGCAGGTCGGCGATGAGTTCCGCCCACACCAGGATCGAGGCCGGGGTCTGCTCGGCCGGCTTGATCACCACGCAATTGCCGGCCGCCAGGGCCGGGGCCAGTTTCCAGCAGCGCCATCAGCAGCGGGAAATTCCACGGGATGATCTGGCCGACCACGCCCAGCGGCTCGTGGAAATGATAAGCGACGGTGTCGGCGTCGATCTGCGAGATGCCGCCTTCCTGGGCGCGGATGCAGCCGGCGAAATAGCGGAAATGGTCGATGGCCAGCGGCAGATCGGCGGCCATCGTCTCGCGGATCGGCTTGCCGTTGTCCCAGGTCTCCGCGGAGGCCAGCAGGGCGAGGTTGTCCTCCATGCGCTGGGCGATGGCGTTGAGGGTCACCGCGCGCTCTGCGGCGCTGGTGCGGCCCCAGGCGTCCTTGGCGGCGTGGGCGGCGTCGAGCGCGGCCTCGACGTCGGCGGCATCCGAGCGGGAGACCTCGCACAGGACCTGCCCGTTGACCGGCGAGGTGTTCTCGAAATAGCGGCCGCCCGCGGGCGGGACGAACTTGCCGCCGATGAAATTGCCATATCGCGCCTTGAACGGCGGCTTGGACGTACGAATGAAGTCCGGCTTGGTCATGATTTCCTCCAACAGCGAGATTGTCGCCACCGATCGAGAGGCCTGACAAGAGGCGGCCGCTCAAAAACCATCTACCGTGTTGGAGATGGTATGCTCGCTTCCGCGATGCTCTGGACTCTCAAAGGCCGGCGCCGCCATAACAGCCACAGCAACGCGCCTCAAAAATGGCGTCTCAATCATGACCGGCGCTCCGATCCCTCCGCGTGCGATCGGCTCTCGCCCAGCCGCAGAGGAAGCCCTATGTCTCCAACCTCCCGCGCCACCGCCCTGTTTGCGGCTACCGCGCTCATGTCCATCGCCTCGATGATGACGCCGACCGCCAGTCTGGCGCCGACGCGGCGGCGGCCACGCTGCCGGCGAGTAACCCTTTCGCCAGCGCTTCGACCTTGCCCTTCGAGGCGCCCCCGTTCGACCGGATCAAGGACGCCGACTACAAGCCAGCCATAGAGGCCGGCATGAGCCAGTAGAAGGCCGAGTCCAGCGCCATCGCTGACAATCCCGCGACGCCGACCTTCGACAACACCATCACCGCAATGGAAGAGTCGGGACAGTTGCTCAACCGCGCCAACATCCTGTTCGGCAATCTCGTCGGCTCGAACACCAACGACACGCTCGACAAGCTGAACGAGGAGGAGGCGCCGCGATTGCAGGCGCTCACCGATTCGATCTAGCTCGACCCCAGGCTCTTCGCCCGGGTCAAGACGCTGTACGCGGCGCGCGACAGCCTTGGTCTGACCGGCGACCAGAAGTTCCTGCTGGAGCGCTATTATCAGCGTTTCGTGCACGCCGGCGCGGAGCTGTCGCCGGCCGACAAGGCCCCGCTGACGCAGATCAACGGCAAGATCGCGACACTGCAGGCTCAGTACCAGAGCCGGCTGCTGGCCGCCGCCAACGCCAACGCGGTCGTCGTCGACAACAAGGCGGACCTCGATGGCTTGAGCGACGCCGAGATCGCGGTGACCGCCGACGCCGCCAAGGCGCGCAAGCTCGACGGGAAATATGTCATCGTCCTGAGCAACACCACGCAACAGCCGATCCTCGCCTCGCTGAAGAACCGCGCCCTTCGCGCGCGCATCCTGGCCGCCTCGGAATCGCGCGGCGACACCGACGGCCCGACTGATCTGCGCGACATCATCGCCACCATCGCCCAGTTGCGCGCCCAGAAGGCGAAGCTGTTGGGCTTCCCGAGCTACTCGGCCTACGTGATGGTCGACCAGATGGCCAAGAACTCCGGAGTCGGCGAAGAAGCTGCTCACCGATCTGGCCCCGGCGGCGACCGCAAAGGCCAGGGCCGAGGCAGCCGAGATCCAGGCCCTGATCGATGCAGCAGAAGGGCGGCTTCACGCTGACCGCGTCCGACTGGGAATTCTACGCCGACCAGGTTCGCAAAGCGAAGTACAGCCTCGACGACGCACAGATAAAACCCTATTTCGAGCTGAATCGGGTGCTGCAGGACGGCGTCTTCTTCGCCGCCAACCAGCTGTACGGACTGACCTTCAAGGAACGCCACGACATCCCGGTCTATCAGCCGGATGTGCGGGTGTTCGAGGTGTTCGACGCCGACGGCAAGCACCTGGCCCTGTTCTACGCCGACTATTTCCGTCGCCCCAACAAGAGCGGCGGCGCCTGGTGCAACTATCTCAATCAGCCGAGCGGCCTCGACAAGCGCGGCCCGCTGATCGTCAACGTCGCCAACTTCACCAAGCCGGCGGCGGGCGAGCCGGCCCTGATCAGCTTCGACGACGTGACCACCATGTTCCACGAGTTCGGCCACGCCCTGCACGCGATGTTCTCGGTGAAGTATTATCCCTCGCAGGACGGCTTCAACCTGCCCACCGACGTCATCGAATTTCCCTCGCAGTTCAACGAGCACTGGGCGCTCTACCCGACGCGTGTTCGCCCACTATGCCGAAGCACTATAAGACCGGCGCAGCCGATGCCGCAGGCGCTGGTCGACAAGATCAAGGCCGCGCGCAACTACGGCAAGGGCTACGCCACCACCGAGATCCTCGCCGCCGCCCTGCTCGATCTGGAATGGCACAGCCTCGGCCCCGACGCGCCCAAGCAGGTCCCCGGACGTCTTCGAGGCCGCCGCGCTGAAGAAGGACGCGGTCGACCTGGCGCAGGTCCCGCCGCGCTATCGCAGCCCCTATTTCCTGCATATCTGGGCCAACGGCTATGAGTTCAACTACTATTCCTACACCTGGGGCGAGATCCTCGACGACGACGCCTACGAGTGGTTCAGCGAGAACGGCGGCCTGACCCGCGCCAACGGCCAGCGCTTCCGCGACCTGATGCTCGGCCCCGGCTACGTCGCCGACCCGATGGCGCACTACCGCAACTTCCGCGGCCGCGACCCCAGCGTGAAGGCGCTGGAGCGGCAGAGGGGGCTGGACCGGACCGGCGGTTGAAGTCGCGGCGGCGCCGCCGCCGCGTCTTTGGGTCCGTCCCGGGCGGGCTCCGCGGCGATTTCGCGATACCCGGTCGGCGTCACGAGATTTCGTCTCGCCTCCGGGCCGGTGAATGAGTTAGAGTTAAACGGCGGTTTGAAACCACAGGAGGACGCTTGTCTCAGCTCGAGTATCTGGCGCCGGCAAGCGCCGAAGAAGCTGCGCGCGCGCTCGCCGCCGGCGGTGGAACGGCCCGTCCACTGAGCGGCGGCACCGATCTGCTGGTGCAGCTTCGCGCCGGCCGGTTGCCGCCCGGCCGAATCGTCGATCTCAAGAAGATTCCGGGCGCGATCGGCATTCGCGAAGAAGGCGGCGCCTTCGTCCTCGGCGCGTCGACGCCCGGTGTGATGCTCGCCGAACATGCCGGCCTGGTCCGAGCCTGGCCGGGCGTCGTGGAAGCCGCCAACCTGATCGGTTCGACGCAGATCCAGGGCCGCGCCTCGATGGGCGGCAATCTCTGCAACGCCTCTCCCGCCGCCGACAGCGTGCCGGCGTTGATCGCGGCGCGCGCGACCTGCGTGGTCGTCGGGCCGTCCGGGCGCCGGACAGCCGCGGTCGAGACGATTGCGGTCGGGCCCGGACGAACCTCTCTGACGCCGGGCGAGTTCGTGTTCGAGATCACGGTTGCCGCGGCGGGGTCCGCGCGCCGCGGACGCCTATCTGCGCTCGATCCCTCGCACCGAAATGGATATCGCCGTGGTCGGCGCCGGGGTGAGCCTGGTGTTGGATGGCGACATGATTACCGACGCGCGCCTCGCCCTCGGCGCCGTGGGGCCGACGGTGATCGTCGCCGACGAGGCGGCCGCGACCCTGATCGGAAGCCGCTGCGACGCCGCCGCCCTGGCCCGTCTCGACGAGGCGGCCCGCGCCGTCTGCCGGCCGATCAGCGACAAGCGCGGAACCGTTGAATTCAGGACCAAAATCGCCGGTGTTCTGGCCCGGCGAGTGGCGGCGATCGCCTATGCACGAGCGAAAGAGCGGACATGAAGACCCACGTGACGGCGACCGTGAACGGCGATCCGGTCGAATTTCTCAGCGACCCGGGCATGACCCTGCTCGACGCCCTGCGCGACGAACTGGGCCTGACCGGCTCGAAGGAAGGCTGCGGCTCCGGTGACTGCGGCGCCTGCAGCGTCATCGTCGACGGGCGGCTGGTCTGCTCGTGCCTGGTGCTGGCGGCCGAGGCTGAAGGCCGCCGGATCGAGACCATCGAGGGCATGGCCGAAGGCGGCGTCCTTCACCCCTTGCAGCGCAAGTTTATCGAGCATGCCGCCCTGCAATGCGGCTTCTGCACGCCCGGCCTGCTGGTGGCCGCCAAGGCGCTGCTCGATAGCAATCCTAATCCGACCGAGAGCGAGGCCCGCTACTGGCTGGCGGGCAATCTCTGCCGGTGCACCGGCTACGACAAGGTGATCCGCGCCGTGATGGATGCGGGCGCCGAAATGAGACAAGCGAGGGTGGCATGACCGACGTTCTCGATCGCCCCGAGGTGGGGCAAAAACTCAAGGTAGTCGGCACCCGGCCCGACCGTCCCGACGGTGTCGACAAGGTCACCGGCCGTGCAACCTATGGCGCGGACTTCACGATGGCCGGCCAGCTGGTCGGCAAGATCCTGCGCAGTCCGCATGCCCACGCCCGCATCGTATCCATCGACACCCGCAAGGCGCGGGCGCTCGCCGGGCGTCAAGGCCGTGGTCACCAGCGCCGACTTCGCCGAGCAGGCCTCGGAGGAGATGGCCGGCGGCGAAGGGGCGGCCAATATCCGCGACATCGCCCACAACTGCCTGGCGCACGGCAAGGTGCTTTATGACGGCCATGCCGTGGCGGCGGTGGCCGCGACCTCGGCCGCGATCGCCGACGCCGCCCTGGCCCTGGTCGAGGTCAGGTACGAAGTTCTGCCGCACGTCACCGACGTCGAGGCCGCGATGGCGGCCGAGGCGCCCTTGCTCGACGAGACGCGCTTCACCAGCGGGCTTGAGACCAAGCCCGACAAGCCCTCCAACATCGCCTCGCGCATGCAGCTGAAGCGCGGCGATCTCGACTAGGCGTTCGCGGAGGCCGACGTGATGGTCGAGGGGCGCTACGTCACGCCCGCCGCCCACCAGGGCTACATCGAGCCGCACGCCTGCGTCGCCATGTTCGGCGCCGATGGCCAGTGCCAGGTCTGGAGCTCCAGCCAGGGCCAGTTCATGATCCGGGCCTACTGCGCCAAGATCCTCGGCCTCGAAGCCTCCGACATCCGAGTCACGCCGGCCGAGATCGGCGGCGGGTTCGGCGGCAAGACCACGGTCTATCTGGAGCCGGTCGCCCTGGCTCTGTCGAAACAGGCCGGCGCGCCGGTGAAAATGGTGATGACGCGCGACGAGGTGTTCCGCGCCACCGGCCCGACGTCCGGCGCGGTGGTCGAGGTGAAGCTCGGCGCCCGCTCCGATGGAAGCATCATCGCGGCCGATGTCGTGCTCAAATACCAGGCCGGCGCGTTTCCGGGCTCGCCGGTCGGGGCCGGGCTATGACGGCCCTGGCCTGCTACGACATTCCCAACTTCGTGATCACCGGCTTCGATGTGGTCAACAACACCCCCAAGGTCGCCGCCTATCGCGCCCCGGGCGCGCCGATCTCTGCGTTCGGCGTCGAGAGCGCGGTCGACGAACTGGCGGTGAAGCTCGGCATGGACCCGATCGCCCTGCGCCTTAAGAACGCCGTGCGCGACGGCGTCAAGGCGGCCTACGGCCCGACCTACAAGAACATCGGCTACGTCGAGACGTTGCAGGCGATCGCCGAGCATCCGCATTACACGGCGCCGCTCGGACCCAACCAGGGCCGGGGATTGGCGGTAGGCTTCTGGTTCAACATCGGTGGCGAATCGACGGCGGCGGTGAACATCGTCGAGGACGGATCGGCGGTGGTGATCTCCGGTAATCCGGACATCGGCGGCTCCCGGGCGTCGATGGCCATGATGGCCGCCGAGGTTTTGGGCTTGCCGGTGGAGCGCGTGCGCCCGATCGTCGCCGACACCGCCTCGATCGGCTTCTCCATGCTGACTGGCGGCAGCCGCACCACCTTCGCCACCGGCATGGCGGTCACCCAGGCGGCCCAGAAGGTCGTCGAGGACCTCAAGCGTCGCGCGGCGGAAATCTGGGAGGTCGGCGTCGATCAGGTCGAATGGGTCGACGGAGCCGCTGTCTGCCTTGATGCGGCGAAGGCCAAGCCCGACCTCAGCCTCGCCGCCCTCGCCGCCCAATCCGGCCGCACCGGCGGACCCATCGGCGCCACCGTCGCTCTCAACGCCCAGGGAGCGGGCCCGGGCTTCGGCGTGCACCTGTGCGATGTCGAGGTCGACCCGGAAACCGGCCATGTCGCGATCCTGCGCTACACCGCGGCCCAGGATGTCGGCAAGGCGATCCATCCTTCGTATGTCGAAGGTCAGGTCCAGGGCGGCGTCGCCCAGGGGGTGGGCTGGGCGCTGAACGAAGAATATGTCTTCGATCGCGACGGGCACATGGAGAATTCCGGCTTCCTCGACTACCGGATGCCGGTGGCCTCCGACCTGCCGATGATCGAGGCCGTGCTGGTCGAGGTGCCCAATCCGCGGCACCCGTTCGGGGCCAAGGGCGTCGGCGAGGTTCCGATCGTGCCGCCGCTGGCGGCGGTCGGCAATGCCGTCAGCGCGGCGGTCGGTATTCGCATGCACGATCTGCCGTTGTCGCCGCCCCGGGTGCGGGCGGCGATCGACGCGCGCTGACCATGCCCCATGTCGTGGTCGCTGGCGGCGACTGCACTCGCTTCACCGGCGGCGCCACGACGTTCGACATCGAGGCGGACACCGTGCGGCGGCTGATCGCGGCACTGGACGATCGTTATCCCGGCTTCGGCGAGCACATCGACCGCCGCATGGCGATCTCGATCGACGGCGAGATCCATCAGGACGTCGGCGCAGTGCCGCTGACCCCGCGCAGCGAAGTCTATCTGATCCCCCGCATCGGCGGAGGTTGAGGCCTCGCCTCAAGCCGCGATGCGCACGGGCAGACTTTCGTAGCCCTTAACGAAACTCGACCGCACGCGCCGCGGTTCGCCGACCACTTCGACCTGTTCGAAGCGCGCCAGCAGTTCCTCCCACACGACTCGGAGTTGCATCTCGGCCAGCCGGTTGCCGACGCAGCGATGGATTCCGAAGCCGAACGACAGATGCTGGCGTGGCCGCGGCCGGTCGATGATGAACGCCTCCGCGTCTTCGATCATCTCTTCGTCCCGATTGCCCGAGACATACCACATGACCACCTTGTCCCCTTTGCGGATGGTCTTGTCCCGCAACTGGATGTCGGCCATCGCCGTGCGCCGCATGTGCGCCAGCGGCGTTTGCCAGCGGATGATCTCCGGAACCATGGTGGAGATCAGGGCTGGGTTGGCTTTGAGCTTGGCGTATTGCTCCGGATACTGGTTCAGCGCCAGAACCCCGCCGCTGAGCGAATTGCGCGTGGTGTCGTTGCCGCCGACGATCAGCAGGATGATGTTGCCGAGGTATTCGTCGTGGCTCATGTGCCGGGTGGCGTCGCTGTGGGCCATCATCGAGATCAGGTCGTTTCCGGGCGGCGCGTTGACCCGCTCGTTCCACAGGCCCAGGAAGCAGTCGAGGCATTCCCTGAGTTCCGCTTGGCGCTGGTCCTCGGTTTCGACGAGGCCGCCACGTATGGGGATGGTCGTTGCCACATCTGACCAGCGGGTCAGGCGGCGTCGCTCTTCGAAAGGAAAATCGAACAGCGTCGCCAACATCTGGGTGGTCAATTCGACCGACACCCGATCGACCCAGTCGAATGTCTCGCCGACCGGCAAGGCGTCGAGAATGCGCGCGGCTCGTTCTCGGATGATCGGCTCGAGCGCCGCCAGATTGTGCGGGGCGACGATAGGACTCACCGCTTTGCGCTGGGCGTCGTGCCGTGGCGGGTCCATGGCGATGAAGCTCGGCCGCCGCAAATCGGGCCGGGCGTCGCGGATGGTGATGCCGCCCAATGCCGCCTCGGAGGAGAATATCGCGTGGTTGATGTCGACCGCCATGATGTCGTCGTACTTGGTGACCGACCAATAAGGGCCGAATTCGCTGTCGCGACACCAATGCACCGGATCCTCGGCGCGCAGACGTTCGAACCACGGGCCGTGGGTATTGCTGGCGAACAGATCAGGATCGCCGACGTGGAACTCTTCGAGCGGCGTCGAATACGCCCGCTGCCTCGCATCGCCCGCGATGCTCGCTGAACCGTCGGCCACGGCATCCTCCTCTGCGGCTTTTGTGCCCGGACCATAGCGCGCCGCGGATTTGCCGACAGCGGAAATCCGCGAAGCGCCGGCTTTGCCGCTTAACATCGGCGGTATCTCTCGATCACGGTTTCGTGAACGCCTGTAGCGTTAAACTCCGATTATCTGCCTGCCGATGAAGACAGCGGCCCGCCTTGTGTTGATCCTGTGCGCCTCGCTCACGTTCGGGCCCGCCGCCGCGCGCACGCCTGTGGTCGTGGAGTTGTTCACCGCCCAGGGCTGCGCGTCCTGCAGCCAGGCCAACGCCCTCGTCGCCAAGCTGGCCGATCGACCCGACGTGATCCCGCTGACGTGGTCGGTGGACTATTGGGACTATCTCGGTTGGAAGGACACGTTCGCGGCCCCGGAATTCGCCGAGCGACAAAAGGTCTACGACCACCGCTTCGCGCTGCGCGATGTCTACACACCGCAATTCATCGTCGGTGGCGTCTCTCAGACGTCCGGCGATCAGAGCTCGGCGGTGGAAACCCTGATCGCCGACGCCGCTCGCCATATGAGCCCGGCGCCACAGATTCAACTTTTGCATGATGGGCAAAAGGTGGCGGTCGGATCGGGCCGACGGATTCCGGGCGGCGGGGAGGTCTGGCTGATCCGCTATGATTCCCGCGCGCAGGCGGTGGAGATCAAGGACGGTGACAACCGGGGGGCGACGGTCGGCGAGCGGAACGTCGTGCGTCAACTCGTCCGGCTCGGCTCGTGGCGCGGCTCACCGGTGACCTTCAAGGTCGCCGCCGCCGCCCGAAGAGGGGCTGGCGACCCTGATACTCGTGCAGGCGGCGGGGGAGGGTAAGATCGTCGGCGTGTCGAAGCAGGACGCCGCAAAGGCGTCGGCCACCTAAGAACCCCCGCGGCTGGAGGGGACAAGCCGCGGGGACCCTTGGGGCACTGTGCCGGCTGATCAGAACCCGCGACCTCAGAGGGGCTGGGGGGGCTGTTCAGGATCCGAAGCCGCGGCGCTTCCGATCAGCCGACAAGCGCTTTATCGAAGAGCAAGCGGGCGGCCGGGGGACCGAATTGAGGTCATTTCGCGACTTCCCTCGGAAGCGTATGCGCTAGTCTCGCGGCCATGACGGCCTGCGCGCAGCATCGCCACTGAGGTCACGGCGGCGAATTCAAAAACGGGGAAATTGTCGGCTGACCGGACCTGCCCGGGTTCCAGGGGCTGGGGGGCTGCAAAGCGAAACCCCGGCGATCGATCAACCGACCAGCGATGTTATGGCGGCGCATACGGGCGGTCACGCGACCGAAAAATGGCCATTTTACGGCTCGCAGATGGTCAATGGCGCCTCGCCAACCGCGATTTGAGCCGCTACGTTCGACAGCGCATGGCCCTGGATCCCGCGCCGCCGCGCGATAACCGCCCCGCGACTCCGGTCGTGTATTTCGAACGCCGCGAGCTCAACCAGCTGCTCGGGCTCTACGGACGCATGGTGTCCGCCGGCCATTGGCGGGATTACGCGATCGATGGCCTGAAGGACGCCGCGGTATTCTCGATCTTTCGCCATACCGGCGAAACGCCGCTCTACCGGATTGAAAAGCGGCCGGCTCTGGCGCGGCGGCAGGGGGCCTGGGCGGTCACCGCCCACGGCGGCCTGGTGTTGAAGCGTGGCCATGACCTGGCGCACGTGCTGCGAATTTTCGACCGCGCGCGATTTTCGATCGTCGACTAGCCGCAAAAAAGCCCCGGCGTTTGCGCCGGGGCCCTGGGTCGCGCAAATCGGGATGCTTAGCGGCGACCGCCCATGAAGAACAGCAGGAACCGGAACAGGTTGATGAAGTCCAGGTAGAGGCTGAGGGCGCCGTAGCTCGTGGCCACACTGGTTGCGGTCTGATCGCCACCAATCTGGTAATAGATCATTTTCATGCGCTGAGTATCGGCCGCGATCAGGCCGGCGAAGATGCCGACGCCGAGCAGATTGATAACGAAAACCAGCATCGGGGAGTGGAAGATCAACGCGGCGATCGAGGCGAAGATCAAGCCCCAGACGCCCATGATCAGGAAGCTGCCCATGCCCGATAGGTCGCGTTTGGTCGTATAGCCGACCAGGGACAGACCGCCGAAAGCAGCGGCCGTGACCAGGAAGGTCTCAAAGATGCTGACCCCGCTGTAGATGATGAACACCATGCCCAGCGAGGCGCCGATCAGCGAGACGATCGTCCAGTAGGTGAAGCTGGCGCCGGCCGCCGTCTGCTGGCGGGCAAAGCCTTGGAACAGCAGTATGCCGATCGGAGCAAATGCTATGATGATGCCGAAGATGGTGTAGCCGATATGGCCAGCGCCATCGATCCGGAATAGAAGCTCCTGGACGGCCGGCACGGTGCCGGTGACGTAGGCGAGCAAGGCCGATACCACCAAGCCCAGCGCCACCTTGTTGTAGACGCCGAGCATGAAGGCCCGCAGGCCCGCATCCACCGCCATGTCCGGCGCGCCAAACCGTCGCCGGTCGCGCCAGTCCGCGGTCAAAGTCGCTCATCGAGATGAACCCTTGTGATTGCGCCCCCAATGGGCGCTCGCCTGCAAATATCGTCCTCGCCGAGGCCCCGCGCAAGGTGGTCGTGCATTAAGCCTCGTAAAGGTCGGCCTGGCCTATTCGCTGCGCAATAGCGGCGCTGGCCGTTGCGCGAGTGCCCTGACTGCGGCGACCAGGCCGCCGATGCCCGCCAGGGCGGCGGCGGCCCCGACCAGGGCGGCGACGCCGGCCCAATCCATGCTCCATGGGGTCTCGAATACCGCCACGACCACAGGCCAGGCGGCGAGATAGCCGAGCCCGACGCCGGCGGTCCCGGCGATCACGCCAACCACGCCGTACTCGACGCCGTATAGCAGCAGGATCTGCCCGCTCGAGGCGCCCAGCACCTTGAGGGTCGCCGCCTCCCTGGCCCGCGCTCGCGCGCCGGCCGCGATTGCCCCGGCCAGCACCAGCAGGCCCGGCCACGGCCGCCGACCGCCGCAGCGCCGCGAACCGCCAGCGCCAGACGGTCGAACAGGTCGGCCGCGGCCTCGAGCTGTTCGCGCACGCTGATCACATTGACCTGGGGAAAGGATCGGCCGAGAGCCAAGGTCGCCCGCCGCTCCTCGCCCGGGCTCGCCTTGGCGATCGCGACATTGGCTGAGATCGGCGCCCGGCCAGCGCCCCGGGTCGATCACGATCGGGAAACTTGCGCCGAAGCCGCCGAGGTCGACCTTGCGCAGGACGGCTACCCGGGCGTCGATATCGCGGCCGAGCATCGACAGGCGGATAGCGTCTCCCACCCTCACCGCTTCGCCGTGGGCCGCGTCCGTCGAGAGAGCCACCAACGGGGTCCCGCGATAGTCGACCGGCCACCACTGGCCGGCGACGATGCCCGCGTCCCTGGCTCGGGGGCCGATCGCCGAAAGGCTGATGTCGTTATCGTAGGCCCAGCGGTCGGCCGGATCGATCCTTTGCCGGTCCACGGTGACGCCGCGCACGGCGGCGATCCGGCCGGTTGCGAACGGCAGACGAAGGTAGTCGTTCGCCGTCAGGCTGCCGACCGAAGGCGCTGGCCACGGCTGCGTCGAATTGGGCGCCGCGATCGGCGGGAATTTCGGTGAAGACCATTGCCGGCGCCGTCCGCGGCGCCGCATCGATCACCTCCGCCAGCAGGCTGGATTGGATCAGCAGGATGGCGGCGAGCAGTGCGACGCCCAGGCCGATGGCGGGCGCGGCGGTGCGGGCCGCGGATCGGGGCCCGGCGAGGTTGGCGAGCGCCATCCGCGCGGCGCCCCTCGACCAGGGCCGCACGAGCCGCGCGATCAACGCCGCGCCGTTGCCGAAGGCCCACAACGCCGCGAACCCGGCGGCGACCCCGACGATCATGACCGCCGCGACCAGCGGGGTCGGCGCGGTCATCACGGCCAGTCCCGCCAGTCCGACGGCGGCCAGCACCGCAACCACGATCTCCGCGCCCAACGCCGGCCGCGGGGCCAGAGCGCTTCGAAACAGAGCGGCCGGCGGCGTCGCGCGGACGCGGGCCAAGGGCCCCAGCGAAAATGCGGCCGCCGCCAGCAGGCCGAACGCGCCCGCCCGCAGAAGCGGAGACGGATAAACGGCGAACAGGGCCGGCGCCGGCAGGCTGCGGTTAATCCACTCGCCCAGTAGCAGAGGCGCCGCGGCCCCCACCACCAGTCCGATCGTCACGCCGAGCACCGCGAGCAAGGCGATCTGAATGAGGTAGACGTTGCGCGTGAGCACAGCCTCGGCGCCCAAAGCCTTCAAGACCGCGATAGAGGCGCGCCGCTGATCGAGATAGGCCGAAACCGCTGTCGACACGCCAAGACCGCCGGCGACCAGCGATGCCAGACCGATGAAACCGAGAAAATATTCCAGTTCATCGATCAGTCGACGGATTCCGGGAGCGGCGTCATTGCGATCACGCACCCGCAAGTCGGCGCCGTCCGGTCCGGCCTCGAGCAGCGTCTTCAGGCGCGCCTTGACCTCGGCCGGAGATCGACCGGCTGGCAAGGCAATTCGGGCGGTCTCCCCGAACGGCAGGCCGGGCGCGAGGAATCCGCCAGTCTCCACGCACGCCGATCCGAGTCAATACTCGCGGTCCAAGGGCGAATCCCCGCGAAAGGCGGTCGGGCTCGGAGAGCAGAATCGCCGTGGCCACCACCGGTACGTTGCCAACCAGGAACCGCTGTCCCAGCTTCAGGCCCAGTCTGTCGAGCAGCGGTCGCTCCACCGCGGCGCCCTGGGCATCGCCGATCGGCGCGAGAGCGGACATGAGGTCGGTCGCGCCGGCGAGCGTCGACCTTGCCAGCAAGCGGATAGTCCGCCGCTGACGCCCCGCAGTTCGACCAGCCGACGCTCGCCCGAGGGGGCCTCGGCCATCGCCTGCGAGGCGACCGCATAGTCCACGCGGCCGAAGCCGGCCATAGTCGCCCGCTCCCGAGGCGTAAAGCGCCGCTGCCCGATCGTGACGGCGATATCGCCGCCGAGAATCTCGCGCGCCTGGGCTGGCCAGCCCGGCGCGGAAAGCGTCGCCGTCGACCCCGCCGCCGCGATGGCGGCGACGCCGAGCGCCAGGCAGGCGAGGAAGATCGCGAAATCCGCGCACTCCGCCGCGCAGCTCCCGGGCGGCAAAGCGCGCGGACAGCGGCAGTCTCACGCTTTCGGAGACCATCCGGCCGTCGGCCATCGTCGGCGCGTCGGTCCGCGCGGCGGGCCAGGGTCGGATCATGGGTCACCAAGACCAGGGCGGCGCCGGTCTCCGCCACCAGGGCGAACATCAGGTCGGCGACCGTGGCGGCGTTCGCGGCGTCGAGATTGCCGGTCGGCTCGTCGGCGAACAGCAGACGCGGGGCCGCGCGGCGAGGGCCCTCGCCAGCGCGACCCGCTGTTGCTCGCCGCCCGATAGCTGATGCGGGTAGTGCCGTGACCGCTCGGCGAGGCCGACCCGCTCCAGCCAGTTCGCGCGACACGGACAGGGCATCCGGCGCGCCGGCGATCTCCAATGGCGCGGCCACGTTTTCAGCCGCCGTCATGTTGGGCAGGAGATGAAATGATTGAAAGACCAGCGAAACCCGGCCGCGCCGCAGCCGCGCCCGACGGTCCTCGTCGAGACGCGCCAGATTTTCTCCCAGTAGCCAGACCTGACCGCTGGAGGGGCGCTCAAGGCCAGCCGCCACCGCTATGAGGGTGGACTTGCCACAGCCCGACGGCCCGACGATAGCGACGCGTTCGCCGGTCGCCACGCTGAAGTCGACGCCGCGCAGGATGGCCACTTCGCCGGCCGCCGACGGCAGGGATAAGCTCACGCCGTGCATCTGCAGGGGAGGCGCGGGCGCCTGGGCGTCGAACACAATGGGCCTCCGCCGGTTACAGCACTCGGATGCCCTCCTAAATAGGAACGCGCCATGCTCACGACACGCCCCGGGCCCATCCTTCCGCAGATCTCTCGCCGCGGTCTTCTGTTGTTCGGCTTCGCCGCCGCCGCCCCCCGCCCTGGCGGCCCGGCGGGCGGTGGTCACCCTGCTCGGCAATTCGATCACCGCCGGTTTCGGCTTGCCCGCCGCGCAAGCGCTGCCGGCGCGCCTGCAGGTCGCCCTGGCGCGTCTCGGTGTCGATGCGGAGGTGCGAGGCGCGGGTGTTTCGGGCGACACGACCGCGGCCGGACTGGCGCGAGTCGGATTTTCCGTGCGGCCCGACACCGATCTCTGCGTGGTGGCTCTTGGCGGCAATGATCTGCTGCAAGGCCTCGATCCGCGCGCAACCCGCGCAAACCTCGAGGCGATCGTCGCAACGGCTGCGCGCGCGCCACATCGCCGTGGTGTTGGTCGGCATCGCCGCGCCGCCCGCGATCGGCCGCGCCTACGCCCAGGAGTTCGATGGCGTGTTCACGTCGACCGCCCGCGCCGACCGCGTTCCTATCTATCCCGACCTGTTGGCTGGCGTCAGCGCGAACAACGCCCTCAAGCAGCGCGATGGCATCCACCCCAACGCTGCTGGCGTCGCGGTCATCGCCGAGCGACTGGCCCCGGTGATCGCCAGGACGCTGAAGGCGCGCAGGTGATTCGGCTTTTTGCGGCCATCGCCCCGCCGGTGCAAATCGGCGAGGGTCTGGCGCGGCGCCAGCAGGGCATTCCGGGGGCTCGCTGGCGGCCGGTCGCGGCTCTTCATATCACTCTGCGCTTCGCCGGTCCGATTTCCGAAGCGCAGGCCGACGATTTCGACGCCGCGCTCTCGGGCGTGGTCGCGGACAGTTTCGACTTGAGCCTGAGTGGCGTGGGCTCGTTCGGGGACGGGTTGCAGATCCACACGGTCTGGACCGGCGTCGAGGACAGCGAGCCCCTGCGCCGGCTCGCCGCCCGTTGTGAAAGCGCCGCGCGCCGGGCGGGACTGAAGCCGGAAACCCGGACATGGCGCCCCCATCTCACGCTGGCCTATCTCAAGGGCGCGGATCCGGCGCGGGTCGCCGCCTGGATTCAAAGCCACAATCTGCTGAAATCGCCGCCATTTCGCGTGACCAGTTTCGGTCTCTATTCAAGTTGGCGGACCGCTCAGGGATCCGCTTACCGGCTGGAACGCGCCTATCCGCTGTCGCAACCGACTTCGGCTCGGGGCTGACGGGCTTCCGGTCAAGCCGTGGCTGCATGGTCCTTGAGTACGCCGAGCGGGGTGATCGCCAGGACCTCCTCGTGGGTGGCGTTCAGCACCACCGGCGGCGCGACCCCGGCGTCGAGCGCCTCCTTCCAACGGGGCGCGCACAGGCACCAGCGGTCTCCGGAGCGCAGGCCCGGGAAACCGTATTCCGGTCGCGGGGTCGACAGATCGTTCCCCACCCGGGCCGAGAACCGCAGAAACGCCTCGGTCATGACCGCGCAGACCGTGTGCTGGCCGGTATCTTCCGGTCCGGTCTCACAACAGCCGTTTCGGTAAAACCCGGTCAGCGGATCGAGCGAGCAGTCGGCCAACTCGCCGCCGAGGACATTGCGGGCGCCCTGTTCGTAACGGATGGTCATGCAAATCCTTATGCCGCAAATCTGGGGCCGACGTCACGAAAGCAAGCCCGATGGATCCGAACGCCCGACCCCGCCGAAGCGCACTCTATATGCCTGCGTCAAATCCGCGGGCTGTCGGCAAGGCCCGCGGCCTGCCGTGTGACGTGGTCATCCTCGATCTGGAGGATGCGGTCTTGCCGGACGCCAAGCCCGACGCCCGGACCGCCGCGATCGCCGCCCTGGCCCTGGGCGGCTTCGGCCGGCGCGAGTTGGTGCTGCGGGTCAACGCGCTCGCGACACCGTGGGGCGCGGACGACCTGGCCGCCGCAGCGGCCGCCGGTCCAGATGCGGTGCTGGTCCCCAAAATCTCCGGTCCAGAGGATATCGCGGCCTGTGAGCGGGCGCTGTCGAGCGCGCCACCGACGCACAAGGCTATGGGCGATGATCGAGACCGGCGCGGCGATCCTGCGGCTTGGCGCCATCGCCGGCATGGCCGCATCGACCCGGCTGAGCGGCCTGGTGATGGGCGTCAACGATCTGGCCAAGGAGATGGGCGCCCGCCAACCGCCCGATCGCGCGCCGTTCCATGCGGCGCTGTCTCTGACGGTGATGGCGGCCCGCGCCAACGGTCTTTGCGTCCTCGACGGCGTGCACAATGAGATCGAAGATCTGGCCGCCCTGGAAGCGGTCTGCCGACAGGGCGTGGATTTCGGCTTCGACGGCAAAACCCTGATCCACCCCAGCCACTTGGAGATCTGCAACCGGGTATTCACGCCCGCCGATGCGGACGTCGCCTGGTCGCGGGCGGTGATCGCGGCCTTCGAGGACCCGGCCAACGCCGGCAAGGGCGCGCTGCGTGTGCAGAATCGTCTCGCCGAACTGCTGCACCGCGACCAGGCCAGGCGCGTGGTCGCGATCGCCGACGCCATCGCCGCCGCCGCCGCCGACGCTGTTTGACTTGAAGGTCGTCCTCGCGGCCCTGCTTCTGGCCGGCCCGGCGTCGACGAGCGATTTGGGCGCGCGGATCGCCCAGGCGCAGGCCGCCGAGCAGCAACTCCAGGGGCCGCTCGACGGACATTGGATCGTGCGCACCGGGCGGGGCCGAGCGGTTCTGACCCTGCAGGTCATCGATCCTCCGGCTGGCCGGGGACCGGTCGGAGGCGTCTGGCGGGATCTGGGCGGGCAGGGGGAGACGGGCATGGTCCATGCGTTGCGATACGGATCGCGAAGGGTGGTGTTGACGCTGGCCGGCAGCGGATCGGGGACGGTCGTCCTGGCGATGGATCGTCTGCACGTTGGCGTCTGGCGCGGACGGATGACGCGAGGCGGACACCCAATTCACGTGGAAATGACACTCGACTGAGGGAACGCACAGATGCGGTCCCTCTTCATGGGGTCCCGACCGTCCCCGCCTCGAGTATCGCCAACGCGACTCTTGCGGCGAGCTCCAATTCCCTCGCCGCATGCGCCGTCGCCACGCCGGCTCCCCAAACCGGCCCCGGCCATGCCGCGTCGTCGCGTCGCCGGCCGACGACGTGGACGTGCAGTTGAGTGGTGATGTTGCCCAGAGCTCCGACGTTCAGCTTCTCGACCGGATGGCCCAGCGCGTCGCCGATGGCTCGGACGGCGCGTCCGGTCAGCACGATCTCGTCGATCAGCCTGTGCCGGTCACGGCCGCGAAGGTCCTCCAGCTCGCTCGCTCCGGAAACCCGCGGGACCAGGATGATCCACGGAAACCGCGCGTCCAGTTGCAGCCGCGCCTCGCACAATGGAAGGCTGGCCAGGGCGGTCGAATTCGCGCTGAAGGCCGGGTCGAGAGTGAACATGGCCCAGCCTTGCAGGCTCGCGCGCCGCCGGTCTAGACCGCCCGGCATCTTGTCCTTCCCCCAATGACCTTCGGAGACCGCCCATGGCGCGCGCCAAGATCGCCCTCATCGGCGCCGGCATGATCGGCGGCACCCTGGCCCACATCGCCGCGCGCGAGGAGCTGGGCGACGTCGATCCTGTTCGACATCGTCGAGGGCGTGCCGCAGGGCAAGGCGCTGGACCTCGACGAGGCGACGCCGGTGTTCGGCATGGACGTGATGCTGAAGGGCGCCAACGACTACGCCGACATCGCCGGCGCGGACGTCTGCATCGTCACCGCCGGCGTGCCGCGCAAGCCCGGCATGAGCCGCGACGACCTCCTGGGCATCAATCTGAAGGTGATGAAGGCGGTGGGCGAGGGCATCAAGGCCCACGCGCCGGACGCCTTCGTGATCTGCATCACCAACCCGCTCGACGCCATGGTCTGGGCGCTGCGCGAATTCTCCGGCCTGCCGCACAACAAGGTGGTCGGCATGGCCGGCGTGCTGGACTCGGCGCGCTTCCGCTTCTTCCTGGCCGAAAGCCTGGGCGTCTCGGTGCAGGACATCCACGCCTGGACCCTGGGCGGCCACGGCGACGACATGGTGCCGATGGTCCGCCACTCCACCGTCGGCGGCCTGCCCCTGCCCGAACTGGGTCGGCCAGGGCCTGCTCAGCCAGGAGGAGCTCGACGGCATCGTCAAGCGCACCCGCGGCGGCGGCGGCGAGATCGTCGCCCTGCTCAAGACCGGCTCGGCCTTCTACGCCCCGGCCGAGAGCGCCATCGCCATGGCCACCAGCTACCTGAAGGACAAGAAGCGCGTCCTGCCCTGCGCCGCCCACCTGACCGGCCAGTACGGCCTGAACGACCTCTACGTCGGCGTGCCCGACGGTGATCGGCGCCGGCGGCGCCGAGCGGGTCATCGAGTTCCCGCTCGACGACGCCGAGAAGGCGATGTTCGCCAAGTCGGTCGAGTCGGTGCAAGGGCCTGATCGCGGCCTGCAAGGACGATCGAGCCGTCCCTGGCTTGAGCGCGCTCGGCCCCACGCTCGAGACCGCGCGCCTGGTCCTGCGGCCGACCGCGCCGGAGGATTTCGAGCCCTGGGCGGCCATGCGTGGCCGACGAGGAGACCATGCGCTACCTGGGCGGCGTGCAGCCGCGCCCGGTCGCCTGGCGCGGCTTCATGACCGATGGCCGGCGCCTGGGCCATGCAGGGCTACTCGATGTTCTCGGTGATCGAGAAGTCCAGCGGCCGCTGGGTCGGCCGGCTGGGGCCCTGGCGGCCCGGAGGGCTGGCCCGGCACCGAAGTGGGCTGGGCGATCGTCCGCGACGCCTGGGGCAAGGGCTACGCGACCGAGGGCGCCAGCGCGGCGATCGACTGGGCCTTCGACCATCTGGGCTGGACCGAGATCATCCACAGCATCGACACGGACAATGTCGCCTCGCAGAACGTCGCGCGTCGTCTCGGCTCGAGCATCCTGCGGCGGCAATGCCTGCCCGCCCCCAATGAAGGGCTCGAACTCGACATCTGGGGCCAGGACGCCCGGGCATGGCGAGCCCGCCGATAAACATCGCTCACGGCGGATTGTTCTTCTGCAGGAAGTCGATCGTGGCTTGCAGCATCTGCAGCCGGGTATCGCCCACCAGCAGATGGTGGTCTTCGTGATTGAGCTTCACAAGTTCGACCGGTTTGCCGGCCCGTTGCAGGGCGTCGAACATGAGCTGGCTCTGCTCGAAAGGCACCCGCGTATCGTCCGCCCCGTGGATCAGCAGGATCGGGATAGCGACCCGATCGATGTGATTGATCGGTGAAATCCCTGCGACCTTCGGATCGTCCAGCGAGGTTGCGCCCAGGTAGCGGAGCCAATATCGGCGCGCCGATGATCCGTCCTCGATCTCATCGCCGCGCACCATCCGGTGCAGATCGGAGATCCCGGCCACCGAAACCGCGCATCGATAGACGGGCGCGTCGAGCGTAGCGCCGGCCAATGCGGCATATCCGCCATAGCTGGCGCCGACGATGCAAACCCGCTTGGGATCGATCTTGCCTTGCGAGGCGAGATAGCGGACGCCGTCCGAAAGGTCGGTCTGCATCTTGCGTCCGAACTGGCCGAAGCCGGCGGACTGGAAATCCCAGCCGAAGCCATCGGAACCGCGGTAGTTCACCTGCAGCACCGCATAGCCGCGCGAGGCCATCGCCTGCGCCCACCAGTCGAAACCCGGCTCGTCTCGGCTTGCAGGGCCCCCGTGAGGGAAAACCACCAGCGGCAGCTTCTCGACCGGAGCGCCCTTTGGGGTGGTGAGATAGCCGCTCAGCGCCAGGCCGTCGGCGGCCTTGAACGAGATGGCGGTCTTCGCCGCCAAGTCCTTGAGCACGTCGTCGTAGGGTCCGCCGAGCCAGTCGCTCGTGCCTTTGGCTATATCGACGAGCGCGAAGCTCGGCCCCTCCACCGGTGAATCGACCGACACCAGGAACTTTTTGCGGTCGTCCGAGATCGAGGCGTAACCGTTCGTCGCCAGGGTGACGCGGTCGCCGGGGTAGGCCCTGACCACGGCGTCCCAGTACTTCTGAAGTATCGGGTCAAAAAATTGGTAATGCTCGACATCTCCGAGCAAGGTGTGGACACCGATCAGCGCGCCCGTAGATTGATCGAAGATCGCATCATGTTCCTGATCGCGGGCGAACGGATCGTCCCAGTCGGCTTTTCCGGGCGCCAGCTCCCGCAAAATCTGCATGGTGGACCCATCCTTCTCCTCCTCCCCATCGGCGATGAGAATCGAATGGCCATCCCGTCCAAGGCCCTCGATCGTCGGGTGCTCGATCGCCGATTGCATCGACTTGGCGACATGCCAGTCGCCACCGGCGGCGACCCGCAGCGTCCACTTCTTGGCGTCATCGTTGAATATCGATTCCGCCAGCGGCTTGCCGTCAGCGTCCACCAGCCAGGCGTCGGTTCCCTCGCGGCCCTGCCGAATGAGCGAGGTGACCCCGTTATCGACACCGAACCTGAACAGAGAGTTGTGCCCCTGGTTCTCGACGAAACTCACACCTTCGAGATAAACCGCCGACTTGCCATTGACCGTACGGATCATCGGCGTCCCGTAGACTACGTTCATGGTTTCATCGACGCCACTCAGGACCGGACGCATTCTGCGCGTCTGGATGTCGGCATCCATCGGCACCCAATATTCGCGCTTCCAGCCTTCGAGCCCCTCGACGAGGGTGGTCGAGGATGTCGTGACGATCACGTGGTTGGGGCCGGCCCACTGAACCGCGCGCACTCGCGTGGGTCCCGCCACGAAATCGGCGGTAATCTTCTGGTCCGATGTGTTGAAGACGGCCACGCTGCGCTTCTCGCCATCGGTGACGATCATCGCCAGGTGCGCGCCGTCCGGCGAAAGCGTGGCCTCCTCAATGGTTGGTAGCTTGCCGTAGGCGGCCAGCGGCGCCGCCCTGGCCGCGGCGGCGCGCCCCCAGCGCCAGGCACAACCCGGCCAACCCTACGGTTCTGAACATCCCGCCCCTCCCCGAGCCCGTTCGCATCGATAGCATGCACCCATTTGAAAGGGGAACGTGTGTGAAAAAGCGATCTCAATGTTCAAACCAGCCCGCTTCGCGCAAGATTTTGGCGAACCCCCGGCTGACCGGGGCTTCGGTTCCGTCGATCAAAGTCAGAATGGCGCGGCCATTCGTGCGTTCGACGCCGACGACGGCGGCGCGGGCGACCCACCAGGAGCGATGGGTGCGGGCTCCCTCAAGTCCTTCCAGTTCGGAGATGGCGTCTGAAAGTCGCATCAGGAGCAGGTCCCGCCCCTTGGAGGTGTGCAGGCGCAAATAGTGGTCCTGCGCCTCGACCGCCCACAGGTCCCCGCCGCGCAATTTCGGTGACAGGCGTTCGAGGAATCGCGGCGCCGCCACCGCGCCAGGTCCGGCGGCGTGGGCTTCGAGCGGGTCGCGACGGCGCACTAGCGCGGCCAGGGCGGTCAGTCCCGCGGAGGTGACGACGACCCCAGGCAGAATATCGGCGACGATGTTCAAGCTGAGCGGCCTGTGGCGTATCGCGGCGTTGGTCAAGGCGACGACCGGAGCCATCGCCGAGGCGATCAGAATGGCCACGCCGCTCCACGAGATTATCGGCCGTTTCAGGAACCAGGCCTGAGGAAATGCATGGGCGACCAGATTGCCGATCACGGCGCCGAGCGTGCACAAACCGAACCAATAGGCTGCTCTCGGCGCCGCGGTGAGAACGTCCGTGCCGAAGCCGCCTGAAATGGCCAGGATCACGGCAACGACGGAGGTGGTGGCCAAGAGCCGGGCCCATGCCGCCAGCCGTCCCGTGTTCACCTCGCCCCCTCTGGATCCGCCCTCGCGCGACAAGCCGGCCTGCCTCTCCGGGTCAATAGGAAACCCTTGCATCGCGTCGTCCTTTGGTCATGCTCCGGCCGCCGATTCACCTTCAGAGACCCCACACGCTCCGCCATGGCCGATTTCGTGTTTCACGATCCGACGGGGCGGCGCGCCAGGCGCGCCAACCTCGGAGTTGGCCTCCTGATATCCTTCGCGGCCCTCATCGTCGCGGCTTTCTTCGCCACTTTGGCGTTCGCGCCACTGTTGCCGAGCCTGACACTCAGCGACCCACGAGTGTACCAGGCGTTGCACGAAATCAACGCCCATCGGCTGAAACGTCCGCTGGAGTGGCGCCGGGTGTCTCGCCCCGGTAAGGCCGTCGCCGGAGGTCCTTCCCGCCCGCTTTCGATCGGCTTCTACGTCAGTTGGGACGAGACTTCGCGCACGTCACTGCGCCGCCATGTCAATCAGCTCGACATCGTGGCGCCTCAGTGGCTGCTGCTCGATGGTTCGCTGGGTCGTCTGGCGGTGACCAGCGACCCGCAGGCCGAAGCGATCATCGCCGGGGCCAAGTCGCCGCCTTCGATCCTGCCGATGGTCCACAATGGCCACAACGGCATTTCCGACGGACCTCTGGCCGATGCGCTGCTCGTCTATCCCGCGGCCCGAAAAGCCTTGGTCGGCAACCTGGTGACGCTTGCCAGACAGCACGGCTACGCGGGTTACGTCTTCGACCTGGAGAACCTCTCGCCGAAGGCTCTGGCGCAATATCCGGCGCTTCTGGCCGAGGCGCGGGCGGCCCTAAAACCGATCGGCCGCGAAGTCTGGGTAACGATTCCGTTTGGTGACAACGACTATAATCTTAAGCGTTTTCAAAGCGTTGCCGACACGGTGATGCTGATGGCCTTCGATCAGCACTGGGGCACGGGCGACGCCGGCCCAGTGGCCGCGCAGGACTGGTTCGAGAACACACTGGCGGAGGACATGCGGCAACTCGACCCGTCGCGAACCGTGATGATCCTCGGAGCCTACGGTTACGACTGGACGAAGAAGGACGCCAAGGGCCCCGGCCGGGCGGAAAGCGTCGAATTCTACGACGCCACCCAGCTGGCGCACGACGCGGAGGCCGATGTCAGCCTGGACGACAACGCCCTCAATCCACATTTCGGATACATCGACGACGATGGCCGCACACATGACGTCTGGTTCCTCGACGCGGCCACGGTGTTCAATCAGATCAAGACGGCCGACGCGTATCGCCCGATGGGATATGCGCTGTGGCGCATGGGGGCCGAGGATCCCGCGATCTGGCGTTACTTCAAGCAGCCCTATGATACCGCCCGTCCCTTGGGGCTCGAGGAGGTCGCGCCGAGCGTCGGTGTCGACTTCGAGGGCTCGGGGGAAGTGCTGCACGTCGATACGCCCCCCAAGGGCGGCCGCCGGACGATCGAGATCGACAGCGACACCGGCCTGATCTCCGGCGAAGACTACCAGGTGATGCCGACCCAATACGTGATCGACCGCTACGGCGCGCATCCGGGCTGGGTCGCCTTGACGTTCGACGACGGACCCGACGGCCGCTGGACGCCGAAGATCCTCGACATTCTGCGCGATAAGCACGCCGTCGGAACCTTCTTCGTGATCGGCCAGAACATGCAGAACAGTCCCGGCATAGTACGTCGCGAAATTCGCGAGGGAAACATGGTGGGCAATCATACCTGGACCCACCCCAATATCGCGGCGACGTCGCTGGCCCAGACCAATCTGGAGATCAACACAACTCAGCGGCTCTTCGAAGTTCTCACCGGCAAGTCGATGCGGTTTTTTCGGCCGCCCTATTTCGGCGATGCCGAGCCGTCGACACCGGGCGAAGTCGAACCGTTGCGGATCGCTCAGGGCCTCGGCTATCTGATCGTCGGCCTGCGGATCGATCCGGACGACTGGAAGAAGCCTCCGCCGGAGGAAATCGTCCAGCGAACCCTGGCGCGGCTGGAAGACACCGGACCCACGGCCGGCCAAGTCGTACTCCTGCACGATGCGGGCGGCGACCGCAGCCACACGGTCGAAGCCCTGCCGCGGCTGATCGACGCCCTGCGGGCCCGCGGTTACAAGCTTGTCACCGTCGACCAGCTGGCTGGAATGAGCCGATCCGACGCGCTGCCGCCGACGTCGCGCAGTTCCTTCGAACTCCTGCTCGATCGCTTGGGATTTGGGTTCTTCCGGTACCTCTACGTGGCCATGCAGACATTGTTCATGGTCGCCATTGTCCTCGGTCTGGCAAGGCTTGCCTTTCTGGCGACACTGTCGCTTTGGCATCGGCTTCGCGAGCCCGGTCGCGCCCCGCCGATGCTCGATCCCGGCGCCGGACCGCTGATCAGCGTGCTGATACCCTGCTTCAACGAAAGCAAGGTGATCGCCGCGTCGATCGAGCGCATTCTGAATTCGAACTGGCCGCGCCTGGAAGTCCTGGTCCTGGACGACGGATCGACGGACGCCACCGCCGCCGTGGTTCGCGAGGCCTATGGCGCGGAACCGCGTGTCACCCTGTTGTCATTCCCCAACGGCGGCAAGGCGCGGGCGCTCAATCGGGGCCTTGTCCATGCCAAGGGAGACGTCATCGTCGCGCTCGACGCCGACACCTTGTTCCCGCCGGACACCTTGCCGCGGCTCGTGCGCTGGTTTGCAGATTCTGGAGTGGGCGCGGTCGCAGGTAACGCCATAGTCGGCAATCGCCTGAATTTGATCACCCGCTGGCAGGCGCTGGAATACGTTACGGCCCAAAACCTCGAGCGACGCGCCCTGGCGGCCCTCGGCGCGGTCACCGTGGTTCCGGGCGCGGTCGGGGCGTGGCGGCGCGACGCTCTCACCCAATTGGGAGGTTACCCGGCCGACACCCTGGCGGAAGACCAGGATCTGACGCTGGCGTTCCAACGGGCCGGTTGGCGGATCGAGTTCGACTCCTCAGCTCGCGCCTACACAGAAGCGCCGGACACCGTCCGAGGTCTCCTGAACCAGCGTTTCCGATGGTCGTTCGGCACTTTGCAGTGCCTTTGGAAACACCGGGCGGGACTGTTCAACCCGAAGCAACCGGTCCTGGGGTTCGTCGCGCTGCCACAGATCTGGCTGTTTCAGATTTTTCTCACCGTCGCCGCGCCGCTCGTCGACCTCGCGATCGTCTCGTCGCTCATCTGGGCGGTGTATGGTCGTGCATTCCACCCTGTGGAGTGGTCTCCGGACGATTTTATCCGTTCGGTGTTCTATTGGGCCGCCTTCATCTTCCTCGACCTGTCGGCGGGAGCGCTCGGCATGGCTCTGGAGCGAAGGGCGCCATGGGAAGACCTCATCTGGCTGCCGATCCAACGGTTCGGGTACCGTCAGTTGATGTATTTCGTCGTCGTCAAATCGGTGGTCTCGGCAATCCGGGGCTACCGCGTCGGCTGGGGCAAACTGGAGAGGCGGGCGACCGCCGTCGTCGGAAAAGGCGCATAGATCGCCACTCTAGACCTGCGGCCTCGCCAAGTACCAATCGACGCCGTCGGGATCGCGCTCCCGGCCTACCTTGCCGCGGGCCATCAGGCAGTTGAGGTGGGCGAGCGCCTCTCCGGTCGCCATCCCCATGACCTCCGGATTTATCTTGCGTTTGAACAGCACGCCGAACACATCGATCGCCCGCTTGGGGGTCGACAACAGAGTTT
This sequence comes from uncultured Alphaproteobacteria bacterium, assembly GCA_963828365.1. Lineage (GTDB taxonomy): Bacteria > Pseudomonadota > Alphaproteobacteria > Caulobacterales > Caulobacteraceae > Acaudatibacter. Next base: position 145,838 of record CAWHEE010000028.1, on the reverse strand, counting down.
CAAGGCGCGCCAAGGCCCGCTCGTGGCCGGCGATCAGGTGATCCAAGCGCTTGTGAAGCCCATGAAACGGGTCGTTGTGGGCCGGCAGGACCAGCACGTCGTCCGGCACCCGGCTCTTGATTCGCGCCAATGACGTCAGCCAGTCGTCGAGCGGATCGCCGTCGGGCTCGGTCGGGAAAACCGAGACGTTGGAGGAAATCCTGGGCAACACCTGGTCGCCCGAGATCAGCAGTTTCAACTCCGGGCAGTACAGGCAGGCGTGTTCCGGCGAATGGCCGTTACCGACGACGACCTGCCAGACGTGCGCCCCGATGCGGATCTGTTCGCCGTCGCTGAGCCGGCGGAAACTGTCGGGGAGGGCGTAGAGCGCCTTGCCGAAACCACCGAACCGCGACCGATAGGTGTCCAGTGCATCCTGATCCCACCCGGCGGCGCGGTAGAACGCCAGGCCATCCTCCGGCGCTTCGCGATTGGTGTCGGCCGCCATTACGCGGCACATCAGGTACTCGAGCCGGGTGATCCACAGCCGGGCCGAGAACTTGCGGGCGATCCACCCCGCCATGCCGATATGATCGGGATGCATGTGAGTTACGAAAACGCGCCGAACCGGCGCGCCGCCCATCACTTCGGCGAACACCTTTCGCCAGGCCGCGGCGGTGTCGGTGGTGCGCATCCCGGTATCCACGACGGCCCAGCCGCCGTCGTCCTCGAGCGCCCAGACGTTGATGAAGGCGATCGATCCGAACAGCGGCATGCGCATCCACTTCACGCCGGGTGCGACGTCCACCGCCTCGCCCGATCGGGGGCCATCCGCGAAGGGATAGACCAGTCTGGTCTGGCCGCTGTCGATGTCTTCCTCGCCGTCGCGCACGACTTGGTCCTCCAGGTGTCCGTCCTTGTCGCCCCGTATCGGCCTGTCGCCAACCCCCTTCATCCACGCAGGGGCGGGCGATCTTGACCAGCGGAACGGGGGCGGGCATTGGACGCTTTGAGCTTAACGATATGTGGGAGATCCGCTGATGAGGCCGTTCGGACTGGGCTTGCTGGCCGCCCTTTGCATGGCGGTTCTCTCACCCCTCGGCGCCGCGCACGCCGCCTCGAAGGCGGCCGCGCCCGCGATCTCCAAGGAGCAACGCGACAAGGGGATGGCCGCGGCCCCGGCCCTGATCTCCGCCGGCGGTCTCGATTGTCAACTCTCCGATGCGAGATTGGTCGGCGAGGGCTCCGACGCCAAGACCAAGGCCAAGACATCGCTGTATGAACTGGCCTGCACTGGCAACGAAGGCCTCCTAGTGCAGAAGACCGCCGACGGCGTCCAGGCGTTCACCTGCGAACAGGCCAATGAGCCCGGCCCAGACGGCAAGATGAATCCGACGCGCTGCATGTTGCCCGGAAATGCCGATCCCATGGCGGGCCTGGCGCCGTACATCGCCAAGGCAGGCAAGCCCTGTAACATCAGCAAGGCTCGCGCTCTTGGACAGTCCAGCACCAACGCGGTGTTCGAACTGGCCTGCGACAACGGCAGCGGCTGGATTTTGGCGATCTCGGCGCCGCCCCGACTCGACAAACCCGCGACGATGGATCCCTGCGTCGCCTATCCGCCCGATGGGACCATCAGCTGCAAACTGACCGATCGCACGGCGCAACTCGCGGTGGTCGACAAGCTCATGGCCGCATCCGGCAAACCCTGCGCGGTCAAGGATCGCTCCTACGTGGGCGCGACCAGCACGGGGGCGATGTTCTTTGAAGTCGCCTGCCAGGACGGCAAAGGCTATATGATCGAGCAGAGCCCGACGGGCCAGTTCAAGTCGGCGGTCGATTGCGCCGCCGCCGATTCCATCGCCGGGGGCTGCAAACTCACCGACGCCCGCCAGGCCAAAACCGAACAATCCGCTCTCTACAGCAAACTCGCGGCCAAGGCCGGCTTCCCGTGCCAGGTTTCCGGCTACGCCCCGCTCCCGTCCAACGCGTCGAACCGGGAGGTCGTCGAATTGGCCTGCTCGAACCGGCCTGACGGCGCAATCGGCATATTCGGCGCCACCGAGGCGGATCCAGCGGTGATCTACAACTGTGCGCATTCGGAGTTGGAAGGCTATCGTTGCGCGCTCACCAAGGCCTCGGCGGCCTATGCGAGCCTGACGTCCGACCTCAAGGCGCTCGGCAAGAGCACGTGTCAGGTTTCCAACGCGCGCACAGTGGGGGTCACGGCGGACAAGCGCGGCTATATCGAGGTGGCGTGCGCCGACGGCCTGCAGGGCTATATGATCGAATATTCACTATCACCTCTGGCTCCGAAGACCCCGTTGGTCTGTAGCGAAGCCAAGGGGATTTCCGGCGGTTGCACCCTGCCCGGGAACACCAAATAGTCGTTCGAGCATGTCGGCCGGAGGTGCGATCCGGCCGCTCGTTCAGATGTCGAGTGTTCGGCCTGGGGAGATGTCGGCCACGTCCGTGAGCACATGGATGAGCGCCGGACCTGCCGACCGCAACGCCGCGCGCAGGGCCGGCAGAAACTCGTCCGTTGCTTCGACGCGCGTCGACCACGCGCCGAATGCGCGCGCATAGGCGGCGAAGTCGGGATTGCGCAGTTGGGTGGCGATGACCCGACCTGGATATGCCCGCTCCTGGTGCATGCGAATGGTGCCGTAGGCGCCGTTGTCGATGACGATGAACACGACTGCTGCGTCGTACTGCACCGCCGTGGCCAGCTCCTGGCCGGTCATCAGGAAATCGCCGTCTCCGGCGATGGCGATAACCGGGACGGCGGGGCGGATGATCTTGGCGGCGACCGCCGCGGGCACGCCGAAGCCCATGGCGCCGCTGGTCGGCGCCAACTGGGTGCCGTATCGGCGGTGTTGATGGAACCGATGGAGCCAGGCCGCGAAATTGCCCGCGCCGTTGCAGACGATCGCCTCTGGTCCCAGGCAGTCGACCATCTGGCTAAACGCCGCCGATAGGTTCACGCGGCCGCGCACATCGACGGGGCGAACGAACGCCTCGAAGTCCTCGCGGGCCCCGGCAAGCCAACGCGCCCATTTTCCCCGTGGCAAAGGCGTCTCGGCGAGAGCCGCACCGGCGGCCGCATTGTCGGAAACAGCGGCCAGACTGGCTGGCCAAACGCGGCCCAGTTCCTCTGGGTCAGGATGAAGATGGATGAGTTTCTCGGCGGTTTCCAGCCGGGTGAACAGCCCGTAACCCTGTGTCGGGTTTTCGCCGAGGCGCGCGCCGACGGCGACAATCAGGTCGGAATTGCGCACGCGCTCGATGAGTTTGGGATTGGGCCCCAGGCCCAGGTCGCCGACGTAGCAGGTCCGACTATTGTCGATAAGGTCCTTGCGGCGGAACGACAGGGCGATCGGCAGGCCGGCATCTTCCGCCCAGTCCGTCAATCGATCCAGGCTGACCGCCGACCAACCCGTCCCTCCTAGAATCAACAGCGGCCTCTCCGCCGACGCCAACCTTCCGCTCAGCGCCGCAAGAAAGGCCGGCGTGGGCGCGCCAAACGCAGGGGCGCCGACCTCGACCGCCGCCTGCGCGACCGTCTCGCCCAGCATGTCCTCGGGCAGGGCGATGACCACCGGCCCGGCCCGGCCCTGCACGGCGGTCGAGAAGCCACGACCGACCACTTCGGCCATTCGGGTCGCGTCGTCGATCTCGACCGCCCATTTCGCCAGCGGTCCAAATGCAGCGGAATAGTCCACCTCCTGGAACGCTTCCCGCCCCTTCTGGCCGCGCGCCACCTGCCCGACGAACAGGATCATCGGCACGGAGTCCTGGCGGGCGGTATGAACGCCGATGGACGCGTGCGTCGCTCCAGGGCCCCGGGTGACCATGCAGATCCCAGGCCGCCCGGTCAGCTTTCCATGCGCCACCGCCATGTTGGCCGCGCCGGCCTCGTGGCGACAAGTAATCACCTGGATGCGGTCGGTGACGTCTGTGAGCGCGTCCAGCACCGCGAGAAAGCTTTCGCCGGGTACGCAGAAGACGTGGGTGACGCCGTGCGCCAGAAGCACGCGGACCAGGCTTTGGGCGGCGGTGATGTCTTGCATGTACTTCCGACCCATCGGCGCGCTGGGCGCCGCTCATTCGAATCGGGTCGCCTTCAGTTTGATTTTCTTCAGTTTCGTGGAACGGCGCTACGCCGCCTCGCGGGCGGCGGCGCCGAAGGTGGGGCTGAGTTCACCGGAGGCATAGCGCTTGGCCATCGCCGCCATCGGCAGCGGCCTGATCTTGTCGGCCCAGCCCGCCGCGCCGAACTCCTCGAAGCGCTGGCGGCAGACCGCACGCATGGCTTCCATCGCCGGCTTTAGGTATTTGCGCGGGTCGAACTCGCCGGGATTTTCGGCGAACACCTTGCGGATGGCGCCGGTCATGGCCATCCGGTTGTCGGTGTCGATGTTGATCTTTCTGACACCATTTTTGATGCCGCGTTGGATCTCTTCTACAGGCACGCCCCAGGTCTGAGGCATCTCGCCGCCATATTTATTGATCACGTCTTGCAGGGCCTGTGGCACCGACGAGGAGCCATGCATCACCAGGTGCGTGTTCGGCAGCCGCCGGTGGATCTCGTCGATGACGCTCATCGCCAGCACCGCGCCGTCGGGCTTGCGGCTGAACTTGTAGGCCCCGTGGCTGGTGCCCATGGCGATCGCCAGGGCGTCGACCTCGGTGGCGCGGACGAAGTCGACCGCCTGGTCCGGATCGGTGAGCAGCTGGTCGTGCGACAGCTTGCCTTCGGCGCCGTGGCCGTCCTCCTTCTCGCCCATGCCGGTCTCGAGGCTGCCGAGCACGCCCAGTTCCCCCTCGACCGAGGCCCCGACCCAATGCGCCATGTCGACGACGCGGCGAGTCACGCCCACGTTGTAATCATAGTCGGCCGGGGTCTTGCCGTCACCCTTCAGGCTGCCGTCCATCATCACGCTGGTGAAGCCGTACTGGATGGCGGTGGCGCAGGTGGCCTCGTTGTTGCCGTGGTCCTGGTGCATGCAGACCGGGATGTTCGGGTAGAGCTCGACCAGGGCGTCGATCAGCCGCGCCAGAACGATATCGTTGGCGTACTGGCGGGCCCCGCGGCTGGCCTGGATGATCACCGGCGCATTGACGGCCGACGCCGCCTCCATGATCGCCAGTCCCTGCTCCATGTTGTTGATATTGAAGGCCGGCACGCCGTAACCGTGATCGGCGGCATGGTCCAGAAGCTGTCGCAGCGTGATCCGCGCCATGTCGAAGTCCCCTTGGTTGTCCCGCCTGGTCAGTTTACGCTGGCGGGCGCCGCTTGCAAAGCCGCGACGCCCGGCAGGCTCTTGCCCTCCATCCATTCGAGGAAGGCGCCGCCCGCCGTGGAGACGAACGTGAAGTCGTCCACCACCCCGGCGTGGTGCAGGGCCGCGACCGTGTCGCCGCCACCGGCGACCGCGATCAGCTTGCCGGACTTGGCCAGCGAGGCCGCATGGCGCGCGGCGGCGCTCGTCGCCTTGTCGAAGGGCGGGATCTCGAAAACCCCGAGCGGACCGTTCCAGATCAGGGTGTGCGATTGGTCCATCGCCCGGCGCAGCCGCTCGACGGTCCTGGGCCCGGCGTCGAGGATGCGTTCGCCGTCGTCGACCTCGCCGAGGTCGCGGGTCCTCACCGCGACGCCCGGCGCGGCCCGCTCGGCGACGACGATGTCGATGGGCAGCAGCAGTTCGCAGCTGCGAGCCTTGGCCAGGTCCATGATCTCGCGGGCGGTGTCGGCGAGCTCCTTCTCGCAATAGGAGGCGCCGACCTCGAAGCCCTGGGCGAAGAGGAAGGTGTTGGCCATGCCGCCGCCGATCGCCAGCGAGTCCAGCTTCTCGATCAGGTGCTTCAGGAGATCGAGCTTGGTGGAGACCTTGGAGCCGCCGACAATGCCGAGGACCGGTCGGCGCGGATTGCCGAGCGCGGCCTCCAGCGCCTCCAGTTCGCGCCGCATCGCCTCCCCTGCATAGGCCGGCAGGATGTGGGCCAGGCCCTCGGTCGAGGCGTGGGCGCGGTGAGCGGCGGAGAAGGCGTCGTTGACGAATAGGTCACCGTTGGCGGCCAGGTCGGCGGCGAAGGCGGGATCGTCGGCCTCCTCGCCGGCGTGGAAGCGCAGGTTTTCCAGCAGGACGACATCGCCGTCGGCCATCCGTGCGACGGCCGCCGTCACCGCCGGTCCAATACAGTCGTCGACGAAACCGACATCGACGCCCAGCAAGGCCGACAGCGGCGCCACCACCGGCCGCAGGCTCATGCTGTCGACGCGCTTGCCCTTGGGGCGGTCGAAGTGCGCCAGCAGAATCACCTTGGCGCCGCCCGCTCGGAGCCTGTCGATGGTCGGCATCGCGGCCCGCAGGCGGGTGTCGTCCGAGATGGCCCCGTCCGCCATCGGGACGTTGAAATCAACCCGCACCAGCGCTCGCCCGCCCGTCAAATCCAGGCCGTCGAGGGTTCGGAAGCTCATCGACCGGCCTCAGGCCAGCTTGGCCATGGCCAGCGCGGTATCGGCCATGCGCGTCGAGAAGCCCCATTCGTTGTCATACCAGGCCAGCACGCGAGCCAGCTTGCCGCCGATCACCTGCGTCTGGGGCAAGGCGAAGGTGGCCGAGGCCGCCACGTGGTTCATGTCCGTCGACACCACCGGATCCCTGGTGACTTCCAGTATGCCGCGCAGGGGACCCTCGCCGGCGGCGGCGATCATCGCCGCGTTGATCTCTTCGCGCGTGACGTCACGGCTGGGGACGATCTTGAGGTCGACCACGGAGACGTTCGGGGTCGGCACCCGGATCGACGATCCGTCGAGCTTGCCGGCGAGCTCCGGCAGCACCAGGCCGAGGGCCTTGGCCGCGCCGGTCGAGGTCGGGATCATCGACATCGCGGCGGCCCGCGCCCGGTAGAGGTCGGAGTGCAGCGTATCCAGGGTCGGCTGATCGCCGGTGTAGGAGTGGATGGTGGTCATGTAGCCGCGCTCGATGCCGCAGGTGTCGAGCAGGACCTTGGCGACGGTGGCCAGGCAGTTGGTGGTGCACGAACCGTTGGAGACCACCAGATCGCCGGCCACCAGGGTCTGGTGATTGACCCCGTAGACCACCGTGCGGTCGGCCCCGTCGCATGGGGCGGAGACCAGCACCTTGCGCGCGCCGGCGGCGAGGTGGGCGCCGGCCTTGTCCTTCTTGTTGAACAGGCCGGTGCATTCCAGGGCGATGTCGACGCCGAGGTCCTTGTGCGGCAGTTGGCCGGGATCGCGGATCGCGGTGACCTTGATCGGCCCGAAGCCGACGTCGATGCTGTCGCCGTCCACCGTGACCTGGCCCGGAAAGCGGCCGTGCACCGAATCATAGCGCAACAGGTGGGCGTTGGTCTCGACCGGACCCAGGTCGTTGATCGCCACCACCTCGATGTCGCGCCGCCCGTGTTCGACGATGGACCGCAAAACCAGACGGCCGATGCGGCCAAAGCCGTTGATGGCGACGCGGAGGGTCATGCCCGAAGTTCCCCTTTGTGGATGGCCGCGCGGTTTTGCGGCCGGTGCACGGTAAGTCAAGGGGTATGGGAGGACGATGGCCCCGGCTGCAGCGGACTCAGGAGAAAATGCCCTCGCAGTGCGGCGACCGGCGCGTCCCTCGACTCCTGCCACGCCTCGACGTGGACGTTGGCGACCCGCCGCCCGACCTTGCGAACGTCGGCGCGTGCGAAGGTGGTGTGCGGACGCCCGGGCCGCAGGTACTCGACCGTCACATCGATGGTCCGCGGCTGCCGGCGCTGCGGCTCGCGCACCGAGAGTTGCAGTAGGGCCGTCATCTCCATGAAGGCGCCCAGCACCCCGCCGTGAAGGGCGGGAATGCGGACATTGCCGACCAGGTGCTGCGAGAACGGCAGGATGGCGGTCAGCTCGTCGCCCGCCCGCCGCGCGTTCATGCCGAGGAAGGCGGCGTAGGGTATCGCCGACAACCAGTCGTCCAGCATCAGGTCCAGCGGCTCGCTCATGACGCGGCGGCCGACGGCGGCGCGCCGCTCAGGGCGAAGGCGCCCTGGGCTGTGGCGATCGGATCGCCGGGGTCGGTCTCGTAGGCGGCCGCGCGCACGAAGGCGATCGAGCGAGTGACCCGATAGCAGTCGGCGCGGGCGGTCACGTCGCGGCCGGGCTCGGCGGGTCGCATATAGTCGATGCGCAGGTCGAGCGTGGCGATCGCATCGTGGCGCTGGCTGCCGACCGCCAGGCCGCACACCTGGTCGAGCAGGGAGGTGATCACCCCGCCGGCCAGCACCCCGGTCTGCGGATCGCCGACCAGGTCCGCCCGGTAGCCGACCTTCATCACCGCCGTGCCGGGTTGCAGCGAAACCAGTTCGATGCCGAGCGCCACCGCGTGCGGGGTTTCGCGCGACATCCGGTCGCCGACCTTGTCGAGCGTATCGTCGGGTTGGGCCATGGTCCTCGTCTCCGCGGCCCCGGGTTATACGGAAACCGCCGCCGGCGCCTATATCCCCCGGGTGATCAAGCCAGAAGCGCTCCTGCATCCGCGTCCCGCGGGGCTGTATTGCCCCCCCGGCGACTTCTACATCGATCCGACCCGGCCGGTGGATCGCGCGGTGATCACCCACGGCCACGCCGACCACGCGCGCGCCGGCCATGGCGAGGTGGTGGCGACCCGCGAAACGCTGATGATCATGGCGACGCGATATGGCGAAGGTTTTTCGGGGACCGCGCGACCCCTGGCCTACGGGGAGACGGTCGGCCGCGACGGCGTCGAGATATCCCTGGTTCCGGCCGGTCATGTGCTGGGCTCGGCGCAGGTCGTGGTGCGCTGGAGGGGTCTGACCATGGTCGTCTCGGGCGACTACAAACGCCGGCGCGACCCGACCTGCCCGGCCTTCGAGCCGGTCGCCTGCGACGTGTTCGTCACCGAGGCCACCTTCGGCCTGCCGGTGTTCCGTCATCCCGACGACAAGGGCGAAATCGAGCGCCTGCTGCAGTCGGTCGCCCAGTTTCCCGACCGCACCCACGTCGTCGGCGTGTATTCGCTCGGCAAGGCGCAGAGGGTCATCGCCCTGTTGCGGGAAGCCGGCTGGGACCGGGCGATTCCCGTGCATGGCGCGCTCGAACGGCTAAATGCCCTCTACGAGGCGCTGGGCGTCCCGCTGGGGCCTTTGCGGTCCGCCATCACCGGGGCCGCCAAGGCTTTCGCCGGCGATATCGTCCTGGCGCCGCCGTCGGCGATCGCCACGCCCTGGGCGCGGCGCTTCGCCGATCCGGTCGACGCCTTCGCCTCCGGCTGGATGCGGATCCGCGCCCGCGCCCGCCAGCGCGGCGTCGAATTGCCGCTGGTGATCTCCGACCACGCCGACTGGGACGAACTCACCGCGACCCTGACCGAACTCCACCCTTCGGAAGTGTGGATCACCCATGGTCGCGAGGAAGCCCTCGCCCGCTGGTGCAGCCTGCAAGGTCTTCCCGCCCGGGCGCTCGACCTGGTGGGGTATGAGGAGGAGGGGGAGTAGGTAGGGGGGCACGTCAAACACGCCGAGCCCCTGAAACCAGGTCGCCGCCCCGGTGATAATTCAGCGGGGGTTGGACCGGCGACGTCCCCGTCGCCGTTGGTTCGACCAGGCCAGAGGTTGGCCGCTCCGAAGACCCGCGGGGGCGAGACGCCCCCGGTCCAATCGCGACCGCTCACCCTTTTCGGGGGTTGGACCGGCGACGTCCCCGTCGCCGTTGGTTCGACCAGGCCAGAGGTTGGCCGCTCTGAAGACCCGCGGGGGCGAGACGCCCCCGGTCCAATCGCGACCGCTCACCCTTTTCGGGGGTTGGACCGGCGACGTCCCCGTCGCCGTTGGTTCGACCAGGCCAGAGGTTGGCCGCTCTGAAGACCCGCGGGGGCGAGACGCCCCCGGTCCAATCGCGACCGCTCACCCTTTTCGGGGGTTGGACCGGCGACGTCCCCGTCGCCTTTGGTTCGACCAGGCCAGAGGTTGGCCGCTCCGAAGACCCGCGGGGGCGAGACGCCCCCGGTCCAATCGCGACCGCTCACCCTTTTCGGGGATTGGACCGGCGACGTCCCCGTCGCCGTTGGTTCGACCAGGCCAGAGGTTGGCCGCTCCGAAGACCCGCGGGGGCGAGACGCCCCCGGTCCAATCGCGACCGCTCACCCTTTTCGGGGGTTGGACCGGCGATGTCCCCGTCGCCGTTGGTTCGACCAGGCCAGAGGTTGGCCGCTCCGAAGACCCGCGGGGGCGAGACGCCCCCGGTCCAATCGCGACCGTCCGGCCTTTCGCGGGCTGGTATTAGTCTCGCAGGACGGCCTCGAGGGCGGTGTAGGTCTCGAAGCCCAGCGCCGGCGTCACCAGTTCGCGCCAGCGGGCGTCCACCGCGGCGGCGACGTCGGCGGGCAGGGCGTCGCGATGGCCGCCCACCACGCCGCGCCTCACCTTGGCCGACTCGCTTCCAGACGGCAGGTTGCACGCCCTTTCCGACAGTGCGCGCATCATGGCGTCGTCGAACCGGTCCTTATGCGCCAGCATGAAGGCGAGGGACGAACGCTCGAGGGTCAGCGCCACGAGGTCGTCGTCCACCGGGATGCCGCAGAATTCCGCCAGCCGGCGGATGTGACGCTCGGGCGCGAGGCTCATCGCCTCATAGGAGAACAGAAGCACCGAGGGATTGTCCCGCTGCTCCCACCAGCCGATCAGGTGGCCGAAATAGGAGCGCTCCAGCGGCCGCGCGAGCCAGTCGGCGGCGAAGGCCTCGATCGACACCGCGCCCGGCTCCAGGAACCAGCCCTCCATGAACCGATGCATCGACACCAGCGCGTCCTTGGGCTCGCGCAGGGAGACGACGTATTTCGCGCCCTTGGGTATCTGCGCCCAGGCCAGGTGGCTCTTGAATCCGCGCGGCGTGGCCCGTTGCGGCGCATTGATGTCGAGCCCCAGCACGGCGGCCATCTCGATCCAGGGGACGACGCGGGAAATGTCGTCGAAGTCCATGTCGCCGCGCGTGCGCAGGGTGTGGAAGGTCTGTTGCAGCCACGTCGTGCCGCATTTGCCGAACGGCGAGATGACGACATCGGCCGGTTGCGGCCGCCACGCGGCGATGCCGGCGCCGATGAGTTCGCGCGTGAAGGCCCGGCCCTGCAAGTCGGCCATCTCCTTCAGGCTGTGCCCGCGACGGGGCGGGGCGTCGGTCATGCGGCGATCCGGGATTCTGGTCGGTGTTTATCATCCGCCTGGACCGGGGGAGCAATACCTGCGCCACCGACGCCGGCCGGCTTCGATCGTCGGTCCAGTTTTCCCCGGCTATTCCCCGTAAGGAAACAGGGGGAGTATCCACAAGCCGCCGGTCGGGGCCATGAACATGCCCATCAGCGTGTGCGGGTGATCGGGCCCGCCGCGGGCGGGTCCTCCCCAACACTTGGGTGAGACGCTATATGTCGATGATGAGCGCCATGGCCTTCGCTGTCCTCGCCGCCGCGAACACGTTCGAGGATCCTCTCGTCGAGGTTTTAGGCCGGACCGCCGAGGCTTAGGACGCCGGATATAGCGTTACGATGCGCGCGTTCGCTCACCTCCTGGACCGGCTGTCCTTCACCGCGTCCCGCAACGCCAAGCTGACCCTGGTGCGGGATTTCCTGCGCGATACGCCCGATCCCGAACGCGGCTGGGGCCTGGCGTCGCTGACTGGGGATCTGGTGTTCAACGCGGCCAAGCCGGCCGCCATCCGGGCGGCCATCGAGGGGCGGATGGACCCCACGCTGTTCGCCTGGTCCTATGAGTACGTCGGCGATCTGGCCGAGGCCGTGGCCCTGGCGTGGCCGGTCCGGCCGGGCGCCAATCGTGAGCCCGACCTGAGCGAGGTGGTCGAGGCGCTGACCCGGGCCACCCGGTCGGAGGCCGGCGTGCTGATCGAGCGATGGCTGGACGCGCTCGACGCCGACGGCCGCTGGGCGTTGCTGAAGCTGGTCACAGGCGGTCTGCGGGTGGGGGTTTCCGCCCGCCTGGCGCGGCAGGCGGCGGCCGACCTGGGCGGCGTCGCGGTGAGCGAGATCGAGGAACTCTGGCACGGGCTGCAACCACCCTACGGCGATCTGTTCGCCTGGCTGGAAGGGACAAGCGAGCGCCCGAGCGCCGACGCGCCCGGCCGGTTCCGTCCGGTGATGCTGGCGCAGGCGATCGACGAAGCGGTCGACTTCGCCAAGCTCGATCCCGCCGACTATGCGGCCGAATGGAAGTGGGACGGTATCCGCGTCCAGGCGGTCCACGAGCGCGGCGAACGGCGGCTCTATACCCGCACCGGCGACGAGATCTCGGCCGCCTTTCCCGATGTGGTCGCGGCTCTCGACTTCGTCGGCGTGATCGACGGCGAACTCCTGGTGATGCGTGACGGGGCGGTGGCGGCCTTCAGCGAGTTGCAGCAGCGCCTGAACCGCAAGACCGCCGACGGCAAGCTGCTGGCGGCCTGTCCCGCCGGCATCCGCGCCTACGATCTGTTGCTCGATGGCGAGGAGGATCTGCGGGGCCTGCCGTTCGCGGCGCGACGCGCGCGGCTGGAGGCGTTCGTGGCGGCCATCCCCTCGTCGCGCATCGACCTGTCGCCCTTGCAGCCGTTCGATACCTGGGAGGCTCTGGCGGGACTGCGCGCCGACCCTCCCGCCGGCGACGCGACGCGCGCCGAGGGCCTGATGCTGAAGCGTTGGGATTCCGCCTACCAGGCCGGCCGACCCAAGGGGCCGTGGTTCAAGTGGAAACGCGATCCGCATCTGATCGACGCGGTGCTGATGTACGCGCAGCGCGGCCACGGCAAACGGTCGGGCGTCTATTCGGACTACACTTTCGGCGTGTGGCGCGAGGACGAGGCCGGCGTGCGCGGGCTGACGCCGGTCGGCAAGGCCTATTTCGGCTTTACCGACGAGGAATTGAAACAGCTGGACGCCTTCGTGCGCGAGAACACCGTCGAGCGGTTCGGCCCGGTCCGCGCCGTGCGCGCCGACCACGAAGTCGGCCTGGTGCTGGAGGTGGCGTTCGAGGGCCTGCAGCGCTCGACCCGCCACAAGAGCGGCGTGGCCATGCGCTTCCCGCGCATCCACCGCATCCGCTGGGACAAGCCGCCGCGCGACGCCGACGAATTGGCGACTCTCGAGCGACTGCTGGATCGCTGAACTCGCCACGCGTCGCGACGCGACGCAACCAAACGCACGCCGTGACGACTTACCGCGTCATAGCCGATCGCCGAAAACGCCGTTCATCCGCACCCCGGCGCGGGTACGCGCCAGCGAGCCTTTCGGAAACTCCTCACCATGACCGGCGTTCACCTGACCAGCGCGGCGCAGAACCCCTTTACAAACATTGGCGCGATATCCGGTTACGGATATGGCCTGATCGCCGACACCTTGCCTGCCGTCACCTGGAGAGTCGTCCCGACCAAATCCCGGCGGGTTCACCTGAACCCCTGATTTACTTGCCGACTAACGCATTAATAAATGCCTGACCCTTTGGCGAACCGATGCCGGTCACGAGATCGTAACCGGCCTGCGCCGTGAACATGCCGCTCCTGCCGTGGATGATGTCGTGGAACTGCGCCTTGTAGCTGGTTTGGGCGGCGAGCGCATAGACGGCGGGGTTAATGAAGCCGACAACAGGCTTGCCGGCGGCGAGCGCCTGCTGGTTGGCCATTGCGATGATGCCGGCCCACATGGGAGAGGCGAAGCTCGTACCGCCATTGCCACCAGAGCAGCCACCGTTCGCACAGATTTCCATGTCGGTGTCGGCGTTCAGCGCGATGTCAGGCACATTGCGCAATGTTTTCGAGGCGCCGCCAGTGTTGCCCGAGATGGCGGCCTGATAGGGCTCGATAAGGATAGTTTTATCAAGTGAAGGGCCACCGGCGCTGCCGGACCAACCACTTTCGCCGGACCAAACGCCGCCTGGCGTAGCGGTGGCCAAATCGGTGCCGCCGACAGCGATAATGTTGGCATCTTCTTCCGGCCAGGGCCCGCTGGCTGCGAGCGATGAGTAGTCGCCGCTAGCGGTGAGGTTGGTTTGCCCCTGAACTTCATATTCCTTAAATATCGCGTCATCGCTGGCGAAGTTCTCGGCCCAGCCCCAAGAAGAACTGACAATCTTGATGTTGTCCGTGGCCATCTTGTTGAGGATATCCTCGGCGATGTTGCCGACATAGACACCGACGCTGGCGAGACCAGGGGCCATAGAGATAGCGTATTCAATGTCCAAGGCCTGCTCGCTGTCGTCGCAGCCGCCAGTACAGGAGAGAGGCTGGCTGTCTGTCTGGACGCCAATAATCTGCACAGAATTGGCGGGGCCGTAGCCTTTAGCGAAAAAGGCGTTCACGTCGGCGATATTGTAGCCTGCGAATTCAAACAGGCCGATCGACTGGCCAGAGCCGGTCAGCGTTCCCGTGGGGTAGTAGGCCTTGCGCATGTCCGTGCCGATAAACTGGCCATTGGGGCCGGATCCGATGCGGCCGCCAATACGAACCGTGCTGCGGACCAATTTGGGATATGGCAGAACGAAATTGTCCAAGCCGATCACCTGGAGGATCGGGACAGCGAGATCGAGGCTGGGCGGGCGGTCGGGGGCCATGAACAAGCGCGCTTCAGCCGGGGCGCGATAGAGTCCTATCTTCACGTGGAAGGTGCGCTCGATGTCGGCGACGGCGCCGTTGACCTGGACCAGCATGCGGTTTGCAGCGGGCTCGCCCACGGCGAGGCCCTGGCCGCGCAGAAAAGCAGTAACGGCTTCGTAGTCAGCCTGGGTAGGGCCGAAACGGTCAGTAAACTCGGCGACGCTGATGTAGTGGCGGAAATTCGGACTGGCGGGATCGATGATTGCGGCGCGGAGCGCGTCCAATTCGGCCATGTTGCGTAAAGGCAGAGTGATGGCCAGCTGCATGCGGGTAGTCGATCGAGGAGCGGCTATAAGGGCGGCGGCGTGGGACCGCACGATACCGGGTATTTTAGTCGCAAGCGTGGCATGTGGAGCCGCTGCCGCTTGGCTAGCCACGCTGGCCAGCAGGGCGCTTACACCCAGAGTAGCGGAATGCAACACTTTCGTCCATCTACGGTTGGTGTGCATTTGACCCCTCGACTATAATTGGAGTCACCCTTAGGCTCCGGCCAACGCGATAGCCAGTCCTTCCGAGGGCGCCATTGTTGCGGACATTGATTTCGAAGCTTTTGCGGGCGCGGACGCCAACTGTTAAATTCTGCCCACTAGCCGTTGTAGCCCCAGATCGCCTCGATGATCCGGTCCTGCACGGGCGGTGACAGGTAGGGGTGCATCGGCAGGGCCAGGACCGTGTCGGCCTTGGCCTCGGAGACCGGCAATCCGCCCGGCCCTTTGGGAAAATGCGCGTAGGGCGCCTGGCGGTGCATCGGCACCGGATAGTAGGCGGCGGTGGGAATGCCCAGGTCTTGAGGTGCGCCGCCAGGCCGTCGCGGTCGGGGTGTTCGATCACGTATTGCGCCCAGGTCGACCGGCCGCCGTCGATCACCCGCGGCACGGCGCGGCAACATTGCGAGAGAGCGGCCGAATATCGCGCGGCGACGGCCTGTCGATGTCCGATCTCCTCTTCGAAGATGTCGAGCTTCTGCAGGAGGATGGCGGCCTGCAGGGTGTCCAGGCGGGAGTTCATGCCGATGCGGGCGTTCAGATATCGGGCGTCATGGCCCAGTTCGCGACCATCCGCGTCGCGCGGGGTGGTCTTGCCATGCACCCGCAAGGAGTTCCATCCGATCCCACAACACCTCGTCCCGGGTCAGCACCGCGCCGCCGTCGCCGTAGCAGCCGAGCGGCTTGGCCGGGAAAAAGCTGGTGGTCGCCACGTCGGCCCAGTCGATCGGGTGCCGGCCGTCGAGCGTGCAGCCGAAACCCTGAGCCGAATCGGCGATCAGCCGCAGGCCGCGGCGGGTGCAGAGGTCCGCCAGGCGGCGATAGTCCGCCGGTTGCCCGAACAGGTCGACGGCGATCACGGCGGCGGGCCGCAGGCGTCCTTCGCTCTCGATGCCGGCGATCGCGGCCTCCAGATGATCCGGGTCGAGATTGTAGGTGTCGCCGAGAATGTCGACGAACACCGGCGTCGCGCCCGTCCATGGAATCACCTCGGCGGTCGCCGTGAAGGTGAACGACGGGCAGAACACCGCGTCGCCCGGCCCGATCTCCCAGGCCATCAACGGCAGGGCCAGGGCGTCGGTGCCGTTGGCGCAGGACAGCGCCAGGGGCGCGCCGCAAAAGGCGGCCAGCCTGGCCTCCAGTTCGCGCACCTCCGGGCCCATGACATAGGCCCCGTGGGCGAGCACCCGGGCGATGGCGGCGTCGATCTGTGGTTTGAGGCGCGCCTGCTGCGCGGCCAGGTCGATGAACGGGATCATGCCGCGCCGCGATAGTGCGCGTTCGATTTTCCCGCGAGACAATCCCTGTAACCGATCATTTCCCTGTAACCGATCATTTCCACGGGGCCCGCGCCTCGACCAGCCGGGCGAGATTGCCGCCCGCGAACAACGCGGCGGCGATGCCCGCGCGGCGGGCCGCCTCGAGGTCGCTCGACTTGTCGCCGATCATCAGAGCCTGAGCCGGGTCGATGTTCCAGTCCTGGATGGCGCGCAGGATCATTCCGGGGTTGGGTTTACGGTCGGGATGGTCGGGATGGCGATAGTCGGGGATGCTTGCCTCGGCATGGAACGGGCAGACGTAGAAGGCGTCGACATGGGCGCCGACAGCCGCGAGATCGGACCGCATCTTCGCGTGCAGGCCGTCGACCGCCGCTTCGGTGAACAGGCCGCGCGCCACTCCCGATTGATTGGTGACGACGATCACCAGCAGCCCTTCCCGGTTGAGCCGGCCGATCGCCTCCCGGGCGCCCTCGATCCATTCGAACCGATCGAGCTCACCGACATAGCCGTGATCGACGTTGAGCACTCCGTCGCGATCGAAGATCACCGCTCGCCGCCGGATTTTATCGGCTTCCCGCATGGGCTTCCCGGTCCTAGAGTGCCCCGATGGTTACCCAACCACGGTATAGCGGCTTAGCGTTCTCGCCAAAAGTTCCCGCGGCGCCCGACCATATCGCCGCCGCGATACGGACGGTGCGAGCCGAGATCGACGGCCTGGAGGCTCTGGCGGCGGCGCTCGGCGACGGCTTGCGCGAGCCCTTCGACGCCGCCGTCGAGGCGATCCGCACCGCGACCGGACGCGTCGTGGTCACCGGCATGGGCAAGAGCGGACACGTGGCGCGCAAGGTCGCCTCGACGCTCGCCTCCACCGGCACTCCGGCTTTCTTCCTGCATCCAGGAGAGGCCAGTCACGGCGATCTGGGCATGGTCACGGCCGGCGATGTGGTTCTGGCAATTTCATGGTCGGGTGAGACGCCGGAATTGCGGGCGGTGATCAATTTCTGCACGCGGTTCGGGGCGCCGCTGATCGCGGTGGCCTCGGCGCCGAGCAGCGCCCTGGCGGACGCGGCCGACATCGCCCTGATCCTGCCGCAGGCCGAGGAGGCTTGCCAGAATACCCGCGCGCCGACCACCTCGACGACCATGCAGCTGGCGTTCGGCGATGCGCTGGCGATCGCGCTTCTGGAGGCGCGGGGATTTTCCGCAGCAGACTTCAAGAACTTCCACCCGGGCGGCAAGCTCGGGGCGCAACTGATCACCGTCGGCGACCTGATGGCCCGAGGTGAGAATCTGCCGAAGGTGAAGATCGGAGCGACCATCTACGACGCCATCGTCGAGATCACCCGGACGCGCTACGGCGGGGTGGCGGTGGTCGACGAAGACGAGGCGCTGGTCGGGGCCTTCACCGATGGCGACCTTCGACGGGCGTTGCCGGACGCCGATCTGAACGCGCCGGTGTCGGAGCATATGACCCGCTCGCCGGTCTTCGTGCATCCCCATCTGCTGGCGACCGAGGCGCTGCGGGTGATGAACGAACGGCCGCGACCTATTCTGCTGATCTTCGCCTGCGAGAACGATCGTCTGGTCGGCGCCGTACATATGCACGACTTCCTGCGCGCCGGCATCGCCTGACGCTGAGGGCGTCCGTCGCCCCTCGTAGCGCGGGCGTCCCGCCCGCATCGTCATGCCGGCGCCGACGCGCATCACTCCCAACAAAAAGGCGGGCGAGACGCCCGCGCTACGAAAAGGCGCCGTCGAGGTCGTATCAGGGCGCGTGGGCGCCTCCATCCGGTAGCCTGGTTTCTACCTTCTCGACGTACGACAGCTCTCGGTCGAGTTCCTGGATGGCGCCGACGATGTGGTAGAAGGAACTGGCCTTGGCGGGTTCGGCGACGAAGCGCCCGTCGGGCTCGAGGCGGTCGGCCCACAGGCCCGGCGTGGTGGTGGCCAGGTAGGGACGCAGTCCGGCGAGCGCGCGTTCGGCCATCGCCCAATAGGCGGCCTGGCCGGTGAGGCGGGCGGCCAGCAGGGCGGCGCGGAGGCGTTCGGTCTGCGGCCACAGCCGCGCGCCGGCGTCGAGGATGCGAAGGTCTCCATCCAGGCGGTCGATGGCCACGTTGCGCCGCGGATCGACGCCCGCGCTCTCGGCAAGGTCGATGAGACGCAAGGCGACCGGCAGGGCGGCCGCCTCGCCGCCGAGGCCGCGCCAGCGCATCAGCAGCCAGGCCCATTCGAACTGGTGGCCGGGCTCGACGGTTTGGGCGCGGGGGTCGGTGGGCGCGCGCCAGCCCGGGCCGAAGGTCTCGCCCAGGGCCCCGGTGGCCGGGTCGATCAGCCGCTCCATGGCCAGCCGCGCCTGGGCGTCGGCGACGCCGCGCCAGATCGCATCGCCGCCGATCTCGACCCAGGCCAGGGCGGCTTCGAACAGGTGCATGTTGGGATTCGAATGCAACGCCTCGCCCTCGAAGCCGGCGAAGCCGCCGCCGTCATGGACCGGCAGAAGATCCAGCAGCGCATGGGCGGCCGCCGCCGCGTTCGGCTCGCCCGCTTGCCGCAGGACGGACAGGGCCAGCAGAGCGAACGCCTGGTCATACAGGTCGACGAAATCGGCCCTATCGCCGCCGCCGCCCGAAAAGGCGTGGAACAGCCCATCGGGACGCCGATGACCCGCCATCAGGAAGTCGCCGCCGTGCCGCATCGCCTCTCGCCACGGACCCGCCCAGCCCAGGGTCTCGGCCCAGCCGTAGCAGGCGGTCTGCCGGGCCTGCACCCGCGCGCGCTTGGGGCCGGGCAGGGGGCGCCCGGTAAGGTCCAGACAGTCGTGAAAACCGCCGTGGTCGCGATCGGCCCCGGCTTGCCACCAGCGCGGATAAGCGGCGTCCAGCAACCACGCCTTCAGATCGTCCCGCGCGGCGGCCAGGGCAGGGGGGCGGGTCATGGCTTTGGTCTTCGCATGGCGTCGATTTAAGTCTAAGGGACCGCCTCTTTGTCCGGCGCCCCGCCCATGACCCTCACCCTCGACGACATCAAGGCCGCCGCCGGCGCGGATCGCCGGCCACGTCGAGCGCACGCCCTGCCGCCGGTCGCGAACCCTGTCGGAGATCACCGGCGCCGAGGTGTGGGTGAAGTTCGAGAACCTGCAGTTCACCGCCTCCTACAAGGAGCGCGGGGCGCTGAACCGCCTGTCCCAGCTGACCGACGATGAGCGGCGCCGCGGGCGTGATCGCCGCCTCGGCCGGCAACCACGCCCAGGGCCTGGCCTATCATGGCCAGCGGCTCGGCATACCGGTGACCATCGTCATGCCGCGGGGCACGCCGTTCGTGAAGGTGCAGCAGACCCGCGACTTCGGCGCCACGGTGGTGATCGACGGCGACAGCTACGACGCCGCCTATGACCCTGGCCCTGGCGATACGCGAGGAGCGCGGCCTGGTGTTCGTGCCCGCGTTCGACGATTACGACGTGATGGCCGGCCAGGGCACGCTGGCGCTGGAGATGCTGCGAGGACGCGCCCGACCTCGAGGTCCTGCCGGTGCCGATCGGCGGCGGCGGACTGATCAGCGGCGTGGCCACGGCGGCCAAGTCGATCAACCCCGACATCCACATCATCGGCGTCGAGCCGGCGATGTATCCCTCGTTCACCGCCCGCATGCGCGGCCTCAACGCGCCGGTCGGCGGCCAGACCATCGCCGAGGGCATCGCGGTCAAGTCGGTGGGCAAGCTGACCTACGGCGTCGCGCGCCCGCTGATCGACGATGTCCTGCTGCTCGAGGAGCCGTTCTTCGAGCGCGCCATCGCCCTCTACTGCAATGTCGAGAAGACCGTGACCGAAGGGGCCGGCGCCGCCTCCCTGGCCGCCCTGCTCGCCTATCCGGAGCGGTTCCGGGGTCGCAAGTGCGGCCTGATCATCACCGGCGGCAATATCGATCCTCGGCTGCTGGCGTCGGTCCTGACCCGCGAGCTGGTCCGCGCCCAGCGCCTGGTCTCGCTGCGGATCATCGGTGACGACCGGCCCGGTCTGCTGGCGACGGTGTCGGCGGCGATCGGCAACCTGGGCGGCAACATCCTCGAGGTGGCGCACAACCGCCTGGCCCTCGACGTCCCCGCCAAGGGCGCCGAATTCGACATCATGATCGAGACCCGCGACGCCCAGCACACCCAGGAAATCATGGATAGCCTGCGCGACAAGGGCTACCCGCCGCGCAGCGTTTGAGACGATCCAGCGCCTCCCTCCCCTTCATGGGGAGGGAGGTATTGGGTCGGCCATGACAGGGCGCGCGAACGGGGGTATGGCGCGGGTCATGATGCTGAAACGCAAGATCGCGCTGACCCTCTGCGCCGCCCTGGCCGTAACCGCGTGCGCGCGCAAGGAGGCCGCCGCCGACGCCGGCAAGGCCTTCCTGTCGGTCAACGCCCGCGCCCCGGGCGTGCACGTCACCGCGTCGGGGCTGGAGTATAAAATCCTCCGCTCGGGACCGGCGACCGGTTTGCGGCCCAAGCCGGCGGACGAGGTGAAGGTCAATTACGAGGGGCGACTGCTGGACAACAGCGTGTTCGACTCCTCCTATGCACGCGGCGCCCCGGCGGTGATGACGGTGGGCGAACTGGTCCCGGGCTGGATCGAGGCCCTGAAGCTGATGCGGCCGGGCGACATCTGGCAGATCTGGGTGCCGCCGGTGCTCGGCTATGGGGATCACAGCACCGGACCGATCCCGCCAAACAGCGTGCTGGTGTTCAAGCTGGAGCTGATCGACATCGCCCCCGATCCGACCTCGATCGGCCGCGGCTGAGGGCAGCCGAAATGAGCCGCCGTGGTTGAGCCCCGCCGCCCCATCCTGATCCGCCCGGCCACGGAGGACGACGCCGGGCTGATCCTGGGGTTCATCCGCGAGCTGGCCGAGTACGAGCGGCTGTCGCATGAGGTGCGCATCACCGAGGCGGCCATTCGCGACCTGCTGTTCACCGACCGGCCGCACGCGTTCTGCGACATGGCGCGAGGTTGGCGGCGAGCCGGTGGGCTTCGCCTTCTGGTTCTACAACGTCTCTACCTTCGAGGGGCGCCGCGGGCTCTATCTCGAGGATCTGTATGTGCGGCCGCAGGCGCGCGGCCTGGGGGCCGGCAAGGCCCTGCTGGCCCATCTCGCCCGCCGCTGTCTCGACGAGGGTCTGGCGCGGATGGAATGGTCCGTGCTCGACTGGAACGCGCCCGCCATCGCCTTCTATGACGGCCTGGGCGCGAGCGCCAAGACGCAGTGGATAACCCGGCAACTCAAGGGCGAAGCGCTTCAGGCGCTGGCGGGCGCCTGAGCCCTGTCAATCTGGACTTCTAAGCGGGAGATCCATATGAAACATAGCTGGCCAGACAGCTAGCTGAAGAGGGATCCGATAATGCACAGCGTGGGCGTCTTCGAGGCCAAGAACCGATTGACCGCGCTGCTCGATCAGGTGGAACAGGGATCCGAGGTTCTGATAACCAGACGCGGAAAGCCGGTCGCACGGCTTGTTCCGGCGGCTGTCTCGCTCGATCGAACCAAGGCAATGCGGGCAGCGGCGGGACTACGGGCCGCGAGCCAGGGGCTCACGCTCGGTGGACTGACGATCCGGGATCTGATCGACCAAGGCAGACGATGACATTTGTCGTCGACAACTCGGTCGCGCTCGCCTGGTGTTTCCAGGATGAGCAGACCGCGGCGGTCATGAACCTCCTTGACCGCGTGACCCAGGGCGGCGCCTGGGCGCCGCAACTGTTCCCGATCGAAGCCGTCAATGGCCTGCTTTCCGCCGAACGCCGCGGCCGGATCGATGCGGCTATGCGCTGGCGATTGTTGGGATTCCTGAGCGACCTGCCCATCGACATCGATGACGAGACGGCCAACAGAGTGTGGACAACGACGGCGCGACTTGCCGAGGCGCACGGGTTGACGGCTTACGACGCTACCTATCTCGAACTGGCGCTACGCCTGGATATGCCTCTGGCGACCAGCGATCGTCTTCTGATCGCCGCCGCGCACGCGACCGGCGTGCCCCTGCTGCCTACGGCGTGATCGCGGCGGCGCGCCTCAAGTAAAATCGAAGATTTCGTGCTCGCGGGTGAAGAAGCAGCGTGAGCGGTCCATCTGCACGAAGCGCCGCTCGTCCTCGACCAGGATTTCGCCCGCGCGCCGCCTTTCGTCGGGATCGGCATCGAAGCTGTGGCCGGGCTCGCTCCACACCTCGGTGATGCCGTCCAGCGGTTCGGCCAGTCCGCGCGAGGCGGCCATCGCGGCGTTGAGGTCGGGGGCGAGGGTGTGGCTCTGAATATAGCGGGTCATGTCCAGGGTGCGGGCCGTGCTGGCGACCAGCGGGCCGTGGTCGCGCAGCCAGGTGCGGTGGCACTGCTCGACGCCGAGGCCATCGCGGCGGGCCAGCAGGTAGGTGCATTTCAGGGTCGCCGGGTCCAGTCTGGCCCCGCCGCGGAAGTCGAAGATCAGGTTCTCGCGGGTCAGGAACACCTGCGAGGCGGCGATGTCGATGAAGCTCGCCTCGTCCCGCGCCAGGTCCTCGAGAGCCGCCGCGCCTTCCGCATCGGCCATCGCCGCCGTCAGGTCGGCCAGCGCGTCCCACCAGACTTCGGTGATTCCGGCCACCGGCGGCAGCATGCCGCGGGGTGCGCGCAGAGCCTCGTTGGCCGGCGTATCGACGGTGTGGCTCTGGACGTATTTGCGCGCGCGGATCGCGGCGGCGTGGCCGCGCACCCGGGGTCCGTGCGCGCGCAGCCAATAGTCGTGGAAGTCCGCCGGCGCCACGTCGGTCCGCCGCGCCAGGACATACACCAGCTTGATCATCGTCTCGTTTCCTCGCCTGGTGTCCGCGATAACCCAGAGATGGGGGGAGGGAAGGAAAGCGCACCACGAAGGCGCGAAGGACAAGAAGATTCGCGAAGGCGCAATGACGGCAAGGCCGTCGAAATGACGACGGGTGCGATTTCCGCCTTCGGCAGGGCCAAATCACCGTCGCCTTGGTGTTTCTTCGTGTTCTGCGTGCCTTTGTGGGGCGCTTTTCCTTTGCCGATCCCAGGGTGCTGAAAGCAGAGACACGTTCACTGGATCGCGGCGCTGGTCCGGCGTGGGGTTGACGCGATGGGTCGCAGGTTCGACAACGCGCGCGTGGTTCCCGCGAGGGATCAATAGGGAATGCGGTGCGCGTTCGCTTTCGGCCGATGGCCGGGGGCGAGGGCAATTCCGCGGCTGCCCCCGCAACTGTAGGCGGTGAGC
The DNA here is from genome assembly GCA_963828365.1 of uncultured Alphaproteobacteria bacterium. Taxonomy (GTDB): domain Bacteria; phylum Pseudomonadota; class Alphaproteobacteria; order Caulobacterales; family Caulobacteraceae; genus Acaudatibacter. The sequence goes on along the minus strand of CAWHEE010000028.1, from coordinate 122,193 downwards.
CCCCGGACCGATCTTTGAGCCACTGGGCGCTCCCGCGCCTGGGAAGGCAGGTCCAGGGGCGGTGACCCGCGAGCCAGGAGACCTGCCACGAGCCGTGGTCACGCGCGAGCGCGTCGGACGGGGTGTGCCGATGTGAAACGACCCTGGCCGCCCGCGCCTCCCAGGCCTGGGCGATAGGGGACCGTTGTCTTCGCGGTGACGTGTCACGTTCGTCGCCCGAGGACCCGTCATGTCGTTCCATCCAGATCCGATCCGCCTGAGGATCGCCGCCGGCCTCGCCGGCCTCGCCTGCGCCCTGTCCGCCCGGGCGCAGGAGACTTCGCCGCCGACTCCGCTCGAACCGGTGGTGGTGACGCCCACCCGCATCGCCACGCCGCTGACCCAGATCGGCAGCGCCGTGACCCTGATCACCACCAAGGACATCGAGGACAACCAGTGGCGCACCCTGCCCGATGCGCTCGCCGAGGTTCCGGGTCTCAACGTCGTGCAAACCGGCGGCCCCGGCGGCCAGACCTCGGTGTTCATCCGCGGGGCCAACTCCAACCACACCAAGGTGATCATCGACGGCATCGACGTCGACGACCCGAGCATCGGAGCCTTCGATTTCGGCCAGGTGCTGACCGGCGACATCGCCCGGATCGAGGTGCTGCGCGGTCCTGCCAGCAGCCTGTACGGTTCCGACGCCCTGGGCGGGGTGATCAATATCGTCACCGGCAAAGGCGAGGGGCCGCCGCGCGCCAAAGTCAGTCTGGAGGGCGGCTCGTTCGCCACCTTCAACCAGACCCTGGCGGTGGCCGGTTCGAGCCGGACGCTGAGCTACGCATTCGACGTCGACCATGTCCGTTCGGGCGACACACCGGTGACGCCGGTCGGATTGCTGGCCCCGGGCGAGGCCGATCCAGGCAACCGCTATGACAACCTCACGCTTACCGCCAGGCTGGGAATCGCGTTGAGCGATGCGGTCGGCGTCGACCTGGTCGCCCGCTATACCGACAGCTGGCTCTCGTCGATCGGCGAGAACTATGATGTCTATCCCGCGATCCCGGACTCCACGCCGACCGTGCAGCACGAGCAGCAGCTGTTCAGCCGCGCCCAGAGCCGTTTTTCGCTGTTCGACGGTGCGCTCAAGAACACGGCGGGGATCGGCTTCACCGACTACCAGACCCGCATCCAGTCGCCGGACGATGGCTACGGCCTGCCGCCCGCCACCACCGATTTCGGCAACCGCCTGAAATTCGACTACCAGGGCGATGTGGTCCTCGGTCGCGGGCGCAGCCTGGTGTTCGGGGCCGAGGAGGCCATCGACCGTATCGTGGGCAGTCCGATCGACGCGCACGACGCCTATGCGGCCGGTTATGGCGAGATCGAGGGTCGGGTGGCGGGCAATCTGTTCGGCGCGGCGAGCGTGCGGTACGACAACGATGATCGGTTCGGAGGCAAGGTCACCTGGCGGATCGCGCCGACCTACACCTTGGCCGTGACGGGTGCTCAGTTGAAGGCCAGCTACGGGACCGGGTTCAAAGCCCCGACCCTGAACCAGCTGTATGTCAGCTTCCCCGCCTACGGCTTCTTCGCCAATCCGCATCTGCAGCCGGAACAGAGCCGCGGCTTCGATATCGGCTTCGAGCAGCCGCTGGCCGGCGACCGCGTCCGCTTCGGGGCGACCTATTTCCACAATGCGATCACCGACCTGATCGAGGGGACCGCGACCACCTATGTCAACATCGGCCGGGCCACCACCTACGGCGTCGAAAGCTTCGTTGCGGTGGCCCTGACCAACAACCTTAAATTGCGTACCGACTACACCTACACGGTCGCCCGTGACGATGCGACGGGGTCGGAGCTGTTGCGGCGGCCGAGGGATAAGGTCGACGTGACGGCGTCATGGCGGCCGGCCCGTCGCGTGAATTTGACGGTGACCGGGCTCTACCTGGGCTCGTGGGTCGACTACGACCGGGCGGGCGCGAACCTGGTGCGCGCCGGCTCCTATTTCGTCGCCAACCTCGCGGCCAGTTACGACGTCGGCGGCGGCGTGGAGCTGTTCGGGCGCGTCGACAACCTGCTGGACCGGCATTACCAGGATCCGGTCGGCTTCCAGGGGGCCGGCGTCGGGGCGTTCGGCGGTGTCAGGATCAAGCTCGGCGGCTGAGAGCCTCTGCCGCCTTGCAACGGGACAAAGAAAAAAGGGGAGTCCTCGCGAGAGGACTCCCCAGTCTTCCACCTGGAACCTGGATTGATGGTCTAGACCCTGATGCGTCCAGTCGAAACAGATCTGAACGCTGAATCAGGGTCTGGCTTTTTGTTTGTATAGCATGATCCGATCATGCTCTAGGCCTGGACGACTTCGCCGTGGAGATTGATGTCGAGACCCTCGACCTCGACTTCCTCGCTGACCCGCAGGCCGATCGTGTACTTGATCGCCAGCAGGATGAGGAAGGTGACCACCCCGCAGTAGACGAACGTGGCGCCGACGTCCTCGAACTGCAGCATCATCTGGCCGACGTTGCCGTCGATGAACCAGCCCTTCGGCCGCCGGAGTTGATCGCGTTGGAGGCGAACATGCCGGTCATGAGCGCGCCCAGCGCCCCGCCGACGCCGTGCACGCCCCAGCAGTCGAGCGCGTCGTCGTAGCCGAAGATCTTCTTCACATGCACCGCGCGAGATGTAGCAGACCACGCCGGCGGCGAGGCCGATGATCAGGGCGCCGGTCGGGTTGACGAAGCCGGAGGCCGGGGTGATCGCCACCAGGCCGGCGACGGCGCCGGAGACCATGCCCAGCACCGACGGCTTCTTGGCGATGATCCACTCGGCGAACATCCAGGCCAGGGCGGCGCGCGGCGGTGGCGATCTGGGTCGCCGCCGCGGCCATGCCGGCCTGGACGTTGGAGGTCACGGCCGAACCGGCGTTGAAGCCGAACCAGCCGACCCACAGCAGCGAGGCGCCGATGACGCTGTAGGCCAGGTTGTGCGGCGCCATGTTCTCGGTGCCCAGGCCCTTGCGCTTGCCGAGCATCAGGGCGGCGACCAGGCCGGCGGTGCCGGCGTTCAGGTGCACGACGGTGCCGCCGGCGAAGTCGAGCGCGCCAGCCTTGCCGAGCCAGCCGCCGCCCCAGACCCAGTGGGCGATCGGGCAGTAGACCAGCAGCAGCCAGGCGCCCATGAACAGCAGGAAGGCCGAGATACTTCATCCGGTCGGCCAGCGCGCCGGCGATCAGGGCCGGGGTGATGATCGCGAAGGTCATCTGGAAGAACATGTAGACGGTCTCGGGGATCGTCGGCGCCAGCGAGCTGGTCGCGTTGATGTCGCCATCGGGCGCCGAGCAGCAAGTACTTGAAGCCGCCGATGAAGGCGTTGTTCGCGCCCGCCGTCGGTGAAGGCGATGGAATAGCCGATGACCATCCACAGCACGGTGATCACGCAGGTCGCCGCCGAAGCTCTGGGCCAGGGTGGCCAGGATGTTCTTCTTGCGCACCATGCCGGCGTAGAACAGCGCCAGGCCGGGGATGGTCATCATCAGGACCAGGACCGAGGAGGTCAGCATCCAGGCGGTGTCGCCGGTGTCGATCTTCGGCGCCGGCGTCGGCGGCGGCGGCGGCCGGGCGCGGCGGCGGCGCGGCGCGGCCGCGGTGCGGAGGCGGCGGCGGCGCCGGCGCGGCGGTGGCGGCCGCCGCGCGCCGGTGCGGCCGCGGTCTGGGCGAGACGGCGCCGAGCGGCGCCCCGGCGATCGACGGCGGCGAGGGCGAACCCGGCCAGCCGTTGGAATCCGATTGGCTTCATCGTTACCATGCTCCCTTGTCGGCTGGTTGTCGCTTAGAGGGCGGCCGAGCCGGTTTCGCCGGTCCGGATGCGCACGGCGCTCCTCGACGTCGAGGACGAAGATCTTGCCGTCGCCGATCTTGCCGGTGGCGGCGGCGGTCTTGATGGCCTCGACCGCGCCGGCCGACGGCGGCGTCGTCGACCACCGCCTCCAGCTTCACCTTGGGCACGAAATTCACCTGGTACTCCGCGCCCCGATAGATTTCGGTCTGGCCCTTTTGCCGGCCGTAGCCCTTGACCTCCGACACCGTCAGGCCCTTCGACGCCCGCCGCCGACGAGCGCTTCGCGCACCTCGTCGAGCTTGAAGGGTTTGACGATCGCTATGATCAGTTTCATCGCCTGCTCCCGCGCGGTCCGAACGCCATTCGGAGCCCGCGCTTTTCCGTGTGTTGACCCAAGAACGGCGAACGGGACCGCCTTCGCACCCCCGTGCCGACCGCCGGACGCTATGGCGGCGCGGCGAGGCGCATCCACCTGCTTAGGCATCGGGCGGGAATGGCGAACAAGCGCATCGGCCGCGGGCAGGGATTCCGCCCGGCGCCCAAACTCTGGGCAGGTGTGCCGGGTGCCCTGGAATTCACAGCGGTGAGGGAACCCGGGTCGGCCCTCATACGTATCGGCTAGGCGGGTTGGTCCGGCTCGAGAGATCGATCGAAGATCGTGGTGCGAGGCCGGGTCAACGACGGCGGTTTGATTTCGAGGGTTCGCGACGCGTTCGAGTTCTTGCGAATGTGGAACACGTTGCGCAAGCGATTGACGAACGGCGCCGCGAGCCGTTTAGGCTGGCGGTGAGGCCACGGGGCTTTTGCAAGCAGAGGATAACCATGTTTCTTCGACGCCTACTCATGTCCGCCGCCGTGCTCAGCCTGACGGCCGCGCCCGCCGCCGTCCTCGCCCAGAGCAGCCCTGACGCCGGCGCCGCCGGCTCCGCGGCCCCGCCGGCGGCGTCGGCCCCGCCGGCCGCCTCGGCGCTCGCCCGCCTCGCCGCATGTGGTGCCCAACGGCAACCTGGTCTCCACCCTGCAGGGGTCCGGACACTTCACTATCCTGCTGAGGCGCGATCAACGCCACGGGGCTGGGCGATACGCTGAAGTCCGCGCCAAATCTCACCCTGTTCGCGCCGACCGACGAGGCGTTCAAGGCCTTGCCGCCGGCCGAGCTTGCCCTGCTGATGGCCCCCAAGAACGCGCCGACGCTGCAGAAAATCCTGATCTATCACCTGGTCAATCTCGAAGCTGGACTCCACCAAGATCAAAGGCGCCAAGGGTCCGGTGCCGACGGTGGAGACCGGCACCGTCGTGGTCGACGGCAGCAGCGAGGTGATCAAGGTCAACAACGCCGACATCATCCAACCCGACGTGATGGCGACCAACGGCATCATCCACGTCATCGACAAGGTGCTGATCCCCAGCGACGTCACCCTGCCGGCCGCCTCGGCGGCGGCCAGCGCCCCGGCCACGGGAGGCTGACGCCGCGGGTGGTCGTCGCGCGGCGACGGCTGGTCGGCCGATAGATTCCCCTACCCTGACGGCTTCTCCGTCCGTCCCTCCCCATGCAGGGGAGAAGGAGCGGGTGGCTCGGCTTGAAGCCGGCGGCGGCGGGCCCTAAGAGGACCGCCGCATGGCCGCCTCTCCAGCCCCCTCGTTCCAGGACCTGATCCTCCGGCTGCACGCGTTCTGGAGCGCCCGGGGCTGCGTCATCCTGCAGCCCTATGACGTCGAGGTGGGCGCGGGGACCCTGCATCCGGCGACGGTGTTGCGCGCGCTGGGTCCCAAGCCGTGGCGGGCGGCCTATGTGCAGCCGTCGCGCCGGCCGTCCGACGGGCGCTACGGCGACAACCCCAACCGGCTGCGGCAATTCCACCAGTACCAGGTGATCCTGAAGCCCAATCCGCCGGACATGCAGGACCTCTACCTCGCCTCGCTGGAGGCGGTCGGCATCGATCCGACCCTGCACGACATCCGCTTCGTGGAGGACGACTGGGAAAATCCCACCGTCGGGGCCTGGGGCCTGGGGTGGGAAGTATGGTGCGACGGCATGGAGGTCAGCCAGTACACCTATTTCCAGCAGGTCGGCGGCCTGGACGTCTCGCCGGTGGCCGGCGAGATCGACCTATGGCCTGGAGCGGCTGGCGCTGTACGTGCAGGGCGTCGAAAACGTCTACGACCTGGCGTTCAACGCCCCGGGCAGCCAGGGCTTCCAGACCTACGGCGACGTGTTCCTGGAGAACGAGCGCGAATTCTCGTCGTTCGAACAGGAGGTGGCCGACGTCGAGGTGCTGCGCGCGCAGTTCGCGGAGATGGAGGCGGCCGTGCCGCGCCTGCTGGCGAGCATCGGGCGCAAGGGACGGCCGCTGGTGCTGCCGGCCTATGACCATGTGCTGAAGGCCTCGCACCTGTTCAACCTGCTGGACGCGCGCGGGGCGATCGCGGTGGCGGAACGCCAGGGCTACATCGGCCGCATCCGCGATCTGTGCAAAGCCTGCGCCGTGGCCTGGGTGGCTTCAGAAAGCGCCGATATCTAGCGCCATGCCGCAATTCCTGCTCGAACTGCTCTCCGAGGAAATCCCCGCCCGCATGCAGGTCGGGGCGGCGCGCGACCTCGAACGCCTGGTCGCGCGACCGGCTGGCGCAGGCGGAACTCGATTGCGAGCCGCCACGGGCCTTCGCCGGCTCGCGGCGTCTGACGGCTCGTCGTCGACGGACTTCCCTCGGCGCAGGCCGACCGGATCGAGGAACGCAAGGGACCGCGCAGCTCGGCCCCCGGACGCGGCGATCAACGGCTTCCTGCGATCCACCGGACTGACGCGCGCCGACCTGGTCGAACGTGACGGGGTTTATTTCGCCACCCTGTCGAAGGCCGGCCGCGCCACCCGCGAGATCCTCGCCGAGATGGTCGAGCCGATCGTCCGGTCGTTTCCCTGGCCGAAGTCGATGATCTGGGGCGAGGGAACGCTGCGCTGGGTGCGGCCGCTGCGGGGCATTCTGTGCGTGTTCGACGGGGCGGTGGTTCCGGTGACCATCGCGGGTCTGGTCAGCGGCGAGGTCAGCGTCGGGCACCGGTTCATGGGACCGCGTCGGCCGTTCCGGGCCGGCGATTTCGCGGAATATCGGCGCGGGCTCGACGGCGCATTCGTGGTTCTCGACGTCGAGGAGCGTAAACAACGGATCATCGACGGAGCCCGGGCGCTGTGCGCGGGGCGACAGCTGGAGCTGGTCGAGGACCTGGGCCTGCTCGACGAGGTCGCCGGCATGGTCGAATGGCCGACGCCGCTGCTCGGCGACATGGACCCGGGGTTTCTCGACCTGCCGGCGGAGGTGGTGCGCACCTCGATGCGCTCGCACCAGAGGTATTTCGCGGTGCGCCGGGCCGGGACGCCGGGCCTGGCGCCGCATTTCGTGGTGGTCGCCAATATCGAGGCGCGCGGACGGCGGCGCGCTGATCGCCAGGGGCGCGGCGCGGGTGCTGTCGGCGCGGCTCGACGACGCGCGGTTCTTCTGGGAAGAGGACCGCAAGACGCCGCTGGAAACCCGGCTGACCACGCTCGAGGGCGTGACGTTTCATGCCCGGCTCGGCTCGATGCGCGAGCGGGTGCGGCGGATCGAGGCGCTGGCCGCCCGACTGGCGCCGTCGCTCGGCGCCGATCCGGCTCGCGCGCGCCAGGCGGCGCGGTTGGCCAAGGCCGACCTCGCCACCGCCATGGTCGGAGAGTTTCCCGAGCTGCAAGGGGTGATGGGCGGCTATTACGCCGCCGCCGAGGGCCTCGACCCACAGGTCGTCGAGGCGGTCCGCGACCACTACAAGCCGCTCGGTCCGAGCGACAGCCTGCCGGTGGGACCGGTGGCGCGATCCGTCGCCCTGGCCGACAAGTTGGACACCCTGGTCGGGTTCTTCGAGGCCGGCGAGAAACCGACCGGCTCACGCGATCCATTCGCTCTGCGGCGCACGGCCCTGGGGGTGATCCGGATCGTCCTGGCCGACCGCGCGCGGCTGCCGCTGCGACCGCTGCTGGCCTATGCAGGGCTGGGGGTCGCGGCGTCGGTGGTCGGCGCGGTGGCCGATTCGCGCCTCAACACGCTCAGCTATCGTCAACTGGTGGCGACGTTCGCGGATCCCGCCGCCGAATTCGCCGCCGCTGGCCAATTGGAGGACACCTTCCGGGCGCTCGGCGAGCGGGAACCGACGCAGGCCCTGGCCTTCTGGCAGAGCGTCGACGACGCCGGCTGGATCGAGGACGTGCTCGGCTTCATCCTCGACCGCATGAAGGGGCTGCTGCGGGAGCAGGGGGCCCGGCACGACCTGTGCGAGGCGGCCTTCGCGCTGGGCGACGACGATCTGGCCCGGATCGCCGATCGGGTGCGGGCGCTCGAGACCTTCATGGCCACGCCGGACGGCGAGACCCTGCTGGCCGGCTACAAGCGGGCGGTGAACATCCTCAACGCCGAAAGCCGCAAGGGGCCGCTGCCGACGGCCCCGCCGCGCCGCGCCGTCGGGGCGCCGGACGAAGAGAGCCGTCTGATCGACGTGCTGGCCGCGACCGCGCCGAACGTCGAGGCCGCCCTGGCGAGCGACGATTTCGCCACGGCGATGCGCGCGCTGGCCGCCCTGCGCGCGCCGGTCGACGGCTTTTTCGACAATGTGCTGGTCAACTCGCCCGATCCGGGGGAGCGTGACAACCGCTTGTCGTTGCTGGCCCAGGTGCGCGCGACGATGGAGCGGGTGGCGGATTTTTCGCTCATGGCGGGCTAGGTGCGATGACCATCGGCAAGACGGACGATCCACGCTGGGTTTACGCGTTCGGAGGCGGGCTCGCCGACGGGCATGCGGCGATGAAGGACCTGCTGGGCGGCAAGGGGGCCAACCTGGCCGAGATGTCGGCGCTCGGCCTGCCGGTGCCCGCCGGGCTTCACCATCAGCACCGAGGTGTGCACCCGCTACTATGCCGACGGCGGCGCCTATCCCGATAACCTGTCCGAGCAGGTCGCCGCCGCCCTGGCCCGGATCGAGGCCCTGGTCGGCAAGACCTTCGGCGACGCGGCCAATCCGCTGCTGGTGTCGGTGCGTTCGGGCGCCCGGGCCTCGATGCCGGGGATGATGGACACGGTCCTCAATCTCGGCCTCAACGACGAGACCGTGGAGGGGCTCGCCGCCCTGGCCGGCGACCGGCGGTTCGCGCTTGACTGCTATCGGCGGTTCATCCAGATGTATTCCAACGTGGTGCTCGGCCTCGACCACACATTGTTCGAGGAGATCCTCGACGACCGCAAGGACGCGCTGGGCGTGACCGTCGATACGGCTCTGGCGGCCGACGACTGGCAAGGCACTGGTCGCCGACTACAAGGCCATGGTGCAGCGCGAGTCGCGGCGGCGCCGTTTCCGCAGTCGCCCGCAGGACCAGCTGTGGGGAGCGATCGGCGCGGTATTCACCAGCTGGAACAACGATCGCGCGAAATTCTATCGGCGCATGCACGACATTCCCGACGCCTGGGGCACGGCGGTCAATGTCCAGTCGATGGTGTTCGGCAACATGGGCGAGACCAGCGCCACCGGCGTGGCCTTCACCCGCGATCCCTCGACCGGCGACGGCCGGTTGTACGGCGAATTTCTGATCAATGCCCAGGGCGAGGACGTCGTCGCCGGCATCCGTACGCCGCAGCCGCTGACCCGCGCGGCGCGCGAGGCGATGGGCGACAAGGCCCCATCGATGGAAGAGGCGATGCCGGCGGTGTTCGCCGAGTTCCAGACGGCGGTCGGCAAACTCGAACGCCACTATCGCGACATGCAGGACATCGAGTTCACCGTCGAGCGCGGATCGCCTGTACATTTTGCAGACCCGCAACGGCAAGCGCACCGCCAAGGCGGCGCTGAAGATCGCCGTCGACCTGGCCGCCGAGGGGGTGATCAGCCGCGAGGAGGCGATCGGTCGGGTCGACCCGGCCTCGCTCGACCAACTGATGCACCCGACCATCGACGCCGACGCGCATCGCGAGGTGATCGCCGTCGGCCTGCCCGCCTCGCCCGGCGCGGCCACCGGGCAAGATCGTGTTCACCGCCGAGGCCGCCGAGCGGCTGGCGGCGGGGCGCGAGGCGGTGATCCTGGTGCGCGAGGAAACCTCGCCCGAGGACATCCGCGGCATGGACGCGGCCCGCGCCATCGTCACCGCCCGCGGCGGCATGACCAGCCATGCGGCCGTCGTCGCCCGCGGCATGGGCCGGCCCTGCGTCTCCGGGGCTGGCGAACTGCATATCGACGTCAAGGCCGGGGAGATGCGGGCGCGGGGCCGCACCTTCCGTGCCGGCGAGGTGATCACCGTCGACGGCTCGACCGGCGAGATCCTGGCCGGGGCGGTGCGCATGGTCGAACCCGAACTGTCGGGCGATTTCGCCACCCTGATGGACTGGGCGGACGGGGTGCGCCGGCTGCGCGTGCGGGCCAATGCCGAGACGGTGACCGACGCCACCCTGGCGCGCCAGTTCGGGGCCGAAGGCATCGGGCTGGTGCGCACCGAGCACATGTTCTTCGACGAGGCGCGGATCGCGGCGGTGCGGGAGATGATCCTGGCCGACGACGAGCACGGGCGGCGCGCCGCCCTGGCGAAGCTGCACCCGATGCAGAAGGGCGATTTCGTCGCCTTGCTGAACATCATGGATGGCTATCCGGTGACGTTTCGCCTGCTCGACCCGCCGCTGCACGAATTCCTGCCGCACAGCGAGGCGGACGTGGCGGCGGTGGCGAAAGCCACGGGCCTGGACGCCGCGAAACTGCTGCGACGGGCGCAAGAGCTGCGCGAAACCAACCCGATGCTCGGTCATCGCGGCTGCCGCCTGGGCGTCTCCTATCCCGAGATCTACGAGATGCAGGTGCGCGCGATCATCGAGGCGGCCTGCGAGGTGGCGGCCTCCGGCAAGGCCTCGCCGCGCCCGGAGATCATGCAGCCGCTGGTGGCGATGGGCGAGGAGATGGATTTCCTGCAGCGCGCTGACCGACCGCGTCGCCAAGGAGGTGATGGCCGAGCAGGGCCGGACGATCGACTATCAGCGTCGGCGCGATGATCGAGTTGCCGCGCGCGGCCCTGCGCGCCGCGGACCTGGCGCGCGGCGCGGAGTTTTTCTCGTTCGGCACCAACGACCTGACCCAGACGACGTTCGGGATCAGCCGCGACGACTCCTCGCGTTTCCTCAACGCCTATCTCGACAAGGGCGTGCTGGCGAAGGACCCCTTCGTGTCGATCGATGTCGACGGCGTCGGCGCGCTGATCGAGATGGCGGCGGAGCGCGGTCGGCAGGTGCGGCCGGACATGAAGCTGGGCATCTGCGGCGAGCATGGCGGCGATCCGGCCTCGATCGCGTTTTGCGAGCGCGTCGGTCTCGATTATGTCAGCTGTTCGGCGTATCGAGTGCCGATCGCGCGACTCGCGGCGGCCCAGGCGGCCCTGGCCACAAGACGGTAGGGGAAGATGTCCGATTCACCGCTCGAGGAAATGGAAACTCGCGAGCACGCCGAGCACGCGGCGAGCAGGCGGCCGACGGGAAAGACTCCCTGCTCTCGCAGGTCACCCTGACCATCGCGGTCATGGCGGTCGTGGCCGCGATCGGCGGCAGCCTGGAGGACCACCGAAGGCGACAAGACCATCGTCGCCAAGAACGAGGCGGTCCTCGAACAGAACCAGGCGACCGACGCGTGGAACGAGTTCGAGGCCAAGAGCATCAAGAAGAACCTCTACACCATCGCCGCCGACCAGGGCGGGCCGAAGGCCGCCGACTACGCAAGGAGGTCGGCCAAGAACGTCGCCGACCAACTCAAGGTCCGACAACAAGGCCAAGGGCTTCGAGGCGCAGAGCGCGACGCCGCCAGCGAAGAGGCAGAAATCCACGAGAAGCGCCACGGCCGGCTGACCATCGCCTCGACCCTGCTGCACATGGCCATCGCCATCGCCACCCTGGCGATCATCCTCCACCGCCGCTGGCCCTGGCTCACCTCCCTGGCCCTGGCGGCGGGGGGCTGGGCCTGGCGGCGTGGGCGTATCTGTAGGGTCCTGAGGGAAGAGCCGGCTGGAAGCCGGCGCCACGAGAACTCGCACCGCCGGCTGTTCCGCTCGATGCGCTACGGGACGATGGTCAGGGCCGGACCCAGTTTATTGCCGGGCGTCGGCGCCGCCGCTGGGTCGACCGCCCCAGCACCCGCGTCAAGAAGCGCCGCCAAGTTGCAGCCCCGGGCCGTCGATGCTGTGGCCCAGGCCGGGCGACACGTGAGTCTGGACGATGAAGCCGTGGCGGATCAGGGCGTCGCGGGTGTGGCTGAAGGCGGTGATCGGAACCATCGGGTCGGCGTCGCCGTGGATCAGCAGGATCGGGCGGCTAGGTCGAAGCCCGGCGACGCCAGGGTCTCGACGTTGGCCAGCATGCCCGAATAGCCGACGATCCCGGCAAGCGCCGCCGGATCGCCGCGGCCCGACGTGCAGCGCCATCATCGTTCCCTGGCTGAAGCCGACCAGGGCCAGGCGGTCTTCGGCCAGGCCATGGCGCTCCAGTTCCTGGTCGATGAAGGCGTCCAGCACCGGGGCGGCCCGCGCCGCGCCGGCGACCATGCGCCGCGGTTCGAGCGTTGTGATGCCCCACCATTGATAGCCGCCCGGGCGCCCCGGGGCATCGTTCAGGCGCGTTGGGCGCGACGAACGCGGTTCGGGCAAGCCCGTCGCGCCAGTAGGGCGCCAGTCCGATCAGATCCTCGCCGTTCGAGCCATAGCCATGCAGCAGGATGACCAGCGAGCGCGGCCTCGCCGCCGGAGGCCGGCCGACCCGGGGCCGTCGAGGTCAATCACGGCGATGGTCCTTTGCGCGCGGGAGGCAGGTCGGAATTACGAGACGGAGAGGCGGCTGACCAGCCGCATGTCCCGCCCACTGCGCGACCTTTTGTGATCGCTGGAAGCGATATCACGCTTCAGGCTCGCTGCGGCACGGGTCTCGGGGCGCGCGTTCGTTCACCGCTTCCGCACGAACACCGTGCCGGCGGAATAGCCGGCGCCGAACGAGCAGATCAGGCCGATGTCGCCGGCGCGAAGTCGGCGTTGGCGCGGTGGAAGGCGATGATCGAGCCGGCCGAACTGGTGTTGGCGAACTCGTCGAGAATGATCACATTCTCCTCGCGGGCTCGGCTCGCGGCCCAGCACCTTGCGGGCGATCAGTTCGTTCATGTTGAGGTTGGCCTGGTGCAGCCACAGGCGCTTCAGGGCGGTCGGGTCGAGGCCGAGATCGGCGGCGTGCTCGAGGATCATCTGCGAGACCAGCGGCACGACTTCGCGGAACACCTTGCGGCCCTCCTGCACGAACAGCTTGTCGCGGCGCCCCGACGCCTTCGGGCGCGCAGCGATTGAGGAAGCCGAAGTTGTTGCGGATGTTGTTGGAGAACTGGGTCTTCAGGCGCGTGCCGAGGATGTCCCATCCGCCCCGCGCGTCGTCGGCGGCCTCGACGATCACCGCGGTGGCCACGTCGCCGAAGATGAAATGGCTGTCGCGGTCGCGAAAATTCAGGTGGGCCGAGGTGATCTCCGGGTTCACCATCAGCACCGCGCGGGTGTCGCCCGCGGCGATATAGTCGGCGGCCGTCTTGATGCCGAAGGTCGCCGACGAACAGGCGACGTTCATGTCGAACCCGAAGCCTTCGATGCCCAGCGCCTGCTGCACCTCGATGGCCATGGCCGGATAGGCGCGCTGCATGTTGGAGGCGGCGCAGATCACCGCGCCGATCGCGCTCGGCCGGCTTGTCCCAGCGGGCCAGGGCGTCGCGGGCGGCGGCGACCGCGATCTCGGCGAGGATCGAGATCTCCTCGTTGGGACGCTCGGGAGATCTGCGGGCGCATGACGCCCGGGTCGACCACGCCGGCCTTGTCGACCACGTGGCGCGACTTGATCCCGGACGCCTTCTCGATGAATTCGACGGAGGACGGCGACCAGGGCCTCATCGTCGCCGGCGGCGATCTGCGTCGGCGTGCTCGCTGTTGAACAGCTCGACATAGGCGTTGAAGGTGGCGACCAGTTCGGCGTTCGAGACGCTCTGCGGCGGAACGTAGAGCCCCGTCGCGGCGATGACGGCCTGACTCAATTCAAGGACCTCCCTGTCGTTGCGAATTGTGCGCGGCGACTGACACCAGCCGCCGCGATTGCGCAAGCGCGAGTCGGCGCGATCCTCACTCGCGCAGCAACGGCAGGGACAGGCCCGAGGCCGGCCGTTCGGCCAGCAGTTCGCGGCGAAACCGGAACAGTTCGGCGGGCCGTCCGCCGGTGTCGGCGTCCATGCGGCCCAGGCCCTCCACCAGGCCGGTGCGTTCGACCACGCGGCGGAAGTTCTGCTTGTGCAGGGCGACGCCGGCGATCGCCTCCACCGCGCGCTGCAAGCGCCGAGAGGGTGAACGCCTCGCCCATCAGTTCGAACACCACCGGGCGGTATTTCAGCTTGCCCCGCAGCCGGCCCAGACCGGTGGCCAGGATGCGGCGGTGGTCGGAGATCATCGGCTCGCCGAGCGCCGGGGTCAGGGCGCCGCGGCTCGGCCGGGGCGCCGCCGAGCGCGCGGGCGCGATCGCGCGCCGCCTCCGGCGCGAGGCCCGCCTCGTAGAGCAGTTCGTAGCGGTCGAGCACGCGCTCCTCGTTCCAGGCCGAGCCGTCCAGGGCGAACAGGTGACGCGCCCGGCCGCGGCGGGCCTCGGATTGCGCCGCCCATTGCGCCAGGGCCGGGGCGATCGCCTGGTCGATCAGCTCCGGCCGGCCCTCCCGCCAGTCCTCCCACGGGAAAGTAGCGCGACCAGGGCGACCAGGCGGTGTCGGGCGGCCTGGGTCTCGACCGCCGTCGGGCGCGAGCGCCAGATAGCCGACCGAGATCACCCGCGCCGCGCCCGCCCCGATGTCGGCCCGCGGCGCGTCGCGGCCCTTGTCGCCGAAGGTATAGAGCTGCTCGACATAGCCGAGCTCGAACCGGGTCTGGCGGGTGACGAACTCGCGCAGGGCCAGTTCGAACGTGCGGTGATCGAGCGGGTCGAACGGGCCGAACGGCAGCCCTTCCAGGGTCGAGGCGCGGTCGGTGAGCGAATCGCGCGGGCGGACGGTCAGCACGCAGCCCTCGCCGTCGCGCAGCGCGATGATCACCGCCGACAGGCCGATGACGACCGGAGTCGTCATTCGCGTGTCGAACGCGGACGCGGCGCCGCCGAAGCCGGCGGCCTCGGACAGGACGTGGAATCTCTGGAGGTAGCGGGCCTGGGCATCGCCTGGCGCCGAGCGGCTCGATCGCCAGGCGATAGCCGGCGGGCGGAGCGCCGAAGAGCGCCGAGGGCCTCGCGCGTGCTCGAAGCCGGCCAGTTGCGTGGCCTCGAAGAAGGCGCTGGCGCGGTCGGCGATCTTGATCAGGGCCCGGACCGGGCCGGCAGCATGCGCCGGCAGGCCGAAGCGGATGTGGATCGCGCGCTCCAGACGGTCCTCGAAGGTGCGGTAGTCCAGACCCAGCGCCGCCTTGAAAGGCGAAATCATGTCGCCGATCACATATTCGGGGGCGTCGTGCAGCAGGGCCGCCAGACGCCAGTTCGGCGACAATCCCGGGCGATAGATGGGCGGCGATCTCCTCGACCACGATCGAGTGCTGGGCGACGCTGAACGCAGTGCTCGCCGATGGTCTGGCCGTTCCAGCGCGCCACCCGCGCCAGGCCGTGGGCGATGTCCTCGATCTCGATATCCATCGGCGAGGGATCGAGCAGATCGAGGCGGCGTCCCGACAGCATCCGCTGCCAGGCGCGCGGCGCGGCGCTGCTGTTGCGCCGGTTATGCAGCCCTTTCGCCACGACGCCGTTCCTTGCTCGAGATCGTCAGCGCGGCAGATGACGCATCGCTTGACAAAGATCAATGCAGGGGAACGACTTGGCGGACGAACGACGTTACGGACTGTCGAGAGGCTTGAAGCACATGGACTGGGCGAAGATTCTGGCGCCGCTGTCGGGTGGCGAGAGCGACAAGCGCGTCCTGCGCGGCCGCCGCCGCGATCGCCGAGCCGTTCGGCGCGGAGCTGGCGGGCGTGTACGCGCCGGCCGACGTCGCCGACCTGATCCCATGGATGGGCGACGGCTTCATGGGCGGAGTGCAGGCCACGGCCCTGGAAAGCATCCGACGCGCCTGCGCCGAGGGCGAACAGGCCGCGCGCGCCAGCTCTGGAGGCCTGCGCCCTATCGCACGCAAGCGTTCATCTCGCTGAAGTCGCCGGTCTGGGCGGCGCTGGCCATGGAAGGGCGGCTCGCCGACGTGCTGGTGTTCGACGACAGCGCCGGCGCGCGGTCGCGGGCCGCTGGCCGAGGCGTTCCAGCAGATCGTCGCCGACGAGCAGCGGCCGACCATCGTGGCCCGCCCGGGCCTGAAGCTCGGCGGCGTCGTCGCCGTGGCCTGGGACGGCGGCAAGGAGGCCAGCCGGGCGATGCGCACCGCCCTGCCGCTGCTGCAGAAGGCGTCGAAGGTGGTCGATCCTGTCGCGCCCCCGGCGCCTCGTCGCGCAAGTTCGAGGTCGCGTCGCTGCAGGCTTTCCTCGCCGCGCGCGGCGTCGCTGCCGAGGCGCAGGTGCCTGAAGGATACCGGCGATCCGGCGCCGGCGCTGATCCGCGCGGCCCAGGCCGCCGGAGGCCGACATCCTGGTGGCCGGCGCTTTCGGCCACCCGCGGCTGCAGGAGTTCATCTTCGGCGGCGCGACCGAAGGGCTTTCTGCAGCGCCGAGGGTCCTTCGCTGTTCCTGTCGCACTGACCATCGGCTTTGATCCGGAGCAGACCAATGACATTGTCGCGTATCGTAATGCGGCTCGCCCGCAACCCAGGCACCGAATTCGCCGGCGGCGACGATCATCGCGGTTATTCCCTGACCGCGCCGCTGACGGCGGACGGGCACATCGACGCGGCAGCTATGCCCGGCACAAGGACGCATGCGCGGTACGGCGGTTCGCGCCGGACGAGGATCCGACGGAAGGACGCCTGGCCCGCCGGGGGACACGCTGGTTCTTCGACTACGACGACGGCGGTGCGGGCGACGACGAGCCGGTGTTTCGACTCGGCGACCATCGGTTCGCGGTCGGGGAATATGTCACCGTCACCGACGAGGATGGCCGGCCGCTGACGTATAAGGTGGTGGATGTCGCCAGCGTGTGAGCCTGGCGGGGAGGGCTGACCGAACGGCCGGTCAGGCGGCCCGGATCCAGGTCTGAGTCCGGCACAGCAGCGGAGCGAGACAGCCGGTCAGCCGCACGTCGCCATTGGGGGCCATCTCGAGTCTGGCGGAATAGGTCCCGCCGTTGCGGGGATCGTAGATCCAGCCGTCGCCCCAGCGGTCGGGCCCGAGCGGCTTGAGCTGCAGGACCAGCAGCCCCATGATCGGGCGGGCGCGCAAGGCGGGGTCGTGGTTGCGGCCATCGGTGAGATCGGGATGAGCGGTCAGCGGAGCTGAGCCGGCGATGCGACCGCAAAGATCCTCGCCGCAGCGCTCGATGCGGATCAGCCCCTCGTCGACCGGGGTCTTCCAGACGCCGAACGGACCGTAGGGCGAGACCATGGCGGCGCCTTGCAGGACGACGATAACGGCGAGGCCGGCGGCGAGGTTCACGGCTGGGCTCCAGTTGGCGCGACGGTTCGGGCCGTAATCCCGTGAAAATCCGGTTTCGTCCAGACGGTTCCTCGGGAGGGGCGCAGCCTTCTCGCAAGACAATGCTGGATAATCCGGCGTCCCCGGTGTTGCTCCTCACCGCGCAAGACCGGCGGGCCTAGCCGCCGACGTTGAGGCGCAGAAGGTCGCGGGCGTCGTCGCGCAGGACATCGGCGTCATCGGTCTTGGACTTGACCGAGACCACCGCGAGGGGGCCGCCGGCGGGACCGCGCGCCTCGTAGCCGACGACCTTGTAGCCGTTCGGGCCGGGATTGTCGGCGGTCAGGATGTATGACACGCGCACCCCCGAGCCGGTCTCGTTGATGTTGATCTCCGCGCCCTTGTCGTGGGCGTGGACCGAGACGCCGCCCTGGCCGACATCGACGCTGGAGCGACGCCCGTCGCCGCCGACCACCACCCGGCCGGGACCGCCGCCGACCTGCACGTCGGCGTCATCCTTGCCGTTCGCATGAATGTGGATGCCGGGCAGGTCGATGTCGACCTTGTCCTTGTCGCCGTCGCTGCTGGCGGTCGCGCCGGAACCCGGCGAGTTCATGGCGCCGGGCGGCAGTTCGGTCTTGAGTTGCGCCTCGAGCGGGGCAAGCGCCGCCTTCGGGTCCTGGCCGTCGAGCGCGACGAGTTGCAGGTCCACCGTGGCGCCGGTGTCGGCGGTGTAGACGCAGGATTTGCCGTCGGCGGCCTGGCTCTTGCGGGTGAGGCCGCCCTGGGATGCGGGGCAGTCCAGGGTGGTGATCGCCTTGAGCGCGGCCTCCGCACGGTGATGCGGATGCGGTGGGGTGCAAGCCGCCAGCGTCAGGGCGGCCAGCGCACTTCCGGCGCCGAGGTGGATGAGGTGTCTCATGGACCGGCTTCCTTCACGATTTGGCCAAGATGTGGCCAAGCCCGCCGGTCCGGTCCAGTGAATTCCCGGTAACGCGGGCCTACTGCTGGCCCGGCCGCGCCCCTGAACCTTCACGCCGGGCCAGGAAAGCCAGGCGTTCGAACAGGTGCACGTCCTGCTCGTTCTTGAGCAACGCGCCATGCAGCGGCGGGATCAGCTTGGTGGGATCGCGTTCCTTCAGCGCCGCGTCGTCGATGTCCTCGACCATCAGCAGCTTCAGCCAGTCGAGCAGTTCGGACGTCGACGGCTTCTTCTTCAGACCCGGCACCTTGCGCATGTCGTAGAAGATGCGCAGCGCCTCGGCGACCAGCTTCTGCTTGATCCCGGGATAGTGCACGTCGATGATCGCGCGCATGGTCTCTTCGTCAGGGAAGCGGATGTAGTGGAAGAAGCAGCGGCGCAGGAAGGCGTCGGGCAGCTCCTTCTCGTTGTTGGAGGTGATCAGCACCACCGGGCGGATCTTGGCGCGGATGGTCTCGTTGGTCTCGTAGACGTAGAACTCCATCCGATCGAGTTCCTGCAGCAGGTCGTTGGGAAACTCGATGTCGGCCTTGTCGATCTCGTCGATCAGCAGCACCGGCCGCTCGGGGGCATCGAACGCGTCCCACAGCTTGCCGCGCTTGATGTAGTTGGCGACGTCCTTGACGCGCTCGTCGCCGAGCTGGCTGTCGCGCAGCCGGGTGACCGCTTCATATTCATAAAGACCCTGCTGGGCCTTGGTGGTCGACTTGATGTGCCAGGTGATCAGCGGCGCATCGAGGGCCTTGGCGATTTCGTAGGCGAGGACCGTCTTGCCGGTGCCGGGCTCGCCCTTGATCAGCAGCGGACGTTCCAGCGCGATGGCGGCGTTGACCGCGATCTTCAGATCGTCGGTGGCGACATAGTCGGCCGTGCCTTCGAAACGCTTGCTCATTCAGGAGGGCTCCCAGCGGGCGCATGGCGCGCCCTGAAACAGTTGTTCAAATCGCGGGCCACCCTAAAGACCGCGCGGCGACAATCAAGCGATGAGTTCTGCGAGCGCCGCGCCGATCTCCTCGTGCAGCACCAGATCGGCGAAGGCGTCCTGGTCGGTCGGCTCGCGATTGACGATCGCCAGTCGGGCGCCGTTGCGCTTGGCCATCAGCGGAAACCCGGCGGCCGGGTAGACCACCAGCGACGAGCCGAGCACCAGGAACAGGTCGCAGGCCAGCGTCGCCGCCTCGGCGCGGGCCATCGGCCCCGGCGGCATCGGCTGGCCGAACGAGATGGTGGCGGTCTTGACGATGCCGCCGCAGGCGCGGCAGGAGGGGATTTCGCCGTGCTCGAGAAACGGCCCCTTCAGCTCCGCCAGCTCGTGGCGCAGGCCGCATTCGAGGCAGGTGGCGTAGCTGGCGTTGCCGTGCAGCTCGATCACCTTGTCGGCCGGAACGCCGGAGTCCTGGTGCAGGTTGTCGACGTTCTGGGTGATCACCGCGCCGACCTTGCCGCGGGCGACCAGTCCGGCGACGGCGTCGTGGCCGCTGTTCGGCTTGGCGCCCGGTCCAGCCCGCCGCGCCGGAAAACGTCCGCCGCCAGGCCTCGCGGCGCTGGTCCTCGCTGGCCACGAAGTCCTGGAAATAGATCGGCTTCATCCGGCTCCAGACCCCGCCGGGACTGCGGAAGTCGGGGATGCCGGACTCGGTGGAGATGCCCGCGCCGGTGAACACCGTGACGTTACGGGCTTCCTCGATCAGTCGGGCGAGTGTCGGCATGTCCGCGGTCTAGGCGTTCTTCGCCATGCGCCCCGAGAGGTACAGGCCGGCGACCAGGGCCGTGAACGGCAGCAGGGCCAGGGCGTCCGACCAGGGGCCATCGAAGAACGGGTTGTGGGCGGTCATGAAGTCGGTGACCTTCTGGTTGAAGCCGGTCAGGGCGCCGGCCATGAAGGCGATGCCGATGCCGGCGATGGCCCCGCCGGCGATATAACCCGAAGCGACCAGCACGCCGGGGCTCTTGTCGGTCTCCGCGATCATCTCCGCCTCGGTGAGGTCGGCGCCGGCATGGCGCTTGCGCAGGTGACGGTCGACGAGCCAGCGGATCAGGCCGCCGATGAAGATCGGGCTCGACGACGACAGCGGCAGATAGACGCCGACCGCGAAGGCCAGGGCGCCGATGCCGCACATCTCCAGGATCACCGCGATCATGCCGCCGAGAATCACCAGGGTCCAGGGCAGCTGCTGGTTGAGAATGCCCTTGATGATATAGCTCATCAGGGTCGCTTTCGGGGCGGCGAACTTGTTGACCTGCGTGCCGTCGGGCCGAATGCGGTGCGCGCCGTTGATGCCTGGATCGACCAGGTAGACGGGCGCCCCGGCCGCATCGACGAGATAACGCCCGGCGGGTCCGCCAGCGGTGTCGGTCTTCTGGAAAACCCGGTAGGCGGCCGGGTCGTCGTGGTGCTGCGGGCCCTTGATGGTCTCGCTGGGCAGGGTGGCGAGGGCGGTGGCGGGCACGCGCCAGGTCGGGGCGGCCAGGGTGGCGTCGACGGGGCGCGAGGCCGCGGCCGGCGTGCCGGCGACCGGCACGTAGACCGTGGAAGCGTCGTTGAGCGCCAGCAGAATCGGACCCAGCACCAGGGCCGAGCCGAACGCGCCGAAGAGAATGGCGATCTGCTGGGCGCGTGGCGTAGAGCCGATCAGGAAGCCGGTCTTGAGGTCCTGCGAGGTGGTCCCGCCGTTGGAGGCGGCGACGCAGACGATGCCGCCGACCGACAGGGCGGTGACGTAGTAGGTCGGGCCGGTCCAGCCGAGGGCCAGGAACGCCAGGCAGGTCAGCAGCAGGGTCGCGACGGTCATTCCCGAGATGGGATTGGAGGATGAGCCGATCTCGCCGGTCAGGCGCGAGGACACGGTCACGAACAGGAATCCGAACACCACGATCAAGGCGGCGCCGAGCAGGTTCATGTGCAGCGAATGGGCGAAGAGTATGCCGGCCATCAGCAGCAGCAGGCCGACGCCGACGACGCGTGGCGACAGGTCCTGATCGGTGCGCAAGGCCGCATCGCGCGGGGTCGTTTCGGCCTGCCGGGCGCGCCAGTCGCTGACCCCTCCCGCCACCCCGCGCCAGATCATCGGCAGCGAGCGAAACAGGCTGATGATACCGGCCACGGCGACGGCGCCGGCCCCGATGTAGAGGACGTAGGCGCCGCGGATTTCGTCCGGGCCCATCTGGGCGATCGGGGTGGTTCCAGGCGGAATGATTCCGGCCGGGCCGCCGAAAAAGTGGATCGCCGGAATCAGGAACAGATACGCCAGCACGCCGCCGGCGGCCATGGTCGAGGCGATCTTCGGCCCGATGATGTAGCCGACGCCCAGCAGTTCGGGTGAGATTTCCGCCGAAATCGAACCGACCGCCAGCGGCGCGCCGAACACTTTTTCAGGGGTGTCCTTCCACAGCTTGAACGCTTCCATCGCCAGTTTGTAGACGACACCGGCCCCGAACCCGGCGAAGATCGCCATCGCTCCCGACTGCGCGGCCTCGCGGTCCGCCGCGTCGCCCGAGTTCGGCGCGGCCCAGCGCCCGCTCCTCCGCGGTGGCCCCGGCCTTGAGGACCTCGGCGCAGGCCGTGCCCTCTGGATATTTCAGCATCCCGTGCTGCTGCACGATCAGCGCCCGGCGCAGCGGGATCATCATCAGGATGCCGAGCAGGCCGCCGAGGATGGCGACGGTCATCACCCGGGTGATTTCCAGGTCGAAGCCGAGGATCATGATCGCCGGCATGGTGACGCCGATGCCGAAGGCGATCGACTCGCCGGCCGAGCCCGCCGTCTGGACGATGTTGTGCTCCAGCACGCTGACCTTGCGAAATCCAAGGCGGCCGGCGAGACGGAACAGGGTGATGGAGATCACCGCCACGGGGATCGACGCGCTCACTGTCAGGCCGACTTTGAGCACCAGATACAGCGACGAGGCCCCGAAGATCATGCCCAGCAGCACGCCGACGATCAGCGGTACGGGTGTCAACTCGCGCAGCCGTGCGGCGGCGGGGATCAGCGGGCGAAAGACGGCGAGGGCGGGGGCGGCGAGGGGGGAAGGGGGGCGATCCAGAACCGTCACGGCGTCCTCGCGTCAACTCGGGCCGTATCTGAGCACACTCGATCGCCGGTCGCCAGGGGCGGCGGCTGGGCGGCGGCGGCTGGAAGAAACGGCGGCCTTGCAGTTGGGCGGCCGGCGGCGCTTGATCGGCCCGCCGCAAGGAGGCCGTCATGAACCCAATCACCCTGTTCCTCGCCGTGGCCCTGGTCATCGCCGGCGTGCTCATCGGAGCGGTCGCGGGCCCCGGTCTGGGGTCGCCGTTCATCGTGCTGGCGGTGCTGGTGGCGATGTCGCTGAAGATGGCCAACAGCTGGCAGAAGTTCGTGGTGTTGCGCGCCGGCAGGCTGCAGGGCGTCAAGGGGCCCGGGCTGTTCTGGATCGTTCCGGTGCTCGACAGCATCGTCGCGGTGATCGACGAGCGCATCCAGACCAGCGCCTTCAACGCCGAGCAGGCGCTGACCCGCGACACCGTGCCGGTCAATGTCGACGCGATCATTTTCTGGCGGGTGCACGACGCCCGCGCCGCCGCTCTGGAGATCACCGACTATCGCAGCGCCATCGATCGGGTCGCCCAGACGACGCTGCGCGAAATGATCGGCGCATCGATGCTGTCGGCGCTGCTTTCGGAACTGAAGTCGGCCGACGACGTGTTGCGCGGCGAGATCGGGCAGAAGACACAGGCCTGGGGCATCACGGTGAGCGCCGTCGAAATTCGTGACGTGTCGATCCCGGAAGCGTTGCAGGACGCCATGTCGCGTCAGGCCCAAGCGGAGCGCGAAAAGGAGGCGCGGATCATCCTGGGGTCGGCCGAGGCGGCGGTCGCCGAGCAGTTCGTGCGCGCGGCCCAGGCCTACGCCGGACACCCGGAGGCTTTGCAACTGCGGGCGATGAACATCGTCTACGAAACCACCAAGGAGCGCGGCGCGACGATCCTGATGCCCACCTCGATGGTCGACGCGATGAATCCCGCCGTGGCCCTGGCCCTGGCCGCCAGCAGCCCGCCGGCCTCAAAGGGCTAGGGTGGGCCGCGCGGTATAGCGTCGCGGATACAATGCCTTGAGGTCCGCGACCTTAGGCAGGTCGTAGGTGGCGATGTAGGGCGCGTCCGGGTGGCGGGCGAGGTAGTCCTGGTGGTAGGCCTCGGCGGGAAAAAAGCCGGTGTCGGGGTCGACCCGGGTCGCGATCGGGGCGCGAAACGCCTTGGCGGCGTTCAGTTGGGCGATGTAGCGCTCGGCCACCTGTTTCTGGGCGACGTTGTCGTAGAAGATTTCCGAGCGGTACTGCGGGCCTTCGTCGGGAAACTGGCGGTTGACCTGAGTGGGATCGGTGGCGACCGAGAACATGATCCGCAGAATCTCGCCGTAGCTGATCTGGGCCGGATCGAAGACGACGCGGATCGACTCGGCATGACCGGTCGTGCCGGTGCTGACGCGCTCGTACTGCGCGGTGGCCTGTTTGCCGCCCGCGTAGCCGGCGAGCACCTTTTTTACGCCGCGGACGTGTTCGAAGACTCCCTGCATACCCCAGAAACAGCCCCCGGAGAGCACCGCGACGCCCGGTGCGCTGGCCGCCGGGGTATCGACGGCGGCGGAGGGGAGCGGCGTGGCGGCCCCGGCGGGGGCGCAGCCGGCAAGGCCGGCGGCGAGGAGGGCGAAAGCGATCAGACGTCGGGTCATGTGGGGTGCCTGCGAAGGGAGCAACAAAACGATCTCGCCGGTTATTTCGCCGTTCCGCTGCGATTGGTTACGTCGGCGGCCGACCCGGTGTAACGCTTATAGCCGTGGCGACGAACGATGGATCAGGACCGAGCGGATCCGAGGCGCGACTCAAAGCGCTGATGGTGGCCGGGCTCGATGGCGACGGCGCGGCCCATGGCCGGCTGCTGGCGATGCTCGGCGGCTATCTGCGGGCGCACTTTCGTAGACGACTTGGGCCGGGTACGGCCGAGGTCGAGGATCTGGTACAGGAGACGCTGATCGCAATTCATCTCAAACGCAGCGTCTACGACCGCGCCCAGCCGTTCACGCCTTGGGCTCATGCGATCGCGCGCTACAAGCTGCTCGACCATTTCCGCCGGATCGGGGCGCGCCGCAACATACCGCTCGACGATGCCGGCGACCTGTTTTCGGAGGAAAATCCGGAGGAAGGCGCGGTGCGCCACGACGTGGACCGGTTGCTCGCGACTCTGCCGCCCAGGCAGCAGCGACTGCTGCGGGCCGTGAAGCTCGCCGGCCTCTCTATGGAAGAGGCGGCGGAGCGCGAGGGCCTGTCGGTTTCGGCCGTCAAGGTCACGGTGCATCGCGCCATGAAGCGGCTCGAAAAGGGGGTCGGCGATGAAGACCGCTGACCTGATTGCGATCCTGGCAGCCGATACGGCCCCGACGCCACCGGCGAGGGTCGCGCGCCTGGTGTTCGGGTCCGTCGCCATCGGCGCCACCGCGGCGGCGATCATCCTGGCGCTGTGGCTCGGTCTGCGGCCGCTGGACGCGGCGATGGCGACCGGTTCGTTCTGGATGAAGGCCGGGTATACGGTCTGCCTCGGCGGGGCGGGGGTGGCGATGGTGATCCGACTGGCGCGGCCCGGCGGCCGGCTCGGTCGGTGGCCATGGCTGGCGCTGGCGGCGATCGGTTTGATGCTCGTGCTCGCGAGCCTGGAAATGGTCCGCGCGCCGGCGGGTCACATGCGTGCGATGGTCATGGGCCAAAGCTGGACCGTGTGTTCGCTGCGAATCCTCAGCCTTGCGCTTCCGGTGTTTTTTGCCGCCGTCTGGGGGTTGCGGCGGCTGGCCCCGACGCGACTGTCGCTGGCGGGCGCCGCGGCCGGCCTGCTGTCGGGCGGGGTGGGTGCGACGATCTATGGCCTGTATTGCACCGAGACCGCCGCCATGTTCGTGGTCGTCTGGTACAGCCTGGCCATCGTCGCGGCGATGGCGGTGGGCGCGCTGCTCGGGCCGCGGCTCCTGCGCTGGTAGTTATCGGCCGGCCATTTCATCGATCATCGGCTCGACGCGCTTCCAGCCGTCCGACAGCGGGTCGATCAGATCGAAATGCCCGGTGTTGGGCGCCACCACCACCTCGACGCTGTCGCCGAACGCCTTGGCTCTGGCGGCGTAGTCCGCGCCGAACACCGGCGGCACGATCAGGTCCAGGGCGCCTGAAATCACCGTCTGAGGCACGCCCAGCGGCAACAGCCGCACCGGCGAGGTGTCGGCCAGGACATCGGTCCCGGGCGGCCGTCCGGTGCTGATCAGGGCGTCGATGGTGGCGGGCCCGCCGCAGGCCTCCGGCCCCAGCCGCCGATAGGTCTGCAGATCATCGATGCCGCCGAGCGTGATCACCCCGGAGACGGGCAGGGGGCTGGCCTCAAACAGCACGCTGGATTTCGGCAGCCGGCGTCGGCCGGCCGCCCACAGGGCGAGCTGGCCGCCCGCGGAATGTCCGACCAGGACGAGGTGCTTCAGGTCCAGGTGATAAGGACCAGCCAACCTGCGCAACAGATCGACGCCCTGGGCGATGTCCTGGAAGGTCGCCGGATAGCCGCCGCCGCCGCCGAGCCGGCGATACTCCAGGTTCCAGACCGCGAACCCGCGCTGGCGCAGATCCTCGGCGGCATAGTCCATCAGCTCCGCTCCCGGCAGTGCGGCCTGCCAGCAACCGCCGTGGATCATCACCACGACCGGGAAGCGGCCCTGCCCGCGGGGCAGCCACAACTCGCCGAACTGGCTGGGTGCGGGGCCATAGGCGATCTGTTGGCTGGGTCTGTGACGCGGTC
Organism: uncultured Alphaproteobacteria bacterium; assembly: GCA_963828365.1. Lineage (GTDB taxonomy): Bacteria > Pseudomonadota > Alphaproteobacteria > Caulobacterales > Caulobacteraceae > Acaudatibacter. Next base: position 95,988 of record CAWHEE010000028.1, on the reverse strand, counting down.
TGGCGAGGATATCGAGGTAGGACAACGGCGCGGCGGCGGACGGCGCGGCGATGCTGACGGCGGCCAGCGCGGCGACGACGGCGAACAGTCGTTTGGCGTATCCCATGGCGGTCGAATCCCTGATCCCCATATCGCGGGCAGGCTATAAGACGGCCGACCGGTTTTCGAGGCGCCATGACCCTGCTGCTCAACATCCTGTGGTTCATCTTCGGCGGATTCATCGCCGGCCTGCTGTGGGTCCTCGGCGGCCTGCTGCTGGCGATCACCATCGTCGGCCTGCCGTGGGCCGGAGCGGCCTTCCGGATCGCCGGATTCAGCTTTGCGCCGTTCGGCCGCCAGGTGGTCGATCGCCGGATGCTGACCGGCCGCGACGACCTCGGCACCGGCGCGCTGGGCATGATCCTGAACATCGTCTGGTTCCTGCTGGCCGGCTGGTACATAGCCCTGGCGCATCTGACTATCGCTCTGGCGCAGTGCCTGACGATCATCGGCATCCCGTTCGCGGTGCAGCACCTCAAGCTGGCGATCATCGCCCTGGCCCCGGTGGGCAGGTCGGTGGTTCCGGTCTAAGACGGCCGACGACACGGCTGAACCGATAAGAAGGGAGCGAGGCATGGGACGACTGGATGGGACTGTGGTGCTGGTGACCGGCGCGGCCCGCAAGCGCGGCCTGGGTCGGGCCATTGCGCTGCGGGCGGCCGAGGAGGGAGCGGACGTGGCCGTCTGCGGTCTCGAGCGGGACCCGTCGAGCCGGCCGGCGCACGAGCAGGCCGAAGGCTGGACCGGCGTCGAGTCGCTGGCCGAGGAGATCCGCGGCCTGGGCCGGCGTGCAATCGCCGCTCACTGCGACGTCACCCGTCGTGAGCAGATCGAAAGCCTGCTGGCCAGGATCGCCGCCGACCTGGGCCCGCTGTACGGCCTGGTCAACAACGCCGGCGTGGCCAGCGAAGCGGGCGCCGCACCGATCCTGGACATGGACGACGCGGTCTGGCGCCACACCATCGATGTCAATCTGACCGGCGTCTATCTGTGCTCGAAACTGGCTGGCAAGGTGATGCTCGAGGGCGGCCGGGGCGGCTCGATCGTCAACATTTCATCGCTGGCGGGCCGCTTTGGGATACCCAGTTACGGGGCCTATTGCGCCAGCAAGTTCGGCGTCATCGGTCTCACTCAGCAGATGTCGGCCGAGCTCGCCCGGAGCGGCATTCGGGTCAACTGCGTCTGCCCCGGCTCGACCGACACGGACATGATGGACGGCACCATGCGCCGCCAGGCGGCGCGCGGTGGCGCGACCTTCGAGGCGGTCAAGGCCAGCTATGCGCCCGGCATTCCGATGGGCCGCCAGGGCCGGCCGGAGGAGCAGGCCGCGGCGACGATCTTCCTGCTCGGACCCGACGCCTCCTACATCACCGGCCAGACGCTCAACGTCGACGGCGGCGTGAGGATGGACTGAGGTGGCGCCGACGCACGTCGGTCCGGACAATCCGCTGTCGCTGCACCATCTGACGGTGCTGGACGCGACACCGCTCGAGCTGATCGACGTCGCCGCCGACACTGGTTGCCAGCAGGTGTGCGTCTTCGTGCATTCCTCGGCCCCTGAGCTCGAATTTCCGGTGGTGGCTGAGGCGGATGTCGAGGCCATGGCGCGGCGGCTGCGGATGAGAGGGGTCGAGATCTACAATCTCGAATTCTATCCGATTAACCCGGAGGTGGACTTCGCAGCCTACGAAAGAACCCTGCGGATCGGTGCGAAGCTCGGCGCGCGGCGCGCGACGGCGCACATCCATGATCCGGACGAGACGCGCGCACTGGCCACGTTCGCCCGCTTCTGCCGACTGGCGGCAAGCCTCGATCTGCAGGTCGGGCTCGAATTCACCGCGTTCGCGCAGGTGTCGACCCTGGCGGGGGCGGTGGCGTTCATCGAGCAGGCCGATCAGCCGAACGCGGCGGTCGCCGTCGATGTGCTGCATCTGATGCGCAACGGCGGCGACCCCACGCAGTTGGCGGCGGTCGATCCGAAGCGGATCGGCTACATGCAGATCTGCGATGGTCCGCTCACCGTCCCCCCCGCGGCGATGATCGCCGAGGCGGTCGGCGAGCGCGGCATTCCCGGCCAGGGCAGCTTCCCGTTGCGCGCCTATCTGAAGTGCGCGCCGCCGGGCGTGACCATCGATGTCGAGGTCCCGCAGACCGCGGCGCGGCTGGCCGGCGTCTCCGCCCTGGAACGCGCCCGGCGCGCGGTCGAGGCGACGCGAGCGATGATGCAGCAAAGCCTAGGAGCGGCAGGATGAGCGACCACCTGATCTCACTCGCCTCGGGCGTCCTACCGGAATTCACCCCGGTGCAGACGGCCACGGCCGCCGTCGAGTCGGGTTTCCGCGCCGTCGGCCTTTGGGTCGACCCGGCCACCTGGGATGCTGGCGTCACCCGGGAAGTCAGGCGGATCGTCGCCGAGCTCGGGACTGACCGTATTGGACGCCGAGGTGATCTGGATCCAGCCCGGCCCACTGGACCCCGCCCATCTGCGGATCGTGGACATCGCCGCGGAGATCGGGGCGCGCCAATCTTCTGGTGGTGAGTTCCGATCCGGACCTGGGCGCGACAGCTGAAAAGCTCGCGGCGCTGATCGATCATGCCGCGCCCGCCGGTATCCGGGTGTCGCTGGAGTTCGGCGCCTTCACCGAGATCAAGAGCCTGGCTATGGCGCTCGAGGTGCTCCAGCGAACCGGCCGGGACGACGCCGGTCTGCTGATCGATCCACTTCACCTGTCGCGCACTGGCGGGGCTCCCGCCGACCTGGCCGGCCTGCCGCCGCGCCGCTTCGCCTACGCCCAGTACTGCGACGCGACCGCCACGGGGCCGAGCGTGAGCGACGTCAAGGCGATCATCGACGAGGCGGTCGACGGGCGCCTTCTGCCCGGCGAGGGGGCGCTGCCGCTCGGCCCACTGCTGGATGTGCTGCCGGCGGGAATTCCGCTCAGCATCGAACTACGGTCGAAGGCGCTGCGCGATGGCTGGCCCGATCCGACGGACCGGGCGCGGAAACTGCGCGAGACCACCGAAGCCTTTCTCGGCTCGCTGGCGACCTGACCGGCAGGCTATCTGCCCGCCGGATGAGCCTCGGCGTATCCCTGGTTCGCTTCGCTGATCACATAGGCCCGGATCCGCTCGGCGTCGGAGTCCTTCAGCACAGCCGCGAAGCTGACCATGCCGCGGGTCTGATGCGATCCGCCGAGGACCACATCCTTGAAGGCGTTCGCATCGGCGATCTCCGGCGTCTTGCGCAGATCCGGCATGCACCCCGCCGCTGATGGCGTTATAGCCGTGGCACACCAGGCAATAGTGATTGAACTTCGCATGGCCGGCCGCGATCACAGCGGGCGTCGCGGTGCTGGGGGGCGGTTTGGGGAATCCCACCGGCGTCAATTGGGGCCTGGGCAGGGCGCCCGTCCCTCCGAGCTTGTAGACCACGATGCGGCCGTTGTCCGGGCGAGCCGAGAATCGGCACCGCGAAGCCCGCGACCAGATAGAAGACCGACCCGAAGCCGGCGCCGACCGCGACATACTGCTCGCCGTCGACGGTGTAGGTCATCGGTCCCGCGAGGGTCGAGGTGTAGGTGTCGGTGCTCCACAGCGGTTTGCCGCTCGTCGCGTCATAGGCGTTGAAGTGGCCGTCGGCCGTGCCCTGGAAGACCAGATTGCCGGCCGGTTGACAGGGCGCCGCCGTTCCAGGGGCCCTTGTGCACTGCGCGCCAGACCTCCTTCTGGTCCACCGGATCCCAGGCGATCAGCTCGCCGCGGAACGAGTTCTTCATCGCCGCGCGCGCCTTGGGATCGGCCGGCAGGGTGTTGAGGTCGGTGTCGGTCGCGGTGTTCCACTGCCCCTCCTCATAGCCGAACTTGCTGTCGGTCCCGTAGGCGCCGGGAACCTCCTGCGCTGGCATATAGACCAGGCCGGTCTTGGGGCTGAACGACATCGGATGCCAGTTGTGGCCGCCGAAGGCCGGAGGGAAACAGCACCGCGGCGCCCTTGGCGTAATGGGCGTCGCCGATCTCGATCGGCCGGCCGGTCGTTGGATCGATGCCCTTGGCCCAGGTCACCGGCACATAGTTCTTGGCCGAGATCAGCTTACCGGTGGTGCGATCCAGGACATAGAAGAAGCCGTTCTTCGACGCCTGCATGATCACCTTGCGGGGCGCGCCGTCGATGGTCAGGTCGGCCAGCGTCAGGGTCTGGGTCGAGTCGTAGTCCCAGCTGTCGCCGGGCGTGGTCTGGTAGTGCCACCGGTAGTCGCCGGTGTCGGCGTCCACCGCGACGATCGAGGAGGCGAACAGATTGTCGCCGCCTTTCGGCGAGCGCGCCTTCTGATCCCACGGCACGCCGTTGCCGGTGCCGAAGAAGATCAGGTTGGTTTCGGGGTCGTAGGACATCGAGTCCCAGACCGTGGCCCCGCCGCCGTATTTCCACCACTGGCCGGACCAGGTCTTCGCGGCCATCTCCATGGCCTTGTTCTCAAACGGTTTGGAGGGATCGCCCGGCACGGTGTAGAAGCGCCAGATCAGCTTGCCGCTGTCGGCGTCGTAGGCGGAAACGTATCCGCGGACACCGTATTCGGAGCCGGAGTTGCCGATGATCACCTTGCCCTTCACCACCCGCGGGGCCATGGTGATGGCGTAGGGCTTGCTCTGATCGACGGTCACCGTGCTCCACACGACGTGACCGTCCTTTGCGTCGAGGGCGATCAGACGGCCGTCGAGGGCGGCCACATAGACCCGCCCTTTCCACACCGCGACGCCGCGATTGACCACGTCGCAGCAGGCGTGGAAACCGACCTGCCTGGGGACCTGGGGGTCGAATTTCCATTTGAGCGCGCCGGTCTTCGCGTCGAGCGCATAGACCAGAGACCAGGAACTGGTGACGTACATCACGCCGTCGACGACGATCGGCGTGGTTTCGACTCCCCGGTTGGTCGAAAGCTCGAAGTTCCAGGCAAGGCCGAGCTTGCCGACATTCGACGTGTTGACCTTGTCGAGCGGACTGAAGCGCTGCTCGCCGTAGGTCCGCCCGTGGCTCATCCAGTTGCCGGGCTCCTTGTCAGCCGCCAGCAGCCGGGCTGTGTCGACGTCCGCTGGACCCCTCGCCGGCTGACAGGCCGCGAGCGCCAGGGACACCAAGGCCAATGCAAATCCCGCCAAGCCGCGCCGCATCCGGTAACCTCCCACTGCCGCGTCGATTTGGTCCGACGTCGGTCGATGGTGATTTTCCTAAGCTGACGCTGGCGGTTTGTCGACCGCATCATCCAGGCCGCTCGCGCCGGACCGCGCCCGGCTTGCCTGGAAACCCAGAGAAGCCTGCCGCGTACCTACGCGGCAGGCTTCCATCGTTCGCCATTCGCGCGAATCGACCCGAGCAGATCGGGGTCGAAGCTCGCTTGACTGGAAAGAGGTTACTGGGGCGACGAGGGCGCTGGCGCCGTCGAGGCAGGAGCGGTCGACGAGGCGCCAGAGGCGGCCTTGTGATGCATCTTCTTATGATGATGATGCTTGCCGTGGTGCTTCATCGATCCCATCGCCTTGCCGGACTCCGGGGGATTGGGGATCGGCTGCATCGTGGCAGCCGGACCCGGGGGCGTCGCGGACATCGAGTTGTCCATGGGGGCGGCCGGCGCGGCGGCGGGCGGCGGGGCCGCCTCGGCGGGCGGCGGGGCGGCTTCGGCCGGGGCAGCCGGCGCGGCCATCGAGCCCGATTGGGCGCCGGTGTCCGTCTGAGCGTATGCCGCGCCGCCGGCGAGGGCGGTAACGGCGAGCGTCGCGACGGCTAGGGTGGAAAGCTTCATCGTCAGGGTCCCCTTTGGGTGCGTTTGGGTAAGCTCGTCATAAGACCAACGGCTTAATCCGGAAATAGTGAAAACAAGATGTGGTTCCCCGCGACCGCCTCGCCCGACCGATCTTTTCGCGGCGCGGCGATTAGGACACACTCTGTGACTTATGTTCCACTCCCTGGGCGCCACCGCTGCCAATCTCCTCGCCGCATGGGCGGCCGGCAGCCTTATCGGCGCCGAGCGGACATATAACGGCCGGGCGGCCGGATTTCGCACCCACGCGCTCGTCGGATTGGCCGCCGCCGCGGCGATGACGACCGCCATGGGCTTGCCGACGCCGACGCCGATGGCCTTCCCGGCCGGCGACGCGACGCGGGTGGTCCAAGGCGTGATGACCGGCGTCGGGTTTCTCGGCGCCGGCGTGATTTTCAAGGAGGGCGTCAGCGTCCAGGGATTGACCACGGCCGCCTGCATATGGGCCACGGCGGCGGCCGGCCTGCTGTTCGGGGCCGGGCAGTTCGGTCCTGGCGGAGTGGTCACGGCGGTGATTCTGGTCACGCTGATCGGGCTGCGCCTGGTCGAGGGCCTGTTGCCTGGCCCGATCTATGTGCTTTGCACGTTTCGCTTCCGGGCCGAAGCGGCTCCGGACGAGGCGGGCCTCGCCGCCCTGCTCGGCGAGCATGTGCGCCTGTTCGACGTCAGCACGGCGATGACGCAGGGCGGTGCGATGATCGAGCATCGCGGCAGCCTGCGCGTGCGACGGCTGCTGAAGTTTTCCGCCCTGACGGACCGGGTCCGGGGACTGGCGGGCCTGGTCGAGTTCGATCTGACCCGGATCGGAAAATAAGCCGCCGCCCGCCGCCGCCGCCGGCGCGGGGCCACGGCGGCGCGATACTTCAGAATTCCTCAATCGGCACGCAACCGAATCTGCGTTGCGCCCTTGGGCACATGCAGCCCATGTTGCGCGGAAATTCTCCAGAACGGGAAACGGCGATGTCCGGTAGATACCAGAACATTCTCGAAACGATCGGGCACACGCCGGTGGTGCGGATCAACCGGCTCGGGCCGGCCGACATCGAACTGTGGGTCAAGATCGAAGCCTTCAACCCGCTCGGATCGGTCAAGGACCGCCTGGCGCTGGGGGTGATCGAGGCCGCGGAAGCCTCCGGCGAACTAAAGCCCGGCCAAACGGTCGTCGAAGCCACCAGCGGCAACACCGGTATCGGCCTGGCGATGGTCTGCGCCCAGAAGGGCTATCCACTGGTGATCACCATGTCGGAGAGCTTCAGCGTCGAGCGGCGCAAGCTGATGCGCTTCCTCGGGGCCAAGGTGGTGCTTACTCCGGCCGCCAAGCGGGCCTTCGGCATGGTCGAGAAGGCCAACGAACTGGCCCGCACGCACGGCTGGTTCCGCACGCGGCAGTTCGAAAACGAGGCCAACGCCGACATGCACGAGCGGACCACGGCGCGGGAGATCATCGACGCCTTCGCCGGCGGCCGCCTCGACTATTGGGTGACCGGCTATGGCACCGGCGGCACCCTGAACGGGGTGTCGCGGGTGCTGGCCAGGGAACGGCCGGAAACCAGGATCGTGGTCTGCGAGCCCGAGGATGCGCCTTTGCTCGCCAGCGGGATCGAGCAGCCGCGCAACCCGGATGGATCGCCCTCGGCCGGCCATACCGCCTGGAAGCCGCATCCGATGCAGGGATGGACGCCGGACTTCATTCCGCAACTGACCGCCGACCCGGTGGCCGCGGGAAATGTCGATCAGATCCTGGCCATCGCCGGGCCCGAAGCGATCGCCTGCAGCCTCGATCTGGCCCGCAAGGAGGGCATTTTCGTCGGCATCTCCGGCGGGGCGACGTTCGCCGGCGCGCTGCGGGTCGCCTCCGAGGCGCCGCAGGGGTCGGTCATCCTGGCGATGCTGCCGGACACGGGGGAACGGTATCTGAGCACGCCACTGTTCGCGGGGGTCGGGGTCGACATGGACGAAGCGGAGCAGGACATTGCACGCTCCACCCCGGGGTTCCAGTTGGGGGCGTGAGAGGCGGGCCCGCGCCGTGGCCGCCGGAGCTCAGAACCAGCCTTTCAGCTTGAACCAGATCAGCGGCAGCAGGCCGCTGAGCACGATCACCGCCAGACCGTACTGGTAACCGAAAGCCCAGTTGTATTCGGGCATGTTCTTGAAATTCATCCCGTACACCCCGGCCATCAGGGTCGGTGGGATGCCGACGATCGAAACGATGGTCAGCACCTTGAAGATGTCGTTCTGGGCGATGCCGATCAGACCGACCAGCGCGTCGAGCACGAACTGCACCTTGTTGGCGAGATGCTCGTCGTAGTCGGCGAGCGAGGCCAGGTCCTGGCGGAGGCTCGCCAATCGGCTCTTGCTCGTCTCGTCGCCATCTGGACAGCCGAACTGCTCGACAAACGCCAGGATGCGGGTGAGGCCGAGCAGTCCGTCGCGAATTTCCGACAGCCGGTCGCCGAGCCGGCCGACCTGTCTGAGCTGGTCGCGCATACGCCGATTGGAGCGGATCGCATGTCGACCGCTGGCCTCGTCGGCGTGAAAGGCGGCCACTGACAGGCCGCCCAATTCCTCGGCGAGATGCTCCAACCCGTCGGCGATACGGTCGACGATCTCCTCACAGAGTTCCATGAACACTTCGCGGCCGCCGCCGGGCGGTGCGCCCTCGCGCGCCAGACGCCGCGAGACGGCCTCGAAGGCGGGCAGAGCGGCGAACCGGACGGTCACCAGGCGCTGGCCGTCGAGCACGAAGCCGACCGGCGCCGCGCCCGACGCGCCCGGCATGGTGGTGGGCGTACTCATGGTCAGCACGCCGTCACGATGCCGCAGGCGGCTCGACATCTCGATTTCGCTGAGCGCCCCGCGTCCGGGTATGTCGAGACCGACCAGGGCCTGCACCTCGGCGATTTCGCCTTCGCTGGGCGACAGGAGGTCGATCCATACCGCCTTGGAGACGTCCGCGCCGTTTTGCACGGCGGGAATGGTGGTCAACATGCTGGGGTCCGGCCTCGTTGCAAAGCCGTTGTAGGCGGCGCGCGGGGCGAGGAAAACCTGTTTGCGCGGATCCCGTCTCGCCCGTCGCAGGGGAGGCGTCTACAGGGTTGACAGGCCGGTTCAACGGGACCATTCCCGCCACGCGATCCTCCTGGCCTCACGCCTGGGCGGGCCGTTTCCTGGAAACCTGAAAACCCCATGCCCAGCGACAGTTCTGGCCCAATTAGCGGGCCGCTTAGGTTGTCTCACCGGATCTGACGTTTCAGGTCCCTCGTGACGGCCGACGCGGCGATCACGAGGCGAGCCCATGGTCTTCCTCTCCTCCGACCGGATGAACGCCGGCTTGTTGGCGCGGTTCGCGCGGCGCGAGCTCGCGCCCAACCGCTACGACGTGATCGCCATGGTGCTCATCGGCGCCGCGGCGGTGCTGGTGGTGCATGGCGCCCAGCAGATGAATCTGCCGGTCGGCCACCTGCAGTCGGAGCCGGTGGTGCTCGACCCGCGCCGCCTGCCCGAATACGCGCTGCGCTCGACCTTGCGGATGTTCGCGGCGATCTTCGCCTCCCTGCTGTTCACCTTCGTGGTCGCGACGCTGGCCGCCAAGAGCCGCAAGGCCGAACTGGTGATCGTGCCGATGCTCGACATTCTGCAGTCGATCCCGGTGTTCGGCTTCCTGACCTTCACCGTCACCTTCTTCATCGGCCTGTTCCCGACCAGCGAACTCGGCGTCGAGCTGGCGGCGATCTTCACGGTGTTCACCGCCCAGGCCTGGAACATGGCTTTCAGTTTCTATCAGTCCCTGCGCACCCTGCCGAACGACCTGGTGGAAGTCAGCCAGCAATTCCGGCTGTCGCCGTGGCAACGGTTCGTCAAGCTCGAGTTGCCGTTCGCCACCCCGGCGCTGGTGTGGAACACCATGATGTCGATGTCGGGCGGCTGGTTCTTCGTGGTGCTGTCCGAAGCCATTACCGTCGGCAAGACCACCGTCACCCTGCCGGGGATCGGATCGTGGCTGGCCCTGGCCATCGAACGCCAGGATTTCAGGTCGGTTGCCTGGGCGGTCGGGGCGATGGCGGTGGTCATCCTGCTCTACGACCAGTTCCTGTTCCGCCCGATCGTCGCCTGGGCGGACCGGTTCCGTTTCGAGCAGATCGCCTCGCAGGAGCAGCCGGAAAGTCTGGTTCTACGACCTGTTGCGCCGTACGCGGCTGTTCCGCCGCATCGGACGGCCCTTCCTGGCGCTTTGGCGGATCATGCCGCGGCTTGCCCTGCCGCGGGTGCCGCCGCCACGGATCGGCGGCGCGCGGGCGGCGGTATGGACCGATCGGCTGTGGCTGGCGGCGGTGGTCGCCGCGGCGGCCTGGGCGGCCTGGATGATCGTCGGCTACGTCGTCTCCTCGCTGAGTGCGCGCGAGATCGCGCTGGCGTTTGGCCTCGGCCTGATCACCCTGTTGCGGGTGCTGGTGCTGATCGTCGATCGCCAGCCTGGTCTGGGTGCCGATCGGGGTCTGGATCGGCCTGCGGCCGGCATGGTCGCAGCGCATCCAGCCGGTCGCGCAGTTCCTGGCCGCGTTTCCGGCCCAGGTGCTGTTTCCCGGCGCGGTGATCGTGATCATCGCCTGGAAGCTGGACCCGAACATCTGGCTCTCGCCGCTGATCATCCTCGGCACCCAATGGTACATTCTGTTCAACGTCGTGGCCGGCGCCAGCGCCCTGCCGAGCGACCTCAAGGAGGTGGCCGGCATCTTCCACCTGGGCTCGTGGCAGCGCTGGCGGGACTTCATCCTGCCGGGCATCTTTCCCTACTACGTCACCGGCGCGCTGACCGCCTCGGGCGGGTCGTGGAACGCCAGCGTCGTCGCCGAGATCGTCAGCTGGGGACACACCCATCTCGAGGCGCTGGGCCTTGGGGCCTATATCAGCAAGGCGACCACGGCCGGCGATTTTCCGCGCGTCGCCCTCGGCATCACCGTGATGTCGGTGTTCGTCATCGCGCTCAACCGAAGCCTGTGGCGACCGCTGTACAGCTACGCCGAAAACCATCTTCGCCTGGACTAGAGGAGTGACGCCATGACCATGACCCTCGACCGGTCCATCGCCACAGCGGCCCCCCTCGTGGACGTCAGGGACCTCAAGCACGTCTACGGCAAGGGCGGCGGGGCCGGCCTGGTGGTGCTCGAAGGCGTCAACCTGACCATGCGGCCCAATGAGATCGTCGGCCTGCTCGGCCGGTCGGGCTCGGGCAAGTCGACGCTGCTGCGCTCGATCGCCGGCCTGATCACCCCGACCAGCGGCACCGTCACCGTCAACGACATGGAGGGCGAGGACACCGCCCATGGCGTGGCGATGGTGTTCCAGAGCTTCGCCCTGTTCCCCTGGCTGACGGTGCAGAAGAACGTCGAACTGGGGCTGGAGGCGCAGGGCGTGCCGGCCGAGGAGCGGCGCAAGCGGACCCTGGCCGCCATCGACCTGATCGGCCTCGACGGCTTCGAGAACGCCTATCCGAAGGAGCTGTCGGGCGGCATGCGCCAGCGGGTCGGGCTGGCGCGGGCGCTGGTGGTGCAGCCCTCGGTGCTGCTGATGGACGAACCGTTCTCGGCGCTGGACGTGCTGACCGCCGAGACCCTGCGCACCGACCTGCTGGACCTGTGGTCGGAAGGCCGCATGCCGATCCGCGCCATCCTGCTGGTCACCCACAACATCGAGGAGGCGGTGCTGATGTGCGACCGCATCCTGGTGTTCTCGTCCAATCCAGGCCGGGTCATCGCGGAGATCAAGGTCGAGTTGCCGCAGCCGCGCAACCGCCTGGACCCGACGTTCCGCGCGCTGGTCGACGACATCTACGCCCGGATGACGGCGCGGGCGGCGGTTCCCGCCGGCCCGCGAGGGGGCGTTCCCGGGCACCGGCCTCGGCATGGCGCTGACCCACATCTCGACCAACACCCTGGCCGGGCATGATCGAGTCGCTGGCCGCGCCGCCCAACGAGGGCCAGGCGGAACTGGCGACCCTGGCGCGCGAGCTGCAGATGGAGGCCGACGAACTGCTGCCGATCGCCGAAACGCTGCAGCTGATGCGCTTCGCCGAGATCGAGGGCCGCACCATCCGCCTCACCCCGCCCGCGCGCCGCTATGCCGCCGCCGACGTCGACGAGCGCAAGCAGCTGTTCGCCCAGCATCTGCTGGCCTATGTGCCGCTGGCCGGCCCACATCCGCCGCGTCCTCGACGACCGCGCCTCGCACCAGGCCCCGGCCAGCCGATTCCGCGACGAGCTGGAGGATTTCATGTCCGAGCCCTATGCCGAGGAGACGCATGGACGCGATCATCACCTGGGGCCGCTACGCCGAGATCTTCGCCTACCATGAGGACGACGACCGCTTCAGCCTCGACGACCCGGCCTAGGCGACCGAGCCGGGCGATATCCAGATCGCGGAGGGGCCACGCTCGGCGATGACAGGAAAGGCGCCTGTGCCGCCTGTCACTCCACAGGATGAGAGGGAGAGAGTATGCCGGGCGGACATCCTGGGAGGACTGCGCACATGCGTCACGGCATACACTTCATTTCGGGTCTGCCGCGCTCAGGCTCGACGCTGCTGTCGGCGATCCTGCGGCAGAATCCACGATTCCACGCGATGATGACCAGCCCGGTCGGCGCGATCTATCTGGCCATGCTCGGAGCGGTCAGCCGGCGCAACGAGGCGGCGGTGTTCATCGACGAGGACCAGAAACGCGAACTGATCACTGGCGTATTTCGGAACTATTACCATAAGATCGGAGAAGAGAAGGTGGTGTTCGACACCAACCGCATGTGGTGTTCCAAGATGCCGTCGATCTCGACGCATTTCCCGGGCGCCAAGGTGATCTGCTGTGTGCGGCATGTGTCGTGGATCATGGACAGCATCGAGCGGCTGACGCGGCGCAACGACCTGGATCTGTCCGGCATCTTCGGTTTCGACGCCGGCGGGACGGTCTACACGCGGGTCAACCGGCTGGCCTCGAGCGACGGGATGGTCGGCTACGCCCTCGATGCGTTGCGCGAAGCCTATTTCGGGGAGTTCGCCGATCGGCTGCTGCTGGTCGGATATGAGGCTCTGGTGCGCGATCCGGCGCTGACGCTGGCCACCATCTACGACTTCATCGGCGAGGAGCGCTATCCGCACGATTTCGACAACGTGCAGTATGACGCCGAGGCGTTCGATACCTTGCTCGGCACGCCGGGGCTGCACCGGGTGAACGGCAAGGTCGAGCCGCAGCGCCGGGTCACCGTACTGCCGCCGGACCTGTTCGACCGGTTCCAGAACGACGCTTTCTGGATCCATCCGGAAGCCAATTTGCGCAACGTCCGCGTGTTGTTGCCCAGCGCGTAAAAAGCCGTGCGGTGGCGCCGGATCAAGCATTCGTGATGCAACCGCTGGCGGATTCGCCTTCATACCGGCCATCCGGCCGATAGGACGCCGAAAATTTATCGGCTAGGGTTGCACGTTCGATACTTTCGCCAGGGGCTTCTCATGACCGACGTCAACAATACCGGCACGCTGGGCGCGCACGGCCATAATGGCGTCAACCCCGGTGATCCCGGGACCAGCGGCCTGGCGGGCGGCTATGTCTACGCCGGCAACACCGGCAATGGCGTCGATACGACGAATAGCGCCGAGGCCACCGGCGGGGCCGGCGGCTATGGCGGCAACGGCGCCAACAATCCCTCCGGGACCGGCGGGGCGGCCGGGAACGGCGGAGCCGGCGGCGGGGCCAAGGCGGCGGTGAACTTCAAACTGGGTTCGGCGAGCGAGTTGATCGGCCGCTCGACCGCGACCGGCGGGGCCGGCGGCAATGCGGGCCTGCCGGGAACCGGCGTGACCATGGGCGCGGGCGGGAGCGGGGGCGTGGGCGGCGCGGCGACAGCGAGCGTGGCGGTCACCAATACCGTCGGGGCGGCCTATGCCCGCGCGATCGCCCGTGGCGGCCAGGGCGGCAGCGGCCATGGCGCGGGCGCCGTCGGGGGGGCGGGCGGCGTGGCCAGCAACAGCACGGCGACCGCGACGAGCGGCGGGACCGGCAGCGACTTCGTGCGCCTGTACCAATACGGCGGTCGAGGCGGTGCGGGTTATGGCGGCGCGGGCGGCGGCTCAGGCGCCTCCAGTACGCTCAGCAACGCGGTCACCGGTTCGACCGGCGGCGGCTATCTCGACCTTCGTCAAGGCGCCTACGGCGGGGCGGGCGGTGCCAGCACTTCGGCGGCCGGCGGCGCGGGCGGCGCCGGCGCCTCGATGCTGACCTTCGACGACAGCGCCAACAAGAACCAGGCGACCAGCATGGATCAGCGCGCCATCGCCACGGGTGGTGCGGGCGGCGGCTCGGACAACGGCGGCGGGACCGGCACGGACGCCGGGGGAATTGGCGGGGCGGCGAGCGCGAGCGATCATGCGACGGGGGCCCGTCAACTGTTGGGCTTCAGCAGCGCGACCGGCGGGGCCGGCGGGCGGTCCTACGCGCTCGGCGCCGGCGGGGCGGGCGGCAACGCCGCAAGCACGGCGGTCGCGACAAGCAAGACCACCGGCGCGGACAACGCTGACGGCCGGGCGTATGCGACCGGCGGTCGCGGCGGCGGCAACTACAACAATGGCGCCGGGGGCGCGGGCGGCACGGCGACGACATCGGTGACCGCGGTCGAAACCGGGGCGACCGGCGGGCGGGCGTATGCGCGGGGCGTGGCGACCGGCGGGGTCGGCGGCGCGGCGGCGGGGTCCGGTCACGCGGCGGGGGCCGGCGGCGCGGCCACGACGAGCGGCAGCGCCAGCGGGTATTCGGCCCGGGTGGTTATTTTGCAGACCGGTGGCGCGGGTGGCAACGGCGCCAGCGGCGCGACCGGCGGCGCCGGCGCCGACAGTTCGCTGATCAACGCCGCCGGCGGCACGGCCAAGGCTGGCGGCTATATCAACGTGCGGCAGATCGCGACCGCCGGCGGCGGGGGCTATGGCGCGGGCGGGGCCGGCAAGGCGGGGGCGGGCGCCTCGAGCCTGATCAGCAGCGACTCGGTCGCCAGCCGCGACATCGGCCGGACCGACGCCTATGGCGGCAGAGGCGGCGGCGCGGGGGGCGCCCTGACCGGGGCCGCGGGCGGCGCGGCGACCTCCACGACGCGGATCACCGGCTCCGCTTATGTCGCCGCCAGCAGCTACGCGACGGGCGGTGTTGGCGGCCGCGCCTACGGAACCGGCATTGGCGGCGTGGGCGGCGCGGCGAGCGCCTCGTCGACCGGGACGTCGACCACCACCGGCGCCGTGAACGAAAACGTCGGCGCCAGCGCGACCGGCGGCGCGGGCGGCAGCAATTATACCGCCAGCGGCCAGGGTGGCTCCGGCGGCGCGGCGAGCGGGACGAGCGCCACGGCGACCGAGACCGCCGCCACCGGCGGGCGGGGCTATGCGAGCGCGGGGCAGACAGGCGGCCATGGCGGACGCGGGGCAGGCGCGGGCAATTCAGGCGGCGCGGGCGGCGTGGCGAGCGGAACGACGGCGGGCGGCAGCGCCTTTTCAATGATCGCCAGGGTCGCCCAGGTCGGCGGCGCAGGCGGCAACGGCTACAATGGCGCGACCGGCGGGAACGGCGCCGCGAGCACGCTCAACAATGCGGTGTCGGGCACGGCCAAGGCGGCCGGCTACCTGACGCTCAGGCAGACGGCCACCGGTGGCGCGGGCGGCTATGGGTCGGCTGGGGCCGGAGCGGCCGGCGGCGGCGCGTCGAGCCTCACCGCCAGCGACGCAGTCGCCAGCCGGTTCACCGTCTATGGCGTCGCGACCGGCGGCGCCGGCGGCGGTTCCGGAGGCGCCTTGACCGGAGCGGCGGGTGGGGCCGCGTCCTCGACGCTGCAAGCCACGTCGGCCAACCTCGTCCAGGCTGGGGCGACCGCCACCGGCGGCGTGGGCGGGCGGGCTTTCGGCGCCGGCGCGGGCGGCGTCGGGGGAACCGCCACCGCCACCTCCACCGCCAGCAGCATGACGACGGCGGGGGCCACGGCCCGGGCCACGGCCAGCGTCGCCGGCGGCGGCGGCGGGGGCAACTACACCACCAACGGCCAGGGCGGGGCCGGCGGGGTCGCCACAGGGGCGAGCGCGACGGCGACCGCGAGCAAGGCGACCAGCGGCGTGGAATACGCCGGGGCCGGCGCGACCGGCGGTGCGGGCGGCCAGGGCAACGGGGCCGGCCATTCCGGCGGGGCCGGCGGCGGCGCCAGCGGCACGACCGCCACCGCCACCGGCTTCAGCGTCGATGTCCGCGTCACCCAGGTCGGCGGGGCCGGCGGACGGGGCGGCAACGGCGCCACCGGCGGCGCGGGGGCCTCGAGCACCCTGAGCAACGCGGTCAGCGGCGCCGCCCAGGCGGCCGGGTATCTCGAACTCATCCAGACCGCCAACGGCGGGGCCGGCGGTTACGGCGCCGCGGGCGGCGGCATGGCCGGGGCCGGCACATCCAGCCTGACGTTCACCGACACCGTGGCGAGCCGTGTATACGCCTATGTCGCGGCCAATGGCGGGACCGGCGGCGGGGCCGGCGGGGCCAACGCCGGCCAGACCGGCGGGGCGGCGAACGCGACGCTTAAGGCGACCTCGGCCAACGCGATCAACAATAGCAGGACCAACGCCGTCGGCGGGATCGGCGGGCGCGCCTACGGCTCGGCCGCCGGCGGCGTCGGCGGCGCGGCGACGGCGAGCACGAGAGCAGTCAGCACCACCACTGGCGCTCTGGGCGCCGTCGCCAGAGCCTACGCCACGGGCGGCCGGGGTGGCGCCAATTACACCGCCAGCGGCAACGGCGGGGCTGGCGGGGCGGCCAGCGGGGCGACCGCGACGGCCACTGAGAGCACCGCGACCGGCAGCCGCGCCTTCGCCGAAGCGGCCCAGGCCGGCGGCGCGGGCGGGCGCGGGGCAGGATCCGGCAATGCCGGCGGGGCCGGCGGCCTGGCCAGCGGCACGACGGCCACCGCCACCGGCCGTTCGGCGGTTTCGGAGGCCTATCAGACGGGCGGGGCCGGCGGCCGCGCCTATACCGGAGCGAACGGCGGCCTCGGCGCATCGAGCAAGCTGAGCAACGCGGTCAGCGGAACCACCACCGGCGGCTATTTGACGTTGCGCCAGACGGCCGTGGGCGGGGCAGGCGGCTACGCCGGCGTGGGCGGCGCGGGCGGGGCCGCGGGGACTGGCAGATCCTATCTGACGGCGAGCGACAGTTCCGGGGCCAGCACGTTCACCGGCTACAGCAACGCCACCGGCGGGGCCGGCGGCGGCGCCTATGCGACCGGCACGGTCGTGGGGGCGCTCGCCAAGAGTTCCGATACCCTGAGCGGCAGCGGAACGGTCAATGTCTTCGATGCGGCCGTCGGCGGGGCCGGCGGCAACGTGCAGACGAGGCTCGCCACCAAGTCCGGCTCCGGGAGCGCGGGTGGGACGGCGAGCGCCAGCGCGTCGGGGACCAGCAGCTCGGCGAGCGCTCGCGCCTATGCCCGGGCCTATGCGACGGGCGGCAAGGGCGGCAACGGCAATGGCGCCGGCCAGTCCGGCGGGGCCGGCGGGGCGGCCACCGTGACGGCCGTGGCGGTCACGGGCTTCAATGGGTATGCGCGGGCGGTGCAGGTCGGCGGCGCAGGCGGCAACGGCTACAACGGCGCCGACGGCGGGGCCGGCGCGTCCAGTACGGTCAACAACATCGACGGCGGTTCGACCACCGGGGGTTATCTGCGCGAGTCGCAACGGGCCGTCGGCGGCGCGGGCGGCTATAGCAACGCGGGCCTGGCCGGGGCCGCCGGGACCGCGACCTCCAGCCTCACGGTGAACAACACCGGCGCTGGATTGCTCCAGGCGAT
The DNA here is from genome assembly GCA_963828365.1 of uncultured Alphaproteobacteria bacterium. Classification (GTDB taxonomy): domain Bacteria; phylum Pseudomonadota; class Alphaproteobacteria; order Caulobacterales; family Caulobacteraceae; genus Acaudatibacter. The sequence goes on along the minus strand of CAWHEE010000028.1, from coordinate 78,287 downwards.
CAGCTACGCGCAGGGCGGCGTCGGCGGTCGTGGGGCCGGCGCCTCGAACGCGGCGGCCGGCGGCGTGGCCACCGCCAATCTGAGCCTGAGCGGGGCCCATGCCATCGGTGCGGGCAACATTGGGCGGGCCGTCGCGGTCGGCGGGGCCGGCGGACGGGCCTATGGCACGGGGGCCGGCGGAGTGGGCGCCGCGGCCAGCGCTACGGCGAGCGGAACCAGCACGACCACGGCGTCCGATTCCGTGTCGGTGCTGGCTTACGCCCAAGGCGGGGCCGGCGGCGACAACGGCGTTAACGGCAACGGCGGGGCCGGCGGTTCGGTCGGCACGGTCAAGGCGACGGCGATCTCCGCGTCGGCCACCGGCGGACGCGCCTACGCCTATGCCAGGGCGATCGGTGGGGCCGGCGGCCGCGGAACGGCCGCTGCACATTCCGGCGGGGCCGGCGGCGTCGCCAGCGGCGTGAGCGCCAGCGCCACCGGATTGAACGCGCGGGTGATCGTGCGCCAGTTCGGCGGCGCGGGCGGCTACGGCTCCTCGGCCACCGCCGGGGCCGGAGCGGCCAGCCTGCTGAGCAACGCGGTCAGCGGAACGACCGGCGGCGGCTATCTCTATTTGCGCCAGGACGCCTTCGGCGGGGCCGGAGGCGGAACGAATGCCGGCGGGGCCGGGACAGGCGGCGCTGCGACCTCGAGTTTCAGTTTCGACGACGTCACCGCAAACACCACCCATTCCAACAGCGTGAGCGGCGTCGCCAACGCCACCGGCGGCGCGGGCGGCGGCGGCCCGACCTCGGGGTCCACTGGGGGGACGGCGACGTCGTCGATCGCTTTGACCGGCGACACTCTGGTCAACGACACCGCCAACGCCGCGGGGGGCAATGGCCAGGGGACGGCCAGTGTCGGCGGCGCGGCCACGGCCACGGCCACGGCGACCAACACCGGCGTGGCGGCGAATCAGAACGCCACCGCGAGGGCTTCGGCCACCAGCGGAGGCGGGGTGACGCAGGGCGCCGCCAACGCCACCGCGACGGCGGTCACCGCCGCCGGCCAGCAGTCCGACGCGAACGCTACCGCCCAGGGGCCGACCGGCCGGGCGATGACGATCGCCACGACCTCGCATGGGAGTTTCGTCGCTAGCCTGTCGTCCGACGCCCAGGCGCCGGCGACGACGCTGAGCGAGAACGCCCGCAGCCTGGCCAACTCGATCAATCCGTTCGGCTTCAACGGAGCGGCCAACAACGCCTACGCCTTCGGCGACATCGACCCCAATTCGAGCTTCATCTCCAGCGTCTTCACCGCCAATCCCAACGTCGGCGCGGTCAGCGCTCCGGGGTCGATCACCGGCTTGGGCGCATCGTATTCGGCGGTGTTCGGCGCGGCTGTCCAGGGGATGTTCAACCCGGGCAACGCCGCCGGATCGCATGAATACATCTGTTCGCAGAATTTCACCCTCAACGCCTCGCAACTCTCCGGCCACCTGATCGTCGGCCTGACCGGAGACCAGGTGATCGGCAGCGTCGGCGACACCTCGGATTTCTCCTCGCTTAAGTTCACCGTGACGGTGGGCGGGGCGACCCGGATCAGCGACAGCTTCACCTCGCTGAGCGCCGCCCAAGCGTTCTTCACCAACGACGCCCTGGACGCCGGCGCCTTCAGTAGCGTCAACGGCCTGCTGGTGACGGTGACGTTGGACCTGACCACCAGCACCGCCGGCTTCGGCTTTGGCCAGTCCCTGCTGATCGGCGCCACCGACGGCTCGGCGCCGCCGATCGTGACGGCCCCGGGCAGCCTGTTGGCGCAGGTCGGGCAAGCGACGGCGATCAACGGGGTCAGCGTCGCGGAAGCGAACGCGCTGGGCGCCGGCCAGACGGTCACCGTCAATCTCGCCGACACCAACGGCCTGCTCAGCGAGACGGCCAACATGGGAACCGTCAAGGGTTCGGGCACCAACAGCCTGACCCTGACCGGCACGGTGGCGCAGGTGAACGCCGACCTGGCGACGCTCAGCCTCACCGACGGCGCCATTCCGACAGACACCATCACCATCACCTCGAGCGACAGCCGGACCGGCGATGGGGCCCCCGTCACCATCGCGGTCAGCGTCAACGCGCCGCCGGTGATCACCGTGGGCGCCGCGGAAATCCTGTCGCAAGGTATCGGCAAGGCGGTACCCGGTGTCAGTATCGCCGATCCGGATGCGCTGGGGGCCGGCGAGACCTTGACCGTCACGGTGTCCGATACGGTCGGTCTGCTGAGCGCGACAGGGAGCGGGGTGAGTGGTTCCGGCACCACCAAACTGACGATCACCGGCTCCCTGAGCCAGATCAACAGCGACCTGGCCACCTTGATGGATACGGAGGGAACGCCGGGCGCCGACACGATCACGGTGACGGCCAGCGATGGCCGCGGCGGGACCGCCGCGCCGGCGACCATCGGCCTGACGATCAGCGGCGCGCCGGCCTTCGTCGCACCCGCCACACTGGTGATCGGACAGGGTCAGAACGTGGCGATCACCGGCATCAGCCTAACCGAAAAGAACACCACCAAGGGCGAAAGCTTCACGGTCACCGTCGCCGACACCAACGGAATTTTCACCGATACGGCGGCCGGCGTCAGCGGGTCGGGGACGACCAAGCTGACCATCACCGGCTCGTTCAGTCAGGTGAACACGGCGCTGTCGATGTTGCACGACAGCGAGGCCGCCGCCGGGGCCGACACCATCGTGCTGAACGTCGGCGACAGCAATGGCGGTACGGCAGGGCCGGTCGACATCGCGGTGACCAGCAACGGTCCGCCGGTGATCAAGGCGCCGGCGAGCCAGGTGGTCGGCCAGGGTCAAACCGGGGCGTTCAAAGTCAGCCTATCGGAGAGCGGCGACACCAGCGCCGAAACTTTCACCGTCAAGATCACCGACAAGACCGGCCTTCTGACGGCCACCGGCACGGGAATTACCGGGTCCGGAACCAACAGCCTGAGCATCACCGGCTCGCTGAGCACGGTGGCGGCGGATCTGAAGACCCTGACGCTCAGCGAGGCGACCGCGGGAACCGACACGGTTACGGTGGCGGCCAGCGACAGCCTGGGCAATATCGCCACGCCGACCAGCACGGCGGTGACGATCAACGGCCTGCCGGTGATCGCCGCGCCGGCGAGCGCGACGATCGGCCAAGGCAAGAGCGTCGCGATCAAGACGGTCAAGCTGACCGAGACCGGCAACACCAAGGGCGCCGAGACATTCACCGTGACGCTGTCCGATGGATCGGGACTGTTGTCGGCGACTGGCAAGGGGGTTTCGGGCTCGGGCACCACCAGCCTGACGATCACCGGATCGCTGACGCAGGTGAGCGCGGACCTGAAGACCTTGACCGACAGCAGCGCCATGGCCGGGACCGACACGATCACGATCAAGGCGACCGACAGCCTGGGCAACAGCGCTACCCCCAAGACCATCGCGGTGACCACCAATGGATTGCCGGTAATCACCGCGCCGGCCAGCGCGACGGTCTCCCTGGGCAAGGCGACGGCGATCGGCGGGGTCAGTCTGGCGGAGAGCGGAGTGACGACCGGCGAGACGTTTACCGTGGTGCTGAGCGACGCGAACGGCTTGTTGTCGACGACCGGCAACGGGGTGACCGGCAACGGCACCACCAAATTGACCATCACCGGATCGCTGAGCGTGGTGAACGGCGACCTGTCCAGGCTGAAGGACACCGACTCGGTGGCCGGCGCCGACAGTATCGCGATCACCGCGACCGACAGCCTCGGCAATTCGGCCGCGCCGGTGAATATCGCCATCACCACCGGCGCGTTCGCGGCGCTGTCGCGGCCGAGCGCGCTTGGTTTCGCGGCGGCGATGGCCGGCCTGCCGACCGCCACGGGGGTGGGGGCGTCGTTGCAGCACGGATTGGAGGCGCAGGCTCCGCGGCCGTTGCTGGCGGTCGGGCGTGGGCATTGCTCCCTGGCCTGAGGCAATCCGGGCAACGATCGGACAGCATGCGCGCTTGATCCTCGGGCTGGCGGTCGGCGGCCGGGAGACGAGTGGTGACGAGCGACGAGACCACCGGCGCGGCGCCGCGCGCGCCACGGCTGGCGATCGCCTCCCTGACCTCGTTGGGGATCGTGTTCGGCGATCTCGGGACCAGCCCGCTGTATACGCTGCAGACCGTGGTACAGGCGATGGGCGGACATTTCACGCCCGAAAGCGCGCTCGGCGTGCTGTCTTTGATCGTCTGGACACTGATCATTACCGTGTCGGTGAAATACTGCCTGATGGTGATGCGGGCCGACAACCACGGCGAGGGTGGCATACTGGCGCTGATGTCGCTGGTCGGCCCGCGCAGTCTGCAGGGCCGCCGTCGCTGGATATTGTTCATGGGTCTTCTGGGGGCCGCGCTGATCTATGGCGACGGCGTGATCACGCCGGCCATCTCGGTCTTGAGCGCTCTGGAAGGGGTCGATGTCGTGGCGCCCCGCCTGCAACCCTATGTGATGCCGGTCGCCGTAGTCATCCTGGCGGCGCTGTTCCTGACGCAGCGGCTCGGCACGTCGCTGATCGGCAAGGCGTTCGGGCCGATCATGCTGCTGTGGTTCGTGGTCATCGCCGTGCTCGGCGCGTGCGGCGTGGTGCAGCATCCGGTCGTGCTGACCGCCATCGATCCGCGGCACGCGATACGGTTGCTGGCGCACGCCGGCCCCGCGGCGCCGTTCGTGCTCGGCGGCGTGTTTCTGTGCATCACCGGAGGCGAGGCTCTCTATGCCGACATGGGCCACATCGGCCGTGGGCCGATCCGGCTGTCGTGGTATGGCGTGGTGTTGCCGGCCCTGCTGCTCAGCTACGCCGGGCAAACGGCCTTGCTGATGGCCAAAGGTTCGGTCAGCGGCAATCCGTTCTTTCAGACTCGCCCCGGTCTGGTCGGTCTATCCGCTGGTCGGCCTGGCGACGCTGGCGACGATCATCGCCAGCCAGGCGATCATCACCGGTTCGTTCTCGATGACCCGCCAGGCCATGCAGCTCGGCTGGCTGCCGGGCGTGAAAATTCGCCAGACATCGGACAAGGTCTATGGCCAGATCTATGTGCCGGTCATCAATTGGCTGATGATGCTCGCGACGTCGGCATCACCGTGGCGTTCCGAAGTTCCGATCACCTCGCCGGCGCCTATGGCACGGCGGTTTCGACGACCATGATGCTGACCACTTGCCTGCTGTTCGAAGCGATGCGGCGAACCTGGAGCTGGCCCTTACTCATGGCGGTGCTGGTCGCCGGCCGCTCCTGATCGTCGACGGCGGATTCTTCATCGCCAACCTGTTGAAGGTCGCCGACGGGGGGTGGCTGCCGCTGACCCTGGGCCTCGGCTCTTCCTGTTATGACGACCTGGCGCGAGGGCGTCGACGCGGTGCGCGACAGCCTGGCGGCGCGCCGCGGTTCGGCAGCACGACTTCCTGGCGACCTGGAACGCGGCAACGTCCCTCGCGTGCCCGGCACGGCGGTGTTCTTCACCCGCGACCAGGACGGCGTGCCCTGCGTCGATCGTCGACACATTCAAGATCGATGGGCGCGCTTCACAGTCGCGTCATGTGCCTGACGGTGCTGTTCGAGGAGACGCCGCGGGTCGCGCCGGACAATCGCGGACGGTGGTGCGAGCCGATCGGCGCCGGCCTCTACCCGGGTCGTCCTGCGCTTCGGTTTCGTCGAGATTCACCGACTGCGGGCCGTCCTCGGCGACTGAAAGGCCTCGTCCCGGTATCGACCTGGCCAAGCGCGATCTTCTTCGGCGCGCGCGACATGGTCGTCGCCGCACAGCAAGGGGCGCATTCTGACGCGCTGGCGGCTGCCGATATTCGCGTTCCTTTCCGCAACGCCGCCAAGATCGTCGACCGTTTCAACCTGCCCGCCGCGAAATGTGGTGGAAATCGCGCAGGAGATCGAGATCTAGCGGCGGGCGTCGCCGGCGGCGGCGCGATGGCGTTGGTCATTTCGCCGGCCTGGGTTAGACCCGTCCCGGTCATCCGAGGGGAGCAGAGTCCATGGATACGACGTCGCAGCCGGCGCGCCGCCGATGTCGCTGGCGAAGTTTCAAAAAAGCCCGCAAGCCGCTCAGAAACATCAATCAGGAGCAGCAGGAAAGGCTGACGCCGCTCAATCGGCTGGCGGTCTGGACCACCGACCGGGTCGGCACCATGGGCTTCTTTCTGACCATCTTCGCCTGGACGGTGATCTGGCTGAGCTGGAATCTGCTGGCCCCGAGAAGCTGGCGGTTCGACCCACCGATGGGGTTCGTGTTCTATCTGTTCATTTCCAACGTCATCCAGATCCTGCTGATGCCGCTTGATCATGGTCGGCCAGAACGTGCAGGGGCGGCACGCCGAGGCTCGCGCGGAGCACGATCTCGAAGTCAACGTCAAGGCCGAGCAGGAGATCGAAGTGGTCCTGCAACACCTCGAATACCAGAACCAGATGCTGATCCAGATGATGGAAAAGCTGAATGTCAGCGTCAATCGAGCCCTCGCCCAGGCCGTGGACCCCGGTTGAAGCCGGCCAGCCGTGCGTGTGACGCTGGTTCTCTACGCGGCGCTGGCGTGGCCGATGCTCGCCGGCGCCCAACAGGCGGAGCCCGCGTCCGCCTCGCCGCCGCCCGACAAGAGCGGGTTCACGCTGTTCGATCCGACCCCGGCCGCCGACCTGAGGGGGTTTTGCACCGACCGCCCCACCAAGTCGACCGGACCATGCACGGTGGACGCCGGTCACCTGCAGATCGAATCCGACCTGTTCAATGTCACGGTCGACCACTCCGGCGGCCTGGACACCACGACCTGGCTGGCGACCAATCCGACCGTCAAGCTGGGGCTCAGCAACACCGTCGATGTCGAGCTGAACATGGTCCCGTGGGAAACCGTGATCGTCAGAGACCGCGCCACCGGCCGGGAAACCCGGGACAGCGGGATCGGCGATGTCTACGGCCGGCTGAAATGGAATCTGGTCGGGGACGACGGCGGCAATCTCGCGATCGCCCTCGCACCATACGTGAAGGCGCCCACGGCCGCATCGCCGATCGGCGACGGAGCCGTCGAGGGCGGTTTGCTCGTTCCGGTCAACATCAACCTGCCGATGAACTGGTCGCTGACCATCGACCCGGAAGTCGATCTGCTGAAGAACGCCGACAACAGGTCGCGACATCTCAATCTGTCTGGATTGCTCAGCCTGAGCCGGACGGTCTCGAAGAGCGTCACCCTTTCCGGAGAGATCTGGGCCGACGAAAATTTCGAGCCGGCCGGCCACATCACCCAGGTGTCGCTGGACCTCGGCGCCGCCTGGATCCCGGCCAGCCAGCCAAATCTGCAATTCGATGGCGGGGTCAATCTGGGGCTCGACAGCCAAACACCCGCCGTTCAGGGATACGTGGGCGTTTCGAAGCAATTCTCAGTCGCGCGCCCGTACCCTGGAGAATTTGCCGCATGACCGAACTGCAAGCCATCGTGATGGCGATCCTCCAGGGGATCACGGAGCTGTTTCCGATCTCCAGCCTCGGCCACGCGGTGATCCTGCCGGCATTGTTGCACTGGAACATCGATCAGGCCGCCGAGGGTTTCCTGCCGTTCCTGGCGGTGATGCATCTGGGCACGGCGATCGCGCTGCTCGGCTATTTCTGGCGCGACTGGCTGAGTTTCGCCTCGTCGGTCGCGCGGTTCAACGACCCAGCCGGGGCGGACGACCGCCGTCTGTTCCTCCGGGTGATCGTCGCCACCATCCCAGCGGTGCTGATCGGCCTGGTGCTCGAAAAATTGCTGCGCCAGGGTTTCGCGGCGCCCAAACTGGCCGCCACCTTCCTGATCCTGAACGGCGCGATGCTGTTCGCGGCCGAACGGCGCGGCGACCGGTCGCCCCGACGCGCCCTGGCGCAACTGGGCTGGCTGGACGCCCTGATCATCGGGTTGTTCCAGTGCCTTGCCCTGATCCCGGGGTTTTCCAGGTCCGGCGCAACCATGGCCGGCGGCTATCTTCGGGGCCTGAACCACGAGGATGCCGCGAGATTCTCGTTCCTCACCGCGACTCCGATCATCCTGGGCGCCGTCGCCCTCGAGGCGCCGAAACTGCTGCATCACGGCGGGCATTTCGGCGGCGCGGCGATCCTGGCGGGGGTTGTGGCCGGGGTCACCGCCCTCATCAGCGTCTTCGCCCTGATGCGTTGGTTCAAGACGCACGAAGTGAAGGGGTTCATGCCGTTCGCGGTGTACTGTTGGCTGGCCGGCCTGGCGGCGCTGTTCATCCTGGCGTGGCGATGAACTCTGTGATGGAGGCCGGAGGCGGGCGTCAGAACTGCGCGTGCACTCTGGCGGCGAAGATCGAGACCGGGCCACGATCGGTGTTGTAGGCCGGATTGTCGACGAACTGGTAGTCGAACGACAGGTGCAAATGCCTGGCCAGTCCGAAATCGTAATAGGTTTCCAGGATGTGTTCGTCGCCCGGGCGCGGCAGTCGGCCATCCCCGATCAGTATGCCCAGGCCGCCGGCGGCGAAGTACTGCTGGTGAATGGCCGAGATGGCGTCGACGACGCCGGCCAGGGCGAGGGTGTCGGCCGGCCGGCCCCAGCGCCTGCCGTTCAGCGAAAGGCCCGCCGACAGGGTGCGATCGATGTCCGCGAACTCGTAGGGCTCGATGCCGCCGCTGGCGAAGCCACCGCGAGCGAACAACCCCAGGTCTGTGGTGAGCTGCTGCTGCAGGTCGAAGCTCAGTCCGCCGCGGCTGCGGTAGCGCCGCACCAGGGCCACGTCGGGCGGCGCGCCCGTGGCCTGGCCAAGGGCGATGGCGTCGGCAAAACGCGCCATACGCCCGCGGCTCAGGAAGCCGGTGATCTTCAGCGAGCCTTGTCGTCCGCCGGGCGCGAAATCCTTTTCGATCTCGCCGACGACCTGGAATTGTCCGAACGAAGTATCGAGCCGTTCGCTGTTGGGAACTTCGGAGAGGTCGAACACCCCCAGGCGAGCCGCCCAGGCGTGAGCATACCATTCCGCGGCCCCGCCGACCGTGTAGCCCCACGCGTCGGCCGCATAATCGAATGTGCCGGCGTCGATCAGGGCCCAGTCTAGGAAGTCGTGGCGCGGGTCGTGGGCGTAGCTATTGGTGTCGAATATGTCGGTGACGTTGAACTTGCCGAGGGTCAGGACCACGCGATCGGCGCTCTGGGCGCCGGCCAGCTGATTAGCGTCCGCCTGCACGCCGGAGCGATCGCCGCCGAGGTCGACGGTCTGACGGAAGAACAGCCGCTGCAGGCGGACATAAGGCGTCGAAGCCCCGACCTTGTAGGCCTCGCCGCTCGGAAACCCCGCCACGCCCAGCGTATCGTGCAGCCCGAACCCCTGGTCGACTTCGGGGTTTGCCCACAGTTCGCCACCGCTCCATGGACGGACGCCGAAAAACAGCGTCAAATCGAAGGTCTCCCGGCCTTCGGCCTTGGTCGGCAGGCTGTTCATCCCGGAATACGGCGCGGAAAATGCCGCGTTGCCCTGATCGATCAGAGTGGTCTGGCCATGCACGGCCCACATCTCGACTTTCGCGTCGTCGGCGAGGCTCGTGGCCGGAATGGCCATCAGCAGGACGACCAACGCCGCGGCGGCGCGAAGCGGTCCGAAGGCAGGGTTCGACGTCATCGATTCCACCCCCGCCGGTTTCCTGTGACGGGAAGACGCATAGCGAAAATGCGGCGACGCTCAACATCCGTCGCCCGGCAAATGAGCGGCGGTCCCGCCGGGACGACCCTTGTCGGTCAGGCCGCCGCCGCCGCCGCGTGGAAATGCTGCCTGCGCGTCGAGGGCAATGATCTCTGCCCGACAACTCTTGACCAGCGACCGCTCGGCCGTCGTGGACGCAGCGATCAGGCCTTGGGGCAGCCCTGGAATTCCCCGACCTTGGCGACGGTCAGCGTGGCGAGATTCAGCGCCATGAGCGGGGTCATCGAGCCGGCGCCATTGCCGGTGAACAGATCGATCCGACCCTTGTGAATTGCCCCGCCGCTGTCGGAGGCATACCAGAAGCCGTCATGCAACCGGCCGTCGGGCATCGGCAGGCCGACCGTCTCCTTGATGTAGATGAGCTCATGCTTGTGGATGGTCACGCCATCGACCGCCGCCGTCCGCATCGGCACCACCTTGCAACCCAGGGCGTCTCGATCGCGAATGCCGCCGCCGCCGCCGTGATAGAGGGTTACCCTGAGGCCGAAACTGGCCAGGATGGGTTCGACCTTCGCGGCCACCTGACCGATCAAATCACCGATCGGATCGGTGGTGTCGGCCATCGCGCCGGTGGCCGGAAGCATCGCCGCCACCGCGGCCAGGCAAACCAGGATACGCTTCAACAGCGCGCCCCTTCGATTGTTGATCCGCTCTCTGACGACGTTGCTAGCCAGAGCGTTCGCGGGTGGCAAGCGATTAATTTCCGACGCCCGCGTCAAACCGACCCCGCCGATGGTGCGCCGGTAATGGATTTGAGGTCAGTCGACAGCAGCGTTTCAGTCGAAATTCCCTATACCATCACTATGTTGACCGCTCCGTACGGTTGTTGTCGAGGCGACTGCGGCGTAACGGAAAGAGCGGCTCAAATTTCTGTGATCACGTTGCGAGCGTGGATTGCCGGACCCTTGCGCCTTGTGGCGCCTCGCTGGTTGCCGCATGAGAGGGACCATCGGCGGCAACAGGAAATCCCCGAAATGAGCGGACGTCTCGCCTTTCGCCGCACGGTGTCGATCGCCACCATTGCGGTTCTGGCGCTGGCCGGACACGCCCTGGGATGGGGCGCGACCGGACATCGACTGATCGGTCGCCTGGCGATCACCGACCTGCCGACGGAACTGCCGCGTTCCTGCGCGCGTCAGGCCGCCGTCGAGACGATCGGCGAATTGTCGCGTGAGCCCGACCGGTGGAAAGACGCCGGCAAGGTTCACGACCTCGAGCGCGACCCGGCGCACTTCCTTGACCTGGGAGACGACGGCCGGATCTTCGGCGGCCCGGCGATCGCGCAACTGCCGCCGGCCCGGCCGGACTATGACGCGGCGCTGCGCGCGGTCGGGGTGGACAGCTGGAAGGCGGGATTCCTGCCCTATGCGATCGTCGACGGCTGGCAACAGCTGGCCAAGGACCTGGCCTATTGGCGGGTGGACGCGGCCGCCGCCCATGACGTGGCCAACCGCGCTCACCGGGCCTGGTTCGCGGCGGACGAAGCTTGCGGCGCGAGGCTTTGCCCCTGCGCGATCTGGGCGCCCTGTCCCACTATGTCGGCGACGGCAGTCAGCCGATTGCATGTCAGCCTGCACTACAACGGCTGGGGCCCATACCCGAATCCCGAAGGCTTTACCCAATCGAAAGTGCATGCGCCGTTCGAGGGCGCGTTCGTGCGCGCCTATGTCACCGCCGGGGCCGTGCAGGCGGCGATGACCCCCTACCGAGACTGCCAGTGCCCGATCGAAGCGAGGGCGGCCGACTACCTGGCGACCACCAACCGGTTCGTGAAGCCATTCTACCAGATGCAGAAGGACGGCGGCCTGGAACACGGCGATGCCCATGGCCGGGCGTTCGCGGCCGCGCGGCTGGCGGCGGGCGCTTCCGAGCTTCGTGACGAGATCATCGACGCCTGGCGCGCCAGCGCGGCGGGATCGGTCGGCTGGCCGGCCGTCAAGGTCGCCGACGTCATGGCCGGCCGGGTGGATCCATTCGAACTCACTGTTTGGCGAGGACTGATGAGGCTGGCGGGCGTGATCGACGGGCGAGCCCGGGCGCAGGCCCTGAGGGAGCGGGTGGCGCGCGAGACGGCGGAACTGGTCAGGACGCACGGCGTCACGCCGGGCCTGGCGGTGGTGCTGGTCGGCGATGATCCAGCCAGCCAGATCTATGTGCGCTCGAAAGGCGAGCAGACAGTGGCGGCCGGCATGCACTCGGTGACGCACCGACTGGCGGGCGACGTGTCGATCGAGGCGGTGTTCGCGGTGATCGCAGCGCCTCAATGCCGATCCGGCGATCCATGGCATACTGGTGCAGCTGCCTCTGCCGGCCCAATTGGACGCCGCCGCGGTGATCGCCGCGATCGATCCTGGCAAGGACGTCGACGGGCTGACGATGATCAATGCCGGGCGGCTGGCCAGCGGGCTGACCGGTCCTGGCCCCGTGCACGCCGCTGGGCTGCATGATCCTGCTGCACGACACATTGGGCGACCTGGCGGGACGCCACGCGGTGGTGGTCGGCCGCTCTGTGCTGGTCGGGCGTCCGGTGGCGCAGCTGCTGCTGGCGGCCGACTGCACCGTGACCATCGCCCACTCGAAGACCCGCGACCTGCCGTCGGTCTGCCGCGAGGCGGACATCCTGGTGGCGGCCGTCGGCCGGCCGGAGATGATCCGCGGCGACTGGATCAAGCCGGGCGCCACGGTGATCGACGTCGGCATCAACCGCGTGCCGTTCCGCGATCCGGTCAAGGCCGCCGGCCGGCCACACCAGGGTGGTCGGCGACGTGGCCTTCAAGGAGGCGGCGCGGCATGCCGCGTGGATCACGCCGGCGCCCGGCGGCGTCGGGCCGATGACGGTGGCCTGCCTGCTGCAAAACACCCTGACCGCCGCCCGGCGGTTGAGTGGGGTCGAAGCCTAGGCGATGAGCCACTGGGCCACGGCGTCAACCGGCCCCGCGATTGTTCACCCAGCCGACAATCTCGCTGAGAACCTTGCCGGTGGCTTGATCGAAGCCCCTGGCGATCGCCCCGGCGCGGTTCTCTTCAGCCGGAACGTCGGCCTGAAAAATGCGTTCGCCGGCCGAGGTCGTGATCGCTGACGCGGGTCAAGGCGGCGTAGACCTCCACCACCACGGTTGGAGGCGCCGCCTCGCCGCGGTCATAATGCGTCTCGAAGGCGCGCACATCGAGCTTCAATAGATAGTCGGGTCGGGTGGCTTCGCCACGGCCGATCAGCCGCGCGGGGCCGGCGTTGGCGTCGAAGGCGCGGGTGAGGGCATCGTCGAACAGTGTCGTGGCGGGCGCGACCCAACGAGCCCCCTTCAAATATGCCGCCTGATCGCCGGTGATCGCCAGGATGGCGTCGCTAGCCGCCGGACGATCGAAACCGGTCGGGGCCGCCTGGACGGCCAGGCTCGCCCCGCCCGGGGGGGACGCACGCCGCGCTGGGGCGGCGTCATAGCCAAATCGATAGAGCTGGGACGGCGTCTCCTTGGGAAAGACCGAGATGCATCCGGCCAGCGACAGCGCCAGAAGCGCGACGGCGAGGCCACGCGAGAGTGAAGCGGCAGCATTCATGGCTTGATCTCGATCTGCTTCGCCGGCGCCTTGCCGACCAACCCTCGGGGATTGGACTGAACCTCGCCCAGGACCAAGTCCAGCCGGTCCAGCGGTCCGCTGCAGGCTGACCAGGGTCGTGCCCACCTCTGGCAGGCCGTTGGTGGCGAAATCGGTCGCCGGTCCATCGAAATTCTTCACCATGGTCCGCGAAGTCCTTGGTGGCGCCCTCGATTTGGTCGGCCGCGTCGGCGAGCTTGGACACCGCGCGCTTGGCGTCCCCGTCGACCAGGTTCTGACTGGACTTGGCGAGGTCGCGGATCTGCGCGACCGCCGCGTCGCTGTCCTGAAGCGTCTTCTGCGCGTCGGCGATGATCGACTTGCGTTCGCGCAACTCCGCTGTCACCGACTGGACGTCGCTCAGGGTCGCCGACAGGGTCCGGATGTTTTCGTCGGAGAAGATCCGGTTGACGCGATCGAGGGCCTCGACGGTGCGTTGCACGATGTAGCCGCCGCCGGCCAGCAGGTCCGACAGGGTGTCGCGCTGGCTGGCCATCCTGGGGACTTGGCCGCTGGGCACCGTGTCCTTGAGCAAGGGCTTGGTGCCGGTCCCGGCGGTGATCTGAATATAGTTGACGCCGGTTATGCCCAGCGGCTCGAGGGTCGCGTAGGAGTCTACGCGGATAGGGACGTCGGAGGTGACCTTGGCCCTGGCGATGACCGACTCGGGAATCGCTGCGGGTCGAGAGAGATCTTGCTGACCTCGCCGACCTTGATGCCGTTGAAATGGACCTCGCCGCCCTGCGACAGGCCCCGCACGGGACCGCGGAACACTATGTCGTAAAGGTTGTACTCACGTGTGAGGCTGGCGACCCGCCAGCCAGACGACGAAGATCACCAGGCCCATCAGCAACATGGTCGATACCAGGCCGACCAGGGCGTAGTTGGCGTTGCGTTCCATCAGGCGGCTCCCCGCGCCGGTTCGATTTCCCCAGCGGCCGCCGCGGCCCGTCCCCGGGTTGCCCTGGAAATAGCTCTTAATCCAGGGATGGTCCGATCGTTCCAGGTCGCGAACCGGCGCCATGGCCGACCACCCTCTTGTCGGCGATCACCGCAACCTGATCGGTGATCGTATAGAGGCTGTCGAGGTCGTGAGTGATCATGAACACCGTGAGTTTGAGACTGTCGGACAACTCCCGGATCAGCGTGTCGAACGCCGCCGCGCTGATCGGGTCCAGGCCGGAGGTGGGCTCGTCGAGAAACAGCAGTTCGGGATCGAGCGCCAACGCCCGGGCGAGCCCGGCCCGCTTGATCATGCCTCCCGAGAGCTCGGACGGCTTGAGCGCCCCGGCGCCCGGAGGAAGTCCGGCGAGGGCGATCTTCAGGTCGGCCAGCTGATCCACCTCGTCGCGCCCCATGTTGGTGTGCTCGAACATCGGCGCCGCCACGTTTTCCTTGACGGTCAAATTGGTCCACAGGGCCCCGGCCTGAAACAACACGCCCCATCGCCGCTCGATCGCCGTCCACTGCCGCCGGCGGGCGTAGCGGATATCCTGGCCGAAAATGCACACCGAGCCGCCCTGCGGCTCCCGCAGGCCGATGATGGTGTTGAGCAGGACCGATTTTCCCGAGCCCGATCCGCCGACGATTCCCACCACCTGTCCCCGAGGGATGGTCAGGTCGAGATCCGTGATGCACGATACGATCGCCGAACCGGCTGACGAGGCCGCGGACCTTGATCGGCGGGGCTTCGAGATCCAGGCCGTCATCGGTCTTGCCCTCGGCTTCGACGGCGGGAGTCTGGGCGCTCATACGTCGAGCTTCATGTAGATGAGCGCGAATACGGCGTCGATCAGGATGGTCGCGAAGATCGCGTGAACCACCGCTGCGGTCACCCGGCGCCCGAGGAATTCGACGTCGCCGCCGACGTCCATGCCCTGCCGGCAGCCGATGCCCGCGATCACCACGGCCAGCACCGGCGCCTTGGACATCCCGACCCAGAAGTGGGTCGGTCCGACATTGTCGATCATCCGCTGCAGGAACACCGTCGGGCCGATGTCGAGCACCGACCATGAGACCGTCAGGCCGCCGACCAGGCCGGCCAGGGTGGCGACGAAGGTCAGCAGCGGAATGGTCATCAGCAGGGCGAGGAATCGCGGAAACACCAGGGCGTCGAAAGGGTCGACGCCCAGCACCTGCATGGCGTCGATTTCCTGGTTCATCTTCATCGCGCCGATCTCGGCGGCGAACGAGGAGGCCGAGCGGCCGGCCAGCAGAAGGGCGGTGATCAGGATGTTGAACTCGCGCAAGACCGCGACGCCGATCAGCTCGACGGCGAATACCTGGGCCCCGAACTTGCTCAGCAGATTGGCGCCCAGCAAGCCCGACCACCGCGCCGATGAAGAAAGTGGTCACCGCGACGATCGGAATGGCGTCCAGGCCCGCGCGCTCTCGGCCAGCGAGAACACCGACGCCCAGCGGATCCGCCGGGGATTGGCGATCGCCCGCCCGGTGGCGGTCAGCAGGTGGCCGTTGAACACCATGGTGTCGAAGATCGAGCACGCCGATGTCGACGACGCCGCGGCCGATCCGGTCGAAGAAATCGCACCAGCGTAGGTCGGCGGGGAGCGTCGGTGTCGGCTCGGCCTCGATCGCCTGTGCGCACCAGTCGAACAGACGCTCGATGCCGGGAGGCGCGATGATCGTCGCCGGCATTGCCGCCTCGCCGTCGACGGCGCGCCGCAGCACGCCCCATGCGCCGCTGGTGTCGCAGCGGCCGACGCCGCTGAGGTCGATGGCGACCGGCCCGATCGGCTCTCAGCGGCGTCGCCGAGCCGCTCGTTGGCCTGCCCATGTCGACCGCCGTCCAGTCGCCGGTGAGAATGGCCGTTCGGCCCCGCGGCCGTCTCGCAAGTTGAAAATCGGCGGCCTGTTCCATGCGTCGGCGTGCCTCAGCGCTCAGCCCCTTGCAGCCACCGACTCCACCGATCGGGAATCCCCGAGAAACCTTTAGCAGAGCTTGGAAAAACGACCAGCGGTTCCACCGTACCGCGGCGCGAGCCCCGAACGCCAGTTATGCCGATCGTCACACGAACGTGCCCGGCGCCCATAAGGTTCCGTGCGGACTTGTGCGGCAGGCGGCGGCGTTTTTAGAGTGTCGAGCCCAGCCGCGCGCCCAGGAGTTCGCCGACATGCCCGACGTGACCTCGACCAGGACGGGGCCGGTGACGGTGGTGACAATCGATCGACCCGACCGCCGCAACGCCGTGGATTTCCCGACCGCCCAGGCGTTGTTCGACGCGTTCGTCGCCTTCGACGCCGACGAGGCGGCCTGCGTCGCCGTGCTGACCGGGGCCGGCGGGCAATTCTGCGCCGGCGCCGACCTGAAGGCGCTGGCCGGCGGCGGGCGCGCCAACCGCGTCGCCGAGGAAGGCGACTTCGGGCCGATGGGCCCGACCCGGCTGCGGCTCGGCAAGCCGGTGATCGCCGCCGTGGAGGGTTACGCGGTCGCCGGCGGCCTGGAACTGGCGCTATGGGCGGACCTGCGGTTGCGGCGGAGAGCGCGGTGTTCGGGGTGTTTTGCCGCCGCTTCGGCGTGCCGCTCGTCGACGCCGGCACGGTGCGGCTGCCCCGCCTGATCGGCCAGTCGCGGGCCATGGACCTGATCCTCACCGGCCGTCCGGTCTCGGCCGCCGAGGCGTCTCGCGATGGGTCTGGCCAATCGCGTCGTCGCCGACGGCGAGGCCTTGCTAGCGGCCATCGACCTGGGCCGGCAGTTGGCGGCCTTTCCACAGACCTGCCTGCGCAACGACCGGCGTCGGTGATGGAGCAATGGACTCTGCCTTGGGAGCAGGCGATCGCCTTCGAGACGCGGGTCGGCCGCCAGACGATCGCGCATTGGCGAGACCGCGGCCGGCGCGGCGCGCTTCGCCGCCGGGGAGGGGCGCGGCGGGACGTTCCGGTGAGCGCGCCAGCGCTCAGTGAGCCGCGGGCGTGGAGCGGGCCTTCGGCGCGTGGGCGATGCGCAACAGATTGGCGGCCCCCGGCGCGCCCATCGGCGGACCGGCGATGATCAGGATACGGGCGCCCGACGGCGCGAGACCGAGGTCGGCGGCCAGGTGGGCCGCTTCGTCGGTCATCGCCGCTATGCCGCGCGGCTGTGAAGCGACGCGGGGCTCGAGACCCCAAACCAGACACAGGCGGCGGGCCACGCGCGGATTGGGCGCGATCGCCAGGATCGGCAGGATGGGCCGCTCGCGCGCCATGCGCCGAGCTGTCGAGCCCGAGGTCGTGTAGGTGACGAGGCAGGCGGTGGAGCGCGCCTCGGCCGCGCGGCTGGCGGCGGCGATCAGGGCGTCGACGTCCTCGTCGGCGTCCGTCCCGTGTTCGGCCCGCATCAGACCCGGCCACTGGGGGTCGGCTTCGACCTTGCGGATGATCGCGTCCATGATCGCGACGGCCTCGCGCGGATAAGCTCCGACCGCCGACTCGGCCGACAGCATCAGCGCGTCGGCGCCTTCGTAGACGCCGTTGGCGACGTCCGACGCTTCGGCCCGGGTGGGTGTCGGATTGGTGGTCATCGACTCGAGCATCTGGGTGGCGACGATCACCGGAACGCCCCGGCGGCGGGCGGCGCGAACGATCTTCTTCTGCGCCACCGGCACGTCTTCCGGCGCGAGTTCGACGCCCAGGTCGCCGCGCGCCACCATCAGACCGTCGCTCACGTCGAGGATCGCCTCGAGATCGTCCAGGGCCGCCGGCTTTTCGATCTTGGCCAGTATGGCGGCGCGGCCCGCCACCAGCCGGCGCAGGTCGGCCATGTCGGCTGCGTGCTGCACGAAAGACAGTGCGATCCAGTCGACGCCGATGCGCAGCGCGAAATCGAGGTCGAGGCGGTCCTTGGCGGTCATCGCCGGCACCGGGATCGTCGCGCCCGGCACGGCGACGCCCTTGTGGTCGGAGAGCGCGTCGCCGCTGACCACCTCCACGTCGGCGAAATCCTTGCCGGCCTCGCGGACCGACAGCCGGACTTCGGCCGTCGTCGAGCACCACCTGCATGCCGGGGGCCAGGACCTTGAGCACCTCGGGATGTGGCAGTTGCACCCGCTTAGCGTCGCCCGGCGTCGGGGCGAGATCGAAACGCAAGAGCTGGCCGCGGGACAGCCGGATGCGGCCCTCGGCGAAATGCCCGAGGCGGAATTTCGGGCCCTGCAGGTCGGCCAGCGCGGCCAGCGGCCGATCGATCGCCGCCTCGGCGTCGCGCACCGCCTTCAGGGCGCCGGCGTGGTCGGCGTGCGCCCCGTGGCTGAAGTTCAGCCGGAAGACGTCGACGCCGATCCGCGCCAATTCCAGCACCTGTTCGGGCGCGCTGCTGGCGGGGCCGAGCGTGGCGACGATGCGGGTGCGGCGCTGGCGGATCATGGCGGCGTTCCTTAAAGCAAGACCGCCGCCTAGGGTATGGTTCAGGCGCTCGCCGGGACCGCCTTCTTCACATAGGTGGTCTGGGTGATGGTGTATTCGAGCAGGCCATCGAGCGCCCCCTCCGCTCCGATGCCCGACTGCTTGTGGCCGCCGAAAGCCCCCAGCGGCGAGAGGTACTGGGTCTCGTTGACCCACACCGTGCCGGCCTGCAGGCGGGCGGCGATCTCCAGCGCTTGGTCGGTGTCGGCCGACCAGACCGAGGCGCCGAGGCCATAGTCGCTGGCGTTGGCGCGGGCGATCGCCTCGTCGACGTCGTCGAACTTAAGCAGCGGCAACACCGGGCCGAACTGCTCTTCCTGAACGATGCGGGAGTTTTCCGGCGGGTTGTCGAGGATCGTGACCGGGACGAAGTAGCCCGGCGCGCTCGAGGTCTCGCCGCCGATCAGGAAGTCGTAGCCCTTGGCCTTGGCGTCGGCGATCAGCTCCAGCACCCGCTCGTATTGCTGATGGTTCTGGATCGGTCCCATCTGCGTGCCCTGCTGTGCGCCGTCACCGACCTTCACCGTGCGGGCATAGGCGACCAGAGCCTCCTTGAGGGGCTCATAGATGTCCTTGTGGACGTACATCCGCTTGGTTGCGATGCAGATCTGGCCGGTGTTGGCGAACGCGGCCCAGAACAGCTTCTCAGCGACCTGCGCCACGTCGACGTCGGGCAGGACAATGGCGGCGTCGTTGCCGCCGAGTTCCAGGGTGACCCGCTTGAGGGTCTCCGAGGCGCTGGCCATCACCTTGCGGCCGGTCGCGGTCGAGCCGGTGAAGCTGATCTTGTCGATCCCCGGATGCGAGGTCATCCAGGGGCCGAGCGAATCGCCGCCGGCGACGATGTTGAGCACGCCGTCGGGGATCAGGCCGCGGGTCAGCTCGCCGATCTTCAGCGTGGTCAGTGGAGTGAAGGGCGAGGGCTTGAGCACCACGGTGTTGCCAGCCAGCAGGGCGGGGGCGACCTTGAACATTGCCAGGATGACCGGGAAATTCCACGGCGCGATCGCTCCGACCACGCCGATCGGCACGTGGCGAGTGACGCCGCGGCGTTCGGCGGTGTCCTCGACGACATGGGTCGGGATTTCGAGGCCGGAAATCGCCTGCAGCCAGTAGGCCCCGCCCATCACATCGCCCATCGCCGCTTCGTGCGGCTTGCCCTGTTCGCTGGTCAGCAGGCGGTGCAGATCGTCGGCGTTGGCGGCCACGACCCCGGCGATGGCCAGCAGGGCTTCGCGGCGCTTTTCGATCGGGGTGGCGCTCCAGGCCGGGAAGGCGGCGCGGGCGGCGGCGACCGCCTGGTCGAGCTGCTCGGGCGAACAGTCCGGGCAATCGCCGATCTTCGCTTCGTTGGCGGGATTGAGGACGGCGAAGGTGGAGGCGCCGGCGACGGCCTTGCCGCCGATGGTCATGGAGTAGGTGTTGTCGAGCGGCACGGGGCGTTCCTCCAGGGCGATCGCGACGGTTCGCGGCGCGCGTTATCGCGACGCTTTATAAGCGTGGCGCCAGCGCGGCAAGGCAGGGATAGTCAAGCCGTTCGGCTGGCTGCCCAGATCGCGCTCATGCGCGACAGCGCGGCCTCGAACGACGGCAGGATCGGCTCGCTCGATGCGGCGAGCATGAGGTTTGCCGGGAGGGAAAAGGCTTCGATGATCCATCCGTCGCCATCGACCAGCGGGTCCATGGGGTCCGGTCTGGACCGCACGCCGATCCGGCTCCTCACCTGTGTTTCGTAGGACAGCCCGCTCTGTTCGCTGAAGGCGATGACGATTTTTCCGCTGCCCTCGCCGAAGCCCATCTCCCATGCGGTCCCGTCATCGGCGCCGGGTCCGCGGAACGGCGTGACGTCGGCGATGATCGCCTGGCACGAAAGGATTTTACGGATGTTCTCGTCGCGGATGCGACGGGCCGCAAAGTCGGAGGTCGTGGGGCGGGTCCGAGACCGGCGGGTCGCTCGTCCCGCCCTCGATCGGCGGCACGCCCTTGAACCCCATGTCGCGGCAAAGCGCGACGCGGCGTGCGAGTATCGCCGCACCATCGCGGTGGAACACCGCCGGGCCGGCCAGATAGATGCGCGGCGCCATCGCGCGCCTCGACTAGATCGACAGCGCCTTGGTCGCCGCGTCGAGCTTGGCGCTGATCGCGTCGAGCGCCGCCGCGGTGCGGCCGATGTAGGTGATCGCCTCGTCCCAGCGCCGACCCTCGATGGCTTCGCGCACGCCGGGCAGGGTCTTGGCGCCATAGCCGGTGAGCAGGCCGGGCGCGTACAGCAAGTGCTTGTACCAGGGCCGGCCGGGCAGGCCGCGATCGTCGGTCATCGCCTGTTCGGCGCCCTGGATCAGGGCATTGGCGCGGGCCAGGCGCTCGGGGGGCGCGCCGACGGCGGCGGCGGCCGCGGCATCGTAGGCCGTCGCGCTGCTCTGAAGCCGCGTGACGGCGGTTTCCAGCGGGGTGAAGTCCAGGCTCGGCACGGCGATCTCGCGGTCCGGCAGGCCCCAAGGCTCCTTGGGGTCGGCGGCGAGCTGGAACGCGTTGCGCTCGAGCAGCCGGTCCAGCGTCAGGGCGTGCTCGCGCTCGGTGGCCAGCAGCTTCTTCAGCTCCTCGACCTGGCCGCGGACGGTGTCGGCGACGGGTACGAAGCGCAGCGGCGCGACGTCGGCGTCGGCGGCGCGCAGCGACAGCCGCCCGGCCGTCTGGGCGAGGGCGACGCCATAGACGAAGCCCGGGTCGCCGAACCGATCGTAGTGCTCGAAGGTGTCGTAGGCGGAGTGATAGACGCCGCCGGACTCGCCCTCGCCGGAATAGCCGACGTTGATCGAGGCGAGGCCCAGATGCTGCACGAACGGCGAATAGTCCGAGCCGGAGCCCAGGTCATCGACCGGCAGCTGGCCGGTGGCCGTCGCTGTCTTGGCCTTGGCCTTGAGTTCATCGCGCGCGCCGCTGGCGAGAGCCGCGACCTGCAGGGCGGCGATTGCCCGATCGCGCACGCTGGCCCCGGTTTCTGGATCGCGAACGTCGGCCCCTACGTCGTTGATCAGGGCCTGTAGCGAATAGCTGGCGTCGGCGGCGAGGATGCCGCGGCCGTTGCCGTCGGAATTGATGTAGACGACGGCCTTGGCCTGCAGATCCTTGGCGTGGGTTTCGGCCCATTCGGTCGAGCCCAGCAGGCCCGGCTCCTCGCCGTCCCAGCTGGCGTAGACGATCGTGCGCTTGGGCCGCCAGCCGGCCTTGTACAGCGCGCCGATCGACCTCGCCTCCTCCATCAGGGCGGTCTGGCCAGACAGCGGATCCTGCGCGCCATACACCCAGCCGTCGCGATGGTTGCCGCGCACCACCCACTGGTCGGGCCATACCGCGCCCCTGAGGGTGGCGATGACGTCGTAGAGCGGCTTGCGGTCCCAGTTCGACTGCACGACGAGGTGGGCCGACGCGCCGGCCCCGCCGATGTGGTAGGTGATCGGCAGGGCGCCGCGGAAGCTCTTGGGCGCGACAGGCCCGGACAGGGCCGCGAGGAAATGCCGGGCGTCGCCCCAGGAGATCGGGATGGTCGGGATTTTCAGGATGGTCTTCGCCTGGCCGATCGGAATGCGGGGCGCGTCCTCGGTGGCCCCGATGCCCGGCGTGAGCGGATCGCCCGCCTCGACCGGCATGTCCATCACCGAGCCGCGCTGCAGGCCGCGTTCCGGGCGAAACGCGCCACTCGGATAGGCGTCGCCGGCGCCGTAGCCGTCGTCGGCCGGGTCGGAGTAGATGATGCAGCCGACTGCCCCATGCTCATAGGCCAGTTTCGGCTTCAGCCCGCGCCAGCCGGCGCCATAGCGGGCGATGACGATCTTGCCCTTCACGTCCTGGCCCAGGCGCTGCAGCGCGGCATAGTCGTCGGGCATGCCATAATTGACGTAGATCAGGGGTGCGGTCACGTCGCCTTCGCCGCCGTAGGCGACATAGGCCGGCAACACGCCTTGCGTGCGCGCCGAGGTCTCATCGCCCGGAATCGGCGGTTCGACCAGGGTAGCCGAGAAGGGCTCGGGGCCGGTCAGGTCGAGCTGTTCGATCTTCGGCGTCGGATAGAGCACGCTGAACACCTCGATGTGTGCATCCCAGCCCCAGGCCTTGAACTGCGCCAGCGTGAAGTCCGCGTTGGCCTTGTCGTGCGGCGAGCCGACCTGGTTGGCCTCCGCCGCCATGAGTTGCAAGCGCTCGCGGATCGCCTGGGCGGACAGCCCAGCGTCGAACCGCGCCTCCAGCGCCCTCTGCGCGTCGGCGTCGGCCGGGCCGAAGCCCAGCATCGGCGCGGCGGCGGCGGCTTGGGCGCCGAGCGCGAACGAGGCGGCGGTCAGGAACAGTTTGTGGCTCGCACGCATGCGGCGCCTCCCTCATTGAACCGGTCTGGATCGACCAAGGCCTATACCGGCGCCCCCAGGGTTACCAATACGTAATCGGAGATCGATTGCAGCGCGCGCGCCGGGGTCACCAGCGACGGGCGCGTTCGCTGGTGACCGACCTGTCTGGCACGTGGTCGACGCCACCCGTGGGAGTGGAGATGCATAAACGTGCACGTCGCCGCCCCTAACCGCACCATTTGAACAGGACTAGACGCGGCGCCGAACCGCCGATCCGCGCCGCCGATCGGCGGAGTTCGCCATAGGAGCCTCTATGCCCACCAAGATCATCGCCGGAACCTACAGCGCCGGCTATCTGCTCAACAGCGCCAATGCGGTGGTGAGCATCACCGCCTCGGGCAGCATCGGCGGCTTCGGCCTGGTGACCAACGCCTTCGCCTCGGTGGTCGATTTCGGCCGTCTGGAGGCCAGCACGGGCGCCGATGGCGTGCTGCTCGGGGCAGGGGGCGGCACGCTCTTCAATGGCCTCGGTGGCGCGATCCAAGGCGGCGCGGCGCGAGTTCGCCAGCGGCGCGAATGCAGCGGGCTATGCCGGAGGGGACGGAGCCTACCTGCTCGCGAGCGGCTCGATCAGCGGCAACGACGGCAACATCATCGGCGGTGTCGGAGGGGCGGGCGTGGCGGGAACCAGCGCGGGCCGCGGCGGGGCCGGCGGCGTGGGCGTCGTGCTGCACGGCGGCGGCTATGCGCTGAACGAGAACCTGATGCAGGGCGGATCGGGCGGGAACGGCGGGGCCGGCTTCTTCACCAACCCCTATAGCCCCGGGATCGGCGGCGTCGGTGGGGCCGGCGCGTTCCTGGGCGCGCACCGGCACGCTGATCAACAGCGCGGGGGAAATTTATGGCGGCGCGGGTGGCCGCGGCGGCTACGGCCCCGGCTTCGCGGCGGTCGGCGGCAAGGGTGGCGATGGCGTCGACCTGGCCGCGGGCGGTAGCGTCGGCAACCTGCATGGGCTGATCAGAGGCGGCGTGGGCGGCGCCGGCGGCAATGCCTCCGTCGGCTTCGGCGATGCCGGGCAGGGCGGCGTAGGCGGGGCCGGGGTATCGATCAGCGGCGGCGGGACGGTGGCCAACGACGGCTTCATCGCCGCCGGAGCCGGGGGATCGGCGGCGGACCGACCGGGACCGTGAAATATGGTGGTCCAGGCGGAGATGGCGGCGCCGGGGTCATATTGGCGGGAGGCGGGGAATTGCTCAACAGCGGCGGGACGATCCATGGCGGCGTCGGCGGCGCCCAGACCAGTGGCATGAGCCCACTCAATGCCGGTGGCCAGGGTGGCATCGGCGCACTGCTGGTCAACGGCGGAACGGTGTTGAACTACGGAACCATCGCCGGGGCCATGGGCGGCGCGGGAAACGAGTACGCGAACGCCGGCGACGGCGTCGCGATGGCGGGAATGGGCGCGATCACCAATGGCTCAGGGGCCGACAGGACCGCCCTGATCGCGGCGGGATCGACGAATGTCCACGGTCAGGCCACCGGTATCTATCTGGCTGGCGGCAGCCAGGTGACGGTGACCAATTTCGGCACGATTTCAGGGTATGCGTCTGTCCGAATGATGTCGAGCCAGGATACGCTGGTCGTGGAAGCCGGGTCGGCGTTTGTCGGCGGTGTCAGCGGCTACGGCAGCACCCTGGTGCTCGCCTCGGGCGTGGGCACGGTTTCGGGCTTTGGCAACGGTTTCAATTTCGGCGTTTCCGGCTCCATGGCCGCCACCAACTTCTACGACTTCTCGACGGTCAGGATCGGGGCGGGGACGACATTCACCATGGCGGCCGGCGCGGACGTAGTCGCCAGCGGCCTGGTGACCGACACCCTGGTCAACGCCGGCAGCCTGAAGCTGGGGGGCACGCTCAGCGTCGAGGGAACGTTCGACGACAGCCACCGGATTTCGGGCGCCAAGAACACCGCGCTGGTGGTCGACGGCGGCGTCGCGGCGTTCACGGCAGGCGCATCCCTGGCGGTGCCACGCGTGGCGGTCTCGGGGGCTGCGCAGATCACAGTAGCGACCAACCTCAAGTTCGGCGGCATCTGGGACCAGAGCGGCGGCACACTGACCATGCAGCATGCCAAGACGATGACGTTCAGCGGTGGCGGCTCGAGCTTTTCGGGGCTGCTCACGGTATCGGGGGTCGGCATCGCCGACCTGATCTTCGCCACAGTCAGCCCCTCGACCGACACGCTGAACGGGGTGACGATCGACAGGCTGCGCGTAAACCTGAGCAACACCAACCTGCAGGTGGGGGCGGGCGGCGCGACCATCGCCAGTAGTTCTTCCTTGGATTTCGACGGCGTGGGTGCGGGGATTGGTGGATTGGCTGCCTCCGATGTGCTGACCAACCTGGGCGGCCTGCTCGGCAGCGGTTCGATCGGCCGCGGCCAGATGGGCCTGATCAACAACGGCCAATCTATTCCGCCGACATCGGCGCTCCCGGTGGCCTGATCATCGACACCGGCGCCGGCGAAAATATCAACAATAACGCCATCAGCGCCGACAGCACCAACGGGATCACCATGGTGTCCGCCCTGGTCAACAACGGCATCGTCAATGCGCAGCTGGGGACGTTCAGCCTGCAGGGCGCGGTGACAGGAACCGGATCGGGCCAGGTCAGCGGCGGGACCTTGTTCGCAGCGGCCGGCTTCAATCAGGCGGTCGCCTTCACCAGCACGAGCGGAGTATTCGAACTGGCGCACGGCCTGGCCTACACCGCGACCATCAGCGGATTCTCCCGCGGTGGCGGCACGTATTTGGATCTCAACGACGTCGGCTTCGTCGGCGCCGGAGAAGCGACCTTCTCGGGGACGGCGGCCAGCGGAACCCTGAGCGTGACCGACGGGGCGCATACCGCCCACATCGCTCTGTCGGGCAATTATCTGACCGCCACCTTCCTGTCGGCCAGCGACGGCCATGGCGGGGTGATCATCCACACCCAGGCGGGCGCCGCGTTCCAGCCACCCCGCGTCGCGGCCACGCCGCACGCGATGATCGCCGCCATCGCCGTCCTGGGATCCACGCCCGCGGCGCCCGGTCTCACTCAGGGGGCCGCGCACCGTTCTGAAACACAACAGTTGTTCGCGCGGCACTAGGCTCGCCGGGCGACCGTGGGCGTTTCCGCCCACGCCCCGACAAATGGGTGAAGCCGTCGACGCCGCGCTGGGACGGCCCGTGTCCGATCGGTGAGTATTGACGCCTCGCCGCCGCGGATGAACTCGGCGCCTATGGCCGGTCCGCGAGCGGAATTGCCAGGCATGGTCATTCGTGCGAGCCAGATGCATGGGGACACCAACGGACGGTCGGATCGGCGTCTGGATGACCAGTGCGCTGGTCGTCGGCTCGATGATCGGGGCGGGCATCTTCATGCTGCCGGTGTCGCTCGCGTCCCTGGGCGTCAACGCCGTGGTCGGGTGGAGTCTCAGCAGCATCGGCGCGCTCGCCATCGCCTTCGTGCTGGCGCGCGTGTCCCAGCTCGGGGGCGACGGGATCCAGGCCAATATCGAGCGGCATCTGGGACGAACGGTCGCGTTCGCGGTGGCGTGGTCTTTCTGGGTCTCGAACTGGGCGGCCCAGGCGGCGGTCGCGATCGCGGGCGCTTCGGCGCTGTCGTGGATAAGCCCGGCCTTTGCGGGGCCAGGCTTTGTGCTCCCGGTCTCGATCTGTGGCGTCGTCTTCTTCACCGCCGTCAACGCCTTCGGCGTGCGCGCTTCGGGCATGGTGTCGATCATCACAGTCGCGATCAGGCTGTTGCCGCTTTTCGGTGTGATCCTGATCCTCGGGCTACGCGGAATCGGGTCGGCCGCTTACCAGCCCCTGGCCCCCCTGGCCCTGACGACCGGCAATATCGCCACGGCCACCGCTCTCACTTTCTTCGCCCTGACGGGGTTCGAAAACGCGACCACGCCGGTCGACAAGGTGCGCGACCCGGCGCGTACGATTCCCCGCGCCATCATGGGCGGCACGCTGTTCGTCGCCATCGCCTATTTTCTGGCCAGCACCGGCGTGCAATTGGTGCTCCCGGCGGCCAAGGCGGCGAGTTCGCCGGCGCCGTTCGCCGATGTGATCGCCGCGCAATGGGGACGGGGCGCCGCGTCGCTTACCGCGTTCGCCATCGCCGTTGGCGCGTTCGGCTGCCTCAACGCCCTGCTTCTCGCGACCGGCGAGCTCGGCTATGCCATGGGACTGAGAGGCGACCTGCCGCCAGTCATGGCGCGGACCTGGCGCGGCAACACGCCCGTCGGAGCGCAGATCGTCGGTTCGGCGCTGTCGGTCCTGCTGATCCTGGCCAACAGCAACCGGGCAACCGCCAGCCTGTTCACCTTCATCATCCTGCTGTCGACGGCGGCCGTATTGGTCGTCTACCTGGCCGGCGCGCTTTCAGCCTGGCGGATGGCCCGGTCGCCCTTGCCCCGCGCGGTCATCATCGGCGCGCTGCTGTTCATTCTGTTCGCTTTCTACGGGACCGGGGCCGAGCGCTGGCCTATGGTGTCTTGTCCTGCTTGCAATCGGCCTCGCCGTCCGGGTGATCATGCACCGGCTTGGCGGTCGACCACTGATCGCGGCGTCGGCAGTCCTGGCCGAGCCGCTGGAATAAACGCCCCAGAGAAACGCTCCCAACGAGCTGCGATTGGATTGCAGCCGTGAAGGCAATAGTCGGCTTCAACTGTCTTGTCGGCATCGCTTTATGGCGGATATCCGTCACCGTCGCGAATGTCTGCGGCCTGACCGAGACCCAATGGTGCGAATCGACCTCATAGGCGACGCCGGAACGTGCGCCTTAGGCGCGCCATGAACTCTGGTCGCCATGTCGCCGTCCGGTTCTTCGGCATTTGTTCAACCTGCACCTGGGAGACACCGTTGGATGAAGCATGGACTGCGCAGTTCCAAATGTTAAGCTACGTCGCAGCTTGCAGCGGGAAGAGGCGGGGTGATGCCTGAGCTGGCAGAAAAACTTTCCGAGCGCCTTCGTCAGGTGGAGGAGGAGCTAGCTGAGCTACGCCGAAATTTTGATGCCAAGAGTGGAGAAGGGGCTCTTGTCGATTTGCTGCTCCGCGACAACGCCAAGCGCAGAGACGTTGAACAGCAACTTGTTTCTGCTCATGAGTGGATACAATTCGCCCAAGAGGTTGGCGGCGTTGGAGCTTATACGTTCGACGTGCTCACCAACGAGCTTCGCTGGTCGCCATCGACATATGCCCTTTACGGCTGGCCATTTTCGCCGAAGGTCCCGGATCTGGGAACTTGGCTTTCAGCTGTTCATCCCGACGACCGCGCGCAGGTTCAAGAGGTAGCCCAAGCGGCTATCCAGTTCGGCCGCGAGGTTCGTCAGGAATACAGGATTGTACACGAGGACGGAACGGTTAGATGGATCCAGGATCGTGGTCGCGTCACGCTGAACTCCGCGGGCGACCCCCTCCGAGTATTTGGGATCAATATAGATATCACTGAAAATAAGAAACTTGAAGAAAACCTCCGCGCCGCGGAGGAGACCTTTCGTTATACGTTTGAAGGCGCTGCCGTCGGGGTCGCCAAAGTCGGGACCGACGGCCGCTTTCTAACGGTAAATCCCGCCCTATGCCGCTTGTTGGGTCGCTCGCGCGGGGAGTTGATGTCGTTGACCTTCCAAGACATCACCCATCCAGACGACCTGGCAATAGATCTCAATTATGTTCAAAGAGCGCTCGCCGGCGAGATCGATAGCTACACACTCGACAAACGGTATCTGAAGCCGGATGGCACGGTGGTTTGGGCGGAACTCACAGTCGCGCTTCGCACAGAGAACGGCCTGCCAGCCAATTTCATCTCGATCGTTACAGATATTGGCCGCCGCAAGGAAGCCGAGTTGCGGGCGGAGTTTGCGCTGGGAGAACTCGCCCACCGCTCGCGAAATCTTTTGATGGTGGTGCAAAGCCTGGTGCGCCAAACCGCACGCGGTGCGCCCGACGTGAAATCGATGACCGAGACTATTGAACAGCGCTTGGCTGCGATGGCTGCCAGCCAGGACCTTCTGGTTGCTAATTCAGCGCACGGAGCACCGTTGAGAGCTTTGGTGAAGCAGCAGTTGGCCAGCTTCATCGACCCGATGGCCGGGCGGGCGGTGCTCAGCGGTGATGACATCGCCCTGAATGCCGAAGCGACAGAAGTCATCGGCCTTGCTTTGCACGAGCTCGCGACGAACGCCTGCAAGTATGGCGCATTGAGCATCCCTGACGGCCAGGTTGAAATTTCCTGGTCGTGCACCGAGAGCGATGGCGAGTCCTGGTTGCGGCTGGAGTGGCGTGAGGTCGCCGGGCCAAAAGTATCCGCACCGCGCCGTCGGGGCTTCGGCAGACGAGTCATCGAACAGATGGTACAGCAACGGTTGAAGGGCAAAGTGTCATTGGACTTTGCGGAAACTGGGCTTGTTTGGCGCGTCGATGCCCCAGGCAGCTGCTTCGAGGGGGACACGAAGTTTAAATAATCGTCGGCCAAGTCCACGCGGGTACCTTGCCGTCCGTCAAGAGGCCTGCTGACCTGGTTTGGCGTGGAGCGTATTCGAAGAGCGGATCGCCGCGGAGCGTAGGCGGTTGATCGCTCGCTCTTGGTCGCGATGGCGGGGAGTGTCAGTCGTGGAGCCAAAATGGAGCCGCCGAATAAACCTCTCGATCAAAACAGTGCCCGAGCCAGTCGTCAATCGCCTTCGCGAGCGTGCGAGGCGGCAGCATCGATCGTTGCAGGGCGAACTGCTGGACATCGTCGAAAGGGCGGCCCTCGAGGTGGGCGATCTCCCCGACCTTGATGCGCTGAGGGCCGCATACACGGGCTCGGACTGATGGGCGTAAACGAGTTTGTGGAGATGGTTCGCGCCGACCGTGATGGTCGTTAGGGTCGTCGACGCCTCATCGATCGGCGCCATCCTCTTCGACGAGTTGGAGGCGGACGTCGTCGCGGTCAAAATACGGCGAGCGACCCTCGTGGCGTCCGCTCTGCTGGATTATGAACTCGCCAATATCTGCTGGAAAAATGCGGTAAACGGCCGGCGGAGGCGGATCGCATTTTTTCCAGGCCTTCGCGGAGCGGAGCGCGATTTTGATCGCTGATGGACGGATCGACATCGACGAAGTGGCGCATTTGGCCGTGCAGACAGGGCTGACCGCCTATGACGCCAGCTATCTCTGGCTGGCTCGCGACCTTGGCGCCGAACTCGTCGCCCTCGACCGGCGGCTCCGCGCAGTCTTCGCTCAGGTTATACCATGATGGCCCGCCACATTGCCGCCATCAACCAGGGAGCCGATGGGGCATGTCAATTAGGTGCACCGTTGTCTAATTATTTTTCTCCGAGTTAGGCATGGATTTGAATTTTTCTATACTTTGACTTCGTACCCTAAGGAGGATGGGCCTACCTCAATTACGCCATGTCACCGAAACTGACGCTGGGCTTAAAGCCGGGGCTCTGGCGGCCGGGTTGGACGACGGCGTGTGTCATATTCGCGATCAGTTGGGGCCGAGCCGCGCTAGGGTGGCGGGATGATCCGTGTTGCAACTTCGCCCAGCCTCCACCCGATGTTCGACCTGGCGGCTTGGGCGTGCGGCGCGGCGACCGGCTGGGCGATCTATCGGTGGCGCTTGAGAGGGGCGGCGCAGTCGTTGGCCGCGCGGGCGGGGCCCGGCTATTTCGTCGCCCTGGCCGCCGGGGCGGTCCCGGGCGCCTGGCTGGCCGGCTCGCTCAACACTCTGCGCGAGCCCCGCGCCGACGCTGTCGCACAGCATCGCCGGCGCGCTGGCCGGCGCGATCGTCGCCGTCGAGATCTACAAGGCGGCGCGCGGCGTGACGCGGCTCGACCGGCGGCGTGTTCGTCGGCTCGCTGGCGCTCGGCGATCGTCGTCGGCCGGTGGGGTTGCCTGTTCGCCGGGCTTGCCGACCGGACCTTCGGCATCGCCGACGACGCCTGCCCTGGGGCGTCGATCTCGGCGACGGCATCGCGCGCCACCCGGTCCAGATCTACGAGTGCCTGGCGATGGCCATGTTCCTCGGTCGTCTATCTGGCGGGCCTGGCCGCGCGGGCGCCCTGGGCGATGCGGCGCGGCTTCTATGTGTTCGTGCCTGGTACGGCGTCCAGCGCTTCGCCTGGGAGTTCCTGAAGCCCTATCCCAGGCTGTCGGGCCGCTTAACCTGTTCCACCTGCTCTGCGCGGGGCTGGTTGTCTATGGCATGTCGTCTGGATCCGCTCGCGACCGCCGCCGCGCACGCCCGACGCGCAAGACGCGCGCCCTACCTGTTCCACGGCCAGACCACCAGCCTGTGTGAGACCTGCCTGCGACTCGTTCCGGCCAAGGTCATCGGCGAGGAGCGGATGCGTCTTCTATCTCAAGCGCTGCCGCGCCCACGGCGTGCAGAAGACGCTGATCAGCCGACGACATCGCCTACTGGAAGTCGCAGCGCGACTGGCTCAAGCCCGGCGACCGGCCGCTGGCCGCCCAGACCCGCACCGAGCACGGCTGCCCATCGATTGCGGCCTCTGCCCCGACCACGAGCAGCACTCGCTGCCTCGCGATCGTCGAGATCAACGAGGCCTGCAACCTCTCCTGCCCGGTCTGTTTCGCCGAATCGTCGGTCGAAGCGCGGCGGCCACCGGCCGCTGGCCGAGATCGAGGCGATGCTGGACGCGCTCGTCGCCTCGCGAGGGCGAGCCGGACCTGGTGCAGATCTCCGGCGGCGAGCCGACCATCCATCCGCAGTTCTTCGAGATCCTCGACGGCGGCGCAAGGCGCGGCCGATCCGCCACCTCATGATCAACACCAACGGCGTGCGCATCGCCCGGGAGCCGGGCTTCGCCGAGCGCCTGGCCGACTACATGCCGCGGCTTCGAGGTCTACCTGCAGTTCGACTCGCTGCGACGCGAGGCGCTGATGGACCTGCGCGGCGCCGACCTGTCCCGCGATCCGCCAGCGAGGCGCTGGAGGCGCTCGAGCGCGGCCGGCATCTCGACCACGCTGGTGGTCGACCGTGAAGAAGGGCGTCAACGACGTCGAGATCGCCGACATCGTGCGCCATGCCCTGGACTGGCGCTGCGTGCGCGGCGTCACCTTCCAGCCGATCCAGGACGCCGGACGCAACGACGGCTTCGACGCCAAGCGTCATCGCATGGTGCTGACGCGAGATCCGCCGCGCAGATCGCCAGAGGCCGGCGTGTTCGCGCTCGACGACCTGATCCCGCTGCCCTGCAACCCCGACCAGATCTGCATCGGCTATGGCCTGCGCAACGGCCGCGAGGTCACGCCGATCACCTCGCTGCTGCCGCGCGAGCTGTTCGCTGGCCGCCGCGCCCAACACCGTGAGCTTCGAGGCCTATCCGGAGCTGCGGAGCGCGGTCTTCGACCTGCTGTCGCTGTCGACCGCGCAGGCCGACACGACGGAAAGCTGGCGCGCCTGCTCTGCTGCCTGCCCGAGGCCGTGGTGCCGGAGGAGCTCGCCTATGAGGACACCTTCCGCGTGGTGATCTCGCAGTTTCTCGACCGCTTCAATTTCGACCTCGGCGACGGTGAAACGCAGCTGCGTCCACTTCGTCCAGCCGGACGGGCAGATCATCCCGTTCGACACCTACAACACCTTCTATCGCCCGGGCGCGGCGGGCGAGGCGGCGCTGGCGCGCGGCAGGCGGGCCAGGGCGTGACGACCGATCCGATTTCCGGCGAAGAGGCGCGGCGAAGGACCGGCGAACGCTTCCTCGGGGCCCTGCTGATGGCGGCCGGCGCCATGCTGGCCCTGCTGTGCGGGGCCTGCACGCTTCTCTTCGGGCTCGCGCTCGTCGCCGCATCGTTCAGGCACGGCGCCTATTCCGACCTCGGTGCGCTTGCGCTGCCCCTGATCGTCGGCGGTATTCCGGCGGCGGGCGGGGTCGTCGTGTTCCTGGCCGGCCTCAGGATATTCCGCAAGGGACGCCCTGCGCGGCCGGAACGGAATTTCGATTGACGCGCCCGGACGACGGCCAAGCTATCTATGGCTGGCTCGCGACCTTGGCGCCGAACTCGTCACCCTCGATCGGCGGCTCGCCGCCGCCTTTGCTCAGGTTGCGCCATGACCGCCCGCTACATCGCCGCCTTCGACCAGGGGACCACGTCGCTGTTTAGTTGGAGGAGGTTTCACTTTAGCGTTTAAATTTCCGACAGTGTCATCGTAATATTCGGTGTTGGAGCGCTGCGCGGTAGTCTGGCGCATAAGTTGGCTGACGGTCCCGGATCGGGCTTGGGAATAGAGATTATACCAACCCTCTATGACTTTGACTCAGGATCCTCCCCACTCTCCCGTCCTGGTCGAGTCCTTATCCCGGCCATGCCGTTAGGAGGGAGGGTGGGTCTTTTCGAGAGGTGGTATGAGAGGCAGTCTCTCCGCCGGAGCGCTGGCTTCCAGCCGGCATCTTTGCCCCGCTTCAGGCGTCGGAACGAAGAAAAGAACACCGGCTGCGCCGGTTGCCGGCTGGAAGCCAGCGCTCCGGCGGGGAGACACTGTCTCGTCACGAGCTATTGCAGTGGTCTCCAGAGAGAGAGATGTCTGGGGAGCCCGCCGAGACGCCGACTGGCGAGGTTGTGTACATTCGGTCGGCCAGTCGGGAGAGGGGAGATGCTCTCATCGTGGCGCGTATGGGCTTCCAGCCGGCTGTTGGCGTTGAGGGTCAAGAGCCGGCTGGAAGCCGGCGATACGAGATAGGGGCGGCTTGGCGAACGGTCTCTCGACAGACTATGCCAGTCGTCTCTGGCGGGCGCGTGATTGGGGGGTCGAGTTGATTGCTCCGATCGGCGACTTGCCGCCGTCTTCGTTCAGGGTGCCCCATGACCGCCCGCTACATCGCCGCCATCGACCAGGGCACCACCTCGTCGCGCTGCATGATCTTCGACGCCGGCCGGGGCGGTGGCGGCGAGCGCGCAGGTGGAGCACCGGCAGATCTTCCCCGGCCGGGCTGGGTCGAGCATGACGCGATGGAGATCTGGGCCAATGTGTCCGGGCGTGGTCGTCGGCGGCGATGGCCAAGCTGGGGATCGCGCCGCGCGACCTGGCGGCGGTGGGGATCACCAACCAGCGCGAGACGACGCTGCTGTGGGACAAGGCGAGCGGCGCGCCGATCGCCAACGCCGATCGTCTGGCAGGACACCCGCACCGACGGCCTGTGCCGGGACCTGGCCGGCGAGGGCGGCCAGGACCGGTTCCGCGCGCGCACCGGGCCTGCCGCTGGCGACCTATTTCTCCGGCCCCAAGATCCGCTGGCTGCTGGATAATATCGACGGCGCGCGCGCGGCGGCGACGCGCGGCGAGCTGCTGTTCGGCACCATCGACAGCTGGCTGATCTGGAAGCTGACCGGCCGCCACGTCACCGACGTCACCAACGCCAGCCGCACCCTGCTGATGAACCTGGCGACGCTGGACTGGGACGACGGTCTGCTGGACGGCGATCGGCGTGCCGCGCGCCATGCTGCCGGAGATCCGGTCGTCCGCCGAGGTCTACGGGACGGCGCGCGGGCGTGCTGGCGGGCGTCCCGGTCGCCTCGGCGCTGGGCGATCAGCAGGCGGCGCTGTTCGGCCAGACCTGCTTTTCGCCCGGCGAGGGCAAGTGCACCTACGGCACCGGCGCGTTCCTGCTGGTCAATACCGGTCGACAGGCCGGTGCAGTCGGCGCATGGCCTGCTGACGACAGTGGGCTATCGCATCGGCGATGCGCCGGCGGTCTATGCGCTCGAAGGCTCGATCGCGGTGGCCGGCTCGCTCGGTGCAATGGCTGCGCGACAACCTGGGCCTGATTTCGCCGCGCCGCCGAGATCGAGGCGCTGGCGCGATCGGTCGAGGACAACGGCGGTTGCTATCTTCGTGCCGGCGTTCTCGGGCCTGTTCGCGCCGCACTGGCGCTCGGACGCGCGCGGGGTGATCGCCGGCCTGACCGGCTATGTCACCAAGGGCCATATCGCCCGCGCCGCGCTGGAGGCGGTCGCCT
Source organism: uncultured Alphaproteobacteria bacterium (assembly GCA_963828365.1). Taxonomy (GTDB): domain Bacteria; phylum Pseudomonadota; class Alphaproteobacteria; order Caulobacterales; family Caulobacteraceae; genus Acaudatibacter. The sequence continues at coordinate 43,200 of CAWHEE010000028.1, read as the reverse complement.
GGCAGGTGCGCGAGGTGGTCGACGCCATGGCCGCCGACTCCGGCCAGCCGCTGACGTCTGCTGAAGGCCGACGGCGGCATGACCGCCAACGACCTGCTGATGCAGTTCCAGGCCGACGTGCTGGACGCGCCGGTGGCGCGTCCGGCCATCGCCGAGACCACCTGCCTGGGCGCCGCCTACGCCGCCGGCCTGGCGGTCGGCTTCTGGCCGGATCTCGACACCCTGCGCGCGCCAATGGCGCGAGGACGCGGCCTGGCGCCCGGCGATGGCGGCCGGATGATCGCGCGCACGAATACGCGCAATGGAACAAGGCGGTGGAGCGGACCCTCGGCTGGGCCGCCTGAAGGCTTGCGCTCGGCCGGTCGCGTCGAACCGGCTAAGCCCCGCCCCTCGACGAGAGCGACAGCATGACCGAGCCGCAGAACCTGATCGACACCCTGGCGCTCGAGCGCATCGAGGTGAACCTGTTCCGCGGCGTCGCGCCGGCGGACCAGGGGCCGCGGATCTTCGGCGGCCTGGTGATCGGCCAGGCGCTGATGGCCGCCTACAAGACGGTCGAGAGCCCGCATCTGCCATTCGCTGCACTGCTATTTCATCCGGCCCGGTGATCCGTCCGTGCCGATCCTGTATGAAGTCGACCGCTCGCGCGACGGCAAGAGCTTCACCACGCGCCGGGTAACCGCCATCCAGCACGGGGCGCAGATCTTCAATCTGGCCGCCTCGTTCCAGGACGAGGAGGCGGGGTTCGACCATCAGGAGCCGATGCCGGAGGTTCCCGGGCCCGAGGTCCTCCCCGACCAGGTGGACAACTGGGGGGCGGGGCGGCCGATCGACATGCGGTGGGTCGACGGGCGCAGACTTCGATGGGCCGCCGGTCACCGCGCCGCCCGTGCAGAACGTGTGGATGCGGGTGCGCGCGCCGATCGGCGATGACATCGCCCTCCAGCAATGCGTCCTGGCCTATGCCTCGGACATGTCGCTGCTGGGTACGGCGATGCGGCCGCACGCCGTCGACTGGCGCACTCCCGGGTTCCAATCGGCGAGCCTCGACCACGCGATCTGGTTCCATCGCCGATCCAGCTTCAACGACTGGCACCTGTACGCGCAGAAGAGCCCGTCGGCGTCGGGCTCGCGCGGGTTCAATCTCGGCGAGATCTACAGCCACGACGGCCGCCTGGTCGCCTCGACGGCGCAGGAAGGCCTGATGCGCCAGCGGCCGGCGCCACCGGGCTAGGGTTTGAAAAGCAAAGGCGGGGCGAAACGCCTCCGGTCCAGACGTCCGACCCGAGTTCCGGTCGACAGATCGGACCGGGGGCGTCTCGCCCCCGCGGCGCCAGTCTCTAGGCGGCCTTGGCGCGCATTTGAGGCGCGCGGCGGGCGCTCCGTCCCGCCAGCAGCAGGGCGCCGAAGACGGCGGACCACGCCAGCAACTGCACGCCCATCGGCCGGTCGGCATAGCCGGTGAGAACGTGCAGGGCGCGGCCGGCCAGGGAGTCGTCGGCGAGGATGTGGGAGGTGTCCCACAGCTGGTCGCCGAGGCTGGGGATCAGGTTGGCATGGTTGAGGAACACCGCCGCCTGGCCGGCCATGCCGGCCGCCAGCAGGGCGATCAGCAGGTTGGTGACCGCGAACAGCCGCTTGGGCGGTATGACCAGCAGGCCTCGATACAGCACGAACGAGGTCGCCGCTCCCGCCGCCAGGCCGGCGGCCGAGCCCAGAGCCATCGAGCCCAATGTCTCGCCGCCACCCGCCGCGATGCCGAACAGGAACAGCACCACTTCGGATCCCTCGCGCAGGATGGCCACGGCGACGACCACCGCCATCGCCGCCAGGGTCTTGCGCCCCGACGCCACCTCGACGGCCGAGGTCGTTGAATTCGCCGGCCATCTCGCGGCCGTGCCGGCTCATCCACAGACTGTGCCAGGAGAGCATGGCGGCGGCGATGATCAGCACGGCCGCGTTGAAGCTCTCCTGGCCGACGCCGGCCAGGGCATTGGAGATCGCCCCGGCCAGCACGGCCACCAGGCCCGCGCCCGCCAGTCCGCGCGACGATGCCGGCCGCGATCCAGCGGCCGCGTCCGGCGAGGCCTTCGGTGGCGGCCAGGACGATGCCGACGATGAGGCCGGCCTCGAAGACTTCGCGGAAGACGATCAGCAGGGCGGCGAGCATGCCCTTCAGTGTCCGGCCCGGCGATCACGTGGCCCTGCGCGGTGGCGGGATGGAACTCGCCCATGAAACTGTAGTCGCCCGGGGCCAGCGGGCCGATGGTGAAGGTGACCCGTCCGCCCGGCGTGACCAGTTTCTCGACCTTGAGGTCGTGGCTGTCGAATTCCTCGGTCGCCATGTCGTGGTTGCTCAGCTCGATGGTGATCTTCTCCCCGGCCGGCACGGTCACCGTGGCTGGCGTGAACACATGGTTCTTGAGGCTCATCATCACGGGGGGCGAAGCGGCGAGGGTCGGCCCGCCGTCAGGAGGGTCGCGAGGAGAATGAGACGATGCATGGCGGATCCTGGTGGGAGCACCAGGTCATTTAATGAGATTGACAATCGCTCGCAAGGGATAATATGCGAGTAGTTCTCAATAGCGATTGGTGAATTGATGAAATGGTTTCCAGCGGCGGCGGTGTTCGCCCTGATCCTGATCAAGGCCGGAGCGGCCGGCGCCGACCCACGGCTCGATGAGAAGGTCTACGATCCCTACATCCAGAACGGAGTGGCGGAGTTCGAGCTGCGCAATGCGCAGGCCCTGGGCGGACCGCTCGGCGGCGAGGCCAAGACGGTGATGGAAGCCGAATACGGGCTCAACGACCGGCTGAGTCTGGCCCTGGTCGGGACGTTGGCCCGTGGCCCGGGGGAGACCTTCGGCTTCGACGGGCTCGGCCTGGAGGCGGTGGGCTACCTGGGCCGGATCCCCGGCGTCGGTGTCGATACCGGCCTGTATCTGGAATACACCAAGGGCCTGCGCGGACAGGACGACGCCGCCGAAGCGAAGCTGCTGCTCGCCAAGACCGCCGGGCGGTTCCAGGGCCTGCTGAACCTGATCCTGGAACGTCCGCTGGGCGTGCCCGCCGGGCAGGGCTACGCCAGCTATGGCTACGCGGCTTCGGCGACCTGGCAAACCGTGGGCGCCCTGCGCCTGGGGGCCGAGGCTTTCGGCGACCTCGGCGACGATCATCGGTTTCTGGGTCGGCAGGGCGCCTACGTCGGTCCGCAGGTCAAGTGGGAAGGTCGCCTGGGCGCCTCCCCGGTCGAGCTCGGTCTCGACGCCGGCTGGCTTGCCGCGGTCGGTGAGAGCCGCAACGAGGCTGCCAGCGAGATCAGGGTGGGCTTGGAGCTGGAGAGACGATTTTGAGGCGTGAAGATTTACGGACAAATGCCGCGCGGCGCCGAGCCGACACCACTGCAGAACCCACCTATGGCACGTTGGGGAAAGGTTGACCCACCGTTGGGTGGAGGTGGTTTTGTCAGTTGACCGATAGTCGAAGCAGCGATAGGTGTTCCCTTGGATAAAATAAAACTCATACCGACAGAACTTGTCGGCGTCCGCGCTCTATTCAGGATACAGATCAATGTTCGAAGAACTTGTCGACGGCGGGTTTCAAGTCGAGTTCCTGGCGCATGCAAAGGCGGTTCTCAGCGCCGACTTTCCCGAGGTTGCGGATGAATTGAAAACCGCGCTGCTCGAGATGACCATTCCGGCCGAAGAAATCATCGCCGGGTGCGGTGGAAAGGCCAAGGAAACGGAAAATTTTGAATCACTGTTGAGGCGAACCGATTGGTCCAAACTGCAGGTGGTGACCGAAAAACGGATCAACGACGTGCAGAAAGACAGCAAGACTTTGGAGGTTTCTTTCGCGCGAGAGACGTCGGACGGCGAACGTATCGCGGTTCAGATCGCATGGAACGAAAAAGAAGCAGTATTCGACAAAACCTTGAAAAATTTCAAGCGGCTCCACGCCGACGGCGTCATTTCAGTCGGGGTGATCGTCACTCGCGGAACGTCGCTTCAGGACAGCCTACGCAAGTATGTTCGAAAATTTCTCACGATCCACGAGATCGGCGACGTCGACGACCTGAAGACATGGGGCTACGAACCAAATCGCGAGGAGCGTAAGGCGATAGCCAAACGGGTTACGCGCACGAAGAACCCGCGGACCCTTCACCAAGCGATCGCCGATCACCTTCACGCTGAAAAGTTCGGGGCGGAGACGACCCACTGGGAGAAGCTGGAAGCCCAGATCGCCCGGGGCGCGAGCAATCCCTGCCCGGTCGTGCTGATCGGATTGCCCGCTTCGGTCGTCACGTTCAAGGGTGCTAAAGCCGCCATGGCCGAGATCGACGCCGGCGACGAATAATACCCGGCCGCGTCATCGCCCAGCGGCGCGGATGAATTTCACCAGCACGCGCTGGCCGATCAGGAACGGCGCGTCGTCAGCGCTGACCACGACTTCGACAACCCGTTCATCGGTGCGTTCGGCGGGATCGTCGGACTGCAGCTTGCGGGCGCCGAACACGGCGGCCTGACGCAGGACCTTGCCAGGCCAGGCGCGGGTCTGCTCCGCTTCGGGGACGATGCTGACAGCTCTGGCCTAGGCCGACCCGCGGCAGATCGGTTTCGGTGACCTCGGCGCGGACGATGCGGGCGCCGGCGGGTTCGAGGTCGAACATCGGGGTGACGTTGAGGGTCGAGGCCCCGGCGCCTGGATTGGCGTAGCGGCGGACGATGACCCCGTCGACGGGCGCGCGGACGATGGTTTCCTCGAGTCGATAGCGGGCTTCGTCGAGCGAGGCCCGAGCGACGGCGACGGCGGCGCGCTCGCTGGCCAGCGAGGCGTTGGCGCTGGCGACCGCGTCGGCGGCCTGGTCGACTTGCTGGCGCGAGACCACCCCGGCCAGGGTCGCGAGGCGGGCCTGCTCGCGGACGGCGGTGGCGAGCTGAACCTGGGTCAGGCCGATCTGGGCCTGGACCTGGTCGAGGTTGGCCGCGGCCGTGCCGACCGCCAGGCGCGGTGCGTCGTCCTGCTGGCGGGCGAGGACCTGGCCGCTGGCGGACATGGTCGCCCTCGATGACGTCGACCTCGCGGATGATGCCGGCGGTGCGCGAGGCGACCTGGATGATGCCACCTTCGACGTCGGCCTTGCCCTCGGCGACGGCGGCGAAGGGCGACGGGGCCTCGGCGACCGGCGCCTTGCCTTTGGCGGTCCTGCCCCCGTGCAGCGCGGAGAATGCGAAGGCGCCGCCAACGAGCAGGAGCGCGACGACGGCCCAGAACCAGGGTCGGCGAATCAAGGCGGGCATATCGGTTAGTCTCCCCCGGCGCGACGATGCGGCCGTCTTCGATGTGGATGATGCGATCGGCGAAGGCCTCGAGCCGCGGATCGTGGGTAACGCAGATCACCGCTGCGTTGTGCTCGGTGGCGGCGCGGCGCAGCAGGCGGACGACCACCTGGCCGTTCTCGCCGTCCAGCGCCGAAGTAGGTTCGTCGGCGAACAGCAGGGAGGGGCGCTTGGCGATGGCGCGGGCGATGGCGATGCGCTGCTTCTCGCCGCCGGACAGCTCGCTCGGCCGCTGGTTCATGCGCGGCTTCAGACCGACCTCGTCGAGCGCCTCGACGGCGATGCGGCGGGCCTGCGAGCGGCCGAGACCCTGGTACTTCAGGCGGTGGTGACCTGCTGCAGGGCGGTGAGGGCGGGGAACAGATTGAAGCCCTGGAAGATGAAGCCGCAATGATCGAGCCGGAAGCGGTCGATGCGGCCGGCGCCGCGGCTCCAAAGGTCTTCGCCCATGGCGCTGACGTGCCCCTGGTCGGGTTTCAGCAGTCCGGACAAGCGCGGCGATCAGGGTCGACTTGCCCGATCCCGAGGGGCCCATGACCATGGTCACGTCCCCGTGCCGGGCCTCGAAATCGACGCCCTTCAAGCACCTCGACGAAGCTGCGCCCGGTCTTGAAGCGCTTGACCAGGCCCTGTGGCCGAGAGGGCGGTCGGGGTCGTCGCGGCGGCGGCCCCGATGGTCATCGCAGGAGGTCCGCCGGCTGGCTGTGCTTGAGCATGCCCATGGCCATGGCGCCGGAGACCACCGCGATGATCATCAGCAGGACGGCAGATGAAGATCGCCGGGCCGGGCTCGGATTACCAGCGGCAGGCCGGCCGCGCCGGCGGCGACCGACGCCAGCCAGGTCAGAGCCATGCGCCAGCGCCGACGCCCGCCACGCCGGCCCACACCGACAGTTCCATGACGATCAGGCGCAGCGACCCCATCGAGATGCCCAGCGCGCGCAGGCTGGCGAACTCGCGGATGTTGGAGAGGATCGCCCCGCGCAGGGTCTGGGAGGTGATGCCGACGCCGATCAGCGCCGGCCATGACGGTCAGGAACAGCAGCAGGACGCCGATGATCTGCTCCTGCATGATGGCGTCCTCGTTGAGCTTGTTGAACTCGGCCCGCGGTCGAGGCGTGATAGGCGCCGTGGGCGCCGGCGTTGATCTGGTCGCTGACCAGGACGGCGTTGGCCGGATTGTCGATCCGGACCATCAGCGGCCCGGTGTCGGTCGTGCTGACGGCGCGCTGCAGCAGCCGCGCTCGGTCTCGCGCGAGGCGACGACGGAGGTCTGGTTGATGTCCTGGTAGTTGTGCAGGATGCCGCGCACGCGCACGGCATGGCCGTTGATCGAGCCCTTGCCGTTGAGCTTGACGCCCAGCGTCGCGAGATTGCTGGCGTCGACCAGGATCGCGCCCGGCTCCATCAGCGCCAGGCGCTGTTCCTCGGTATAGTCGCTGGGCAGGGTGACCGCGTTCGGGGATCGGGTCGACCGCCCACACCGAGACGAACTTCTGCACCTGCTTTTCGCCGGGGCCGGGCGTGTTGGTCCAGCCGCCGAAGGCCTCCTCGATGCTGCGCACCTCGACCACGTGCGGGTTCATGTAGATCTGCGGCTGCACGCGGGCCGGGCAGGGTCGGATCGCCGTCGACCATGGTCGGGGTCTTGACCGGCATGATGAAGAGGTCGGCGCGCGCCCGCTCGGTGGTGGCGAGGGCGGAATGGATGATGCCGGTGAACAGGCCGATCATCACCAGCACCAGCACGCCGGAGAAGGCCAGGGCGATGATCGCCGCCATGTAGCGGCGCCATTCGTAGATCAGGGTCGCGAGCGCGAGGGACATCGGCCTCAGCTTCCCGCGCCGCCGCTGAACGCCCAGCCGCCGCCCAGCGCCTTGTAGGCCTGCACGGCGTGCCGCAGCGTCGCCGATGCGCTCGGAGGTCTCAGCGAGCGCGCGCCGAGCGCCAGGACTGCTCGGCGGTCAGCGTCGCGGTCAGGTCGTCCAGGCCGGCGGCGTAGCGGCGCTTCGAGCCCCTTGATAGGCGCGCCGCGCGCTGCGCCTCCGCCCTCGACAGTTCGCTGCTGGCCGCTTCGCTGGCCGCGAGTTCGTCAGAGCGCGTCCTGGGCCTCGCCGAACGCGGTCTGCACGGTGCGCTCGATAGGCGATCGCCGCCTGCCGCGTTCGCGCATCCTCGGCGCGGGCCTGGTAGAGTAGCTTGGGGATGTCCAGCGTCGGTACGTTGAGGCCGGCTGCCAGGGTCCAGAATCCCTCGTTGGTGGTCTGTTCACTGGTCGCGAATGTGGTCGCGGCGGAATGAAGGACACGCCGGGCGCGGCACGGTGCGGGACAGACCCAGTCCCGGCAGCAGGGTCAGGGTGGGGAAGACCGCCAGATGACGCAGCCGGGCTGTCCCGATCTGCGAGCGCAGGCGGAATTCGGCCTCGCGCACATCTGGGCGCCGCGACCAGCAGTTCGGCCGGCAAGGTGGAGGGGATGCCGGGAACCGGCGGCGGTCCGCCGGCCAGCGTCAGGTCGGCGTCCGGCGCCAGGCCGCGTCCGAGCAGGATCAGCAGCTGCCGCCGCACCGTGCGGAGTTGAGCGGCCAGATCGTCGGCCTGCGCCGTGGCCTGCGACAGCACGCCGGCCACGCGGTCGACCTCGTCGTCGGGACCGGCCCCGGCGTCGGCCCGGCGCCGCGCGACCTCGAGCAGATCGCGCTGGATACGGACGGTCGCCCTGGCGTCGTCGATTTGGCGGCCAGGCCGAGGGCCTGGAAATAGTCGTCGGCGACCGCGGCGGCGAGGCTGGCGCGGGTTCCCTCGATGTTGAACAAAGCCTGGGCGGCGTCGGCGGCTGCGACGCGACGGGCCACGGCGAGGCGGCCGAACAGGTCCAGTTCCCAGGACACGTTGAAGTTGGCGCTCAGCGTGTCGGTGAGGCCGCTGGTGGGATTGAGATCGTTGGCGGCGGCGCCGAGGTCGTACTGCTTCTGACGGCTGGCGTTGGCGGCGATCGAGCCGGATGGGTAGGTCTGGGCGGTCTGGGCCTTGCGGGTGGCCTGGGTCTCGAGCAGGCGGGCGGCGGCGGTCAGGGCGTCCGGCCCGCCGCGCAGGGCTTCCTGCTCCAGAGCGTCGAGCGCGGGATCGCCGAACAGCCGCCACCATCGATCGAGGGCGACCGGCGCCAGGATCGCTTCAGGCGCGGCCACATCGTAGGCGGCGGGCATGGAGACGACGGGAACCCCCGACCTGTCGCTCGCGTGGGCCGCGCCGACCAGCGACAAGGCCAGCACCGCCGCCATGTGAATCGATTGTCGTCCGCCCGCCACGCTGCTGCCTCGCCCGGCCCGATGCCGAGTTCGACCCGATCACGCGTCCGGTGCGGCCCTCAAGTGAATTAGCGGTAAGGCGCGGTTCAACGGCGGGCCCGGTGCGCGCACCGGCCCTTTTCGACAGAGCAGCCGGAGTTGGCCCGATCATGACGTAATCGTCGACGGATCAATGGCTTACGCGGTTCGGCGACAGCTCTGCTTCAGATTCCGAGCCGGGCGCGGGCGGCGACGTACCCGCCAGACATGGCGAAACATTAATTAGCGGGCTTGGCGCGCCGGAGCCTAGGGCGTGGCCGCCGGCGGGCCGGCCAGGGATTGGGCGGTTTGCAGGTGCTTCTGCAGAGTGGGGAGCTGGCGCTGGGCCATGGTGGCCGCGGGACCGGTCTGGGCGGCCTCGGCCGTGAAGTCGGCGATATCCTTCTGATGGTCGTCGACCATGTAGCTGACGAATTCCTTGTCGAAAGCCGCCCCGTTCAGGCCTTGCAGCTTATGGAATTCGGCTTCAGCCTCGGAGGACATGCCGGTGGGCGCCTTTTGTCCAAGGCCCTGCGCGACCTTGTCGGCTTCCAGGCGCGCCTTGGCATGGTCCTGCTGCAGCATCTTGCCGAAATCCCGAACCCCGGGGCTGGCGGCGCGCTCCTGGGCCAAAGCGCCGAGCCGGATTTCTGAATTGTCGCCCTCGATCGCCTTGCGCATGAAGTCGGCGGGGGTGGGGGCGGTTTCCTGGGCGCGAGGCGCCAGTGGCAGAACGAGCGCAAACGCCATGGCTGCCGCCGGTATCGATTTCCTGATCATCGTGGTCCCTTTTCCGGCGCCTCCGATCGCGCCCGGGAGCAGAACGCCGAACAGGCGCGGAGGGTTCACCTCCTGATGATCAGACGGCCGCGCCGGCCAGATGACCTTCGCGCATGGCGGCAGTCAGATAACGCGGGGCGCTGGCGTCGCCGACCAGGCGCACCGAAATGCCGGCGGCCTGAAGTGGCGCGAACAATTCGCGATTGGGGCGATTGATCGAGACGAACACCACGGTATCGGCCTTGACCCGCTGGATCTGGTTGCCGCCGGTGCTCTGGTAGGTCGGGCCGACGACCACCGTGTCGACTTCCACGGCGATGGCGCGATGGCGAGCCAGATGGGCAAAGCGACCGCGGCTCAGACGTTCCAGCGCCGGCTCGGTCATCAAGGCGGATTCGACCCCGGGGGCGAAGGCAGGGAACCGCGAGACATAGGTGACCTCGGCGCCGCGCATGATCAGTTGTTCGGCTGCGGCGACCGCCTCGTAGTGGCCCGCATCGTCGATGACCACGGCGTGGTGACCGAAGTCGCGGCCGGGGTCGGCGAACAGGTCGTGGCTGGACAGCACGTGCGACCGTCCGATCCCCTCCACAGGCTCGCCAGGGTTGGAAAGCTGCACGCCGTCCATTCGCGGCGCCGAACCGGTGGCCAGGATCACCTCGTCGAAGCGCTCGGCGAGAATGTCGGGCGCCTCCAGATAGGTGCTGCGGCGGACCTCGACTCCCAGCCGATAGACTTCCTGTTCGAGCCAGGCGGTGATGTCGCCCAAATTGGCGCGGGTCGGAGCCCGCATCGCCAGCTTGATGGCGCCGCCGAGGTCCGACTCGGCCTCGGCAAGCACGACGGCATGGCCGCGTTCGGCCGCCACGCGGGCCGCCTCGAGCCCGGCGGGACCGCCTCCGACCACCAGAATGCGCTTGTTCGTCGTGGCCGAGGCCAGGGTGTGATCGCCGAAACTGCGCTCGTAGCCGGTCGAGGGATTGACCGCGCAGCCCATCCGGAACGGCGGGGCCAACAACTGGCCGACGCAGCCCTGATTGCAGGCGATGCACGGGCGGACCCGCTCGGGGTGACCCTCCAGGGTCTTCTTGACCAGGAAGGGATCGGCGATGGTGGCGCGGGTCAGGGCGACCATGTCGGCCTCGCCGGCGCGGATCACCGCGTCGGCTTCCTCCAGCGTCCGGAACCGGCCGGTGACCAAAGTCGGCGGCTTTACCTTGCTGGTGATCGGGATGGCGGTCGGCAACTCATAGCCGGTCGGCTCATGCATGCCGCCGATCATCTTGGGGAAGCTCTGGTAGTTCCCAGCCGAAACGTTGACGTAGTCGACGAGGTGCTCGACGGCCTGGGCCGCCTGAGATTCTCCTCCGGCCCAAGGCCACCGACCGTGAAGTCCGGCGCGACCCGGATACCGACGGCGAACTCCCGCGACACCGCGGCCCGCACCGCCGTCACCACCTCGACCATGAAGCGCACCCGGTTCTCGAACGAACCGCCATAGGCGTCGTCGCGGGTGTTGACGTTTGGCGACAGGAACTGCGCCGGCAGATAGCCGTGGGCGCAATGGATCTCGACACCGTCGAGGCCGAAACTCTCGCAGCGCCGGGCGGCGGAGGCATAGGCCTCGACGATCTCCTCGATCATCGACTGGTCCATGGACAGCGGGACCACGCCGACCGTCGGACCGGGGATGTCGGATGCCGACCACGGCGGTCCGCCGCCGATCGGGTGGGCGTTGTGGCCGGCATGCCAGAGCTGTTGGAAGATCTTGGCGCCGGTCGGGCGCACGGCGTCCACCAGCTTCTGGTAGCCGCCGCCGAGATTGGGATCGAAGGCGTTGAGACCCGATGGCGAGGTGGGGTGCACGCCCATGATCTCGACGATCAACAGGCCACAGCCGCCCCTGGCGCGAGTCTAGATGATAGGCGATCAGGTCGTCGCTCATCCCGGCGCCGCCGCCGATATTGGTGGCGTGGGCGGTGCGGGCGACCCGGTTCTTCAGTTCCGCCCCGGCGATCCGCAGGGGGGTATGGACATGGGTGAGAGACATCTTACAGCCTGACCAGCATCTTGCCGAAATTCGGCGCCGGCCATCATGTCGACGAAGGCCTGCGGCGCCGCCTCGATCCCCTCGCGGACGGTTTCGCGCCAGATCAACTCGCCGGACTGCAGTCTGCGCGTGAGATCGGCGAAGATCTCCGGAGCGCGTGGGTAGAAGGGGCCGGCGTTGAAGCCTTCCAAGCGGATGCACTTCTCGATCACCGTGAAGAAATTGGCGGGTCCCGCTCGGTAGTTTTCGCAGTTGTAGAGCTCGATTGCGCCGCACAGCGCGGCGCGGGCATGCAGGTTCATGACCTCGATGGCCGCCTCGAGGGTCGAGCCGCCGACATTGTCGAACATCGCGTCAAGGCCGTCGGGCGCGGCCGCGCGCAAGGCCGCCGACAGCGGCCCGGCGGTCTTGTAGTTGATCACCGCGTCGACGCCGATCTCGTCGCGCAGCCAGGCCGCCTTGGCGTCGGAGCCGGTGCTGGCGATCACCCGGGCGCCGTGGCCCTTGGCCAGTTGACAGGCCACCAGCCCGACCGCGCCGCCTCCGCCGGAGACGAACACGGTTTCGCCGGCCCGCGGTTGCAGGACATATTCGACACCCCCATAAGCGGTGACGCCGATCAGCCCCAGAAGCCCGACATAGAGACCAGGGTCGCCGGCTAGCGGATCGATCCGGGTCAGTTCGCGAGCGGGGGCGACATAGGCCTCCCGCCAGCCCCGCGACGAGCTCGAAACCCAGGCGCCGACCGGCAGGTCCGGTGACCGGGAAATCTCGACGACCCCGACCGCCGCGCCATGCAGGGTCTCGCCTTCGCTCATCGGCGCGTGGGCCCCCGCTTGGCCGGTCATCGGCAGGCGCATGTAGGGGTCGACCGACATGACGTGGTTGCGCACCAGCACCTCGCCATCGGCCGGCTCGGGCAATTCCGTGGCGACCAGAGCGAAGTCCGCCGCATCGGGAGCGCCGTTTGGACGACGGGCGAGGCGGACCTCGCGGCTGCGTATCGACGCGATCGCCATTGTCAGCTCCCCCTTCGGCGATTCTCGACCACCACATATTCGCCCGAGGCGGCATCGTCTTCGATCAGACCTATGACGGCCCGCGCGATATCCTCCGGCTGCAGAATCTCGATCTGTTCGAGCAACGGCTCCAGCCAGTCGGCAACCCGGTCGCCGCCGGTTTTGGCCAGGATGGGCGTGTCGGTCACCCCCGGACACACCGCGTTGACGCGGATGCCGTCGCTGTCCTTCAACGGTCCGCAGGATCGGCTGTACATCAGCACGCCCGCCTTGGTCGCCGCATAGGGGGCGTCGGACAGATAAGGGTTGAGGCCGCCGGTCGACGAGGTATTGATGATCACGCCTCCCCGACCGGCCGCCTTCATGCCACGAATGGCGTGCCACGTCGCTTCGATCACGGCGGTGAAATTGATCGCCACCACCTGCCGAATACGATCGAGCGGCGTGTCGGGAAAGGCGGGCGGTCCCGAGAGGATGCCGGCGTTGTTGAACACGATGTCGAGGCCGCCCCCGGCGAAGGCGCGGTCGAACACCGACTGAAGCGCCGCACCGTCGGTGACGTCGACAATCTCGACGAGACCGCGCGAGCCCTCCGCCTCGACCAGCCGCGCGGTTTCCTCCAGACCGGAGGCGTCTATGTCGACCAGGACCAGCCGCGCCGCCCCTTTGCGCGCCAAGGCGACGGCGGTCGCCCGCCCGATACCCGCCGCCGCGCCGGAGATCAGCGCCGCCCGTCCGGAAATGTTCAAGTGCGTCTCCCGTGGTGTCGGTCAGGCGGCCGCCACGCCATCGGCGTAGGAGCCATGAAGAATGTCGTCTTCCAGGTCGAGGTGGGTGGGCGACCAGCCGAGATCGTGGCGGGTGCGCACCGCCCGGGAACGACTGCTGACGCCGAAGAACAGCGGACCGATGAACGGTCCCCATATGTCGCGCGCCTGATCGATGCCGACGCCGCGCGCCTCCACGCCCGACACCTTGGCGACGGCCCGGGCGAGGGTCCGCCAGCAGACTTCGCCGGCGACGGCATGGTACAGCGCTCCGGCCTGACCTTTTTCCAGAGCGAGAGCGTAGATCGCCGCCAGGTCGTCGACGTGGACGTGGCTATAGAGGTTCAGTCCGGCCCCGATGTAGCAGGCCGCCCCGGTGTTCGTGACCGACTGGAAGATCGCCGGCACCTGTTTGCTGCCGCCGTGTCCCCAGATCAGCGGCGGCCGAACGACCATCGAGCGGACGCCGCGACTGGCGGCCGCCCTGACCTTGGCCTCCGTCTCGACGCGCATGGCGATCCACGGCGGCGGTGTGAATGGCTCGTCCTCGGCGTAGGTTTCCTGGCGCCATTCGCCGTTGGGCGTCTCGTGCGACAGCACCGCAGTGCCACTGGTCATGATGAATGGTTTGCCGCTGCCCTCGAGAGCAGCGATCAGGCTGTCGGCAACCGGCCATTCCTGGTCGAAAGGGATCGCCGCCGCCAGCACGACCGCGTCCATCGCGGCGATCGCGTCGCGCAACGAGATGAGATCGTCGAGGCCGCCGGTCAGCGGTTCGAGACCTAGCCGGGCGAACCCCTTGGCCTTGTCGGCCCCGCGAGCCAGGGCCGCTACACGATGGCCGTCGGACAGGAATTTGCGCGCCAGGGCGCCGCCCAGATAGCCGCCCGCTCCGAGGATCAGTATTTGCATGGTGCGCCGCCGTCAGTTCGAAGCCTGGCGCTCGGCCCAGCGCCGGCCGGCGGTTTCGAACAGGGCCCGGTCGCCCATCTCCCAGGTCACGGTCAATTTGCAGGCGTGAATCTTCCAGCCATCAGGGCCGCGGGTGAACTGATTTTCGTAGAAGCCGCCGATGCCGTGCATCAACCGCTGGTCTCCGTCCCTCAGGTGGTGCAGGGCGACCATGTAGGAGACGCAGGTCGCGGCCTCGCCGTCGATCGTATGCACATGATTGCTGCTGAGATGCTGCGTGGCGTCGAAGCCGGAGAGGCCTTGTCGGACATTCGCGACCCAGTCGTCGGCCTTCAGTCGGCGAGGCTCGCCGCCGCTCCAGCTGGTGAAGTCGAAATCGACCTCGTCGGCGAAGATCGAGCGATAGAGTGGCCAGTCGCGGCGATCGATCCCGGTGGCGTAGCGATTGACCAGATCGCTGATTTCGGCGCGCGAAATGAGCTCTTCGAGTGTCAGTCGCGCTGTCGAGGACATCGACGCTTCTCCCGTTCGGCGCTTGGCGCGCCCGTTTAGACGAAGCCACTCCTCGCGCATTTCGGGCCGGCTGGCAAGCGATCATTGACACGCGTGCTAATTTTCCAGATGTTACTCCTGGCTCGCTGGCGGCCCAGTGAAGATGGAGGACCGAAATGACCGACCGCAAGACGCACCCCGTGCCAGGCGTCGCGGAGATCGATTTCAACTCCCCGGATTTCCTGACCAATTACAAGTCGATCTATCGGGACCTGCACGCCGGCGGCTGTCCTTTCGCCCATTCGAGCGAGGGCGATTTCTATGCCGTGGCGGCGCACGAGGACATCGTCGAAGCCTGCGTTCGCGCCGATCAGTGGAGCAGCCGCTTCGGCCCCGGACTGGCGTACCAGCCGCCTGACACTCCGGCGTGTCCTGGTCAGCGTCGACCCTCCCGAACATACGTTCGAGGCTCGGCTGGTGGGTAAGGCGTTTTCAAAGACCTACTTCGACTCGTTCGTGCCGGGCATCCGCGATTTCGTGAACAGCCGGATCGACGCGGTGTTCGCCGGCGGTCGGTGCGACCTGCATGAGGCGTTGTCGGAACCTTTGCCGCTGTGGGTAATCTTCCAGATGTTCGGTAGGGGAACGGACGAGGCCGAGATGAAGGCGTTCCGCGAAGGACTTCTCCATGGCGTCGGCCAGATGCTCCATCCAGGCGACACGGTTCGCTCCGACAATCCAGCCACCCATTTTCTTGCCGATCATCTTGCCGAGACCCAGCGGCGGCTGGCGACGGGCGAAGCCGCCGCCGGACGACAATCTGCTCACCCGGTTCATCACCTCCGAGATCGGCGGGCGGCGGCTGACCGACGAGAAGATCCTCGGGTTCTGCAGCTTCCTGCTGACCGCCGGCAGCGCAACCACGACGATCCTGCTTTCCAACCTGATCCACCGGCTTCTGGTCACGCCGGGGGCGATTGACAGGCTGAAGGCCGAGCGGAGCCTGATTCCGCTGGCGATCGAGGAGTGCCTGCGGGTCGACGCGCCGGTGCACGGCCTGTTCCGCACCAACAACCAGCCGACCCGGCTGGGGCCGCTGGATCTGGAGGCGGACACCAAGGTGATGATGTTGTGGGCGGCCGGCAGCCTGGACCCTTCGGTATTCCCCGATCCGAACCGCTTCGACCTCGATCGCGACATCGACGAGGTGCGCAAGCACCTGGCCTTCGGCTACGGCATCCACATCTGCCGCGGCGCGCCGCTGTCGCGCATCGAGGCGCAACTGTTCCTGGAGGCGGTGCTGGATCGCCTGCCCGGCCTGCGGCTGGACGGCGAGGTGGTGACCGAGACCCGCGCGCCGGTCCTGCAGGGCATCCGAAACCTGCCCGTGGCCTGGGATGTTCCGGCTTAGACCGGCGCGGCGCGCAGGACGCGTCCAAGAAGCCCGGTGATCGCCGCGCGATGGCGCGAACGCACCAGTGGCTGGACACAGACGAGGAAGTTGATCTTGAAACGCAGCTTCATCTCGTCGGCGGAGATGCGCCCGGCTGCCCAGTCGGTGATGTTGGCATAGCTGGTGTTGACGAGCAGGGTGGAAAATCGCTCGCGATCTTCATCCGAAATCTTTGAGATCACTCCGCTGTCGATCGCCGCCAGCATCCAGGCGACGCTGCTGGTCTCGGAAATCCACCGGATGGTGTCGTAGAGGCGACGGTCCACCGTCGGTGAAAAGAACACGCCCACCACGGCGGTCGCGTGGCTCTTCAAGGCGATGGTCCGGTCGGCCAGGGCGTCGATGCGGCGGAGATGCGAGGCAAAATCCTCCGGCGGCGACTGCGGCGGCAGTTCGGCCAGCAAGCCGGCGAAGTGGTCGTGGATCGCCGACGCCAGGATGTCTTCCTTGCTGCCGAACAGATTGTACAGGGTGCGCGGCGCGACGTCGGCGCGGCGGCTGAGCTCGCGGATCGTGAAGGTCTCTACGCCCATCGCATCGAGCATGGCGCGCGCTTCGGCGAGGATCCGCTGTCGGCGGTCCGCCATCGCCGGACTGCCATATCTGCGCCGTGGCTCGACGGGGGCGCGAGGCGCGATGGGCGGAGTGAGCGAGGGGACGGCTGTCAATGGCGAACTCGGGGATTCGAAAGACCAACTCATAGCACGGGATCGGAGTTAATCGCGCCGCCGCGCCAGGAAAACCGCCGACAAGAAATTTCTACGCGTATCATTTTTTACTTTTATTTTTTGCTACGTGTGGCAGTTTTCGGAGCTGACGAGCCGGAGATAGCGCGCGATCATCGCCGCCACGGCGAGTGGGAGGACACAGAATGGACATCCAGCTACTGAAAGGCGGGGCTTCGGTGATCGCCATGGTCGCCACGCTCGGTGTGGCCCAGGCCGCTCGCGCCCAGGCGGAGGCGCCGCCTCCGGCCGGTTCGGGCGCGATCGCGCAAGGCGCCACGACGATGGCCGAAGTCACCGTCACCGCGGCGAAGCGGCAAGAGCTGTTGATCAACGTTCCCGTGGCGGCTTCGACGTTGGGCTACACGCAAATCCAACAATACGCGACCAACGACCTGTCGTCGCTCGCCGCGCAGCTGCCTCAGGTCGAGCTGCAGGAGACTGGAGGTGGTTCCTCCGGCGGCTCCTTCACAATTCGCGGCGTCGGCAACCTGGCGGTCGACTATGGCAACGAGCAGCCCGTCGCCCTGGTGATCGACGGCATGCCGCTGACCCGGGGCCACGCAATCGACATCGGCGCATTCGACGTTGCCCAGGTCGAGGTCCTGGAGGGGCCACAGGCGCTGTTTTTCGGCAAGAACAGCCCCGCCGGCGTGGTCGCTCTGACCAGCGTCAGTCCGGGACACAAATTCGAGGGCTATGTCCGCGCCGGCTATGAGGTCGCCACCCGTACGCCGTTCGGTGAATTTGCGGTATCCGCGCCGTTGACCGACACCCTCGCCGTGCGGGTCGCGTTGCGCTACAGCGACATGCAAGGCGGGACGGTGCGCAATCTCGCCCGGCCACTGCCCGATCCGTTTCCCGGAGAGACCGGTTTCACGCTGCCGGGCGCGGCGCCCGAGCGTCCGCAAACCAAATTCGTGATCGGACGATTGACTGCTGTCTGGCGGCCCAACGACGCCTTCGATGCCACGCTGAAATTTTCAGGCAGCGACTATTCGGACAATGGCGAGTCGCTGATCAACGGGGTCGCCGCTTGCGCTCCGGGATACAGCCACCCGACGAGCATCGATCTGCTCAATCCGTTGCTGAGCTTTCAGGATCCCTATGGTCCGTGCAGCGCCGGTAACGGCACGATATCCAACGGCAATGCGCCGCCGCAGGTCACCTCCCACTTTCTGGGAGGCCCGGCGAATGGTCAACCGTTCTCCAATGATCGATCCTATCTGACGACCCTGACGATGAACCAGCGTATCGGCAAGGTGACGGTGACATCGGTCACCGGCTTCTACGACGCTGTTCAGGCCGGTTACGACAACTATGATCTTACGGTATTCGCCCAGGCGCTAGACGCGCAGCGTGACGACAACAAGACCTTCACCCAGGAAGTGCGCGCCGCCTCCGCGTTCGACGGGCCGTTGAATTTCACGGCCGGCGGATATTACGAGTACGACGACCGTTTTCTGAACAATACGGACAAGATTTTTCCGCTTGGCCCCTATCCGGGTACGGGAGCCTATAGCGGCATGTATAATACGTTGGCCCTGACGGCGGCGAACCGCACGGTTTCCTATTCGGCTTTCGGGCAAATAAAATGGAAGATCACGCCCACCCTTGAATTGGCGGGCGGGGCTCGCTGGTCGCACGACTCGAAATCCACCGACGCGGTGAACACCTTCAACTACCTAGACTTGCTGTTCACCGGGCCACTTGCCGCGTTTGATCCTTTTGCGCCGGCGGGCGAACATTTCCATCCGCGTGTCAGCGAGAGCGACACCTCGCCGGAAGCCACCTTGACCTGGCGGCCGCGATCGGGCCTCACCTTTTATGGGGCTTATAAGGAAGGTTATCTGGCCGGCGGTTCCTCCAACCCCGGCAACCTGAGCAATTACGATGTACTTTGCGCCAAGGCGAACATCGTCAAGCCAGGTTCCTGTTCGAGTCCAGCGAGCCTGTTGGAATATAAGCCGGAAAAGGCCAAGGGCGGCGAGATCGGCGCCAAGGCGTCCTTGCTGGCGGGCGCCCTCTATACGGATCTCACGCTGTACCGATACGAGTTCACCAATCTTCAAGTCACTGGCTTCGATGCCCAAACGACCTCGTTCTTTACTACCAACGCCGCCTCGGCTCTCAATCAGGGGGTCGAGGCGAAAATACGCTACAATGTCGATCGAGACCTGCAGATCCATGGATTCCTCGCCTACACGGACCTGCATTTCGAAAACTACCCCGGCGCCGAATGCTATTCGGGACAGAGTATTTCTGGCGGCTGTGTCGGCGCGGTGCAGAATCTCAGCGGGACAGCTTATGGAGGCGCGCCGTGGGAGGTCAACTTCGGCGCCAACTATCGGCGGCAACTGACCGCGGCCTGGGCTCTCGGCCTGGCCGGCGACGTCTACTGTCACAGCAAGACGCCGCGACCCAACAATGATCCCTATGCGCCGGGCGGCGACGCCTATTGTCTGGGAAACGCCTCGGTGCGGTTTTATCAGAGTCATGGGCCGTGGGAATTCGCCGTTATCGCCACAAACCTCGGCGATGAGCGCTATGTCCTGCCGGCGAGCGTCGCCAAGCCGCTCGGCGAACCGGGAGACCTGATCGGTACGGTGGGGCCGCCGCGTGAAGTGACACTGCAGGCGACCTATAGATTCTGAGCGGCGGCGCCTGGCCAGAGGGTTGTTGAACAAATCTTCGGCTCGTGCCTTTATCGGAGGTGGCCGACATTCGGCCTCTGCCAGGAGAACCGACATGGTTTGGAAGACACCCAAGGTGCTGGAAATCGTCTGCGGCGCGGAAATCAACGCCTACGTCAGCGCCGAGATCGCCTAATTCGCCACCATGAAACTGGCGGTGTTGGGGTCGGCGGCGGGAGGTGGTTTCCCGCAGTGGAACTCCAACGCAGCGGGGTGCCGACGCGCCCGCGCCGGTGATCGGCGCGCTCTGGCCGCGAACCCAAGCCGGCCTGGCGGCGAGCGCCGACGGTGATCGATGGTATCTGATCAATGCATCGCCCGATCTGCGCGAGCAGATCGGGCGTTCGCCGTTCCTGCATCCACGCGTCGGTCTGCGTTCGTCGCCAATCGCCGGCGTCGTGCTGACCGGCGGCGACGTCGATGCGATCGCCGGCCTCTTGACCCTCAGAGAGCGGCAGCCGATGACGCTCTACGCAACCGGCGGTATCCATGCGGTGCTGGACGCCAATCCGATATTCGAGGTGCTGGCCCGGGACGTGGTGCGGCGCGAGGTGCTGCCACTGGGCGTTCCGGTGTCGCTCGACGGAGGTCTCGAGATCGAACTGTTCGCGGCGCCCGGCAAGACGCCGCTGTATCTCGAGGGCGGCGAGGCGCCGGCGATCGAACTCGGCGAGATGACGACGGCGGCGGCGATCCGTCACGCGGGCCGTACGGCGTTCTATATTCCCGGCTGCGCCGCCATGACGGCCGAACTCGCCGACCGCCTGCGCGGAGCGGCCCTGGTGTTTTTCGACGGCACATTGTGGCGCGACGACGAGATGATCGCCGCGGGCCTCGGCTCGAAGACCGGTCGGCGAATGGGCCACATGAGCCTCGATGGGCCGGACGGGACGCTGGCCGCCTTCGCGGAGCTCGAGCGTGAAGCGCGGAAGATCCTGATTCACCTCAACAATTCTAATCCGGTGTTGCTGGAGGAGTCGCCCGAGCGCGCCCTGACAGTGGCCGCCGGCTGGGAGGTCGGCTACGACGGAATGGAGGTGAGCCTATGAACCAATCCTCCTCGCCCGGCGAGTTGCTGTCGCCGGACGGCCTGGAAGCGGCGCTGCGGGCGATCGGCGCGGAGCGTTATCACAACCGGCACCCGTTTCACCGCCTGTTGCACGCCGGACACCTCAATCGCGGGCAGGTCCGCGCCTGGGCGTTGAACCGCTATTATTATCAGAGCCGGATACCGGCCAAGGACGCCTATCTGACCGCGCGCCTGCCCACCCCGGCGCTGCGCCGCGAATGGCGCCGGCGGCTGGTCGACCATGACGGCGACGACACGAGCCCCGGCGGCATCGAGCGCTGGCTGAAACTGGCCGAGGGGGTCGGCCTGGACCGCGGCTTTGTCGAAAGCACCGAGGGCATCCTGCCGGCGACCCGGTTCGCGGTCGATGCCTATGTCAATTTCGTGCGCGACCGGCCATTGCTGGAGGCCGTCGCCTCGTCGCTGACCGAACTGTTCGCCCCGACCATCATCGCCGAGCGAGTGTCGGGCATGCTGGCCCACTACGACTGGATCACTGCCGAGACCCTGGCGTATTTCAACGCCCGCCTGACGCAGGCGCCGACCGACAGCGCCTTCGCCCTGGCCTACTGCAAGGAGCATGCGACGACGCTGGTCACCCAGACCGCGGTGCTCGATGCGCTGCGGTTCAAATGCGACGTGCTCTGGTCGCAGCTGGACGGCCTGTACATGGCCTATGTCGAGCCCGGTTTGATCCCGCCCGGGGCCTATGATCCGGAGTCCGCACGGTGAGCGACTCCGGAGACGGGGCGGCGGTCCCGCGGCTGCGGCCGGGCGTCAAATTCCGCTTCGACCGATCGCGTGACGCCTGGGTGCTTCTGGCGCCCGAGCGGCTGTTCATGCCCGACGAGGTCGCGGTCGAAGTGCTCAAGCGCATCGACGGGGTGCGCAGCATCGCGCTGATCGTCGACGACCTCGCGCAGGCCTTCAAGGCGCCGCGGGCGGTCATCGAGACCGACGTGTTGGCGATGCTCGGCAATCTGCGCGACAAGGGAGCCCTCGGCTGGTGAGCGCGACGCCGCGTGATGCGCCTCGAGACGCGCCCCTGGCGCTGATCGCGGAGCTGACCCACCGGTGCCCGCTGAGTTGCGGCTACTGCTCAAATCCCCTCGAACTGCAGCGGGCCGGCGGCGAACTCGCCACCGGCGACTGGATCAGGGTGCTGCAACAGGCGGCGGATCTGGGCATTCTGCACGCCCATTTCACCGGCGGCGAGCCGATGGCGCGCCGTGACCTGGGGATATTGGTGAAAGCCGCGTCCGACGCAGGCCTGTACACCAATCTGATAACCTCCGGCGTGACCCTGGACGACGCCGCGCTCGCCGGGTTGGTCGCCGCCGGCATCGACCATATCCAGTTGAGCTTTCAGGACGCCGAGCCTGGGTCGGCCGACGCCGTCGGCGGCTATCGCGGCGGCCATCGCCGCAAGCTGGCCGCCGCCGCACGCGTCGTCGGCGCCGGACTGCCGTTGACCGCGAATTTCGTGGTGCATCGTGGCAACCTCGACCGCGTCGCCGACATGCTGGCGCTCGGCGTCGACCTGGGAGCGTCGCGTATCGAGATCGCCCATGTGCAGTACCATGGCTGGGCGCTGCTCAACCGCGCCGCGCTGTTGCCGACACCCGGCCAGTTCGAACAGGCCACCGCCGAGGTCGAAGCCGCCCGCCTGCGGCTGAAAGGACGGGTGGTTATCGACTACGTCGCACCCGATTACTTCGCCACGCGACCGAAAGCCTGCATGGGCGGATGGGGCCGCCGGATCATCAATGTTTCGCCGGGCGGCGAGGCGATGCCGTGCCACGCGGCGACGAGCCTGCCCGGCCTGAGCTTTCCCTCGGTTCGCGACCAGGCGCTGGACGACATCTGGCGCCGCTCCGAGGTGTTCGCGATGTACCGAGGTCCCGCCTTCGCGCCGCAAAGCTGCCGCGGTTGCGATCGTCTGGAGATCGATTGGGGCGGCTGCCGCTGTCAGGCCTTCGCCCTGACCGGCGATGCCTCGCGCGCCGACCCGGTCTGCGCTCTGTCGCCGGACCATGGCCTCTTGGCGGCGGCGATCGCGGAGGGAATGCGGGGCGAAATCATCCCGCGTCTGATGGCCGGCGTCGGTGGCCGGTAGACCTGGCGGCGCCGCGCGGGACTTGGAGCGGCCGATCCATCCGCCTATGACGGGTGGCTTGGAAACGCCCAGATCCGTTCAGCCGCTGTGACCGACCCGTCCAGTACAGCTTCGCCGGCCCCCGCGGCCGGATTGTCCGACGATTTTCGTCTGGCCATGCGCGGCGTCGCCTCGACGATCCATATCGTCACCCTGATCCTCGATGGCGCGCCCAAGGGGATGACCGCCACCGCGGTGTCCTCCCTGTCGCTGACGCCGCCCAGTCTGCTGGTGTGCATGAACGAGAGCGTCTCGATGCATGGCGCGATGGCCGTGCATCGACTGGTTCTGCGTCAATGTGCTGACCACGCGCCACGTCGAGGTGGCGCGGGCCTTCTCGGACAGCCGGCTGCGCGACGTACGGTTCGGGACCGGCCAATGGAGCATAGACGACGAACATGCGCCCAGGCTGGCGGACGCCCAGGCGGCGCTGCTGTGCCGCCGGGTCGGGCATCACAAGTTCGGCACCCACAGCATCTTCCTGGGCGAAGTCCGCAAGGTGTGGCTGACCGGCCCGGCGGATCCGCTGGTCTATCTGGACGGCGCCTTCCAGAGGCCGCGGCCGGTGCCCGCTGAAAGCGTCGAGGTCAAGCCGGAGACCTGAACAGCAGGCGCGCCGCGCCCAACAGCGCCGGCTCGGGGTGGGTGATCAGCGCTATCGGGATGGTGCTCAACAGCGCATGGGCGCGCCCCTTGGCCTCGAAACGAGCCCGCACGGCGGCGGTGTCCAGAAAGTCGATCATCCGCGGCGCGATGCCGCCGGCCACCGCGACGGCTCCCGCGCCATGCACCAGGGCGACATCGCCCATGACGCCGCCGAGCATCAGGCCGAAACGCTCCAGCGTGTCCCTGGCCAGCGGATCGGCGCCGCGCATCGCCGCGTCCATGATCGCCGGCGCGCCTTGCAGGGGCGCGGGCTGGCCGCGCACCTCGGCCATCGCCGCATAGAGATTCTGCAAGCCGGGTCCCGACAGGATTCTCTCGTTGGAGACCCGCGAGAACCGGCCGAGCAGGACGCGCAGGATCTCGATCTCCAGGGCGTCCAGCGGGGCGAAACTGGCGTGGCCGCCTTCCGTCGGCAGAACCGCATGGCTGGCGCCGACCCGCGCCACCGCCCCTACGCCGAGCCCGGTGCCCGGGCCGACCAGCGAGACCACCGGCGGCAGATCGACGGGCCAGGCCGGCCCGGCAAGCGGGCGCCAGTGCTCGGCTCGCAACGCCGGCAGGGCATGGCCGACGATGGCGAAGTCGTTGATCACCACCAGCCGGGTCCAGTCGAACTGGCGGCGCAGGTCTTCGACGCTGAACGACCAGTCGCGGTTGGTCAGGCGGACCAGGTCGCCGGTTACCGGCGAAGCGACGCCGAACGCCCCCTCGGTGGGCCGCGGCGCGGCGCCCAGCGAGTCGAGGTAGGCGACGATACAATCAGCCAGGCCAGGCGTGATCGTCGGCGCGCATGTCCTGGCGAAAGGCGGTGGCGACGTCGCCGTCTTCGGTGCGCCCGGCCAGGGCGAAGCGGACGTTGGTCCCGCCGATGTCGGCGACCAGGCCGACCGGACTGTCGGCCGCGAACCCGGCGGGAGTGCTCAAGTCCGGGCCCAGCCCGCGGCCTCTCTGGCGCGCGCCTCGATGGCGGCGACATCGAGCTCGCCGGCGGGGACCAGCCAACTGCCGCCGACGCAGACGACCCCGGGGGTGGCCAGCCAGTCGGTGGCGTTGGCGGGAGTGATGCCGCCGGTGGGGCAGAAGCGCGCCTGGCGGAACGGCGCGGCCAGGCTCCTGAGCGCCGGGCGGCCACCGGCCGCCTCGGCCGGAAAGAATTTGAAATGACCCAGGCCCAGATCGAGGCCGCGCATGATGTCGCCGGCGGTCGCGACGCCCGGCAGGAAGGCGACGCCGGCGGCGATCGCCGCCCGCGCCAGGGACTCGGTCAGGCCGGGGCTGACGATGAAGGCGGCCCCGGCGTCGAGGCTGGCGGTCAGGTCGCCGGGATTCAACACGGTGCCCGCGCCGACGACCGCGCCCTCCACCCGCTTCATTTCAGCGATCGCCTCGAGTGCGGCGGCGGTGCGGAGGGTGACTTCGAGCACACGCAACCCGCCGGCCACAAGGGCCCTGGCGATCGGCGCCGCCTCGGCGGGGTCCTCGATCACCAGCACCGGTATGACCGGCGAGAGCCGCATGAGCGATCCTATGTCGGTCATCGGCGCCACCTAGAGACCGGCCATCGACAGCATGGCCGAGGCGCCCTGTTCGGGATCGTCGGCGGTCGCGCGCATGATGGCGAACAGTTCACGACCCATTCCCCAGGTCTGGGGAGGGGATGGGGCAGGCTCGCGGGCCTCCCATTCGGCGGGCGGGACCAGGACGAGGAGTTCTCCCTGTTCGGCGCACATCCTGATCACGTCGCCGTCGCGGACCCTGGCGATGGGGCCGCCGCGGGCCGCTTCGGGGCTGACGTGGATAGCCGCCGGAATCTTGCCCGAGGCGCCTGACATTCGTCCGTCGGTGACCAGCAGGACGTTGAAACCGCGATCCTGCAATACGCCGAGCGCGGGGGTCAGCTTGTGCAGTTCCGGCATGCCGTTGGCCCGCGGCCCCTGGAAGCGGACGACCACCGCGACGTCGCGGTCGAGTTCACCGCCCTTGAAGGCGGCCAGGACCTGGTCCTGGTCGGTGAAAACCCGGGCCGGGGCCTGCAGCGTGCGCCGGGATTCGTCGACCGAGCTCACCTTGAACACGGCCCGGCCGAGATTGCCTTGCACGAGACGCATGCCACCTTCCACGTCGAACGGCTCGGCGGCGGACCGCAGAATGGTGGGATCGGTGGAGATCCTGGGCGCAGAGTCCCAGGTCACGGCAGTTTCCTGCAGGCGCGGCGCGCGGGAATAATCGGCGAGGTCCTGGCCGGCGACGGTCAGGATGTCTTGATGTAACAGGCCCGCTTCCAGCAGGGTGGCGATCACGAACCCCATGCCGCCGGCTGCCTGGAACTGGTTCACGTCACCCGAGCCATTGGGGTAGATGCGCGCGATCAGCGGCGTCGCCGCCGACAGGGCGTCGAGGTCCTCCCAGTCGATCCGAATGCCGGCCGCCCGGGCGATGGCGGGCAGATGGATGGCGTGGTTGGTCGAACCGCCCGTCGCCATCAGCCCGACGGCGGCGTTGACGATGGCCTTTTCGTCGATGCAGCGGCCGAGCGGGCGATAGTCGGCGCCCTCCCAGCCGATGGCGGCCACGGCGCGCACCGCTTCGCGGGTCAGGGCCTGGCGCAGCCCCGTTCCGGGATTGACGAACGCGGCGCCGGGCACGTGCAGGCCCATCACCTCCATCATCATCTGGTTCGAGTTCGCGGTGCCGTAGAAGGTGCAGGTGCCGGCCCCGTGGTAGCTGGCGGCTTCAGCCTCCAGCAGCTCCTGGCGGCTGGCCTTGCCCTCGGCATGCAATTGGCGGACGCGCTGCTTCTCCTTGTTGGCGAGCCCCGACGGCATCGGGCCGGCCGGGACCAGGACGGTGGGCAGGTGGCCGAAACGCAGGGCTCCGATCAGTAGTCCGGGGACGATCTTGTCGCAGATTCCCAGCAGCAGGGCGCCTTCGAACATGGCGTGGCTGAGGGCCACAGCGACGCCGAGCGCGATGGTGTCGCGGCTGAACAGCGACAGCTCCATGCCGGGCTGGCCCTGGGTGACGCCATCGCACATGGCCGGCACGCCGCCGGCGACCTGGGCGGTGACCCCCGCCTCGCGGGCGAACAATTTGATCTGGTCGGGATAGCGCGCGTACGGCTGATGCGCCGAGAGCATGTCGTTGTAGGCGGTGACGATGGCGATGTTCATCGCCCGGCCCGATCGGATGGCGGCCTTGTCTTCGCCCGCCGCGGCGAAGGCATGGGCGAGATTGCCGCACGACATTTCCGGCCGCCGCAGGCTCGCCTCCCGCTGACGGGCGATGAAATCGAGATAGGCGCGGCGCGTCGGCGCCGAGCGCTCGACGATCCGGGCGGTCACCGCGGCCACCGCGGGGTGCAGGCTCATGCGCGGAACACCCTATTCATGCCAGCTGACGCCGTCGCGTTCGGCCAGACCGATGGCGGAGGAGGGGCCCCAGGTTCCGGCCGTATAGGGACGCGGCGTCATGCCGTTCGCCGCCCAGCCGTCACGGATCGCGTCGACCCAGGCCCACTGCGCCTCCACCTCGTCGCGCCGCACGAACAGGGTCTGCTGGCCGTCGATCAGGTCGATCAGCAGGCGTTCGTAGGCGATCCGCCGCCGCACGCCGGCGAAGGCGGTGGTCAGGCTGAGGTCGAGCGCCACTTCGCGCAACCGCAGGCCGTCGCGGTCCAGTCCCGGCGCCTTGGCCATCACCAGCAGCCGGACGCTCTCCTCGGGTTGCAGGCTGATCACCAGCTTGTTGGGCGCCAAGGCAGCCCCGACGCCATTGAACATCGAATGCGGCACAGCCTTGAACTGAATGAAGATTTCCGACTGGCGCAGCGGCAGGCGCTTGCCGGTGCGAAGATAGAAGGGCGCCCCCTGCCATCGCCAGTTGTCGACATGGGCCTTGAGCGCCACGAAGGTCTCGGTGTCGGAGGACCGCCCCAGGTCGGTGGTGTAGCCCCTCACCGCTTCGCCACGCACGATGCCGTCGGCATATTGTCCGATCACCGTGTGCGTCGTCGCGGTGGTCCTGTCGATGGGACGCAGGCAGCGCAACACCTTGACCTTCTCGTCGCGGACGGAGGTCCCATCGGCGTTGGCCGGCGGTTCCATCGCCACGAGGCTGAGCAGCTGCAGCATGTGGTTCTGGACCATGTCACGCAGGGCGCCTGCCCCATCGTAGAAATCACCACGGCCCTCCAGTCCGACCGTTTCGGAGACCGTGATCTGAACGTGAGCGATACCGCGCGCGTTCCACAGCGGTTCGAACATGGCGTTGGCGAAGCGCAGAGCGATCAGGTTCTGCACCGTCTCCTTGCCGAGATAATGATCGATGCGGAAGGTGCGCAACTCCGGAAAGGCGGTGGCGACCGCGTCATTGATCAGCATCGAGGACGCCAGGTCGTGGCCCAGCGGCTTTTCCAGACCGATCCGCACGTTGGGCCCGGCCAGTCCCGCGCCGGTCAGGCCGCGGATCGTAGCCTCGAACAGGCTCGGGGCAGTGGACAGGAATATCGCCACGCCGTCATCGGGTCCGGCATCGACGCTGCTCGCCAGATCCTTGAACTGCCCGGCGTGGGTGACATCCAGCGAGCAATAGCAGATGCGAGCCAGGAAGGCCGCGATATCAATCCCGCCGCGGCGTTCCGACGGTACGAACCGCTCGAGGCTCTGCGCCACCAGATCGCGGAACTCGGAAGTCCCGATCGCACTGCGCGCCGACCCGACGATGCGCAGTCCCGGCGGCAGCAGGCCGTCGACATGCAGATTGTATAGCGACGGCAACAGCATGCGCTGCGAGAGATCGCCGGTCGCGCCGAACAGCAGGAGTTTGGTGACGGTGGGCGAGATCATGGCAGGGCCTTTTAGCTTCATGCGCCCGGAATAAGGCAGAGGTCTTTGGTCGCAATCGATCGCATCGACAATCGTGTCGGCGCGAGGGGCGCCGCCGTCTCATTCCCGGGCGCCGGTCAATGGCGGACAGGCGCCGTCGGTATCGTCCGACACCAGGCGGATGTCGCTGAAGGCGATGGACAGTGCGCCAGGGGTGCTCAGGCGGAATGGCGAGGTCACCCCGGCCACGCGGACCCCCGCCGCCTGGAAGCAGGACAGCCGCACGCTGAGCGTCCGCCATTTGCCGCTTCCGGCGTCGGCGAGCCGGGACGACACGTCGAGACTCGCGCCGCAGCCGGGGCCGCAAGCCATCGCCAGACTCACCGGCGCGGACGGCGTAACGTCCAGTCGATAACGCATGGCGATCGCCATTGCGCCGGTCGTCTGGCGCGAGATGTCCGCGGCGGGACCCACGAAGCTCAGAGCGCCGTCGCCGGCCCCCGACCATTGCGCCAGGCGCGCGTTCTCCTGCGCGCCGGCGTCGATGGGCCGCAGCACGAGAGAGCCGGTGGCGGACATCGTCCAGGGGGCCAGGGCGTGGCCGGCGGCGAAATAAGTCTCGACGTTCGGTCCGGCGAGCCGCGTTCCCGCGTCCTCCGACAGATGTCCCACCTCGGCCGGTCGGGCGTAGGCCAGACCATAGCCATAGGGGAACTGCGGTTCATAGCCCGCCTCGCCGACATTCAGCGGGGCCTGGTCGGCCCGTCGCGGCCACGGGTAGGATAGAACGCCGGTGAAGTCGAAGTTCACCGCGCCATCCGGCCGGCGGATCAGCAGATCGGCGACCCCGCCGCCAGCCATGCCCGGCAACCAGGCGGCGACGAAGGCGTCGGAGGCGTTGATTTCCGGATTGGTCCACAGCGGCCGGCCGGAGAGGAACACCGACACCACCGGAATTCCCTGCGCCTTCAGCGACTTCAACAGGGCGAGGTCGCGTTTGCCGTCGGGCTGGTATTCGACCGTGGCGACATCGCCCTGGAATTCGGCGTAGGGGGTTTCACCGAACACGACGACGGCGACATCCGGCCGGGTCTGGAATCGCCCGTCGAGCGCGAGTTCAGCGTGGCCGCCGCCCAGCCTGACCGCCTCGTCGATGCCCGCCCAGATCGACTGGCCGTGCGGAAAATCGCCATTGCGATTGCCGAGACCCTGCCAGGAAATGGTCCAGCCGCCGGATTGCCGCCCGATATCGTCGGCCCCGTCGCCGGCGACCAGAACTTTGGCGGAGGCCTTGATCGGCAGCACGCCGCCATCGTTCTTGAGCAGCACCAGCGACTCGCGCACCGCGCGACGCGCCAGGGCCAGGTGGTCTGGCGAACCCAGGCGGTCGAAACGACCCTCGTACGGACGGTTGGCGGCGAACAGGCCGGCCTTGAACTTGACCCTGAGAATGCGGCGCACGGCATCATCGAGCCGATCCATCGGAATCTGGCCGGACCCGACCTCGGCCAGGGTGTTGTCGAACAGTCCTTTCCAGCTGTCCGGCGCCATGAACATGTCCAGGCCCGCCGCGAGCGCCGCCGGACAGTCGTCGTTGCGGCAGCCGGGGACCTGTCCGTGGGCGTTCCAGTCGCCGACCACGAATCCCTGGAAACCCATCCGGCCTTTGAGCACGTCGGTGAGCAGGCTGGCGTTGGCGGTATGCTTGCGGCCGTTCCAGCTCGAGAACGATGCCATCACCGTCAGAATGCCGGCGTCGATCGCCGGCGGGTAGCCCTGGGCGTGCAAGGCGATCAGGTCGGCTTCGGATAGCACCGCGTCGCCCTGGTCCTTGCCGCCGGCCGTGCCGCCATCGGCGAGGAAATGCTTGGCCGAGCCCACGATGTGGCCAGGGCTCAGGGGTTGGCCGGCCGCCAGCGGTCCCTGGATTCCCAGGGTGATCGGGCCGGCGTAGCTGGCGACGACCTCGGGTTGGGAAGCGAAACCCTCGTAGGTGCGGCCCCAGCGGACGTCGCGCGGCACCGCAACCGTGGGAGCGAAGGTCCAGTCGGCCCCGGTGGCGGCCACCTCCTCGGCGGTGGCCTCGCCGATCCGGCGCATCAGTTCGGGGTCGCGCGCGGCGCCCAGGCCGATGTTGTGAGGAAAGACAGTGGCGCCGACGATACGCTGGTGGCCGTGCACCGCGTCGATGCCGAACAGGATGGGGATCGGCGTGTGGCCCGCCCGCTGCTCTTGGGCGACGGCGCGAAACGCCTCCAGGAACGCGACCCAGGTGGCGGGCGAGGCGTGCTTGTCGCCGCCGGGCGAGGAATTGCCCCCGGCCAGCAAGGCCCCCAAGGGATAGCGTCGCAGATCTGCGGGGGCGATCGTCGAAATGTCGGCCTGAATGGTCTGGCCGACCTTCTCCTCCACGGACATCCGGGCCATCAGCGCGGTGATGCGCGCCTCGGTGGCCGCATCGGTGATGGCGGCGGGCGAGGCCGCGGCGGGCCACAGCGCCGCGTGCGCGACCTGCGCGAACGCCTGGCCGGCGCCGGTCATCAAGGCGCAAAGGGCGAGCGCCGCGCTCAGGGTCCGGGTGTGCGTGAATTGCATGGTCGCTCCGGTGGAAGGCGCCTGGCGTGGCGCGGGGCCGCTCGTTCAGGCTGTCGATCAGGCCGCCGTGAAATAGCTGTCGTGAGTGGGGGCGTCGCGGGCCGCGGCGGCGGTGGCGCGGGCGAGTTCGGCGAGTATCTCGCGCAGTCGCGCCGAGCCCACGACATCCATCAGCGGGTCGGTGCGAGCCGCCCGCACCCCCAGTCCATCGAGGACATAGAACCAGCTGAGGTCGGTAAAGAGCTCTCCGGGCCTGACGCGGATCTTGCCGGTTTCCTGGAAGAAGGCGATGCGCTCCTGCAGGCTGTCCGGCGGCGGTGTGGCCCGGCAACGGTCCCAAAACGGGCCGACGCGTCCGGCCGCGCAATAATGCAGGACGATGAAGTCGCGGACCCGTTCCATCTCCAGGGTCAGGTCGTCGTTGTAGGAGGCGATGTTGCGCGGCTCGAAGCCGGTGTCGGGGAAGTGTTCGAGCAGGTTGTAGACGCCGCTCATCGCCAAATGGATGCTGGTCGACTCCAAGGGCTCGAGGAAGCCCGACGCCAGACCGATGGCTACGCAATTGCGGTTCCAGAACAGCTTCCGACGCCCGGTGACGAAGCGCAGCAGTCGCGGCTCGGCCAGCGGCGTCTCGCCCACCTGCGCAAGAAGATCCTCGGCCGCCCGGTCGTCGGCGATATCGGCGCTGCAATACACATAGCCGTTGCCCGCCCGATGTTGCAGCGGAATGCGCCAGCGCCAGCCGGCCGGTCGGGCGCTGGCCTCGGTATAAGGGGGGCGGGCCCGCGCCATTTGGGTGGGGACGGCGACGGCGCGGTCGCACGGCAGCCAGCGGGTCCAGTCGATGTAGCCGGTCTGCATCACCTGTTCGATGAGAACGCCGCGAAATCCGCTGCAATCGATGTAGAGGTCGGCGGCGAGGCGAGAGCCATCGGCGAAGCACAGTTCGTCGAGGAAGCCGTCCTCCCGCCGGGTCGCGCCGGCGACCGTGCGTTCCAGACGGATGACGCCGAGCTTCTCGGCGTAGGCGCGCAGATACTGGGCGACCAGGCCGGCGTCGAAATGCAGGGCGTAGCGCAGGCCGGCCACCGGCCCGCCGGCGGCCGGGTCCGGACGGCGGAAGCGGCCGGCGTCGCCGAGCGCCGCGCACAGGCTGTAGTCGTTCAGCGCCAGGGGGACCCCGTCCGCCTTCGCCTTCAACCATGCATGGTGGAACGGGCGTCGATTGATCGGGGCGCCGAACGAGCCGAAGGGGTGCCAGTAGCTTTCGCCCCGAGCGCGCCACTCGCTGAACTTGATGCCGAGCTTGTAGGTGGATTTGGTGTGCCGGACGAAATCGGCGACGTTGATGTCGAGGAAGCGCAACAGGTCGACAAACGGCGGAATGGTCGCCTCGCCCACGCCGATCGTACCGATGTCCGGCGACTCGATGACGGTGATCGCGCAGCCGTAGCCGGGCAGGGCACGGGCCAGAATGGCGGCCGTCATCCAACCCGC
Source organism: uncultured Alphaproteobacteria bacterium (assembly GCA_963828365.1). Classification (GTDB taxonomy): domain Bacteria; phylum Pseudomonadota; class Alphaproteobacteria; order Caulobacterales; family Caulobacteraceae; genus Acaudatibacter. The sequence goes on along the minus strand of CAWHEE010000028.1, from coordinate 10,834 downwards.
CGTGCCGCCGCCGACGATGGCGATCCGTTTTATGCGTGCGTCATTCGCCATCCAGCCGCTCCCGGTCAGCTCTCCTGCCCCTGCCGGGGGAAATGCCGCCGACGGCGACGATGAAGGGATTCAGCGACGGTCGTCGACCGCCCCGACTCCGAATTCCGCCGCGCGGTCGCCTCCCGCGAGGGAGACGACCAGCCACGCGGCGTCCTGGGATCAGAACTTGAATTTCACTCCGAGGAAGTAGCGGCGCCCGCTGTTGTCGTAGGTGAAGGGCTGGTTCGGCCATTGCAGGTAGGTATGCAAGGCGGAGGAGGTGATGTTCTCCACCGAGAAGATCACGCCGATCCGCGAATTGAAGTCGTATCCGATCTGCCCGTCGAGTTGGCCATAGGGAGCCGCGAACACCTGATACACCTTCGAGTTGCCGCTCTGGTCCGCAAAGGCGAACGAGGAGCCGACCAGCGAGTCGTTCACCGCGGTGTCGCGCCAGGAATACGACAGCCTGGCGGAGAAGCCGGCTCGCTCGTAGAAGCCGGTCACGGTCAAGGCATCCTTGGAGACCCCGGGGATGGGCGCCTTGGCCGAAAAGGCGGTGATCTGATCGGACGACGACTCCGAGCGGGTATAGTTGGCGTAGAGGCCGAAGCCCTTCAGCACCGGCAGAAAGTCATCGCCGAAGGAATACTGGAAGCTCAGTTCCGCGCCATAGATGTATCCCTTGCCGCCGTTCACCGGTTCGGTCACGTCGGCGGTCGTGCCGCCGACCGTGGTCGCGACGTTCTGGGTTTCGACGAAGTTGTCGACCGCCTTGTAGAAGCCGGCGACGCTGACGATGGCCCCGCGAGTGAAATAGTTCTCGTAGGCCAGGTTCAACTGCGTTGCGCGGTAGGGGTCCAGGTTGGGGTTGCCCGAGGCGCCGCCGGCGAACACGAAGGTGGTGCCGGACCCGCTGCGCGTGAAGTTGTAGGAGTTGCCCAGGCCGAGCGAATACAGGTCCTGCGGCGCCACCACCCGCGCGGCCCCGAACCGGATCTTCTGATCGTCCGCGACGTCGAGCACGAAGTTGAAGGTCGGCAGGACGTCGATGTAGTTGCGATGCGTCGAGACCGCCACGACATTGGAGTCGACCCCGTTCCACGACGCCGTGCCGTAATAGGTCGGGCTCTGCGCGGTTTGCCCGTTGTCGATGGTCAGGTCGGTGTCGACCACCCGGACGCCGAAGTTGACGTGGAAACGATCGCTCGGGCCGCCGATGTCGCCCATCAGATAGCCTGCGGTCGTCGTCTCGTTGACCCGGAACGAGCTGAGACCATCGACGAAGAAACGCTCGGTATTGTTGGTCAGCGCGGGATTGCCGCCGTTGTTCCACACCGTATTGAGGTAGGTCGAGGGGTTGGTCATGCCGCCGGTGTACGGATTCTTCACGAGAATGTTACCGGCCCCGAAATTGTTCACCTGCTCGGCCAGCCCCGGGTTGGAGATGGCGGTCGAGTAGGGAATGCCGGCATAGCCGGGATCCTGATAGTATAGCCAGGGGCCGGTGACTCCCGGGGTCTGGCAGCACACGGGGATGGTGGTCGTGCCGTTGTTGCTGTTGATCAGGTAGCGACCGAAGGTTTCGTTGACGTCCCGCCCGGCGACCCGGAAGCCGGCGGTGAACACCGAGTCGACATTGCTGATGAAGCTCGGCTTGTAGGCGAGGTTGCCACGCACGGCCCATTGCTTCTGCGACGTCAGGTTGGCCCAGGCCCAGTTCGACTTGAAGGTCGTATAGTTGGGGTTGCTCAGCACGTCGGTGAACGGCGCCAGATAGGACACGCTGGGCAGACCCGACGTGCCGCCGTTGTTCCAGGCGAATTCATAGCCGTGGTTGCCGTTCGAACAGGTCGAGGCGCCGTTGTTGCAGCCAGGCGCGGTCGGCGAGGTGCCGACCCCGGAGAAATTGTTGTAGAGACCATGCTCCACGTCGGCCTGTGCTGCCTGCAAATTGGACGTCGCATAGGCGTAGGAGCCGTGCAGGTCGGCCTTCAGCGGGCCGCCGTTGTCGAACTTCAGGAACAACTGGACGTTGTTCGCCTGGGCCAGGTCGTGCTGGTAGAGGGTCGCGGTTTCAGCGCCATTGGCGTTGAACGTGGCGTTCTGCACCACGCCGTGGCCATCTATATTGTAGCTATGGGTCGGATCGATGCCCGGCAAGGCGTAGAACGGATTGGTCGCGTCGGCCGCCGACAACTGGGCGGAGGTGTAGCAACCGGCCGCGTTAACGACGCATCCCGACGGATAGCCCTGAGCCAGGATCTGGGCGGCGTTCGACTGGCCCTGGCCGTTGAACCAGACCTTGTCGGTATAGCTGATGTTGGTGTCGGCCTCACGTGAATAGAACCAGTTGACGCCGGCGGTGACGCTGTCGCTGGCCTTGAACTCCAGGCCGACGGTGGCCCCGAGCGTGCGACGCTTGTCGTACTGGTCGGTGAAATAGGCCAGCTGCGGGTCGATATACAGCTGGTTATTCGGCAGGGCGGTGATTCCGGCCGGGGTCAGGCTGCCGGTATAGGGGCCGGTCGCGGAATCGGTGATCACCCACTGATTGCGGTTCTGGGCCTGGAACTCCTTGGTGTGAGTGTCCTCGGAATTGTAGGAAACGCTGGCGGTGAGCGCCAGCCGGTCGCTGAACTTGTACGAGCCGACCAGGGCGCCCACTGGGGTCCAGGTATTGTCGCCCGAAGCGACGGTGGCTCGCGCGTTGCCGCCGATATGGAAACCGTTCGGCTGCTGCAGCGGATCGCGGGTCTTCAGGTCGATCGTGCCGCCGAGGCCGCCCTCGGTCATCGAGGCCTGGGGGTTCTTGTAGACGTCGATGCCGTTGATTTCTTCGGAGGGGACGCCCTCCAGCGAGCCGTACTGGGAGTTGCCGCCGGCGCCGCCGCCGGAAGCCTCGCCCGACACGTAGAATTCCTTGCCGGTCAGGAAGATGTCGCCGTTCAGGGTGGTCAGATTGTAGCGCAGACCGTCGATCAGCACCGCGGTGCCCTGGCCCTGGGAGCGGTCGATCTGGACGCCGGGCAGCCGCTGGAGAGATTCCGCGACGTTCTGGTCGGGTAGTTTGCCGATGTCCTCCGGCGCCACCGATTCGATCGGCAGTATGGCGTTGCGCTTCACCTGCAGCGCCGACTCGAGCGAGGCGCGGAAGCCGGTGACGACGATCTCCTGAACCTCGGTGCCCTTGTTGTTGGCGGCGCCGGTGTCGCCCGGCGCCTTCTGAGCAAACGCCGGCGCGCCCGCCGCCAGGGCGAGGACCGATGTCGCCGTCAGGAGCGCCGAGCGAGCGGCGAGGTGATGTTGGATCATGTGGTGTCCCCTAATGGATGCTTATTGTCGCGGTCCGGCAGCCGGCCGCGGGTTCCCGTCTCATGCACCTCGACCCGGGCCGAACGATGGATGGCGGGCCGGCCCGCGGAGCGATCCGGTCATGTCCCCGACCTCCCCGAGCGCCTCAATCTCCCATTGGCAATGGCCGACTGTCAAGACATTCATAAATCAATTTGGTTATTTTTTTCGCCGGAGAACTCGCGTGTGCGCCGGATGTCGGCGACGAGTTGGCGCGTGGCGCGGAACATCCTCCGAGCCAGATTGTTAAAGTCATGAACCGGAAAGCCGTAGATGTGCGAGCAGACAATTGTGAGGAATTTCGGCATTTTTCAGGGCCGTGGCGTGCAAGTCGCGGCGCAGAAGGCCGATTGGCCCTCGATCTTGTGTGAACTCATCCACACCCTGTCTCATGCACCCCTGTTCTAGCCTTGGAAGGCCCTGTATGTCGATCTATTATTTTAATTTGGCTTATTGGCGCGTCGTCGCTGGCGATGCTATAGACACGCCGTGAACGGAGACTTCGCCAAGATGGATGAGGCGGTGCGCCTCGGCCGGCCGGACCGGCCGAAGACGTTCGCCGGCGGCTTGTCGGGATCGAATCTGGAGCGCGCCGGCGACCACAACCAGCGGGTCACCCTGCAGGCGATCCGCGTCAACGGCCCGATCACTCGCACCGAACTGACGGACATCATCGGCCTGACCGCGCCGACCATCGCCAACATCACCAAGCGGCTGCTGGCCGAAAACCTGATCGTCGAAGCCGGCCGCCTGCACGGCGCCCGCGGCCAGCCGGCCATGTGTCTGGCGATAAACCCCGACGGTGCCTATTCGTTCGGTCTCAACATCGACCGCGACCACGTCACCCTGGTGGCGCTGGATTTCGTCGGCCGGGTCCGGGCCCGCGCCACCCGCGAGGTGGACTTCGCCCTGCCCGACGCCATCCTCGCCTTCGTGCGCGCGCAGGTCGGCAAGATCGTCAAGGCCGGCGCGGTCGATCCGGCCCGGCTGGCCGGCATCGGCGTGGCCCTGCCGTTCGGCCCGGGCGGCGCCAACCTGCCGCATCGCCCCGCAACCTACAGCGTCTGGGACGACACCGACGTCGCCGCCCTGCTGGCCAATGTCCTGCCGCACCCGGTGCTGATCGAGAACGACGCCGCCGCCGCCGCCATCGGCGAACTTCGCTTCGGTCACGGCCTGCGCACCCGCAGCTTCGTCTATCTGCTGATCAGCGCCGGCCTCGGTGGCGGGCTGGTGGTCGAGGGGGCCTATTTCCGCGGCGCGCATGGCCTCAGCGGCGAGATCGGGTTTCTGCCGGTGCGCCCGGGCCTGGCCAATGCGCCGGCCAACGCCACCTGCCTGCAGGACATCGTTTCGCTGTCGGCGCTGTATGACTATCTCGGTGATCGCGGCGTCGCGGCCACCACGCCCGGCCAGCTGACCAGCGTCGAAGCCAGCGCCCGGCCGATGATCGACGAATGGCTCGACCTGTCGGCCGAAGCCCTGTTCGATCCCCTGCTGGTGCTGACCTGCGCCATCGACCCCGAGGCGATCCTGATCGGCGGCCGTCTGCCGGCCAAGATCGTCAACGGCCTGTGCGACCGCATCAACCACCGTCTCCGCCGCCGCGCCCAATCCATTCCCGCCGTCGCCCCGGTGATGCGCGCCGCCCTCGCCGCCGACGCCGCCGCCATCGGCGCGGCCATCCTGCCGTTCAGCGACCGCTTCCTGCCGACACCCACCGCTCTGCTGAAGACGACGGAGGGGTAGGGGGGTCACCTCATCTCGCGAAATCGCGCCCATCGAGGTCACCGCTCATCTCGGCGCGACCACCGCGACGGTTTCCGCACGATCCGCGCCGCCATTCGATTGGTATGCCGGGGATGAGCGGGTTTTGCAGTGCGGTACGTCGACCAACTTGAGACCGCGTAGTGCCGGTTCGATCAATTCGGCGCCAGCCTTTTTGAGATCCGACCGTGCTCTCGACCGATCTCGAAGATTGACGGGTGGCGACAGCCGGCCCCGAATATGGTATTCTACCGTGGTTCGGCCGCCGCAATCTAACTTGCTCGCCGACTCAGGCGATTTTACGTTTCTACCCGTCTCTCATCCCCACAACACCGAAGCTGGAGAGAAACCATGCTCAGGGCCAGGTTCATCGTGCTCGCGCTGACCATCGCCTGCGCCACAGCCGCCATCGCCTCGACCCCGCAGCCGGGCGGCATCGCCTGGCGAGACGGCGACGTGGCGGACGCGTTCTTGGAAGCCAAGACAAGCGGCAAGCCGGTGCTGCTGTACTGGGGCGCACGCTGGTGCCCGCCTTGCGCACGCCTGAAAGCCACGGTGTTTCAGGATAGCGCCTTCATTGCCGAGACCCGGAATTTCATCCCCGTCTACCTCGACGGCGACTTCAAAGGCGCCCAGGCCTGGGCCCAGCGTTACGCGATCGCAGGCTACCCCACCCTCATCATCCTCAGGGCGGACGGCTCCGAAATTACCCGCCTCGATGGCCTTATCGAGCCTGAAGCGGCGTCAGGTCTGCTCCAGGCGACAACCGGGCGTCAGAGCACGGCGCTGGAGCTTGTGGCAAAGGTCCGCAACGACCCCACGCATCTGACCGCGGACGAATGGAAGATCCTCGCCAGCTTCACCTGGGAGAGCGATCCGGAGGTGGTCAGTGATCCCGCACAGGTCGTGGCGTTGCTCGACAGCCTCGCTCTGGCGGCGCCGGACAGGGCCCTCGCCCGCCGTTTCGCATTGCGTGCGCTCATTGCGCCCACCTTCATGGCGGGAAGCCCCACGCTCGTTCCGCCGAACGCGGCGGATTCCGCGCGCATTCCAACCATCCTGTCTGGCATCCTTGCGGATCCGGCCGAAATCCGCGCGAATTTGCAGATGCTGGAATTCGAAGGTGGGCAGCTCGTCAAGCTCGTACCCGATGCCAGGCAGCGCGCCCGACTGGGTGCGGAGCTTCTGGCAGGGCTCGGTCGCGCGGCGGCCGACCCAGCGCTGCCGATCGTCGACCGCATGATGACCGCCCAGGCGATGATTGATTTCTATAAGCCCACATCAGGCCCGATGCCGGCGCCCGTCCTTGCGACCGTGCGCGGTCGTGTCGCGGCCGCTGACGCGGCGGCGCGTTCGCCCATGGAACGACTCTCCGTGGTCTCCGACGCCGCCTCCCTTCTCGACGACGCCGGCGACCGCCAAGCGGCAAGGCGGCTGCTCGAAGCCGAGCTCCCTCGTTCCGCCACGCCATTCTACTACATGTCCGACCTATCCGACTTGGCCGAGGAGGACGGCGACACCAAGGCGGCGCTGGCCTGGGCCCGGCGCGCCGCTGACACCGCGGAAGGCCGCGCAAGCCGCGTCTCCTGGGCCACCAGATACACACAGGCGGTGATAAGGCTCTCCCCCGGAGATGCCGGCGAGGTGGAACGCAGCGCCGATGCCGTGGTCGACGAACTCGGCCAAGCGCCCGACACTTTCAACGGACGCGTGCGTGCTCGCTTCTCGGGCTGGGCTGACGCGCTGCGCGATTGGAGCAGCAAACATCAAGGCGCCGCGGTCCTGTCTCGTGTAACAGCCCGCCTGTGGCCGATTTGCGCCGGCCAGTCCGACGTGGACAACCGCGCCGCCTGCACGCAGCTCCTCGCCGCTAGGTAGGAGGGGGGAGTCCGGTCTGACCCGCCGAGGGCTTCGGCGCCCGCAACGACCCAGATGCCTGACTCGCCGGGAAAGTTGCCGGGACTCGGCCCGGCGCCGCCACGCGCTTTCCAGTCCTTCCCAACAGGTTTTTGCAGCCCTTGCCGTACCGTCGCCAAAACCCTGGTTTTCCGCGTCTCGGGCCTCTCGCTCGCCGCCTGGATTCTTGAACACGTGGGGCTCGTCAGCCGGCGCGAAGGTCGGATCTCAGGGTCAGGCGAAGCTCCGCTCCTGGCGGGCGGTGCGGCGAAATATGCACTACACCTGAGCGCCGTTTTGGCGCAAAAGGGATACAAACGAGCGTTCGTGGAGCCGGACGCCTCGCGCCCGGCCACCCACGAACGAGGTGGAGTGCGCCACGATGCCGATCGATCCGAAGACGATAACCGTCTTCCTCGATGCGAGCCCGTCAGGCAAGCGGCGGATGGCGCACGCGGTCGCCTTCGCCGAGCGCTGGGGCGCCCATCTGATCGGCGTCTATGTGATCTTCAATGGCGTCTCGTCGCACCCGTCGATGGCGTATGCGCGCAGCGGCAAGGCGATGGGCGGCGTGATCGCCCACGAACGGCGGGTCGAGGAGGCCTGCGCCTGCACGACCGAAGAGGTGGGCGAATACTTCCGCAAACTCTGCGCCGGCTTGAACGTCTCGCTGCGAATTTCCGTCCCATTCATCGGGACATCCGCCGGAAACGGCGGTCATCAATTCGCTTCACTCCGATCTGCTGGTCATCGGCCATCCTGCGCCCAACGGCCTTCCCGACGACGTCTCGGCCGAGAAGATGCTGCTCGCCAGCGGCGTGCCCCTGTTGATCGTGCCCAACGGCTGGAAGGGCGAGTCGATCGGCGAGCGGGTCATGATCGGCTGGAACGCCACGCCCGAGGCCCGGCGCGCGGTCACCGACGCCATGAGCTTCCTGGTGGCGGCGTCCTCGGTCAAGGTGGTGATCGTCGACCCCGCCGCCTGCAAGCTGCTGGGCGAAAACGCCGGCTGCGACATCGGCGGCCATTTGCGGCGCCATGGCGCGACGCGTCGAGGTCGAACAGGTCGCGTCGCGCGGCCGGCCGATCGCCGAAGTTATCCTCGACCGCGCCATGATGTGGGATTGCGACCTGCTGGTCGTCGGCGCCCGCAATCCCGCCCACATGGCCGAGATCCTGTTCGGCAGCGCCGCCAGAACCCTGCTGAAGAAGATGCCGGTCCCGCTCCTGATTTCGCGGTGACCGCGTACCTGACGGTCGTGGACGTACCTTGCGCGCTCGGCGCTTCGGCCGCGATGGCAGACAGGGGCGATAAGCGTCGCCGCGACTGTCACTGCCGCGAAGCGGGGCCTGATCGGCAGACCTCTTCGATTGACGACAGGCTCGACGCCGGCTAACTTGACGCTTAGGAAAATCCGGCTTGGCCGGCCGGGTTGTTCCATCGTCCGCAACCGGGCAGCGCGCCAGTCTGATGGGCGGAGCGCTCGTAAAGAGCCACGTATCGATTTTCGACCTGCCGCCTCGCCGACGTTCGGGCGCGCGGCGGTCCTCTTCCTGCTTTCCGCAACCTGGGCGACTTCGCATGAGGCTTTTCAACGTCGCGACCATCGGCATCGCCTCGGCATGCCCTGGTCCTGGCCGCCTGCGGCAAGAAGCCGCCGCCGCCGATGCCGCCGCCCACGGTCGGCTATGTGGTCCTGCAGACCGAGCCGGTGACCCTGACCACCGAACTGCCGGGCCGGGTTTCGGCGATGGAGTCGTCCGATGTGCGCCCCCAGGTCAGCGGCGTCGATCAAGCCGGCGCGACTTCGCCGAGGGCTCGCTCGTCCACGCCGGGCCAGGTTCTCTACGAGATCGAGGATTCGCCCTATCGCGCCGCCTTGCTGAGCGCCCAGGGCCAACTCGCCCAGGCCCAGGCCAACATCCGCTCCACCCAGCTTCAGGCCGACCGCTATCGCAAGCTGGTGGCGATCGACGGGGTCAGCAAGCAGGACGCCGACAACGCCCAGGCGGCGGCGGAACAGGCCAAGGCCGCCGTGGTCGCGGGCGCGGCGCGGTGGCGGCGGCCCAGGTCAATCTCGGCTTTACCCAGATCCGCGCGCCGATCTCGGGACGGATCGGCCGCTCGCTGTTCACGCCCGGCGCGCTGGTGCAGGCCGGTCAGACCGAGGCGCTGGCGACCATCCAGCGGATGGATCAGGTCTATGTCGACGTCACCCAGTCGGCGGCCGCCCTGCTCGACCTGCGCGCGGCCATGCGCGGCGGCGACGTCAGCCAGCCGGCGCCCGACACCGCCAGCGTGCAGCTGATCCTGCCCAACGGCGCGGTCTATCCGATCGCGGGCGTGCTGCGCTTCGCCGACGTGACCGTGGATCCCACCACCGGCGCGGTGGTCGTGCGCGCGACCTTCCCCAATCCGGACGGGGTCCTGCTTGCCGGGCCTGTATGTCCGCGCGCGCCTGATCGAGGGCGTGCGCAAGGACGGCCTGCTGGCGCCGCAGACCGGCGTCACGCGCAACGAGCGTGGCGAGGCCGTCGCCCTGGTGGTCGGCCCCGGCAATGTCGTGGCGCAGCGGATGGTCAAGACCGACCAGGCGATCGGCGACAAATGGCTGGTCACCGGCGGGCCTGGCGGCCGGCGACAAGCTGATCGTCGACGGCCTGGTCAACCTGCACCCGGGCGCGAAGGTCCAGGCCCGCCCCGCGGCCGGCGGAAGCTAGAGCCGGCATGTCGCGCTTCTTCATCGACCGACCGATCTTCGCCTGGGTGATCGCCCTGGTGCTGGTGCTGGCCGGCGTGCTGGCGATCCGCGCCCTGCCGATCGCCCAGTTCCCGGCCCTGGCGCCGCCGCAGATCTCGGTCACCGCGATCTTCCCCGGCGCGGACGCCCAGACGCTGGAGAACACCACCACCCAGATCATCGAGCAGCAGATGAAGGGGCTCGATCATCTGCTCTATTTCTCCTCGACCAGCGATTCTTCGGGCACGGCCACGGTCACCATGACCTTCGCCCAGGGAACCAATCCCGACACCGCCCAGGTGCAGGTGCAGAACAAGCTGCAGTCGGCGACGCGCGCTGCTGCCGCTGGAAGTCCAGCAGCAGGGCCTGACGGTCACCAAGTCGGCGCGCAACTTCGCCCTGATCGTCGGGCTCGAATCCATCGACGGCAGCCACGACCAGGATGACCTGGGCGACTACATCGCCTCCAAGATCGAGGATCCGCTGAGCCGCGTCACCGGGCGTCGGCGACACCCAGTTCTTCGGCTCGCAATACGCCATGCGGATCTGGCTCGATCCGCTGAAGATGGCCAATCTGCAGGTCACCGTCGGCGACGTCACCAGCGCGGTGGCGGCGCAGAACGCCCAGGTTTCGGCCGGCCAGATCGGCGGCCTGCCGACCGTCAAGGGCCAGAGGCTGAACGCCATCGTCAGCGTTCAGTCGCGGCTGACCACGCCCGATCAATTCCGCCAGATCCTGCTGCGCACCAATCCCGACGGCTCGCGCCGTCCGGCTCGGCGACGTCGCCCGCGTCGCGATCGGCGCCGAAAACGACGCCTTCATCGCGCGCTACAACGGCTTCCCGGCCACGGGCCTGGCCATCAAGCTGGCGCCCGGCGCCAACGCCCTGGCCACCATCAAGGCGGTCAAGGCCAAGATGAAGGACGCTGTCGGCTACCCTGCCGCCCGACATCAAGGTGGTCTATCCGATCGACACCTCGCCGTTCATCAGCCTGTCGATCAAGGACGTGGTGGTCACCCTGCTCGAAGCGATCGGCCTGGTCTT
>CAWHEE010000027.1:0-4196 GCA_963828365.1 uncultured Alphaproteobacteria bacterium | reverse complement strand
AGGCCCGGCGCAACACCCCAGCGCAACGGCTCATGCCGGTGCTCAACACGCCCCGGCGGCTGGCCCTGCTCGAGGCGGCCATGGCCCGGGATCTGGCCGACTTCAGGCGTCAGGCCGAGGCGGTCAAAGCCTTCTACGCACGCCTGACCCCGGGCAGCAGCAAATCTTCGATCGCCAGACGGCGAGCGCCGCGTTCGACCGGCCCTGAAACTCAGCAGGGAAGTCCAGGTGGTTCTTCGACTGGCCGGCGTCCAGTTCCATGATCCGCAGGCCTGCGGCGGCGCGGCCTGGGCCCGCGGCGGCGGGTAAGCCGATGAGGGCGGCGGGCGTGGTTGAGCCCGGTCCCCAGTCGCCGTAGTAAGGGCCATAGCCGTAGTAGACCGGATAGCCGTACCACCAGGGGTCATAGAAGGCCGCGCCCAGTCCGAAGCCGAACAGCGCGCCGCCGAAGAAGAACGGGAAGTCGTCGTGGAAGTGCCGCCCGCCTCTGAATTCGCCGTCGCGGAAGCCGCCATTGCGGAAGCCCGAGCCCCGGAATTCATCGCCCCGGAAACCCCCGGCCCTGGCGCCGGCGTGAAAGCCGCCGCCGCCGTGGGCGCCGCCCCCATGGCTCTGAGCCATGGCCGCGGACGGACTGGCCGCCATCGGCGCGACCAGCAGTGAGACGCTCGCCAGCGCCGTCAGCATCGTCTTCATCCAAACCTCCGTCGCCAGCTCCGAAAGGCCTCCCGAGGCCAACGGCGCCATAGGCGCCATACGCGGCCGCCGATGAACCGCGGATGAACCAAAGGAACCCGGTCCCGCTCGGCTAGGCTCTGTTCACCCGCGCCGGGCCCAGGGCGATCCCGCCACCCAGCGATTCCATTCGCGGCTGGCAGGAAATGAACTTTCTTTGTCATTGCCGCCAAGCCCTCCGCGAACCTAGCATGGCCTCATGACCAACGCGCCAAAGCCCGTCCCGCCAGGGGTTCGCCCCAGGACCATCGTGTTTCTCGCCGCTCCCGGGACGCGACATTCTCGATGTGGCCGGTCCGTTTCAGGTGTTTGTCCGGGCCGCCGAACTAGTCGCCGAAGGGCGCCCGGGATGCGAAGCTCCCTACGCGGTGCGGCTGGCGAGCAGCACCGGCCGCGGTTCGATCCCGACCAACTGCGGGCTGACCCTCGCCGGAGCCGGACACTTTCGCGATCTTCGCGGGCCCATCGATACCCTGCTGATCGCCGGCGGAAGCGGGCTCGAGGAGGCCGCGCGGGACGAGGAACTGCTCGGCTGGCTGCGAACGACAGCCAGGCGCGTGCGCCGCGTCGGCTCGATCTGCACCGGCGCCTATCTGCTGGCCGCGGCCGGGCTCCTGGATGGCAAACGGGTCGCCACGCACTGGAAATCGGCCGCGGACCTGGCCAGGAAATTCAAGCGCATAACCGTCGATCCGGACCCGATCTACATCCGCGATGGCGACACCTACACGACCGCGGGGGTGACCGCCGGCATGGATTTGGCCCTGGCCCTGGTCGAAGAGGATCTGGGCGCGCCGATGGCCCTGCAGGTCGCCCGCGAGCTGGTCCTATACCTGCGCCGGTCCGGCGGCCAATCGCAGTACAGCGCCGCCCTCGCCCTGCAAGCCTGCGACCGCAAGCCGGTCGAGGAGATCCACGCCTGGGCCTGCGACAATCTCCGGCAGGATCTGCCGGTGGACGCTCTGGCGGCCCGCGTGGCCATGAGCCCACGCAACTTCGCCCGCGTGTTCGCCAGGGACACCGGTACGACGCCGGCGCGGTATGTCGAGCGCCTGCGCGTCGAAGCGGCGCGGCGCCGGCTGGAGGAATCGCCCGACCGGCTCGAGAAGGTCGCGGCCGACTGCGGCTTCGCCTCGGTGCAGGGCCTGCGGCGATCGTTTGTTCGGGTTCTCAGCGTCCAGCCGAAGGACTACCGCCGCCGGTTCACCGGGCTGAGCATCACCTAGGCAAGAGGATCGACACCGAGATGGAACATGATGGAACCACCCGCAGGAGCCTGCTGCGGATTCGGCGCTGCTGGCACCGATGGCCGCGGCCACCTCGTTTGGCATCGCCCACGGCGGGGCTCTCGAAGGCGGTTTGCCCGCGTCCCGGGGCGGCAGCCGCGCCAGCCCGCTCACCCCGCCGGCCAGCGGCCGGATTCCTGTCGCCTTTCCGATCTCCAAGGACGCGGTGCTGATCGATTTGGCCGGCCCCTGGGAGGTGTTCTCCAACGCCTCGATGGTCGGCGCGGACGGATCGATGGACATGAGCGGGCGCAGCGGGTTCCAGCTCTACACGGTCGCCGAGACCCGCGATCCGGTCGAGACGTTCGGCGGCATGAAGATCACCCCGACCCACAGCTTCGCGGACGCCCCGGCCCCCAAACTCGTCGTGATTCCCGCCCAGGGCGGCGACGACGAGGCGATGGTCCATTGGATCGGCGAGGCGGCGAAGACCACCGACGTGACGATGTCGATCTGCACCGGCGCGTTCACCCTGGCCAAGACCGGTCTGCTATCCGGAAAGGCGGCGACGACCCACCACGGGGCCTACTCGGAACTGGCCATGAAGTATCCGGACATCAGGGTGAAGCGCGGCTATCGCTTCGTCGATGAAGGCGCGTCGCCTCCTCCGGCGGGCTCACCTGCGGCATCGACCTCGCCTTTCACATCGTCGAACGCTACTTCGGCCGCGACAGGGCCGTAAAGACCGCTCTCAACATGGAATACCAGGGCAAGGGGTGGATGGACGCCACCGGGGCCGACAACGCCATCTATGCCCAGGCGCCGACCGGTCCAGTGTGCCAGGTCTGCGGCATGGCGGTCGACGCCGACACGCGCCTCAGGTCGGTCTACGCCGGGCGCACCTACCTGTTCTGCACGGGCGGTCACAAAGCCCTCTTCGACAAGGCCCCGGCCGAGGTGCTGCGGCTGACGAACTGAGTGTCGGAAGGCGGATCGTGGACTCCCTTTTGCCCACGAACCTCACGAACTTCACGAACAAGAATGACTGAAGATACGTAGCGCTTCGCGCGAAGCGCCCAGTTCTACCGTTCGTGTTTTTCGTGAAGTTCTTCAAGAGCGGCTGGCGCGCATCAGCTCCCGCATTGTTGCGCTTTCACTGTACCTCCGCCTCCAGTCGCGCCAACGCCGCTTCCAGGCGGGTCTGGGCGTCGCGGGCTTCGGCGAGGCGGCCGCGGTTTTCCTCGACGACATCGGAGGGGGCGCGGGCGACGAAGTCGGGGTTGGCGAGCTTGCGCTCGATGCGTTCGGCGTCGGCGGCGTGGGCGGCGATGTCCTTGGCGAGGCGCGCCCGTTCGGCGGGGATGTCAACAAAATCCCCGACGGTAAGTGCAAGCGTAGCACCGCCAACCAACAGCGAAACCGCCCCTTCTGGAACGCTATCCCTCGACGACATGGAGCTAAGCTTCAGCGTATGAGAGATCACCGGCGCGTTCGCGCTGAAAATTCGCCTTTGCTCATCGGTGGCGTCGATGACGACAAGTTCAGGTCTCGCCGAGGGTGGGATGTTCAACTCGGCGCGGACAGTACGACCTTCGGTGACCGCGTCGATCACCAGGCCGATCTCGGCGGTAGCCCGCGTGTCGAAATAGTCCTCCGGAAGATCAGGCCAGGTCGCTGCTATCAGCATCCCCTCGCGCGCGGCGGTACGCGCCCACAGCTCCTCGGTGATGAACGGTGAGACCGGGTGCAGCAGGCGCAAGGCGACGTCCAGCACCCAGGCGGCCATGGCCCGGGTCTCGGCCGCCGCCGCCGGATTGCCGCCGGCCAGGATCGGCTTGGCCAGCTCCAGATACCAGTCGCAGTAGACGTTCCAGATGAAGCGATAGAGGGTCCCGGCCGCCTCGTCGAAGGCGCAGGCCTCAAGGGCTGCAGTGACGGCGGCGACGGCGGCGGCGGTCTCGGCGCGGATCCAGCGGTTGACGGTCTGGCCGGAGCCGGCCGGATCGAAGGTCGGATCGAGGACGCAGCCGTTGATTTCGCAGAAACGCGCCGCGTTCCACAGCTTAGTGCCGAAGTTGCGATACCCTTCAATGCGCTGTCGGGAAAGCTTGATGTCCCGCGCCTGTCCGGACAGTGCGGTCAGCGTGAACCGCAGAGCGTCGGCTCCGTAGGCGTCGATGAGTTCCAGGGGGTCCATGACATTGCCTTTGGACTTGCTCGATTTAGCCCCGGCGT
>CAWHEE010000026.1:0-124590 GCA_963828365.1 uncultured Alphaproteobacteria bacterium | reverse complement strand
CAGCGGGCGCCGCCGCCAGGAACGTTGCTGGCAAACGCGCTCGATCTCCTGGCGCTCCAGCGCGGCGATCGTGCGCCGGGGGATGGAAATGAAGCCGTCCTTCAGGCTGGCATGGCCCATTTCGACGAGACGCGCGGCGCGTCGGTCGAGCGCCGCGTTCACCTCCTGGCCAAACCCGGTTCCGGCAAGGGGCAGATGGTCTTTCGCAACCATCTTCACGGTCGAGCCAGGTCGCCCCGTCGCTGCCAACCTGCCGGTCGAGGTCGAGCGTGGACAATGTACGGATGCCGAAATCCTTG
Organism: uncultured Alphaproteobacteria bacterium; assembly: GCA_963828365.1. Classification (GTDB taxonomy): domain Bacteria; phylum Pseudomonadota; class Alphaproteobacteria; order Caulobacterales; family Caulobacteraceae; genus Acaudatibacter. The sequence continues at coordinate 124,291 of CAWHEE010000026.1, read as the reverse complement.
GGCCGGCCGGGGGCGTCATAGGCGATGCCCCGCTCGGCGATGTCGCCAGGGATTTTACAATGGTCGGCGTCGATGCGTTCGACGTGCCTGGGGCGGCGTAAGGCTTCCAGGCGGCCGCTGCTGAAACGTCCTGTCGGTCGCCCGCCTAATGAGGTGCGGCGCTACTACGCCGGCTTTCGCTATCAGGCCGCGTCGTGGCGCAAGCCCCGTGGGTTGTTCCAGCATATCCGCGACGCCGTTGCGGCGCGCTGCGTCCGCTGCCGCCGACGCGATGCTGAGCGCCGCGGTCACTGCCTGCGTTGACTGTCGGCAGGGAAAACTGCATTCATTTGTCGCTCGACCCGGCAGACTCTCCGGCCGGACGGCAATCCCTGACCGGTGGCGCTCGCCGCAGGCGCCGTCCGGGCACTTTCGCCCTTGCAAAGGCTGTCGGACGGCGGGTAGGCTGCCTCTCCCTCTCGTACGGTCAATTGCCGGCCATCCGGGGAATGTCGGTTTCCATACGGTGTGTGCGCGAACTGGCCAACCCTGGATTTGACACGGTATAACGCTTCGTGTCGTGTAATAGTCGCTTTACAATCTGAGGCTGTGGCGGCGCGTTGCGTCGCGATCGGCTTGGGCAACCGGGGTTGGTGGCATGGCATTTGGCAAGCGCACAACGCCGGTCGGCCGGGACGAGCCTGTGCTGATGGCCAACGAGGCGGAGTTGGACCGCCTGATCCACGCCTCGCTCGAAGCCGGGCGGGAGCGGCTGAACGAATACAAGGCGACGCTGCTCGCCCAGCATGGCTGCGACGATGTGCGCGCCTTCTTCATCTTTGCCGAAATCATGGGCACGCCGCTTGGCGCCTGGATGATCATGAGGCTGAAGCTGGGCCCCTATGATGCCTGGAACACTATTTATTTGCCCACCACGCCGGCCATGGCGCGCGCCCTGGGCCTGCCGCTGCATCCGCAGCGCAACCTGCCCGAGTTCGACAGCTACATCACGAAGTTCGTCACAAAAATGAAAGACGACCTGGCCGAGGCGGAAAAGAAGGCGCTCGCGGACACGAGCAACGCCAATATCCCCGAAACCCTGGTCGCCTACTGGAAGCTCTACCGCGACGGCATCATCAAATACGCGGACAAGTGGCGCCCGCTGATCATTGACCACCTCGCCAAGCTGCCCCCCGCGGCCCCAGGCGCCGCTTCGTAGTCTGCCGCCGCGCAACCAGAGCGCCGCGCTCGGCCCCGCCACGTGGCCCGATCAAGGGGCCGCGGATGACCACTACCATCACCGCCTTCGATCGCTCCCCCGATGGTGGCCGCGGTCTGGCGCGCGACACCCGTGTGCGCTGGCGCTGGAAGAAGTGGGCCAGCCCTACAACGTCGAGCCTTGCGCCGAGGTCGGCCTCCATCGACTTCATCAGGTCGCGGGTGGTCTCCCGCAAGTCGGCCAGTTCTACGCCGTCCTCGGCGGATACGATGAAGCGGAACTGATGGCGGTCGTCGCGGCCCCGGTCGAGGAGGGCGCGGGCGACACGCCCCCTGGTCCAATCCAGACCGGTCACCCTTTTCGCGCGCTGGTGTTACTCTGGCTGCTCGCCTTCGGTCGGCGCCATCGTGTGTCCCGCCCGCTCCGGTCGCTCCACCGGGTGCCGGTTACTGCGTTTGCGCAGAAACCAGGCGTAGGCGGCGACGGCCATTACCAAAACGGCGATCAGGGTGAAGAGAAACAGCGAGGGGATCATTTCAGAGGTGGACATGACCTCTCCTTTAAAAAAGCTTTATAAGTCGTTGGGGGTGCAGGGTGACGGACGCCGCCCACTGCACGGTTGCCGGGCAAGCGATTTTCGAACCGGCAAATATTCACGTCTCGATCCAGGCCCATGCGTCGGCTTCCTGCGCGAGATCGAAGGTTTTGGCTTCAACCGGGGTGAGGAAGTCGGAAAATTCGATCATGGCGCGGGCCCATCCTGGCGCGCCGACGACGCCGTACTTACGGACGTGACGCAGAGACCGCACCTGTGTGGCCAAAGCCTCGCGGTCGAATACGGCCCCTGTCTCCATGCCTTCGAAATCCGTCATGATCAGCAGCAGGTCGACGCGGTCCAAGGTGTCAAAAGCCTGTTCGATCTGGTTCGCCATATCTTCGATGTCGGACTTGGAGATCTTGCCCGCGATCTCGAATACGAGCAGCGTGGGCCTCGGATCGGGGCGCCGCCGGATGGCGGACAGGCCCGGGTCGCGGTCGGACGCGGCGTGGCCGCCGGTTCGAGCGTCTTCAGGCCCGGCCTTACCGCGCGGGCCGGTGACGGGATCGACAATTTCGTCGGAGAAAGACATTTGAAACTCTCAGCGTCTGTCCGGTCCAAATGAAGGCCCTGGTCGCCGGGTTCCGTGTCATGCGCCGGAAAATAGCCGGCGTTCGCCCCGACGAGCCGGTACACGTCGATGCGCAGGTGGAGCACGGGCGCGGTCCTCGGCGAGCTGAATTTCGCCGAGGTTCGCCAGGGTGACGACAGCCGGAAATGTCGCCCCAGTCAGGTCTCCAATCCCAGGCCACGGCTCAGCGCTTGACGACCTTCAGTTGCGGCGAGGCCGTTCGGGGCGACGGGGCGCTGGTGGCCGCCCGCGCCAGTGAGCTGAGGGCCGGCAGAAGCAGGGCCATCTCGCCGCCGGTCGGCAGGGCGGCCGCCAGGCGTTCCAGATAGGCTTCGGGCAACCGTTCGGCCGGGACGATCTCGGGCTCGCGCGACAGGGCCTCGAGCGCCGCGCCATCCTTGGCGGGATCGCCGGAAAGCTCGCCGATGCGCGACGCGATCGTCGGGGTGGCGCAGACCACGCCGCCTTGCGTCGGCAGACAGCCCAGCCACAGCCCGTCGAGCACGCCGGCCGACAGACGGTCGAGCCCGTTCAGAATGGTGAAGGAAAGGCCGAAATGCTCGTCGCCGCCGATCGCCGTATAGAGGTGGTTGCCCGCCGCCACGGCCCAACCGGTGGCGCGGCCACCCCACAACAGCGTGTCGACCCGGATCGACCCATCGACCTCGCTCATCATCGAATGGGTGTGAACATATTGCCCGGGCGCGTTGACCAGGGGCACGACGGACCGCCAGAAGCCGGTCAGCCCGTTCGCCAGACGCCCCGAGGCCCCGGCCGCCTTGTGGATCTTGGATTCGTCGATCCAGTCCTGGAAGATCCTGGTCCCGGCCCGGGCGCTCGGCGCGGGCTTCCCCGCCGCCCCGAACAGGGCCGCCAAGTCTTCCAGATCCTGTTCCCAGTTCAGCAGATTGAAGCCCGGTCGCCGCGCGGCGATCAGGTCGGTGAGCGCCGTCAGATTATGTCCCGCCGGCGCATTGCCCCCGGAAGCCCAGCGACTCACCAGTGATTTGGACACCCCGAGCTCAGCGGCCAATCGCCCTCTGCTCAGCGAAAGGCCCTTGAGCACGAGGTCGAGCTTTCGAGCGAAATCCGGCGGCGCCAACGGTCCCCCTCGTGGCCATATCCCATGGTCGTTTCATTCCATGCGGGTGCGACAATGGCAACCGGGTCGCCTTGCGGTCAAGGCGTGAACCTCGCCTCGCATGCGGCCGCGCGATCCCAGCCCGGCTTGCCGCGAACCCGCTCAGCTGTCCGGCGTATTCGCCCGCAGTTCGGCCAGCCACACCGCCGCATCGCCGTCCGACGGGGCGCGCCAGTCGCCGCGCGGCGACAGCGAGCCGCCCGACGAGATCTTCGGTCCGTTCGGCATGGCCGAGCGTTTGAACTGGCTCAGCGCGAAGAACCGGCGCAGGAACACTGCCAGCCAATGGCGGATGTCGGCCAGGCCGTAGGCGCGGCGGTCCGTGGCCGCGACGTTCGGCGGCCAGCGGCCGAGCGCCGCATCGCCCCAGGCGTTCAACGCCAGAAAGGCGATCTTGGAGGGTCGAAAGCCGTAGCGGGTGACGTAGTACAGATTGAAATCCTGCAGGGCGTACGGGCCGACCACCTGCTCGGTCGACTGGATGGCTCCGCCCGGTCCGGCCGGCACCAGTTCCGGCGAGATCTCCGTGCCGACGATGGCGTGCAGCAGGCCGGCGGTCTCGGCGTCCACGTCGCCCGAGGCCGCCACGAAGCGGATCAGATGCTGGATCAGCGTCTTGGAGACCGAGGCGTTGGCATTGTAGTGGCGACATCTGGTCGCCGACGCCATAGGTGCACCAGCCGAGCGCCAGCTCCGACAGGTCGCCGGTGCCGACCACCAGACCGCCATGCTGGTTGGCGAGCCGGAACAGGTAGTCGGTGCGCAGTCCGGCCTGAACGTTCTCGAAGGTGACGTCGTAGACCGGCTCGCCGCGGGCGAACGGGTGATCCATGTCGGCCAGCATCTGCGAGGCGGCGGGACGTATGTCGATCTCGGCGGCGGTGACGCCCAGCGCCCGCATCAGGGCCCAGGCGTTGGCCTTGGTGGCGTCGGAGGTGGCGAAGCCCGGCATGGTATAGGCCAGCACATCGGCGCGCGGGCGGCCCAGCCGGTCCATCGCGCGGGCCGCCACGATCAGGGCCTGGGTGGAATCCAGACCGCCGGAGACGCCGATCACCAGCTGTTTCGAGCCGGTCGCCTGCAGGCGGCTGCGCCAGACCCTGGACCTGGATGTTGTAGGCCTCGTAGCAATTTCCCGCAGGCTGCGCCGGGTCGGACGGCACGTACGGAAAACGCTCGATGGCGCGCTGCGCAGCGGGATCGGTTCGGCCGGCGCGTCCAGGACGAAGTCGACACGGCGGAAGCGTCCGGTGCGCTCGCGCCTCCTGGTGAGCGCATGTCGCCGAAGCTGTTGTGCCGCATGCGCTCCTGGCGGATGCGGCCGAGGTCGACGTCGGCGAACACGATCTGGTCGCCGACGAAGCGCTCGGTTTCGGCCAGGCTCGCGCCGCATTCGAACACCCCCGCCTGGCCGTCCCACGCCAGATCGGTGGTCGATTCGCCCGGACCGGCGGCGATGTACGATAGGCCGCACGGCGGTCGCGCCGACTGGCCGGCGCACAGCAGGCGGCGCGTCTCGGCCTTGCCGATGGTGATGTTGCTGGCCGACAGGTTGATCAGCACTTCCGCGCCGGCCAGCGCCGCCGGCTGGACGGCGGCACCGGCGTCCAGACGTCCTCGCAGATCTCGACGTGGAAGGTGAACGGCACGGAGCCGGTCGAACGGAACAGGCAGGTCGGCGCCGAACGGCGCGGTCTGGCCGGCGAGCCCGATCTCGGCCGTCGCGGACGCCCGCGCCCGAGGTGAAATGCCGCCGCTCGTAGAACTCGCGATAGTTGGGCAGGTAGGTCTTGGGCACCACGCCGAGGATCGCGCCGCGGTGGACGACCACCGCGGTGTTGTAGAGCCGGCCCGAGCAGCGCAGCGGCGCGCCGACCACCAGCACCGGGAACAGATCGCGGGACGCCTCGACAAAGCCGGGCGATCGAGTCGCTCGACCGCGTCGAGGACGGCGTCCTGGAACAGCAGGTCGTCGATCGCATAGGCCGAGAGGCCGAGTTCCGGGAAGGCGACCAGGGCGGCGCGGTCGGCGTCGGCCTTGGCGGCCAGCTCGAGGCTGGCGGCGAGATTGAACGCCGGATCGGCCGGCGCCACCCGCGGCACGGCGGCGGCGAGCCGCACGAACTCATGGCTGTACAGCGAATGAAAACCGCCCCGGCTCATGCCGGCGCTCCCCGCATGGCGGCGCGCCGGCCCAGGGTCGGCGGGCGCGGCGGCGTCGACGGCAGAGGTTCGGCGGGGTCCATGAACCTAAATCCATCCTGCGACCCGGGACTTCAAGAGCGCGAGACAAATCTCCATCGCCAGGCGACGGGCGAGGGCGGATCGGGGAGGTGACTACAGGGCGATGCGGGCGCGGGCGAACGCGACCCGGTCTTGTCATGGGGCCCCCGGACCAAGGGGGGAATGAGGTCCGAGAGCCCCGGCCGCCCAGATACGCAGGGTGGGTCCACAGGACAGATCCTCAATACGGATCGGTGGCCCTCTCGGTTCACCGGGGATCGCGGCGCGCGTGGGATCCGCGCATTCGGCCGCCCCGGGCGGGCGTTCAGCCCGCCGCCAGACCCTGCCAGGTCGCCATGATCAGTCCCATGGCGCGCGTATCGCCGGTGGTCGTGCCGGCCATCTTGTTCATCGCATAGGCCAGGGTGGTGCGGGCGTCGAAGTCGATGATCACCAGGGAGCCGCCATAGCCGCCCCAGAACATGCTGTTGGGGTTGGGCAGCGGCACCATGCCGCCCGGCAGGCCGAAGCCGAGCCCGAAGCGCACCGGCATCCCGAGAATCAGGTCGACGCCCTCGATCTGCGGTTCCAGCGCCTTGCGGCAGCCGGCTTCCGACAGCAGGCGCTTGCCCTTGGCGACGCCGCCGTTGGCGAGCAGGGCATGGATTTCGGCGACCGACCGGGCATTGCCCTGCCCGCCGGCAGCGGGGATTTCGGCGGCCCTCCAGGCGCGCGTGCGGGTGTCGAGCGGCTCGACGCCTGGATTGTGCGACATGTTGGCGACCAGCGGGGTCTGCGCGCCGTCACCGATGCCGCCGCCCGGCGGCGGGGGAATCAGGTCGGCGACGCGATGGTCCTCGGAGGCGGGCAGGCCGATCCAGAAGTCGGCGCCGAGCGGTTCGGCGATCTCCTGGCGGAACACCGTGCCGAGGCTGCGACCGGTGATGCGGCGGACCACCTCGCCGACCAGATATCCCTGGGTGATCGCGTGATAGCCGCTGGCCGTGCCGGGTTCCCAGAACGGGGCCTGGGCCGCCAGGAGCGAGGTGACCTTGTCCCAGTCATAGAGATCCTCGCGGCTGATCGGCTCCCGCCAGCCGGACAGGCCCGCCGAGTGGCTCATCAGATGGCTGACCTTCACCTCGGCCTTGCCGGCGGCGGCGAATTCCGGCCAGTATCTGGCCACCGGGGCGGCGAAATCCAGTTCGCCGCGATCGGCCAGCAACAGGGCGGTCAACGCGGTCATCGTCTTGGTGGTGGAATAGACGTTGACCAGCGTGTCCCGCGTCCACGGCCGGGTTCGCGCCTCGTCGGCCCAGCCGCCCCAGATATCGACCACCGTCTCGCCGGCGTGGGTCGCGGCGTAACAGGCGCCGAGGTCGGCGCCGCTGGCCAGATTGGCGGCGAACGTCTCGCGCACCGGCGACAATCCATCGCGGACCATGCCGCCGACGACTGGTTCGGCCATCATCGCTCTCCCTCGAGGTCGTCACCGCAATAGCAGTCCGCTCGGCGATAGCGAGGCCAAATGTCGGCGCCCGGCGGCCTCAATCGCCGCCGACCAGGTCGCGGCGGGCCTTTTCGAGTTCCTGCGCGTAGCGCCGGGTGGCGTAGGCTTCGGAGAGCACGCCCAGGACCTCGCCGGCCTCGTCCAGCACCGCCAGTTCGTCGCTCTCGGTCTCGTCGAACACGCGCATGATCTCCTTGATGGTCATCGCCGGGCGTGAGCCAGGCGTCGCGGTTGATCGCCAGTTCGCCGACCGGCCCGGCTGATCGGGATCGGCATAGGCGGCCGACAGGCGGACGATCCCGGCGTAGTGGCCGGCCTCGTCGAGCGACCACGACGCCGCGGGTCGAGCCGAGCGGGAAGCGTCGGCGGAACTCCTCGATCGGCGCGGCCGGCGGCGATGGTCGGCGCGTCGCCGCGCATCATCCGGCCGGCGGTCAGCGTCCCGCAGCCAGCCCGACGTCGTGCGCGCTGCGGATGGTCTCGCCGCGCAGATGCAGCCGCCAGGTGGAGAAGGAATAGCCGAAGGTCTCGCGCACGACCAGGCTGGCGGCGATCGAGGCGGTCAGGGTCGCGGCGGTGAGGGCGAAGTCGCCGGTGGTCTCCAGCACCAGGAAGGTCATGGTGAACGGCCCGCCGATGATCGCCACGGCCATGGCCGCCCATGCCGACCAGGGAGGCGGCCATCGGGTCGATCCCGTGATCGCACCCGACGGCCGTCAGGGCGAGGGCGAACAGCCGTCCGACCAGCGAGCCCAGGAACAGCGAGGCGAAGAACAGGCCGCCGCGAAAGCCGAAGCCCAGGGAGATGATCGAAGCGGCCGCCTTGGCCAGCGATCAGCAGGGCCAGGGCGGCGATCGCCAGATGGTCGGCCAGATCGAGGCCAGCGCCCCGTGTCCGGCCGACAGGGTCTGGGGCGCGACCAGGCCAGGGCCGCCAGCAGCAGCCCGCCGAACGCCGGCCGCAGCCAGGACGGTCCCGGCAGGCGGTCGGCCGCCGCTCTCGGCCAGCGCCACCAGGCGCATGACGGCGACGCCGAGCGCCGGCGCAGACCACGCCCAGAGCGGCGAACAGCAGATAGTGGGACGGCGCCAGGGTGTCGCTGGCGGCGGCCTGGACGACCAGGCCGCCGCTCGCCGAGGAAGTGCGCCACCAGGGCGCCGGCCAGGGCCGCGCCGACCACCGGCGCGATATTGGCGACGGCATAGGAGCCGATGATGATCTCGAAGGCATAGAAGGCCCCGGTCAGCGGCGCGCCGAAGGCGGCGGCGATGCCGGCCCCGGCCCCGGCGCCCGACGAAGGTGCGCAGGTCGCTGCGGCGCAAGTTGAGCCGGCCGCCGGTGAACGAGGCGATGGCCGCGCCCAGCTGGGCATAGGCCGCCTCCAGGCCCGACCGACGCGCCGCAGCCGTTGGAAACCATGGCTCTGCAGCGACAGGAACAGGCTGTCGCGCAGCGACATGCGGCCGCCGCGCAGCGCATTGGCCTCGACCGGGTCGACCATCGGCGTCGTCCGCCGTCGGCCCCACAGCCAGGTGATAAGCCCCAGCGCCAGGCCGCCGGCGGGCGCGATCAGCAAGGCCGTCGGCGCCAGGTCGGCGATCGCCGACAGCCGTTGCTCCGGGCCGATGCCGAAGAATTCGCCTGCAGGCCGTGGGCGCAGGCGGCGACCCCGAGCGTGGCGAAGCCGGCCAGCACGCCCAGGCCGGTGGCGATCGCCGTCAGCAGGATTTCGCTGGCGCGGATCCGGCCGCGCAGCGCGGCCAGCAGGCCCAGCCGGCGGTGGCCGGCGCGCGGCCGGCCGCGCCGACGTTCGGCCAGGTCGCTGGAGGCGGGCGGCGCGCTCATGCCTCGATGATGCGCTCGGATCCGGTGAAGACGCAGTGGCCGTCCGGCCGGGCCAGGGCGATGAGGGTCAGGCCGGCCGCGGTCGCCTGCCGGATCGCCAGTCCGGTCGGCGCGGAGATCGCCGCCAGCAGGGTCACCCCGGCGGCGGCTGTCTTGTCGACCATCTCATAGGAACACCGGCTGGTCACCAGGATGAAGGCGGCCGCCGGATCGAGGCCCGCGCGGCTGGCGGCCCCGATCAGCTTGTCGAGGGCGTTGTGCCGTCCGACATCCTCGCGCACCAGATGAACCTGGCCGGCGGCGTCCGCCCAGGCGGCGGCGTGCGTCGCCCGCGTTCGCCGGCCCAGGCTCTGGCCATCTTCGAGCCCGTTCAAGGCCGCCTGGATCGCGCTGCGCGACACCCTGGGACCCGGCCCGACGCGGGCGATCGGCCGCATGGCGTCCTTTAGCTGTTCGACGCCGCACAGCCCGCAACTGGACCGCGCTTCCTGGCTTCGACGCCGCGCCAGTCCGACGGCGCGGCCGGCGGCCGGGGCGAGCAGCACGTCGACCAGCAGGCCCGCCTCCACCGCCGAGACCGTGACCCGCGCGATATCGCTCGCCGTGGCGACGCGTTCGGTGATGGTGAAGCCTACGGCGAGATCCTCGACCTCGGCAGGCGTGCCCATCAGGACGACATAGGGCCGGCTGTCGTAGGCCAGGCCGATGGCGACCTCCTGCGCCAGCTCAGGCGCGAAACCGGTTGGTCCCTCGCCGGCCAGGCGCCAGCGGGACGCGGGAAACTGTTCGGCGGCGGCGAACCTCGTCGGATCGGACATCGCGCCAGTCTATAGCATGGCGCGCGTCCGTCTCAGCCCGCGGGTCGGGTGCTCGGCGTTTCCCGGGCAATTCGACTGGAGGAGGTCCAATCCAGTGGCGCGACCTTGGGAACGATCAGCCCCCAGGCGATCACCCCGAGCAGGGCGACGGCGGCGGCGATGGCGAAGGCCCAGACGAATTGCCCGGTGCGATCGACCACCAGGCCGGTGATCACCGGACCGACGATCCCGGCCGTGTTGGCGACGCCGTTCTGAAAGCCGATCCACTTGCCCGCCGCCCGCGGTCCCGCCAGCGTCTGTCCGATGGCGAACAGCGTCGGCGTGCCGAAGCCGAAGAACACCGCCGCGCCCAGCAGGGCGGCGACGGAGACCATCGGCCCGCCGAACGCGCAACCGAGCAGGCAGGCCGCCGTGCCGGTCTGCCCCCAGATGATCACCGATTTGCGGACCAGGTTGGTGGTGGCCCCCGAGCGGATCCAGCGATCCGACGCCCAGCCGACGGTCAGCGAGCTCGCGCCATAGATCAGATAGACCACCCCGGCCAGTTCCGACATGCCGAGCACGGAAAAGCCGCGGGCCTTCACCAGATAGAGCGGCAGCCAGGACAGCACGAAGTAGAAGGCGTAATTGCTGGTGAACTGTCCCAGGGCCGCGCCCCAGGCGGCGCGGCGCCGGATGATCTCCCCGAAGGCCGGCGCGGCGATGATCTCCGGTCGGCGGCGACCCTCGGCGGTCGCGCCGCGCGTCGCCGAGATCCACGGCCACAGCCACAGCATCGAGGCCAGGCCGAAGGCGACGAACGAGCCGCGCCAGCCGAGGTGGCCGATCAGCAATCCGCCGCCGAAGGTGCCGACCGCCGGGCCGATGGCCATGCCCACGGCGATCAGGCCGTTGGCGACGCCCAGTTCGTGCGACGCCAGATGCCGGGCCAGAAGCTTCGAACTGCACGGAAACGCCGCGCTTTCGCCCAGGCCGAGCAGCAGCCGCAGGGCCAGAAGACTGGCGAACCCCCCGGCCAGCCCGGTCATCGCCGTGGCCAGCGACCAGGTCGCCAGGCCGATGGCCAGCACCCGATAGGCGTTGAAACGTTCCGCCAGCCAGGCGGCGACCAGCTGGCCCGGCGCGTAGACCCAGAAAAACGCCGACAGCAGAATTCCGATATGGGTGTTGTCGAGCCGCAGCGCGTCCTTGATCAGCGGGGCCGCGGTGGCGAAATTGCCGCGATCGACATAGTTGATGAATACCGACAGGGCCAGAAGGGTGACGACTCCCTTCGCCAGGCGTTCGGGCTTGGCGACGGCTCCGGCCGCGATGCTGGTCAATCCGTCAACCCCCCCGGGCTCGCGCGCTCATGTGTGCTCGCCGCGGCCCCGGCGCACATCGCCAGCCCCTGGCGCTCAAGTCAACGGATTGGTCGGGTTCGCGGATTTCAGCCCGTCGAGACAGGCGAGCGGGTCGACCCTGCCGAGGTCGAGTTCGACGAAGGTGGCGCGGGGAACGGTGATCGCCAAGGCCTCGGCGATCACCGGCCGGCCGGTGCGGGGATTGGTGCTGGCCGATTTGATCCGCAGCACCACCCAGCCGATCGCATGGGCGTCGTCGGTGGTGAATATTTCATACAGGGTGCGCAGCGCCAGCTCCGCGACCACCTTGTCGTAGAGCGCCGCGCGCACTTCCGGGGAGCGCCTCACCTCGCTTATCTTGCCCTGTTGCTTGTTCCACCGATAGCGCTCGACCTTGGGTAGCAGGTCGTCGGGTCCGGGAATTCGCAGCCGGACCCGCAAGTAGCGACTATCGCCGCGAAACCCCAGGTCGATGTCGCGGGTCAGGCTGGGCGGGTAGGGCGAGCGATCGAGGACTTCGCGCGCGTACCATTGGACGGTCTCGCGATCGCCCGCCCTGAGCCGATTTTCCAGCGCTTCCAGCCGGCGGTTCTCCGCCTCGGCTTCCCGTGCGAGCCGTTCGAGTTCTTCGGCCTGGCGCAGCTTGGTCTCCTCCCAGCGCGCCATGGCCTGGGCGAATGCGGCATCGCCGGCCGCGACCGCCGCGGCCCGGCGCGCGCCCGCCCCCGGCGCCAGGCGTTCGAACAGCTTGAGCGGCGGCGGACGGAAGCTTTCCGGCGCCGGCGGCTGGGCGTCGCGCAACTCCGGCGGCAGGTCGGCCACGGTGGGGGTGGGCCGCCAATCCCCGACGGGCACGTGAGGATCGCGGCTCAGCCCTGTCGACAGGATCGTCTCGAGACGTTGCATCTCCCTGGTCAGGGCCTTGTTGTGTTCCTCCACCTCGCCGTGCCGTACGGAGCCGAGACCGCCGTCCTTGGGACCCTGCACCGCCCCGATCGTGCCGCGCGTGTCGCTCTGGCCCGCGAGCGCGACGGACGAAAACGGTTTGCGAAATCCCATGAGCTGAATCGGTTCGCGTTGAAGGTGTCGCATCATAGGCCAACCACGGCCCGGGTTCCACGCCATCGCCCACGCCGGCCCGAGCGGCGGGAAAGCCGATGGACGGTCAAACGGAATAGTCTAACGTGCCGCGGGTGCGCCCTCGGGAGGTGACGGATGCCACAGAAGACCGCCTATCTGGATTTTGCCGACGGCGCCCGCGCCGACGCCGGACGCCGGGCGGTGCTCAGCGCCGAGCGGTACGTTTCGGTCGACTACATGCGCCGCGAATGGCAGCGGATGTGGACCCGCACCTGGCTGCTGGCCGGGCTGGAGAGCGACCTCGCCGAACCGGGCGACTTCCTGGTGTTCGAGATCGGCCCCGAATTCGATCATCGTCGCCCGGACGCGCGAGGGGACCCTGTCGGCCCTGTACAACGCCTGCCAGCATCGCGGTAACCGCATTCTGACCCGCGAGCGGGGCAGCCTGCCGGCCTTCACCTGTCCATACCACGGTTGGCGTTACGACCTCGACGGCGCCCTGCAACGGGTCGCCGGACGCAGAGCGCTTCGCCCAGGGCCTGCCGTGCGAGCGGCTGTCGCTGAAGCCGGTGCGGGTCGAAGCCTGGGCGGGCCTGGTGTTCGTCAACATGGATACCGCCTGCGCGCCCCTGGCCGAGTTCCTCGGCCCGATTCCGGCTCAGCTCGCGCCCTATCGGTTCGAGGCGATGCGCCTGACCCAGGACCAGACGGTCAGCATCGACGCCAACTGGAAGACGGTGATCGACAACTTCAGCGAACAGTACCATGTCGATTTCATCCACCCGCAGCATGCCAGCTTCGTCGACTGCGCCAACGCCGAGAACGAGCTTTGGCCGTTCGGCCACCGGCGGGTGCTGGTCGAGGGCGGGGTGGTCAACCCGCGCTATCCGATTCCGCACGAGGTGCCGCCGGTGCTGCGGGCGGTCATCGAGCCGATCGGGCTCGATCCCGCGGCGTTCAGCGGCCGGGTGACCGAAATTCGCCGGGCCATCCAGCTGCGCAAGCGCCAGGTGGGGGCCGAGCGCGGCGTCGACTACAGCGGGTTCAGCGACCAACAACTGTCCGACGTCTACCAGTACGACATCTTCCCCAACATCATCATGACCGTGCAATCGGACGAGTTGTGGGTGATGCGGCCGCGTCCGCACCCGACCGATCCGGCGAAATGCCTGTTCGACAAATGGACCTTGCGGGCCGGCGAGCATCCCTCGGCCCCGCCGGCGGGCGCGGGGCGGCCGGAGCGCGAGGTGCTGACCCGCGAGGATGTCCTGGCGGGACGCACCTCGATGAACATCACCATCGACCAGGATCTGTTCTACCTGCCGTTCATGCAGGCCGGGATGGCGTCGCGCGGATTTTCCCACGCCTGGCTCAATCAGGACGAGTCGCGCGTCCAGCATTTCCATGACTGGCTGGACGTCGCGCTGAGCGACTGAAGCCGTTTCGCCCGATCTCGACCCGCTCGCACGCAGGAGTAGCCCCATGCGGTCCCGCCACCTCGTCGATCCCCAGTTCCTCCCGCTGGTCGAACAGCTGCCGGGCTTCCGGTTCGATGCCGAGACCCTGGCCGCAACTCGCGCAATGATGCTCGACATGGGCGCGGCGCGGCGCGGGCCGCCGCCCGAAGACGTCGAGGTCGGCGAGCGTCGGATTGCCGGTCCGGCCGGCGCGCCGGACGTCCGTGTGCTGATTACCTCGCCGAAGGCCGGCGGCTCTGGCCGCCCGGGGATACTGCATATCCATGGCGGCGGTTACGTGATGGGCGCACCCGAGATGACCCTGGAGTCCGACGCGGCCTATGCGCGCAACCTCGGGGCGGTCACGGTCTCGGTGGACTATCGCCTCGCGCCGGAAACCCCGCACCCCGGCCCGGTCGAGGATTGCTACGCGGCCCTAAGCTGGCTGCATCGCGAGGCGGCGGCGCTCGGGGTCGATCCCGCTCGTCTGGTGGTCACCGGCGAAAGCGCCGGCGGCGGGCTGGCGGCGGCGCTGGTGCTTCTGGCTCGCGACCGCGGCGAGATCCCGGTCGCCTTCCAGCACCTGGTGTTCCCGATGCTCGACGACCGCACGGTGACTCATTCCGATCCGTCGGAGATGCACGGCGAATTCGTGTGGACGCGCGAGGCCAACCGCTTCGGCTGGGCGTCGCTGCTGGGGGCCGAGCCGGGCGGGGCGGACATCTCGCCCTACGCCGCGCCGGCCCGCGCCGAGAATCTGGCCGGCCTGCCGCCGACCTTCATCGCCTGCGGGGCGCTCGATCTGTTCCTGGAAGAGGACATGGAATTTGCGCGCCGCCTGATCCGCGCCGGCGTCGCCACCGAACTGCACGTCTATCCCGGCGCGCCGCACGGCTTCATGTTCGTCCCCGACGCCCATGTCAGCCGAACCTTCGCCCGCGATTCCATGACCGCCCTGACCCGCGCGTCAGCGTAACCCTCCTCCTTCCCTCCCCTCACGGGGAGGGACAGCCGCCAAGGTCGGCAGGGTGGGGTACACCGGGCCATCCCCATGCTCCATCGCGTTCCACCGGCGAGCCCCACCCTGACCGCTGCGCGGTCTGTCCCTCCCCATGAGGCGAGGGAGGAGGAAGCGCCCCTCAGCTCGCCAGCGCGGTCTCGATCGCGGCGACCAGGGCGGGATCGTCGGGCTTGGTGGTGGGGGCGAAGCGGGCGACGACCGACCCGTCCTTGCCGACCAGGAACTTCTCGAAGTTCCACAACACCTCGGGTTCGGGGTTCGGCGTCATGCCGTAGCCGCGCAACTGCTCGCGGAAGGCGCCGGGGTCGCCCTGGGCGACGGGGGCGGCTTCGGTCAGGGCCTTGTAGAGCGGGTGCTTGTCCTCGCCGACCACGGTGATCTTGGCGAACATCGGAAAGTCGACCGCGAACTTGGTCTGGCAGAAGTCGGCGATCTCCGCGTTGGTCCCCGGCTCCTGCGCGCCGAAGTCGTTGGCGGGGAAGCCCAGCACCACGAAGCCGCGGTCGCGATAGTCGGCGTAGAGTTTCTCCAGCCCTTCGTATTGCGGCGTCAGGCCGCATTTGGAGGCGACGTTGACCACCAGCGCCACCTTGCCGGCGTAGTCGGCCAGGGAGGCGTCGTTCTCGGCGATCGTCTTGACTGGGATGGTCTGCAGAGCGGTGGTCATGGGCGGTGTCCTCGCGGTTGGCGGAGCGGATCGGGCGGCGGGCGAGCTCGGCTCGCCTCGCCGGCCCCGCTCCGGGGACGCTAGCGATACCGCTCGCCCGCGACAATCCCATGTCGATCGCCGGGCCGGGCCATCTTGACGATTGCAAAACCTTTCAAGGCGCCCAACATGGCGCGCGAAACTCGAAACCGGTTCTCTCTTTGGGAGGGGACCCGACAGACTGTCAGGAGGAAATCATGGCCACGGTGGTGATTACCGGCGCCAATCGCGGCATCGGGCTCGAACTCGCCAAGCAGTATGCCGCCGCCGGTGATCGGGTGTTACGCGTTCACGCCGCTCGCCGGCCGCCGCCGAAAAGCTCAACGCGGCGGCCGCCGCTTCGAACGGCCTGCTCAGCGTGCACGCGATGGATGTCGCCGACGGCCAGTCCATCGCCCGCGGCGCGGCGGAGGTCGGCGACACGCCGGTCGACATCCTGATCAACAACGCCGGCATCCTCGGCGGCGCGACCCAGAAGCTCGAGGAGATCGACTTCGACGGCTGGATCGACGCGTTCAAGATGATGACCATCGGCCCGTTCCGCGTCGTCCAGGCATTGCTGAAGAACCTGCGCGCCGCGCCCAACGCCAAGATCATGACCGTCACCAGCCAGCTGGCCGCCTCGACCTGGCCGTTCGGCGGCACCTACGCCTATTCGAGCGCCAAGGCCGGCGTCAACAAGGTCATGCAGACCATGGCGCTGGACCTCAAGGGCGAGAACATCGCCGTCTCGATGATCCACCCGGGCTGGGTCAAGACCGACATGGGCGGGCCGGGCGCCGACATCACCGCCGAGGAGAGCGCCAGCGGCATCCGCAACGTCATCGCCAATCTCGGCGCCGCCGACACCGGCAAATTCTTCAAATGGAATGGCGATATTCACCCCTGGTGATATCGCTCGTTCGCACCTCACCAACCATAAACAGGAAAAGACATCATGGATCTGGGACTCGCGGGAAAGAAGGCGCTCGTATCGGGCTCCACGCGCGGCATCGGCCGGCGCATCACCGAGGCGCTGCTGGCTGAAGGCTGCGCGGTCGCCATCGGTTCGCGCAAGCAGGCCGACGTCGACAAGGCGCTGGAAGAGCTGTCCTCCAAGGGGACCGTCGTGGGCTCCGAGCTCGACGTCGCCAACGCCGACAGCTATCGCGGCTGGATCGCCAAGTCGGCCGAACAGCTGGGCGGCATCGACATCTTCGTCCACAACGTCTCCGGCGGCGGCGGCATGGACGGCGAGAAGAGCTGGTACAACGTCTTCGAAACCGACGTCATGGGCGCGGTGCGCGGCGTCGAGGCGGCGACGCCCTTCCTCAAGGCCTCCGGCGTCGGCTCGGTGATCTTCATCGGCACCACCGCCGCGGTCGAGACCTTCATGGCCCCGATGGCCTACAACGCCCTCAAGGCCGGCCTGGTGACCTACGCCAAGCAACTGTCGCAGGCGCTCGGCTCGGCCAACATCCGCGTCAACGTGGTCTGCCCCGGCCCGATCTATTTCGAGGGCGGCGCCTGGAACAACATCGAAAAGGCCATGCCGGACATGTATAAGGCGCACTTGGCGATCCAGCCCAACGGCCGGTTCGGCACGCCCGAAGAGGTCGCCAACGCGGTCACCTTCCTGGCCAGCCCGGCGGCCAGCTGGATCACCGGGGTCAACCTCGTCGTCGACGGCGGCTACACCAAGCGCGTCCAGCTCTAGGCCACGCGTTCATGGGCAGACTTGACGGCAAGGTCGCGATCATCACCGGCGCGGCCAAGGGGCTCGGCGAGGCCGACGCCCGCCTGATGGCGTCGGAGGGGGCGAGGCTCGTCCTCACCGACGTCGATGTCGAAAACGGCGAGCGCGTGGCGGGTGAGATCGGTCCCGCCGCGCGCTTCGTGCGCCAGGACGTGCGCGACGAGGAGGGCTGGAAGGCCCTCATCGCCGACGTCATGGCCCGCGAAGGCCGGCTCGACGTGCTGGTCAATAACGCCGGCGTGGTCGAGGCCGGCCATATCGAGAACACCACCGCCGAGGCCTGGCGGTTCGTCATGGCGGTCAGCGCCGACGGGACCTTCTTCGGCTGCAAGCACGCCATTCCGGCGATGAAGGCCTCCGGCGGCGGCTCGATCATCAACATGGCCTCGGTGTGCTCGATCGGCGGCTTCAGCGCGGTGACCGCCTATTGCGCCGCCAAGGGCGCGATCGAATCCCTGACCCGCGCCATCGCCGTCCACTGCACCCAGAACCACCTGAACATCCGCTGCAACACCATCCATCCGGGCAGCATGGATACGCCCATGGTGCGCGGCATGGGGGCCAAGCTGCAGGAAGCCGGCATGGCCGCCCCGCCGCCACCCGACGCGCCGCCGCCCATGCTGGGAACCGCCGCAGGACATCGCCTGGGCGGTCCTCTATCTCGCCAGCGACGAGTCCCGCTTCGTCAACGGCCAGAAGCTGGTGGTCGACAACACCGTCACCATAACCCCCGGCGTCGTCCCCGCCCCCTCGTAGCGCGGGCGTCCCGCCCGCCTCTTTCTTGTATCGCGGGCGTCCCGCCCGCACCTTTTCTTGTATCGCGGGCGTCCCGCCCGCACCTTTTCTCTTACCGCCTTTGCGACGCGCGATCTTCAAAAGCGGGCGGGACGCCCGCGCAACGAGTGCGACGTATGCCTCGTTGCAGCCGGCGCTTTCTTCAGATCCCCGGCCGCAGCGCCCCGTCGTCGACCGGCGAGGTCCAGTCCTTGGTCTTCGCCCATTCCAGCAGGCTGACGTCGGCCGGATCGGCAGCAGCGCCAGGGCCGGGGCCAGGTCGACGACCAGGGGCGAGACCGGCTGGGCGTTGTACCAGCGGTAGAACTGCGCCATGCGGTCGTAGATGCTGTGCGGCGCAACGTCCGGCGAGCCCGACACCAGCAGGCTCATCTTCGAGGCGTAGGCGTCCGGCGTCAGGCTCTCGAACCGCACCGGCTTGCCGGCCGCGACGGTGAGGCGCTCGGCCACCTCCGCCCCGGTCAGCGCCTCCGGCCCCCCGACCAGGACACGGTCCGCCCTCAGCGCGTCATTGCCGACCGCCGCGACCATGTAGGCGGCGACATCGTCCAGGCACAGCCAGGAGATCTTCAGCGTCTCCGCCGCCGGATAGGCGAACACGCCCCGCTCGACGATCGCCGGCTTCGACCAGACGCGGATCATGTTGTCCATGAACACCACCGAGCGGATGAACACGAACGGCACGCCGCTGGCCTCGATATGCCCCTCGATGTCGCGCCGCCCGTCGTGCGCCGATAGCCCGAGGTCATGGTCGGCCACGAAACAGCTGGTGTGGAACACGATCTTGCCGACGCCCGCGCGCCGCGCCGCCGAGGCGATCCGCGCCCCGAACGCCGAGGCATTGGCGCGGTCGAACTCGAACGGCAGGTGCATGGCCAGGGCGTCCTGGCCCTCGAACGCCCGCGCCAGGCCGTTCTCGTCGTCCAGTTCGGCCTTGACCACCGGCAGGCCGGCAAATCGCGTGCCGGCGAAGGCGTCGGGCCGGCGCGCCGCCGCCGTCACCGCATGGCCGGCCTGCCGCAGCCGGTCCAGCAGGGGCAGACCCTGGTCGCCGGTGGCGCCCAGAACGATGACTTTCTTGCTCGCGCTCATGCGGCGACTCTCCAGGTTGCGACGGACATCGGGCTTGGGGACGAAGGGCGGGGGATCATCGGCTCAGGCGTTCCAGCGCCGCGCTGCGTGGCGCCCGGCGATCACCCCGAAGGTCAGGGCAGGACCCAGCGTGCCGCCGGCCCCGGCATAGACCGAGCCGGTGGGCGCCGCCATCACATTGCCGACCGCGTACAGGCCGGCGATGATTGCGCCGTCGGGATCGAGCGCGCGGCCGGCGGCGTCGGTCTTCACCCCGCCATTGGTCCCGAGCGCGCCGATGTGGATCGGCACGGCGAAATACGGCGCCCTGTCCAGCGGTCCCAGCGTGGCCGCGACGCCGGGGCGGGACCGGTCGCCGTAGAACACGTCGTAAGGGCTCTCGCCGCGGCCGAAATCCGGATCGCGTCCCTCGGCGGCGTGGCTGTTGAAGCGGGCCACCGTGGCTTCGAGCCCGGCGCCGTCGCAGCCGATCGCCGCCGCCAGGTCCGCCAGGCTCGCGGCCTCGACCATCCAGTCCGGGGTCGGGGTGCCCGGCCAGGAGGGGCCGACCGGATAGCGCGCCCGATAGCCGGCGTCGAACACCAGCCAGGCCGGCAGGTTGGCCCAGTCGTAGCTATTCGGATCGAAGACGTGGAAGGCCCCGGCCAGGGCCGAATAGTTGGTCGCCTCGTTGCAGAACCGGGCGCCCTTGCGGTTGACCAGGATCGAGCCGGGCATGGTCCGCTCGATCAGCACGGGCGAGGATCGCGGCGAGCCGTCGGGCCAGGCGTCGGCCCCCGCGGTCAGGGTCGGGGCCCACCAGGCGCTGGTCATGTTGCCGAGCGCCGCGCCGGCCTTCTGCGCCAGCTTCAGTCCGTCGCCGGTCGCCAGGGGCGGCGAGGCCGGATGGGTGAGGGGACCGCGCAGAAAGGCGGCGGTGAGCGCGCGATTCCATTCGAAGCCGCCGGTGGCCAGGATCACCGCAGATCTGGCCCGCAGGAGATTGGGGCCCTCGGCGGTGGCGATCTCCACGCCGACCACCGCGCCATCCTCGACCATCAGCCGCCGGGCCGGGGCGCCCAGAAGCGGCTCGATGCCGCGTGCCAGGCAGGCCGCCAGCAGCGCGCCGACCAGCGCCTGGCCGAAACCGCGCTGGTCCCTGGCCGCGCGCTCGGCGAACACCTGCGCGGCGGGCAGGGCCGCGGCGCCCCCAGCGGGGTTTCGCGCAGCATCAGGCGCGATACGTCGGCCCCGGTCAGCACCTTGTCGCGCCACGCGCCCAGGGTGGTGAAATCGAACAGGTCGCAGTCCAGCGCCCGGCCGCCCCCGGGCCGCGCGCCCGGCCGGTCCAGATAGTAGTCCGGATAGCCGGCGAGCATGGCCAGGCGCAGCGGCGTCGCCTGTTCGAGGAACGCGATGGCCGCCGGACCCTCGTCGACGAACGCCTCCAGCACCGCGCCGTCCAGGTCGTCGGACAGCGAGCGGAAATAGGCCAGCGCCGCCTCCCGGTCATCCTCCAGCCCGGCCGCGGCCATGTGGGCGTTGTTGGCGACCCAGATCACCCCGCCGGAGATCGCCGCCGTGCCGCCGACACTGGGCCCCTTGTCGATGATGCGCACGCTGGCTCCCGCATCATGCGCCGAAACCGCCGCCGCCAGGCCGCTCGCCCCGGCCCCGACGATGACCACGTCGGTATATTGCTGCATTTCGTCCCGCCTCCCTGGAACACGTTCTGGCATTGCTGGCTTTAGGATGCTTTTGTGCGGCGCGCGAGACTATCCACGCCGCCGCGCGGCACGCAGGGAGAGCGCCATGGATCAAGACCTTCGCCAGGTGATCGATCGTCATGAGATCGCCGAGGTGCTCGCCCGGTATTGCCGCGCCCTCGACCGCCTCGATCGCCCGCTGCTGGAAAGCTGCTTCCATCCCGATTCGCAGCACGACCACTCCTATGTCGGGCCGTCCTCGACGTTCTGCGACTTCGCCTTCGAGGTCCTGCAAAGCTGCGTCGCCACCCATCACCAGATCGGCAACATCTCGATCCGCGTGCGCGGCGAGGTGGCCCGCGCCGACTGTTATTTCACCGCCTACCATCGGCTCGGCGACCCGCCGCCGCCGGCCTTCCCGGGCGCGAAGGCGGGCGAGGACGTGCTGATCGGCGGCCGCTACATCGACCGGCTGGAGCGCCGGGACGGGGTCTGGCGGATCAGCCAGCGCACCGGCGTGCACGACTGGCGCCGCTACGAAGCGCCGAACGATCATGGTTTCTACGACTTGCCGCCGGGCGAGCGCGGCCGCCGCGACCGGGACGACCGGGTCTACCAGGCCGAATTCTGATCGTTTGTCTCAGGTCATCGACCAGGTGTCGAGGTGGGCGCGGAAATAGACGAATTCGCGTCCGTCGATCCGCCAGCCGACTTCCGCGCGGCGCGGGATCCGGCGATTGGCGAGCCACTGATAGTCGTGACAGCGACCGAACCACGGGGTCGTCTCGAACCGCCGGCCGACCATGCGCGGACGGTCCTCGGCGGCCAGCTGATGCGGAAGGCCATGGCTGTCCAGCCATAGGCCGATCTCGCATCGCCGCTCTCCGGTCCCCGTCGCCGCCGTCAGGCGATGGGCATCCAGCACCCGCCAGTCGATGTCGCGATTGAACAGGATGGCGTCAGGGTTCCAGATCAGTTCCGCCAGATAGCGCATCGCCTCGCCACGCGACAGGGCGACGCCCGGGGGGGCCCGCGCCAGGCGGATCAGGCCCAGCAGCCGCGCCTCCAGCCCCGCCTCGTCGCCCTCCAGATAGTCCGTCATCTCGACGCCGATCGGCCCCAGCAACGTCGTCCGCGCCCGCCACACGAAACCGACGTAGGAGATGCCGACGGTCTGTTCCGCACGGAACGCTCGTTCGGGACCACCGGGCCGACTGCACATCGTTCCGCTCTGGGTGAGATTGACCCGCGAACCGATGTCGCGCCGCGCCGGCACGCCGAGGCGGCTGGCCAGGGCGGCGACTTCGGCCGGCACGTCGGTGCGGGCCGCGATCGGCGGAAACGCCGGGCGGAGGGCCGGCGTCGCCTGCTGAGAAAGCCGGTTCATGCCGAGCGGACTCGCGCGCGACCGGGCCGGCGTCGCTGATCTGCATCAAATCGGCGGTGATGCTCCGGGGCCCGCGTGTGGCCGGCTCGCCGCTATGGTGTCCGCTAGACCCCGGTGCCGCCCACCGTCAGGCCGGTGATCTTCAGGCGACGGCTGGCCGACGCCCACCGGCACGCCCTGGCCGGCCTTGCCGCAGACGCCGATGCCGGGGTCGAAGGCGAAGTCGTCGCCGATCATGGTCACCCGGGTCAGCGCCGAGGGGCCGTCGCCGATCAGGGTCGCGCCCTTGACCGGCGCGGTGACCTTGCCGTCCTCGATCAGGTAGGCCTCGGTGCACTGGAAGACGAACTTGCCGTTGGTGATGTCCACCTGGCCGCCGCCGAAGTTGGCGCAGTAGAGGCCGCGCTTGGTCGAGGCGATCATCTCCTCGCGGTTGGCGTTGCCGGCCAGCATGCCGGTGTTGGTCATCCGCGGCATCGGCAGGTGGGCGTAGGACTGGCGCCGGCCGTTGCCGGTGGCCGCCAGGCCCATCAGCCGCGCGCTCATGGCGGTCGTGCATGTAGCCGACCAGGATGCCGTCCTCGATCAGCACGGTGCGCGCGGTCGGCGTGCCCTCGTCGTCGACGGTCAGCGAGCCGCGGCGGCCCTCGATCGCGCCGTCGTCGAACACCGTCACGCCCGGCGCCGCCACCCGCTCGCCGATCCGGCCGGAGAAGGCCGAGGTGCCCTTGCGGTTGAAGTCGCCCTCCAGGCCGTGGCCGACCGCCTCGTGCAGCAGCACGCCGTTCCAGCCCGGGCCCAGCACCACGTCCATCTCGCCGGCCGGGCAGGGGACGGCGTCGAGGTTGACCAGCGCCTGGCGCAGCGCCTCGTCGACCTGCTCGCGCCAGGCCTCCGGCGTGATCCAGGCCTCGAAGCCGGCGCGGCCGCCGGCGCCGGAGGTAGCCGCTCTCGCGCCGGCCGTCCTTGCTCGACGGTGACCTGGACGTTGAGCCGGGCCAGCGGGCGGACGTCGCGGATCAGCCGGCCGTCGGCGCGCAGGATCTCGATCACCCGCCGCTCGCCGGCCAGGGAGGCCATCACCTGCACCACGCGCGGATCGCGCGCGCGGGCGAAGGCGTCGATCTCCTGCAGCAGGGCGACCTTGTCGGCGAAGCCGGGCGAGGCGAGCGGGATCGTCCTCGCCATAGAGCTTGGCGTTGGTGGCGCGCGGCCCTTCGGCCGCGACGCCGGCGTAGCCGCGCTTGGCCAGCGCCGCGGAGTCCGCCGCGCGCGGCGATGGCCGCCTCGGAGATCTCGCTGGCGTGGGCGTAGCCGGCCGTCTCGCCGGCCACCACGCGCAGGCCGAAGCCCTCGGTGGCGTCGAAGGCCGCCGACTTCAGCCGCCCGTCGTCGAACACGAACGCTTCGCTCTCCGACCGCTCGACGAACATCTCCCCGTCGTCGGCGCCGCCCAGCGCCTCGCCGAGCAGCTCGACCGCGCGCGCGGTGTCGACGCCGGAGGCTTCGAGGATGGACGGGGCGGGGAAGGGAGCGTTCATGGCGGCGCTGCTTTCAGTTGGGACGTCGGACCCTTCCAGATAAGCAATCGCCACCCCCCTGCAAACCGCCCCACGCACCCCGGCTCACCACAGCCTCACGACCCCGAACCCGTCGAACAGCGCCTCATTGGTCACCAGGGTCAGGGTCTCCACCTGCGCCTGGGCGATCAGCAGGCGGTCGAAGGGATCATTGTGGGGAATCGCCAGAAGGCCCGCGACCCGGGCGTGGCGCAGGCTGCTGGGCAGGGACGCGAAGCCCTGGCTGTCGATCATCGCCTCGAAGTCCCGCGCCAACCGGGCCGCCCGAGGCAATTTGCCGATGCGATTCTTCATGGTGATCTCCATCGCGGACGCGGCGCTCGCAAACACCTCCGCGTCGTCGTCGGCGATGGCGTCGCGCGCCGGGGTGGACAGGGCCTCGTCACCCTGCAGCCACCAGAGCACCGCGTGCGTGTCGAGCAGCAGCCTCAAACGCGCTCGCCGATCCATGCCGCCGTCTCTTCCTTCGGCAGCGGCTCGAAGAAGGCGTCGGTCAGCTCGAATTCGCCCCTGAAGGCCCCGAACGTTCGTTTCCTGGGGCCGGCCGCCAGCGGCGTCAGCTTCACGACCGGCTGCGACCCGCGCGCGATCACCACCTCCTGCCCCTCCAGCGCGGCGGCGATCAGCCTTGATAGCTGTGTCTTGGCCTGATGGATCGTGTAGCGCATGCAAATTAGCTGATGCCCTGGCTAACCTCCGTCAACCGGCCGCTCGTCTCGCACCCCGGGTGCGCGAGGACGACTTGCGCCAACCACCTTGGCAAGGTGGCGTGATCCGCGTATGCACCGCGGCAGCCGCGGACCCGAGGAGCGAGGCGTGGGCGCGGCAGGCGGCCTGTCGCGGTCCGCCGTGCTGACAGATTTTGGATGGGCGGCGCCCGTAGCTCCTTCGTTCGAGGGGCCGAGGCGCCGGAACAGGCCGTGAGGGACATGCAGTTCAAGTATTCTGGCATCGGGCGGCTCGGCGGCGGGGGCCATGGCGGGCGTCACGAGTCTGATGATGGCCGCGCCGGGCCCTGGCCGACGTCCTCGGCCAGCCGACCGACGGGCATCGGCCTGCAGCCGGCGGCCACGCAGATCCGGCGCGACGCGATCTGCTTCCACAACCTGATCCTGCTGCCGATCATCATCGGCATCTCGCTGTTCGTGCTGGCGCTGCTGATCGTGGTCATGCGTCCGCTTCAACAAGCGGTCCAACCCGACGCCGGCGCGCTGGAGCCACAACACGCCGGTCGAGATCGTCTGGACGGTCGGTGCCGGTGCTGATCCTGATGGTTGATCGCCGATCTTCTCGTTCCGGCTGCTGTTCGAGTACCACGACATGCCCAAGCCCGACCTGACGGTGAAGGCCACCGGCCACCAGTGGTACTGGGGCTACGAATATCCCGACCAGAAGATCGCCGCTACACCTCCAACGATCCTGCCCGAGGACGAGGCCAAGGCCGAGGGCGTGCCCTATCAGCTGGCCGCCAACGCGCCGCTGGTGGTGCCGGTGGGCAAGGTGGTGCGGGTGCTGGTCACCGGCGCGGACGTGATCCACGCCTTCTCCGTGCCGGCCTTCGGCATCAAGATCGACGCCATCCCCGGCCGGGTGAACCAGACCTGGTTCAAGGCCGACCGCACCGGCACCTACTACGGCCAGTGCTCGCAGCTCTGCGGCGTCGACCACGCCTTCATGCCGATCGAGGTCAAGGTGGTCAGCCAGCCGGAGTTCGACGCCTGGGTGGCCTCGCAAGACGGCGCCAAGCCCGCCGTCGGCGCCGCCGCCGCGCCGGCGCGCCGCCGCCCGCGGCGCCCGTCGCGCCCGCTCCGCGCCGGCCGAGCGCCGCCTCCGCGCAGCCATGCCGCCGACGTCCGCCGACGCCGCACGGACCGAGCGTAGCGACCATGGCCGAGCCGCCGCATACCGACGACGCTCACGGCCACGACGCCCACGGCGGCACGACCACAAGCCGGGCTTCTTCACCCGCTGGTTCTTCTCGACCAACCACAAGGACATCGGCACCCTCTACATCCTGTTCGCCATCATGGCGGGCCTGATCGGCGGCGCTGCTCTCCGGCCTGATCCGCTGGGAGCTGGCCGAGCCGGGCATCCAGATCTTCCAGCCGCAGCTCGCTGATCGACCAGCTCGGGCTCGATCGAGCCGTCCAAGCACGGCTACAACGTGGTGGTCACCGCCCACGGCCTGATCATGATCTTCTTCATGGTCATGCCGGCGATGATCGGCGGGTTCGGCAACTGGTTCGTGCCGCTGATGATCGGCGCGCCGGACATGGCCTTCCCGCGGATGAACAACATCTCGTTCTGGCTGCTGGTCGCCTCGTTCGTGCTGCTGTGCACCTCGATGTTCGTCGACGGCGGCCCGGGCCGCGGCTTCGGCGGCGGCTGGACGCTGTATCCGCCGCTGTCGACCATCGGGCCACACCGGCCCGGCGATGGACTGCGCGATCCTGTCGATCCACCTGGCCGGCGCCAGCTCGATCCTGGGCGCCATCAACTTCATCACCACCATCTTCAACATGCGCGCGCCGGGCATGACCCTGCACCGCATGCCGCTGTTCGTCTGGTCGATCCTGGTGACCGTGTTCCTGCTGCTGCTGTCGCTGCCGGTGCTGGCCGGCGCGATCACCATGCTGCTCACCGACCGCAACTTCGGCACCCACTTCTTCGACCCGGCCGGCGGCGGCGACCCGGTGATGTACCAGCACCTGTTCTGGTTCTTCGGCCACCCGGAGGTCTACATCCTGATCCTGCCGGGCTTCGGCATGATCAGCCACATCGTCTCGACCTTCTCGCAGAAGCCGGTGTTCGGCTATCTGGCCATGGCCTACGCCATGGTGGCCATCGGCTTCCTCGGCTTCGTCGTCTGGGCCCACCACATGTTCACCGTCGGCATGAACGTGAACCTGCAGGCCTATTTCGTCGCCGCCACCATGGTCATCGCGGTGCCGACGGGCGTGAAGGTGTTCTCGCTGGATCGCCACCATGTGGGGCGGCTCGATCGAGTTCAAGACGCCGATGCTGTGGGCGATCGGCTTCATCTTCCTGTTCACCGTCGGCGGCGTCACCGGCGTGGTGCTGGCCAACGCCGGCGTCGACTACTCGCTGCACGACACCTACTACGTGGTCGCCCACTTCCACTATGTGCTGAGCCTGGGCGCGGTGTTCGCGATCTTCGCCGGCTTCTACTACTGGTTCGAGAAGATGTGGGGCGTGAAGTACAACGAGTGCCTCGGCGCGCTGCACTTCTGGATCACCTTCGTCGGCGTCAACGTCGATCTTCTTCCCGCAGCACTTCCTGGGCCTGCAGGGCATGCCGCGCCGCTACGTCGACTATCCGGACGGCCTTCGCCTACTGGAACAAGGTCTCCTCGATCGGCTACGCGATCACCCTGGTCGGCGTGGTGGTGTTCCTGCTGGTGCTGTCGAGGCGGCGGTCCGCCGCCGCAAGGCCGAGGCCAATCCCTGGGGCGAAGGCGCCACGACGCTGGAGTGGACCCTGTCCTCGCCGCCGCCGTTCCACCAGTTCAACGAACTGCCGGTGATCCACGCCGACAGCCACTAGGCGATCCAGCCTCCGCCCTCGACTCTGGCGAGGGACGACGGCGAGCCGTCAGGGTGCGGCGCTCGGCAGCCCGCGCCGTATCGCCTTCCGCGGCGCTGCCCGACGCCTGGACCGCTCGCGCCTGACCCTCCCCGACACGCCGCCGGACGCAGCGCCTGCCCGCGCGCCGCCGGCGCAGCTGGCAGGACTACGTCGCCGCTGCTGAAGCCGCGGGTGATGTCGCTGGTGGTGTTCACCGGCGCTCACCGGCCTGGTCTGCGCCGCGCGCGCCGATGAACCCGATCCTGGCCGGCGATCGCCATCCTCTGCATCGCCGTGGGCGCCGGCGGCTCGGGCGCGCTCAACATGGGCTACGACGCCGACATCGACGCCCTGATGCGCCGCACGCGCGGCCGGCCCGGTGCCGGCCGGCCGGGTGCAGCGCGGCCGACGCCGCTGGCGCTTGGGCGTCGTGCTGTCGCTGTTCTCGGTCGATGCTGATGGGCCTGGCGATGAACTGGCTGGCCGCCGGCCTGCTGGCCTTCACCATCTTCTTCTACGCCGTGGTCTACACCCTCTGGCTGAAGCGCCGCACGCCGCAGAACATCGTCATCGGCGGCCTGGCCGGCGCCCTGCCGCCGGTGGTCGGCTGGGCGGCGGCGAGCGGGCACGGCGCCGCTGAACGCCTGGCTGCTGTGCGCGATCATCTTCATGTGGACCCCGCCGCACTTCTGGGCGCTGTCGCTCTACACCACGCGAGGACTACGCCAAGGCCGGCGTGCCGATGATGCCGGTGGTCAAGGGCGCGCCGTCCACCCGCCGGCAGATCCTGCTCTACAGCCTGGTCCTCGCGCCGCTGGCGCTGGCGCCGGCGTTCACCGGCCTCGGCGGCCGGCTCTATCTGGCGGTCGCGGCGCGTCGGCGGGGCTGGCGTTCGTGGCCCTGGCCGTGCGCCTGGTCGCAGCCGCGCGGGCGACGCGCCGCGACCGGCGCCGACGGCCTCTACGACGTCGGCCGGCGCGAAGCGGCGCGCGACCTGTTCGCCTTCTCGATCCTCTATCTGTTCGCCCTGTTCGCCGCCCTGCTGGTCGAGCGCCTGGCCGATGCGCCGGCGACCCTGGCGCCGGTCGGAGCTGACGCGATGAGCGATCCCTCAACGAGGACCCGCAGGCGGCCAGGGCCCGCCGCGGGCGCAACATCGCCATCGCCCTGGCGCTCGTCGCCTTCGTGGTCCTCGTCTTCGTGATCACCGCTGGTCAAGAAGTCATGGCGCGCTAGTGACGTCGACCGCAAGCTGCCGCAACGGCGCGCCTGGCGCTGATCTGCGCCGCGGTGTTCGTCGCCATGGTCGGCGCGGCCTTCGCCGCCGTGCCGCTCTACCGCGCCTTCTGCCAGGCCACCGGCTTCGACGGCACGGCGCAGGCGCGGCCGCGGCCGCGCCCGGCGCGCGTCTCGACCGCGACGGTGACCGTGCGCTTCGACACCAATGTGCGCGGCCTGCCCTGGCGCTTCGAGCCGGTGCAGGCCAGCCAGACCGTGCGCCTCGGCGAGACCAAGCTGGCCTTCTTCACGCGCCACCAACAACGGCGACAGGCCGCTGACCGGCCGCGCGATCTACAACGTCTCGCCGCGAGCCGGCCGGCCCGTACTTCACCAAGCTGCGAGTGCTTCTGCTTCAAGAACCAGACCATCGCGCCGGGCGCAGACGGTCGAGTTCCCGGTGGTCTACTTCGTCGACCCGCGCTACGCCGACGATCCCGACACCGACGAGCGCACGGCGAGATCACCCTGTCCTACACCTTCTTCCCGGCGGTCGACCGGCGCCGCGGCGTCCCGAGCCGACGGAGCGGCGGCGTCCGCGGCCGCGTCGCCCCTTGGCGGATCGCGGCGCGGCAGGGCTATAGCACCACGCAATTCGATAGGCGCGGGCGCGGTCGCCAGGCGGCGTCGCGCGGGTATGAGAGGCGATCGGACACGACATGGCTCACGAAGGCGTCAAGCACGACTATCACCTGGTCAATCCCAGCCCCTGGCCGCTGGTCGGCTCGATCTCGGCGGTGGTCCTGGCGCTTGGCCTGGTGATCGGGCTCAAGGGCATGTTGGGCCTGCCCAAGGGCAACTGGTGGGTCCTGGCGCTCGGCGTCGCCGGCGTGCTGTGTGACCATGGTCGGCTGGTGGACCGACGTCGACCAAGGAGGCCAACGAGGGCGACCACACGCCGGTCGTCTCGATCGGCCTGCGCTACGGCATGATGCTGTTCATCGCCTCGGAGGTGATGTTCTTCGTCGCCTGGTTCTGGATCTTCTTCGAGATGGCCCTGTTCCACCACGTGCGCACCCTCTCGCCGATCGACGACGTCCGCACCGCCTGGGCGACCTGGCCGCCCAAGGGCATCGAGACCGTGCCGCCCTTGCAGCTTCCGCTGGTCAACACCCTCACCCTGCTGCTCTCGGGCACCACCGTCACCTGGGCGCACCACGCGCTGCAGAGCGGCGACCGCGAGGGCGCCAAGATCGGCCTGATCGCTGACCATCGCGCTCGGCCTGCTGTTCACCTTCGATCCAGGCCTACGAGTACAACCACATCCTCACCGACCACCTGTTCTATTCGCCCGAAGCGGCGAACGCCGGCCTCTATGGCTCGGCCTTCTTCATGGCCACCGGCTTCCACGGCTTCCACGTGATCATCGGCACGCATCTTCCTGATCGTCTGCCTGATCCGGCTGATGAACGGCGGCTTCACGCCGAAGAAGCATTTCGGCTTCGAGGCGGCGGCCTGGTACTGGCACTTCGTCGACGTGGTGTGGCTGTTCCTGTTCGCCTTCCTCTATCTGATCTTCGGGTCGGGCTGGGGTCATTGACGGCGCCGGCGGGGGTCAATCCCCTGCTGGCCGGCGCTGCTCGGCCGCTGCCCCAACTGCGGCGAGGGCCGCCTGTTCGCGGGCTTCCTGAGGCGTCGTGCCGGCTTGCGCGGCCTGCGGCTTCGACCTGGCCAGGCCGACAGCGGCGACGGCCCGGCGGTGTTCGTGATCATCATCGTCGGCTTCCTGGTCGGTGTTCGGCGCCCTGTTCACCGAAGTCGCCGTGCACCCGCCGATCTGGGTGCACCTGGTGCGTCTGGCTGCCGCTGGCGCGTCCTCTGTCTGGCGCCTGCTGCGGCCGCTCAAGGGCGCTGATGATCGCCGCGCAGATCCGCAACAAGGCCTCCGAACACAGGCGGGACGACGCGGCGTGAGACGCGGTTTCCGATCGGACTGACCGATCGCGGCTCTGGCGTCGCCTTCGCGCTGCTGATCGGGCTGGGCGTCTGGCAGCTGCAGCGGCTGCCTGGAAGCAGGACCTGCTCGCCCGCATCGCCGCCCTGCAGCACGGCCCCGCCCGGCCGTCGCGCTGGTGCTCGAGGCTTGGCGCGTCGGCCGCGACGCTCGACCACACGCGCGTGTCGGTCGATTGCGCGGCCGCCGCCGGCCGCCCGAGCCGATGGTGTTCCGCTATGCCCTGCGCGACGGCGGCGTCGGCTGGCGGCTGATGAGCGTCTGCCGGCTGACCGGCGGCCCCTACGACGCGATCCTGCGTCGACCGCGGGCTGGTCTCCGCCGGCTCGCGGCGCCATGGCGCCCGGCGCGCCGCGCGCTTCCGCCGCCCGGCCGGGTCAGCGGCGTGCTGCGGGCGCTGGGCGCCAGGCCGCTGGTCGGCGACGCCGCGACCGACCAGCCGGTCCGGGCTCGACCGTTCTGCGTGCTGATCGCCGCGACATGCTCGCGATGGTGGCGGCGACTGGCCGGCGTCGCCCGGCCCGCGCCGTGTTGCTGGCGGTCGAATCGCGAGCAGCCGGCCGGCCGGGCGGCCTGCCGGCCCGCCGCCTGCCGCAGGACATCCCCAACAATCATCTCGTCTACGCCGCCGACCTGGTTCGGCCTGGCCGGCGTACTGGCCTGGTGTCTATGTCGCGCTTGTTTGGCGAAGGCTCAGGGGCCGATGAAGTACATTTCGACTCGCGGCGAAGCGCCGGCGGTCGGGTTCGTCGAGGCCCTGCTCGGCGGCCTCGCGCCCGACGGCGGCCTCTATGTGCCCGAGACCTGGCCGCAGCTTCCGCCGGAGCGAGATCGCCGCCTTCGCCGGCCTCGCCCTATGCCGAGGTCGCCGCGCGACATCCTCGGCCGGTTCGCCGGCGACGAGATCGCCGCGCGCCCTGATCGCGCGATCTCTGCGCCGAGGCCTACGCCGACCTTCACCCACGCGGCGGTCGCCCCGCTGAGGCAGCTGGCGCCGGGCCGCTTCCTGCTCGAGCTGTTCCACGGCCCGACCCTGGCGTTCAAGGACGTGGCCATGCAGATCCTGGCGCGGCTCTACGACCACGTGCTCGCCGGCCGGCGGCCGGATCCTGACCATCGTCTGCGCCACCTCCGGAGACACCGGCGGCGCGGCGGTCGAGGCGTTCGCGGGCCGCGCGAACGCCCGCATCGTGGCCCTGTTTCCCGAGGGCCGCATCTCCGACGTTCAGCGCCGCTTCATGACCACCGCCGACCGCGCGCCAACGTGCGCGCGGTGGCGGTCGCCGGCGATTTCGACGACTGCCAGGCGATCCTCAAGGACGCTGTTCCAGGACCAGGCCTTCGCGCGAGACGGTCGACCTGTCGGCGGTCAACTCGATCAACTTCGCGCGCATCGCCGCCCAGAGCGTCTATTACTTCACCGCCGCCGCGGCGCTGGGCGCGCCGGACCGGCCGGTGTCCTTCGCCGTGCCGACCGGCAATTTCGGCGACGCCTTCGCCGGCTTCGCGGCCAGCGCCATGGGGCTGCCGATCAGCCGCATCACTGGCGGCGACCAACGGCAACGACATCGTCGCGCGCGCCCTGCAACCGGCGACTACCGGCGCGGCGAGGCGGTCGCCACCCAGAGCCCGGCCATGGACATCCAGGTCGCCTCGAACTTCGAGCGGCTGTACTTCGAGGCGTCGGGTCGCGACGCGCGCCGCCACCGCGCGCGGCGTTCCGCGCCTTCGCCGCGACCGGGGAGCCTCAGCCTGTCCGCCCGAGGTCCGTCGCGGTCATGCGGCGAGCTGTTCCGCGGCGCTGTCGGTCGAGCGAGGCCGCAGACCGCCGCGCTCGATGCTGCGCGACGCTCACCGACGAGCGGCGAGCTGGTCGACCCGCACACCGCCGTGGCCCTGGCGGTCGGCGACGCCGCTGCGCCAAGCCGTCGGACGGAGCGCCGCTGGTCACCCTGTCGACCGCGCACCCGGCGAAGTTCCCCGAGGCGGTGCCGGCGGCGACCGGCGTCACGCCCACGTCGCCGCGGGCGGCGCTGGCGCTGGCGGACCGGCCCGAGCGCTTCGATCGGCTGCCGGCCGACGCCGAGGCGATCAAGGCCTATGTGCGGGCGTTCGCGGCGGCATGACCGCCGGCCGGTTCGACCCGCCGACGCGCGTGCATCGCTCGGCCAACGGCGTCACCGTGATCTGCGACCCTGCGCCGGGCTTCGACACCCTGGCGCTCAGCGTGGTCGCCGGCCGGGGCGCGCGCTGGGAGGACGCTCCGCCGCTCGGGCTGGTCGCATCTGCTCGAACACATGGTGTTCAAGGGCGCCGGCGATCGCGCGCCGCGCGGCAGATCGTCGAGGCGATCGAGGCGCAGGGCGGCCAGCTCAACGCCGCGACCGGCCATGAGCGCACGAGCTTCCAGGTGCGCGCGCCTGGCGGGCGACCTGCCGCTGGCTCTGGAGATCGTCGGCGATCTGCGTGCCAGCGCCCGACCCTCGACGCCGACGATCTCGACCGGGAAAAGCGCGTGGTCGCCCAGGAGATCGCCGAGGCCGCCGACACTCCCGACGACCAGGTGTTCGAACTGGCGCAGTCGGCCGCCTTCCCCGACCAGCCGCTCGGCGGCCGATCCTCGGCGAGACCGTCGACCATCGTTTCGCGCGCCGACCCCGCCTCGCTCGGCGGCCTGGCGCGGACGGTCTACGCGCCCGATCGGCTGGTGATCAGCGCCGCCGGCGCGGTCGACGAGGCGCGAACTTCGGCGGCTGGCGGAGCGGCATTTCGGCCGGCGGCCGCGGCGAGCGCCGAGCCCGCGCCGGCCGCCGCCTTCGTCGGCGGCGCGGTGGCCGAGCGCCGCCGTCTCGAACAGGCGCACCTGGTGTTCCTGCTGCCCGCCCCCGGCAGCCTCGACGACGACTTCTGGGCCCTGCGGCTGTTCGCCGAGATGCTGGGCGGCGGCATGTCGTCGCGCCTGTTCCAGGAGGCCCGCGAGCGCCTCGGCCTCGCCTACGCCATCGACGCCTATAGCGACACCTACGCCGACGTCGGGGTGCTGGGCGTCTACGCCGGCTGCGCCGCCAGGGACGCGGCCCGTCTGGCTCGAGGTGACCGCCCGGCAGATCCGCGCCCTGGCCGACCGCGTCGAACCGGCGGAACTGGCGCGCGCCAAGGCGCAGCTGAAGGCCGCGCTGTTCATGGGCCGCGAATCCCTGGCTCGCCCGGGCCGAACAGGCCGCCGGCCACTGGCTGACTGCTTGGCTCGCCTGCCCGTCGCCGGCCGAACTGGCCGCCGCCATCGACGCGGTCGACGCCGGCGACATGGCCGCCTGGGCGAGCGTCTGCTTGCGCCCGCGGCCGCGCGACGGTCAGCCACGCTCGGGCCCAAGCCCGCCATGGCCGCGGCATCGGCGCATTCCACACGGCGCCTGTTCGACTGACTGCGCTCTTGGCGGCGCGGCGCAAAACGCGGCAGGATCACGGCCGATGGCGCTGTTCGACTGGATCTCGCCCGACCATGACCTGCGCCTGGAGGGCGAGGGGGTGCGTCTGCGACCGCATCGCGCTTCCGACTACGCCGAATGGGTCGAACTTGCGCGTCGCGCTCGCGGGAGTTCCTGCAGCCCTGGGAGCCGACCTGGCCGGCCGACGACCTGACCCGCGCCGCCTTCCGCCGTCGGCTGTCGGCCTATGCCGCCGACATCGAGCGCGGCGTCGGCCTATCCGTTCCTGGTGTTCCGCCAGGAGGACGGCGCGATGGTCGGGGGCATCACCCTGTCCAACATCCGTCGCGGCGTCGCCCAGATGGGCTCGATCGGCTATTGGGTCGGCCAGCCGTTCACCCGGCGCGGCTACACCGCTGGCCGTCGGTGCGGGCGGTGACGCCGGTTCTGCTTCGGCCGCCTGGGCCTGCACCGGGTCGAGGCGGCCTGCCTGCCGACCAACGCCGCCTCGCGCGCGCGTGTTGCTGCAAGGCCGGCTTTCAGGAAGAGGGCCTGGCCCGCGCCTATCTGCGGATCAACGGCGTCTGGCGCGACCATCTGCTGTTCGGTCTGCTGACCTCCGATTCCAGCGGCCGCGCCTGGGAGTGACGGGCCGCGGCGCCTCAGGCGCTGCCGGCCTGTCCCGACAGATTCTCGGCCGAGATGCCGATCTTGGCCAGCGACCGCGTCCACTTGTGGACATGGTCGTCGTCGAACAGCAGGTCCTCGTCGGCGTCGCAGGTCAGCCAGACATTGGCGCGAATTTCATTTTCCAGCTGACCGGGCGCCCATCCGGCATAGCCCAGCGCCAACACCGAGCGTCGCGGATGCGGACTGTCCGCGGCCATCGCCTCCAGCACCTCGCGCGTGGCGGTCAGCGCCAGCCCTCCGGCCACCGTCACCGTCGCCGGCTCGTGCTGATAGTCGTCGGTATGCAGGACGAAGCCGCGTTCGGGCTCGACCGGACCGCCCATCAGCACCAGATCCTCGCGCGCCCGGCTCGGCGTCTTGACGTCCAGCCGTTCCAGCAACCGAGTGAAGGTCAGGCCTTCGATCGGGCGGTTGACCGTCAGCCCCATGGCGTGATGGTCGTCGTGCAGGCACAGAAACACCACCGCCCGCTCGAACCTGGGATCGCCGATTCCCGGCATGGCGACCAGGAGCCGACCGGCGAGGGAATGGCTGGATGCGCCCGTCATCCCTGCATGATCGGCGGGGATCGCGCCGGTTTCAAGTCCAACTTGCCGACGGCGGCCTCGTATCGTTCGCGCCCTTGGCGGAACCCGCTTCGATGTCTATTTCGAGGCTCGACCCCAAACCCTGGAGAGACATCATGGCCATTCACGTCGGCGACCACGTTCCGAGCGCCACCTTCACTGCCTTCGGTCCCAGCGGCCCGCAACCGCTCACCACCGACGAGCTGTTCAAGGGCAAGAAAGTCGCCCTGTTCGCCCTGCCGGGCGCCTTCACCCCGACTTGCTCCGCCAAACATCTGCCGGGGTTCAAGGAGCACGCCGCGGACTTCAAGGCCAAGGGCGTCGACGCCATCGCCTGCGTGTCGGTCAACGACGTGTTCGTGATGAAGGCCTGGGGCGAAAGCCAGGGCGTCGGCGACGACGTGATGATGCTGGCCGACGGCAACGGCGATTTCACCCGCGCCGTAGGACTGGAGATGGACGCCAGCAAGTTCGGCATGGGCACTCGTTCGCAGCGCTATTCGATGCTGGTCGACGACGGCGTGGTCAAGGAGATCAATGTCGAGGCCGGCGGCGAATTCAAAGTCTCCTCCGCCGAATACATGCTCGCGCAACTCTAGCCCGGCCTGGACGCCTCAGTCCGCCCGTCGCCTCGTCGACCCGAAAAAATCCGACGTGGCCCGGTTCTTGTCCTGGTTCTTATCCCGGGGGCCCATGGCGACCGAAGGGAAATCCTTGAGGGCGAGCGAGCGGCACGATGGATGGCCGGGATCAAGAACCCGGCCATCGGGGACGTGAGTAGGGCCGGAGGCGCGGGTCAACCGCCGCCGCCGCCACAACTTCATGCGGAGACCGACCGCCAAGCCGTCAGCGTGAATTCTCCGCCTCCGCGGACGCTTGGATGATCACACGCGGCCCACAACGCCCATATCCGCGCTCAATCGGCGTCTTCCGTGGGAAAACTTACAGGTCTCGCCGCGTAACGTAGAGGGCGTTGCGCGCAAGGATTGCCCGCTCAGGCCCCCAGGGCTTCCGGCGAGGCTCGGAACAGGTCGACCGACCCCTGGGTGACCGCCTGGGTCAGGCCGGGCGCCTGGGCCAGGATCTGCTCGGAATACACCCGCGCCAGACCGATGCGGGTGCGCCAATAGTCGCCCGGACCTTCGCCGGCGGCTACGTGGGCGGCGGCGACCAGCGCCTGTTTGCCCAGCATCCAGCCGCCGACCACGTCGCCGAGCAGCTTCAGGTACGGCGTCGCGCCGGCCAGGGCGTCGGGCTGGGCGTGGCCGCGGCGCTCGATCAGCCACCCCGTCGCCGACTGGACCGCCGCGATGCCGGTCTCCAGCCGCGCGCCGATGGTGTGCAGCCAGGCGTCGTCGGCGCTCTTCAGGGCGGCCGCGGTCGGGAAGATGTCGGCGACCAGGTCGCGCACCGCCTTGCCCTTGCCCAGCGCCAGCTTGCGGCCCATCAGGTCGATGCCGTGAATGCCGTTGGTGCCTTCGTAGATCGGCAGGATGCGCGCGTCGCGATAGTATTGCGCCGCCCCGGTCTCCTCGATGAAGCCCATGCCGCCGTGCATCTGCAGCGCCATCGAGGCGACCTCGACGGCCATGTCGGTCGACCACGCCTTGGCGATCGGCGTCAGCAGGTCCTCGCGGAACTTGGCGTCGTCGCGATCGACCGGGTTGACCGACAGTCGGGCCAGGTCGGCGGCGACCGCCGTCGACAGGCAGAGGCCGCGCGCCGCCTCGATCCTCGCCTTCATCAGCATCAGGGTGCGGCGCACGTCCGGATGGTCGAACAGTCGCGAGGGCAGCGCGCCGGTCCAGGCCGACCGGCCCTGCTTGCGCTCCAGCGAAAAGGCCAGGGCCTGCTGGTAGGCGCGCTCGGCGATGCCGACCCCCTGCACGCCGACCTGCAGGCGCGCGGCGTTCATCATCACGAACATCGCCGCCAGGCCCTGGTTCGGCGCGCCGACCAGTTCGGCCCTGGCGCCCTCGAACAGCATCACGCAGGTGGGCGAGGCGTGGACGCCCAGCTTGTGCTCGATGCTGGCGGGCCGCACCGCGTTGGCCTCGCCGAGCGCGCCGTCCTCGCCGACCAGCCGCTTGGAGGCCAGGAACAGCGACAGGCCGCGCGAGCCGGGCGGCGCGTCGGGCAGGCGCGCCAGCACCAGATGGACGATGTTGTCGGCGACGTCGTGGTCGCCCCAGGTGATGAAGATCTTCTGTCCGGTCAGGCGATAGCCGCCGTCGTCCGTCCGGTTCGGCGCGGGTGGTGATGGCCCCGAGATCGGAGCCGGCCTGCGGCTCGGTGAGGTTCATGGTGCCGGTCCACTCCCCCGACACCAGGCGCGGCACATACAGCGCGCGCTGGCGCGGCGTGCCGTGGCTGGTCAGCGCCTCGATCGCGCCGAGCGTCAGCATCGGGCACAGGCCGAAGGCCATGTTGGCGGCCTGCACCATCTCGAACACCGCGACCTCCAGCGCCTTGGGCAGGCCCTGGCCGCCGTCGGCCGGATCGGCGGCGAGGCCGTTCCAGCCGCCGGCCGCGAATTGGCGGTAAGCGTCGCCGAAGCCCGGCGCGGCGCGCACCTGGCCGTTGTCGAAACGGGCGCCGGCCTTGTCGCCGGTCCGGTTGAGCGGCGCCAGCACGTCCGCGCACAGCGCCCCCGCGCCCTCCAGCACCGCCGAAACGGTGGCGGCGTCCGCGCTCGGAAACAGCGACGACAGGCGCGGAAACTCCGCGGCCGCGTCGAGGGCGAACACCAGGTCGCGAACGGGGGCTTTATAGGTCATGGCGAAATCCTCTTGGGCGCGGTCGCTCTTTCTAGAGCAATTCATCGCACGGGCGAATGCCCGGTCGTACACTCGGCCCGCGCCAGATCACGCTTCCGTGATCGGGGGAAGCGGCGCGGCCGAAAGTGCGTCATAGGGAAGCCCTGATCGACGGAGAAAGATCGCGAATGAACCTTCCGCTGGCGGTCTTCGCGTCGATCGGGCTGCTGGCGGGGGCGAGTGCGGCCGTGGCGGCGTCGATCAGCCCGGCGCGACCTGCCCGCCGGAACCTACACTCTCGACAGGAAGCACGCCTTCGTCACCGCCAAGGTGCTGCACATGGGCGTGTCCTACTACACCAGTCGCTTCGATGCCGCCGAGGCGACCTTCAGCTATGATCCAGCACATCCGGAGGCGACGAAGCTCGGGCCAGCGTCGACGCCACCTCGCTGGACGTCGGGCGCCCCCTATGGCCGCAAGTTCGCCGACGAATTCCTCGACGCCAGCCAAGTTCCCACCGCTCACCTTCGTCTCGAGCCAGATCGTCCCCGCGCCCGACGGCCGCACCGGCGCGATGACCGGCAATCTGACCCTGCGCGGCGTCACCCGGCCGGTGACCTTCAACGTTACCTTCGTCGGCGTCGGCCACGGCCTGTTCGGCGGCACGATCACCGGCTTCTCGGCCGCCGCCCGCATCAAGCGCTCGGACTTCGGCTCGACGTTTCTGCTGAACCTCGTGGGAGACGATACCGAGATCGATATCGACGCGGAGTTCGACCGCAAGTGAAGCACGGCCACAATGTTTCCTTCGCCCGTTACAACGCGGTGGCCATCACTCTGCACTGGCTGATCGCCGTACTGCTGATCGCCAATATCGCCATCGCGTGGTATTTCAACAGCTTGCACGGCATCGCCAAGGTCCCGCCGACCCAGTTGCACAAATCCATCGGCATCACCGTCCTGGTCCTCAGCCTGGCGCGCCTGGCCTGGCGGATCGCCGCCCCGCCGCCGCCCCTGCCGGGCGCCCTGGCGCGCTGGGAGCGGCTGGCCGCCGGCGCGGTCTATGGGCTGTTCTATGTCGTGATGATCGGCATGCCGCTGTCCGGCTGGGCGATGGTCTCCGCCAGCCAGCTGATCCATGTGTTTCCCATCCGTCTGTTCGGTCTCGTCCCCTGGCCGGCCATCGGACCTCTGACCACCTTGCCGCCGGCCGCCATGCACCAGGCGCACGACAATTTCGCGGCCGTCCACGGCCTGCTCGCCGAGCTCGCCTATGCCCTGATCGTGCTGCATGTGGCGGCGGCGCTCAATCATCAGCTGCTGCGGCGCGATGGCGTCATGCCGCGGATGGTTCCGTTCCTGCGAGGGCGCGCGGCATGAGGTTCCTTTTGGCCCTGTTCGCGCTGTCGCTCGCGTCCGGCGGCGCCCGCGCCGCGCCGGCCGCGGCCTGGACGGTGGATCGGGCCGCCTCGGCGCTGCGTTTCGCCGGCACGCTCAACGGGCAGGGCTTTTCAGGGGTGTTTCGCGCCTGGAACGCCGACATCCGCTTCGAGCCGGCCAATCTCGCCGGCTCCAGCGTCACCGCCAGCATCGACGTCGCCTCGGCGGTGACCGGCGACGCCGACCGCGATCAGGCCCTGCCGACCCCGACTTTCTTCGCGGCCGCCCGCTTCCCCCGCGCGGTCTTCACCGCCAACCAATTCCGTGCTGTCGCCCCCGGCCGTTATCTCGCCATCGGTCAGCTGTCCCTGCGCGGCGTCGCCAAACCTTTGACTCTGCCGTTCAGCCTCGTCATCACCGGCCATCAGGCGAAGATGACGGCGGCGATCGCCCTCAACCGCCTGGCGTTCGGCGTGGGACAGGACGAGTGGAAGAGTACGGACGCGCTGTCGCCGACGGTGACGGTCTCCATCGCCCTGGCGGCGAACCGGGCGAAATAGGAGCGGCGGCCGCCCACCTGCGGGCCGGCCGGCTGGTCATCATGCCGACCGAGACGGTCTATGGACTGGCCGCCGACGCTGCCGACCCGCGCGCCGTCGCCGCCCTCTATGCCGCCAAGGGCCGTCCCGCCTTCAACCCGCTGATCGCCCATGTCCTCGACCAGCCGGCGGCGGCCGCGATCGCCTGCCTGGACCACCGCGCCATGCGCCTGGTCGAGGCGTTCTGGCCGGGCCCGCTGACCCTGGTCGCGCCGGTGCGGGATCGGGTCGCGATGTGCGAGCTGGCGCGCGCCGGCCTCGACACCGTGGCCGTCCGCGCGCCGGCCCACGACCTCGCCCGCGCGGTGCTGCTCGCCGTCGGCCGCCCGCTTGTGGCCCCCTCGGCCAATCGCTCGGGCCGGCCGAGCCCGACGCGCTTCGCCGACGCGGTCGACGAGACCGGCTCCTTCGCCGCTTGTGCGCTGGACGGCGGCGACTGCGCGGTCGGCCTGGAATCCACCGTGGTCGCCTTGCTGGACGGTCCGGCCCGTCTGCTGCGGCCCGGCGCGGTGACCCGCGCCCAGATCGAGGCCCTGATCGGTCCCCTGGCCGAGGCCGACCTCGACGCCCGACGATCCCCGGGGCGTCTGGCCCGGCACTACGCTCCCTCCTCGCCCATGCGTCTCGACGTTGCCGCCCCGGCTTCCGGCGAGGCCTATCTGGCGTTCGGCGACGCGCCCGCAGGACCGATGATCCTCAATCTCAGCCCGGCCGGCGACCTGAACGAGGCGGCCGCCAACCTCTTCTCCTACCTGCGCGCCGCCGATAGTCTCGCCCCCACCGCCATCGCCGTGGCCCCGATTCCGCACGCGGGTCTGGGCGAGGCGATCAACGACCGGCTGGAACGGGCGGCGGGGAGGGTAGGATGAACCGTTCGGACCTGATCGTCGCCAGTCTCGAGCGCGCCGGCGAGCTGTGCGGCGACCTCACTCCGCTGGTCTACCGCCGCCTGTTCGAAGCCCACCCCGAGATCGAGGCTCTGTTCGTGCGCGACACCGACGGCGGCGTGCGCGGCGAGATGCTGGCGCGGGTCATCGAGGCCATCCTCGATTTCATCGACCAGCGCCACTACGCCGCTCGCCTGATCCAGTGCGAGGTGATCACCCACGAGGGTTATGGAACGCCGCCGGAGGTGTTTCGCCGGTTCTTCGGGTTCGTCGCCGACGCCGTCGCCGAGGTGATCGGAGCCGACTGGACGGCCGCCACCGGCGCCGCGTGGCGCTGCCTGCTCGCCGATCTCGACGTCTACGTCACCCACCCCGATCAGGCGGCGATGGCGGCGGTTGCCTAGCGCCAGAACCCTGTCGGCCGGCCAGGCGCGGCGGATCGCTTTGGCCGCGCAGGGTCTGGCCGATCCCCGGCCGGACGGCGAGGTCGGCGCCCGGCGGCTGCGCGCCCTCATCGACCGGCTCGGCGTCGTGCAGATCGATTCCGTCAACGTCCTGGTCCGCACCCACTACCTGCCGGCCTTCTCCCGGCTGGGCCCCTATGCCCGCGAGGATCTGGAGACCCTGGCCTGGGGACGCCGCCCGGCGCTGTTCGAATATTGGGGGCACGAGGCCTCGCTGATGCCCGTCCAGAACCAGCCGCTATTCCGCTGGCGCATGCTGCGCGCCCGGGCCGGCGAGACCTGGACCGGCCTGGCCGCCTTCGGGCGCGAGCATCGCGCCTATATCGACGCGGTGCTCGATCGGATCGAGCGCGAGGGGCCGTTGACCGGCGGCGACTTCGCCGACGGCCCACGCGAGGCCGGCTGGTGGAACTGGTCCAATGGCAAGCGCGCCCTGGAATGGCTGTTCTGGGCCGGCTTCATCACCACCCGGACCCGG
Organism: uncultured Alphaproteobacteria bacterium; assembly: GCA_963828365.1. Lineage (GTDB taxonomy): Bacteria > Pseudomonadota > Alphaproteobacteria > Caulobacterales > Caulobacteraceae > Acaudatibacter. Next base: position 82,439 of record CAWHEE010000026.1, on the reverse strand, counting down.
CGCGGCTTCGAGCGGGTCTACGACCTGACCGAGCGCGTACTGCCGCGCGCGGTGATCGCCACCCCCACGCCGACCGAAGCCGACGCCCGGCGGGCCCTGCTGCGGATCGCCGCCGGCGCGCTCGGCGTCGCCACCGAGGGCGACCTGCGCGACTACTTCCGGATGCCGGTGGAGGGCACGCGCCAGCGACTGGCCGAACTCGTCGAGGCTGGCGACCTGGAGGCGGTCGAGGTCGAGGGCTGGGGCAAGCCGGCGTTTCTCGTGCCGCGGGCCCGCCTGCCGCGCCGCGCCGCCGCGGCCGCCCTGCTGTCGCCGTTCGACAATCTGATCTGGCGCCGCGAACGCGCCGAACGCCTGTTCGGAACCCGCATCCGGCTGGAGATCTACACCCCGGCCCACAAACGCCTGCACGGCTACTATGTCCTGCCGTTTCTGCACGGCGAGACCATCGCCGCCCGGGTCGATCTCAAGTCGGACCGCCAGGCCGGCATCCTGCGCGTCCAGGCGGCCCACCTGGAATCCGGAGCGGATCCGGCCTCCACCGCGCCCGCCCTGACCCGCGAACTCGCTCGCCTGGCCGCCTGGCTCGGTCTCGGCGAGGTGTCGATCGCCGATAACGGCGGCCTGGCCCCGGTTCTGCGCGAGGTCGACCCCCGTTCGCTCTGATCGGGGCCGCTTTGGGAGCGGTCGACCGCGCCGGGGCCGGGCTCGGTGTCCGGCGTCCGCTCGCGCCTGCGAGCGCGCGCTGCTCTCCCTGGCGTCCGCGGCCGGCGCGTAATACAAGGCCGCCGGATGTCACCGGCTATCTCCAGCCCCCGTCGGAAAGTCGCCGATGCCGTTGTTCGTGTTGAGCGTGGTGGGCAGCGATCGGCCCGGACTTACCCGGGCCCTGGCGGCCGCGGTGCTGGCGGCCGGCGGCAACTGGCGGGATAGTCACCTCAGTCTGCTGGGTGGGCTCTATGTCGGCTCGGTGCTGGTCGAGTTGGCCGCCGACGGCGTCGAGGCCCTGACCACGGCGGTGCGCGCGGTGGACGCCACCGGCCTCGACGTGCGCATCGCCCCGGCCATCGACAGCCCCGACGCCGGCGGCGAGGCGCTGTATTTCAGCCTGGTCGGTCAGGACCGGCCGGGCATCGTCGACCAGGTGACCGCGACCCTCGGCGGGCTGGGGGCCAATATCGAGACCTTCCGCTCCTGGATCGTCGCCGAGGCCCATTCCGGCGTTCCGCTGTTCAATCTCGAGGCCGCTCTGCGCCTGCCGCCCGATCTCGCCGTGGAGAGCGTCCAGGCGGCGCTGGAGGCGATCTCCGCCGAAATCATGGTGGACATCTCACTGACGCCGGCCACATAGCAGCCCCCTGGCCGGTCCGCGGGTCCCCCGGAAACGGCGCCCGTCCAGCCCGGCGACGTCGTGATGGAGAATTCTCCTACACCTTCTGCTGCGCCGCCTTGTATGCCTCGATGTTGGCGATGGTCTCGCGGAAGTTGTCGTGCGCCTGTTCGACGTTGGGGCGGCGGCGCAGCGCCTTGTCGGTGATCTCCGGGGCCACATAGCCATCGTCGTCATGACTTACATTGGTCCCGGGCGGCGCGATGGCGTCGATGGCGTCGAGGGTCTCGGGCGACAGGGTCACGTCGGCCCCGGCCAGCAGGCCCTCCAGCTGGTCGAGCGTGCGCGGGCCGATGATCGCCGAGGTGACGGCCGGATGGGCGGTGACGAAGGCCAGCGCCATGTGCATCAGCGAGAGGCCGGCCTCCCTCGCCACCTCGTCCAGCTGCTCGATCAGGTCCAGCTTGCGCTGGTTGTCGGCCCGCCGCATGTCGTAAAGATGCGGCTGCAGGTTCTGGCGATGGGTGTCGTTCGGCGTCGCGCCGCGCCGCCACTTGCCGGTCAGCCAGCCCTGCGACAGCGGCGACCAGACCACGGCGCTCATGCCGTAGCGCAGTACGGTCGGCAGGACATCGGCCTCGATCCGTCGCGCGAAGATCGAATAGGGCGGCTGTTCGGTGCGGAACCGCTCGCGCCCGCGTCGCTCGGCGACCCAGTGGGATTCCACGATCTGCTCGGCCGGGAAGGTCGAGCAGCCGATATAGCGCACCTTGCCCTGCCGGATCAGGTCGCTGAGCGCGCCCAGGGTCTCGTCGATGTCGGTGGCGCTGTCGGGCCGGTGGACCTGGTACAGGTCGATGTAGTCCGTGCCCAGCCGGCGCAGGCTGTCCTCGGCCGCCTTCATGATCCAGCGGCGCGAATTGCCCTTCATGTTTGGATTGGCCCCGCCCATGGGCAGGCTGAACTTGGTGGCCAGGACGATATCGTCGCGCCGGTCGCCCAGGGCCTTGCCCAGTATGGTCTCCGAACTCGCCGTGCGAATAGACGTCGGAGGTGTCGAAATAGTTGATCCCGGCGTCCAGCGCCGCGTCGACCATGCGGCTGCATTCACCCTGGTCGCTGTTGCCGAAATAGCCGAACATGCCGGCCCCGAAGCAGAATTTGCTCACGTGCATGCCGGTGCGGCCCAGAACCCGCATTTCCATGGTGTACCTGCCCTGATTGCTTCACGCCCGATTATGGCGCGGACTAGAACAGGTCGCGCGCCGGCCGGCAATGTCCGCGCCCGGGTCCGTGGCGCCGGCCTGGGCGACCAGTACGGTTTGGGCTAAGCTCGCGCCGACAAGACAGGGAGCCCGCCCATGAAGATCGACCCCACCCGGACCTGGGCCGCCGTCGAGGCCGCCTATGAGGCGCAGACCAATCCGCGCCACAGGCAGCTGCTGAAGGAAGTCCGCGACCATATGAAGACCGAGGTCTGCGGCGAGATCGAACCACTGATGGCCACCCTGACCGCCGAGCCCCGATACCACATCTGCGGCCAGGGACCCGAAGCCGGGCCCAAGGGCCGCGCCGCCGTGCGCGCCTTCTACGAAACCCTGATCGGCGCGGGCGGCAACCTGTTCGAATTCGACGTCGAGAAAATCATCGTCGACGACAACGCCGTGGTCACCGAGGGTCGCCTGCGCAATGTCTATCCAGGCGCCACGGTACTGGCCGCCGGCGTCGCCGAGGTCGGCGGCGAGCCGGTCGATGCGACCGCCCGATACCTCGGCAGCGCCCAGCTCCTCACCGTCTGGCCCGCCGACGCCGACGGCAAGCTGATCGGCGAGGACATCTATTTCGGCTCCAGCCCCTTCGCCCACCTGGAGAAGCTCGCGCCGGAAGACGAACCACGTCCGGTGTCCATCCGCGGCGTCTGAGCGCGGGAGCGCGGAAATCCAGATGTCGAACGCGGAACCCGCCCCGCGTGAGGGGGGAGGCGAGCCACCCCCCTCACGCGGCGATGCGGACCGGCAGGTCCTCGTAGCCCTGAACGAAGTTCGACAGCACCCGCACCGGTTCGCCGACCACCTCGACGTGGCTCGAACCGGGCCATGATCTCCTCCCACAGGATGCGCAGCTGCATCTCGGCCACCCGGTTGCCCATGCAGCGGTGGATGCCGAAGCCGAACGACAGGTGATGGCGCGCGCGCGGCCGGTCGATGATGAACTCGTCCGGCCGCTCGATCACCGTCTCGTCGCGATTGCCCGAGGCGTACCACATCACCACCTTGTCGCCCTTGCGGATGGTCTTGCCGTTCGAGCTCGAAATCGCTGAGCGCGTTGCGCCGCATGTGCGCCAGCGGCGTCTGCCAGCGGATGATCTCCGGACACCATGCTGGGGATCAGCGACGGGTCGGCCTTCAGCTTGGCGTATTCGTCCGGATACTGATTGAGCGCCAGCACGCCGCCGGAGATCGAGTTGCGCGTGGTGTCGTTGCCGCCGACGATCAGCAGCATCAGATTGCCCATCAGCTCGACGGGATTGTCCACCATGTCGCGCGTCTGCGGGATTGTGCGCGAACAGCGAGATGAAATCGAAGGTCGGCGGCCTGCTCCGCCTTCGTCCCGCCACATCCGCGTGAAATAGTCCAGGCACTCCATCAGCACGCGCTGGCGCTCCTCCATGTCGGCGGCGACGCCGACCGTCTCGGTGGTGGTCGTCACGTCGGACCAGTAGGGCAGCAGATGGCGGTCCTCGAACGGCACGTCGAACAGCACCGCCAGCATGCGGGTCGTCAGTTCCTTCGACACCCGCTCGACCCAGTTGAAGGTCTCGTTCCGGGGCAGGCCATCGAGGATCTCGACCGCGTTGCGGCGGATCACCGCCTCCAGGTCCGCGAGCCGCGCCGGCGCCACCGCCGGCGTCACCGCCTTGCGCTGGACGTCGTGCCGGGGCGGGTCCATGGCGATGAACATCGGCGGATCCTCCCCCTGCCGGCATGTCGCCGATCACGATGGTGGGGTTGCGACGAGAACACCGCGTGGTTGGAATCCACCGCCATGATGTCGTTGAAGGTGGTGATCGACCAATAGGGCCCGAACGCGCTCTCGGGCGCAGTAGTGGACCGGGTCTTCCTGCCTCAGCCGGCGGAAATAGGCGTATTGCAGGCCGCTGGTGTAGAGTTCGGCCCGGCTGGGATCGATCCCCTCCAGCGGAATCGACCACGGGTCGGGCGGAACCGGTGTATTGGGCCCCAGCGATCCATCCATGGCGTGTCTCCCGACGTTTATTGCGCGCCAGCCTACGACGCGCCCGCCAGTCTGTGAAGCGCTAGCCTATCCGCGATACGGTCGTCATCCGCCATGCGCGGCCATTGGCGATCGACATTTTTCCTGGCCGTCGATCGCCAGCTGCAGTCCCCGAAATGCATCGAGATGCAACTTACCGCATGGCTGGACGGGTGGTACCGCGATCCAGGGTCGGGGCCGCGTCGGCTGACGATGCGATGAGGACTGCGCCGATGAACACCAAGATCATTTCCGGAACCTATAGCTCCGGCTATCTGCTGCTTGCCGGCTTTAAGGGGGTCAGCATTACCGCGACCGGCGATATCGGTGGGACAGGTCTGTTCGTCGACATCGAGGCCAGGATGGTCAATGCCGGCAAGGTGGTGGCGACGAGCCATGGGCTGAACGGCGCCGGCGACGCGGGCATCGACCTCGCCTTTGGAGGTAGCGCGATCAACCAAACCAGCGGAACGATCGGCGGCGGGGTCGGGGCGGCGGGCGCCTACGGCGGCGGTATTGGCGGCGCCGGCGCCGCGGGAAGCATTGGCGGCAGCGGCATCTACCTCGGCGCGGCCGGTGTCGTCGGCAACCGCGGCCTGATCACCGGCGGCCTCGGCGGCCTCGGCGGCGACGACGCCATGGCTCAGGCCTCCGGCGGCCAAGGCGGCGGAGGCGGTGACGGCGTCCTGCTTTCGGCCGGCGGCTCGGTCGCCAATCGCGGCGCCATCGCCGGCGGCCAGGGCGGTGTCGGCGGTCATGGCGCGTACCTCGGCGGCGCGGGCGGCGCGGGCGGAACGGGCGTGCGGATCAACGCCGCCGGGGCCACCGTCGACAACTATGGCGTGATCTCCGGCGGCCAGGCCGGCAGGGGCGGGCCGATCGGACTCACCGGCGCGGCGGCCGGTGACGGTGGCGACGGCGGCTACGGGGTTTTCTCCTCCTATGCCGCCACGGTCATCGACAACAGCGGCATGATCAGCGGTGGGAACGCCGGTCAGGGGGGCGGCGCCGGCGCGCACGGCGGCCTAGGCGGTGTCGGCGTCGACCTGCGGGGCGGCGGGACCGTGATCAATTATGGATTGATCGAGGGCGGCGCCTCGGGAGGGCGAGGCCATGGCGAGGGGGGCGGCGTCTACGCCGGGGGCCAGCAAGCGACCACCATCGTCAATGCCGGAACCATCAAGGGCGGAAATTTCTCCGTCTACCTGGCTTCGTCCGCGGATGTGCTGATCGCGCAATCGGGCGCGACCTTCATCGGCGCCGTCCAGGGCGGCCAAGGGACCTTCGAAATCAACGGCGGGACCGGCTCCATCAGCAATCTCGGCGGTGGCGGTCAACTGACCGGATCGGACAGCGGCGCCTTCGCTGGCTTCCGCACCTACGACATCGGCGCGGGCGGCGCCTGGGCCCTCACCGGGGCCGCCGATCTGGCGGCCGGCCAGAGCCTGACGATCACCGGAACTGTCGGTGTGCAGGGCATCCTGGGGCAGGTCGCCGGCGCCGCCCTCGACATCGGAGCCGGCGGAGTCCTGGACTTCGAGACGACCTCCGGCGGATCTCTCGCCGGCCCCGTCGTCAACGACGGTGTTCTGATGACCCAGGGCGCGGTGGTCTTCGTCGCCGGCCCGATCACCGGCAGTGGCGTCGCCCAGCTCGACGGCGGCACGCTCCTGTTTGATACGGCCTTCAACCAGGACGTGACCTTCCAGGGCGCCACCGGCGCCCTCGTCCTGTTCCAGGCCCATGGCTTCACCGCCAGCATTTCCGGCTTCACCGCAAACGGCCAGCAGTCGCTCGATCTGGTGAGCGTTCCCTTCACCGGGAGCCATGAGGCGAAGTTCTCCGGCGCCACCAGTGGCGGGGTTCTCACCGTCGGCTACGGCGTCCGGGCGGCGCATATCACCCTCGTCGGAGACTATCTCGGCGACGTCTTCACCACCTCGAGCGATGTCCACGACGGCGTGATCGTCACCGCCATGCCGTCCTCGTCCACGGCGGCCGGTCGGTCGCTCAGCCTGGTGACGGCCATGGCCGGGATGGGCGCCGGCGGCGCCGGCGCCAGCGCGACGACGCCCGATCCAGGGGGCCAGGCCGCGCGGGCCTTGGCCGTGCCACGGACGTCCTGAGTTCGCGGGTTTCGCGAAGGGTGAACGCGGCCGGAGATTTTCACGCCGAGACGTCGCGCGCGGCGTGAGCGGCGCCCATTCTCCCCTCCCGAGTTGGGCGCATCCCCGCGATTGGTATCCCGCCCGAGAAACGACATCGACCGGCGTGGAGCCACATTCGTTTCGGATGAGCCGCTTAGGTGTTTAGTCCCGGGGTTTGATGGAATCGTTCAAAAGCTGAAATCATGCTCTACAAACAAAAAGCTAGACCTTCATACAGCGTTCAGATCTGTTCCGTCTGAATGCATCAGGGTCTAGGGGACGAAGGAGTAAATCCCGCCAATCGCGGTTGTCCCAAACAGCCGGCCGCCGGCGTACGTGAGACCTGCGCTCGGAAAGTCGCCGTCACCGCCAACGCCGAAGGCGTGCACAGTCCTTTGCATGCCAGTTTGCAGATCCAGGGAAAAAACAGTGCCACATCCACCGTCGCAGTTGCCCTTGCCCCCGCCTAACTGCGTTACGCCGTAAACGCGGCCGGCGACCTCGGTCAACTCGCCAATGGGACTGGCGCCGTTCTTGGGGGCCGCGAAGGCGTACACGATCGTCTTCACATGGGTTGCCGGATCGAACGAAAACACCGTTCCGCACCCGTTACGGCATTGCCACGAGCCACCCTTGTAAGTGGTACCGTAAAGCAGGCCCCCGACGGCGATCAGGCCGCCAAATGGGACGCCGCCATCGGCCCCGCCTTGGAATCCATAGAGGACGACCTCGTGACCGGTTGCCGGATCGACTGAATACAGCGCGCCACAGCCATGGGTGCATTGCGCAGAGCCGCCGCCGATCTGGCTCGTCCCATAGAGCATGCCGCCCAATTCAACGAGGCGGCCGGACAGCACCCCGCCGTCGGCCCCGCCTTGAAATCTGTAGACGACGTTCTCGAGGCCCGTCTTAGGGTCGAAGGAGAAAATTACGCCACAGCCGCTGATAGCGCAGCCGGCCGCCACGCCGCCGCCGGCGCCCCCGAACTCGGTTGTGCCGTACAAGAGGCCTTCGAACTCTATCAAACTCGTATAGTTAGGCTGGGCCCCGTCAGCGCCGCCCTGGAACGAGTATGCGACGCGTTCCGCGTCTGTCGCCGGATTGACCCGGAACAGCACGCCGCAACCGCAAGCGTCGCCATCATTGGCAGCTCCAACGAGCGCGCTGCCGATGCCTACCAGCCTGGCCAAGGGGGCCGCGCCATCACGTTTGCCTCGGAATGCATAGAGCACCGATTCCACGCCCGAGGCCGGGTCGAATGAAAACACCGTGCCGCATCCAGAGGTGGGGCCGTAAGGACATTGGACACCGCCGGACAGCGTCGTGCCGTACAGTTTGCCGCCGAATTCGGTGAGTGCGGCCAGTGGCTCCTGACCGTCGCTCCCTCCTTTGAACACGTATTCCACGCGAAAATCTCGGGCGTTGGCGCCCGAGCCGGACGCCAGATACGCCCCAGTCAGAACGCTTAGGCCGGCAAGTCCCGCCTTCAACCACATAGCGCACACGCTCCAATTCCGCGATGCGAAGGCGAGCCACTCCGGCATGCGCACGCCCCCATCCTACGCTCCGGGAGCATTCCGGCAAACGTCCTTTCGAAGCGCGGACAAAATGGGCGACCGGGAGGGCGGCAACGGGTTGCGAAGGCCGATCGGTTTCCGCCCCGAGACTTACCCGCCAAGCTCCTGGGCGACCACCTGCTGGCGGCGCAGGAGGGACTATCCGCGTTCATCATCGACCACGCTACGCGAAGGAAGGGTGGTTCGGCGCCAGAGCGGGTTTGGCCAAACCTGCCATCGCGTCAGATCGGAGATGAGACACTGGACCCGACGCCTCCCGATCCCCGAACTGGCGTCAACATGCCTCCGCGCACTTCTGCGCAATAAAGCGACATTTAATCAAGTGAGCCGCCAACGCTCCTTGAGGCGATCTACAGTCGTTCTCCACTTTGGGGTCGTCGGTTTGCAGACTGTGTTCTGGTTGCCGAGCATGCCGATCTCATTGATCGCTTCGCTGAGGGCAACGCTATGGAGCCAGCGGACAGGAACGAAGTACTCCGTTCGCTCGGGGTCCTCGGCGAACTGCCGGTGGTAGCTGGGCCAGTCAGCACCTCACTGGCTGCGCGGTCTCCATCGGGTGTTGTCACCTGGAACGTGGCAAGGGGCTCGCGTGGTCCCAAGACCTCGCCAGCCCCGACGAAGCCATAGCCGGGGCCTTCACCCAAACACGGTCGCCGACTGATAGCAGGTTGAGGGTATTGCTGTACCAACTGCCCCCGCCCGCGCAGATGAAGCCGTATGCGCGTCCTTCGGCCCAGTCGCGGACTCGCCGTGGCCGAAGCAGGCATAGAACTCCCCATTCCAAGGCTCGCGCTCGCGGCTAGTCGGGCCGGTAGCGGAGGATGTTGTCGGCTCGCTTGCGGCGCCCGCGCTTGGCTTCGCCACCGACGAACATGACGCGCCCGTCTGTGAACGTACGCTGCTCGTTGATGGCGCAAGGCGCGTCGTCCCAGCCCGCTCGCTGGAGCAGGGGAACGATGAAGCGACGGCAGGTGTCGGCTTCGGAGTTCACGCCGGCGGCGCGACCGGCGGAGGCGGCGCTGCTTGGAAGGGCGCCACGTTGATCTGCCCCGCCCGCTCGCGGGCCTGGGCGATGTCGTAGCTGTTCTGCATCCGCATCAGGGTGTCCATCGACACGCCGAACGCCTTCTCGATCCGCACCGCCATCTCGGGCGACAGGTGGGCGCGCTCGTTGAGCAGGGTGGAGAGGGTCGCCCGCGTCACGCCGAGCACCTCGGCCGCGCGCGTGACCGAGAGGCCGAGCGGGTCGATGATCTCGTGCTTCACGAACCCGCCGGGGTGGGCGGGCCGCTTCATGCGGATGCCTGCGCTCGCGTTCATGGCCACCTCCTAGTGGTAATCCTCATAGTCCAGGTCGACGATCTCGATCTCGTCCTGGTCGACCCGAAACGTCATCCGCCAGTTCTTCGTCACGAACAGGCTCCAGACGCCCTTGCGGTCGCCGGTGAGCTGGTGCGCCTTCCAGCTCGGGACCGTCCGCAGCTCGTCCTCGCGCTCCATGTCCTGGAGGAAGGACACCATTCGGCGGACCTTCGCCACGACGGCGGGCTGAAGCCCGCTGGCGTCGTCGTCCGCAATGAACCGTCGCAGCCCTTTGTGGATGACGTTCCGAATCCTCACGGGGACAGCTAAGCACTTGGCCGTGCGGTGTCAAGTGACGCTATACAGCACAGGCGCGGACTGTGTGGTGCCGTGAAAATTGAGACGGGCGAAGGAGTTGCGGGTGGACACGGCACGCCGCAATGCCTCGCGGCACGCAAAAATCCCAGCCAAACCAACCGCATAGACGCCCGCAGGGCCGTCGCTTTCATCTTGCCCTCGTAACCTTCCCACCCAAAGGCCGCCGTTTCTACTCTCGCCAAGCCACCTGCCGACATCGAGCTTCCCGCCGGAGATCATGTCGGCACGTCGTCCGCACCGTTGTTCGCCGACGGTCTGATTTGCAGGGAAGGGCATGGGTGGATGGGCTAGCAGCGTCCTAGCCTTGCTTGCTGGCGCCCACCCGAGAGCGACGACCAACGCCCCTGCTGGTCGCCTCCCAAAGGCGTCTCAAGGTCGAGTTCGACGCCGCGCACGAGGTGGCGCGCCTGTTCGACGAGTTCCTCGGGGACGGGGCGCAGCATGGGCGATCAGAAATGTCGCGGTCGAGGCCATCGAGAACCCCGGTGAGGGCTTGGTCGCGGCTCATCTTCGATCCCTGATCACCACGCTGGGTCGCAGACCCAAAGGCGTCGCAGCGCCGCGCGTCATAGCGATTTGAGGCGCGCTCCCGGCATGCCGCTTGGCCGAACCCCGCCTTAAATCGAAAATCAGGGTTTTTGGCCGACCCGGCCAAAACCCGACCGGCGCAAGCCATTGCTTTGAAATGAAATTGGCGCGCTCGGAGCGATTTCGAACGCCCGACCCTCAGATTCGAAGTCTGATGCTCTATCCAACTGAGCTACGAGCGCCGTCCGTGGACCACGGTCTTGTCGCTGTTTTAGGCGTCGCGCGCAATCTCGTCCCGGCTCGCTGGCGGCCGACCACCGGGACCCCTTCGGGCCACGCCGCACTCCGCGCGTCGCTCACGGCGCAGCCTGTTAGCCGGCTTACCCTTATAAGCTCACGGATTTTCCCGGTGGCCGAAAGGGTTACGGTATGCCCCACCCACCAGCATTGGACCATCATCATGCGTATATTCGTCACCGGCGCCACGGGCTTCATCGGCCGGATCGTCGTCGAGGATCTGTTGAGCGCCGGCCACCAGGTCATCGGCCTGGCGCGCAGCGACGAGGGCGCCGCCAGTCTCGCCGCCAAGGGCGTCGCCGTGCGCCGGGGCGACCTCACCGACCCCCACAGCCTGGCCGACGGCGCTCGGGAGGCCGACGGCGTCATCCACACCGCCTTCATCCACGATTTCTCCAAGTTCATGGAGAATATCGAGATCGACCGGCGGGCCACCGAGGCGATGCTCGACGCCCTGGCCGGCTCGGGCAAGCCATTCGTCGGCAGCTCCGGAACGGCGATGATCCCGCCGTCCGGACGCCCCGCCACCGAGCAGGACGCCCCGTTCGCCGAAGGGCCCGCCGCCGGCCGCGGCCAGACCGAGAGCCTCACCCTGGCCGCCGCCCAGCGCGGCGTGCGCTCCAGCGTCGTGCGGCTCGCCCCGTCGGTGCACGATGTCGAGCGCCAGGGGCTGGTCAGCCAGTTGGGCCAGACCGCCCGCGAAAAGGGTGTGTCGGGCTATATCGGCGACGGGTCCAACCGCTGGCCGGCGGTGCACCGGCTCGACGCGGCGCGGCTCTACCGCCTCGCGCTGGAGAACGCCGCCCCCGGCACGCGGCTGCACGCGGTGGCCGAGCAGGGCGTGCCGCTGAAAGCCATCGCCGAGGCGGTGGGCGAAGCGGTCGGTGTGCCGGTGCGCAGCTTCGCTCCGGAGGAGGCGTTCGCCCAGTTCGGCTGGCTCGGCATGTTCGTCGGCGCCGACACCACCGCCTCCAGCGCGGCGACCCAGGAGGCCTTCGGCTGGCGCCCGACCCACCCGGACCTGCTCACCGGCCTGCGTCACGGCGGCTACCAAGTTTGAAGCGCTCATCCCCTTAATGGCGCTACCGGCTGCACGCACCTTTGCCGTGCGGCGTCCCAGCGGGCGCCCCAGACTTCTTCTCTCTTTGGAGACCTCTGCAAAAGCTCGTGACGAGACATGGTCTCCCGCCGGAGCGCTCGCCGATTTCCGCCATGCGCCGAGTCTCGTCGCCGGCTTTCCTGCCGACGGGCGACTTTCGAGCCGCCAATGCTATTAGCGACTTCGAGCTCCTCCTCTCCCGCTCTCCCCGCCGAAAGGCGGGGCCCAGGTTTTTTGTTGGTTGAGGTCCTCGAACAGATCTCGCCATGTCGGATTGAAGCGCTCGATCAGCTCCAGCTTCCAGGCGCGCCGCCATGTCTTCATGCGGTGCTCGCGCGTCCACGCACTCTCGCGCGACTCATGGATTTCGTACCAGACCAGGCGGTCAACCCCGGAGTTCGCTGTGAACCCGCCAAGGCTCTCGGCCTCGTGTTCGGTGACTCGCCGGAAAATGTCGTCGGTGTAGCCGAGGTAGAGCGTGCCATTCCGTTGACTGGCCAGGATGTAGACGAAGAAGGGCACAGACAAAAACACCTGGGCCCCGCCTTTCGGCGGGGAGAGCGGGGGTGGGGGAGATCATGGCACGGAAGGTCGGCAGGAAGGGTCGATAGTTGGCCATTCTGCGATTCCGCAACGGGTCGTGAGCGGTCGATGGGTTAGGGCCAAACTCCCGGCGGAACCTGTCCTCGGGCGCGCACGCCGCGCGACCGGTGGGCCGTCCGCCTCCCTCCCCATGAAGGGGAGGGAGCGATCGCCCGGTCTCAGCCGAGGCCGCCGCGCGGGACCAGCAGGCTGGTCGCGGCGCCGTGCGCCGGCTCGGCGCTCGCCGTCATCGTGGCGGCGGATCCCGGCGCCATGGCCGCCATCGCCGCGACCAGGCCGTGCGGCGAGGCGGGAGCGCCGGCCCCCTGGGTCGGATCGTGGATGATCACGCCGCCGTGCCCGTCGCTGGCGCAAACGAAGGTGGACGACAGATAGTCGCCGGCCAGGCTGATGTGGGCCGTATGCGTCCCGTCGCTCACCGTCAGCACGCCGCTGATCGCGGTCCCCGCGAAGCTCGCCTGGTTCGGACCGACGAAGCCGATGTCGCCGAGGTCCAGGAAGTTGGCGCCGACGGTGGAGAACCCGGAGACGGTGGCCGTGTACGACTGGCTCTGGTCGAGGATCAGCGTGCCGGCGCCCTGGAAGGTCACCGCCTGATTGAACGCCGAGGCGACCAGCGTCCCGCCCGCGATCAGCACATTGCCCGTGCCGCTCACCACCGTGGCGCTTTCGAGCGTCACCATGCCGCTGTCGATCACCAGCGCGCCGTTGTTGACCAGCGCGGTCTGCACGAAGAGGCGCCCGGCGCCGGCGTATTCCAGATTGCCGTTGTTGGTGGTCGTCTTGCCGTACAGATAGTCGGTGGCGCCGGTCAGTTCGAAGGTCTTGCCCTTGGCGATCGACAAGGCGCCCCGGGTCTGGTCCCACAGGCCGCCATACACCAGGGTCGAGCCGATGGTGATCTTGTCGGCCGTGCTTCCGGCCAGGACAGTGGCCACCGAAAGCGCGCTCTTGGCCTGGAAGGTCAGCTTGCCTTCGACGACCAGTGATCCGGTCCCGGCGACCGTGCCCGCCACCGTCATCGCGCCGATCTGCGCCAGGACGCCGTCGTCGACCAGGGTCTTGCCGGCGGCGAGGCTCGCGCTGGCGGTGGTCGCGAAGCTGCCGCCGACGGCGATCTCCAGCGTACCGAAATCCTGCAGGGCGGTGGTCGAGGATGCGCCGAGGAAGCCGCTCACCGTCACGTTGCCGCTGGCGTCCAGGCCGGTCAGCGTGCCGGTCCCGGGGCCCAGTTGCAGCGTGCCGCCGCCGCCGAGCACGGCGCCGGCCAGAACCGAGCCGGCCTCGGCGATCAGAGTGTCGTAGGTCGACTGGAAAACCACCGCCGAGGCGCCCGAGATGGTCGCCCAGTTGGTCAGGGTGACCTGACTGCCGGCGCCGGCGAATACGCCGATGCCGTTGTAGTTGGCGCCTTGGCTGTAGTGGCCGCCATTGCCCTCGATCACCGCGCCGCGCGTCGTGGAGGCGCCATTGGTGATGAATCCAGCGCCGGCCATCGACACGCCGTAGCCGCAGAACGACTTGAGGGTCTTGCTGTAGCCACCGCCTCCGCCGGCGATCGTGGCGAAATTGAGCACATCGCCGCCGACCGCGGCGACGCCGTCGCCGCCGTTGCCGGGGCGGGTCCCGCTCGCGCCCGCCCCGCCGGTTCCTCCGGAGATCAAACTATAGTTGCTGACCACCCCGCCGGCCCGCAGAAACACTCCGTCGCCGCCCTGGCCGAGCTCCTGGCCGTACTGAGTGAGGCCGTCCTTGCCGGCGCCGCCCTGGCCGCCGATGATCAGGCCGTGGTTGTCGACATAACCGCCGGCGTTCAGGTCGACCCCGGCCCCGCCGCGGCCGCCGGCCCCGGCCCCGCCGGCGCCGTAACCGGCGCGGCCGCCGATGCCGCCCTCGATGAAGCCGCCCTGCACCAGGGCGATGCCGCCGGCCTGCAGATAGACCGCCACGCCGCCGGTCCCGCCATAGCCCCCTGGTCCGGTTCCGCCGCCACCCTGACCGCCATAGCCGCCGATCAGGCCGCCCTGCGCATTGTCCACCGTGCCATAGCCGGCCATGGCCACGCCGACGCCGCCGCTGCCGCCGGTCCCGCCGCGCGCGGTCGTGCCATAGCTGCTGCTCCCCGCGGACCCGCCGCGGCCTCCGAACACATAGCCGCCGGTGTTGCGCAGATAGCCGCCGGCATGGAAGCTGGCCCCATCGCCGCCGAAGCCGCCGTCGCCGCCGAACGAGCCCGCCAGTCCGGCCCCGCCGCCGCCGCCGACCATGTCTCCGCCGGCCGACAGGATCGTGCCGTAGGCGCTCAGATAGCCGCCGACGCCGCCGTTATTGCCATGGGCGCCCGCGCCCGACGCCCCGATGGCCTGGCCGCCCTTGATGTAGCCGCCGGCATGGTTGGTCAGGGAGTGATTGGTACCGAGCAGCGACACGCCGGACGCGCCGGACGCCGCCTGCAGATGCCCATAGTTGCTCACCTGCGTGGTGTTGGCGCCGGCCACCAGGCCGAAGCCGCCGACACTGCCGGTCTGGGTGATGACGACGGCGCTGTCGGCGCTGTTGACGAAGTATCCGGCGTTGTAGGTCCCGGTGATGGTCTTGGTGGTCATGGTCTTACCCTTTCGAGGCGAACGATCGAAGGCGGGGGGCGAAGGCCCTGGCGACGCCGGTGGCGCGGCTTCTCGGGCGGGCGACCGGGGTCGTCCACGGCCGCGCGGCGCGCCGCGTCCGAATTGACGCGGTTTTGACGCGCGGTTGACGGCCGGGCCTTATCGGCCGGGGTCAACCCCGGCCGATAAGGCCCGCAGGCTCACCTTCAGACTGGAGGAGAATCGCGGGCGACCCTCAATCGGCCCCGTCGCCAGGCTACCCCATTCGTCCGCGCGGCGACCCGGCGTGAGTACGGAAGCCCACGTCAATCCGCAAAGCGTCCGCCGTCCGGTCACACGGGTTCGCCGACGAGACAGGCGACCTTGCGTCCTCCCGGGTTGACAATCTGCAATATGATCCCTATCTGGCGCGGATGATCCGTCCAGCGCCTCGACCGACACCCCCGCCCACCGTATTTTACGGTGATTAACGGCGCGGTGGGGCTGGCGGAGGGGCCCTCAGCCCGCGCCCATGGTCACCGCGTGCAGCCGCGCATAGGCGCCGCCGCGGTCGACCAGCTCGGCGTGGCGGCCTTCCTCGATGACCCGGCCGTCCTGGAACACCAGGATGCGGTCGGCGCCGCGGATGGTCGACAGGCGGTGGGCGATGACGATGGTGGTGCGGCCGACCATCAGCTCCTCGGTCGCCGCCTGCACCTCGCCCTCGGTCTCCACGTCGAGCGACGAGGTCGCCTCGTCCAGCACCAGGATCGGCGCGTCGGCCAGGAAGGCGCGGGCGATCGCCACCCGCTGGCGCTCGCCGCCGGACAGCTTCACCCCGCGCTCGCCGACCAGGGTCTGGTAGCCCTTGGGCAGGCGCGGCGATGAAGTCGTGGGCGCGGGCCCGCCTGGCGGCCAGGGCGATCTCGTCCGGCGGTCGCGTCGGGCCGGGCGTAGGCGATGTTCTCGGCGATGCGTGCGGTGGAACAGCGCCGGGTCCTGCGGCACCACGGCGATGGCGCGGCGCAGGCTGCCCTGGGTCGACCTGGGCGATGTCCTGGCCGTCGATCAGGATCCGGCCCGCCTGCAGGTCGTAGAGCCGCTGGATCAGCTTCACGAAGGTCGACTTGCCCGACCCGGTCGGCCCGACCAGCGCCAGCCGCTCGCCCGGCGCGATGCGCAGGGAGAAGTCGTCGAAGATCGGCGCCGCGGCGGTCTTGTAGCGGAAGGTGACGCGGTCGAAGACGATCTCGCCGCGCAGGCCGCCGAAGTCCGTGGCGCCGGGCGCATCGGCCACCTGCGGCGCGCGTGCGCGCATAGCGCGCCACGTCCTCGACGTCGGCCAGGCCCCGCTGCAGCATGCGGATGTTCTCGCCGATGTTGCGCAGATAGCCGCTCATCAGCAGGAACGAGGCGATCACGAAGGCGACGTCGCCGGCGCTCGCCTGGCCCTTGCGCCCAGCGCAGCGACCAGCAGGCCGGTCAGGCCCGCCTGCAGCGCCGCCAGCAGCAGGTTCTGGATCAGCCAGACGTCGGTGTAGCGGTTCCAGGTGATGATGGTCGCCCGGCGCCAGTCGGCGGTGACCCGGGCGATGCGCGCCTCCTCGCGGGCCTCGGCCCCGAAGCTCTTCACCGTCGGGTTGGAGGAGATGGAGTCGGCCAGCGCGCCGCCGATCCGGGAATCCAGCGCCACCGAGCGCAGGTTGGCGCGGCGCACATAGTAGTTGGAGAACATGACGTTGGAGACGATGTAGAGCGCCACCATGCGCCAGGGAGAAGCCGCCGACCAGCGGCCAGCGCAGCATCATCTGCACCGACAGGCCGACCAGGACCAGCATTGCCGGGCCGATCCACATGAC
The DNA here is from genome assembly GCA_963828365.1 of uncultured Alphaproteobacteria bacterium. GTDB lineage: Bacteria > Pseudomonadota > Alphaproteobacteria > Caulobacterales > Caulobacteraceae > Acaudatibacter. The sequence goes on along the minus strand of CAWHEE010000026.1, from coordinate 65,461 downwards.
CAGGGCGTCGGCGACCACGTCATAGCCCCACATGGCGCGGCGACAGCCGCCGCACCGTGGCGCCGGCGAAGGTGTCGCCGTGCCAGTCGGCGGAGAAGGCCTGCACGCGCGCTGAAGCCCTCGTCGGTCATCTCGTGCATGGTGTGCGCCGCCAGCGGGATCCACAACCGGATGGCGATGTTGCGCATCACGAAGAAGGCGACATAGACGCCCAGGAAGAACGCCCAGGCCCGCCAGGCGGCGGCGACATGCGACGGACCGGCGACGGCGGCGTCGACCAGGCCTTGCGAGGCCCGCGGAACCAGCAGCTCGAAGCCGACGGCGACCAGATAGAGGATGACGGTGGCGGCGAACAGCCCGCGCCGACGCGCCCAGAACCGCGGCGATGAACGCCAGGACCTGACCGTTGGTCAGCACCCGCTTGCGGGCGGCCTCGTCGTCTTCGTACTGTTCCATGAGGCGTCGCTCGATACGCGCATATCGCCCTCCGGCGGGAGGGGCCCGCGCCGGTTCGCGGCGCGGTGGCGCAAAACCGCCACAGAGCTTGCCATCGGCGGGCCGTCCGCGCTTTGTAAGGCGGTGAGCTCGCCCCTGCCAGACGCCGCCCCCGCGAACTGGGTCGACCGCCATGCGCCCCCCGCATGGAGACCATGGCTGAAGCTCGGCCGGTTCGACCGGCCCACCGGCATCTGGCTGCTGATGCTGCCCGGCTGGCAGGGCATCGCCCTGTCGGCCGCCATCCGCGGCGACTGGCCGGACCCGCTGCTGCTGGCCAAATTCGCGGCCGGCGCCGCCCTGATGCGCGCCGCCGGCTGCGCCTATAACGATATCGTCGACCGCGACATCGACGCCAGGGTGGCCCGCACCGCGCGCCGACCGATCCCGGCCGGCGAGATCGGCCTGAGGGCGCCTGGGGCTTCCTGATCGCCTGTGCGCTCGGCAGCCTGCTGATCCTGCTCGGGCTCAACATCCTCAGCCTGTTCCTGGGAATAGCCTCGCTGGCCCTGGTCGCCGCCTATCCGTTCATGAAGCGGATCACCTGGTGGCCGCAGGCGTGGCTGGGCCTGACCTTCAACTGGGGCGTGCTGCTGGGGTTCGCCGCCGCCCAGGGCGGCCCTTCGTCGATCAACCTGCTGACCCTGGTCGTCGGCGCCTGGCTGTCCGGCTTCAATCTGGCGGTGGTCACCCCCGGCCTGCCGCCGGCGGCCTTGCTGCTCTACGGCGCCGGCGTCCCTGGACGCTCGGCTACGACACCATCTACGCCGTGCAGGACCTGGAGGACGACGCCCTGGCCGGCGTGAAGTCGTCCGCCCGCCGCCTGGGCGCGGCGGCGCCCCGCGCCGTCATGGCCTTCTACGCCATCAGCGTGGCTCCTGGGCCGTGGCGGCCTGGCGGGTGGCCGGGCTCGGGCGTCGCTCTACCTGCCGCCGGCGTCGCGCTGTTCGCCGTCCATCTGGCGCGCCAGGCGCTGCGCAGTTGCGGCATCGGCGATCCGGCGGGCGCGCTGGCGATCTTCAAGTCGAACACCTTGGCCGGCCTCTGCTGTTCGCCGCCCTGGTCGCGGGCCATTGGCGGCCTTGACGCTGGGTGACGCTTTTTGCCGGCCGGTCCATGGGGTTAAACCGTCGCAAATCCCGTTCATCCCTCACGTACCAAGGAAAAACACTCTTCCATGAAGCTCGACTCTTCCATCGCCGCCGTGGTCACCGGCGGCGCCTCGGGCCTCGGCGAGGCCACCGTGCGCGCCCTGGCCGCCCAGGGCGTCAAGGTCGCCATCTTCGACATGAACGACGCCAAGGGCGAGGCGATCGCCAAGGAGGTCGGCGGCGTATTCTGCCTGTGCAACGTCACCTCCGAAGAGGACGTCGACGCCGCCTTCGCCAAGGCGCGCGCCGCTCATCGGCCAGGAGCGCATCCTGGTCAACTGCGCCGGCACCGGCAACGCCTTCAAGACCGCCAGCCGCGACCGCAAGACCGGCGAGATCAAGCATTTCCCGATCGAGGCGTTCAACTGGATCATCCAGATCAACCTGGTCGGCACCTTCCGCTGCCTCGCCAAGAGCGCGGCCGGCATGCTGACCCTGGAGCCGCTGGAGGACGGCGAGCGCGGCGCCATCGTCAACACCGCCTCGGTGGCGGCCGAGGACGGCCAGATGGGCCAGGCGGCCTATTCGGCCTCCAAGGGCGGCATCGTCGGCATGACCCTGCCGATCGCCCGCGACCTGATGAGCGAGGGCATCCGCGTCAACACCATCCTGCCGGGCATCTTCAACACCCCGCTGATGAACGCCGCCCCGCCGCAGGTGAAGGAAGCCCTGGCCGCCTCGGTGCCCTTCCCCAAGCGCCTGGGCACTGCCGAGGAATACGCCCAGCTGGCGCTGACCATGATCACCAACGGCTATTTCAACGGCGAGGACGTGCGCCTCGACGGCGCCATCCGCATGGCGCCGCGCTAAGCGGTTTTCCTCCTCCCTCCCCTCATGGGGAGGGAGCCGCCATGCCTGCTATTTCGCGACGGGCCGCTGGATCTTGGGGCCCAGGTTGGCCAGCACCGCCCGGGCGTCGAAGGCGCGAACCTCACCGGGCGGCTTGGGCCCATGGCCGACGGCGATCTCGGCTCCGGCCTTGAACTTCTCGACCGTCTGGACCTCGGCCCCGCCCCAGAATGGATCGCCCCAGAACGGGTCCCAGCCGCGCCAGCCGAAGCCCGCGCCGTAATAGTTCCAGTACGGCCGCCAATAGCCCCAGGCATAGCCGGGACCATAGAATGGGTCCGGATCGACCTAGGTGCGCTTGTCCTTGTCGGTGTGACGATCGACCATTTCGAACCAGTCGAAGCCCTGGGCGACGGTCAGTTCCGCCGCTCGATACAGCAGATAAGTCTCGACGGTTTCGCGCGAGGTCAGGCTGTTGCCCTCGAAAGTGACCCGGAAATGATCCCCGTCCAGTCTCTGGTCGGAAAACCCGCCCGCCACCGCCGAGCCCTTGGCCAGCGGCTGATACGGCGTCTGGGTCTCACAGGCGCTCAGCGCCATGGCCAGGCCGATGGCGACGATCAGGCTCGGCGACTTGAGTTTCATGATGGACCCGATGGATTGCGACGGCGAGGCGACGAGGTCCCCTTTTAGGCGTGTTGCGTCACCAGCAGATAGATGATTTGTCCTAGCGCCCCGAACAGCAGAACGGCGGTGGCCAGCGCCTGGATGCCGAAACCGGTGCTGCGCGCCGAAGCCGCCCTGGTATAGCCGGTCATGTACAGGAACCGGCCGACGATCCACACCAGGCCGACGCCCGCGGCGATCTTGTCGTCCCAATAAAGCGCGAACAGCCAGAGCGAGACCAGGAAGAGCGGCAACCATTCCAGCGTATTGGCCTGCACGCGGAAGACCCGCTCGAAGTCCTCATGGCCGCTGATCGCCGGCGCCGGAACGCCGTGCTGGCTGCGCGCCCGGCCGACCCGCAGGCCCATGTAGAAATACAGCAGCAACGCGACCAGACTGACGATCGCCACCGGGGCGTGCAGCATCATCGGCATCGGAAAGACCCTCCCTGTTATTGCGCTTCAGCTTGGCATGATTTGACCGACGCGGCAAAGCGCTTCAGTCATCGGCCGCTTCGATTTCGGCGATGTCTTCATCGGAGAGGCCCATGTGGTGCCCGATCTCGTGTACGAGCACATGGCTGACCAGCTCTCCAAGGCTCAGATCGCCGCGCTCGGCCCATTCGTCCAGCAAGGGCCGGCGGAACAGGAACACCCGCGGAATATGGGGTAGCGGATCGAGGACCGATTGGTGCAGACGGTCGACCCCGTCATACAGGCCGCTGAGCTCGAACGGGTCCTCCAGGCCGAGATCCTTCAACGTCTCGTCGTCTGCGAAGTCTTCGACATGGAATTCGACCTCGCCCGCCGCGACCCGCACCGCGGTCGGCAGAGCGCCGAACGCCTGTCTGGCCAGAGCCTCGATGTCCAAAAGCGAAGGCGCCGCGCGATCCCGCCAATCCGTCATTCATTCAGCCTCCGTGCGAGCGGCGGACCAGTCTAGATTGCCATGGGGAGGCGGCAAGGGTGGATCGACGACAGCCGTGCGCCGCTCTCCGGTGCGGCGCCGGACCTGCTAGTGTCCGTGACGGCCTGATTCGAGCCCGAGGCGAATGGATTCGCACGACCTGACCCTCGCCATCGCCTGCCTCCTGATCGCCGCCGGCGGCTGTGCGATCGCCACGGCCTGGCGGCGCGCCGCGCGCAGACGCGCACCTCGCCCGGACTCCGAGGTCGACCAGGCCGATGCCCGCCGGCGCCTCGACGCCGCCATCGACGCGTTCGATTTCGCGCTCGTGCATCTCGACGAGACGCCGGTGCTGGCCGCCGGTCCCGACGGCCTCGCCGCCTGCGCCGGGGCGCTCGGCCTCGCGCGCGAAGCGAACGCGGCGGCGGTGGTCGCCTCGATCATGGCGCTCGATGTTGTCGCCGCCCGCGCGCTCGCCACCCTGACCGCGCGGGGCGAGGCCTGCGCCTTCACGGTCGCCACGGCCGGCGGCCTGATCCGGGTGGAGGGACGCGTCTGCGGCGCCTGGGCGTGGCTTCGCCTCGAACTAGAACGGCAATCGGCCGCCGCCGGCCCGCGGGCCGATCAGTTGGCGGCTTTGATCGATACCCAGGATGACCCCGCCTGGATCAGCGACGCGACTGGCGCCCCGCTCTGGACCAGCCGCGGCTGGCGGGCGGCTGTGGACCGCGGCGACGATGCACCGGCCGCGATCGCAGCGGGATCGCTGGCGCGCGATGTCGATGAGCTGATTTGCGACGCGGCGGCGGCGGGCGAGCCCCGCGGGGGGCTGCATTGGGTGGCGACGTCCGTGGGGCGCCGGGCGTTCAACCTGTTCGCCCGCCCGATACCCGGCGGCCTTGTCGCGGCCTGGGCCCGGGACGTCACGGAGGCGCGCGCCGCCGTCGATGCGCTGAACGGCCAGGCCGCCGATCATTCCCTGCTGTTGGGTCATATCGGAGATGCGGTGGCGCTGTTCGACGCCGACCGCCGCCTGGAGGCCAGCAACCCGCCGTTCGCCGCTCTATGGGATCTCGAACCGGCCTGGCTGGCCGAACGCCCGAGCCAGGGCGAATGGCTCGACCGCCTGCGCCAATGGCGCCGGTTGCCGGAGACGGTGGACTACGGGCGATTCAAGGCGAACGAACTCGCGGCGCACCAGCAGCGCGAGGCGGTGAGCGAAACCGTCTGGCGCCTGCCGTCCGAGCGAACCCTGAGGGTCGTCCGCATGCCCCGGCGCGGCGGCGGTCTGATCCTGATCTTTTCCGACATCACGCCCGAGCTTCGCCTGAAGAGCCAGTTCAATCACCTGATCCAGGTTCAGCGGGCCACCCTGGACAAGCTGACCGACGCGGTGGCGGTGTTCGGCGCCGACGGACGGCTTAAGCTGCACAACGAGGCCTTCGAAACCTTCTGGGCCATAACGCCCGGTCTTCTGCAGCGGACACCCGATTTCGATGGGATCGTCGAACTCTGTCTGCCGCGTGTGCACGACCGGAACTTCTGGCGCGGACTGAAGGGCCGGATCACCGACCCCGATCCCGGCGCCCGGGCCCCGACCCGCGGCGAGGTGATCACCGCCGAGCGCCGCCACGTCGCCTATCAGTCCCGCCCCCTGCCGGACGGCGCGACCCTGATCGGATTTTCCGACGTTACCGATACCCGCCGGCTCGAGGAGGCGTTGCGGGACCGCGAAGCGGCGCTGTCCGAGGCCGAGCGGTTGAAGCGCGCCTTCGTCGGCAGCGTCTCCTACGAGCTTCGCACGCCGCTGACGACGATCATCGGCTATGCCGAATTGCTGGAGCGCAATCCCGACGCGCTTTCTGAGCGGGAGCGCGGCTATGTCGCCGCGGTGCGCGCGGCCGCCAACCACCTGGCGCGGTCGATCGAGGATGTACTGGAGACGGCGGAGATCGACGCCGGCGAGACGGTGCTCGAAATCGCCGATGTCGATGTCGGCGGTTTGCTGCAAACCGCCGCCGCCCGCCGCGCCGCCGAGGCCGAGGCGGCCGGCGTGGTTCTCACCGCCGAGATTTCGGGTCCCCTCGGGTCGATCCGCGGCGACGCGGCCAAGCTTGGACGGGTGCTCGACCACCTTCTCGACAACGCCCTGCGTCAAAGCCGTTCAGGCGGCGCCGTCACGCTGTCCGCCGTCCGGGCGCTGGGAGAGGTGCGGCTGACCGTCTCCGACGACGGCCGGGGGTTCCCGTTCGATGTGCAGGCCTACATCTTCGATCGGTTCAGCAGCCACAACCGCGGCGGCCCTGGCCTGGGGCTGTCGCTGGTCAAGGCGCTGGTGGAGTTGCATGGAGGATGGGTGGCGCTGGAGAGTCGAGCCGGGCGCCGGCGCCGTCTTCACCTGTCACCTGCCGGAGGAAGCCCAAGCCCCGGAGGCGGCCGCGCCGCGCTCGTAGCGGCGAGCGATCGCGCCGTGGCTCAGTGCTGGCTTTCCGGCATCCGGACGACGAGGCCGTCGAGTTGGTCGGTGACCTTGATCTGGCAGGACAGGCGCGAATTCGGTTCGACGTTTTCCGCGAAATCCAGCATCGATTCTTCCATGGCCGAGGGCTTGCCGGTCTTGTCCCGCCACGCATCGTCGACATACACGTGGCAGGTGGCGCAGGCGCAGGCGCCGCCGCAATCGGCGTCGATACCCGGGATATTGTTCTTCACCGCGCCTTCCATGACCGAAAGGCCGCTCTTCACGTCGATGACGTGCTCGGCGCCGCTGTGTTCGATGTAGGTGATCTTCGCCATGGACTCCCCGTGCGCGATACTTTTAAGCGGCGACCTCTTTCATGGAAACGGTCGTATCCGCAAGCCTCGCGCGCGAGATCGGCCGTCTTTGCCCGATCAACTGGCGGCCGGCCATGAACTCGGCCGGCGCGTTGACCGCCTCGACCGCTTCGACGATATCGCCCTTCAGGTGGAAGACCGCGAACTTCGCCGCGGCGGGATCGCCGCGCACGATGATGTCGTCGGCGTCGAACGGCAGGCCGGCGAACTGGTATTTCAGATCGTACTGGTCCGACCAGTTCCAGGTGACTTCGTGCGGCGGGACCGGCCGGCCGGTGATCGCGGCGGCCGCCTGGCGCGCCTGCTCGAGGGCGTTGGCCACGCTCTCCAGCCTGAACATCCGCTCGTAGCGCGGCATTGGTCGCCAGGCGACGTCGCCGATGGCGAATATCGCCGGGTCGCTGGTCCGCGCGTGATCGTCGACCACCACGCCGTTTTCGCAATGTAGGCCAGCCTCCCTGGCCAGTTCGTCGTTGGGCGGCGCGCCGATGCCGATCAACACCGCGTCGCAGGCGATCAGCCGTCCGTCGCCCAGCCGTACGCCCGTGACGTGGCCCGCCTCGCCCTCGAATGCCTCGACCATCGCGGAAACCTCGAACCGCACGCCCCGGGCCTGGTGATAGCCGGTAAAGAAGTCGGACAACACCGCGCACGCCACCCGCGCCAGGATACGCGGTTCGCGCTCGATCACCACCGCGTCGGCCCCGAGGGCGCGGGCGGAGGCGGCGGCTTCCAGGCCGATGTAGCCCCCGCCGATCACCGCCAGGCGCCGGCCGGGTCGCAGGGCTTGCTTCAGCGCCTCGGCGTCCGCCGCCGAACGCAGGGAGAGCACGCCGACCAGATCGACGCCGGGAATGCTCAAGGCTCGGGCCCGGGCGCCCATCGCCAATATCAGGTGGTCGTAGGCGACGTCGCGACCGTCCGACAGAACGACCACCTGGCGCGCGCGATCCAGGTGCGAGGCCCGCGCGCCCAGGATCATCTCGATCCGCGAGTTGGCGTAGAAGCCAGGCGGCTTGAGCGCCAGGGCCTCGGCGTCGGTCTCGCCCTTGAGCCACGCTTTCGACAGCGGCGGACGCTGATAGGGGGCGATCGGCTCGTCGCCGATCAGCGTGATCGGCGGCTCGTAGCCATATTGGCGCAGCAAAGCCGCGGCCGTGCCGCCCGCATGGCCCGCTCCAACGATCACCACGCCGCGCATCGCCTCACCCATGCCGCATGCGATGCCGAGAAACCGCCCGCGCGTCAACGTTCCGCTAAATGCGGGACAACACCAGGCAGCCGTTGGTGCCGCCGAAGCCGAAACTGTTGGACATGACCGTCTCGAGCGGCCGGTCGACTTGGCGGCGGACAATCGGCAGATCCTCGAAGGCCGGATCGAGAGTGTCGATATTGGCGCTTTCGGCGACGAAACCCTCCCGCATCATCAGAAGGCTGTAAATCGCCTCCTGCGCGCCGGCGGCGCCCAGGCTGTGTCCGGTGAGCGACTTGGTCGAGGAAATCAGCGGCGCGGCGGTCCCAAAGACGTCGCGCACCGCCCCCATCTCCTTGAGATCGCCCACCGGCGTGCCGGTGCCGTGCGGATTGAGATAGTCGATGCGACGGTTGCCCGCGCCCGACAGGGCCAGGCGCATGCAGCGCGCCGCTCCCTCGCCGGAGGGGGCGACCATGTCGTGGCCGTCGGAGTTGGCGCCGTAGCCGACGATCTCGGCGTGGATCGTCGCGCCGCGCGCCCGGGCGCGCTCCAGTTCCTCGACAACCACCATGCCCGCCCCGCCGGCGATCACGAAGCCGTCGCGATCGACGTCGTACGGACGGCTGGCCCTGGGCGGGGTGTCGTTGAACCGCGACGACATGGCCCCCATCGCGTCGAACAGCGCCGAAAGGGTCCAGTCGAGTTCCTCGCAGCCGCCCGCAAACACCAGGTCCTGCTTGCCGAGCTGGATCTGCTCGATAGGCCGCGCCGATGCAATGGGTCGACGTCGCGCAGGCCGACGAGATCGAATAGTTCAGGCCACGGATCTTGAACCAGGTCGCCAGGGTCGCCGATGGGCCCGAACTCATCGCCTTGGGCACCGCGAACGGACCGATGCGCTTCACGCCCTTGGCCCGCGCGATGTCGGCCGCCTCGACGATCGAGCGCGTCGACGCCCCGCCCGAGCCGACCACCAGGCCGGTGCGCTCATGGGACACTTCGTCGCTGGTGAGGCCGGCGTCGGCGATCGCCTGTTCCATGGCGATGTGCGCGTAGGCCGTTCCCGAGGCGAGAAACCGGGCCGCGCGCCGGTCGACGCGCGCCTCCCAGTCGATCGCGGGATCGGCATGCACCTGGCAGCGAAAGCCGAGTTCGGCATAACGCGGGGCGGCGACGATGCCGGAGCGAGCCTCGCACAGGGACCGGGTGACCGACGCGGCGTCCGAGCCGATCGGCGATACGATGCCGAGGCCGGTGATGGCCACTCGCCTCATACTGGTTTTCCTTCCCGTCCCGCTGGTTCGTGTTACCGCTCAGCTCAGGCCGGCCGCGTTGAACAGTCCGACCCTTAGGTCCTTGGCCTCATAGATGGGCTTGCCGTCCGCCTCCAGCACGCCGTCGGCCACCCCCATCACCAACCGGCGCAGAATGACACGCTTGAATTCGATCCGATAGACGACCTGCTTGACCGCCGGGGTCACCTGACCGGTGAATTTGACCTCGCCGACGCCCAGGGCGCGACCTCGTCCGGGTGCGCCGGACCAGCCCAGGAAGAAACCGACCAGTTGCCACATGGCGTCCAGCCCGAGGCACCCGGGCATCACCGGATCGCCGATGAAATGGCAGTCGAAGAACCACAGATTTCGATGGGTATCGAGTTCGGCGGTCAGGCAGCCCTTGCCATGCGCGCCGCCATCCGAGCTGATCTCGGAGATGCGGTCGAACATCAGCATCGGGGGGTAGGGCAACTGCGCATTGCCGGGGCCGAACATCTCCCCGCGGGCGCAGGCCAGTAGGTCGTCGCGATCGAAGCTGGTCTTGCGTTGCGTGTTCATGATTCGAGGTAGCATGATCGACGCCGCGCGTCTCAACGGCATTGCGGTCTTTCATCGACGCCCCACACCTGATCCTGGCGAGACCCAGCCCGCGACGCCCGCCGGCCTTCAGCCTGCACCAGCCGCCCTCACAGCGATCCAGGTTGGCGAGCGCCCGGCCGTTGATCAGGCCACTCACCGGCGCGTCCGTGACGGGCTTGCGATGCAGCGCCACCGGCGCGGTCCCGAGGGCCATGACCGTGCGCCGCCCGTCGATCATCGAGCGATGCACCCATACCGCGCCTCCGTCCGGGTCGCAGATCCGCCGCCAATCGGTGGTCTCGGCGACCACCTGCACGGGCAGTCCCCGCACCCGATAGACCCACAGGGCCTGATAGTCGGTTCCCGGTCCCTTTCGGCCGAGCACCTCGCCACGCTTCAAACTGACATAGCGCGGGACGCAAAATCCCGAGGATGAGTGCGCTCGCGCCGCCGGCGCGCAGTCCTTGCCCTCCGCCGCGTGCTCGCCGCAGGCCGACAGCGCCAGAACAGCGCCACCTACGGCGAAAGCCGCCCGCGCTCGGCCCAACCGCCATGCCCAGCCAGTCAACTCAAACATCCCCCTTGCTTGGCCGCCCAAAGCTGTTTTGGGTAAGGCCGCGACGACCCGTCGCGCAACAGGCGTTCCTTGTCAGACCGACCCATGGCCCTTCGCAAGCCGAAAGTGATCGTGACGCGTAAGCTCCCGGACGCCGTGGAAACCCGGATGCGCGAGCTGTTCGACACCGAGCTCAATCTCGGCGATGCGCCGATGGATGTCGAGGCCCTCGCCGCCGCGATGGCCCGGGCCGACGTCTTGGCCTGTACGATCACCGACCGGCTCGATGGCGAACTGATCGCCAGGGCTGGCCCGCAACTGAAACTGATCGCCAATTTCGGGGTCGGCGTCGACCATATCGACGTCGCGGGCGCGAATGCCCGCGGGATCGTCGTCACCAACACGCCGGGCGTACTGACCGAGGACACCGCCGATCTGACCATGGGCCTGATACTGGCGGCGGCGCGCCGGGTGGTCGAGGGCGCCAACATCGTCCAGGCCGGTGACTTCCGTGGCTGGACGCCAACCTGGATGCTCGGACGGCGTCTGTCGGGCAAGCGGCTGGGCATAGTCGGCATGGGCCGGATCGGTCAGGCGCTCGCCAAGCGGGCGCGGGCCTTCGGTCTCGCGGTGCATTACCACAACCGCAAACCGGTCGGTTCGCGGATCGCCGAGGAGCTGGAGGCCACCTACTGGGAAAGCCTCGATCAGATGCTGGCGCGCACCGACGTGATCTCCGTCAACTGCCCGCACACACCCGCGACCTATCATCTGTTGTCGGCCCGCCGGCTGAAACTGCTGCAGCCGCACGCCATCGTGATCAACACGGCGCGCGGCGAGATCATCGACGAGGCGGCCCTCGCCGGCATGCTGCAGCGCGGGGAAATCGCCGGCGCGGGCCTGGACGTCTACGAGCACGAACCGGCGATCAACCCCAAACTTCTCAGGCTGCCCAATGTGGTGTTGCTGCCTCACATGAGCTCGGCGACCATCGAGGGGCGCATCGAGATGGGCGAAAAGGTGATCATCAACATTCGCACCTGGATGGACGGCCACCGCCCGCCCGATCGGGTGATCCCCTCGATGCTTTAGATAGCGTCTGCCGCTTTCGAAGCGGCCGATTTTGATCGCCCTCAATGTGTGTCTCGTCGATCCTGTGTAACAGCCGGCCGAGCATCAGGAGCGGGCCGTGATCGGACTGATCGAATCCTTGCGGGAAGACCATCGCAACATCGCTCGGCTGCTCGACGCGCTGGACCATCAGATCGACGTCTTCGCAGGCGCGGCCCGACCGGATTACGACGTCATATGCGGCATCGCCGACTATTTTCTCGACTATCCCGACCAGCTGCATCACCCGAAGGAAAACGCCGTCTTTCGTCGAATGCACGAGCGGGCGCCCGACGCCACGGCGGCTTTGGGGGATCTGCTCCGCGACCATCGGACCATTCATGAGCATGCGGTCCACTTCCGCCATGCGGTCGAGGTGCTGTTGGGCGACAGCGACATCTCGCGATCGTCGATCGTCGGCGCCGCCAAGCGGTTCAGCGAGGCGCAGCGCCAGCACATGTCGACCGAGGAGGCGTACTGGTTCCCCGCGGCCGAATCCTCCCTGGCCGACAGTGACTGGTCCGAACTCGATGTCGAACTCGCCAAGGCCCGCGATCCCCTGTTCGCCGACGCGGCGGAAGGCCGTTTCAGGGGGGTGCGAGAGCGCCTGCTGGCCTGGGAGCGCGAGTTCCGGATCGGCTGACGAGGGCCCATCGGGTCGAGGCGCCGACCGTTCAAGCGCCGGCGGATCTATCGCGTCAAGGTTCGCCGCTTCGGCCACACGCGACGCATGCTGGGTCGGCGCCGATCCGGACGGTCCGGGCCTCGCCGGCCAGTCCGTCGTAAATCAGCATCCGGCCGGTGAGCGGCTCGCCGGCGCCGGTGATCAGCTTGACGGCCTCGAGCGCCATCATCGAGCCGACCACGCCGGCCAGGGCGCCGACCACGCCGACGGCCGAACAGGTTTCCGCGTCGGGGGGAATGTCCGGAACCAGACACCGGTAGCAGGGCCGGCCCGCGAAGACGGCGACCTGACCGGTCCAGCGACCGATGGCCCCGCTGACAAGTATCCGTTTCTGATCGAGGCAGGCCTGGTTGATCGCGAACCTGGTCGGAAAATTGTCGGCGCCGTCGAGCACCAGATCGGCCTGCGCGATCATTTCCCACGCTGACTCCGCCGTCAGCTGGGCCGCTATCGCCTCGAGCCGGACATTGGGATTGAGCTCGCCGAGCCGGTGGGCGGCGACCTCGACCTTGGCGGCCCCGATGTCTCTGGTCGAGTAGAGGATCTGGCGTTGCAGGTTCGACAGACCGACCGTGTCGTGATCGATCAGCAGGATGCGTCCGACACCCGCCGCGGCGAGATAGAGCGCCGCCGGGGCGCCCAGCCCCCCGGCGCCGACGACCGCCACGCTCGCGGCCTTGAGACTTTGCTGGCCCTGGCCGCCGATTTCCCGCAGCACCAGGTGGCGGGCGTAGCGTTCGACCTCTTCCTCGGAAAACCTCATCGCGCTTGACCCGGATACCTCTCGCCGCCACATGCGCCCCGATGGAACAGGCGCGGGACTTCCCCAACTGGCATGGCACGACCATCCTCGCCGTTCGCAAGGGCGGATCGACGGTGATCGCCGGCGACGGTCAGGTGTCCATGGGCCAGACCATCGTCAAGGGCAACGCCCGCAAGGTGCGGACCCTGGCGGGCGGGCTGGTGGTCGCCGGATTTGCCGGGGCCACCGCCGACGCCTTCACGCTGATGGAGCGACTGGAAGCCAAGCTCGAACAATACCCGCGGCAACTGGCGCGGGCCTGTGTGGATCTCGCCAAGGACTGGCGAACCGATCGCTACCTTCGACGCTTGGAGGCGCTGCTGATCTGCGCCGACGCCGCCTCGATCTTCACCGTCTCGGGCGTCGGCGACGTGCTGGAGCCCGAGCATGGCGTCGCCGCCATCGGTTCGGGCGGCTCCTATGCGCTGGCGGCGGCCCGGGCGCTCATCGAGTTCGACCTCACCGCGGAAGACATCGCCCGGCGCTCGATGGGGATCGCGGCGGATATCTGTGTCTACACCAACCATTCCCTGACGCTGGAGACCGTGCGCGGCGCATGACCGAATTTTCCCCCCGCGAGATCGTCTCCGAACTCGACCGCTTCGTGGTCGGCCATGCGGAAGCCAAGCGCGCCGTCGCCGTCGCCCTGCGCAATCGCTGGCGTCGCCGCCGGGTCCCGCTCGATCTGCGGGACGAGGTCACACCGAAGAACATCCTGATGATCGGGCCTACCGGGGTGGGCAAGACCGAGATCGCCCGTCGACTGGCGCGCCTCGCCCAGTCGCCCTTCCTGAAGGTCGAGGCGACCAAATTCACCGAGGTGGGCTACGTCGGGCGCGATGTCGACCAGATCATCCGCGACCTGGTGGAGATCGCCATGTCGATGGTCCGCGAACGCCGCCGCGCGGCCGTGAAGGCCAAGGCGGATCAGGCGGCCGAGGAACGGCTGCTGGATTCCCTGGTCGGGGCCCACGCGGCGCAGGCCACCCGCGACGCCTTCCGCAGGAAGCTGCGCGCCGGCGAGCTGGACGACAAGGAGGTCGAACTCAGCCTGCCCGACACCAGCTCGCCCCTGCAAGGTATCGAGATTCCCGGCCAGCCGGGCGCGTCGATGAGCATGCTCAATCTCAACGAGATCATGGGCAAGGCGTTCGGCGGACGCTCCAAGAGCCTGAAGACCACTGTCGCCGCCGCCTGGGCGCCTCTGATCGCCGAGGAAGGCGACAAGCTGCTCGACCAGGAGGCGCTGACCCAGGAGGCGCTCGACCTGGCGGAAAATTCCGGCATCGTGTTCATCGACGAAATCGACAAGGTGGCCTCGCGCGCCGAGCGGGCCGGCGCCGACATCTCCCGCGAGGGCGTGCAGCGCGATCTGCTGCCGTTGATCGAGGGAACCACGGTCAGCACCAAGCACGGTCAGGTGAAGACCGACCACATCCTGTTCATCGCCTCGGGCGCCTTTCATGTCGCCAAGCCGTCCGACCTGCTGCCGGAGTTGCAGGGCCGTCTGCCGATTCGCGTCGAGCTGAAGGCGTTGAGCCGGGACGATCTGCGACGCATCCTGATCGAGCCGGAAGCCAATCTTATCCGCCAGCATCAAGCGCTGCTGCAGACGGAAGGCGTCACCCTGATCTTTACCGACGACGCGGTCGACGCGCTCGCCGACGCGGCCGAAGCCGTCAATGGCACGCTGGAGAACATCGGCGCGCGGCGGCTTCAGACCGTCCTTGAAAAGGTCGTCGAGGAAATCAGCTTCACGGCCGGCGATCGCGCCGGCGAGACCGTGACCATCGATGCCGCCTACGTCCGGGAGCGCATCGGCGAGCTGGCCCGAAACGCCGACCTGTCGAGATTCATTCTTTAACGGCGACAGGGCCGGTCGAGGCAACGCGGCGGTTCATTCCGCGTTTTCTCGCACCTGGAACCGCGCTGGCCGTGGCGCGCCACTGCGGCGCTCTTCCCTACCTCGCACTGCCTCTCTATCTGATCATGGTCATGACTACATCGAACGGTCGCATTGCATCGAGAACTTCCATGAAACCCGGGCAGCGAAGCGCCTTGCTCGCCGTGGTCGGCTGCTGCCTGCTCGCGATCTCCGGTCCGTCGGCCGCAGCCATCGTCGAAGTCGCGGTTACCGGGGTTACCCGCGCCCAGGGCCACATCCATGTCGATCTCTGCACGCGCGACACTTTTCTAAAAGCCAGCTGCCCGTATCAGGGATCGGCGCCGGCGACGCCGGGCGCGACCCTCGTCACGATAAAGGACGTGTCGCCCGGGCAATATGCGGCCCAGGTGTTTCACGATGAGGACGACAGCGGCGATGTCCATCGTAATCTGTTGGGTATCCCCACCGAGCCGATCGGATTTTCCAATGACGCTCCGATCCACCTGAAAGGCCCGTCGTTCAAACAGGCCGCCTTCGCCGTCGAGCATGGGATGGAGCGCATCACGCTCAAGCTGCGCTACCTTCTGGGCGGCCCGCGCTAGCTCCGCGAACGGTTCCCCGAGGTTGCTCAGAGGCTTTCGAAGGTATCCGGCGCATAGCGGTATGCGCCATCGAGCCAGGCGACGATCTCCCGGGCGGCCGGGTGTTCGAGATGGCAGTACTCAGCTCGCAGGCGCTCGCAGGCCGCGCCGAGGCGATCGAGCCCCCGATCCTGAAATTGCGTGAGGTGGCGGGCGACCCGCGTCGCCAGATCCTTGCCCAAAACCTCCTCGCTCGCCCGCGCGAAGGCGCCTGCGTACTCATAGGTCTCACCGCCGCGGTAGCTTTCGGCGAGGGTCAGGGCGGGAATCCGGCTCAAGACCGGCTGGAGCGCGGGATTGATCGCATGGCCGCTGATCAGCGACGCGAGGCCGGCGGGACGTCCGGTAAAAGCGCGCAGATGCAGGTACTGCGACATCAGCGGACCATCATTGACCGGGTAGTTGTCCCATAGCAGCGGCTTGCGACGCAATTGCTCGCCGACGCGGCGAAGATGACCCGGACTGTATTCCCGTGAGCAGACTTCTTCTCCGGTCCAAAACACATCGATGGCGGGGTCGAGCGCAGCACCGAGATGCTGCAGGTAGCGGTCGGGACGGTCACCGAACACGCGGTCCAGGATAGGGTCGTCGCTGTAGTAGGTCGGACAGACGCTGAACCGCTCCGCACCCGACCGCTCGGCTATCCAGTGCACGATGTCGGCCTGAACCTGCGCCAGACGAGCGCTGTCGCCGCGCATATCATCGAACAGGATCGCCAGCTGGCGGACGCCCAGGGCATCGAAGGCCTGCAGTTTTCGACCGAGCGCGGTGCGCGCCTCCTCGTCGAAATTGCGATAAATTTCGAAGGGGCTGAGACCCACGCCGAACCGGACACCCAGTTCATTGCATCGCGCGGCCAACCTTCGAAGGGGTTCGGCGGTATCCGCCGGGTGCGGCTCTCTCCAGCGTTCGCGGAGGTAGACGTCGGCCTTCGGCGCATAGATGTAGAAGCCATATCCGTGCCCGGCCAGGTGCGCCACCGTCTCCTGGCGCGCGCGCCAGGACCATGGTTGGCCATAATAGCCTTCGACGAGGCCGAGTTCGACGTTCACGCGGCCGCGACGTCGCGGGCGGCGAGCCGCTGGTCGATGGCCGCCAACACGATGGCGGCTGGATTGAAGCCGCGAGTGATCATGGAATACTGACCGTCTGGACGAGGACCGAGGATCAAGGTCGGAAAACCCGTGACTCCGGCGTTGAGCGAAAGATTGTAGTCGCCCCATGTCTCCTGCCTGACCGCGTCGCTGTCGAGATCCGCGCGGAACGCGGCGCGCTCGAGCCCCAGTTCCGCGGCGATATCCGACAGCACCTCGGCCTTGGTCACGTCACGCCCGTCGAGATAGAAAGCCTGGTGTGCGGCGCGCAGATAGGCGAAGCCAGTGGGCGGGCCGACGCGCCTGGCCGCCACCACCGCGCGGGCGCAGGGATCGGTGTCGTAGACGAACCCCGACCGGTCGACGACGCTGTCGCCGAATGGCTGGCCCGACGCTTCGGTGACCTGCGCCCAATGGCCGCGCAGTTCGCGTCGCGCGGTTTCGCCCATCGGCGTTGTCGTTCCCGGACGCAGGCCGCCCATGATCAGGCGGATCGGCAGGCTCTCGCCGTAACGCGCGACGATCGCCTCGACCACCGGTGAAAAGCCCCAGCACCAGGAGCACATCGGATCGGAAAAGTAGATCAGTCGAACATCCGTCATCGCGTCCCTTCACCCCTTCGGCAACGTTGATGGCGATGTCTCAGGCGCGGCGCGCCAGTGCATCGACCATGGACGTATTCCTGGAGCCCCCGGGCGCAATCTGCGCCGAAGCCCCGCGTTTGTCACTCGCGATATCCGCGCGGCCGATGAAACTGGTCTGCGCCCCCTCGCCAAAGCCGGCCATGCAACCCACATCGGATTGCGCGCCGGGTCCACGGCGCCCGTCGACCAAGGGAGCCGAAATGACCGAGACAACCGACTACACTCCGCCGAAGATCTGGACCTGGAACAAGGAAAACGGCGGCCGGTTCGCCAACATCAATCGTCCGGTCGCCGGAGCCACGCACGACAAGGAACTCCCGGTCGGCCGCCATCCGATGCAGCTCTATTCGCTGGCCACGCCCAACGGCGTCAAGGTCACGGTGATGCTGGAGGAGTTGCTGGCGCTGGGCCACTCCGGGGCGGAATATGACGCCTGGCTGATCCGCATCAACGAGGGCGATCAGTTCGGCAGCGGCTTCGTGGCGGCCAATCCCAACTCTAAGATTCCGGCGCTGGTCGACCGCAGCGGGCCCGAGCCGATCCGGGTGTTCGAGTCCGGGGCGATCCTCATGCACCTCGCACTGAAGTTCGGGGCCTTTCTGCCATCCGACGAGGCGAAGCGCGCCGAATGCCTGTCGTGGCTGTTTTGGCAGATGGGCAGCGCGCCCTATCTGGGCGGCGGATTCGGCCACTTCTACGCCTATGCGCCCAATAAGATCGAATATGCGATCGATCGCTTCGCCATGGAAGTGAAACGGCAACTCGACGTCCTTGATCGGCGTCTCGCGGAAACCGAATATCTGGCCGGCGCCGACTACACGATCGCCGACATGGCCGTCTGGCCATGGTACGGCGGTCTGGCCAAGGGGCTGCTCTACGAAGCCGGCGAATTCCTGCAGGTCGAGGACTACAAGAATATCCAGCGGTGGACCGACGCCATCGCCGAGCGCCCGGCCGTCAAGCGCGGCCGGATAGTCAATCGGGCCTTCGGCGATCCCGCCAGCCAGCTGCATGAACGCCACGACGCGAGCGACTTCGACACCCGGACGCAGGACAAGCTCGCAGCCGCGGCGGAATAGGCGGGCCCGGTCCGGATTGGCCGGGCGAGGTCCCGCGGAGCCCTGCACGCGGCCCGGCGGCGGCGGACGCGGTCTGGCCTTGCGGCCGGATCGCCAGGGACGCTACTCCGTGGGCCTCGCTATCGCTGAAGGCGTCGTCACCCTCGATGAGCAACACGACCCCCAACTCGGGCGATCCGGAACCGCTGGCCGCCGATGTTCCCGACGAGGGGCAGTCGGCGCCGATCATCGACCTGGCCGCCGGCGAGGGGGAGGTCGTGCGGCAAGTTGCGAATGCCTGCGAAAGCTGGGGGTTCTTCCAGGTCGTCTCGCACGGCATCGATCGGGACCTGATGGCGTCGGCGGCGCGCCAGACACGCCGGTTCTTTCAGCAAGACGCAGCCGTCAAACGGGACCTGTCGCGCACCGCCGCCAATCCATGGGGCTATTACGATCGTGAGCTGACCAAGAACCTCCGGGACAAGAAAGAGATATTCGATATCGGGCCGGACGTGGCCGGGCCAGTCGGACAGGGCGAGCTATGGTCGGCGCGTACGCCCTGGCCGCTCGACGACGCGTTCCGGTCGACCATGCTGAGCTTCAGGGCGAGTTGCGAAGCCTTGGCTCATCGGTTGCTCGGGCTGGTCTGCCTTGGCCTTACCGCGCCGCGCGATCGACTGGCCGCCGCGTTCGAACCGGCCTCGACCAGCTTCCTGCGCCTGAACCATTACCCGGTCCGCGACCCGCTGGAGGATGAGATCATCGGGCGTCGGTCGGTCGACGGCGGGGCCGGGGCGGATCTCGGCATCCACCATCACACCGACGCCGGCGCGCTGACGGTGCTGATGCAGGACGACATCAGCGGCCTGCAGGTCTGGCGCGACGGAGACTGGCGCACGGTGCGGCCGATCGCCGGCGCCATGGTGGTCAACATCGGCGACATGCTGCAGGTGTGGTCGAACGATCTGTACCGTGCCCCGGTGCACCGCGTGCTGGCCATGCGGCGCCAGGATCGGATCAGTCTGCCGCTGTTCTATAATCCCGCCTATGACGCGATCGTCGCGCCACTGGAGACGGTGGTCGGCCTCGGGCGGCGGCCGCTCTATCGTCCGATTTCCTGGGGAGAATTTCGGCGTCGCCGCGCCGACGGCGATTTCGCCGATTGCGGCGCGGAGGTGCAAATTTCCGACTACCGCACCTGATGCTCGCGGCGAACCTGCTGGTCGGCGCCACGATGCTGACGCGGAAGCATGACCCTTGTCGCCTCGTGGTGTCTGCGTGGGGCCCGGATCGTTCATGCGCCAAAACCCGGTCGGGCAATTCGCGCCACGCGCGCCTCGCGTCCAGGCCCTCGGTGGTCGGGCCCGCCTCGCCATCGCCGCGATCAGCGCCGCGGCGCACATCATCGTCCTGGGTGTCCTGCTGCTGACCACGCGCGAGCTGTCGCGATCCTTGCCGTCGCCGCCGCTGTCGGTGGCGCTCGTCGATCTCGCGCCGCTCCCGCGCCAACAGCCGCCCGCCCCACCGAAAGAGCCATCGTCGTCGCGGCCCAGGCCGCAACCGGCCCGCTCGGCGCGGATCAGCGCCTCTGCCGCTCACGATCCTTCCGCGCCCCAGGCCCCGCCCGCCGAACTCACCGACGCGGCGACGCCGGGTGTGGAGCTGACGGCGGCGCAACTGGCCGGCGCGGCGTCGGCCGATGGCGGCGGGCCGGGCGGCGTCTGCGACATGGCGCGTCGTCTGCAGGCCGCCCTCCGCCATGACCCACTGGTTCAGGCGGCCGTGGCCCCGTCGGCGGGCAAGGCGATCATGGTATGGAATGGCGATTGGGTCAGGAGCGCCGGCGAGGACGGCAAGGGCCTGGCCGCGCTGCGCGAGGCGATGGCCTGGGAGATCGCCTTTGCGCCACGGCCCTGTCGCAGCCAGCCGGTTCGCGGCCTGGTGCTGTTGTCGTTGAACCCGGCGCGGGGCGCGGTTCGCCTGGCCATCGGCGCCGACCATTGGCGATGGTCGGACCTATTGGTCACGCCCGGGCAAATCGTTCCCGCCGCCTCGTCGCTGCCCTGACATGAGCGGCGGCCGGGCCGGATCGCTCGCGTTCAGGCGAGCACGATGACCACCACCCGGCGGTTCTGCGCCCGGCCTGCGCGGGTGGCGTTGGGAACGACCGGCGTGCTGTCGCCGTAGGAGATGGTCGCCATCCGGTTCAACGCCACGCCCTGCTGGTTCATAAATCGGCGCACCGCCTCGGCCCGCTCCTCGCCAAGCCGCAAATTGGCTGTCTTGCTGCCGGTGTCGTCGGTATGGCCCTGGATTTCCAGATAGACGTTCTTGTTGTCGCTCTTGAGCTTTTGCACAAAATCCATCAGTCGCGTCTGGGCTTCGGGCGAAAGCTGCGAGCCTGAGACCGGAAACTTTACCGAGTCGTCCGACAGCACCATCGCATAGAGGAATTTGCCTTCGGCCAGTTTCCCGGCCGCCTCGGCGCGTTGCAGCGCTTCGCGAGTATTCTGATCGAGTTGGCTCAGGCGGCCTTCATGGGCCTGTAATGTCGTTCCCTGCGCCGCGACTTCGGTTTGGGTCGCCTGCACCTTGGTGTCCTCCAATCCGACCTGCTGGCGCACGAAACCCTTGGTGGCGCATCCGCCGAGGCTGAGCGCCACGACGCTGGCCGCGGCGACGGCTAGGGTGATGGGGGTCGATAGTTGCATGTCATGTCTCCAGCGAGCCCCTTTCCCGCGGTCATTCAGCAAACACAAATGGGCCGAAGTTGGGCGTCGGGGCGGCGGTTGTCGCTGGACTTGCCGAAGTCCGATCGATCGGTGGTCCGCCTCAGGCGAAGCCACGGTCCGCCAGCCAGTCGCCGAACAGGTCGATCCAGCGGTCGACCGGCAGCCCCTGGCGGATCATTCCGAAGCCGTGCGCGCCGCGAGCGAAAATGTGCATTTCGGCCGAGCGGTCGGCGTTCGACCAGTCGGCGTAGAGGCCCTCGACCATCCTGAACAACAGACGGTCGTCGTGGGCGATCACCGTGAACAGGGGCGGCGCGTCGGTCGGCACCGGATGGCCGGCAGTCTCGCCGCCATAGATCGGCGCGATGAAATCCAGTCGCGCGCCCCGCGGCCGGGTCGCCACGTCGGCGGTCAGGAAGGCGCCGGCCGAAAACCCGATCATCCCCAGCCCGTCCGGCCGCAGCCCGAACTCCTCGCCGCGTCCGCGAACGATCTCGACCGCCCGCCGGCCATCGTCGGCGGCGATTTCGCGGGCGAACGTCAGGGTCTCGTCGCGGACGATGTCCGCCAGCGCCCGCGGCGCACGCGCCGCCGGCAGCGGCTCGGCCAACTGGCCGTCCATGGCCGCCATCTGGGCGTTGAACGTTTCGGCGTTTTCCGGGGTGCCCGCTACCCGGTATTTCAGCAGGAAGGCGGTGTAGCCATGCCTGACCAGCCAGCGCGCGACGTCCAGTCCCTCGTGCCGCCAGGCCAGAATCCGCCAGCCGCCGCCCGGGCAGACGATCACCCCCACGCCGTTCGCCTGATCCTCCGCCGGCCGGAACACCGTCAAGGTCGGATCGGACACATTGCGCAGCATGGTCGTGCCGGCCGCCAGACCGGTCGGCGCCAGATAGGAGATTTCCGGTCCGACGTCCTCGATCGACCGAGGCGGGCCGTCGGGCCACAGCCGGATGATCGTTTCGGACCCGTCGGTCGCATCCGCCAGGTCCCGCCTCTGATCGTCGGCCATCACGTGCTCCTTGCAGTCGTCGCGAGACTAGTCCCGTGCAAGGGCCTCGTCGACCGCCGCCGCGAAGGCAGGGCGCTCGCGCGCCTGGGCCAGCAGCCGCGCCAGACCCGGATATGGCGCCAGGATATCGAGCCGGTCCACGAGCACCAGGCCGCTCAGCTGGGCCGCCACCGCCAGGTCGGCGATCGTGTAGGCCTCGCCGACGAACCAGCGCGCCGCGCCGAGCGCCCCGTCAAGGTAGGAAAGCAGAGGCGGCAGTTTCTGCTCGATCGCCTCGGCGAGTTTCGTTTCGTCGACGTCGGCCCCGCCGCGCGCGCCCAGCAGCGGTCGCATCACCCCCATGCCCAGCTGATAGGCGAGCACAGTGTCGGCATATTCCTCGATCCATACCGCCCGGCCGCGCTGGTAGGGATCGCTCGGGAACAGCGGCGGCGCGGGATAGGCCGCCTCGAGGTAGGCGACGATCGCCGAAGAATCCGCCAACGGTCCGCGGCCGCTGTCGTCCACGAATTCCAGAACCGGGATGCGGCGCAGCGGGCTCAGCCGTTCGAACCCGGAGGGCGGATTGAAAATGTCGAGCGGCGCCAGCTGGCTTTCCACCGTTTTTTCGTTGAAGGCGGCCCGCACCTTGCGCACGAACGGCGAGCCCGGGGTTCCGTGAAGTCGATACATGGCGTGTGTCCCGTTCCTGCCGATCGGATCGCGCGCCGCGTTCCCAGCGTTTTGGCCGCGGGCGGCTTTTCGGTAGACCTGCCAGGCGACCGTGCGCAACCATGCCGCCGCTATAGTCGAAAATCTCACTACCGAAGGCGGCCAGATGCGCAACGATGAGATCGAGGAGCTTTTCGCCGGCCTCGGCGCCGTCACCATCCGCCGGATGTTCGGCGGCAAGGGCATTTATCACCACGGGCTGATCGTCGCCGTCGAACTGGGCGGCGAGTTGCGGCTGAAGGCCGACGCCGTCAGCGCCCCGCGGTTCGAGGCCGCCGGCGCGACGCGTTGGAGTTATGAAGGCGGCAAGGGGCGCGCAGTGCAGATGCCCTATTGGTCGATCCCGGCCGAAGCGTTCGATGACCCCGACCAGATGGCCCACTGGGTGCGGCTCGCCTATGCGGCGGCGCTCCGCGCGCCTCCCAAGTGAGTGATCCCGCGTCGCGCGCGGGCGCCACCGCTCAGGTCTCCCGGTAATCGCACGATCACCGCCTCGGCCCGTGATTCCGCCGCCCGTTTCAACTTGCCCAACCGGTCGAACTGGTTCGCCGCGGCCCTGGAAACCTTGCTGGCGTGAAGCGACTGGCGACGGATGGGGCCGCGGCGTCGGCCGCGGGATCCAGCCTGACGGACCTAACTGCCTCGCCAAGTCCGCAGCGTCGGTCCCAAGGCCGTCTTCAGCGGGCCCAGCCAGGGCTCGAAATTGCGCCAATGGTCCAGGCCCTCGCGATAGATCGGGCGTCTGACCTGTTCGGAACTGGCCGTGCGCACGGCCCGCACGGTCTCGTGGAATCTCAGGCAGGCGTCCTCGAACGGCAGGCCGCAATAGCCAAGCAAGCGGCGCACCTGGTTTTCGGTGTCGGCGACCAGGTCCTCGTAGATTACCCGGTGCACCCGGCCTGGAAGCACGGCGTCCAGATGGTCCATCCAGGCGACGTAGTCGGCATAGTACCGGCCGAGATCGGTGAGGTCGTAGGAAAACGACTGACCGCGCGCGAAGTGCTGTTTGAACGCCGAGAAGCACGCCGCCATCGGATGGCGGCGTGCGTCGATGATCCTGGCCCGCGGCAGGATCAAATGGATCAGGCCGATGTGATTGAAGTTGTTCGGCATCTTGTCGATGAACCGCGGCCGGCCAAGCTTGCGCTGGATGGCGGTGCGGGCCAGGTAGTCTTCGCCGATCGCCTCGAGCCCCGCCGCGTCGATATCCGCCAGCAGCTCCGGATAGGGTGTTGCGGCCTCGCGGCGGCCGGGGCGCCCAGTTCGCGGGCGATGGCGGCGATGTCGGGCAGTTCCATGGTGCCTTCGACCGCCGAGTGACTGGCCAGAATCTGTTCGATCAGGGTCGATCCCGACCGCGGCAGGCCGAGGATGAAGATCGGCGCCTCCGACGCCGAGCCGCTGTCCGTTCGGGCGGCGAAGAATGCCTTGGTGAACAGCGCCTTGCCGGCGGTCATTCGCGCGTGGGTGTCGTCGGCATCATAGCTGAGTTGCGCCGCGCGCAGCCGGGCCCCGGTCGCATAGTGTTCGAGCGAGGCGGCGAATTCACCGCGGTCTTCGAGCGCTTTGCCGAGCGCATAGTGCAGGTGCAGGCGGTCTTCGTCGGAGAGTTCCGCGCCGGCCAGCAGGCTGCGCATGGCGTCCTCTTCGCTGGCGGAAAACGGCACGGTCTTGAGGTTTGCCAAGCTCCAGTAGGCCTCGCCCATGCTCGGGGCCAGGGCGATGCAACGGTTGTAGGCGGCGACCGCCTGCTCGCGTCGGCCGGTGGTGCGCAGCGCGTGTCCGTAGGCTCAGCCACATTTTCGGCTGGGCCGGGAACTCCGCCAGGAGTCGCTCATAGAGTTCGATCGCCCGGTCATAGTCCGCCGACCAGGCCCAGCGATGCGGCGAGGAGATTGCGATAGGCCGGCTCGCGTGGATCGGCGGCCAGCAAACGTTCGAGGTGGGGCAGGGCCGCCGCGCCCTTTTGTTGGCGATAATAGACGATGGCCAGATTGTGGCGCGCGCCATCGAAGCTCGGCGCGAGTTCCAGGCATTGTTCGAGCAACGTCTCGGCGTCGGCGTAGCGTCCCAGCCGCGTGCCGGTTTCCGCCAGCATGCGGATTGCCGCCACGTCGAACGGATGCGTTTTCAGCTGCTCGCGCAACAGCCGTTCGGCGATCGCCAGCCGATCCTCGGAGAGAGCCTCGGCCGCCGGCGCGCAGCGCCGGGTCCGTGCACGCCGGAACGGATGTACTGCGCATAAGCGGCGTCGGCGCCGCGGAGTCTCCTCTCAGGAACAGCTGGTCGGCGATCGACCGCCACGCGTCCGGCAGATCGCGATTGAGGCTCACCGCGTGTCTCAGGGCCCCCAGGGACGCATCCTCGTCGCCCAGGGCGGCCAGGGTAAGGCCGAGTTCCAGGTGAGTGTGTGGCGAGCGCGGCTGCTGGCGCGCCAACGGGGCGAGAACAGCTTTCGCGGCGACCGGGTCACCCTGCCGGCGCAGGGCCGCGCCCAGGAACATGCGGGCTCGCGGCTCGCCCGGCACGACCTGAAGGATCTCCTCGGCCTGCAATCGGGCAAGCGATGGATTGGACGCCAGCAGGCTGCCGGCTCGCGCCAGCGCCATCGACAGAGAGCCGGATGCAGTGTCGGTCATCGGGCGGCTATATTCGCCTCAGCCTTCCGCGCGGCAAGGGATCGGCCGGGCGCGAACGCGCTACGGCCGGATGTGGCTGGCGGCTTTAGAACTTTTCCCCCACTCGAATTCCGAACGTCAAAGGCGGGATGGTGCTGACATAGACGGCGGGCGCGGCCTGCAGCGCGGGCGGACTGAGCCGGATGAAAGCGGTATCTCGCACTGCGTGCAGGGCGAGAAGCGGTTGGTCTGCCCGCGGGTGTCGGTGGCGTTCTTGACGAACACCTCGAACGACGTCTTGCCGCGGTCCGCTCCGATCGAGAAATCCGCGCTGGCATAGCCCGGCATTGTGCCGAGCGCCGCGATGTCGGCGACTTTCAGCGCCGAGTAGTCGCCGGTCTGGAACAGCACCGACGCCTGAACATGGGCTTTCCAGTCCATCATGTCCCAGGTGTAGCGCGCCGTGACATTGCCCTTGAACCTGGGCGTGAACGGCAACTGCTCACCCTTCGGCGGCCAGGACGGTCGAATCCCGTGCAATCGGAAAGCGGTTGGCCGGTCTCGTCCACGCCGCAGAAGTCGGCCGTCAGTACGGCGTGGTTGTAGGACGCTCCGCCGGACAGGGTCAGGTGCTCGGTCGCCCGCCAGTCGAGGCTGGTCTCGACACCCAGTATCCGGGCCGACGGTGCATTCTGTACGCCGGTCAGGCTGTTGGGCGGGAACAGCACGGCGAACTGGAACTTGCTGAATTCCTCGTCGTACGACCGCGCCGTTCCAGCGCAGGGAATCGTCCAGCCAACTGGTCTTCCAGCCGAGTTCGTAGTTGGTCAGCGCGTCGGCGTGGATAGGGCGGTATGGTCGCGATGCGGTTGACGCCGCCGGGTCGATAGCCGGTCGAATATGTAAAATAGACCAGCTTTTCGTCGTCGATCTTATATGTCAGATTTGCCTTGTAGGTTTCTCCGCTATCGGCGACCTTCGCGTTCAGGTTCACACAGGGCGCGTTCCGAAAGCTGTTGTTTGGGTATAGAACACATTGTGACTCCCCGGTGTGGGAGCTGTAATTGGCGCTGATATCCGTAGAATCCGTAGAGCGTATTGTCGTAATGGTAGTATCGCATTCCGCCCGTTACGCTGAGATGGCTGGTGATGTCGAAGGTGGCTTCGCCAAACGCGGCCTCGTCGCGATCGATGCGGTTCTGATCGGTCAGCCAGATGGTGTTGGGCCAGCCGGTCACCGGATTTCGCGGGGCAGGCCCTGGATCTGATAGTCCTGGATGATCCAGTGGGTCTGGCGTTCCTGGAACAGGCCGACCAGAAGCGGAAACGGTCGGTCGACGGCGAGGCGAGCCGGAGCTCGTTGCTGCCCTTTTCGAACCGGTCGCGTACCGACGATTTCCTGCTGAGGATTGGCGAGCGGGACGCCGTTCTTGTCGGTCCAGTAGGCGCCGGAACCGATACGCCTGGTCGTAGGCCACCGAATAGTCGGTGTAGTCCAACAAGCGAGTTCACCTTGCGGCTGAAATAACCGCCGGCATAGGTGAGATCGTAGCGGCCGATCTTGCCGTTGATGGTCAGGCCCGCCTGCACCCAGCGATCGTGATCGCTGTCGGGCGCGAAACGCTGCACCTTGAGATCGCCGACCGACGGCTCATAGCCGAACACGCCATCGAGCCCGCGTGTCCTGCGCGATCGACGCTCGGCGTGATCGTCCAGTTGTTGTTCAGGTCGTATTTCAGCGCTGCCGCGACCGCCGAACGTGTCGACGCGGTTGAAGTTGTTCTTGACGATAGGCAGAGTTGTTGATGGTCGAATTCGGCGCTTGGAAAGTACCGTTGCCCAGGGACATTGTCGATGTAGCCGGCGTCATGCTCGTCGAAGGCGACGATGCGGATCGCCGCGCTGCGAGCCGAGCGGAATGTTGACGAAGCCCTCCAGCTCATAGCCTTCTGATCCGTGGGCGACGACATTGCCCTGAACGTCAAGCCCGCCGCTGAAACCGACGTCGATGGCTTGTTGGTGATGATCCTCAGCGTGCCGGCTTCGGAACTGGCGCCGTAAAGCGTCCCTTGTGGCCCCGGCAGCACCTCCAGGCGAGCGACGTCATAGACGTGCATATCCAGCGTCCCGCCGATCGTGGTCACCGGCAGTTCGTCCAGATAGGTGCCGACGCTCGGCTCCGGTCCCGAATGGTTGCCGTTGCCGCCGTCGGCCACACCGCGCATGTAGATGATCGAGGTATTGGGCGGACCGCCCGTGTTGGTCTGCAGACTGGGAATGAATTTGACGTAGTCGTTGAAGCTGGAGATGCTCGAGCTGCGTCAGTCTTCTGGTGTCGATGGCCTGGATGCTGATCGGCAGTTTCTGGAGATTCTCTTCGCGTTTCGAGGCGGTGACGATGACCTCGCCAAGGGTGGTGCCTCCGGCAGCGGCATCGGTCGACACCGTCGCGGCGCCGGCCGCGCCCGCGCCCGCCAGTACTGTCGAAGCCAATAGCACCGCTGGCAGGGCCCGACGCGCCGAGCGCGTGAAATCCGGGTTCCGGATACAGTTCATTCGATACGCCCCAGAGTTTGTTGACCTTGCTGTCGACTAGACGCGTCGCCCCCGCGCTCCGTCAAGGCCGCCGCCGGGCGGCCTGGCCCTGGGTGTTCGACAATTGGGCAATCCGTTACCTGATTGACACATGCCGCTCGTTTGTGGCCGCAAAACCGGGCTGATCCCGCCGATCCGGCTTCGTTCGGCGACCATCGGGTCGCCGGCCAGGAACTCTACCCGTCGACACTGGCCGAGCCATTCTCGCCGACGATGGTGGCCGGCGGCACGGGATCGCCGAGCAGGAACCGAGGGCCGGGACCGGCGCGCGCCGCCCGATCGTCGGGATTGTAGAGCCGGCAGCGTTCCAGCGACAGGCACCCGCAGCCGATGCAGCCGTCCAGCAGGTCGCGCGTGGCTTCCAACTGCGCGATACGCTCGTCCAGCGCGCCGCGGATCCGCTCGCTGATCGAGCGCCAGTCGGCGTGGCTCGGGGCCTCGCCGCGGGGCAGGGTGGCGAGCGCCGCCTGGATCTCCGCAAGGCTGAGGCCGAGCCTCTGGGCGACCATCGCGAACGACAGGCGGCGGATGTCGGCGCGCAGGTAACGCCGCTGGTTGCCGTCGCTGCGGGCCGGCGCCACCAGGCCCTTGGCTTCGTAGAACCGGATCGCCGACACCGACAGTCCTGTGCGGCGCGCCAGGTCGCCGATTGAGAGATGCGCCGCCGCCATGAGTCTTTTCCGATTTTGGATCTTGACCTCAAGTTAACTCGAGGTCCTACAACGCGCAACGGGGCAGTGACCCTGACCAAAATGCAAGGATGAGACCGATGGCCGCGAAACGAATCGAACACGTCAACCTGACCGTCGGCGACCCCGACCGCACGGCGCGCCTGCTGGAGGCGATCTTCGACTGGCGGGTGCGCTGGCGCGGTCCGGCGCGCGACGGCGGTCGCACCATCCATATCGGCGCCGACGACCACTATCTCGCTTTGTACACCGGCCCCGCCGGGACGATGGGCGCCGCGCCCTTCGCCAAGGGCGCCCCGCTCAACCATGTCGGCGTCGAGGTCGACGACCTGGACGTCACGGAGGACAGGGTTATCCAGCAGGGACTGTCGCCGTTTTCGCACGATGACTATGACCCTGGCCGGCGGTTCTATTTCTTCGATCCCGACGGCATCGAATATGAGGTGGTCAGCTACGCCGGGTCGTAGGCGGCGCCTGACCCGGCGAGTTCGGATCAGGTCCGTCGTCGGCAGCACGCCCGGCGCCAGCTTCGGCGGATTTCTCGGCGTGAAACGCGTGGAAATCGCCCATCACCAGATGCCAGACGAAGATGTGCGGCGAGCCCGCCGATGTCCTGCTCGAACGGGCTGAAGCCGAGCGACACGCAGGAAAACGCGCCCTTCGCCCTCGCCGGGCGGATGCGCCTCGACGAAGTCCATATAGGCGTCGGCCTGCGCCGGTCGGCACGAGGTCGAAACAGACGACCGAGTCCATGCCCTCGGGCTTGATCCGCGCGATCGCCTGGGTCGGGAACAGGCCGCCGGTCCAGCGCACGTTGATCTCGGTGACGATGATCTCGCCGGCCGGGCCCGACGAAGTAGTCGATGCCGCAGTTGTTGCCCTCCGGCACGCCGATGCCGTGATGGCGCGCGTACTCGCCGACCCGCAACAGGGCGGCTTCCTGGTCGGGCGGCAGGCTATAGGTCGCGGGCACGATGATTGCCGACCCACACGCCCGTCCGCGAACAGGATGCGCCGGATGTTGGCGATCTAGATGTCGCTGTCGGTGACCCGCAGGTCGGCGGTCATCTCGGTGTAGTCGGCGCAGGTCGAGCTTCTTCTGCAGCAGCACGTCCATGTCGTCGCCGTACTGGTCGATGTAGTCGCGCGCCTCCGTCCAGCGAGGCGACCGAGGTCACGTTGCGGGCGCCCGGCCAGGCCGTTGATCTTCAGCATGATCGCGCCGTCGGCGGCCAGATGGCGCTGCGAGGAAGGCGAGCGCTTGTCGGCATCGGCCGAGGCCGGCCCTTGGTCGTCAGATAGGTTTCCGGGACCGGGATGCCGAAGGCCGGCGCATGGACGGCGAAATGGAACTTCGAATTGAGATTACGGCTGACCGCCAGCGCGGCGGGGTTCTTGTGCAGCGCCGAGTTCGTGCCGCTGACCATGTACAGGCTGACCAGCTCGACGTCGGGGACCTTGTCGGCGATCGAGTGGTAGAGAGTTCGAAGTGCGGCCGTGGATCACATGCTCGCGGCGGGATCGAGGGATAGCCGGCGCGAGGAACTGGCGACGGTAGCGCTGCAGGAGCCCGGCCCACGGCGCGTCACGGAATTTCTCGAACATGGCCACGTAGTCGATCGGCTTGCCGAGCGCGATCAGCGCCACCTGCAGGGCGCTGGTCAGGGCGATATTGGCCAGATGGTCGATACTGCTGTTTTGGGTCAGCGCCTCGAGGTCGAAGAACAGCGAACAATCGTCCGCCCCCATGGCGTAGAGCGTCGATTTCGTCTGCACGGGGAAAAAGCTGCCGACCTTCATGCGTCCTCCGGAGACCGCGCCGCATGGCGCCTACCGATGTGAATTCCATAACGGATTGCTTTGTCGACCAAGCCATAGCGCGCCCAGCCTGCCAGGCGTAGCCTGCGGCGGCCTGAAATTCACCGAGCCGCCGATCGCCTCGACGGCCTGATCGGGAGCGCCCCGTGAGCCTCAAACTCTACGCCCATCCATTTTCGTCCTATTGCCAAAAGGTGCTGGTCGCCCTCTACGAGAACGACCTCGCCATCGATCTGGCGCTGTTGGAGCCCGGCGCCGCCGCATCGGCCGAGCTCGCCCGCCTGTGGCCGCTCAACCGGTTTCCGGTCCTGGTGGACGGCGAAGAGGTGGTGCGCGAGGCGACGATCATCATCGAGCACCTGGCCATGCGCCATCCGGGCCCGGTGAAGCTGATCCCGGCCGAACCGGACGCCGCGCTCGAGGTCCGGTTCCTCGACCGGTTCTTCGACAACTATGTGATGACCCCGCAAGGCGCCATCGTCGCCAACGCCCTGCGTCCAGAGGCTCGTCGCGATGATTACGGTGTCGAGCAGTCGCGGGCGCTGCTGGACAAGTCCTATCTGTGGCTCGACGCCTGGATGACCGACCGGACATGGGCGGCTGGCGACGCCTTCAGCCTTGCCGACTGCGCCGCGGCGCCGGCGCTGCTGTATGCCGACTGGACGCACTCGATCCCACGCGGGCTCGCCAGTCTGTGGGCCTATCGCGACCGGCTTCTCGGGCGTCCCTCCTATGCGCGGGCGCTCGACGAGGCGCGGCCCTATCGGGCATATTTCCCGTTGGGCGCGCCGGCGGACCGCGATTGACCACCGGCGGCCGGGGCACGGCATGGATATAGGTCGGCGTGCGACCGTCGCGGCGATCCTCGCCCTGGCCTGGCCGACGATCGGTAGGGCCGACGGCCTCGATGCGCCCGCCGTGTTCGGCCGGGCGGCGCACGCGGCGTTCGCGGCCGCTGGCGTGCCCGGACTGTCGGTGGCCATCGTCTCCCGAGAGGGTTCATCCTATCGGCTGGTGCTGGGCCGACGCCGCATCGACCGGCCGGCGGCGATCGCGCTGGACGATCCGTTTCACCTCGCCTCCATCACCAAGCCGCTGACAGCCACCCTGGTCGCCACCCTGGTCGACAGCGGGGCGCTTCGCTGGGACGAGACCCCAGCGGAAGTCTGGCCCGACTGGGCCGATCGCATGGACAGGCGCCTCTCCGGCGTCACATTGCGCATGCTGCTTTCCCATCGCTCCGGCCTGGCCGCTTTCACCGACCTGGCCGAAATCGATGCGGCGCCGCGGTTCACCGGCGATGGCCGCGCTCGCCGCGCCGCGTTCACAAAATGGCTGCTTGCCCGCCCGCCGGCGTTCAGCGCCGGAGCGCTGCACTACTCCAACGCCGGCGTCGCCATCGCGGCGTCGATGGCCGAGACGGTCACCGGCCGATCGTGGCAGGACCTGCTGACCGAGCGCCTGTTCACGCCGCTGGGCATGAAAACCTGTGGCTTCGGATGGCCTGTGGTCCGCGACCGCGCCTGGCCCTGGGGACACCGATACCAGAACCTCCGCTTCACCGCGCACGACCCGGCCGACGGTTACGCCATCCGGCCGTTTCTCGCCCCGGCTGAGGATGTGTCGTGCAGCGCCGGCGATCTCGCGCGTTTTGGCCGTGCCTGGCTGGACGCTCTCGCCGGCGACCCCTCGCTGCTCAGCGGGAACGGCGTGCGCGCCCTCTTGGCGGCGCGGGACGGCGTGGCGCTGGGCTGGTTCATCAGAGACGGAGTCATCTATCACGAGGGCGGCGCCGGGACCTTTCATGGCGGCCTGTTCATCGTTCCGGAGCGGGGCCTGGTCGTGGTGGCGCTCGCCAATGCCGGTCGCTCGCGGCCGGGAACCTCGGTCGTCAATGCCATTCTGGCAGCCGCGATCGCCGCCTCGGCCGCCAGCCCCGGATCCGGCGCGGCCCCGCAAAAACGACAATCCGCCACTTCCGCTCACGGCGGGAACCGGCAATAGCAATATCTCCGCCACTTACGTCCCGGTCGGCATTCCCGACCCAGCCACGACCGAGCAAGACGCACATGCCCGCCACCGACCGCTATCCCCACCTGTTCAGCCCGCTCGACCTGGGTTTTACGCGCCTGAAAAACCGGGTGCTGATGGGCTCGATGCACACCGGCCTGGAGGAGGCGCCCGACGGCTTCGCGCGCCAGGCGGCATTCTTCGCCGAGCGGGCACGCGGCGGCGTCGGGATGATCATCACCGGCGGCATTCCGCCGAACGCCGAAGCTGGACGCGGGGCCAAGCTGTCCACGCCCGAGGAGGCGGAGCAGCATCGCCTCGTCACCGAAACGGTCCACGCCGCTGATCCGGAGGTGAAGATCTGCCTGCAGATCCTGCATCCCGGACCACTCGCCGGCACGCCGGATTGCGTGGCGCCCTCGGCGATCAAGTCGCGCATCGGCCGTTACGTGCCCAATGAGCTCGACGAGGCGGGCATCGAGAAGCAGTTGTCGGATTTCGCCAACTGTGCCGCCCTGGCCCGGTCGGCCGGCTATGACGGCGTCGAGATCATCGGCTCGGCCGGGTACCTGTTGTCGACCTTCCTGGTCGAAAAGACCAACCGGCGCACCGACCGCTGGGGCGGTCCGTTCGAGAACCGCATGCGATTCCCGGTCGAGGTCGTGCGCCGCGTGCGCGCGGCGGTCGGCCCGGACTTCATCGTCATCTTCCGCATTGCGGCGATGGACATGCTGGACGGCGGCATGGCCTGGGACGAGATCGTGGCGCTCGGCAAGGCGGTCGAGGCGGCGGGCGTGACCATCGTCAGCACGCATTTCTGCTGGCACGAGGCGCAAGTGCCGACCATCGCCACCATGGTGCCGCGCGCCGCCTTCACCCAGGTCACCGGCCGGTTGCGCAATGAACTGCGCGTGCCGATGATCACCTCCAACCGCATCAACATGCCTGAGGTCGCGGAGGCGGTGCTGGCGCGCGGCGACGCCGACCTGATCTCGATGGCCCGGCCGATGCTTGCCGACCCGGACCTGGTGCGCAAGGCGGCCGAGGGTCGCGAGGACGAGATCAACACCTGCATCGCCTGCAACCAGGCCTGCCTCGACCACACCTTCACCGGCCGCATGACCAGCTGCCTGGTCAACCCCCGCGCCTGCTACGAGACCGAACTGGTGTACAGGCCGACTGAGAGCCCCAAGCGCATCGCGGTGGTCGGGGCCGGTCCGGCCGGTCTGGCTTTCGCGGTGGTCGCCGCCGAGCGCGGCCATACGGTCACGCTGTACGAGGCCGGCGGCGAAATCGGCGGCCAGTTCAACCTGGCCAGGCGGATCCCCGGCAAGGAGGAGTTCGTCGAAACCCTGCGCTATTATCGCCGGATGATCGCGGTGCGCGGCATCGACCTGCGGCTCAATACCCGTGTCGACGCCGACACCCTGCAGGCCGAGGGCTATGACGAGGTGGTGGTGGCCACCGGCATAGAGCCGCGCAGGCCGGACCTCGATGGCATCGACCATGCCAAGGTGGTCGGCTACATCGACGCCATACTGGGGCGCAAGCCGATCGGCAGTCGGGTCGCGATCATCGGCGCGGGCGGCATCGGTTTCGACGTCGCGGAACTGATCAGCCACGCGGGGACCTCGGCCGCCCTCGACGTCGAGGTCTTCGCCCGTGAGTGGGGAATCGATTTCGCCAACCACCCGCGTGGCGGCGTCACCGGCGTCGTACCCCAGGTGGAGACCTCGGGCCGTGAGGTGACCTTGCTGCAGCGCAAGACCGACGCGGTCGGCAAGAGTCTCGGCCGCACCACCGGCTGGACACACCGCCTGACGCTGGCGCGGCGCGGCGTGCGAATGATCAACGGCGTGGAGTATCTGAAGATCGACGACGATGGCCTGCACACCCTGGTCGGCGGTGCGCCACGATTGTTCGAGGTCGACACGGTGATCGTCTGCGCCGGCCAGCTGCCGTTGCGTGAGCTGTTCGACACCCTGCGGGAGCGCTCGATCAAGACCAGCCTGATCGGCGGGGCGTTCGAGGCGGTGGAACTGGACGCCAAGCGCGCCATCGACCACGCCAGCCGGCTGGCCGCCGTCGCCTGATCACGCCGCCCGTATGTACGTCCCCTCGGCTTTCGCCGTCAGCGACCCTGGCGAGATCGCGCGCCTGCTGGGCCGCATCCCGTTCGCCGCCCTCGTCGGCCATGGACCCGAGGGACTGGTCGTCACTCATCTGCCGGTGATCTGCGATCTGGACCGGGGGGTCGTCCTGGGTCACATCGCGCGGGCCAATCCGCACCCGAGGATGGTCGGCGAGGCGGCCGCCCTGCTGATCTTCCAGGGGGCCAACGGCTATGTCAGTCCCAGTTGGTACCCGAGCAAATCCGCTCACGGCCGCGCCGTCCCGACCTGGAACTATGAGGCGGTGCACGTGCATGGCCAGCTGACGTGGCGGGAGGAGGCCGACTGGCTGCGGGCCCTGCTGGTCGCGCTCAGCGAGCGGTTCGAGGCTGGACGCCCGGCGCCCTGGTCGCTCGACGATGCGCCGGCGGACTACGTCGACCGCCTGATCGCCGCCATCGTCGGCTTCGAACTGCGGATCGAACGGGTCGAGGCCACCCGCAAGCTTTCGCAAAACATGCCGGCCGCCGACCGGGCCGGGGTTATCGCCGGTCTCACCGAGGCCGGCGACGACGCACTGGTGGCCGCCATGCTGGCCGATTAGCGCAAGTCGGAATTGTTCGACATCGGCAGATCGCTGGAACAAGCCGGCCGACCCGGGGTTTCGCAGGCGTCGGTCCACGCGGAATGAGCGATTGGCCAAATCGAAGCGAGCGAGCCTGAAGATCTTCCAGGCCCGGATCGGCTTCCACGACACCGTGGTCGCCGCGCCGAGCCAGGCGGCGGCCCTGCGCGCCTGGGGCGTTCACCAGAACCTGTTTGCCGACCATCAGGCCTGGGTCACCGACGATCACCAGGCGACCGCGGCGGCTCTGGCCGATCCGGGGGTTCCCCTGCGCCGTGCCGCCGGCTCGCGCAAGTCGTTCTCGCTTGCGCCAGCCAGCCTGCCCGTCATACCGCCGGCCCCTCGGAAAACCTCGGGGTCCCGCAAGCTGGTCGCGAAGCCAGCGCCGAAACCCCCGCCCGACCGGTCGGCCCTCGATCGCGCGGAGGCGGCCGTTACGGAGTTGACCAGGAACCGCGAGCGGGAGGAGGCGCGCCTGAAGCGGCGGCGGGAGGACCTCGAGGCGGAGAGCGAGGCCGCCGCGAAGTCGCATGCCGAGGCCGCCCGCGCTGCGGCGGCGCGGGTGGCGGCGGCCCGCCGGGCTTTCCGCGCCGCCGGCGGCGAGGATTGAGACGGTTCAACCGGCCTTGCGGCGCCGGCTTCCGGACTTGCCGGACGGAGGGCGAGCCTTGGTCTTTCCGCCCGGCTGGGCGTCGGCGCCACCCCGGCCCGCCAGGCTGGCGCGCAGCGCCTCCATCAGATCGACCACGTTGGTGTCGTCCGGCTCGGCGACTTTGGCTGGCCTGTGGCCCTTTTTCTTATCCTCGATCAGCGCCTTCAGAGCCTCCTCGTAGCGGTCGACGAATTGGCTGGGATCGAACGGGCCCTCCTGCTGCTCGATGATTCGCTCGGCTATGGCGATCATCGCCGGGTCGGGCCGGCTGTCGCTGATGGCGCCGAAGATCTCCTCGGGCTTGCGCACCTCGTCGTCGGAGCGGATCGTATAGGCGAGAATACCTTTATCGCGCGGCTCCATGGCCAGGATGCGTTCGCGCGTCGCCATGACGATGCGCCCCAGGGCGATCTGACCGGTCTTTTCCATCGCGGTCCGGATCACGCCGAACGCCTCCTGAGCCAGTTTGCCATCGGGGGCGAGGTAATAGGGGTTGTCCCAATAAATTCGGTCGATGTCGGCGGCCGGAACGAAACGCTCGATGTCGATGGTTTTGGTGCTCTCAAGTTTGACCGACCGGATCTCGTCGTCGGTCAGCAGAATGTATTCGCCCTTCGAAACTTCGTAGCCCTTCACCAGGCTCGACCGGTCGACAGGGCCGGTGTCGGGATCGGTGGTGATCATCCGGATGCGGTTGTTGGTCTTTGGGTTGATCAGATTGAAATGCACGTCGCCGCCGGCGTTGGTCGCGGTGTAGAGCGCGACCGGGCAGGTGACCAGCGACAGCTTGAGATGGCCCTGCCAGGTTGGGCGATATGCCATGGATCGAAACCTCTTTCAGCCGGAGGCGTCCGTCCAGACGACGCCTGATAGCCAAGGAACGGTCGCCTTGACGAATCGTTCGGCGACCCGCGGTGGCGAGGCCGCTAGCCGCAGGGAGCGGTGTCTCCGGAATTCGAGATCGACCCGATAGCAATGTTCACGACCAGTTGCGATGTCGCGCACGACGACGCTGATTTCGCTCCCGACCGACACCTCTGGGCTGATATCCTCGAGATAGGCGATGGCGGCCGCTTCGAACGAACCTTCCTCCACGATGCGGGCGGAATGTGCGCCGATATGGCGCGCATGGACGCTGAAGCGGTGTGGGGAATCTGCGGTCGGGGTCATGGCGGGCTCTCCTGCCCGAACAACGCGCGCATTCGACAAAAGGATTCAATTCCGGGCCAACAACCAAATGCCGGACCAGGCGAGGTCGCCGCGTCAGGCTTCGTCGCGCTCGGCGCGACTGGACGCCGGCTCCAGGGCGACGGCGTCGTAGAACGCCCGCAGTTCGTCGGCCGCGATGAACTCCACGCTTGGCAGGAACGGTCGGTCGCGGATGATCGGTTGCGGCGCGGGCAGGGCTTGGCCGACGTGCCTGTTGAGCAGCCGGACCAACTCCGCATAGATCGCATGGCATCGCTGCGACTGGGCGGGCGTCAGGTATTGCCCCCTGTCGGTCCAGCCTAGCCGCGCGCCGACCGACATTGCGAGACTGCCGAACATTCGCCGTTGATCGACGCAAAATTCCGCCGCGTCCGCGAACAGATGCTCGGGCGGCAATCTGCATTGGCCGCCGAACAGTCCGCGGACGGCTTCCAGCACCTGCCAGCCCGGCGTGACATTCACGTCGGGGGTGCGGACCAGACCTTCGTCCGCGATGCCCGCCAGAGCCAGGAAATCATCGATCAGATTGCCGTTGTGCAGGTGGTCGGGGTGCAGGACGCGAACCGCCAGGCTGTCCCAGCCGAACACCGACGCCCATTTCCGCGCCGTGCGAAAAAAATCGACCCGCGGCTCGCTGATCCGGCTGTCGAAAAACTGGTCGAAGTCGTAGGTATTGAGCCCGAACTTGACTTTCTGACCATAGCTCGAGGCCATGATGTCCGCCAGCGGGCGCAGAAACAGCGCGATCCGGAACGGCTCACCGTCACGCTGAAGGAGTTTTTGCAGGCGCGCGGCCTGCTCGCGGCTGCATCGCTCGAAGATTTCCGAGGAGATGATCAGGGTCTGGGCGTTCGAGGCGCGCCAGTGCGCCGCCAGCTCCGCGAGGGTGCCGAACCGCAATTCAAACTTCGGGGCGCCGATGAGCTCGTGCACCAGGTTGAGGTGCGCCGTCCGCTCACCGCCGAGCCGGCCCGCCTCGGGGTAATCCACGCCCTGCGCTGCGAGGGCGGTCGCATTGGCGTACAGGAAGTTTTGCAGCGAGGCGGAGCCGGCCTTGCGCAGGCCGATATGGACGATGATCATCGCCGATCCTAGCGGAGGTTGCGCGCCTGCTCAATTCTCACCCCTGCTGCCCGATCGTCGCGATCATGCCCGCCGACGCGGCGGCCATTACCGCCGTGGCGATCCAGCCCATGATCGTCAGGCCTCGATGCAGTCTGAAGTCGCCCATGACGACGCGCCGTGCCGGACAGCATGCATCATCAGCACCATGACCGGCACGGCGACCACGCCATTGATGACCGCGCTCCAGAACAGCGCCTTGATCGGATCGATCGGCGCGAAATTCAGCAGGGCGCCGACCAGCGTCGCCGCAGCCAGATAGTCGCATAGAACGCCTTGGCTCGCTTCGGCTTGCGCGACAGTCCGACGTGCCAGCCGACCGCCTCGCCCACCGCGTAGGCCGCCGAGCCGGCCAGGACCGGCACGGCGAGCAGGCCGGTGCCGATGATGCCGAGGGCGAAGACCAGGAACACGAAGCGGCCGGCGATCGGCCGAAGCGCCTCGGCGGCCTGCGAGGAGGTCTGGATGTCGGTGATCCCGTGCGCATGCAGTGTCGCCGCCGTGCTGATCAGCATGATGAACAGGGCGACGAGGTTGGAGAACGCCATGCCGACGTAGGTGTCGACCCGGATGCGCGCGAACTCCGCCTTGGCCTGGTCGGGGGCCCGCTCCAGCGGCTTGGCGGCGTCGCGTTCCTTGACCTCCTCGACCTCCTCCTCCGCCTGCCAGAAGAACAGATAGGGGCTGATGGTGGTGCCCAGGATCGCCACCACGACGGTGAGATAGGCTGGCCTTGAAGCTGATCTGCGGCGCCACGAGGTGATAGCCGACGCTCGACCAGGGCGTATGCACGACAAACGCCACGCCGACATAGGCGAACAGCGCCAGGGTCAGCCACTTGAGGACCGACACGTAGCGCGAATAGCGGACGAAGACCTCCAGCAGCACCGTCACCGCGGCGAAGGCCGCTACATAGAGAAGCATTCGGCCCGCCGATCAACAGCTTCAACCCCGCAGCCATGGCGCCCAGGTCGGCGCCCAGGTTGATCGTGTTGGCGACCACCAGCAGACCGACCAGGCTCCAGACGATCTGGCGCCGGGTAATGCCTGGCGAGATTGCCGGCCATGCCCCGGCCAGTGACCCGGCCGATGCGCGCGCTGATCTCCTGGATGGCGCACATCAGCGGCCAACTGAACAGCAGCATCCAGCCGAGGTCGAAGCCGAACTGCGCGCCGCCTGCGAATAGGTCGCGATGCCGCTGGGATCGTCGTCGGACGCTCCGGTGATCAGGCCCGGACCCAGCACCTGCAGCAGCTTCGGTCTCACGGGTTGCTTGATGTCGTCGGCGGGGACTTGATGCGAAGTTTCAGACATCAGGGCCTTTGCGTGGTTTGAACTGTCGCAAAACGCCAACGCACGACGGACAACTCCGCTCCCGCGCGGATCCGCCGCCTTATTGCGCCAGATACCCTCCATCGACCGGGATGGACACGCCGGTAATGTAGGCCGAGGCGTCCGACGCCAGGAACACCGCCGCGCCGACGATATCGTCGACCCTGGCCAGTCGGCCCAGCGCCGTACCCGCCTGAAAGTGCGGAATCAGCGGCAGTCCAAGTCGCCGCGTCTCCTCGCTCATCGGGGTGGAGACGATGCCCGGGGCGATGGTGTTGACCCGGATTCCGGCCGGCCCATAGTCGGCGGCGGCCGCCTTGGTCAGGCCCTCGACCGCATGTTTGGCCGCGATATAGTGGCCCGCCGAATATTTCGCCGAAGCAGCGAAGGCGGCATGCCCCAGGATCGAGCCCATGTTGATGATCGATCCGCCGCGACCATGGGCGAGCATCACTTTCAGTTCGGCCCGCAGGCACAGGAACACGCCACGGACGTTGATCGCGAACAGCCGATCGAACTCGTCCAAGGCGATATCGGCCAATTTAGCGTCGCCGCAGCCGACCCCTGCACAGTTCAGGGCGACATCGAGCGGCCCGAACGTGGCGGTCGTCCGCTCGACGAAGGCTTCCACATCCTCCGCAATGGCGACGTCGGCGGCCATGAACATCGCTTCGCCGCCCTGGGCGCGCACCTGCGCCACCACGGCCTCGCCTTCCGCCGGTCGCCGGCCGCAGAAGGCCACCCGCGCGCCGGCGGCCGCGAAGCCCATCACGACCCCCGCGCCGATGCCGCTCGTTCCGCCGGTGACCAGCGCCGTCTTGCCCGTGAGATCCATGGATTGCTCGCCCTCAAACTGCTAGCGGCGCCGCGCGCCGAATGGCCGGCCGACCATTCGAGGGCGCGACGGCGGCGGTCAAGCCTGCCGGGCGCCTGCAAATCAGTCCGGCATGAGCAGCACCACCTTGACGCACTCGCCGCGCTGTTGGGCGGCGATCGCCTCGTTGATCCGGTGGAACGGAAAGGTGGTGATCATGCGCTCGAACGGCAGATCGCCGCGCCGCGGTGCTCGATCAGCTGTGGCAGGAAGACGTCCGGATCGCTGTCGCCCTCGATGATCCCCTTCACAGTAAGACCGAAGGTCATCGCGATGTTGACCTCGCCCGGCAGCGGCGTGCCCGGCGGCGCGATGCCGACGATGCCCGAACACCCCTTTGGGCGCCAGGGCGGCCATCACCGCGGCATGCACCGCGGGCACGCCGGTGGTGTCGAAGGCGTAGTCGACGCCGTCGGCGCGATCTCGCGGACGGCGGCTGCCAGATCGTCTCGCGCGCCGGGATCGATCACATGGGTCGCGCCGAATTCCAGCGCCAGAGTCACGGCGCGCCGCGTGCGGCTCGACCAGGATGATCGCCCCGCAGCCCTGGATCTTCGCGCCCATCACCGCGCTCAGTCCCACCGGACCGCCGCCGGTGATCAGCAGGCTCGAGCCCGCCTCGCAGGCCAGCGACCGCATCACTCCGCCGGCCCCGGTCTGGATGCCGCAGCCGAGCGGTCCGCAAAGCGCCAAGGGCATGTCCTCGGGAACCTCGACGACATTGCGTTCATACGTCAGCGCATGGGTGGCGAAGGTCGACTGGCCGAAGAAGTTGCTGGCGATGTCGGCCGCCCTCGGCATGGATCGCCTTGCTGCCGTCCGGCCGCATGCCGACATAATTCAGCATGGGCATGGTCTAGCAATAGGCGGCGTCACCGCGGTCGCAACGCGCGCAATGGCCGCAGGATCGAAACGTCAGCGCCACCCGATCGCCAGGCGCGACCTTGGTCACCGCCGAGCCGACCTTCTCGACCACTCCCGCGCCCTCGTGGCCGAGCACGGCCGGGGGCGCGATCATCCCGGCCTGCTGGAAGACCAAGTCGGTATGGCAGACGCCGACCCCGACGATCTTGACCAGGATTTCGTCGGAACGCGGCTCATCGAGGTCGACCTCGCGCAGCTCGAACGGCTGGCCGGGTCCAGTGGCGAGAGCGGCGACAATGCGCATCCTGATGGCCTCCACGCGAGCGGGCTGCGCCAGGCGCATCCGTGCTGATCTGCCCGGTCCATAACCGATCCCAGCCCCCGG
The DNA here is from genome assembly GCA_963828365.1 of uncultured Alphaproteobacteria bacterium. Lineage (GTDB taxonomy): Bacteria > Pseudomonadota > Alphaproteobacteria > Caulobacterales > Caulobacteraceae > Acaudatibacter. The sequence goes on along the minus strand of CAWHEE010000026.1, from coordinate 23,733 downwards.
GCGAACAGCTCCGTCACGCCGCGGATCCGCCCGCGCGACGCCCCGTCGCTATCGTCGTAACTCGGTCGACAGGCGATAGCCGACCCCCGGCTCGGTCAGGATGATCCGGGGCGAGGCTGGGTCGGCCTCTATCTTCGAGCGCACTTGTCCGACCAGCACGCGCACGAATTGCAAGTCCGCTTCCGAACTCGGCGCCCCAGACGGCGGTGATGATCTGTCGATGTGTCAGCACCCGGCCGGCGTGGCGCGCCAAGGTCCTGATCAGCTCGAATTCTCGTGGGGTGACGCGAATTTCCTCCGTCATGACCAGAACTCGCCGTCCGACGAAATCCACTTCGAGATCGCCGGCCCGGAAGTTGGCCGTCGCCGCCAATCGCATGTCACGTCCGCGTAGGGCGGCTCTCAGTCTGGCCAGCAGTTCGCCGACCGAGAAAGGCTTGTTGACGAAGTCGTCGGCCCCGAGGTCGAGCGAGGCGATCTTTTCGTCTTCCTGATCGCGTGCCGACAGAACGACGATGGGCACGTCCGACCATTCCCGGATGCGCGCGATGACCGCCTTGCCGTCCATGTCCGGCAGACCCAGGTCCAGGACCACGCCATCGAATCCTTCCGCAGCCAGGCGGGCCAGCGCGGTGCGGCCCTCGGCGCAGGTGCTGACGCCGAATCCCGCCGCCGTGAGGGAGGGCTGCAGCACGCGCAGCAGTTGCGGTTCGTCGTCGACGACGAGAAGACGGTGAGTGGCGGGCACGGTCATCCGAGCGCCGGTAGTGAAATCGACACGACCAAGCCACCGCGATCGTGTTTGTTGCGCGCCACGATGGCTCCTCCCATCGCCTCCACGAGGCCGCTGGCGATCGAAAGGCCCAGACCCGCCCCAGGCAACTCTGGCCGTCCATTTCCGGCCCGGTAAAACTTCTCGAAGATTCGCCGCAGGTGTTCGGGCTCGACGCCGGGGCCCTCGTCCGTCACCTCGATACAGACCATCCCTGTCCGGTTCAGGCCGCGGATTGCGACCGCCTGATCGGGACCGCTGAACCTGAGGGCGTTCTCCACCACGTTTCCCAGCGCGTGGTCGAGAAGGATCGCGTCGCCTTCGATCAGCAGGCCGGGTTCCTCCACGGTGCTGCGTAGGCGACCCTCCCAGGGACCTCGCCCAAGCCGGTGGGCGGTGGCCTCGATGACCTCGGCGACATCGATCACGTTGCGCCGTGGCTCGACGACGCCTGATTCCAGCTTCGCCATCTGCATGAGGTTGGTGACGAACCGATTGAGGCGCTCGGCCTCTTCCTGAATGGTCGTCAGCAGGTCCTCGCGGTTACGGGCGTCAATTCGCGCATAAAGTGTCCGCAGGCTGGTCGCCGAAGCCAGGATCACCGCCAACGGCGTCCGGAAGTCGTGTGAGATCGACGACAGCAGAGCGCCGCGCAGTTTCTCGGTCTGGGCCAGCGCCTCGATCTCGGAACGGCTTTGTCCCACCCGGGCGCGCACGATCGCCGCCGCTCCGAGGTCCACGAGCACGTCGAGCAGTCGGTCGATCTCGGTCGATCGCGGCCCGTCCGATCGCCAGGCGGCCTTGCCGAGGGCTGGTTCGTCCTCCCGCAGATTGCGCACCTTCCAGCCGAGCCCGGCTGCAACGATTTCGTCGGGCAATGGGGCTTTCTGCGTTCGCGCCTCGCGTTCAGCGCCCGGCTCGATGAAACTCTGGTTGCGCGTCCAAACCATGGCGGGAGCGTCGGCGGCTACTGCCATGTGCTGGACCAGTTCGCGGCGAATTTCCACTTCGTCCCAGATCGAGGAAATCCGACGGCTTGCCTCGTACAGCAGATTTGCGGACACCTCTCGCGCCCTGGCCTTGCGTTCTTCGTCGCGGACCCGTCCGGCCAGACCGCCGGTGACCAACGCCGCGAGTGGAAACATCAGCAGTACCGCCATGTCCGACGGAGATCTGACGATGAAGGTGTGAATCGGTTCGGCAATGAAGAAATCATAGACCACGAAAGCCAGCGAGGCGGTCAGATAGGCTGGCCGCGCTCCGAGATTGACCGCGCAGACCAGCACCCCTGCCAGAAGAACCATCGACAGCCCGCTCGCGTGCAGCGTCTTGTAGGTCGCGGCCGCGGCCAGCGCCGATACCAGGAATATTCCAGCCGCCGCCGCATACTTGGCGCTCGCGCCGTGATCGGCGAGACTTGCCGGGCGCCAGAACATATCCGATCCCCTGTTTAGTCCACGCGCGTTGCCGCGCTGGTGCTGAACGCGTCATCTGGTGCAGGTTTCCTCCCAGGTCCTACCGTCGGCGCACCTGATGGCCGTCGTCATCACGGTCCACCGCGACCTCGGGACGCCGTTATGCCGTTCTTATAACCGCCACATGCTTTTCGTCGCCGCCACCCGAACGCATGAGGCGCTCCACTCCCGCCGAGAATGCGCCAGGGACAGAAACGTCGACGACCTGGCCTCTTTACGAGTTCGCAAGTTGACCGAGACGATCGCGCGAAAGCAAGTCACGCCTGCGAAGACCCCGTCGCCGGCCCCAGGCGCGCCGCAGGATCGGCCGCACCCGCCTTGCGGCGGCGGGAAGCCTTCGGCGAAACTTTTTGGCGGCCTGACCATCGGCGCATTGGGCGTGGTGTTCGGCGACATCGGGACCAGCCCTCTGTACGCGTTCAAGGTGGCCATCGGCCAGGCGACGCGTGGCCCGGTCGGCGAGGCGGATATCCTCGGGATCATTTCTTTGATGCTCTGGGCGCTCACCATCGTGGTCACCGTCAAATACGCCATATTCCTGATGCGGGCCGACAACCGCGGCGAGGGCGGAATGCTGTCGCTGATGGCGTTGGCGCAACGCGCGACCGGCAAACGCACCTTCGCGGTCCTCGCGCTCGGGGTTTGCGGCGCGGGCCTGTTCTATGGCGACGCCATGATCACCCCGGCGATGTCCGTACTGTCGGCCGTGGAGGGACTTCGAACGATTCCCGCCCTGGCCGGCGGGGTGACGGAAGGGGCGGTGATCGGGATCAGCCTGACCATTCTGGTGGCGCTGTTTCTGGTGCAGGCGCGTGGCACCGCCGCCGTCGCCTCGCTGTTCGGTCCGATCTGCCTCGTCTGGTTTCTGACCCTGGCGATCCTCGGCCTGATGCACATTCCGGGGCAGCCGCGAGTCCTCCTCGCGCTCGATCCGCTTCAAGGCCTGAGGTTTCTGGCGCATCACGGACTGATCGGCTTCTTCGTCCTGGGTTCGGTGTCGCCTCACCATCACGGGCGCGGAGGCGCTCTATGCCGACATGGGCCACTTCGGTCGCGGCCCCATTCGGCTGGCGTGGAGCGCTGTCGTCTTCCCGGCTTTGGCGCTCAACTACCTGGGCCAGGGCGCGGCCGCCCTGGCTTATTTGAGCGGTCCGTCAGGGCAGGCAGGCATAGCCGATCAGGACTGGCTCTTCACCATGGCGCCCGAATTCCTGCGCGCGCCGCTGGTCGTGTTGGCGACGATGGCCACGATCATCGCCAGCCAGGCCGTGATTACCGGCGCCTTTTCGCTGTCGAGCCAGGCGATGCAGTTGGGACTGCTTCCCCGCCTGAACCTGAAACGCACCTCCGAAACCCAGGCCGGACAGATCTATCTGCCCACGGTCAACTTCCTGCTGATGACGGGGGTGATTTTGCTGGTCGGGGTGTTCAAGTCCTCCAGCAACATGGCCAATGCCTACGGCCTGGCGGTCACCGGAACGATGGCGGTCGACACGGCGCTGGCGGCGGTGGTCACCCGGCATCTGTGGAAGTGGCCGCTCTGGCGAACGGCTCTGGTCGCCGGACCGCTGCTGCTGGTGGACGCCACCTTCTTTGCCGCCAATTCCTTGAAGCTGGTGTCCGGCGCCTGGGTTTCGGTGGCCATGGGGGCTTCGGCAGCGGCCATGATCGCCACCTGGGTGCATGGCCGCTCGGTGATCGCGCAAAAAGCCCACCGGGATCGTCTGTCGCTCTCAGGGTTCATCGCTTCGCTGGGACGACGACCCCGCCCGAGGGTGTCCGGCGCGGCGGTGTTTCTCAGCCCCGACCCCGACCTGACGCCGGTGGCGCTGCTGCACAACCTGAAGCATAATGGCGTCCTCCATCAGCACAACGCCATCGTCACGGTCACGACGATCAACGAGCCGTTTGCGCGTGACGAGGACGGGCCGACTTTCGAGACCCTGCCCGAAGGCTTCGTGCGGATCGGGTTGAAGTTCGGCTACATGGAGCGCCCGGACGTTCCCGCGGCGCTTGCCGCCATCCCCGCCGCCGCTCGCCTGTTCGAACCCGCAACGACCTCCTACATACTCAGCCGCCGGACGATCGTGACCAGCCAGACCCGGGGACTGCGGCGTTTTCAGGATCGCCTGTTCATCGCCTTGGCGCGCAATTCGGCCAATCCCAGCGACTTCTTCAACATTCCCTCCGGACAGGTGGTCGAGATGGGCGTGCAGGTGTCGGTCTGACGCGCCGACCCAGGCGCCGTGTCCCTTCACTGCCCTGGTGACGCGACCTCGGCCGACGGACCGGCGGCCTGCAATCGCCGCTCGGCCGCGAGGCCCATGGCGTCCGGCTTCCGTCGCCGCTAGATTTGATGGCAGGACAGGCGGGAGCGGCGCATGGAATTTCAGGGCTGGAACTATGGTGATCTGTTCGACGCCGTCGCGCGGATCGTGCCGCAAGGCCACCCGGCGCTGATCCACGGCGATCGGATCGTCACCTGGCAGGACTTCGATCACCGGCTCAACGCCCTGGCCCGCGCCCTGATCGCCGGCGGCGCGCGGCCGGGCGACAAGATCGCATTCTACATGCGCAACCAACCGGCCTACCTCGAGGGCCTCGCCGCCGCGCTTCAAGGCCCGCCAGTCCACGTCAACGTCAACTACCGCTACGTGGCCGACGAGGTGCACTACATCTTCGACAATTCCGACGCCTCGGTGGTGCTGTTCGCCCGCGAATTCGCCCCCATCGTCGACGCAGATCGCCGCGCGACTGCCTAACGTCCGCCAATGGCTGCTGGTCGAGGACGGGTCGGATGAGGCCACGCCTGAATTTGCCGCCTCGTTCGAGGCCATGGCCGCCGGCCCCGACGGCTCTCCGCTGCAAATCGAGCGCTCGCCCGACGACCTGTTCTTCATCTACACCGGCGGCACCACCGGCATGCCCAAGGGCGTGATGTGGCGCCAGGACTCCCTTCGCCGCGCCCTGCTCAATCCCGCCCTGGTCGCCGCGGGTGCCGGCCGACCTCGACGACCACCTCGAGATCGTCCGGCGAAGCCGGCGGCGCGGCCCGTCAACCTGCCGGCCTGCCCGTTGATGCACGGCACCGGCCTGTTCACCGCGCATGTCGGCCCTGGTCGCCGGCGGCACGGTGGTGACCTGCGATCGAGCCACTTCGACGCCGCACGAGTTGTGGCGCGGGGTCGCCGCCCACCGCGTCACGCAGATCATCATCGTCGGCGATGCCTTCGCCAAGCCGATGCTGCGCGCGCTTGACAGGACGGCGCAGTACGACGTCTCCAGCGTCGGCAGCGATCGTCTCGTCGGGGGTCATGTGGAGCAAGGAGGTCAAGCAGGGCCTGCTTGCGGCACATGCCGCAGGTCAGCCTCGCCGAATTCGTTCGGCTCATCCGAGGCGGTGGGCTTCGGCCTGTCGATCATGACCGCCGACGGCGAGGTCGAGACCGCCAAGTTCCAGATCGGCGACAATGTGCAAGGTGTCTTCAGCGCCCCCGAGGGCCGCGAGATCGTCGCCCGGCAGCGGCGAGGTCGGCCTGATCGCGCGCGGCGACCCCCTGCCGGATGGCTATTACAAGGACCAGGCCAAGACCGACTCGACGTTCAAGACCTTCGGCGGCGTCCGCTATTCGATCCCGGGCGACTTCTGCACGGTCGAGACCGACGGCACGATCACCCTGATCGGCCGCGGCAGCGGCTGCATCAACACCGCCGGCGAAAAGGTCTTTCCCGAGGAGGTCGAGGAGGTCGCTGAAGCTGCACCCCGACATCGAGGACGCCCTGGTCGTCGGCGTGCCGGACGAGAAATGGGGCCAGTCGGTGACCGGCGTCATCGAACTGCGCGCCGGGGCCGCCTTCGACGAGGCGGCGATCCGCGAGCACGTTCGCGCAGCTTCTCGCCGGCTACAAGACGCCAAAGCGCCTGATCGCCGTTCCGCGCATGCCGCGCGCGCCGAACGGCAAGGCCGACTACAAGGCCGCACGGGACCTGGCGCTTTCCCAGCTGGAGATTTCCGCCTGAGCGGCAACCAACTGGGTCGGAGAGCCTTGATACCGGCGTGATCAGTCCAAACGCAGGGGACCGCGGCGAAAGGCTGCGCGCCAGAGCGGCGCTCACCTATTGGCGCAAGGGGCTCGCCTCGCAGAATCTGGGCGATTACCTGTCGGAACTGCTGTTCGTCGCCCTGTCACGCGGACCGGCGCGAGGCGGTTCGCGCGACGAGCGAGCCGTCGGGCGACCGTTGCACGATTTCGGCCAGTTGTTCATGATCGGCAGCGTCATTTCGCAATGGCACATCAGCACCGCCCTCGCAGCGCTCGCCGATGATCCCCAGGCGCGGGTCGGGTTCTGGTGCTGCGGCATGCGCGAGGAGACGCCGCCGGATCCCGAACTCGCGGCCCGTTGCAGTTTCATGGGCGTGCGCGGGCCGCTCACCCGGGATGGTCTAGGGCTTTCGCTCGAGACCACGCTCGGCGACCCGGGTCTGCTCGTGCCCCTGATCCATCGGCCCAGGCCCGCTCCACTCTATCGGGGCCGCGCGGTCTGCATGCCGCATTTTCTGGAGCCGATGTCCGATGCGGCGCTGATCGCGATGACCGACGCGGAGGTGGTGGTGCGTCCGAACATTCCCCCCAGCCGAGCCGCCGCCCTGGCGGTCATCGACGCCATCGCCGCCGCGGACTTTCTGCTCACCGGCGCCTTGCATGGCGCGGTCATTGCCGCCGCCTACGGCGTGCCGTTCGCCTATTTCGACAGCGGCTACATCGACGCACCGTTGAAATGGCGCGATTTTGCCGCCCTGGTCCACATGCCGCCGACCTTCGCGACGACCGTCGAGACCGGCAGGCGCCTGTATCGGGCCGAAATCCGCCCCGCGCTGCGCCTGCCCAGTCTCGCGGCCATTCTCGCGTGCGCTCCGCTTGCGGCGCCCGCCGCCCTGGTGCGGCGAGCCCGCGCCTTCGATGCCGCGCAAATCTCTTCACCGGGCGCATAGAAGCCGCGGCGCCTCCCATGACCCCCAGGACGTTGGACGCGCCCTGGGGGCGTGACGGTCGCTGGAGAAGGGGATGGCGCGACCGTCGGTGGGGGGAGTCAAAGGCTACAACCCCGTTGGGATTTGTCAACAAAGCCGGCCGTTCAAAGCTGGCCGTTCGTCGATGCGTCGTCTGCGGATGGAAATTTGATTCTGACGCAAGGCGCGCTGGTCCGCGATCGACCTGTGCGCCAGGGTCGCGCCCGCTTTTGCAGAACCTCCTGGACACTATCGCCGCAACCCTCGCCGACCGCCCCGACGCCCCCATTCGTGGGCGGGGGCGAACTCGGCGCGCTGATCGCGGCGCACGGTTCGGCGTCCACGCCCCTCGGCCCGATCGGCGACTGGCCGCAGGGCCTGAAGACCGCTGTTCGCGTCATGCTGGGGTCATGAACGACCTACCTCGACAACGACGCCTACAACTCGATCGTCGGCGGCAAGCATCCCGCGCTTGGTCGTCCCGCCGCCGAGGTCTGGCGGGAAATCTGGGCCGATATCGGCCCGATGCTCGACACCGCCATGGGACTGGCCCTCGACTTGATTATCGCGCGGCGGTCCCGTTAGTCATCCCGACCGTTCGTTTCGATGGGAGTCTCCATGTCGCCGACCCGATTTCGCCTTGCGGCCGCACGATCGGCCGCGGAAACTTGGACCAACTTGGCGCTCGCGGCGGTGCTGGCCTTCTTCCTGATCAGCGGCGTGATCGCCTACCTGAACATCGAGCGTCTGCGGGAAAACAACCAGAAGATCCTGCATTCGCACGAGGTGCTGATCGCCCTCGACGAGCTGTTTTCGACGACGCAGGACGCCGAGACCGGCCAGCGCGGCTATCTGCTGACCGGCAACGACAAGTACCTGGAGCCCTACGACAGCGCCGTGACGCTGTCGCGTCGCGCCTGGACGCGGTCGCCTCGCTGACCCACGACAATCCGGTCCAGCAGGCCAATCTGGCGCCGCTCAAGCGCCACCTCGACGCGAAGCTCGCGAAGCTGAGGCAGACGATCGACCTGCGCAAGAGCCAGGGCGCGCCGGCCGCGCTGGCGGTGGTCGACACCGACCGCGGCAAGTTCGAGATGGACGCCGTCCGCGCCCAGGTCGACGTCATGCGCCAGGAGGAGCTGCGCGTGCGCGTCGATCCGCATCGCCGAGATGAACGGCGCCTTCCGGACGGCCCTGGCCAGCGGCATCCTCTCCAGCCTGCTCGGCGTCGTGCTCACCCTCGCGGTGTTCGTCCTGATCCGCCGGAACGCCGGCGCGCGCGAGCGGCAGCAGTGGCTGCAGTCCGGCCAGGTCGGGCTGGCCGAAGCGATGCTGGGCGACAAGTCGGTCGCCGACCTCGCCGACGGCATCCTGGCGTTTCTGGCGCGCTATCTCGGCTTCCAGGCGGGCGCCCTCTTCAAGGGCGAGGGCCTGCACTACGATCTGGCCGCGATCCTCGGCGTGCCGGCCGACGCCGACATCCCCGCGCGCTTCCGCCTGAAGCAGGGCTTCTGGGACAGGTGGCGGCCGAAGGCCGGCCGTATGGTCGTCCGCGATGTGCCGGACGGCTATCTGACCATCGGTTCGGCGTTCGGACGCGACAAGCCGAGGCATCTGGTCATCGTCCCGGCGCGCGCCGACGGCGCGGTCAACGCCGTGATCGAGCTGGGTTTCCTGCACCCGGTCGACGATCGCGATCCTCGAGCTGCTGGACCAGACGCGCCGCGTCGATCGGCGTCGCCCTGCGCTCGGCGCGCTATCGGGCCCAGCTGCAGGAGGTGCTGGAGGAGACCCAGCGCCAGGCCGAGGAGCTGCAGGTGCAGAGCGAGGAGCTGCGCGTCTCCAACGAAGAGCTGGAGGAACAGGGCCGGGCGCTCAAGGAATCGCAGGCGCGGCTCGAACAGCAGCAGGTGGAGCTGGAGCAGACCAACAGCCAGCTCGAGGAACAGGCCCAGGCGCTGGAAGCGCAGCGCGACGACCTGGAGCGCACCAGCGCCGCCGATGCAGCTGAAGGCCCGCGAGCTGGAACAGGCCAGCCGCTACAAGTCCGACTTCCTGGCCAACATGTCGCACGAGCTGCGCACGCCGCTCAATTCCCTGCTGATCCTGTCCAAGCTGCTGGGCGACAACCCCGACGGCAACCTCACCGACGAGCAGGTCAAATACGCCCGCACCATCCAGTCCTCGGGCAACGACCTGCTGACGCTGATCAACGACATTCTCGACCTGTCGAAGATCGAGGCCGGCCAGATCCAGATCCAGCCCGAACCGGTCCCCTTGCAGCGCCTGGCCGGCGACATCTGCGGCGGACCTTCCAGCCGGTCGCGGACGCAGCGCGGGCTGAGCTTCGAGATCGCCGTGGCCGGCGGCTGCCCGGCCGCCATCGACACCGATCGCCAGCGGCTCGAGCAGATCCTGAAGAACCTGCTGTCCAACGCCTTCAAGTTCACCGAACGCGGCGCCGTCCGCCTGACGATCGCGCCGGTCGGCGCCGATCGCCTGGCGTTCGCGGTGACCGACACCGGGATCGGCATCTCGGCGGAACAGCAGGAGAGTATCTTCGAGGCGTTCCGCCAGGCCGACGGCACCATCAGCCGCAAATACGGCGGCACCGGCCTGGGCCTGTCGATCTCCCGCGAACTGGCCCGCCTGCTGGGCGGCGTCGATCAGGCTCGAGAGTCGACCCGGGCGAGGGCAGCACCTTCACCGTCGACGGTCCCGCTCCTGCTACGACCCGCCGGCAGGTCGCCGCCCCGCGACGCACGGCAGCCACTGCGCGCGGGACCGCCGCCGGCCGCCTCGGCCGCCCTGCCGACGCCGCCGCCCCGCTCGCCGTCGCGTGGAGTGATCGACGACGACCGCGATCTGGCTGACGACGCGCGCCGCCTGCTGCTGGTCGTCGAGGACGACGAGCCGGTTCGCCACCATCATCCGCGACCTCGCCCGCGAAATGGGCTTCCAGCTGCATCGTGGCCGGCACGGCCGAGGAAGCCCTGCGGCTGGCCCGGCGACACCAGCCCAGCGCCGTGGTTCTCGATGTCGGCCTGCCCGACCAGTCCGGCCTCACGGTCCTCGATCGACTGAAGCGCGACGTCCGCACCCGGCACATCCCGATCCACGTGGTCTCGGGCGCCGACCACAGCCAGACCGCCCTGTCCCTGGGCGCGGTCGGCCACCTGATGAAGCCGGTCAGACGCGAGGACCTCGCCGGGGTGCTGCAAACTCTGGAGTCGAAGCTGACCGGGACGCGTGCGGCGCGTGCTGATCGTCGAGGACGACGCCGTCCAGCGCGACGCCGTCGGCAGGCTGCTCGGCTCGGACGACGTCGAGACGGTCGGCGTGGGCACCGCGGCGGAGTGCCTCGAACAGCTCGGGGGTCAGACCTTCGACTGCATGGTGCTCGACCTGTCCCTGCCGGACGCTTCCGGCTTTTCCCTGCTGGAAACCCTGAGCCAGCGGCGACCACGCCGTTCCCGCCGGTCATCGTCTACACCGGCCACGAACTGTCGGCCGACGACGAACAGCGGCTGCGCCGCTATTCCAACTCGATCATCATCAAGGGCGCGAAGTCGCCCGAGCGCCTGCTCGACGAGGTGTCGCTGTTCCTGCACCAGGTGGTGGCCGAGCTGCCGCCGGAGCAGCAGAAGATGATCCAGAAGGCGCGCAACCGCGACGCCGTCCTGGAAGGCCGCCGGATCCTGATCGTCGAGGACGACGTGCGCAACGTCTACTCCCTGACCAGCGTTCTGGAGCCGCGCGGCGCCCTGGTGCAGATCGCGCGCAACGGCCAGGAGGCGATCGACGCCCTCGACGGATCGGCCAGGCGATCCTGCGCGGGCCATCGACCTCGTACTGATGGATGTGATGATGCCGGTGATGGACGGTCTGGTGGCGACCACGCGCCGGATACGCGACGATCCGCGGTGGGCCAAGCTGCCGATCATCATGCTGACCGCCAAGGCGATGCCCGACGACCAGGAGCGCTGCATCGAAGCCGGGCGCCAACGACTACATGGCCAAGCCGATCGACGTCGACAAGCTGCTCTCCCTGGTTCGGGTGTGGATGCCGCGATGAGCGTGATCCGTGCGCGACGGCGTTGAAGATCATCGAGATCCAGCTTCTGCTGGAGGCGCTCTACCAGCGCTATCACTACGACTTCCGGCATTACGCGCGGGCGTCGATCAAGCGGCGTCTGGCTGCAGGCGCGCGCAGCAGCTCGGCTTCGCCAGCATCTCCGCCATGCAGGACGCCGTGCTGCACGATCCGGCCATCCTGCCCAGGCTGCTGGACTACCTGACCGTGCAGGTCAGCGAGATGTTTCGCGATCCGTCCTATTTCCGCGCGCTGCGCGAAAAGGTGCTGCCGCACCTGCGCACCTATCCGTCGCTGAAGGTCTGGATCGCCGGCTGCAGCCAATGGCGAGGAACTCTATTCGCTCGCCATCCTGTTCCGCGAAGAGGGCCTCGACCAGCGCACGCTGTTCTACGCCACCGACATCAACCCGACGGCGCTGCAGGCCGCCGAGGCCGGCGTCTATCCGCTCGACCAGGTTCGCAAGTTCACCGAGAACCACCAGAAGTCCGGCGGCCAGATCGTCGCTTTCGGACTATTACACCGCCGACTATGGGCGGGCGGTGTTCGACAAGACCCTGCGCGGCCGGGTCGTGTTCTCCGACCACAGCCTGGTGACCGACGCCGTGTTCGCCGAGATGCACCTGATCTCCTGCCGCAATGTGCTGATCTATTTCGACCGCTCCCTGCAGGATCGGGCCGTCGGCCTGTTCCGGGACTCGCTGGCGCGCAAGGGGTTCCTCGGCCTGGGCTCGAAGGAGAGCCTGCGGTTTTCCGCCCACGCCGCCGCCTTCGCCGACTTCGTCCCCGAGGAAAAGATCTATCAGAGGCGCGAGCCATGACCGCCGGCGCCGATGGGCGCCATCAGGGCGGTGGCGATCGGCGCGTCGGCCGGCGCGGTCCAGGCGCTGCTGCACATTCTGCCGGCGCTGCCGGCCGGCTATCCCCTGCCGGTGTTCATCGTCGTGCACGTTCCGCCCGATCGGCGCAATGCGCTCGTGCCGCTGTTCCAGAGCAAGTGCCGCATCCTGGTGAAGGAGGCCGAGGACAAGGAGCCCGCGCTGGCCGGCGTGGTCTATTTCGCGCCATCGGACTATCATCTGCTGGTCGAGGCGGACGGCGTCGCTGTCGCTGTCCTCGGACGAGCCGGTGAACTATTCCCGCCCCTCCATCGACGTGCTGTTCGAGAGCGCCGCCGACGCCTTTGGCCCGGCGCTGGCCGGCGTGATCCTCACCGGCGCCAATCACGACGGGGCGCAGGGCCTCAGGGCGGTCGCGGACGGCGGGCGGCGTCGCTGTCGTCGAGGACCCGCGGGAGCGCCTATGCCCCGACCATGCCGGCCGCGGCGCTCAGCGCCTGTCCGTCGGCGGGCGTCATGAGCCTGGAGGCGATCGCGTCCTAGCTGCTGAGCCTGGGCGCCGCATGACCCGGCGCGCGACGCCGATCAACTTCCTGCTGGTCGACGACCTGGAGGAAAACCTGCTGGCGCTCGAGGCGCTGCTGCAGCGCGAGGGCCTGGTCTGCCTGAAGGCCCGGTCCGGCGAGGAAGCGCTCGAACTGCTGCTGGTGCATGACTTCGCCCTGGCCCTGCTCGATGTGCAGATGCCCGGCATGGACGGATTTCAGCTGGCCGAATTCATGCGCGGCGCGGAACGCACTGCGCCACATCCCGATCATCTTCGTCACCGCCGGCAGCGCCGACGCCCAGCGCCGGTTCCGCGGCTATGAGGCCGGCGCCGTCGATTTCATTCAAAAGCCGATCGAGGCGGACATATTGCGCAGCAAGGCCAATGTGTTCTTCGATCTGCATCAGCAGCATCGGCAGATTCGTCGCCCAGCGCGACGAGCTGGCGGCCTATGCCGACGCCCTGCGGGCCGCCGACCGCCACAAGAACGAGTTTCTCGCCGTTCTGGGCCATGAACTGCGCAATCCGATCATGGCGCTGGGCGCCGGCCTGCACCTTATGCGACGGCGCGACGACGGCGAGACGGCGCGGACGATAGGCGACCAGATGGATCGGCAGGTCTTCCATCTCTCGCGGCTGGTCGAGGATCTGCTCGATATTTCCCGGATCGACCAGGGAAAATTTTCGCTCAAACGCGAGAGGGTCGCGCTGCGCGGCGTTCTCGAGTTCGCGGTCGAGGCCAGCCGGCCACTGCTCGACGCCAAACGGCACGCGCTGACCATCGACCTGCCCGCCGAGCCGATCTGGCTGTACGCCGATCCCACCCGGGTGGCGCAGGTGATCGGCAATCTGCTCTCCAACGCCGCCAAGTACACGCCGGACGGCGGCGTCGTGGAGCTGGCCGCGCGGCTCGACGACGGCTTCGTGGAGATCGACGTCTCCGACAACGGCATCGGCGTCCCCGATGACATGCGATCCAAGATCTTCGAGCTGTTCGCTCAGGTGAGGGGCCCCTCCCAGAGAATGAACGAAGGCCTCGGGATCGGCCTCGCCCTGGTCAAGCAGTTGGTGGAGCTGCATGGCGGCGGCATATCCCTGGCCGGCAGCGGCCTCGGCGCCGGCAGTCGCTTCCGGGTGCGGTTGCCGATCGATGTCCAGCCTTTGCCCGAGGCTTGAGCCTCTCGCGCCTCGCCGCCCCGCCCGAACCCGCCGATCGCCGGGGTCCGGGGCCGCGGCGGAACCCGGCCCCGCGATTCCGGTTTTCAGAGTCGGAGGGCGTCATGCACGATACACCGCTCAGTCCGCCGGAGGCCGCTGGATTCGGCGGCGGCCAGTTACCCGCCTATCTGTCCAACGGCGTGATCGGTCTGCGGGTGACCGCCGTGCCGCTCACCGCCGGCATGACCCTGATCAGCGGCTATACCGGCGAACATCCCGTGCGCCTGATCGAGGCGGCGGCGCCGGCGCCCTATCCCTTGGCCGCCGACATCGCGCTCGACGGCATGTGGTATTCCGACAGCCCGCAGATGGCCGCCGACCCGCGCCAGTCCTATGATTTCGCCACCGGCGAGTTGACCAGCCGCTTCACCTTGCGGGCGCGAGACCATGTCGCTCGGGTCGAAGTCGTCACCTTCTGCAGTCGCGTCGATCCCAGTCTGGTCTGTCAGGAAATCGCCGTCGAGGTCGATGCGGCGTGCGAACTCGGTCTCAAGGCCGTCGTCGACGCCGCGGGAATCGAGGGCCGGGCGGTCGAGGCCCGGCGCACCACGCCCGGCATGCCCGAGCCGGCGGCGGACGCCTGCCTGCTATGGGAATCGCGCGGCGGGCTGTCGCGATGCGGGCTCGCTCTGGCCACCGCACTGCTGGGGGCCGGCGAGGTCACGCCGGAACGACCGCCCCTGGAGGGCGCCCGCCTGGCGAGCGTCTGGCGCTGCCGCGCCCATCCCGGGCGGCGTCTCCGCCTGCGGCAGATCGTCAGCCTGGTTCCCGATGCGCTTCACCGCCGTCCCGACCAGCAGGCGGTGCGCCTGGTCGCCCGCGCCGCCGACGCCGGTTTCGAGCGCCTCCGCCGCGAGAACCGCGCGGCCTGGGCCGACCTGTGGCGCGGTCGCGTGGTTCTGGAGGGGGCGGACGAGCGCTGGCAGGCGCTCGCCGACGCGGCGTTCTTCTACCTCAACACCTCGGTGCACAGCGGGTCCCCGGCCTCGACCTCGATCTTCGGCTTGGCCACCTGGCGCGACTACCACTACTACCACGGCCATGTGATGTGGGACATCGAGGCGTTCGCCGTGCCGCCGCTGAGCGTGCAGCAGCCGCACGCCGCCCGGGCCCTGCTCGATTACCGCTTCGCCGCCCTGGAGGGCGCGCGGCGCAATGCCCGGCTCAATGGCCGGCGCGGCCTGCAATTCCCCTGGGAAAGCGCCCCCGGAACCGGCGAGGAGGCGACGCCCCTGCCCGGAACCTCATCCTGGCGGGAGGATCACGTCTCGCTCGATGTCGCCCGCGCTTTCGCCGTCCACGCCGACACCACCGGCGACCTGGAATTCCTGCGCGCTCGGGCCTGGCCGGTCCTGTCCGGGGTCGCCGAGTGGCTGACCTCCCGCGTCACGCCCGGCCGCCACGGCTACGCGATCCGCGATTCCATGGGTATCGCCGAGCGGCGGAGCGCCGTCGACAATCCCGCCTTCACCACCATGGCGGCCGTGGTCGTCCTGCGCGCCGCGGCCGCCGCCGCCGAGCGCCTCGGCTTCGCCGCCGACCCCCTCTGGCCGCGGATCGCCGATCGGATGGACATTCCCCGGCGCGGCGAGGCGGTGGTTTCGCACGACGGCTATCGCGCCGATGAGGAAAAGGGCGCCACGCCCGATCCTCTCATGGGCCTGTTCCCGTTCGGCTACCCACTCGCTCCCGCCGCCGAACAGGCCACCCTGGCCTTCTATCTGAGCTCCGCCCAAGCCTATATCGGCAGCCCGATGCTCTCCGCCCTGTATGGCGCCTGGGCCGCCCGGGCCGGTGATCGACGCCTGGCGCTGACCCTGCTGGACGAAGGCTACGGCCAGTTCTGCGTCGATCGATTTCTCCAGACCCTGGAGTACCGCGCCGACCGCTTTCCCGAGCAGCCGCGCGCCGGCCCGTTCTTCGCCAACATCGGTGGCTTCCTGACCAGCCTGCTGTTCGGCTTCACCGGCCTCGAGCCGGGCCCGGACGGCATCGACGCCTGGGCTCGCCGGCCGGTGAACCTGCCCGCCGGCTGGCGCTCGATTTCGGTCGACCGCCTGTGGATCCGCGGCCAGCCCATGCGACTGACCGCCAACCAGGGCGACGCCGCCGTCCTGACCGGGCGATGAAGTCTCCGGATATCGGCCGGGGGCCGCGCTCCGGTGGCTATCCCTGGCTGACCTTCGAATGCCGCGTGGTCTTCTTCACCGCCTTGACCGGGATCGGGGCCGGCGGCGGTGGAGGCGGGGCCTCGATCGGCATGTCCATGCCGGCGTTCTTCACCAGGCAGGAGCCGGTGTCGGCCATGGCGTGCTGCCCCAGGCAGAAGATGTCCTCGTAGTTGGGCTTGGCTACCGCCAGGCACTGGTGCAGGTTCAGCTTGGCCATGTGCAGGCAGGCGGCGGTGTCGTCGTCGACCGTCAGGCTGGTCAGGCTGTCATAGGCCTCGTCGGTCGCCTCGCCCAGGGCCGCGATCGCCGCCAGCTGCAGCGCCTTGGCGACCATCGGCGTGTACGGCGGCTCGGCCGGCGGCGCGGCGATGCTCAGTGGGGCCGCGCCGCTGGCGGCGCGCTGCAGAGCGGGGATCTGATCGTCGGCCGGCGGGATCGGGTTCTGCGCCGCCGCTTCGACCGCGGCCAGCCGCCCGCCGCGATCGACGACGTCCTGCTTCGACCAGCTCTGATGCTGCACCGTATAGGAGGCCATCTTGACCGTCTTGCCGGCGGCATAGAGCTTCAGGCCGGCGTCGCCCAGCGCCTGTCTGGCCAGGCCGGCGGCGACATCGGAATTCTTGAACTGAAACACATAGACCGGATTGAGTTCGATATAGCCGGCCATGGCGTGGCGATAGTCCGGCGTGGTGCCCGCCGCCCGGATCTGGGCCACGAACGTCGGGTCCTCCAGGGCGGCGATGGCGGCATAGGCGATCGCGCCCCTGACCAGCGCCCGCGGTTCATAGGCCGCCCCGTCCTTCAGCGCCGTGGCCACCTGCGTGCCGTCGGTGAAGCCGGGCGAGGTGTCGGCGACCCGCCGGTACCACGCCTCATAGGCCGCGGCGTCGGCCAGGATGCGATCGGGCAGGCCGACCGGTCCGGCGGGGGGCGGCGGAGGCGGCGGCGGTGGCGCCTCGACCGGCGGTGGCTTCCGGGGACGGGCGATCGCCGAGGGAACCGGCGCGGCCATGGCCGCCACAACGCCCAAGATGATGAGCGCGCGCGACCAGCGGTGTCGGATCATCTCAAACTGAACTCCATAGAAGCGGAAATCACCGTTTGCGTCGCCAAATCGGCGAGAATGTGACGCTCAGTGACTTATCGCGGTCCGTCAGTCGAACAATTTCGCCACCGGAGGATCGCTTGCCGGTGTGGATCGCCCGCCGCGCGCCGTTACTTGGCGGCGTCCTTGGCCTCTTCCTTGGCCTTGTCGCCGGCCTTCTTGGCGGCGTCGCCGGCCGCCTGCGCCTGCGCCCCGGCCGCCATCGCATTGTCGTTGGCCTGTTTGGCGGCATCGCTCGCGGCGGCGGCGGTATTGCTGGCGGCCGCCGCGTCGGCCGCGCTGGCCGAGGCGTTCTGCGCCGCGTCGGCCGCCGCCGCGCTGGCGGCCGCGGCGTCGTCCGGATTGTCCTTCTTGCCGCAGGCGCAGGCCAGGAGTCCGGCTGCGGCCACCGCCGCGATGATCATTGCACGCATGATAGTTTCCCTCTCCGGGACAATTCCCCGCCAGTTCAACGCCGGCCGGAACGGTTGGTTCACCCGGCCCCGCTCCAGGCATCGCCCGACCCGTCAGTCGAACAGCTTCGACACCGATTCCTCGTTGGCGATGCGGCGGATCGCTTCGCCGATCAGGCCGGCGCAGCTGACCGTGCGGATCTTGCCGCCCTTCACGTCGCGCCCCTCGGCCCTGGATCGAATCGGTGACCACCAGCTCCTTGAGCACCGAATTGTTCACCCGCTCGACCGCCGCGCCGGACAGCACCCCATGGGTGATATAGGCCGACACCTCGCCGGCCCCGGCCTCGACCAGCGACTGGGCGGCGCTGCACAGCGTGGTGCCGGAATCGACGATGTCGTCGAAGATGATCAGCCGCCGGCCGGTGACGTCGCCGACGATGTTGGCGACCTCCGACTGGCCCGGGCCCTTGCGCCGCTTGTCGACGATCGCCAGGCCGGCGTTCAGCCGGCTGGCCAGAGCCAGGGCGCGCACCACCCCGCCGACGTCGGGCGAGACGATCAGCACGTCATGGGCGTCGCGATAGTGCGCCTGGACGTCTGCCGCCATCAGCGGCGCGGCCTGCAGATTGTCGGTGGGAATGTCGAAGAACCCCTGGATCTGGCCCGAATGCAGATCCATGGTCAGCACCCGGTCGGCCCCGGCCCGGGTGATCAGATTGGCCACCAGCTTGGCCGAGATCGGCGTGCGGCCGCCGGTCTTGCGATCCTGGCGGGCATAGCCGAAATAGGGCGTCACCGCCGTGATCCGTCGCGCCGAGGCCCGCTTCAGCGCGTCGACGCAGACCAGCAGCTCCATCAGATTGTCGTTGGCCGGAAAGCTGGTCGACTGGATGACGAACACGTCTTCGCCGCGGACGTTCTCGTCGATGGTCACCCAGGCCTCGTTGTCGGGAAACCGCTTGACCTGGGCGCGGGTCAGCGGCACGTCGAGCGACTGAGCGATCGCCTCGGCGAGCCCGCGGTTGGAGTTACCGGCCAGCAGCTTCAATTGTCGACCCCTCACCGGCGGACCTCGTCCGAAGTCTCGCTGCCGGCTTCTAGCAGTCCACGCCCGCGCGGCAAGCTCCCACCGCGTTCAGGCCGGCCGCCGCCCCGCTGCCGCCGCCTTGACCGCCGCCGCCAGCAGGACCTCCACGCTGAACGGTTTGCGGATCAGGTCGATGTCGCCCAGGATCTCGTCCAGGGCGTCGCTGTCGGCGTATCCGGTCATCATCACGATCGGCGCCGTCGGATCGATCTGCATGGCGCGGCGGGCCGCCTCGACCCCGCTCAGGCCCGGCATCGCGAAATCCAGCAGGATCACGTCAGGCCGGCTTTCGGCGAAGGCGGCCAGAAAGGCTTCGCCGCCGTCGAATGCCTGGCACACCGCTCCATGGCTGGTCAGGCAGTCGACCACGAATTGCCGCACGTCCGGGTCGTCGTCGACCACCGCGATCCGCCGGCCCGGCAGGCCCTCGGCCGGCCCGGGCGCCGCCGGCGCGGCCGGCGCGGTCAGGTCGACCGGCGGCGGCGCCTTGCAGGGCAGCAGGATCGAGACCGTGGTGCCCTCGCCGACCCGCGAGCCGATCCGCAGCGTGCCGCCCGATTGGGTGGCCACGCCGAAAGCCATGCTGAGGCCGAGGCCGGTGCCGGCCCCCACCCCCTTGGTGGTGAAGAACGGATCCATCGCCCGCCGTAGGATTTCCGGCGGCATGCCGACCCCGGTGTCGCCGATCGCCAGCTCGACATAGTCTCCGGGACACAGCACGACATCGCCGGCCTCCACCCTGGTCCGCCGCGTCGACAGGGTCAGCGACCCGCCGTTCGGCATGGCGTCGCGCGCATTGATCACCAGGTTCAGGATCGCGAGTTCCAGCTGCGTCGGGTCGCCGTGCACGTGGCAAGCCTGCCCATCCAGCTCGACCCTGCAGCTGACCAGCGATCCGGCGCTTGACTGGATCAGGTCCTGCATGCCCTGATCAGCCCGTTCAGCTCGATCGGCCGCAGTTCCAGCCTCTGGGCGCGGGAAAACGCCAGCAGCTGTCCCGTCAGCTTGGCGCCCCGCGCCACGCCCTGCAGCGCGTTCTCCGCCCAGCGCCTGGCCTTTTCGCCGTCGCCCGGCCTCGTGCGGATCAGATCGAGATTGCCGCCGACCACCTGCAGCAGATTGTTGAAGTCGTGCGCTATGCCGCCGGTCAGCTGGCCGATCGCGTCCATCTTCTGCGCCTGCAGCAACGCCGACTCGGCGCGCTCGCGTTGCGCGATCTCGGCCTTCACCTGGCGCAGGGCATGGTCACGCTCGGCGATGCTCGCCCGCAGCTGGTCGTTCACCCGCTGCAGCTGGCTAGGGGTCGGGATCGCCAGGGCGCGCGGCAGCAGGCGCCAGAGCAGGATCGCCGTCGGCACCGAAGCGGCCGCCGTGATCGCCTTGACGATCGCCTCGACGCCATAGTCGCCGTGCCACAGGTTCCAGATGCCCATCACATGGGTGGTTCCGCAGGCCAGGATGAACAGGGCGAACAGCCACAGCATCCAGCCGAACACGACATCACGGCGGCGATGCACGAACTGGATCAGGGCCAGCGGTATCGAAAAATACGCCGCCGCGATCAGGCCGTCGGAGATCACGTGCGTCCAGACCAGGCCCGGTTGCCACAGCAGGCAGTAGCCGTGCGGCTCATAACGGCCGGAGATGAACGCCTGAAGAGCCTGCAGCATCACGGCCTCCTCTCGTTGGTCCACACCACCTGCCGGGATCGAACAACCACGCCCGCCGTTCAAACACCCAATTTTATTCGGCTTTCGAAAAATCGTAAGACGATTCTCGGCCCATCGTCATTTGGCTGCGCCTTCCTCCCCCTCGTGGGGAGGACAGACCGCGCAGAGGTCGGGGTGGGGCCCGTCGGCCCCGAGGCTCGTTTTCGCGATGCGTGCCCTGCCGCCGCCGCCTCGCTATGCTCTCGCTGAGTTGGGACCGCCATGACGCCATCTGAGTTCATCGCCAAGTGGGACAGCAGCCGCCTGCGCGAGCGGCAGGGCTCGCAGGAGCATTTCATCGACCTGTGCCGCCTGCTCGGCGAGCCCACGCCCGCCGAGGACGACCCGCTCGGCGAGCGATTCTGCTTCGAGCGTGGCGCGGAAAAGGTCGGCGGCGGCGACGGCTGGGCCGACGTCTGGCGCAAGGGCTGCTTCGGCTGGGAGTACAAGGGCAAGCATCGCGACCTCGAACGCCGCCCTGCGCCAGCTGCAGGCCTACGCCCTCGACCTGCAGAACCCGCCCTATCTGGTGGTCAGCGACATGCGAGCGGATCATCGTCCACACCAACTGGACGAACACGGTCTCCCGCCGCTACGAATTCGCGCTTCCGGACCTGCTGGAGCCGGCCAAGCTCGAAATTCTGCGCCTGGTGTTCCAGGGCTCCGACCGCTTGAAGCCCGGCCTGACGCCGCAGGAACTGACCCGCACGGTCGCCCTGCGCTTCGGCGAACTCGGCCGCCGGCTGCAGGACCGCGGCCACGCACCCCCGCGCCGTCGCCCACTTCCTCAACCAGCTGGTCTTCTGCATGTTCGCCGAGGACGCCGGCCTGCTGCCCAAGGACCTGTTCACCCGCGTGATCCGCGCCACCCAGAAGCGGCCCGACCTCGCCGGCGCGCAGCTGGCCGAACTGTTCGCCAAGATGAAGTCCGGCGGCTTCTTCGGCGCGGACGTGATCAAATGGTTCAACGGCGGCCTGTTCGACGACGCCGTGTCCCTGCCCCTGGAACGCGAGCGACCTGAAGCTGATCGCCGACACCGCCGCCGAGCACGACTGGTCGCAGATCGATCCCGCCATCTTCGGAACCCTGTTCGAGGAGGCGCTGAAGGCCACGCGCCAGCGCGCCGCGCTCGGCGCCCACTACACCGACCGCGACAAGATCCTGAAGATCGTCGACCCGGTCATCGTCCGGCCCCTGACGGCGGAGTGGGAAGCCGCCTACGCGGAGATAAGGATCCACACCGAGGCGATGGCCAAGGCCGATCTCGATCGCAAGGCGGTGCTCGAGGAAGCGGGCGAAATCATGAGCCGCGACCCCGCCGCCGCCAAGGCGGGGGAGGCGGCCCGCCGCCGCGCCCTGACCGCGATCGCCAAGGCCCGCGACGCCGCCTATGGCGCGGCCACGGATCGCCTGGAAGCGTTCCTGGCCCGGCTGGGCGCCTTCCGCGTGCTCGACCCCGCCTGCGGCTCCGGCAATTTCCTCTATGTCGCCCTGCACGCGTTACGGGACCTCGAGCTGCGCGCCTTGGTCGAGGCCGAGCGCCTCGGCATTCCCGCGCCCGCCCCGCGCGTCGGCCTGGACGCGGTGCGCGGCATCGAGATCGAGCCCTACGCCGCCGAACTGGCGCGCGTCACCCTGTGGATCGGCGACCTGCAATGGATGCGCCGCAACGGCTACACCGCCTATGCCGAGCCGATCCTCTCCAACCTCGACCAGATCGAGAACCGCGACGCGCTGCTGAACCCGGACGGGACGGAGGCGGCATGGCCGAAGGTGGACGTGATCATCGGCAATCCGCCGTTTCTGGGCGACAAGCAGATGCGCGCGGATTTGGGAGAAGACTACGCGGCGGCTGTTCGGGAGCCTATCGGGGACCGGTGGCGGCCGAGGCCGATTTCGTCTCTACTGGGTCGCGAAGGCATGGGAAGCAGTCAGCACGTCCAACGCAGATCGCGGCGGGGCTGGTAACGACCAACTCCATTCGGGGCGGCGCGAACCGCAAGGTTTTGGATCCGATCGCGGCCGCGGGTGCACTTTGGGAGGCTTGGTCGGACGAGCCTTGGGTGCTTGATGGCGCGGCGGTACGAGTTTCGATGATCGGCTTTGGCCAGGGCTTCATCGAACGGCGCTTGGAGGGTCATCTCAGCATTCAGATCAATGCTGACCTTTCCGGCGCCGACGTCGATCTTACGCAAGGCGGGAAGGCTAAGGAAAACGCAGCGTCGCCTTCATGGGTACACAGAAAAACGGCCCGTTCGACGTTGCAGGCGAGCTAGCGCGAGAGTGGCTCTCGCGCCCTCGAACCCGAATGGTAGGCCGAAACACGAGGTTCTGCAGCCCGTGGAGGAATGGGCTGGACGTGACCCGTCGACCCAGTGGGCGATGGATCATCGATTTCTGGCTCGAAATGACGAGCAGAGTCGGCACTTTTTGAGGCTCCATTCCCTATGTCTCGTGCACGTGAGCCAACGCGCGCGGAGCATTCGCGAAGCTAACGTCGTGAGAAATGGTGGCTGCTGGGTCGCAGCCGGCGACGGACTGGCGGGCGCTGTCGAGGAGACTGGACGCGATTTGTGGCAACGCCGACGCGTTTCGAAACATCGGCTATTTGTCTGGGTTGACGCCTCAGTTTTTGCCGACTGTCAACTTGTCGCCATTGCTCGGGACGACGACACGTCTTTTGGCATCCTCCATTCGCGTTTCCACGAACTCTGGGCGCTGCGGATGGGCACCTGGCTCGGCGTGGGAAATGACCCGCGTTATACGCCCTCCACCACCTTCGAGACCTTCCCCTTCCCCGAAGGCCTGACCCCCAACATCCCCGCCGCCGACTACGCCGCCGACCCCCGCGCCATCGCCATCGCGCGAAGCCGCCGCCGACCTGAACCGTCTGCGGGAAGCCTGGCTCAACCCGCCGGACCTGATCCGCATCGAGCCGGAGGTAGTCCCCGGCTACCCCGACCGCATCCTCCCGCGCGACGAGGCGGCGGCCAAGGTCCTGAAGACCCGCACCCTGACCAACCTGTACAACCAGCGCCCCGCTTGGCTCGACATGGCCCACCGCCGCCTCGACGCCGCCGTCGCCGCCGCTTACGGCTGGCCCGCCGACCTGTCGGACGAAGAGGTGCTGGCCCGGTTGTTCGCGCTCAATCAGGAACGGGCGGCCAAATCTGCTCGTTGAAGACGCGGCACGCAATTTGCGCTGGATATGCCACATGTCGGCCGCAAACCCACTGCGCCTTGCAGGCCCCCGAATCCCAAGTGCGTCACCGGCATACTGGGTTTTTCAGTTGGGGCGATGATCTCAAT
>CAWHEE010000025.1:0-77604 GCA_963828365.1 uncultured Alphaproteobacteria bacterium | reverse complement strand
CGGCCGGTGCCGGACATCCGCTGGTGCGGCCCGAACGCGTGCTCGCCGAACGCTTCATAGACCATGACCACGCTGGGGGCCGCGCCCTGGGTCCACAGGGTTTTCCCGTGCAGGAAGGGTATGTGATAGGTTTCCAGATAGCCGTCGTGGGTGACCTTCCAGTTGGCGCTCGGGAGGCTGTTCTGGTGATGCATGTGCCAGGTCTCGAGACCGAAGGATCCGATCTCTGCCAGCATGCCGCCCAGGTAGCGCTCCAGGTCGAAGGCGCGCCCCGGGGTCAGGCCCACGAAGATCAGGCCGGCGCGTTCCTCGCACGGCAGTTCCTTGAGATGGCGCTCGGCGGTGTCGATGTCGCCGAACTTGCCGGGGTCGGCGACCCCCATCAGCACGCCCTGATCGTTGAAGGTCCAGGCGTGGTACGGGCAGACGAACCGGGCGCAGTTGCCATGGGATTTGCCGGCGAGGGTCGCGCCGCGGTGGCTGCAGACATTGATGAAGGCCCTGACCCGCCCATCGCGGCCGCGCACCATCAGCACCGGCGTATCGAGCACCGTCATGGTCTTGTAGTCGCCGGGCCGGCGCATCTCGCAGGTGAAGGCGAGCAGCAGCGGCAGGCGCATGAAGGTGGCGTCCATCTCCTCGCGCCAGCGGAACTCTCTCAGGTAATCCTCGACCGGAACCCGGAGACCGACGGCGCCCAGTCGGTGGTCCCGTTTTCGGCGTGCGCGATGGCCTTGTCGATCATTCCGACGGCCTGGCCGTGCTGATAGGGCGATAGCGTCATGGCGTCCTCACGCGGTTTGCCCGATACTACGCCGGCAGCGCGCGCGTTCAATGGCGAAATATATAGCGCGTGACAGTATTGAATTCGCTCCGGTCGATCGGTGCAACGCTTCGACGGGATCACTCACGGAAGTTCACATGCGATCGGACGGAAGTTCTACCGGCGGATTTCGCCCCGACCGCCACCCCTCGGAAAGCTATGGCGACATTCTGGAGCGCGACTCCAACGGCGTCCCCGAGCACCTGCGCCAGCATCCCCGCTGGGACGAGGGCGCCGACGCCATCCCGATCACGCGCTATTACGATCCGGAGTACTTCGCCAAGGAAGTCAAATACCTGTGGTCGAAGATCTGGCAGTGGGCCTGTCGCGAGGAAGACATCCCCAATCCCGGCGACTATCGGATCTACGACAATGTCGGCAAGTCGCTGATCGTCGCCCGGCACCGCGACGGGCGAGATCAAGGCCTTCTACAATTCCTGCCTGCACCGCGGCCGCAAGCTGGTGACGCTGAACGGCTGCAAGCGTGAGTTCCGCTGCCCCTATCACGGCATTGCGTGGAACAACGACGGGACGTTCAAGGACAACCCGATCGGCTGGGACTTCCCGCAATGGGAGGGCGAGGACATCAGCCTGCCGCAGGCCAAGGTCGACACCTGGGGCGGTTTCGTGTTCGTCAATTTCGATCTGACGCCAAGCCCCTGATCGATTACATCGGTCGCTCGCCGAACATTTCGCAGCGCTACGACTGGAAGAACCGGCACATCGCCGTGATATCCACAAGGTGGTCAAGGCCAACTGGAAGGTGACGACCGAGGCTTTCATGGAAAGCCACCACAGCATCACCACCCATCCGCAGATCCTGCCCTCGCTGGCCGACGCCAACAGCCAGTACGACATCCTCAGCGACTACGTGAGCCGGCAGTTCTTGGCGGGCGGGGTGCCGAGCCCATTCCTCGACCCGCGGCCGACCGAGACCGAAATCCTGCAGCACATGACCGGCCGTCGCGACCGCCGCCGCAATCTTACCGGCGATATTCCCGACGAACTGCCGGAGGGCGTGACCGCCCGCCAGGCTCTCGGCGACATGTCGCGCCAGGGGATCGCCGAACAGACCGGCAAGGATCACTCGCACGCGTCGGACGCCGAGATGCTCGACGCCTTGCTGTACAACCTCTTCCCGAACTTCAGCATCTGGGCCGGGTACACCACCAAGCTGGTCTATCGCTGGCTGCCGTACGGTCTCGACCCCGAGAAGGCGACCATGGAGATCATCCTGTTCGCGCCGATGCCGGCCGACGGCAAGCGGCCGCCCAACGCGCCGGTCCGCCACCTCGGCGAGGACGACAGCTTCATGGAGGTGCAGGACCTGCTGGGCGCGGCGGCGCAGGTGTTCCAGCAGGACATGGGCAATCTGCCGTATGTCCAGGAGGGGCTGCGCGCCTCGGGAACCGGCGTGGTGCACTACGGCCGCTACAGCGAGGGGCGCATCCGCCACCTGCACCACCTGATCCATCGCTATATCGAAGAGGGCGAGGCGGCGGAGGCGGCGAGCGCCTAGCCAGGCGCACCGTGAGCCTCGTCATCCGCGATTTCGATCCGGCTCGCGACCAGGCCGCGGCGCTGTCGTTCATCGACGGGCGGGCGATCGGCTGGGCGGTGCTGTCGATCGAGGACAATCCGGTCTACCTCACCGAGGTCGAACGGCCGCACGGCTATGTCGCCGAATCATCGTGCTCTAGGAAGTCGGCCTCCGGATCGTCCGCCAAGTCTCTTTCGACGAAGCTCTTCATGGCTGCGGCGGCCGTGGCGGGGTCGGCGGGCAGGGCGGCGGCGGGGACCGGGCGGCCGATGGTGAGGGTGAAGGCCTTGCCTCGCTTGTTGAGCAGTTCGTGGAACAGGGTGATGTCGCGCAACTCGCTCGAGACACGGTCGAAGAGGTGGAACAGGGTCGACCAGGGGCCGGCGAGGTGCAGCGGCAGCACAGGGGCGTCATATTTGCGCGCGACCGAGAAGGCGCTGGTCGCCCATGGGAGGTCGCTGAGCCGGCCGGCGACGCGCCGCGACAGCCGGCCGGCGGGGAAGATCATCAGCGCCCGCTCGGCTTCCATGGCCTGCCGGGTCCGCGCGAGGGTGAGCCGGGTGCGCGGCCGGGTGCGCTTGGCCTCGACCCACTCGACCGGGATCAACACATCATCGAAGCCGGGCGCAACCCGGCCAGCGTCGGAATTGGCGTAGAACACCATGTCCGGCCGCGCCCCCTTTAGAGCGTCGTAGAGGGCCACGCCGTCGGCGATGCCGGTGGGATGATTGCAGACGACGACCAGCCGGCCCGTCGGCGGAACATTGCGCGCGCCCCGCACGTCGACCCTGACCTGCAGCAGTTGCGAGATGAACTCGAGCGCGGCCGGGCCGGCGAGGGGCGCGATGGCGTCGGCCATCCGGCGCGCCTTGCGGTAATCGAGCACGCCATAGAGCAGCGGCCGCAGGAACGGCCACGCCGGGCTCGCGGCCAGGCGCGGCGCCCGCTCGGCGATCAGCACATCGACGATATGATCCCTGTGCGCGGATCGACCGGCCAGGGCGCTCGAATAGGCCATCGCTGAGCAACTTCCCGCGCGGCGGCGACCTCCGCAAGGGGTCGTGCGCTTTCTCAGCCGCCGCGCCGCGCGAGCAAGACCGCATAACTCAGCAACACCGCGTTGCCGAAGACGATGACGGCGGCGAAGGCCGGCGCGTCGGCCGTGGGCAGACCGGTGGCCCAGGAGAACACCATCTGGCGAACGGTCTCGCCGAACAGGCCCGGCAGCGCCATGACCACGGCCACGGCGACCGCGTCGCACGCCCGAGCCTTGCGCCAGGCGAAGGTTGCGCGGAACACCACGCAGACCAGGATCGCGATCCCCAGGCCGACCAGGGCCGTCGGCACCGGCCCGCTCCCGAACAGGACCCGTCCGCCGAGTCCGGAAGGCGATCGCGCCGTTCAGCCAGGCGGAAAACCCGACGAGGGCATAGATCAGACGATCGCGATCACTCATCGGCCGGTTCCCCACCGGCGGGCCGGACTGGCCGCGACCCGGTCGGGGCGACAGTCGCAGCGCCCGGGCGTCCGCGCAATCCTCCGCGCGGCCGCCCCGGTGGAGACCGGACGTCGAGCGCCGCCTGCAAGTCGCCACAATCGAGACGCGGCGCGGCCCAAGTCATCGCCGCGTCATACTGCCATGCTTAGCTGGGGTGGCAAACAGGTCGGGATCGGATCCCGGACCCGGCGCCGTCGCAACACTTCTCGGGAGCCCAAACATGTCGAAGCGCTTATTGGCCATGCTCGGGGCGGCGAGCGCGCTGGCGTTCGCCGCGCTGGGGACCGCCAGGGCCGACGGACAACTCGGCAACGTCAACCACATCATCGTGGTGATGCAGGAGAACCATTCGTTCGACAACTATTTCGGTGTCCTGCCGTTTGCTCCGGGAACGCCCTATCATGTGGGCTCGCCGATCTGCGGCGCCGGCGACCACGCCTGCATCGACGGCCTGTCCTGCTGGCTCAAGGCCGGCGTGCTGACCTGCTCCAACCACAATGTCGACACCGGCTACGCCGCGGTGCGATCCTTCCACAGCCCGACCCGCTGCACCATCCCCGATCTCGACCACGGATGGGTGTCGAGCCACAAGGAATTGAACTACGTCAATCCAAATCACGCGCTTCTACGATCGTTGAGCAACGGCTTCGTGCGGGTGAACGACGCGACCGATCAGCCCGACAGCGGCGGCGAGACGGCTACCGAAGACGAGACGATGTCCTATTTCGACCAGGGCGACATTCCCTTCTACTACGATCTGGCCGAGAAATTCGCCATCAGCGATCGGCAGTTCGCCTCGGTCGTCGGCCCAACCATCCCCAACCGGTTCTACCTGATGGCGGCCACCTCGTTCGGCCACTTGACGACGGACGACACCTTCCCACCGACCGGGGGCTACAAGCCGATCACGGGCGCCATCTTCGACTTGCTTGACGCCCACTCGGTGACGTGGACCGATTATTTCGAGGACGCGCCTCAGGCCTTCCTGTTCCGCACGCCCGACGCCCACACCCTGCCCCTGTCGTATTTCTTTGTTCAGGCCGCCGGTGGGGCGGGCGGACTACCGTCGGTGGTGTTCATTGATCCGAACCTGGGTATCACCGGTTCGGGAACCGAGGACGACGAGCATCCTCCGACCGACATTCAACGAGGGCAAAAGCATGTCTCCGACGTGGTCAACGCCATTCGCAACGGTCCCTACTGGAAGGACTCGGTGATATTGATCACCTACGACGAGCACGGCGGTTACTACGATCACGCGCACCGCCGGCGGCCCCCCAAGGCGGCGCCCGAACGCCCGACGGCATAGCCCCGGGCCAATGCGCCGACCTGTCGAACCCGCCGGGCAGTCTGCAGCCCGGCGGCGGCGCCGAATGCGCGGCCAACCCGCTCAGCACCACCGATACCAGCGTGCTGGACGCGGAGGCCCTGTGTCCCGCATTGGCGAGCAATCCGACCGGCCCCTTTCCCAAGCAATGCGCCAGTTTCGATCAGATGGGCGTGAGAGTGCCTCTGATCGCCGTCTCGCCGTTCGCCAAGCCCAGTTACGTTTCGCACATCGAGCGCGACCATACCGCGATCCTGGCGCTGATCGAGGCGCGTTTCCTCGCGGGCGCGCATCTCACGGCGCGCGATCAGAACTCGGCGTCGTTGGAAGACATGTTCGATTTCGACCATTCGCCGTCGTTGAACACGCCCGTCGGGACAGCCGCGCCCCCCGCGGTGGATTGCACGCCGGTGAAGTGAGGCTGCGGCGCCGTCAGCCGGTGGCAGGTGGAGCGGGAGTTCTGAACGGGCACGCCGGATGAGTTCCCGAGCAGCGCGGTCAACCGCTCGACCAGATCGCGCGGAAACACCGGCTCGGCGCTGGCGGCCAGATCCGCAAGGCGCCACCAGCGGATGTCGTCGACGAACTCCCGTTCCAATGCCTGCCAGCCGGCCCGCGACGGCTCGCCGCCGCCGCAGCGGGCCAGAATGAAATGTTCGATGAACCGCACGGGGCGCTGTTTTCGGTCGCGCAGGATCTGCTCGCCTCGCCAGACCACCTTGTCGAGGACCGCATCGAGAAGGCCGGTCTCCTCGATGATTTCGCGCGCCGCCGCCTGCAGCAGGCTCTCGCCGGGCTCCACGCCCCCGCCGACGGTGAACCAGGCCCCCGGCGCGGCCGGGTCGCTCGGCAGTCGACCCTTCATCAGCAGGATGCGATCGCGCGGATCGAGCAGCAGGACCCGGGCGGTCAGGCGTTCACGCAACGGTTCGCTCAAGGCGAGCCGGCCATTCGCGCCTTGACCCGTTCGGCCAGGCTCTTGAGGTCGAGCGGCTTGGGCAGGAAGGACACGCCGCGCTCGCCTTCCAACATGTCCGAAAATTCCGCCTCGGCGTAGCCGGAGATGAAGATCACCGGGGCCTCGCCGAGATGCGGCCGGGCCGCCTTGAGCAGGCCCAGGCCATCCATGCCCGGCATGATCACATCCGAGATCAGCAGGTCGATCCGGCCGGCGTGCTGTTCGGCGAGCGCCAGCGCCTGCTCGCCATCAGAGGCTTCGAGCACCTCATAGCCCCGCTGGCGCAGCAGGCGCGCGGCGATGCCCCGCACCACCGCCTCGTCCTCCACGAACAGGATCCGGCCGGCGCCGGACAGGTCGCGCGGCGCCGCTCGCGGCGGGGCGAGAGGCGCCGGCGGCTCGATGGCCAGCGGCGGAACATGCTCCGGTAGAAAAATTCGGAACGTGGCGCCGCAGCCGGGTGGCGAACTGGCGACGATCCAGCCATCTGACTGTTTGACGATGCCATAGACCGTCGCCAGGCCGAGGCCGGTGCCTTCGCCTTGCGGCTTGGTGGTGAAGAACGGCTCGAAGATGTTGCCGATGACCTCCGAGGCGATGCCGGGGCCGTCGTCGACGACCTCGATCAGGGCGAGCTCGCCCAGCGGCGGGCCGGGGTAACCCAGCGCGGCGGCGCCCGTCGGCGGTCAGGCGGGCGGCGCTCAGACGGATCAGCCCGCCCCCCTGTCCGCGCACGGCGTCACCGGCATTGACCACGAGGTTGATGATCGCGTTCTCGATCTGCGCCTTGTCGGCACGTACGCGGGGGATGTCGCGACCGGTGTGCAGCTCGATGCGAACATCCTCGCGCAGCAACCGGCGCAGCAGCACCTCGAGATTGCTCAGCACCTCGCCGAGGTCGAGATTCTCCCGCCGCAGCGTGGCCTTGCGCGAATATGTCAGCAGCTGGTTGGCGACCCCCGCCGCCCGATCGACGGTGCCGCGGATCTCGGCCAAATTATCGTAGGCCGGGTCGCCCAGCGGGTGGCGCAGGAGCAGCTCGTCGGCGCGCAGGCTGATGGCGCTGAGCAGATTGTTGAAATCGTGGGCCACACCGCCAGCCAGATGGCCGATGGCCTCCATCTTGTTGCGCTGCGCGAGCTGCAGTTGAATGGCCTTCTGCTCGGTGACGTCGAGGAGATAGGCCGTCCAGCGCGGCGCCGCGCCGGCGAGGTAGAGGTGGGTGGTTCGCTCCGGCGCAACCGCGGGAGCAACCTCGAACGGGCCGGCGCGCGCCTGTTGCATGGCGGCCCTCGCCTCCAGGACGCTGGCGGCGGACAAGAGGCGGTCGAGGCGGGCGCCGACGGTCGCCAGCGGCCCGGCAATATCTGCAAGCGCCTCGTTGGCCTCGACGATGGCGCCGCCAAATGGATCCTCGCCCTCGACCAGGGCGGCGCCGAAGGGCGCGCCAGCGGCGAAGGCGTCGAGGGCGGCGGGAGGCGGCGCGGTCGGCGCCCGTGCGGGCGGATGTTCAAGGGCGGCCGGCGGCAGACGAACGAGAAAATGCGCACCGCCCGCCGGCGTCACGGTGACGGGATGGTCCTGGCCGCCCAGACGCACCCTCGCCTCACCCCGGCCCGCGCGGCGCGCCTGGCGAAACGCCACGAACAGGCCGGCGTCGGCCTTGGGCAAGCGCGCCGGGGAGCCGGGCCAATCCAGCCAGGCCCGGTTGGCGCGCACGACGACGCCGTCTGACCGGCAGAGGGCGGCTGGACCTTCGAAAGCGTCGATCAGATCCGCCACCGCCGGATCGCTGTCGCTTCGACTCGTGGGGATCGCCCGCCAGATCATCGCCGCATGATCCCCCGATCGGCGGTCCTGTCCAGTCGATTGCCACCGACACTTGGGGCTTTCCAACGGCCATCAGGCCGCAACGTCGGCCGCCAAGCTCATCGGTGGCCGGGGAGCCGAATTTGGTCGGGGCATTGTCTGGATACGTCACCGTGCCGCGGGGTCACACGCAGACCGAGATCTCATCGCCTTGATTTGCTCCCTGACGTCAGACCGCTGGGCCCACGTCGTTTCGCCATGCCTGTCGATCGTGCCATGTCATGGTCGTGATTTGACGCGGAGGGTGCGATGGGGCGTTCGATGGTTTGGGCGGCCATGGCCGCGCTGTACATTCTGGATGCAGCAAGCCCGCGGAGAATTCGGCGAGCGGCGCGGTAACTCACGGCCGATTTGTGGGTGTGGGCATCTACCCTGCCGGTCGGATGTGGTCGCAGGTCGTCACGAGCCAGGCGATGAAACAGGCTGGCGCGTCTAAACTGAACGACGACGAACAAATCATTGTGGTCGTGGACAGCACGACCGGAGAATTGCGCCAATGTGGTAATCTCAGCGGTTACTGCGTTGGGATGAATCCATGGCGAGGAACCCTCCCGGCGTCTCAGAACGCTCCTCTTCCGTTGGCCAAGCACGCCGCCCAACTCGCCCAGGAAGCCGCGGACGCGGCCCAAAAACAAGCAGCGAAACCGACCGTACGATAGACTGACTTGGGTCGAAGTTTCTCCATTTGACCCGGCCGAAAAAACGCCCTTCGCGGCAGGAGGGAGCGAGCGGAAAGATGGGTGGCCGGGATGAAGAGCCGGCCAGGACGTTGATACGGAAAATGGGTTTGAGCATGGCCTGAGGTGTTTGAGCACGCTTGCCGCCCGCCGACCTTCCGTTTCGGGACAATCGCGCTTTAACCCTTGACGCCCCGGGCGAGGTCGGCCGCCGCCTGAGCCGGCGTCAGTTTGTCGGTGTCGCGGTCGACGCTGTAGTTGGCGGCGCGCATGGCGGTGACCGGGATGGCCCCTACCAGGGGGCGCAGGGCCTGCAGCAAGCGCGCGTCGTGGGCGCGGGCCGGTGAAATCAGGATGACCGCGTCATAGGGTGGCAGGGCATGCCGGGGATCGTCCAGCACGACGAGGTGGTCGGCGGCGATCCGGCCATCGCTGGAGAAGGCCGAGATGACGTCGGCTTCGCCATCGGCCAGGGCCCGGTACATGAAGGTCGGCTGGTAGGCGGTTTCCTTGCGAAACCGGAGGCCGTAGGCCTGCCGCAGCGCCGTCCATTCCGGCCGTGACAGGAATTCGAGGTCCGAGCCGAGGTCCAGTCCCGCCGACCGAGCCGCGAGGTCGGCGACCGAGGCGATGCCCAGAGCCCGGGCGCGGTCGGGACGCATGGCCAGGGCATAGGCATTCTCGAACCCCAGCGGGCCGAGCAGGAGAACGCCGTCGCGGCGCTTCAGTTCGGCCGACAGCCGCTGCAAGCACCGCCGCCCGGCCGGGATTGTCCTTGCGGCCGAGCACGTTGGTCCACAGGGTGCCGGAATAGTCGACATAGGCGTCGATCTCTCCCGCGGCCAGGGCGCGATAGGCGGTGGCCGAACCGAGGTCCTGCTTTTGCGCCACCTGGGCGCCGGTGGCCTCGAGACGCGAGGCCATCAGTTCGGAGAGGATGGACTGTTCGGAAAAGTTCTTCGAGCCGACCACATAGGCTGCGTTCCCAGGCGTCGCGGCCGCCAACGGCGACAGCGCGGCCGCGATGCCGACGACCAGTCCCGCCGCCGCCGGCCCAGATCCGCCAGGGCCGCCGATGGGTCAGGCCCGATTCGATCAGGCCGAGCAGCTGGTCGGCGCACAGCGCCAGGCCGGCCGACGGCGGCGCAGCCGAACAGCACGAACACCCAGTTCTCGGTCTGCAGGCCCTGGAAGATGTAATTGCCGAGCGAAGTCTGGCCGATCGGGGTGGCCAGCGTCGCCGCGCCGATCGTCCACACCGCCGCGGTTCGCACGCCCGCCATGATCACCGGCGCCGCCAGCGGCAGTTCGACCTGCAGCAGGCGCTGCAGGTCGGTCATGCCCATGCCGCGCGCCGCTTCGACGGCCGCGCCGTCGACGCCCATGATGCCGGTCGACGCCGTTCCGCAGGATCGGCAGCATCGAATAGAGCGTCAGGGCCAGCAGCGAGGGCAGGAAGCCCAGGGCCTGAAAGCCGTGGCCGAACCAGGACTGGCCGAGCGCCGAGAGCGCCAGCAGCAGGGGGTAGAACAGAGCCAGCAGGGCCAGGCTGGGGATGGTCTGGATCAGGCTGGCCACGAACAGGCTCGGCCAGCGCACGGCCGCGCTGCGGCTGGCCGCGACCGCCAGCGGCAGGCTGATGGCGAAGCCGAGTGCCAGGGCGCAGACGCTGAGCAGGACATGCTGCGCCAGGTAGCCCGGCGCGACGCGCCAGGCGGCGGCCAGGCGCTCATCCATGGCGTGGTCGCCCGGATCAGCGCCTCGACGCGTTCGGCCTGACGCCGGGGCATCTCCATCAGGTCGCGGACCGCGGGGACGGGATGGTCGGCCAGCA
Source organism: uncultured Alphaproteobacteria bacterium (assembly GCA_963828365.1). GTDB lineage: Bacteria > Pseudomonadota > Alphaproteobacteria > Caulobacterales > Caulobacteraceae > Acaudatibacter. The sequence goes on along the minus strand of CAWHEE010000025.1, from coordinate 67,078 downwards.
GTTCGCCCGGCGCGCCGTCGGCGAGGACCGCGCCCTTGTCGAGCACGACGATCCGGTCGGCCAGCAGCAGGGCCTCCATGACGTCGTGGGTGACCATGACCGTGGTCAGGCCGAGCCGGTCGTGCAGCGCGCGGTAGTCGCGGCCGAGATCGTCGCGGGTGACCGGATCGAGCGCGCCGAACGGCTCGTCCATCAGCATGATCGCCGGGCCGGCCGCCAGCGCCCGCGCCATGCCGACCCGCTGGCGCTGCCCTCCCGAAAGAGCCGCTGGCAGGCGGTCCCCGACCTCAGGCGGCAGGGCGACCAGCGCCAACAAGGCCTCGGCCCGCGCGGCGATGCGGCGCTTGTCCCAGCCCGGCCAGGCGCGGACCCGACGGCGATGTTCTCGGTCACGGTCATGTGCGGAAACAGGCCGACCTCCTGGAAGACATAGCCGATCCGGCGTCGCAAACGGTGAGGCGGTTCCGCGCCGGCGGGCGCGCCGTCGATCTCGACTTCGCCGCCATCGGGAGCGATCAGGCCGTTGATCATCTTCAGCGTGGTGGTCTTGCCGCATCCCGAACCGCCGAGCAGAGCGACGAACTGGCCTTTCTCGATTTTGAGCGACAATGGTCCGACCGCGCGGCGGCCGCCGTAAGTCTTTGTCAGATCACGAAGTTCGATCACCGGGGCCCTCGCTCCCCTTCACGGGGACGGACAGACCGCGAAACGATCAGGCTGCGCCCGTCCGGACCGTCCAGCTCGCAAATCTCGTTCGGTCCGGGCGCCTTCACCTTGCCTCACCCTGGATGCTTCGCATCCTGTCCCTCCCCATGACGGGGAGGGAGGAGGGCGAACGCATCAGGCGCGTCGGCCCTTGGCGGCGCGTTCGCTGCCGACCGCGCCGAGAGCGGCCCGCACGATGCCCTCGGCATCGAGGCCGGCGGCGGCATACATGGCTTCCGGCTTGTCCTGGTCCTGAAAGATATCGGGGAGGGTGAGCGTGCGGATCTTCAGGCCGCGGTCGAGGACGCCGTGATCGGCCAGGGCGTGCAGTACGAAGGCTCCGAAGCCGCCCCGCGCGCCCTCTTCCACGGTGATCAGGGCTTCGTGTTCGCGCGCCAGCCGCAGGAGGAGATCCACATCGAGGGGTTTGGCGAACCGGGCGTCGGCGACAGTGGTGGAAAAACCTCGCGCCGCCAGCATGTCGGCCGCCTTCAGGCTTTCCGCGAGGCGCGTACCGAACGACAGGATGGCGATCGTGCTGCCTTCGCGGATCACCCGGCCGCGGCCGATCTCCAGCGGCGCGGCCAGCTCCGGAATGGTCACGCCGACGCCGTCACCGCGGGGATAGCGGAAGGCGCTGGGGCGATCGTCGATTTCGACGGCGGTGGCGATCATCGCCGCCAGTTCGGCCTCGTCGGCCGCTCCCATGAGCACGAAACTGGGAAGCTGGCCCAGATAGCCGATATCGAAACTGCCGGCATGGGTCGCGCCGTCGGCCCCGACCAGGCCGGCCCGGTCCAGGGCGAAGCGCACCGGCAGACTCTGGATGGCGACGTCGTGCACGACCTGGTCGTAGCCGCGCTGCAGGAAGGTGGAATAGATGGCCGCGAACGGCTTCATGCCGTCGGCGGCGAGACCGGCGGCGAAGGTCACCGCATGCTGCTCGGCGATGCCGACGTCGAAACAGCGATCGGGGAAACGCCTGGCCGAACACGTCCAGTCCGGTGCCGGATGGCATGGCGGCGTTGATCGCGACGATCTTGTCGTCGCGCTCCGCCTGTTTGATCAGTTCGCTGGCGAACACCTTGGTATAGCTGGGGGCGTTGGAGGCGGCCGGCTTGGCCTGCTGGCCGGTGATGACGTCGAACTTGGCCACCGCGTGGTGCTTGTCGGCCGCGCTTTCGGCCGGGCCGTAGCCCTTGCCCTTCTGAGTGACCACGTGAACCAGCACCGGCTTGTCGTCCATATGCTTGACGTTATTGAGCACCGGCACCAGGTGCTCGAGATTGTGGCCGTCGATCGGCCCGACGTAATAGAAGCCCAGTTCCTCGAAGAACGTGCCGCCGGTGGCCATGCCCCGGGCGTACTCCTCGGCCTTGCGGGCCATGTCCTTCAGCGGGCGCGGCAGATGGCTGGCCACCTCCTTGCCGAACTTTCGCACGCGCTGATAGGCCCCCCCGGACACCAGGCCCGCGAGATAGGCGCTCATGCCGCCGACCGGCGGGGCGATCGACATGTCGTTGTCGTTGAGGATCACGATCAGCCGGCGGGTCGTCTCGGCGGCGTTGTTCATCGCCTCATAGGCCATGCCGGCGCTCATCGAGCCGTCGCCGATCACGGCGATGACGCTGTTGTCGTCGCCGCGCATGTCGCGCGCGACGCAGAAGCCGAGGGCCGCCGATATCGAGGTGGCGGCGTGGGCCGCGCCGAACGGGTCGTACGGACTTTCCGCCCGCTTGGTGAAGCCAGACAAACCGCCGCCCTGGCGAAGGGTGCGAATCCGGTCGCGGCGGCCGGTCAGGATCTTGTGGGGATAGGCCTGATGTCCGACGTCCCAGATCAGGATATCGCGCGGCGTGTCGAACACGTGATGCAATGCGACGGTGAGTTCGACCACGCCGAGCCCGGCGCCGAGGTGACCGCCGGTCTTGGAGACCGCGTCGATGGTTTCGGTCCGCAACTCGTCGGCCAGTTGGCGAAGGTCGGGAAGCCCGAGGGCGCGCGTATCCGCCGGAGTGTCGATGGTGTCCAGCAGGGGGGTGGATGAAACCATGAAAAGGGTCCGACCTGTTTCGCCCCCGCCCCGGGGGGAACTGTTAAGCGGATCGGTCTAGCACAGAATCGCGGGTAGTCGCCAAGCGTAGCCCGATGGGTTACCGCCGGTGGCGCGCAAACACCGTCAGGCGTGGCGAAACCGACACAGCGGGGGCCAGACATAGGAGCGCCGGGCGGCTTGCGCCACCCGGCGCCGGATTTCCCGACCGCCGCGGCCGTCCCTTGCCTGCGATCAGTAGGCGACCTTCAACTGAATGGCGACCGTCCTGGGGTTCAGAACCGTCGACAACTGATCCGAAATCAACTGCGTTCCGCAGACGGCGACCTTGCATCCGGACGTGCCGCCGGACAGCGGCAGGCCGCCGGTGCTCGTCTGGACGAACTCGTTGGTCAGGTTGCGGCCGATGAGCGACAAGGTCCAGCGGTTGTCGATCGTGCCGAGCGAGATGACCCCGTCGAGCATGCCGTAGGCGGACTGGCGGTCAACTTGTTCGACCACATTGCTGGGGAAGGAATTGGTCAGATAGCTGCTGCTGATCCGAACATTCATCGCTAGATCGAGCTTCAGCTTCGGTGAGATCGGCCGGGTGTAGTCGCCGCCGATGACCGCGGTCCACTTCGGCGCGAGCGCGGTCGGCCGGCCGCCCACGTCCATGAAGTTACAGGTGGTCGCAGCGCTGTTGCCGCAATTGGGCGAATAGCTTTCGACGCCGCCCGCGCTGACGCTGCGTAGAATGTTGCAGCCCTGTTCGTAGGTGAGACCCGCCGGGGTGCAGGGGGCCAGGAACTTCTCGTAGTGGGCGTTGTCGTAGGCCCCGTCGAGATGCAGCGTCAGGCCCGGAGCGGCCTTGGGCGCGAACTCCGCCTCGAACTCGACGCCATAGGTTCGAGCGCTGGCGGCGTTGAGCGTGATGTAGTCGAATGTCGGTGTGTTGAAGAAGTCAACCTGAACGTTCGAATACTGATAATCGAAGGCATCGACGTTCAACCGCAGCTGATGATCGAACAATATGGCCTTTTCGCCGATCTCGAACCCTTTTGCGGTTTCCGGCTTGAACTGGAAGTCAGGCGCCTGAGCCGAAGCGGGCAGAAGATTGCTGAGGATCGCCGAGTCCGAGAAACCGCCCGATTTGTACCCGGTCTTGTAGGCGGCATAGAGGGTCAGGTTGGACACCGGCTTCCAGGTCAGGGTCACCTCGGGCGACACATTGTCGAAGACCTGGTGCGCGCCGATCGAGGTCGCGGCCGGATCGGCCGGATTATACTGGTTGAACAGGAAGGAAACCGCCGGCCAGACATAGGGCTGGAGGAAATAGGACGACTTGATCTCGTGCGTGTAGCGGGCGCCGGCGGTGAGTTCGACGTTCTTGACGATGTCCCAGATCGCCTGGCCGAACACGGCATAGGTATGACCGGTGGTGGCGGCGCTCTTGTTGTAGGCGACGAAGACGTCAGTCGGCAGCGGCGCGGCGGTGTTCTGGGCTCCTAGAAAGTCGACGTCCTGGGCGAATTGCAGGTGGGTGGTCTGGAAATAGAACCCGCCGGCGAAATTGATCGGAAACTGGAACGACGTTATCGCGCGCTCTTCGGTCGAAAACTGGTTCCAGACGAAATGCTCGCCGGCATAGACCGACGGAGCGGCGGTGAAGTTCTGATTGTCGGCCCAGTCGTTGAACAGGTGCTGGAAGGCGGTCGTCGAGGTCAGGGTGTAGTTGGCGCCGGTATAGTTCATCCTCAGATATTCGGTGGTGTCCTGGTAGCGCTCGAAATCCCGCCCCCCGGCCAGCGATTCCAGGGAATGAGGCACCGCGGCGATATCGGCCGGCAATTGGGGTTCCGGCGCCGTGAACGAATGTCCGCAGCTCGACTTGACCGCCAGCTTGGCTTCCGACTGCGGGTAGCCGAGCGGGCAATAGACGATCACGCCGTTGTCGACGTTGTTGTTGGTGCGGTGCTGATCGTAGGTCGCCTTGGCGGTGATGGTGAAATTGTTGATCGGCTGCCACTTGGCGGTCAGGCGCAGAAGGAGATCCTTGTCCTGGCCGAGGTAACTCGGGGGGGCCGCGACCGGGGAGGAGTGCGGGGTGCCCGTAGCGATATCGAAGGTGTTGTAGGTCGTCGCGGAGGCCGTGTTCTTGATGTAGCCCGCCTCCTGGTCACTGTAACGGAAGGCGAATCGCAAGCCGAACTTGTCGTTCACCGGTCCGGAGGAGTAGCCCTCGACGTAGGGGTTCTGGGCCTTGAACTCGTAACCGGCGGTCAGGCCGGCGGAATAGGTCGTACCGGGATCGTTGGTGGTGATCGCCAGAGCGCCGGCGGTGGCGTTCTTGCCGTAGAACAGAGCCTGCGGGCCCTTGAGCACCTGAACGCTGCCGACGTCGAACGTTCCCTCGTCGATCACCCGGCCCTGGCCATAGTAGACGCCGTCGATGTTGACCGAGACCGACTGCTCGATCCCGATGTTTTCGGTCGGCGTGCCGATGCCGCGCAGGCTGATATCCGCGCCGCTGCCGCTCGAGCCGCGGGCGATGATCAACTGGGGTGTCGCCAGGGCAACATCCTGGACGTTGGTGATGTTGAACTTCTCGAGTTGCTTGCCAGACACGGTGGTGACGGCCACCGGAATGTTCTGGACGTTTTCCTCGCGCTTACGCGCGGTGACGACCACCTCGGCGACCTGCGCGTAGGCGACCGGGGCGGCCATGGCAAACACGACCACGCCGATAGCGGTGGTCGCGAAAATGCTGCGGCGGCTTCGCGGTGTGGAATTGTGGCTTGGCGACATCGTTTACGCTCCCCTTCGTGGTTCGCTTTTCTGGTGCGGATCCGCCCGCTTCCGGAACCAACGGAAGCAAGCGTGAATACCCGTCCGGTTATTCGCCGACCGAAATTCCGCCGACGATTAGCAACTGAAAAAACAATCTCCAACGATTAAAACCGTCAGCGTGGCCTTTTTTTCTGCCGTGTTTTTTTCATGTCACACCCCCGCCGGAGCGATGGCCTATTCGGCCGCCATCAGCACGCCCGCCTCGGCCAGGCGGGGATCGTTCGGATAGAGCCATTCGTCGCCGATCACCTGCGGCACGCGCAGTTCCGGCGGGATTTTGTCGATGCCGATCAACCGGTCGGCCCACTGGTTCCAATGGTAGATCCGGGCCTCCTGATAGCTCAACGGCACGCTCTTGAAGCCGTAGGACTCCTGCGACTTCTGGATCCAGCGGCCGAACAGGGTGTCTTCCTCGAGCACCACGTTGAAGAAGTCGATGGTCTTGTCCCAGTCGGTCGGGCGCTCGCCCTCGCCCCAGTCGGGGCCCAGCCACCAGACCTCCATGCGGCATTTGTCGATGCCGTTGGGCCAGAACACCAGTATCGGGAAGCCGGTGGGCCCCAGAGGCGTGACGATGTTGGGGAACACGCCGTAGGACTGCGTGCAGGTACGACCGATCTCGCCGACCGTTTCGATCTCGAACTTCGGACGCACCCGCGCATAGCCGACGTCGTTGGTCTTGTTGGGCGCGACCATGCGGCCGTGACCGCCGGGATAGAAGACATTGACGTTGCGACGATCGTCGAGACCGATCGCCACGGTCGCCGGGTGGATCGACTTGACATGATAGACCTCGGTATTGGCCTCCATGGCGATCTTCCAGTTGCTCTGGAGGTCCCAGACGTAATGGTCGACCAGCCGAACCTTGTCGAACTGGAATTCTTTCCACTCGTCGGCGATCGGTCCCAACCATTCCAGCAGACTGGGCGCCTGCGGATCGAAGTTCACGAAGATCAGCGAGCCATAGCGTTCGCAGCGCACGCGGTTCAGGGAGCGGCAGGAAAAGTCGAGATCGCGGAAATCCTCCGGATCGCGGATCGCCACCAGGGCGCCCTCGTCATCATAGGTCCAGCCATGATATTTGCAGGTCAGGCGGGCGCGGCGACCGGACTCCTCGGTCACCACCGGCGCGCCGCGGTGGCTGCAGGTGTTGTAGAACGCGTTCACGGCGCCCGAACGGGCGTGGATGATCACCACCGGCTGGCCGGCGGTTTCCCACAGCTTGAAGTCGCCGGGTTCGGAGATCTCGTCCATGTGGCCGGCGATCAGCCAGGACTTGCGCCACAGCTCGGATTTTTCCAGGGCGTGGAATCGTGGGTCGGTATAGCGGCCGCCGGGCAGATCGGGCAGATCGGGAAAAGCGGCGGGCGGCCGGGTCCGCCCGGCCTCGTATTCCATCAGAATCCGCAGATTTTGGATGTCCCGAGCTTCCACGTTTCGTTTCCCGCGTCGCAAGCTGACCCTGCGTCCAGGGACAATGAATGCGCGCGTGCGAGGCGACCGGCAACCTCCCGTTATTGGGAGGGGGTCAGGTCACCGGGCCGATCAGGCCGAGTTGCGCGCCGAGCGCGACGGCGTGGGTCCGATTCGAGGCCCCCAGCTTCTCCACAGCGTTTTCGATGTGGAACCTGGCAGTGTGGCGCGAGATGCCCAGGCGCTGGGCGATGTCCTCGTCGCCATGACCGCGCGCCGCCAGGGTCAGGCAGTCGACTTCGCGGGGCGACAGGCTGGCGCAGTCCTCGGGCATTCGCTCGTCGCGGTGGGCCGCCAGGTACAGGCGCAGGAAGGCGTGTCCCATGACCAGCAGATCGGGTCCGTGAGCATCGATCAGCGCCTGAACGTGCGCCCGCGGCAGCCGGCCGCCGAAGCCGATGTAGCCGATGCGCGCCCTGGGCGTGCGGACCGGTATGACGGCCGACGAGAAAATCCCCTGGGCGGCGAGTTCCTGCAAGGTGCGGACATGGGTCTCCCGGTCACCGATCGCGTAGTCCGGGGTTTCCTCGGTCATCCAGACGAACGGCAGTTGTTGAAAGCGACAGAGGATCGCCATCGGATTGGCCAGCGAATAGGCGCGGCTCACCCAGCGTTCGATGAACTCCGGCGACCAGCCGAATCTGACCGCCAGCAACCGGCCGCTCGGATCGGTCGGCGCGGTCGCGCGCGAAATGTCGTCGAGCATCGAGGCGAGCGGCAAACCGATGAGGCGGGCGGCCTCGATCAGCAATTCGACGGCTTCGTCCAAGTCGCCGGCCGACCACAAGCGGCGGGCGATGACGCGAAGCTCGCTCATCGGGTCTCGCCGCGATCCGCTAAGTGCGCCGGTCCAGGACGTAATCCACCGCCCCGGAGAGGTGCCGCGCCCGCCCTCCGAACGGTTCCAGGTGGCCCTTGATCTGCGCCGTCAGGAGAGAGATCCGCTCCTTGGCGGCCTCCACTCCCAGCAAGGTGACGAAATTCGCCTTGCCCCGTTCGGCATCCTTGCCGCCAGCCGCCTTGCCGAGCGATTCGCTGTCGCCCTCGGCATCGAGCACATCGTCGACGATCTGATAGGCCAGGCCGATGTCGCGGCCGAACGCCATGCAGCGCGGCGCGTTCGGAGTCCTTTACCCGGGCCATGGCCAGCGGCAGTTCGAAGGCGCAGACGATCAGCGCACCGGTCTTCATCCGTTGCATGCGCGCCACCGCGCCGAGATCGTCGCGGACCCCGAGCAGGTCGATCATCTGTCCGCCGGCCATGCCGCGGGCGCCGGTGGCGAGGGCCAGCCGCCGCACCAGTTCGGCGCGCACCGCGGCGTCCTCGTGTGTGTCGGGGTCGGCCATGATCTCGAAGGCCACGGTCTGAAGGGCATCGCCGGCCAGTACCGCCGTCGCCTCGTCATAGGCCTTGTGCACGGTGGGCCGGCCGCGGCGCATGTCGTCGTCGTCCATGCACGGCAGATCGTCGTGGACCAGGCTGTAGGCGTGGATGCACTCCAGAGCGCAGGCCGCCCGCAGGACGGAACGTTCGGGCAGATCGAAGATCCGGCCGGTTTCCAGTGCAAAGAACGGCCGGAGCCGCTTGCCCGGTCCGAGCGCCGCGTAGCGCATGGCTTCGGTCAGCCGGGCTTCGGGCCCGTCGGCGCGCGGCAGCAGTTCGTCGAGCGCGACGGTGACGAGATCGGCCGCCTCGGCGACCCGTCCGGCCAGGGTGGCGGCGTGCAAACTCATGTGAAATCCGCCGGCTCGAGGCCGACCGCGCCGGTCGATGCGACGATGATCTTTTCGACGCGCAGTTGCGCGGCCTTCAGCTTGGCTTCGCAGTGCGCCTTGAGGGCCGCGCCGCGTTCGTAGACCTGAATCGAACGCTCGAGTTCGGCCTTGCCCGATTCCAGTTCGGCGACGATCCGCTCGAGTTCCGCGAGCGCCGCTTCGAAGGACAGCTGAGCGATATCGTCGGGTTCGGCCATCGGCGCTCCGGTCATTGGGGCCGCACCCTAGACGAGCGGATGCGGGCGGGGCAACGGCGGGGATGCCGGTGCGTCAGGCGACCTTCACCCGCGCGGCGCTTTCCGGCAGATCGCCGCCAAACGCCCGCTGGTAGAATTCCGCGACGGTCGGCCGTTCCAATTCGTCGCACTTGTTGAGGAAGGTCATGCGGAACGCCAGGGCCACGTCGCCGGCGAAGATCTCGGCGTTCTGGGCCCAGGTGATCACCGTGCGCGGGCTCATGACCGTGGAGATGTCGCCGTTCATGAAGGCGTTGCGGGTCATGTCGGCGACCCGCACCATGGCCGCGATCTGGCGACGCCCTTCGGGCGTCTTGGCGTAGGTCGGGGCCTTGGCCAGGACGATCTCCGCCTCGACGTCATGGGCCAGGTAATTCAGCGTGGTGACGATCGACCAGCGGTCCATCTGGCCCTGATTGATCTGCTGGGTGCCGTGGTACAGGCCGGTCGTGTCGCCGAGGCCGATGGTGTTGGTGGTCGAGAACAGGCGGAAATACGGGTTGGGGCGGATCACCCGGTTCTGGTCGAGCAGCGTCAGCTTGCCTTGCGCCTCGAGCACCCGCTGGATGACGAACATGACGTCCGGCCGACCGGCGTCGTACTCGTCGAACACCAGCGCCATCGGCCGCTGCAGGCACCAGGGCAGCATGCCCTCGCGGAATTCAGTGATCTGCTTGCCGTCCTTGAGGACGATGGCGTCCTTGCCGACCAGATCGATGCGGCTGACGTGGCTGTCGAGGTTGACGCGAATCATCGGCCAATTGAGCCGCGCGGCGACCTGTTCGATGTGGGTCGACTTGCCGGTGCCGTGATAGCCCTGGATCATCACCCGACGGTCGAAGGCGAGCCCGGCGCAGATCGCCAGGGTGGTCTGGGGATCGAAGCGGTAGGCCTCGTCCAGGTCGGGCACATGGCTGTCGCGCACGCTGAAGGCCGGCACCTGCATGTCGGTGTCGACGCCGAACGCCTGGCGCACGGAGACCATCCGGTCCGGGATGAGATTGAGCAGCGGATCGTCGGCGGTGTCGGGGGAACTGGTCATGTCGCCAAGCTCACTAACGCGCCGTTGGAGCCGACGCAAACGCAGGGAGGTGAACTTTTCGAAGCATCGCAAGGCATTTCTTCAGGCGAGCCTGGCTTTCCGTAAGGTCTTGTAGGCCTTGATCACCCGGGTCAGCTTGTGCTCGGTCGAGCGGTCGCCGCCATTTGCGTCGGGGTGGCAGAGTTTGACCAGTTCGACGTACCGGGCGCGGATGGCTTCGCCCGTGGCGGTCGGATCGAGATCCAGATCGGCCAGGGCGGTGCGTTCGAGCTTGCCCATGCGGCGCTCCGGCGCGGCGGTCTCCTTGGGGCGGCCGGAGCCGAAGATCCCGAACGGATCGCGAAACACCCCGCGGTTGCCGGCGGCTTCGCGGTTGCGGCCGCCTTGCGAGATCGACCAGGTCGGCCGGCCGCCAGAAGACTGTTCCTCGGTCATGCGGGCCTGAATCTCGCTCTCGGTCATGCCGGCGAAGAAGTTCCAGGCGCGATTGTACTCCGCCGCGTGGGCCTGACAGAACCAGTAGTGTTCATGAGGCAGATCGCGGGATTTGGGGGCCCGCGTCGACGCCGGCGCCCGGCAGTCGGCCTTGTCGCATCGCCGTTCGCCCGGACCGAGCGCATGCACGTCGCTGGCCCGCGCATCCTCCTCCGGTTTGGGGGGACGGACGCGGATATCCACGAAGCGCGGGCGATATTGAAAGGCGAGCGGCATGGATCGAGAGTATGAGGGCGAAGTCGCACACTTCAAGAATTGACATTCGAACAATCGGAGACGGACATCGAATGGGTCGGATAGCGGAGATCTTGCGCGACAAGCTGGACAGGGCGTTCGCACCTGGCCGGTTGGACATCGTCGATGATTCGGCGCGCCACGCCGGCCACTCGGGGTCACGCGACGGCGGTGAAAGCCATTTCGATGTCACCATCGTCAGCGCCGCCTTCACCGGACTGGGACGGGTGCAGCGCCAGCGGCTGGTCTATGCCGCCGTGGCCGAGGAGTTGGCAGGGCCGGTTCACGCACTGTCGCTGAAGGCGGTGGCGCCGGAGGAGGCGTGAGTCTTCTCTCTACCCCTTTTGGGGAGGGATTAGGCCGAAGGCCAGGATGGGACGCCGGGTAAGGGGCCGCAAATCAGCGGGCGGTTCAATCCCACCGGTCGCCGCGTTTCGTCAGGTGATGCGGGAGGCCGGAAAAGATCATCCGACCGAGCGAGTCATGATCAGGACGCTTCATGAATCCAATGCGGTGAATAGGCGTCCTGTCGACGTATCGTCGACGCCACGGGCGGATCACGAAGGGGTCGGCCATTCCGGTCATTTCAGGTAACGGCGCGACGGGATTCGACCGCGAGGGCGACACCGAAGGCCAGGAACAGGCCGCCCGTGGCGCGGTCCAGTAGCGCGACAATTCGCGGGCGCCGCAGGAGACGGGAGAGCGGCTGTGTGGCGCCGATCAGGCAGGCGAACCACGCTAGTCCCAGAATTCCATGAATGGCGCCGAGCAGCAGGATGAACGGCGCCACCGGTGCTCCGCGCGGGACGAACTGGGGCAGGAAGGAAACGTAGAAGACGCCGACCTTCGGATTCAGGAGATTGTTCAGGACACCCCGGACAAAGGCCGATCCCGACGGCGTCGCCTCGCCCTCGACCACAAACGAGGCACGGGGGTGACTTACCAGCTTCCAGCCAATCCACAGCAGCCATGCCGCCCCCAACAGGCGCAAAGCGCCGTAAGCCAACCTCGACGCGGCGAGCAGAGCGCCCAGTCCGACGGCGACGACGAAGGCCCACATCAGGCAGCCGATCACGATCCCCAGCGCCGCCGCTGTTCCGCGCCGGGCGCCCTCGGTTGCCGTCGTCCGCAACACGTAGGCGGTGTCGAGGCCCGGCGTCAGTGTCAGCAGACCTGCGGCGGCCGTGAAGCCCAGCAGGGCAGTGGCCGTCGGTTCCAGGGTCATCGGGCCTCGCCACGCCAATTCTCGAGAGTCTCGCCGAGAGCCACCTTCAGGGGTCCAAGCCAGGTCTCATAGCGGCGCCACTGATCGAGGCCGCCGCGATAGATCGGTTGGCGGACCTGCTCGGAACTGACGGTGCGTACGGCGCGGTCGGTCTCGTGAAATCTCAGGCAGGCCGCCTCGAATGGCAGGCCGCAATAGTCGAGCAGACGGCGCACGACGATTTCGGTGTCCTCGACCATGTCCTCATAGACGACCCGATGCACGCGGCCGGGCAGGACGGCATCGTAGTGGGCCATGAGGTCGACGTAATCGCGATAGTAGCGGCCCAGATCGGCCAGATCGTACGAGAAGGCGTGGCCCTGCGCGAAATATTGCTTGAAGGCGGAGAAGCCGGCGCCCATCGGGTGTCGTCGCGCATCAATGATCCTGGCTTGCGGCAGGATCAGCGTGATCAGGCCGATGTGCAGAAAGTTATTGGGCATCTTGTCGACGAAGAAAGGTCGGCCGAGTCTGCGGTGGATGCGGGCGCCCTCCAGATAGGCATCACCCATTTCCGCCAGGGCCCTGGGCGTCAGCCCCGCCAGCGCCTCCGGGTAGCCGACCCCCACGCTTGCCGCGATCGCCGGGATATCCGGAAGCTCCTGCGTGCCTTCGACGGCCGAATGGCTGGCGAGGATCTGTTCGATCAGCGTTGATCCCGATCGCGGCAGGCCGACGATGAAGATCGGAGCGTCCTTACTCCGGCCGCTGGACATCCGCGTGGCGAGGAGGTCGGGCGTAAATGTCGCCTTCGCGCGCGCCACCCAGGCGCTGGTCTGATCGGCGTCGTAGGTAGCCTGCGCGCGCCGCCGGGTCGCGCCGCGTTGGTAGTGAGCAAACGAGGCGGACCAGTCACCGGCGTCCTCCAGCGCCTTGCCGAGGGCGTAGTCCAGATAAAGCCGGTCCTCGTCCGTGATGTCGGCGCGCTCGCGTTGCGAGACCATCGTCGCGCGGTCCTCCGGCCCGAATACCACGGTCTTGAGGTTGGCGAGGCTCCAGCAGGCCTCGCCCATTCCAGGCGCCAGCGCGAGGCAGCGCCGGTAGGCGGCGACCGCGTCCCCGGACCGCCGCCCCAGGGTGCGCAGGGCATGGCCAAGGTTCAGCCAAAGGTGTGGATGAAGTGGAAACTGGGCGACGAGGCCCTGGTAGATCTCGATCGCGCGTGCGTGCTCGCCCGCCAGGGCCAGGCAAGCGGCGTACAGGTTTCGATAGGCGGCGTCGGCCGGCGAGCGGCCGAGCAATCGCTCGATCTGAGACAAGGCCGGCCCGGCCTTCTGGCGGCGGAAGAGAAGGTTGGCGTAGAGGAAGCGCGCACCGTCGTAGGCCGGGTCGAGCTCGAGGCACCGGGCGAGCAGGGTTTCCGCCTCCGTATCGCGGGCCTGGCCGATGGCCGCCTGGGCAAGCAAGCGGTGGGCGATAGGGTCGTCGGGGCGCGTTGTCAGATGGGCGCGAAGCAGGCGTTCGCAAAGCGCCCAGTCGCCGCGATAAACAGCCTCGGCCGCGTCGCGCAGCGCGGGGTCGGTGACGCACGCCCGGTCATGCTCGGCGAATGCCGCCTGCGCGCCGCGCGCGTCGCCGCTCGCGAACAGCGCCTCGCCCAATGCACTCCAGGCCTCGGCGAGGTCGCGCCTTAGGCCCACGGCCCGACGCAGGGCGGCGATGGCGGCTGTAGTCTCGCCAAGCAGGCCGAGCACGAGGCCGAGCTCGTATTGAGTGACCGCCGCACGCGGCCACGCCTTCGCCAGCGGCTCGAGAATTGACCGGGCCGCTGCCAGGTCGCCCTGGCGCCGTCGCGCGGAGGCGAGGATCAGGAGCGCCCGCGGGTCGTCGGGGGCGTGTCGCAGAATCTCTTCGGCGCCGCGCTGCGCGCCCAGTGGATCGACGGCCAGGCGCGCGGAGACCTGGTCGATGACCTCGGCGAGCGATCTGGTTCTGTCGAGCGCCGATGTCACGATGAGCCCGATTGACCCGCCGGCGCCAAAGCCTTGCCCATCAGGACCAGGGGCACGACGACGCCGTCGACGGGCGCGGCGGCCGTGCGTTCCATCTCGCTGTAGCCGCAGGCCCGATAGAGCGGCTCGCCCGATAGGGTGGCCATCAGTTGCACGCGGCTGAAGCCCTCGCTCCCGGCGGCGGCTTCGCACAGCTGAAGAATCAGGCGCCCGACGCCACGGCGCGCGAAGCTCGGATGGGTATACATGGCTCGCACTCGCGCGGCGTCATGCGCCGGATCGAGCAGGGCGGCATCCCGAAGGGCGGTGCTGTGGTCGCCACCATAGAGGGTGGCGCGTCGGCTCCAGCCACCGCAGCCGGCCAGCAGGCCGTCGCTCTCGACCAGGAAGTAGGTCCGGTCGGCGACGAGCTGGGTGTCCAGACCCATGACGGCCCGGCTGGCGGCGATCTGAGCCTCGTCGAGAAAGCCGCGCTGAAGTTCGCCGATCGCGAGCGCCATCAACGCCTGCAGGGCCGGGAGGTCGTTCTCGGTGGCGAGGCGATGGGTCAGCATGGCCTCAAATGTCTAACCCGACGCGCCGGGTCGCGGCGACTCCTTCGCCAATCCAGTCGGCGAAGAAGTTGTCGGCCGACTAGAAGTTGAAGGTCGCGCGGACGTAGTAGTAGCCGCCGTTGATGCCGAAGGGCGAGAACTGGTCCGGCTCGTTGAATACGTTGTTGCCGTCGCCGGGTTGCAGGTGTCCGCTGCTCGCATTGGCCACCGTCGGCACGGTCGGTGGCTTGTGGTCGAAGAGGTTGTTGGCGCCGGCGGCGAGCTTGAACGCCGGGGTGACCAGATAGGCCAATTCGAGATCGGTGATGCTGGTGACCGGGATCTTCAGAACCGAGGCGGGCTGACCGGGATAGCTGTTGCCGGTGCCGTCGAGGCTGACGATTTCCTGGCTCGGGCCATAGATGGTGTCGCGCAGGTTCACACTCCACTTGCCCAGGGTCCAGTAGCCGCCGAGGACCGCCTTCTCCTTCGGCGTCGCCGTCGTCAGGGCGCTGATCGTGAACGGTCCGAGCAAAGAAACATTGGTGGGTGGGGCGTAGACCGAGGGGGGTAGAGCGTTCAGCTTGGTGATCGAGGTCTCGTTGTAGTTGAGGCCCAGGCTCCAGTCGACGTGGCCCAGGTCCCCGAAGTCGGAAGCATAGGTCGCGGTCAGCTCCATCCCGCGGGTGCGCGTGTTGGCGCCGTTGCTGAAAATCTGGATGCCGACATAGGTGACTTGCGGGTCGAGAACATTTCCGTGGGCGGCGATGGCGTTGAGCACGCCCTGCGAGATGACCGTCGTGCCGCTGAAGCCGATGATCGGATTGCTGTTGATGATCCGGTCGCGGATGTCGATCTCATAGGCGTCGAAGGTCACCTGCAGCCGATCCAGCGGGTGGGCGACGAAGCCGACGCTGTAGTTGTCCGACTTTTCCGGCTTCAGCGGCGAGAAACCGGCAGCCAGGGCGGCCGGCGAGTTGGCGGGCAACTGGACAAACGCGAAGCTAGGCGCGACGTTGGTGGCCGAATAGTACTCTTCCGCGAGGGTCGGGGCGCGGAAACCGGTGCTGACGGTGCCGCGGAGTGCGAACATCGGGCTGAAGTCATAGCGTGCCGTCACCTTGCCTGAGGTGGCTTCGCCGAAGTCGCTGTAGTGTTCGTAACGACCGGCCAGATCCACCTTCAGGTTGGCGATCGGGTCGCCGGCGAAGTCGATATAGGCGGCATAGTTGGTGCGCGAGTGGGAGCCCTGGTCGGTGGCGGCGAAACCCGGGAAGGCCTGCTCCCCGGCCCCGTAGACCGAGGCCGGTTCGCCGTCCTGGATGGTGAACGAGTTTTTGCGCGCTTCGCCGCCGAAGGCGACGGTCAGCGGTGAGGCGATGCCGAGTTGAATTCCCGGCTGATGTCCAGATTGCTGGTCCATTCCGAATTGATGAATGAGCCGTCGTAGAAATTGGTCTGCGGCGTGATCGGTGTCGGCGAGAGGGCCTGCAGCGCCTGGTAGAGAGCCGGGTTGGCGGAGTTGTCGGTGTAGAGATGGTCGGTGTCGCGGCCATAAGTGGTCGACAGATCCCAGTGCCAGTCGGCCGCGGTTCCCTTGAGGCCGCCGGTTATCGAGAAATCGTCCTCACGCAGCACTTCCTTGGGGCTGAAACCGATCGGGAAGGGATAGACTGTCTCGCCCAGCGAGTTGACGCCGGAAACCTTGCCCGGCGAGCGGTAGTTCTCGTAGCCCTGGGCGATGCGATGGCCGTAACTGCCGAAACTGTAGACCTGGATATTGTCGGCAATATCGTAGCCGGCGTTATAGAAGCCCTTGTAGATGTTGTAGGTGGGATCGCCATAGATGTTGTTGACATCGGGTGAGCCCTTCGCCGCCGTAACGCCGCTGGCGACGACCGGGGAAAGGCCGGGCAACAACGCGCCATCCGGCGTGAAAAAGCGCTGGTCCGGGCCGCCCTGACGGCTGAAGCCGTGCCAGACCTCCTCGGCCGTGACGTTGATGAAGCCTTTGTCGCCGATCGCAAAGCCCTTGTTGAGCGACCACGATCCAGTCTTGCCATCCCCTTCGTAATACTGGCCGCCGGTCACGGACAGGCTGCCGGCGGTGGCGCTGGACTTGAGAATGATGTTGACGACGCCGGCGATGGCGTCGGTGCCGTATTGCGCCGCCGCTCCATCCTGCAGCACCTCGACGTGATCGACGGCGCCGACGGGGATGTAGCTGAGGTCGGCGGCGGCGGCGCCGGTGTAGGGGCTGCCGGCGTCGACGGCGAGGTTACCGGTGCCATGGCGGCGCTTGCCGTCGACCAGGATCAGGGTGTCGTTGGGGCTGAGGCCGCGCAGGGCCGCCGAGAGCGTCAGCTGGGCGGTGTCGGCGCCATAGCCGGCGGCGTTGAACGATGGGAGGTTCTGCGACAAGGCCTGGATCAGGTCCGGCTGGCCAACCCGCTTGAGGGCGCCATAGCCGACGACCTGGATCGGCGCCGCGCTGTCGATTGCCTTCACCCCCGTCTGGCGCGTTCCGGTTACAATGACTTCCCCAACGGTGGCGCCGCTCTGGGCGTCGGTCGCCGTCGCCTCGGCGGCACGAACAAGTCCCCCGATGACCAGAAAGGGCAGCACGCTCGCGCCGGTCAATAGCAGTTTCATGTGTTCTGATCCTTTGTTCTGGTTTGCGCATTCGCTTCCAGAGCGAATTCCCCGAATTGTCCGTGAACGCCGTTCATGCGAACGGTCGGGGCGAACCGCCGATCGTCACAATGCCCAGTAGGGGGCACGCCGGGCGGGCCTACAGCCAGTGAGTATTGGCGCGAGCCGTGCGGGAAGTTGCAAATGATTACAAATTGCGCTGGCTGCCAGGCGAATGCGCGGTGGCGAGGCAGATCGGCCCGGTCGACAGCTCCCGTGGCGGCGGTGGGGGTGCTACCGTCCCAGATTGTCCGTGTTGCGGATGAACGTCGCGACGTTGTCGTGGAGCGCCTTCAACGACTCCTCGTGGGCGTAGACCATGTGGCCCGACGGGTAATAGTGATATTCGATGTTGCTCTGAAGCTTGGCCGGGATCTGCAGGTGGTGCATCTCGTACCAGCCTTCGTAGAAGGGCGTGGCGAGATCATAATAGCCGCCGTTCACCATCACCTTCAGTCCCGGATTGTACTTCATGGCGTAGGCGAGGTCGGGCATGACGTTGAGTATGCCCGGCGCGGCGAACGGAACGCCCGGCGGCTGGTGGGCGAAGGTCCAGTCCTTGAACACGTCGATCTCGGGCTTGTAGGCCCGGCCGGCCCCGTAATTCAGGGTCTTGCGAACATAGTCGTTCAACGCGGCGACATAGGCGGAGCTGATCGCGGCCGACTGCGGGTCGTAGTCGGTCTCCTTCGACAGGGGGTCGATGTCGGGACCGGAAAACCGCGTATCCAGCCGTCCGGTGCTCAGGCCCTGATCGTCCTGCAGCATCTTCTCGAACATGCCGACGTCGATGCGCAGATCCGCTTTCAGGACATAAGCGACCGGTAGGCCCGTGTACGCGGCCATTTTTGCGGCGACCGCCTGGCGGCGGGCGTCATCGAGTTCCGAGCCGGCCTGCAGCGCGGCGGCATAATCGCCGGCGGCGAACTGCTCGACCTCGTGCAGAAAAGCCTCGAGGTCGGCGGGGCGGCGGCCCGCCAACCGGTTATGATACCACGCCGAGGCGGCATAGGTCGGCAGGGTGACGACATAGGCTTCATCACTGCCCGGATTGAGTTGGGGGCCATCGCCGGACAGGTCGAAATTCAGGATCTGCGAGAGCAGAATGACGCCGTTGACGTCGACGTCGTGTTCGGTCTCCAGGCTGTTGACCAGCACAGCCGAGCGCGGCGTGCCGTAGCTTTCCCCGAACAGGTATTTCGGCGAGTTCCACCGGCCATATTTTGACAGGAAGCCCAGGATAAATTCACCGAATGCGTGGGCGTCGGCGTCCATGCCCCAGAATGCCTTCTCCTTGTCCTTGCCGGCGATGCGGCTGAAACCCGTTCCGGGGGCGTCGATGAACACCAGATCGCTGGCATCGAGCAGGCTGTAGGCGTTGTCGACGACCGTATAGGGGGCGGCCGGCGTATGGCTGTCGTCGCGCGTCACAACCCGGCGCGGGCCGAAGGCGCCCATGTGCAGCCAGACCGTCGAGGACCCCGGGCCGCCGTTGTAGAGGAAGGTGATCGGCCGGTCCGCCGACGGTACGCCCTTCTTGAAATAGGCGACGTAGAACATCGAGGCCTCGGCCTTGGGGTTGTCGCCGTTGCCGTCGTCCTTGCCAGGCTCGCTGCCGGCCGGCCTGCCGCCGAGCGCGGGGTTCGACACCTGCGCGGCGTCATCCCAGCCCTTGGGGTGGACCACGATCGTGCCGGCCACCGCTCGATAGTCGATCCTCTGCCCCTCGACGGCGACCGAGCCTTCGCTTTCGGCGCTCTCCGGACTGAACAGAACGCCCCGGTCGGGCGAGGCGTTGGCCGCGCTCTCAGGCTTGGTCGCCGGCGCGGTCGGCGCCTGTCGGGGGGATGGCTCGGCCGCCAGACCCGGCCCGGCTAGCAGGGCGACCGCGACAGCCAAACACTGCGTGGACATTTTCATCGTCATTTGGACCCTGACCCGGACGCGAACCCTGATTCCAGCGCTAACAGTCGGCCGGTGGCGCGTCCAGCGGCGTCCCGCGCGCGGCCGGCTTCCGGGCCCTAGGCGCTCGGATAAGAGGTTTTCCTTCCGCCCTGGATGCGGCCCGTAATTTGGGGTGGCGGAGTGAGGGTCCCCACCCTGGCGGCCGGGCCGTCTGGCCCTCCCCATAAAGGGGATGGAAGAAGACGGCTCTCAGGCTTCCTCGTCGCGGGGAAGCGGCGGGCTGACGCGCAGGGCGGTGATCTGGTTGCGCTGGCGGCGCAGGATCTGGAACCGGTGGCGGTGGAAGAGGAATTTCTGCCCCGGCTCGGGAATCGCCCGCGCCTCGTGAATCACCAGGCCGGCGATGGTCACCGCGTGGTCGTCCGGCAGGTCCCAATCCATGGCCCGGTTGAGGTCGCGGACGGTGACGTCGCCGTCGACGTGCACCGAGCCGTCGGCCTGGCGGCGCACGCCCTGCACCGCCTGGTCGTGCTCGTCCTCGATCTCGCCGACGATCTCCTCGAGGATGTCCTCCAGGGTCACCAGGCCGCGCAGGGCGCCGTATTCGTCGACCACCAGGGCGACGTGGTTGCGGCGCTTGAGGAAGGCGTTGAGCTGGTCCTTCAGATTGGTGGTCTCGGGAATGAACCACGGCTCGCGGACGATCGAGGCGATGTCGATCGCCTCGACCCGGCCCTGCGCCTTGGCCATGGCGCGGAACAGGTCCTTGGCATGCAGCAGGCCGACGATGTTGTCGGCCTCGCCACGGTACAGCGGCAGGCGCGAATGGGCCGAGTTCCAGCACCTTGGCCACCAGTTCGCGCGGCGGCAGATCGGCGTCGATCATCGACATCGACTTGCGGTGCACCATCACCTCCGAGACGTCCATGTCGGAAAGGTCGAGCACCCCGCCCAGCATGCGGCGGTCGCGGCCCTCCACGGCGCCCTCGGAATGGTGGTATTCCACCGCGCCGCGGATTTCCTCGTGGGCGGCGAGCACGTCGGTGGCCATGTCCAGCTTGACCCCGAACAGCCTGAGGGTGTGCCGGACGATCCACTGGATGGTGTAGATCACCGGCCCGAGAATCCGCACCACCCACAGCATGGGCGCCGAGAGGCCGCGGGCCACGTCGTCGGCCCGCACGATCGCCAGAGTCTTCGGCAACACCTCGACGAACACCACCACCAGCACCGTCATGATGCCGGTGGCGAGGGCGACGCCCCAACCGCCCGGCACCAGCTTGGTGATGAACTCGGTCGCCAGGGAGGAGCTCAGGATGTTGATGACGTTGTAGCCGATCAGCACGGCGCCGATCATCGTCTCCTGGTCGGACAGCAGGCGATTGACCCGGCCGGCGCCCGGATCGCCGTCGCGCTCGAGCTGGTGCATGCGGCCGCGGCTGGCGCGGGTCAGGGCGGTCTCGGCCGCCGAAAACACCGCCGACACCGCCAGCAGGGCGAGGATCAGCAGCGACATGGCCCAGATGGCGGCGATCATGGCGTCGCGCCCTCGTCGATCAGAAAATCGTGCACGGCCTGGCGATCGACATCGCGAGCGACGATGGCGTCGCCGATGCCGCGCGCCAGAATGAAGCGTCAGGCGCGCCGCCGGAGGCCTTCTTGTCATTGGCCATGTGGCGCAGCAGGGCGGCGGCGGGCGATCGGCGGGCCGGCCAGGTCGGCCAGGCGCGAGGGCAGGCCGGCGGCGGCGACCACGCGGGTCGCACGCTCGGCGTCAGTCGGAGGGCAAAGGCCGAGACGGGCCGACAGGCGGAAGGCCAGCGCGCAGCCGATCCCCACCGCCTCGCCGTGTTTCAACACCTCGTCAAAACCGCTCTCGGCCTCGAGGGCGTGGGCGAAGGTGTGGCCCAGATTGAGCAGGGCGCGGCGGCCGCCGGCCGTTTCGCGCTCGTCGCCGGCGACGATGTCCGCCTTCATCTCCACCGAGCGGCGTATGGCGTGGGTGACGGCCGGCTCGTTCGAGGGCCAGGACCCGCGGCGTGGCGCCTTCGAGCCAGGCGAAGAACTCGGCGTCGCCGAGCAGGCCGTATTTCAGGACCTCGGCGTAGCCGCAGACCAGTTCGCGGCGCGGCAGGGTGTCGAGGACGCCCAGATCGGCCAGCACCAGGCAGGGCTGGTGAAACGCTCCGATCAGGTTCTTGCCGCGCGGCGTGTCGATCGCGGTCTTGCCGCCCACCGAGGAATCGACCTGAGCCAGCAGGGTGGTCGGAACCTGCACGAAGCCGATGCCGCGCTTATAGATGGCCGCCGCGAAACCGGCGAGGTCGCCGACCACGCCGCCGCCGAAGGCGATGACCAGATCGCCGCGATCGAACTCGAGATCCAGCAGCCGGTCGCAGAGATCGGCGAGGCCGTCGAAGCTCTTGGCGGCTTCGCCCGGCGCGATGACCAGGGCGTGAGCGGCAATTCCGTCGGCCTCCAGAGCCCCGATCAGCCGCGGCCCATGCAGGGCGCCGACGATGTCGTCCATGACGATGGCGGCGCGCGGCCGGCGCAGTCTCGGCCCGATCAGGGCGGCGGCCCGGTCGAGAACCCCATGGCCGATGACCACGTCATAGGCCCGATCGCCGAGGCCGACGGTGACGGTGGCGCTCACGGGGCCGCCACGGCCGGCAGGGCCGCCAGGGCCCGGATGATGGCGTCGACGGCGAGGTGATGCGCGCTCTCGCCGGTTTCGATGATCAGGTCGGCCTCGGCGAAAGCGGGATAGCGTTCGGCGGCCTGGGCGCGCAGCACCTCCATCGGATCCTTGCCGATCAACAGCGGGCGGGTGTCGCGCTTGCGCGACGCGGGCGCGCCAGAACCTCGAGGTCGGCCTTCAGCCAGATCGAGGTGGCCCGCTGGCGGATCAGCTTGCGGGTTTCGGGGTCCTTGAAGGCGCCGCCGCCGGTGGCCAGCACATGCGGCGGCTCGTCGAGCAGCCGGGCGATCACCCGCCGTTCGCCCTCGCGAAACGCGGTCTCGCCGAACTTCTCGAAGATTTCGCCGATCGACCGGCCGGCCGCGGCTTCGATCTCACCGTCGGCGTCCTTGAACGGCAGGCCGAGCGCCGTGGCCAGTCGCCGGCCGATACTGCTCTTGCCGACGCCCATGAGGCCGACGAGGGCGATGGTCTTGCGGTGGCGCGACCGATGGGTCTGTCATGATCGATTGCAGGTTTACACGAGGGGCGCGGCACAGCGCCAAGTTTCGCCATGTTCGACGCTTCGAGCGATCTGCGATGAGCGGGGCCGGCTGGGCGGAAGCCTTCCTGGAAATGATGGCGGCGGAGCGCGGCGCCGCCAGCAATACCCTGCGCGCCTATGAGGGCGACCTCGCCGACGCCGCCGGCTTCCTCGCCGCCCGCGATCTCGATCTGGCCGGCGCGGCGGCCGCCGACATCGAAGCCTATTTCGCCGATCTCGGCGTGCGGGGCCTGTCGAGCGCGACGGCCGCGCGGCGCCGCTCGGCGGTGCGGCAATTCTATCGCTTCGTGCTCGGCGAGAGCTGGCGGGCCGACGATCCTTCTCGCCGGCTCGAAGCGCCGCGGCCGCGGCGCGCCCTGCCCAAGGTGCTGTCGCGCGAGGAGGTCGATCGCCTGATCGCCGCGGCCGCCGCCCGCGACGGAGCGGCCGGAGCGCGGCTGGAAGCGATGGTCGAGATCCTCTACGCCTCGGGCCTGCGGGTCTCCGAACTGGTCGCCCTGCCGCTGTCGGCCTTCGCTCGCGACCCGGCCTATCTGATGGTCAAGGGCAAGGGCGGCAAGGAACGGCTGGCGCCGCTGAACGGCGCGGCGCGCGAGGCGGTCAAACGCTATCTCGAGGTGCGCGGCAGCTTCGTGGCCAGGGGCGGCAAGCTGAACCCGTGGCTGTTCGCCTCGCGGGGCAAGGCCGGGCGGCTGACGGCGCGGCGGTTCGCGCAACTGCTCGACGAGGCGGCGACGGCGGCCGGCATCGATCCGGCCCGGGTCAGTCCGCACGTCCTGCGCCACGCCTTCGCCACGCACCTGCTGGAGGGCGGGGCCGACCTGCGGGTGGTGCAGACCCTGCTCGGCCACGCCGACATCGCCACCACCCAGATCTATACCCACGTCACCCAGGATCGCCTGAGGGCGGTGGTCGAGAGCAGGCACCCCCTGTCGCGGACGCGCAAGACCTGAGGGAGCGCGATGGGCGGGCAAGGCGTGTCGCCGGGCGGGGGCCAACTTGCTCCCCCTGCCCTTCGCGCCTAGGTTCGCGGCTTTCCAAGAGCTGGACGCCGCAATCGATTCATGGCCGCGCATTACCTGGACTTCGAGCGGCCGATCGGCGAGCTCGAGGCCAAGATCGATGAGCTGTCCAAGCTCTCCGAGACCACCGGGCCCGGCGCGTTCGACGCCGAGCTTGCGGCTCTGCGGGCGCGGGTCGGCGAGCTGCGGGCGGAGGCCTACGCGCATCTCGACCCCTGGCAGAAGACCCAGATCGCCCGCCACCCGCAACGGCCGCATTTCGTCGACTATGCGGCCGGGCTGATCGAGGAGTTCGTCGAGCTGCGCGGCGACCGCACCTTCGCCGACGATCAGGCGATCCTCGGCGGACTCGGCCGCTTCCGCGGCCTGCCGGTGATGGTGATCGGCCAGGAGAAGGGCCACGACACCACCACGCGGATCAAGCACAATTTCGGGGCCGCCCGCCCCGAGGGCTATCGCAAGGCCGTGCGGCTGATGGACCTCGCCGAGCAGTTCGGTCTGCCGGTGCTGTCGTTCATCGACACCGGCGGGGCCTATCCCGGGATCGGCAGCGAGGAGCGCGGGGTCGCCGAGGCGATCGCGCGGGGTACGGAGCGCTGCCTGACGCTCGGCACGCCGATGATCGCCACCATCACCGGCGAGGGGATGAGCGGCGGGGCGATCGGCATCGCGGCCGCCAATCGGGTGCTGATGCTGGAGCATTCGATCTATGCGGTGATCTCGCCGGAAGGCTGCGCTTCGATCCTGCTGCGTGATCGGGCCATGGCCGAGGGCGCCGCCAAGGCGATGAAGATCACCGCCGAGGATCTGATCGCCCTGAAGATCATCGACCGGGTGATCGAGGAACCGGTCGGCGGGGCCCACGCCGATCCGGCCACGACGATCAGCCGGGTGGGCGATGCGGTGGAAGCCGAGCTGCGCGCCCTGCTGCCCCTGTCGGCGGAGGCGCTGCGCGAGCAGCGGGCGCAGCGGTTCTACGCGATCGGCCGGCCCTGAGGCGCTATCGCCGGGGCGCGGCGGCAGTCATCGGTCGACGCGCGCCGCAGTACGCGAAATATCGAGCAGGGTGGCGGCCAGATCGTCGACCGAGCCAGGCGTGGTCGCCCAGGAGCACATGAAGCGGACGGTTTCGTCGATGAAACGGTAGACGAACCAGCCGGCGTCGCGCAGGGCGACAAGACTGGGCTCGTCCATTTCGACGAAGACGCCGTTGGCCTCGACCGGGTGGATGATCGGGAACGGCATGGCGGCGGCCAGGCGCGCGGCCATGGCGTTGGCATGGGCGGCGCGGCGCTCCAGGCATCGGTCTCCAGCATGCCGATCCACGGGGCGGCGAGGAAGCGGGCCTTGGAAACCAGCTGGCCGCCGTGCTTCAGCCGTGCGCCGAAGCGGCGGGCCAGGGTCTTGTCGAACAGGACGATGGCTTCGGTGGGGGTCGATCCGGCCTTGGTCCCGCCGAGAACCAGGACGTCGACGCCCATCCGGGCCAGACACCGCGGGTCGAAGCCGGCAGCCACGGCATTGGCGAGCCGGGCGCCGTCGAGGTGGACCTTCAGGCCCGCGGTCGCGCGCCGCGCCGACCAGCAGGGCGAGGTCGGCCTGGGCAGTAGACGCGCGCCGAATTCGGTGGCGTTGGTCAGCGACAGCGCGGCGGCGGACTGCCAGTGCGCCTCATCGGGCCGGGCCAGGGCGGCGACCAGGGCGGCTGGCTCGATCGCGCCCCGCGCGCCCGGCAGGCCGATGACGCCCACGCCTGCTCCGAAGAAGCCGGGCGCGCCGGTCTCGTCGGTGGCGACGTGCGCGTGCTCGTGAGCGATCACCGCCTCGTGCGGCGCGGCCAGCACGGCCAGGGTCGAAGGCGTTGGCGGCGGTGCCGGAGGCGACGAAGCGCACCTCGGCGTCGGCGTCGAGCAGCGAGCGGATCAGGTCGGCGGCGCGGGCGCTGACCCCATCGCTCCCATAGCCGGCCGCGGCGTCGCTGTTGAAGCGGACGAGCGCGTCGATGACTTCCGGCATCGCGCCGGCCACATTGTCGGAGGCGAAATCGTAGCGGGCCATGAGGGGATCGCGAAAGCCAGGCCCGGTCAGCGCGGACCCTGGCCGTCGTCGATCTTGATCACCGTGCCGGTCACCGTCTCCGAGGCCGGCGAGACCAGATACAGCAGGGTGCTGTCCATCTGTTCGGGATCGCCGATGCGCCGGCGCGGGAAACGCGAGGCGATGTCGCCGACCCGCGCGAGCATGCCCTCCATCATCTCGGAGTTGAATGCCCCGGGCGCGATGCCGTTCACGTTGATGTGGAAGCCGGCCCATTCGACGGCCAGCGCCTCGGTCATCCGCACCACGGCGTTCTTGGTGATCGAGTACAGCGCCGCGCCGCCGCCCGCATAATGATAGGCGGCGATCGAGGCGATGTTGACGATCCGGCCCGGGCGCCGGGCGGCGATCAGCCGGCGCGCGACCTCGCAGGACAGGATGAACGGGGCGCGAAGATTGGTGTCCAGCACCGCGTCGATCAGGGTCAGCGGCATTTTGGTGGCCCGCTGCGCGTCGGGGATGCCGGCATTGTTGACCAGGATATCGACCATGCCGAGGGCTTCCTCGGCCGCGCCGACCGCCGCGATCAGCTGGTCGGCGTCGGTGACGTCGAGCTGGAATCGGTTCGGCCACCCCGCCGGCGG
Organism: uncultured Alphaproteobacteria bacterium; assembly: GCA_963828365.1. GTDB lineage: Bacteria > Pseudomonadota > Alphaproteobacteria > Caulobacterales > Caulobacteraceae > Acaudatibacter. The sequence continues at coordinate 40,942 of CAWHEE010000025.1, read as the reverse complement.
CGCGGATTTCCTCCGCGAGCTGTTGCAGGCGCTCGACCCGGCGAGCGGTGAGCGCCACCTTGGCCCCGGCGGCCGCCAGCACCTTGGCAAATCGCCAGCCCAGGCCGGAGGACGCGCCGGTGACCAGGGCGACCCGGCCGGTGAGGTCGTTCGAAGCATTGGGCAGGGCGTAGGTCATGCGGGTCGCCTTTGTTCGTCGCGCCGGGCTTTCGGCGGGGTCTGGGCCTGGCCGGGATCGTGCAATGCGCCGCCGGCCGCCGGCGGCGGATCGAATATCGCCCGGCCGAGCGCCGTCACCAAGGCGTTTATCAGTGGGCGAACCTCCTGCCCGGGTCCCAGCATGCCGGCATAGTGCAGCATCAGGGCCCCGTGCAGGCCGGCCCAGAACAGGTGGGCGATGTGCTCGGGATCGCCGTTCAGGCCGCCCGCCAGCATGATGTCGCGCAGATGCAGCGTCATGGTGGCCCGCGAGCGGCAGCCGGCCCGGACCAGATCGGGATAATTCGCCGCGGTCGGCTGATGGGTGTCGAACATCAGCTTATAGGCCTCGGGATTGGCCAGGGCGAAATCGAGGTAGGCGTCGAGGATCGCGACCGGCCGCCGCCGCGGGTCGTCGGCGTAGGCGGCGATAGGCTTGTTCGAGCGCCGCGGCGTGCCGGTCGAAGGCGCGGGCGCGAACGGCGGCGAGAATGGCGTCCTTGTCGGCGAAATAGCGATAGGGCGTCATCGGGCTGACCCCCAGGACCGAGGCCAGCTGACGGATGGTCACCGCTTCGGGCCCCCGGGTGGCGAACAGGTGCTCGGCGACATCGCACAGGCGCTCGCGGAACTCGGCGATGTCCTGTTCGGACAAATTCTTCGGCACTGGCGATCCGTCGATGATTTTTTGGTTGCGCCGGTTTAGGGGTTGAGCCATAAATTTACAACGTAAGAAACAATTCCCTGGCGGAGGACGAGATGGACGACGCGCGACCGATCAACAGCTTTCTGGCCGGCAACTATGCACCGATCGCGGACGAGGCCGATTTCGCCCTGGAGGTGGTCGGCGAAATCCCCGCCGAGCTGGCCGGAGCCTTCTACCGCAACGGTCCCAATCCGCAGTTTCAACCCGAGGCCGACCATCACTGGTTCGCCGGCGACGGCATGATCCACGGGTTCTGGGTCGAGGACGGCAAGGTGCGCTATCGCAACCGCTATGTCCGCACGCCCAAGTGGCTGGCCGAGAACGCGGCCGGCCGGCGGCTGTTCGGCACCTTCGGCAATCCGGCGACCACCGATCCCTCGGTGCTGGGGACCGACAGCGGACTGGCGAACACCAACATCGTCTGGCACGGCGGCAAGCTGCTGGCGCTGGAGGAAGGCCACAAGCCGTTCGAACTCGATGCGATGTCCCTGGAATCGCGCGGCTATGTCGAAGCCTATGGCGGCAATGTCACCGCCCACCCCAAGATCGATCCCGAAACCGGCGAGATGGTGTGGTTCTCCTACATGGCCGGCCCGATCCCGTTCAACACCGCCCTGTCGTTCGGCGTCACCAACGCCGCCGGCGAGGTGGTGCGGCGGGAGACCTTCGAGGCCCCGTATTGCAGCATGGTCCATGACTTCATGGTCACCCGCAACCATGTGCTGTTCCCGATCCTGCCGCTGACCGGCAGCCTGGAGCGGGCGATGCGGGGGCGCCGCCGTTCGCCTGGGAGCCGGACAAGGGCGGGTTCGTCGGGGTGATGCGCCGCGACGCGCCGGTCGACACCATCCGCTGGTTCGAGGTCGAGCCCTGTTTCGTGTTCCACCCGATGAATGCGTGGGAGGACGGCGACATTCTCTACGCCGACGTCATGGAATATTCCACGCCGCCACTGTTCCCCAATCTGGACGGCAGCCTGAACCGACCCTCGGGGGCCAGACTGAGCCGCTGGACCATCGACCTGGCCGGCGACGGCACGCTGGTCAAGCGCGAACCCCTCGACGACCGGCCGGGCGATTTCCCCCGGTTCGACGAGCGCCGCGCCGGTCTGGCCTATCGCCACGGCTGGTTTGCGGCGTCCGGCGCCCGCGCCGGCGGGGTCGGGGCCGACATCATCGCCCATGTCGACCACGCCAACGGCGGGCGACAGGGCTTCGCGCTCGACGCCGGCGACGCGACGGGCGAGCCGATCTTCGTGCCGCGCCACCCCGGGGCCGACGAGGGCGACGGCTGGGTGCTGTCGGTGGTCTACCGCGGCGAAGCTGACACCAGCGAGTTCCTGGTGTTCGACGCCCAGGATGTCGCCGCCGGTCCGATCGCCGCCGCGCGCCTGCCGCGTCGCGTGCCGTTCGGCTTCCACGGCAACTGGCGCCCGGCCGGCTGAGCGGGCGGGCGATGACCGAACCGCGTAACGACGCCCAGTTGCGCCAGCTCGCCGAGCGGCGAGCCGACGCCAAGATCGGCTGGCGCAACCACGCCATGGTCTATGGCCTGGTCAACGCCGGCCTGGCCGGGCTGAACCTCGCCACCTCGCCCCACTACCTGTGGTTCATCTGGCCGCTGTTCGGCTGGGGCATCGGCCTGGCCGCCCACGGTCTGTCAGTGTACGGCGCGATGGACGCGGGGCGCGAGCGGGCGGTGCAGGCGGAGCTGGAGCGCCTGCGCCGCCGGGGCTGAGGCTGCTCCATATTCGGTCGTCGGGAAATCAAGACTACTCGAGGATAGTTTGGTCATTGGATCGCCGCGACGGCTTCAATGGTCTTTACGCACGACGGATTCGAGCCTGTCGGATCTGTCGCGGTGACGCTGAAGTGCTTCCTGTTGGTGATCGACCCGACGAGCGGCCAGGTCGCCGCGCAGCCGGGCGGCTGCACGCCGAAGAACGTCACCGAGCCGATGAGAGCGCCCTTGCCGCTCTTGTGGATGGTCCAGGCCGCCTTGTCAGGGGCATCGGACCACACACCCGGGATGGTGCACTTCCGCTTTGCGGTCCGGGTCCATGAACCGGGACCTCCGGCCTGGCCATCGATGGTGTAGGTCGTCGTCGCCGTGCAGGCGACCGACGGCGGCGTCTGCGCCCAAGCGCCATTGGCGGCGGCGGCGGCGATGACCGCGATTGTCAGACATCGGGCGGTGAACGCCATCCGACGGTTCTCCGTGTGTTAGACGCCAGTGCGTGGAGTTAAGACATGGTCCGCTTGCCGAGGCAACGGGGCGGGTTCGCGGCCCTTGGGACCAAGGGTCGCGGTTTTTTGGCCGATGAAAATCGGTCGGTTGCGATGAGGTGGATCTCACCAAAGCGGCCCGATCGGACCGTCCGGGGCCCAGCCGGGCGGGGCGAGTTCGAAACCCGAGAATTCAAAAGCCGGGGCGACCACGCAGGCGACCAAGGCCCAGGTCTCGCCGGCTGCCGCGGCCTGCCACCGACCGGCAGCCACCACGGCCTGAAGGACATCGCCGCCCATTACGTCCGGACCCAGCCGGTGCGCGGTAATTTCGCCGCCGGCGGCGATGCGAAGGTGGACGGCGCCTCCGGCCTGATGCAGCCAGATCTCCGTGGCGTCGACCCGGTGCCAATGCGAACGCTGTCCCGGCTCCAGCAGGAAATGAATGGCGGTCACCACGCCGCGGCCGCCATCCGGCCCCGGCGTCCGGCAGGTTTCACGGTACCAGCCGCCTTCCGGGTGGGGGCGCAACTGCAGCCGGTCGATGAGCTGCCGCGCGGTCGCCTGCATCGTCGGGATCCTCCGTCCGATCCGCCAATCCGCCAGACGGGCGCGATTGTCCAGGGCCGCACACAGGGGCGCGACCGCGCCGGATCGCCATGCGCGGCAACCCCACCGCGTCTCGTGCTTTGAGTGTGGGCGCGATACATGATGGGATCGATGATGACGCGGATTGTCGCCTGGCCGGGACTGTTCTGCGCACTGGTTCTGGCGGGCTGCGCCAGTTCCGGCGCGGGGGTGGATATTACGGCGCAAGCCACCGGCTCGGCCTATTTCACGCTCAGCCGGCCGAGCGTCTACAGTTCGAACGGCGGCCTGGAGATCGCCGGCCGGGTCTGCCGGCGGGCGCGGGGCACCTTGCTGTCGCCGTCGCGGGTGCGCCTGGAACATGTCGGCGCCGGCGGGACGGTGGTCGACCTCGCTCGCGCCGGCGTTCCGGCGATCCATCGCAATGTCGATCAGCCGTGCGCCGACTACTCGACGAAAGTCGACTGGCGGATGCTCGACGGCGAATCCATCCGGGCCTGTTTCGAGCGCGGCCGGGCGTGTCCCGCCGATGCGGCGAGCAAGGCGGTGATCGCGGTTCCCGCCGCACCGCCAGCGCCCCCCGCGCCGCAGTGAGCCCTATCGCGAATAGGTGAAGGCGAAGCGAAGGCCGACGACGAGGGCATTGGCGATGTGACGATCGCCGTGGGGATCGATGACATACTGCAGATCCGGTTGCAGGTTCAGCCAGTCGCGAAAGACGAAGCGGTAGGTGGCCTCGAGGTCGGTTTCGGCGCTTGCGATGTCCCGGCCGCTCAATCTAGCCTGGTAGCGGGCGCCGGGACCAAAGCCCGCCCTGGCGATGGCGACGCCCACCTCGTCCTTCTCACGGCCCTTGACGAGACCGGTGTAGACCAGGCCGGCCCCGAGGTAGTTCTGAACCGGGTTGATGTCACCATTGGCGGCCCCGACCCGCAGCCAGGCGCTGAGGCCGCCGTCACCGTCGCCCGATCCGGCGCCGGGCCTGGCCAGCAACCGGCCCTCGACCAGGGCATAGACCCCATCGTCACCATGCACCAACCGCGGCGCGCCGGTGGTGGTGAACTGGTCGAGCGAGGCGAAACCCGCAGTATAGGTCCAAGCGCCAGCCTCGACACGGGCGAAATCGCCGAACCGCCTCTCGATCTGACCGACGATCAGGGCGCCCTCCAGCTTGACGGCGACGAACTGGCTTCGGTGGTCCGGATCGCCGGCCACCCCGTCGAACACCGCCAATTGCGCCGTCCAGCCCTCGGCCGGCCGATAGAACTCCGCTCAGGGCCAGGGCGGTGGTCGGGTAGTCGGAGGGCCCGTTGAGCCCGGTATCCGCGATTTCGGCGGCCAGACCATGCGAGGCGTTCAGGAACAGGGCGCCGGTCTCCTGCACGTCGAAGGTGGTGTTGATATCGATCAGCCCGGCCTTCAGCCCGGCCCGCCCTTGCAGCAGGGACTGCTGCAGCCAGGCCTCGTAAAGCCGCAGCGCTCCCGGTTGCGCCTCGTTGCCGCTGACGTCCTGCAGGCCGCCGACCCGGCCCGCGGTGAAATCCGCTCCGAAGGCATGTTCGATACTGACCAGACCCACCAGGCCTGGGTGGCCGGACAGGGCCCCGTCGTATCCCGCCGAAAGCTTGAGCAGATCGACAGTCCCGACGCCGGTCGACTGACCACCGGCCACGTCGGCGAGCAGGTCAGCGGTGTAGGCGGCGGTGAAGATGAAGGGAGAAGGCGAGCCCGGCTTCGGCTTTGCGGCGGCCTCCGGCGGCGGGGCGGTCGGATCGGTGACGGTCTGAGCTCGCAGGGGGGGCGCGAGGACCAGGAGCAGGATGGCCAGGCATGACCGGGCGACCATGACAATCCCGGGCCGCATGACTGTCGTCGATGATTTCACGCAGGCCCGCCCAGATCATCACGGGATTCGGAACGGGACTTTCGCGCGATGGTTCCGGCCCCACGGCCGCGCGACTGGCCGCGTCGTCCAGTGACCGGCGGCCGATTTGACGCGACACCCGAATGGCGACGCGATCACCTACGACGATCGCCGGGGAACGGGGTCGATACATCACGGTGGCAAGGTAGTGTGATCATCTCCGACGGCGATATACTCGCCGTCGGATCGCCAACATCTTCGTAGAATATTGCTTTCCTGTAGAACCCAGAGCATAATAGCAATATTATTTGACAAAATTATTTAAAAATTGATCCAATTCAAAGAAGTGGCGACCGCCGCGTCGTCGATCATCGGGCGACGGCGCCCCGCCCGTCCTCCGCCACGCATGTGGTCGTGGAGCCCTTTTGCTGGATCAGGCCGTGTCGCGATATCGTATGTGCTTCTTCATGGACGCCCGCAGGCCGATGGAGGGTTTCGGGCCTCCGCTGGGTCTCGCCGCCGGGCCGGCAAATGATGCCGTTCGGCTCGCGGACGAGATCTGGGACGATGTCTGGCCGGAAGATCCCGCCAACGGCTACGTTCTGGTCGACACGCGGAGCAACAAGATAATTCATATCCGGGAGAAACCCGCCCCGCTTACAATGACGGCCGCTCTCGCTTCGGGCCAGATGGGCGCGGCCATCGCCAAATCATCCGGCCGGGGCCGGGCGCCTCAGCCCGGATGAACCGCGGCCGGGGTCGACGCCGCCAGGGCCTGGCGGGTCCAGGCGACGATCTGGGCAGCCGGCATCGCCCCGGCGGTCTGGCCAATTATTTTGCCCTCCCTGATCAGGAACAGCGCGGGGATGCCCGAAACCCCGAGCGCCGACGCCGCGGCGGGTTCGGCTTCGGAATTCAGTTTCAGAAGGCGGACGTCCGGTTCCAGTGTCTTGGCCGCCGCCGCGAACTGCGGCGCCATCGAGCGGCAGGGACCGCACCATGGCGCCCACACGTCGAGCAAAAGCGCCGCCCCTTTGGTGGCGTCGCGATGCGCCGCGAGTTGGGCGCCGGAAACCTCGAGAGGAGCGCCGGTCAGAACCGGTTGATGACATTTTCCGCACTTTGCCTGACGCGCATCACGTCCGGCGGTAATGCGATTGGCGGCCCCGCAGTGGGGGCACAGGTATTGCGACATCGGGCAGTCTCCAACTTTCCTTCGAAACGCGCCTGGCTCGGATATAGGCGCCCGGTCGTTCACGGTCAGCGGTAGGTATGGCGGGAGATCTGGATCGCCACGATATCGCAAAGCGCAATTGCGCCGCGCCCCGGCCGGGCATCCAGTATCCGCCATCCACCGGCGCCGACGACCAAAGCGCTGGGATGGAGTTCCTGCGGGTCGTGACCGGCGCGGGCGATCCACACGATCCGGGACTGCCGCACCGCGGCGGCGAGAGCGGCTATGCCCGGATCGGGCGGCGGTTGGTCGATCGGATCAAAACGGACCTGTTCGCTCGCCAATTCGGCCCTCGCCTTGAGAGCGTCCGGCAGAGACGCGAGTATTTTTTCAGCCGCCCGCGCGCCGGCGTCGTGAAGTCCGAGGGCGACAAGCTCAGGGGCCGGACGGCGCAAGATGAGCGCCAGAGCCTCCGCTTCGTCCAAGGCCAGCCCAAGCAATCGGGTCCGATAGTTGAAGCCGAGTTCGATACCGCCGTGACTTCCCCGGTGCACGATGATCGGAAGGCCGGCTTCGGTGAGGGCGTCGACGTCGCGAAGCACCGTGCGCACGGTGACCTCGAGTTCGGTCGCCAGCCGGGCGCAGGTCATCCGTCCCCGGTTCTGCAGCAACAGGAGCAGTCTGAGAAGTCGGGACGCACGCATGGGTCGCTCGCGATATATGACACAAGGCGTCATCTAAGGACTGGTACAGCCGAGGCCTCAACGACAAGGAGCGGACATGACGACGATAACCCATGGCACGGGCGCCAAGGATGACCCTTGGAAACTGCAGACTCCTTCGCAGACATCGGACTATGAAGCTTGGCGTGACGAGACCGCCACGCCGCCGGCCTTGATCGTTCAAGTCGGAACCACGCGCCTGTCCTATCAACTGCGCGCCGTGGACGACCTCCACGCCATGCTGCGGTCGCGTGGGGACTGGGTCGAACTCGGCAACGCCGACGAGGGCAAGCCGGTGAAGGACGGCTCGGTGGAAGCGTGGGCCCGGGCGGCCGATAATCCCGTCGGCGGATACTACGGCCTTCGCAAGGGCTATCGCGGTCGGTTCGCGAACTACGTCACTCCGGTCCTGGAGGTAATGGGGCTGGTCGAACTCGAGCACGGGCCCCGGAACAACCGCGTCAGGGCTTCCTGAGACCGCATTTGTGGAAATCGACGGTCAGGTCCCGACATAGCGGCGATGTCGAGTATCGCCGCGCCCGCGCCGCCTCGTCGCGCGTCAGGCGCGGGACGGCGCGGCGATGGTGTCCAGGCGCTCGAGCATGTCCGAAATCGAGCCGAATTTCCCCGACCGAAAGATTTTCACGAAGATGCGCCAGCGACGACGTGCCTGGAATGAGCAGGATGTTCGGCGCGCGCTGGAGCAGCCACGCCAGCGCCACCTGCATCGGCGTCACCCCGAGGCTGGCGGCGGCCTCCGACAGCGTCGTCGATTGCAGGGGGCTGAACCCACCCAGCGGAAAGAACGGCACATAGGCCACGCCGTCGGCCGCGAGGTCGTCGACGAGGCGCGTCGTCATGGCGGTGGGCGAGATTGTAGTGGTTCTGCACGCACACGATCGGCGCGATCGCCCGCGCCCTCCGCGATCTGCGCTGGCGTGACGTTGCTCAGCCCGATGTGGCGGACGAGCCCCTGGCGCCGCAGATCGGCCAGCGCGGAGAGAGGGCCTTCGATCGACGCCTCGCCCGGCCCGTGAACGCCGCCGACTCGCAGATTGACCACGTCCAGCGCCTCGAGGCCGAGGTTCCTGAGGTTGTCGTGCACCGCGCTGGTGATGTCGGCGGCGGTCAAGGCTGGATTCCACGAGGCGTCCGCGCCGCGCACAGCCCCGACCTTGGTCACGATCACCAGTTTATCGGGATAGGGATGCAACGCCTCCCGGATCAGCTGGTTGGTGATGTGCGGACCATAGAAGTCGCTGGTGTCGATATGGTCGACGCCACTGGCCACCGCCTCGCGCAGCACCGCGATCGCCATGTCGCGGTCGCGCGGTGGTCCGAACACACCCGGACCCGCCAGCTGCATCGCGCCGTAACCGACCCGGCCAACGGTCTTATCGCCGAGCGTGAAACGGTCGACGGTGGGGGAAGCAATCATGGCGGTCTCTCGCGTGGATCAGGCCTTCATGTGGCGCGATCGGCGTCCGCTACAAGCACATGAAGTCGACCAACATGCTGGAGCGGCTAAACCAGGAACTGAAGCGTCGGACCTTGGTGGTGCGCATATTCCCCAATACGGCCAGTTGCCTGCGTCTGAGCCGAGCGCTTGCCATCGAGACACACGAGGGTTGGCTGGAGGCCATCCGTTATCTCAACATGGAGCACTTGAGGGAGCACAAGAAGGAAACCCTGCGAGCCTTGGCCGCATGACCGGAGGGTGCGGCAGAGCGTCGTCCGCCTCAAGGCCGCTTCGCGCCGCTCCGCGGTGGCGCAGAAGCGCCAGCCTTGACCCCGCCGACCCTCCCCCGCTCAGAGCCAGCAAGCGATCAAGGAACGTTACCGATCACCACTGTGACCGCCTCGCCCAAACCATTTTGCAGAACTTGACGGACACAACCCTCCTGGACGGCCGCTGTTCGGCGTCAACGGTCACCGAACGCCGGTTTTCCAGCTTGGTTCCGGGCCCTCGCCAGCCCGGGCGGTCAGGTCGGATACAGGCCAGCTATGGTCCGGACCACGTGTTCGGCCTCGGCGCGGTCGGGAGTTTCATCGGCGACGCCATAACCCCGCATGTCGCCCCCCTCGAGCGATCTGCACGACGATGCCGTCGCGGCGCGAGAGCACGCCGACGTCGCGATAATACAGTCCGTAGCGCACCTCCGGCTGCGGAATCAGCCAGGCGATCTGGCCCCGTACCGGGACGACGGACTCGTCCTTCCACAGGGCGCGGGCGCCGTAGCCTGGGCAGTTGATGACCACCTTTTCCGGAAGCTCGGCCAGTTCAGCGGGGCTATGGAACTCGCGCGCGGCGGACGGTCCCGCCGGCCGACCAGGAAGTCGGTCATCAGCGTGTGGCCGTAGTCGGCGATGTTGAACTGCAGCGCGGAGAACTGTCGGACCGCGGCGTTCGGGAACGGCGAGCGCTCGGGCGGCAGGGCGCGGGCTCGCGGCTGAATGTCGAGGATGCGGTCGCGATAGCTGGCGAACTCGAGCGCGCCGGGCGGATCGGGCCCGCGGCCCACGCCGGACGCGGGGTCGGAGACGACGTAGCGGTCGCTCCATTCCACCGGATCGCCCGGCAGGCCGAGATAGGCGCGGAACGTCTTGAACGACGTCCGGGCCATCTCCTCCCAGAGGGCCGGAAAGCCCGGAGCGGCGACACTGGCCAGGGCGATGCGGGAGTCGGGGGTCCAAGCTGCCGGTGGCGCGGGCCGATCGGGTCTGGGGCAACAGGTCCCGCGCGTAGATGGTCACGCGCGCGCCGGCCCGCTGGGCGAGGATCGCGGCGGTCAGGCCCAGCGCGCCGCAGCCGATCACCGCGATGTCGCGCGGGCTCGAGGCCATCGCCTTGCGCACGGCGAGGGTGCCCGACCCCCAGGAGAGCGACCAGCCGCTGCCGCCGTGGCCGTAGTTGTGAACCACCAGGGTGTCGCCGATGACTTCGGTGTCGAGCCGGGGCCCGGCGGCGCGGAACGGACGCAGGCAGACCGTGATGTCGAAGAGCCGGTCGAGGTCCGCGCGGACCGGCGGCAGGGCGTGGGTGACGTGGAGCGGCGTCGCGGCGCTGAAGCCGGCCGTTGCGCGCAGGCCGGAACAGCCGGCCAGCGCCAGCAGCGACCCCGACCCCGCGATCAGCCGGCGTCGGTCGAGCCGGTGGCGCCCCAGAAGTCACGATCGCCGCCGCGGTCGCGCGGTCGGCCGGTCTAGACCAGGGCCCCGTGGCAGTGCTTGAACTTCTTGCCCGATCCGCACGGACAGGGTGAGTTTCGCGGCGTTCGCTCGAAGCCCGCCGGCATGGCAGACAAGGGCAGCGCGGCCCTCTGCTCGGCCGATCCGCCGGCCAGCCCCCCGCCGGCAAATTCCAGAGCCCGTTCGTTCTGGCCGGTCATCGGATCCATGTGGACCTCGAACATCGGCGCCGGGGCCGGCTCGGGCGGCGCGAACTGGAACTCGACCGTCATCATCCAGCGCGTCACGTTCTGGCGCAGATCGCCGATCAGGGTCTCGAACAGCGAGAACGCCTCGGTCTTGTACTCGTTGAGCGGATCGCGCTGACCGTAGCCGCGCAGGCCGATGACGTTGCGCAGGTGGTCGAGGTGCATCAGGTGTTCGCGCCATTGCATGTCGACCATCTGCAGCAGGAAATTCTTTTCCAGGCGGCGCGTCTGTTCGGACGAGATCATCGCCTCGCGCTCGGCCGCCCGCGCGTCGGCGGCCACGGTCAGGCGCTGCTGGATTTCCTCGTTGGCGATGCCTTCTTCGGCCGCCCAGTCCTTGATCGGCAGATCGAGGCCGAGCAGGGACTTCACGCGCTCGTCGAGGCCTTCGACATCCCACTGGTCGGCATAGGCCTTGGGCGGCAAGTGGCGGGCCACGAGGTCGTCGATGGTGTCGTGCCGCATCTCGGTGACGATCTGCGACAGATCGCTCCGACTCCATGAAGTCGCGGCGCTGCTCGAACACCGCCTTGCGCTGATCGTTGACGACGTCGTCGTATTTCAGGAGGTTCTTGCGGATCTCGTAGTTGCGCTGTTCGACGCGCTTCTGGGCGGTGGCGATGGCGCTGTTGAGCCACTTGTGGGTGATCGCCTCGCCTTCCTCGACCCCGAAGGTGCGCATGATGGCGTCGAGACGGTCGCCGGCGAAGATGCGCAGCAAGTCGTCCTCACAGGACATGAAGAATTTCGAGCGGCCGGGATCACCCTGGCGGCCGGTGCGGCCGCGCAGCTGGTTGTCGATGCGGCGGCTTTCGTGGCGCTCGGTGCCGAGCACGAACAGGCCGCCGGCGGCCAGGGCCTGGTCGCGCTTCTGGGCGATTTCGGCTTCGATCGCCGCTTTTTCGGCCTGTTCCTGTTCCGCCGTCGGCTCGCGCCCGAGGCCCGCCTGTTCGCTGCGCCAGCGCGCCAGGCGCATGTCGAGGTTGCCGCCCAGCTGAATGTCGGTTCCGCGGCCGGCCATGTTGGTGGCGATGGTCACCGTGCCCGGGACCCCGGCGTCGGCGACGATGAACGCTTCCTGCTCGTGATAGCGGGCGTTGAGCACACTGTGCGGCAGGCCGAGCACGGTCTTGCCGTCCTGTTCCCAGCGATGGGCCTTGAGCAGATCGGAGAGTTGTTCCGACTTCTCGATCGATACCGTGCCGACCAGGATCGGCTGGCCGCGACGATGACAGTCCTCTATCTGGCTGATGATCGAGCGGTTCTTCTCGGCGGCGGTGCGGTAGACCTCGTCGTCGTCGTCGCGCCGCATCACCGGCCGGTTGGTCGGGATCTCGGTGACGTCCATCTTGTAGATGTCGAGGAATTCCTGCGCCTCGGTGGCCGCCGTGCCGGTCATGCCCGACAACTTGCCGTACAGTCGGAAGTAGTTCTGGATGGTCACCGAGGCCAGGGTCTGGTTCTCGGGCTGGATGGCGACGCCTTCCTTGGCCTCGATGGCCTGGTGCAGGCCCTCCGACAGCCGGCGGCCGTGCATCATCCGGCCGGTGAACTCGTCGATCAGCATGACCTCGCCGTCGCGGACGATGTAGTCCTTGTCCCGGTGGTAGAGGATGTTGGCGCGCAAGGCCTGGTTGACGTGGTGAACGACGGAGATATTGGCCGGGTCGTAGAGACCGGCCGAACCGTCGGCGAGGTGGCCGGAGGCCTGCAGGGTTTCCTCGATGGTCTCGGAGCCGTACTCGGTCAGCAGGGCCTGTTTCTGCTTCTCGTCGTGATCGAAGGTCTCGGGATCCTTGATCATCTCCTTCACCAGCAGATCGATGGTGCGGTAGAAATCCGATCGGTCCTCGGTCGGCCCGGAAATGATCAGGGGCGTGCGAGCTTCGTCGATCAGGATCGAATCGACCTCGTCGACGATGGCGAAGTGGTGGCCGCGCTGCACCATCTCGCCGGCGTCATAGACCAGATTGTCGCGCAGATAGTCGAAGCCGAATTCGTTGTTGGTGCCATAGGTGATGTCGGCGCCGTAGGCGCGCTGGCGCTCGCCTTGCGACAAGCCGTTGACGATCACCCCGACGCTCATGCCGAGGAAGCGGTAGACGCGGCCCATCCAGTCGGCGTCGCGGGTGGCCAGATAGTCGTTGACGGTGACCAGGTGCACGCCCTTGCCGGCCAGGGCGTTGAGATACACCGGCAGGGTGGCGACCAGGGTCTTGCCCTCACCGGTGCGCATTTCGGCGATGCCACCTTTGTGCAGCACCATGCCGCCGACCATCTGCACGTCGTAGTGGCGCTGGCCGAGGGTGCGCCGGGCGGCTTCGCGCACCACCGCGAAGGCTTCGTTGAGCAGATCGTCGAGCGTTTCGCCGGCGGCCAGGCGAGCGCGGAACGCCTCGGTCCGGGCGCGCAGATCGTCGTCCGACAGCCGCGAGATCTCCGGCTCGAGGGCGTTGATCCTGGCCACACGGGCCATCATCGTCTTGACCTTGCGATCGTTGGGAGAGCCGAAGAGCTTTTTCAGTGCGAGCATGGCGGCGGGTGCGTCCGGTTGAAGCCTGTTGCGCGGCGGCGGCTTTGGCGACCGCGCACGGCCCACCGGGAACCCCTCGCCGGCTCGTACAATCCGCGCGTGCGGCGCGCGGGAGACTTAGGGAGGGTGGGGCGCAGTGTCAACGCGAAGGGCGGCCACGAAGAAGGCGTAGCCGAAACTGTCGCCGTGGCGGCGATAGGCGTCGATTTCGTCGCGCGCCTCGCGCCACACCGCCAGGGCGTCGGGATCGGCGGCGAGCCGGTTCCGCAGGTCGGCCACCCGCTCTTCCATCGGCCCATAGTAGTTCCACCACGCCGCCGACGGCAGGACGAAGTCGCCCAGCAGTTCATAGCCAGCGCCCGCGAACTGACCGCGGACCCCGGCGACATCGGTCATCGCCGGATAGTCCAGCCAGTTGGTCCGGGCCTCGTCCGGCGGATCGGGGCGCAACCACACCGCCTCGGTCAGGGCGATGCGTCCGCCGGTGCGCAGCAAGGGCCGCCACAACTCCAGGGCCCGTGGCACGCCGAGAATATAGGCCGCGCCCTCGCACCAGATCAGATCGAACGAGCGGGCCGGAAAAACCATCGCCGCCATGTCACCGACGACCGTCTCGATCCGCTCGCCCGGTCCGCCGTCGTCGACCTGGCGTCGCAGAGCGGCGAGGTACGGCCGATGATTGTCGAGGGCGATGATCCGGGCATCGGGCAGGGCCGAGGCCAGATCGAGGGTCTGGGCCCCGGGACCGCAGGCGATGTCGAGAACCCGCGCCGCCCGGGGCAGATCGCCGGCCATGGCCAGCGCGCGCAGAGTGGACGCGCGGTCTCCCGGGCCTTCGCGCGGCAGGTCGCGGTGGATCTCGAAAAATGCCGAGCGCCGGCGCGGGTTGGAGAAATCCACGCCCGCACCCGCCCGGGCTAGGCGGTGGCCGCGGCGCTCGGGCGGGCCTTTACCCGCTCATAGATGGCCATGACCGTCTGGTTGTCCGGGTTGATCGGCTGCCCCACGCTCGCGCCGAAGTCGAGGAAGCAGAACAGCAGGATGTCGGCCAGGGTGAAACGCTCGCCGCAAACCCATTGGCGCCCGGAGATCAGGCCGTCGAGCCAGGTCAGCTTTTCCTGGGCGATCGCCTTGAGGTCGGCGGCCGCGGCGGGGATGCAGTGGACCCGGTCCTTGAACATGCCCAACCCTTCGGAATAGCGGAAGCCGTTGGCCATGGTCTCGACGATGCCGAGGTCGATCCGCCGCACCCACATGCGGGTCTCGGCGCGCTCGCGCGGCGTCTGGCCGATCAGCGGCGGGCTGGGATGCAGTTCCTCGATATATTCGCACAGGGCGGTGATCTCGGCCAGGACGAGGCCGTCGTCGAGCTCGAGGGCCGGAGTGTTCCTGGATGGATTCTTGCCGGCGTAGTCGGGCTGATGGTTCTCGCCCTTGAGGATGTCGACCCAGACCTGGGGGATTTCGACGGCTTTTTCGGCGATGAACATGTTGACGACGCGCGGGTTGGGCCCGACCGAATTGTAGTACTTCATGGCTTGCGCCTCCCTCGAGCTTGACGCGCCGGGTTTTCGCGACCAAGGCGCGCGCTTCGGGATCATGCCTAGGCCGGCTGGCCGTGGGAACGCAAGAGTGACGGTGGGTAAGACAGGCGCGGAACGGTGGCGGTCGGCCGGAGTCGCGGCCGGCCTGGCCATGCTCGCGGCCTGCCAGCGAACTCCGCCGGCGGAGCGGCCGCCACAGCCGGGCGACAAGGCGGTGGCGCGGGTCGACGGGGTCCCGGTGTGGACGTCGGACGTCAAGCGCGAGGCCGTCACCCAGGGGCTGATCGGCCAGGGCGACCCGCTGGATACCGGTTCACTGCTGTTTCGCCAGGTGCTCGACGAAGTGGTCGACCAGAAACTGCTGGCCGACGAGGCGGTCCGCGAGCGGCTGGACAAGGACCCGGCCACCCAGGGTCGGCTGGCGGCCGCCCGCGACCGGGTGCTGGGCGACGAGCTGCTCGAGCGGTCGGTCGGCCGGACGGTCAACGATGCGGCGGTCGACGCCCTGTATCGCGAAATGGTCGCCAACGAGACGCCGTCCGAGGTGATCCACCTGCGCCAGATCGTGCTGGCGTCCCAGACCGACGCGCAGCAGGCCAGGGAATTGTTGAGCCGCGGCGCGTCGTTCGACGCGCTCGCCGCCGAGCGCTCGCGGGACGACGCCACCCGGTTCAAGGGCGGTGAGATGCCGACCACCACCGTGGACATGCTGGCCCCGCCCTACGCCCAGGCGCTGGCCGGCGCCAAGACCGGCGACCTGGTCGGGCCGTTCAGGACCGACGCCGGCTGGGTGGTGGCGCGGGTCGACGACCGCCGCCGCGAGACGCCGATCACCCTCGACGTGGCCCGGCCGCAGATCATCCGCTTCCTGACCTACGACAAGGTCAAGGACCTGATCCTGACACTGCGCCGGCGCGCCCGGGTGCAGACTCTGTTGGGCCCGGCCCCCACCGACCTGCCGGCCGAGCCCGCCTCCGCCCCGGTCGCGGCGTCGCGGGCCAGCCCGGCGGTCCCTCCGGTCGCCAACGAGGTGCAGCGATGATCCTGAAGCCCGGACTGTCCCGCTCGCCCCTGGCGGTCGATTTCCCGGACATGCCGCCGATCGCCGGCGTCGAGATGGCGACGGCGCGCGCCGGCTTCTACGCCCATCCGCGTGATGATCTGCTGGTGATGCGGTTCGCGCCCGGCACGGCCTGCGCCGGAGTATTCACCCGGCACGGCGTGGGATCGGCGCCGGTCGACTGGTGCCGGGCCCAGCTGGCCGCGTCGGGCGGCGCGGCCCGCGGGCCTGGTGGTCAACGCCGGCTGCGCCAACTCCTTCACCGGCAAGCCGGGAGCCTCGGCGGCGGCCCGGGTGGCGGCCGCCTTCGCCCAGCGGCTCGGCTGCCGGCGGCGGCAGGTGATGCTGGCCAGCACCGGGGTGATCGGCGTGCTGCTCGACGACACGCGGATCACCGCCCGCCTCGACGATCTGGAGACCGCCTATTCGGCGACGGCTGGGGCGCGGCGGCGGCGGCGATCATGACCACCGACACCTTCGCCAAGGGCGCGACGGCGGCAGGCGGAGATCGACGGTGCGCCGGTTCACATCGCCGGCATCGCCAAGGGCTCGGGCATGATCGCGCCGGACATGGCCACCATGCTGGCTTCGTCGCCACCGACGCGGCCATCGCGCCGGCGGTGCTGCAGGGCCTGATCCGGGCGGAGACCCGGCGGACCTTCAACGCGGTGACCGTCGACGGCGACCGCTCGACCAACGACACCCTGCTGGTGTTCGCCACCGGCCAGGCGGGCAACCGGCCGATCACCCGCCCGGGCGATCCCCGGCTGTTGGCGTTCAAGGCGGCGCTGCACGCCGTGCTGCTCGACCTGGCCCAGCAGCTGGTGCGCGACGGCGAAGGGGCCTCGAAGTTCGTGCGGATCGCCATCACCGGAGCGCGCAACGACGCCTCGGCGCGCAAGATCGCCCGCACGGTGGCCGAGAGCCCGCTGGTCAAGACCGCCTTCGCCGGCGAGGACGCCAACTGGGGCCGGATCGTCATGGCGGTGGGCCGCGCCGACGAGCCGGTGAACCGCGAGCGCATGTCCGTGACGTTCGGCCCACTGACCGCCGCCCGCCACGGGCGGGTGGCGGCCGACTACGACGAGGCGGCGATGAGCGCCTACATGAAACAGGCCGAACTGGAGGTCAGCGTCGACGTCGGCGTCGGGAGCGGGGCGGCGGTGATGTGGACCTGCGACCTGACCAAGCAGTATGTGGCGATCAACGGCGATTACCGCTCGTGATGGGGAGCGGCCCGCCCGCGCAGGTCGATCTGATACCACCACAAGTGGCCAAGAGGCTGCTCTGACAGCCACCCAGACAGCCCGTGCCGGCCGCCGACCGGCTGTAACACGTCGACCTCGACCCCGCTCCGCTCGAACAACCGGCGGAATTCGAATGGCGTGAACCAGCGTAGGTGCGTGTAATCCATTGGACCCTCTCGGGCATACTCAAATCGCCCGCAGACGAGTTGACTGACAATCCGCCAATGCGAAATATTTGGGGAACTCGCCAGGATCAACCCACCCGGTTTTACGAGCTTCACCAACTGCCGCAATACTGCCGCAGGATCCACCAAATGCTCAAGGACTTCGCTGCAGATCAACGCGTCGAAGGAGCCGCCTTCATAAGGCAGCGTCATCGTCGCCACATCACCCACGTGAACCCGCGTCAGCAGCTGCTCAGCTTTCGCCGCGACGGCTTCGAACATCTCGATGCCAACATAGGTGGCGCATTTACCCGCCTGCAGAGCGAGCGCCCCCGTAGCGCCCGCACCGCAACCTAACTCGAGGACCGCTGCGCCAGGGTCATTTGGTAAGGCGTCGACATAGTCCCGGCGCGCACCCGCAAAATATGCCTCGTCCTTAGTACTATAGCCATCGAACAGGTATCCAACCATGCGCTGTCCTCCTGCGATGGCCGGCGAGACACCCCACCTCATCACCTTTTCTTATCACGCGCGCGGGCCGAGGCGCCCTAAGAGCGCGTCACGGCCGCCGGCAACCACGGCCGCGAACTTGGCAATTCGATCGGCCTCAAAGCACAACGCCAGCAGGCTTCCCATTGCAAGGTCGATAAGCGCGTGCAGAACCCAGGTAAAATCCACCATCACATATCTCGCACATAGGACGAGAATATTTCGGGTAATATAATACCTTCGCGAAGCAGAATGGTTCGTACAAATAAATTTACGGCCAAATATAACATTTTCCGATGCCTGTCCCATTGAATGTTCCATTATCTGGAATTTACCTTCGATAACGAGCAATCCTTTTGATCGGCAGCGTAAGCAAAACTCGTGATCGACTCCATCGATGAACAGGTCGTCTTCAAAAAATCCTAAGGAATAAAAGACTTCGGTACGCACCAAACTGCCAGAACTGATGGTCGATCGTACCGACCGCCAACAAGGGCCCTCATCGACTATGTCATGGTCTCGGTGATAGTCCCGACCCATCGCACGATCAATGTGGCTGAGCCCAAGCACCGCGATACGCGCGCGTTGCGGATGCACCAGACCAAGCTCGAGAAGGCCCTTGATCGTGTCCGGTCGGATACGGCTGTCCTGGTCGAAAAGCGCCAGCCATTGAAATCCGTGGTCGAGCGCCCTTGCGCGGCCTGGTTAAAGGCTGTGGCGACGCCCACATTGAGTGCATTGACGATCAGGCGGCACCCAAGCTCGCTCGCGGCATTTTCGATCGCTGAGCGATCGAACGACGCATTATCCACGATCAATACCGTACCTACCTGCCCGCGCAACGCGGCCAGATTATCCTTCAGGTCGGAGTCGGGGTTGTACGTCACCACCACAGCCAGGACATCGGCGGCGGAGTCGCGATCACGCGCTCGCGCATCGTTGGAACGAGATAACATCGGTTCAATCGACCTATGCAAACAGCTACGGACTGCACCCTAACGATTCGTCACATTGCGGTCGCTTCTGCGGGCGCCTCGTGAGAAACCGTTTCGGCCTGGGCCCAAATCGGTCGTTATAGCCTTGATCATGGATTTGCCAAATTCTGCGCAGGTTGACAGGGTTTCGAGCCGGGCTGGCGAAGGTGGCCTCGCCTCGATACTTATCGTCGGTTTTTTTGCACATATCGTTATCGCAGCTGTCGGTATATTAGTCATCCCAATCTATTTACATCTAATGGGCCCGGAAGCATACGGGCTTGTTGGTTTTTATACAGCACTTCAAGGATGGATGCTTCTATTTGACTTTGGTTTGTCGCCAGCGGTGGCGAGACAACTGTCTCGATTCAGAGCCGGCGCTCTAGAGGCGGAAGGTACGGCGAGCCTACTACGGATCGCGGAAACAGTCTTCCTCGTTGCTGGACTTGGCGGCCTTGTCTGGTTCATCCTGGCGGAGGGATGGGTCGCCCATCATTGGCTAGGTCCGTCGAAGTTGCCGAGCTCCGAGCTGGCTGACTCGCTGGCCTCATCGGTTGCCTGTTGGTATTTCGGTGGATGGCAGGGCTGTACCAAACCGCGCTTGTCGGACTTCGAGCGCCAGCGCGCCGTGAATTTAGTCGCGCTGGTGGGCACAATAGGACGGGCGGCCGGTTCATTGATCGCGCTGAGGCTCTCGCCGGGATCTCCGGTAGGATTTTTTGCGGTTCAGGCGGGAATGACGCTGGCCGAAGCGGTGGCAAACCGCCTTATCCTATACCGAGCAATGCCGCGAACGCCTCGGCGATGGCTGCTCGGCTTGCGGCTGCTATCGGCCGAGACGCGCTTCGCGGCGGGAATTGCCCTTAGCTCCGCGGTCGGCACGATGATCAACCAAGCCGACAAACTAACACTGTCGCATACAATGCGGCTGGCAGACTTTGGCATCTTCAGCCTAGTCGTGTCGATTTGTACCGGTATCGCTATGGTAGTTCCGCCTTTCGTGCAGGCGTTTCAGCCTCGCCTGACCGCCCTGCTGGCGCAGGGACACCGTGCCGAATTCGCTCATATCCATCGTTTGTCGATCTCGCTAGGCTTGGTTCTCGCGTTCGGGCTGGCCGGCACTATTGCGGCCCAGCCCGAGTTGGTGCTTCTTGCCTGGACGGGGCGCAGAGACCTTTCCATACAATTGGCGCCCATATTATCCCTGTATGCCGTTGGGGCCGGGGTTTCCGCGTTTCTGAGTGTTCCGGCCGTTTTGCAGTATGCGCTGGGATATATCCGGCTTCACGTGATCGGATATCTAGTGTTCGGGGCCATCACTATACCAGCAGTGGTGTGGGCGGCTTATGCGTACGGACCGCTCGGGACAGGCGTCGTGTGGACGACAGGAAATATTCTCTTCGCGCTGCTCTGGACGCCATTCGTTTACAGACGCCTCTTATCTTTGGAAGAACGCCGGGGGATCGAGCGAGGAATCGCGTACCGGGCCGTCATTCTCGGCGCAGCGCTTTCGATGACGCGATGGCTCCACGCAGATAGCTTCAATCGTCTGGGAGCCCTCGGCTTTTTGGCGATGCTTTGTGGGGTGGTTATGGCAATCGGAGTGCTGGCGTCGCCTGATCTCCGGCGGAGTGCTATAACCATGATGCACCGACTGGGGCCGGAAGCGCAATTGAATTGAGGGCAACCGAACATTGGGTCATTGCGAGCCACCCTTAGGGGTCGCGCGCCATAGGGTTCAAAGCCTGGTTCCATTTATCTGATGTGTAGAAATTAAGGGATGTATATGTCATCGTCGTCAATAGACCTACAGTTATTGGAACATCGGGTGGATCGGCTCAATCAAGCCGTTTCCTATCTTCAAATCCGCGATGTGAACGTACTCAACGCCAATTCCTCAGGACCAGATGGTAACGAAGCGCTCAGGGAAACGTTTTTGGGGTTGATGCCAATCCTTCAGCCGGCAGTCTTCTGCGACGTCGGCGCCAACGACGGCGACGCTTCCCTTGAGATGCGAGGCATACTCCCGGCCTGCGAGATCTATGCGTTCGAGGCAAACCCCGAAATATTTTCGCGCAACGTAGCGAGAGTAACTGGGAGAGGCATTTCCTACAGGAATCTGGCGATTTCCGACGCCGTAGGGACTGTGCAAATCCACGTTCCACGAACCTTGTCGCGGGCTTTCGTAGACGGAAAGATAGTCGAGGCCACCGTTGTGGAAGCCGTCGACACGGGTAAGGCGTCGCTGCTGTTTCGAGACGAGGACGCAACCTATAATCACTTCGATGTCGAAGCCGCGAGCCTCGACGTTCTATTCGCGACAAAACTAGCCGAACCGGAAGTCAGTTTCGTCTTGTGGATAGACGTTGAAGGCAGCGCCGAAAATGTTTTGATGGGCTCAAAGGCGGTTTTAGAGAAAACCACCGCCGTATTCATCGAGTGCGAAAACTATGCTTTTTGGCAGGGTGGAAGCACGGCAAGTGGCGTCGCAACTCTGCTTATAGATGCTGGCTTTATTCCTGTAGCCCGAGATCGAGAATATGACGATAAGCAATTCAATATGCTTTTCGTGGCCGGGAGGGCGATCGACAAGCTCGCCCCCCTCCTCTTTGATAGCGGATCGAGATTGCGCGCCTGCTTTGGTCATACAGGCGGTACTTCGAAGCGCGATCTGCCGCGGCCACTGCCCAACATGCTTCGAGCATTGGTTGGCCGCGTTGTCCGACGCGCATTACCTCCACTCTCGGACCGCCATATCCGCCTCCGTTCCGAGACCCAAAACCAAAGGATCGACGCAGGAGTCAATTCCTCACCCCCCCTGGCAACGTTGCATGATGGAAAATCGCAGTCGACAATTACCTGTGTGGCCGAATATATGCAGACACATATACCGATATTTGTCCCGTGCTTCAACAATCCAACGTATACTTCTAACATGATAGAACAACTTCGAAAGCGAGGCTTTAAAAAAATTATACTACTAGACGGTGGGTCAACTTTCCCGAAGATGCGCTATCTTCTCGCGAGCTGTGCTTCCGAGTGTACAGTCGTGACACTATCTGGAAATCCGGGCCCGCGGCACTTACTCTTGAACCCTTCGGAGTTGTCGCTGCTACCCCGGCGGATTTTTGCCTGACCGACCCGGACCTGCAGTTAAGCGACGAGATGCCCGGCGGCTTCCTCGGCGACCTAGCGGCAGTTGCTGCGCGGGAGCGAGTTGGCAAAGCTGGCTTAGCGCTAGACCTTTCTGACGAAAAGAAAATGACCACCGACAAGTTTGTCATCGGAAATAAGTCATGGCACATTTGGCAATGGGAAAAGCAATATTGGAAGAATAAAATTCGCCCCTTGATGCCGGGTGATCACCCTGTATATCTAGCGGATGTTGACACTACCTTTGCCCTATACGGATGAGATTATTACGATCCCAAGAGTTATCTGAAGGCCGTACGCGTTGCGGGGAGATTCACTTGCCGCCACCTCCCGTGGTATCCCGACAGCCTTCCACCAGGGGACGAGACTGCCTTTTACAAATCTTCAACCCGGCATTCCTACTATCTTTCGTAATTCGCCTTTGGGCTGCAAGAACCGTCGCCCCGACTCATGTCACCGCGATGGAGAATATGCCCCCCAACAATCAAATAGAGTGGCTGTGCTCTTATCGACGTACAACGGTGGGGCCTATATTAAGGCTCAGCTCGAGTCTGCTGGCCCAAAAAGATGTAAATCTGGGAAGTTTTTGTCCGGGACGATGGTTCGACGGACGAAACGCTGGATATCCTCGAGCGCTATCAGCGCTATTGGCCACAAACCGCCCGACCGCTGAGGGGTCCAAATTTGGGTCCGGCGCAAAGCTTTTTGACACTGCTCCAATACGTCCCTGACGATTTCGACTATTACGCGTTTTGTGATCAGGACGACGTATGGATGGAGGGCAAAATTTCTCGCGCAATTTGGCGCCTGACAGAAATTTCACGGGCAACACCTGCGCTCTACTGCTGGCAAGTTCTCTGTGTTGATCGAAATTTGGTGGTGCTCGGACGGCCGCACAATAACAACGACGTTCGCTTCGAACTCTGTTATTCGAAAATATCGCCTATGGAAACACGATCGTCATGAATGCGGCGGCGCGGCGCGCCATCGTTGCAGCCCCACCGACTACGGGAATGATTATGCACGATTGGTGGTGCGCACTAGTGGTCTCTGCGCTCGGCACAGTAATATATGATGAAGATCCGAGTATCCTTACCGGCAACATAACGCAAATAGCATCGGCGCTACCGAGAATCGTCTTGTCGAGGTAGCAAGATTAATCCGGCTGTGCATTCACAATCCAAGGACATTCTGGCCCGTTCACGCGCAGGCAAGAGAGCTTCTCAAGTTATTTGGCACGAAGCTCGGTCCAAAACAAAAACGCCTGATCGAATTGTTCGTAAATTCACGCCGGACTTTATTAGCTCGGGTGCGCTTTGCTTTTTCCATGAACATGGTGAGATCGAATTTTATCGGAGCGCTAGCCGGCCGAATATTAATTTTGGCGGGCTGGTACTGATATGATCAGGTGTGTATCTATCGCCGCCGCCTGGATCCGGGGACATCAATTCCCGTGAGCAAGTCTCGACACGCTTTCGTCGTCATGGCCTTTGGTAAATCGCCGTACCTGCGGGATTGCCTAAGCTCACTGACCTCGCAATCCATTCAAAGTGAAATAGAGATCACGACTTCCACACCCTGCGACTATATTATCAATACGTCAGAGGCGTACGCTGTTCCCGTCATCGTCAATCCCAGGGCCGACGGCATCGCCGCCGACTGGAACTTCGCCCTCGCCGCCACCGGCGCGGCCGGGTCACCCTCGCCCATCAGGACGACGTCTATTTCGGGCTTCGCGGCGCGCAGCCTCGCGCTGCTGGACGCGCTAGCCGCGGCGGTTCTCTGTTTCACCGGCTACGAGGAGATCGACGACGACGGCGCGCCGGCCACCTCCAGGATCAGCATCGTCAAGCATCTGATCGAGCAGTCGCCTCGGCGCGGCGACCGGGTGAGCGGCGGCCGCCTGCGGGCCTTCCTGTCGTTCGGCAATCCCCTGCCCTGTTCCTCGGTGACCTTCGACGCGCGACCGGATCGCCGACTTCCTTTTCCGGGCAACTGGAATCCAATCTCGACTGGGACGCCTGGCTGCGGCTGGCCGAGGCCGGGCATGTCCTGGCCCGCGCCCCCGAACGGCTGGTCGGTCGCCGCCACAACGCCCTCACCGCCACCTCGCGGCTGATTCGCGACGGCGTCCGCCAGCGCGAGGACCTCGCCATGTTCCGCCGGCTGTGGCCCCGACCGCTGGCCGATCTGATCGCCTTGGCCTATCGCGCCGGCTACTGACCGGTCACGCTCTTGCCACATCGGGGAAAACCTGCTTGGCCTGACCCGAGGAGACCCGATTGGCCGACGGCGCGACCCTGGATCTGACGAGCGACAGCGAGACCGTCGGCGTCTCGTTCGTCATGCCGTGCCTGAACGAGGCGCGCTGCCTGGCGCCGTGCATCGCCAGCGCTGCCGCGAGGCGCTGGCCGACGATCGACGCCCGCTATGGCCTGACCGGCGAGATCGTCGTCGCCGACAACGGCAGCACCGACGGCAGCCAGGCCCTGGCCGCGGCGGCTGGGCGCGCGGGTCGTGCCGGTGCGCGAAAAGGGCTATGGGGCGGCCCTGCGCGGCGGCTTCACCGCCGCGCGCGGCCGCTATCCTGGTGATGGGCGACGCCGACGGCTCCTACGACTTCCGCGAGGCGACGCCGATGATCGGGGCGCTGATCGGCGGCGCCGACCTGTGCATGGGCAACCGCTTCAAGGGCGGCATCAAGCCGGGCGCCATGCCGTGGAAGAACCGCTACATCGGCAATCCGGTCCTGACCGGCATCCTCAACCTGCTGTTCGGCACCGGGATCGGCGACGCCCATTGCGGCCTGCGCGCCCTGACCCACGCGCTGTTTCGACCGCCTGCGGCTGAGCCGGCGCGGGCATGGAGTTCGCCAGCGAGATGGTGATCAAGGCCGCTCTGCTGGGCGAAACGATCGTCGAGCGCCCCGGCGACCCTGTCGCCCGACCTGCGCGACCGGCCGCCGCATCTGCGGCCCGTGGCGCGACGGCTGGCGCCATCTGCGCTATCTGTTCATGCTCAGCCCGGCCTGGCTGTTCGCCTTGCCGGCGCGCCCTGGCGATCGCCGGCTCGGCGGTGGATCCTGGCGATGGCCGGCTGGCACTGGGTGACGCAGCCCGCGGGTCGAATACACCCTCGGCGACTATTGGATCGTTCTGGCCAGTTCGCTGGTCGGCCTGGGCCACATCGCCGCTGTTCTGGCGATGGCCAGCCATCTGCATGGGGTCCGCGCCGGCTATCGTCGGCGAAGTCGTGGATCATGCGGCTGGGCAGCTGGGTGACGCTGGAGACGATGATCGCCGCCGGCCTGGTGCTGGGCGCGGTGGGGCTTGGCCGTGCTGCTGTGGGTGATCGCCGACTGGTCGGCGCGGCGACCATCAGCGCGCCTATTCGGTGTATCCCGCGGTGATCGGCACCCTGCTGATCACGCTCGGGGCGCAGACCATTCTCGGCGGCTTTCTGCTGGCGATCATCAACGGCAACGAAGCGAAATTTCTCAGGGCGGCGAAGTAGCGGGGCGGCTGGAAACCTGGTCTCAGCTTATCGGGACGCAAATCTCGATTGTTCCTGGCCACTTCACGTGCCCCGAGGCCTTTGGCGCCTGTCCCCCTCCATGGAGGCAGCGAGGAGGAGGCGATGGGGTCAGTCGACCTCTCGCACCGGCAGGCGGGCGGGGCCGCAGGCGAGGCGAGCGATGGCGGCAAGCCGCCCGGCGAGGGCTGGGGACGGGGGGCCGACGACCCGAATGCCGTGGCGCGCGGCGACGCGGGCGTCGAACAGGGCGATCGAGTGCTGGGCGCATAATGCGGCGACCTGCTGCTCGGTGACCCCGCCGAGCAGCAGGACCACCGGCCGGTTGGTCAGCCACGGATCGTTGCGGACCAGGTCGGCGGTGAACCAGGCGTCGTCGTCGTCCAGCAGGACGATGTCGGCGCCGGCGCGACGGATCGCTGCGTCGGCCTCGGCGTAGGGCTCGACGAAGGCGTGCGCCTGCCATGCGTGCAGGGGAAACAGCAGCAGCAGAGAGGCCGCCGCCGCGGCGACGAACCCCACCCGGGCCGCCGGCCGGCGGTCGGGCGGCACGACGTCGGCCAGGCTCGTCCACGCCTGGGCGGCGATCAACGCCGCAGAGCCGAGAAAGCCGTGCAGATAGCGGTAACCCCAGCCATGTCCCTGATAGGGCAGCAGGAACAGCATGGCGAGCGGGGCCAGGATCAGGCCGGCCAGCAAGGCGCGCGGCGCGCCGCCGGTCCGGATCGCGCCGGCGGCGCCGACCACCAGCAGGGCGATCATCAGCGGGTTCTGCCAGACGGCGAACCGGATGAGGTTCTTGGCCATCAGACCAAAGCCGGCGCCGCTGAAATCGTGCAGCAGCGCGAGAATGTGGTCGCCAAAACCATGGATAGCGCCGCCGACGATCGGCGCGGCCGCCGGCGTCGCGTGGGCCGCCACGGCGCCGGCGCCGGACAAGGCGACGGCCAAGGGCCAGTACTCGATCCAGAACAGACAGATCGCGGCGTAAGCGAGCGTGTAGAGCCCCGCGAGCCGCCGGCGCCGCTCCAGCCACGCCTGCAGGATGAACGGGGCGACGAACAGCGGATGGAACACCAGCTGATGCAGGCCGCAGGCGAGAAAGCCGACGACGATAGCCCCGGCGTGCCCCGATCGGCCGCCGCGCAGGAACAGCCACAACCAGACCATGTTCAGCGCCAGGTGAGCGGTCATGGCGTAGGGCGTCATGGCGGTCAGCAGCCACTGGCTGGAAGTGGCCAGCAGGATGACCGCCACCAGCGCCGTCGAGCGGCGTTCGGGCCACAGTTTGCGGCCGACCCCGTACACCGCGGCGAGGCTCAACGCCGCCAGCCCGGGTGACACCAAGCTCTCGGCGCCGATCAGTCCGCCGAGCGCGCGCAGGGCGGCGTTGATCGGCAGATAGGAAGAGGTCCACAGCGCGCCATCCGGCGTGGCGAACAGGAACTGGGGTTGCAGCGCCGCCACATAGGGCCGCCATGCCGGCGCGACCGGGGCCAGCAGACGTCCATGACGGTGAATGGCGGCCCCGAACCTCGCCATGAATTCGTCGAGCGACAGCGGCATAGCCGTCGAACACCAGCCAGACCCCCGCCAGGGCGATCAGCGCCGTCGTGGCGGCGATCAGCCAGACCGCGAACCGGCGTCGCCCAAACGACTCCACGCGGCGCATGGCGGGCGAGCGGGCGAGCCGCTCGCCCCAGTCGACCAGCACGGCGGCGAGCGCCGGGGCCAGACGCAGGGACGCGGCGACCGCGGCGATAGCGACCATGAGGGGCAGGTCCTGCTCGTGAAAGAACCGCTCGGTCAGAGGCCGGTTGCTGGGCGCCAGGTTCGACAACAGAGCAGCCACCAGCAGCACGGCCGCCACTGCGAGCCAGGCCTTGGCCAGCCGTTCAAGCATCGCCGGCGCCGGGCGCGCCTTGCGCCGGCCGGGCGGCGGTGAACAGCAAGACCCGCCGCAGACCGAAGTTGAACACGAAGCCGACCCCGGTGGCCGGCAGCTTGGCCAGGGCGTAGCCGAGCCCGAGGGTCTCGACGAACAGCTTCATCAGCACTTCGTTGAGCGCCAGGCCCAGAGCGCCGATGGCGAAAAAACCGACGAACTCCAGTCGCCGACTCGCCAGCCGGCGCTCGCTGAACACGAAGGCGACGCTCAACAGGTAGTTGACGATCAGGCCGACGCCGAAACCGATCGCCGCCGACAACAGGTAGTTGAGGCGCGCCCATTCGGTCAGGGCGACCAACAGACCCCAGTCGACCGCCAGGGCCAGAGCGCTGACCAGGAAATACTTCCAGGATTCGTGGAAGATGCGGCGGAGCCTGGGCGAGACTCGGGGCCATGCGGCCGTCGCGCCGACAGCCTCCTGATCGGGCGTGGGATCCATGAGCGTTGGTCAGGCCGCCGGCCGCGGCACCAGCCGCTCACTCGCCAGGGCCTCGCGGGCGCCCGAGACGCCGGCTTCGCCGTATTCGGCGTCCTCGTTGACCTCCCAGACATCGTACAAGCGGCTCGCCCGCCAGGATGTTCAGGGCGGTCAGCATGCCCGTCATCATCGCGTGGTCCTGGTTGTTGTACTTGTGCATGCCGTTGCGGCCGACCAGGTGCAGGGTCGGATAGAGTCGGCCCGAGCTCGCGCGCGCATCGCCGTCGACATTGGCGCGATAGGCGTCGTCATAGACCGGATAGGCCTTGGGCTGGCGCACCACGCAGGCGTCGGTCGACGTCCTCGGGGCGCATCAGGCCGATCTCGCCGATTTCCTGGTGGCCGAGCGCGATCAGCTCGGCATCCGGCGAGGTCCACAGGCCGTCGCCCTCGAAACAGAAATACTCCAGCCCGAGGCAGGTGGAAGCCCGGTCGGGGACCATTTCGGGCGACCAGGAGCGGAAATTCTGCACCCGGCCCGACCTTCACGCGAGGGTCGTGGATGTAGACCCAGTTGTCCGGGAATCTGGCGTGGTCGAGCGGCCGATCAGGACGACGGTGAGGAAGTCGCGATACTTCAGATCGAGCGCCGCCGGCAATACGGCGCGGCGGTCGGCGAGATCGACTGGACCAGCTCGCGCATCGGCGCCGAGGAGATCACGTGGCGCGCCGCGTAGGTGAAGCGCCTCGCCGGCCGCCGTCGCGGGTGACCACCGTCCACAGCCGCGTCGACGCATCCAACGCGAGGCTGGTCACCCGACGGTCCATCGACCACCTCGCCGCCCATGGCGCGGATCTTGGCGGCGCAGGCGTCCCACATCATCCCCGGACCCTTGCGGGGATAGCGGAAGCGATCTCGATCAGCGTCTTGGCCGACCGCTCCGTCCCGCTGGCGGCATGCCGACACGACCGCTTGAGCGCGTCGAACACCGCTGCCGAGCAGATCCAGGCCCTTGATCCGCTGCGCCGCCCAGTCGGCGGAGATTTCGTCGCAGCTCATGCCCCACACCTTCTCGGTGTAGGTCTTGAAGAAGATGCGAGAACAGCCGCTCGCCGAACTGATTGCGCACCCATTGATGAAAGGTCCGCGGGTCTGCGCACCGGCAGCAGCTTCGCCCAGCCGAACGAGGCCATGCACAGGGCGCTCTCGAACAGCCCGAGGTTACGCAACGCCTCGAAGGCCCGCAGCGGATAGGCGTAGAATTTCCCGCCGTAATAGATCCGCGACAGGCGTGGCCGGTCGATGAAGTCGTCCGGCAGGATCTCGTCCCACAGCCCGACGACTTCGCTTGGATTTGGAGAAGAACCGATGGCCGCCGATATCGAACAGAAAATCCTTGTAGTTGACCGTCCGGCTGATGCCGCCGACATAGGCGCGGTCCTGTTCGAGGACCAGGACGCCCGCCCCGGCCTTGGCGAGACAATAGGCGGTGGTCAGGCCGGCCGGCCCGGCGCCGATGACCAGATTGTCGACCGTCTCATGCTGTTCGAAGCTCGACCGCAACCCCAACCCCCACCTTGCCCACGCGAGCCGAGCCGACCGACATGACCACCAACTCGCCGACCGCGTCGCGAAATCACGCGGCGCCAAGCCCTCGCCCCAAACTCGTTGAAAGTCTAGAAACTTCCACTCATTAAGCTCGCGAGGCGCGCCGGGGGCGCGCGGTTGGATCGGCATGGCATGCGGCTCTCGAGGTCACCGGATTTGAGCCGCCCATGGCGGTTGCTCGCGCTCACCGCTGTGCTGGGGATCGCGGTGTGCGGCATACTGGCCGCCCGCTACGGACTGGCGGCGCGGCCGAGCGATACCGACGACGCCATGCGGCTGTATCTGGTGCGCGATCTGTTGGCGGGACGCGGCTGGTACGACCAGTGGATCGCTCGTCTGCAACCGCCGCAAGGCGTCTTCCTGCACTGGTCGCGGCTGCTCGACGGTGGGCTGGCGGCCATGATGTCGCTGCTGCGTCTGGTGATGCCGCCCTCGGCGGCCGACCTGGCGACGCGGATCGCCTGGCCGTTCCTCTGGCTGTTTCCGGCCATCGGCTGCGCGCTGATCGTGGCGCGCAATCTCGGCGGGCGCTCGGCGGTGCTGCTGACCGCGCCGCTGCTGCTGGTCGACATCGAGCTGTATCGGCAGTTCATCCCCGGCCGGGTCGACCATCACGACGTGCAGATCGTCATGGCCATGGCCGCCTTCGCCTGTGCGCTGGCGCCCGGCCGGCGCACGCTGTGGGCCGCGGTCGGCGGTGTGGCGGCCGGCCTCGGCTTGGCCATCGGCCTGGAGGCCCTGGCGATGCAGGCCCTGGTCGGCGCCAGCTTCGCCCTGGCCCTGGCGCGGGATCGCAAGGCCGCCGGGCCGGCCGGGGCCTATGGCCTGGGCCTGGCCGTGGCCAGCAGCGGCCTGTTTTTGCTGCAGACGCCGCCGGACCGCTGGTCGCTGTCGTTCTGCGACGCCCTGGCGCTCAATCTGGTGGCCGGCCTGGTGGTCGCCGGGGCGGGCCTTTGTCTTACGGCCGTGCTGGCAGGCCGCGCGCCGGCCTGGGGACGGCTGGCCCTGCTGGCCGGGACCGCCGTCGCCTCCGGCGGGGTCTATCTGGCGCTCGATCCGATGTGCATCCACGGTCCGTTCGCGGCGATGAACCCGGCGGTGCGGCCGTTCTGGTTCGACCGCATCCAGGAGGTGCAGTCCCTGGCGACGATGTTGAAGCGCGAGCGCGGTCCGGCGCTGGTCGCGGTGGTGACCAATCTGCTGGCCCTGGCCGGCGCCGCCCTGTTGGTGGCCCGCGAATGGCGCGCGCCGCGCACCTCGGTGATCCTGGCGGCGGCGATGATGATCGCGGCCGTCGTGGTGGGGTATTTCTCCTGGCGCATGCAGGACTATGTGTTCTGGGTGGGCATTCCGCTGCTGGGCGCGGCCCTCAGCCGTGTCGCCGAGCGGCGGCTCGGCGATCTGATGATCCCGAGCGTCATCGCATCATTGCTGGTATCACCGGCCATCGTCGGCGGAGCGGTCGCGGCGATCGCCAATGTCGAGGCGCCACCGAAGAAGGGCGGGGGAAATCCCTATGCCTTCGAGGTCTGTTTCGATCCGCGGGCCTATCGCCAGCTCGCCGCGCTGCCGGCCGGCGTGGTGCTGTCGCACGCCGATCTCGGTCCGTTCATCCTGATCTATTCGTCCCAGTCGCCGGTCGCCGCCCCGTATCACCGGATGGCCGATGCGATCCTGGCGGTGCACGACGCCTTCAACGCCTCGCCGGCCGTGGCGGAGGCGGCGGTCAGAAAGCTCGATGCGGCCTATGTCGTCGACTGCCCGGCCTATCCGATGATCGCCGCCGCCGGCAGCTTCGGCGACCGCCTGCACAGGGGCGAGGTTCCGGCATGGCTGGAGCCTCTATCGGGCCCCAAGGCCACCTTGGCGATCTTTCGGGTGCGGCCTGCCGCGCCCTCTTAGGTGGTGTCGTCCGGCAGCATCCGCGGCGCCTGCAGGCTTTGCGAGATACTGGAGAACAACGACACCAGATCGGAGATGTTGTTGCTGCTGTTGGTGGCCTGACAGCCGCCACTGACGCCTTGGCCGTCGG
This sequence comes from uncultured Alphaproteobacteria bacterium, assembly GCA_963828365.1. Lineage (GTDB taxonomy): Bacteria > Pseudomonadota > Alphaproteobacteria > Caulobacterales > Caulobacteraceae > Acaudatibacter. The sequence continues at coordinate 9,326 of CAWHEE010000025.1, read as the reverse complement.
AAAAGAACGTCGCCGCGCTGGAAGCGATTTGTCGCATCGCCTCGCACGGCGATATCGCATGGGAGCCGGTGTCCGTCGAACAGCCCGAAAGCTGCGCGCCATAGGCGACGGAATAAACCCAGGTTCCCGCCGCCGCGGCGGTCTGAGCCGCCGCGACCCCGAGGCTGCACTCATTGACGCCGCCGCCGGTTGCGGCGGTGGCGTCGCCGTCGCTCAGGAAGACGATCACTTTTTGCGCGTTGGCGCGGCCGTTGGTTGTCAGATGGTGCTGAGCGGCGGTGATCACATCGGCATAGTAGGTCCCGACGCCGCCGACCGCCGTCAGACCGGCGGTGCATCCAGCGGCGCCGCCGCCGACCGCGAGGACGATGTTCGAACTGGTGTTGATGGCGCCGCTGGTTTGATAATTGGTGACCAGGCCGGAGATCGTATAGTTGGGACTGGCATTGTACGCCTGCACGGTGGGGTGCGTGCTGGCGGAGCAGTCATAGTCGTTGGCGACCGTCGCCGTGGTCACGCCTGGAAACACCATCAGGCCGACCTGATCCAAGGTCGCGTTCAGACCGGTCAACAGCGCCAGGGCGCCCGCCTTGGCGCAATCAATTCGGTAGGGGTTCGAATTGCCCGTGATATGGCAACTGTTGTCCTGACTACTCGACATCGAGGCGGTGGTGTCGAGAACGATGTCGATATCGAGGGCCTGGCCCTTGCCGCCGCGCAGGCCGGCGGTGGCCTTGGCTTTCACGGTCAGCGAATTGATGCCGACCATTCGCAGGAAATAGGTCGGAACGACCGCCTGCTGGTACACCTGGATGGCATTTGAGCAGGCCTGGGACCCGGCCGTAATGCATGTGACGCCGGTGCTGGTGAGATTCTTCAGCAAGGGGTAGCCGGTGACGGCGGTCACCGTCGCGCTGGCGTTCTTGACCAGGTTTTTGCCGCCGCTGATGCTGCTGAAGCTGTTGGCGGTCGCCACCGCCGTGCCCTGTGGAATATTGTAGGCGCCGGCGATCGCAGCCGCATCGGTCGAGGCCTGAAGCTGCCGCTGCACGACGAAGGCGTCGCCGAAATCGATGACCATGCCGGCCATTGGAATCAGCACCAGGCTGGTCGCCAGGACCATGACGATCGCCGTCGCGCCCGATTGATCGCGCCAATAGGCCGAGAACAATGCGCTGATGGATCGAGGCAGGCCTCTCATTCGATGATATCCGCGGTGGTGAATGTCAGGCTGCAACTGGGGGCGTAGTTGATGCCCATGACGGTCAGGTTGCAGGTGGGATAGGTGACCGTGACACTGGTGGTGCCGCCGACTCCGGCGGTGGTGATGGCGGAGGCGCAGGCGCTGTCGTTGGCGGCGGTCGTGCCGCAGGCGGCGAGAGAGCCGACCGCGACCCCTGGCGCACCGGTCTTGAAACTATAGGTCACGCCGCTGAGCTGCGGCGCCGCGTTGCTGAAGGCGGTGATCGAATTGGTGACCGGCGTCGATCCACCGCGACTACTGCCGAACACGCGGCTGGCGGCGCGCACGCCGTTCGAAAGCTGGATATAGTTGGCCAGCGTGATGCCAAAGGTGGTGATGGCGAAGATCAGCGTGCACAACATCGGCACCACCAGGGCGAACTCGACCGCCGCCGCGCCCAAATCATGTGCGGATTGGCGAGTGTCACGCACAGCGTTGCCGGCGACGCGGTTCGGCTGGCCAAGTCGGCTGGTCATCTGACGAAAGACCTTGCTGTCATGGCGGCGCCTCGCCTCAAAAAATGTACAGTATCCTTGGGTTTTCGGGACCGCCGGGCCGATGCTCATCCCCTGCCCGCGAACCATTCCGGCAGGATCAACTTGAAGCCGATCGGGGCGAGGCGTTGCATCAGCAGCCAGCCCAGGCCGCACAGCAGCAAAAAAGCCAACAGGCGAACGCCCCAGCGGTTCATCGATCGGGTTCCGGATCATCAGGGTCCCGCGTGGCACAAAGCGGGTTGCTGATCGCTCGCGGCTATTTCCGGATGGGCGAGACGCAACCGAGCGACGAGTTCGGGATTGAGGAAAGGCTTTTCGATGACCACCGCGTGGTCGACCGTACCCGCCAGTTTGGCGGCGGCCGAGGCGTCTTCGGTCAGCAGGATCGCCAGGCCGCGCCACTGCTGCGCCCGCAGGCGATCGATGAACGCCTTGGCGCCGCGCCTTACCAACTCATGATCGATGATCAGCGTCGACCACCGCTGCAGAGGCAGTTCCCCCAGGCCGACGGCGGGGTCGTGCACGATCGCCGGCAGGCCAAGGGCCTGAACGGTGATCTCGATGGAGATCGCCAGGGCGCTCTCCTTCACCGCGACCACCACCGCGACCGCTTCCGTCGGTCCATCCGATACGCCCACCATGCATCCTCTGTTGTTCCGGCGCCGCCAGTCGGCGACACGCGGTTCCGGAGCAGGCAAAATAGTCCGTCCGGACGCCACACCCCATATTGTGTTAATACCTAGTCGGAATGGCTCCGGCCGCCGTTCGGGCCTAAGGTTTGCCGACGGTCCGTACTGTCGCAAACCGGTTGACCGTCAACGTGGGCGGTATATTGCTTTTTCGCAATGCAGCGGCAGATTGTCGCAATCTGTGGCGGGGTTGGCGGCTATCGAGCGCTCGAATCACATCCAGACCCGCTTCACCCTGGCCATGCTCGCCCTGGCGACCATTCTGCTGGCGGTGATTTCCCTCGAACCGGTCGGCGGTCGCGGCGGCGTGTATCTGCAGATATATTTCACCTTCGGCACCTTCCTGTCCGCCGTCGGGCTGTCCCTGGCGGTGTGGAAGCGCCGGGTACTGGTTCTGGGCGTCGCGCTGCTGCTGGCGCTGGTCGGCGTGGCCTCGCTCCTGGCCCTGACGCTGCTGCCGCAACCGCGGCTGGACCCCCTGCTGTATTATTCCGGGCGATGGACCCACGGTCCGGCCCCGCTCGCCGCCGGCTGGTCGCGACTCGCGATGGCGGCGGTGATCCTGACGACCGCCGCCGCGCTGCCGTTCACCCAGTCGTCGCGCGGCCTCACCTCACTGCTGTCCCTGACCGTAGTCCGCGCCGGCATCTGGCTCGGGGCGTTCTGGGAAATCAGCTATTGGTTGCTGCAAGGCCAGTTCGATCACCTGTTCGCCGGCTGGGCCGGCGCCATGCAATTGCTGCTGCTTCTGACGTTGCTGATCGCCGGCCTGCTCCTGCTGCGCGGCGACCGCCGATGGTTGCTGACGCTGACGGTCGCCGATCAGAGCATTTCGATGGCGCGATTCATCCTGCCGATGACCCTGGTGCCGGTGCTCGGAACCTATTTCACCCGGGTCAGCGTACAGTTGGGTGCGATCGATACGGATGTGGCGAGGCTGATCAATATCGAAATCGGATCGGCCGCCCTGCTGATCTTCGGCACCGCCATCCTGCGTTCGCTCTGGGCCGAACGCCTGGACCGCGATCAGCTCGCCAAAGCGCTCGAACAATCGCCGGTCATCGTCTATGCGGCCGACGGCGCCATCGAATACTGGCCGAAAGCCTGCGAGGACCTGTACGGCTACCCTGCCGAGGAGGCGTTGGGCCAGCGCTCCGACAGATTGCTCAAGACACAGTTCCCGATCACCGCCGAAGACCTCGAAGCCACGCTGCGGCGAAGCGGCGAGTGGGCCGGCGAAGTGCGGCAGACGACCAAAGACGGCCGGCGGCTATGGATGGCCTCCCGACTGGTGGCCAGTCAACAGCCGGGCGATGCCGGGGCCCGCATCGTGGAAACCCTCACCGACATCACCGATTTGAAATCGACCAGCGAAGCCCTGCACGCCACCACCGAAAATCTCACCCAGGCGGTCGCCGCCTATGAGCTGGGCCTGATCGAGTTCGACGCCAAGACGGACACGACGATCTTCTCCAAGGAATTCGAGGCGATCGCCGGCGTCGAGTCAGGCTCGCTCGGCACCGACCGCCGGAACTGGCGCACGCTGATCGCCCCGGAGGAAGGCGAGCGGATCGCCATGCTGATCATCGACGACGTCACCAATCATGCCTCGCGCCGCGTGGTCACCACCCGGATCCGCCGGGCCGACGGCGAGATGCGGGACCTCTACGGGATGCTGCGCTATCGATACTCGGCCGACAGACTGCTGCGCCGGATCGTCGGGGTGTTCATGGACGTCACCGAGCAGTTGCGGGAGCGGGCCGAACTGGCGGCCGGCAATGCGCGGCTGATGGATCTGCAGGCCGAACTGACCCATGTCTCGCGGCTCAGCGCGATGGGCGAGATGGCCGCCGCCCTGGCGCACGAACTCAACCAGCCGCTGACGGCGGTGGGCAATTCGGTGGGGGCGATCGAACTGCTGCTCAAGGACACCACCAAATCGGTCGACGATACCCGCCGCCAACGGGTGCTGCGCGCCGCCAAACATGCCGAAAGCCAGGCGGTGCGCGCCGGCGAGATCGTGCGCCGCCTGCGCGGCTTCATCGCCCGTGGCGAAGCCGATTCGCGTTCCGAGGATCTGCGGACCCTGATCGACGATGCGATCGCCCTGGCCTTGCCAAATCCCTGGGCCGCGCAGGTGACCCTTCGCACGACCGTCGCCCCCGACGCCTGCATGGTGCTGGCGGATCGGATCCAGATCCAGCAGGTGATCGTGAACCTGGTGCGCAATTCCGTGGAGTCGATGCGCCACCAGTCCGCGCCGCGGGTGTTGTCGATCATCGCCGAGCGCGAGGAGTCCATGGCGATGGTGCGCGTGCAGGACACCGGGCCGGGCGTGGCGCGCGAAATGCTGGAGGCGCTGTTCTCGCCCTTTCTGTCCACGAAGCGCGACGGCATGGGTGTAGGGCTTTCCATCTGCCGCAGGATCATCGAAGCTCACGGCGGCAAGATGTGGCTGGAGCCTTCGGACGAGGGCGGCGCGGATTTTCGCTTCACGCTGCCGATCTTCCCAAACGAGGAGAGCGATGGACAAGTCTAATCTGGTTCACCTCGTCGACGACGACGAATCGGTGCGCGAGTCGGCCGCCATATTGCTCGAGAGCGCCGGCTACGACGTCGTCGCCCACGTTTCCGGCGTGGCGTTTCTCGAGGTTCTGAAGGACCAGCCGACCGGCTGCATCATCCTCGACATGCACATGCCGGTGATCACCGGCCTGCAGGTCCAGGCGGAACTGAACGCCCGTGGCGTCGGCTGGCCGGTGATCGTGCTGACCGGACAGGGCGACATCGGCATCGCCGTCCAGGCGATGAAGAACGGTGCGTTCGAATTCCTGGAAAAGCCCTATGCCAACGATCAGCTCCTCAAGACCCTCGAAGAAGCCTTCGAGAAGATCGATCAGCTGGGCGAGGAGTCGGCGCGGGAGGCCAGCGCCAAGGCGTTGATCGAGGCGCTGTCGCAACGGGAGCTGCAGATCGTCCAGGGCCTGCTGGCCGGCCTGCCCAACAAGCTGATCGCCTACGAACTCGATCTGAGCACCCGCACCGTCGAGATCTATCGCGCCAACGCCATGGACAAGCTGAAAGCCTCCAGTCTTTCGACGGCTCTGCGCATCGCAATGACCGCTGGCGTCCAGCCTTTGGAAGAACGGCGCAAGAGCGAAGGCCGCTGATCCGAGGCGGTGATCTTGCATTAGGTATTTTTACTATACCAGAGCATCATCATTCGTGCTCGACGCCGCGGTTCTTGCATGGCATAGGCAGTCCTCTTTCGGCGCATATTGGTCGAACCCCGATCGTCGTTGTATTCGCCACGGAAACCTCGACTGTTCTCGAGAGGCGCGCTCATCCGCGTTCTCGACGAGGCCACAAATCGTCAGCCTGCAGGTAACATGCGCACTTTCCACAGATATCTGCGAGACGATCGGGGCGCCACGGCCGCCGAATACGCCCTGATCCTTGCTCTGGTGGCTGCCGCGCTGGTCGCCGCCCTGACCAACCTGGGCCACGGGATCAGCAACAGGATCAGCAATGTGAGCGGTCAAATCAGCGGCAGCTAGCCAGGCCAAGCGCCGGGAGAGCCGGCGAGGGGCGCTCCCTTTCGAGATGGAAACAACGTTCAGCCGCCAGTCACAGCGGTTGAAAGCTCCTCCGGGTCGCCGCGACCCGAAACGCTGTTGCTCCAGCCCTGAACCGTCACTTCCACAGTGAACCGCAATGGGGATCGGCGAACGACAAGCTTGTCGCCATGTTACTCAAGTATGAACGCCCGCAGGTCCACGGCTGTTCAAAGCTGCGGCGGATCGCTGCTGGTTCGCTGAAACGGTCACGCTGCGATCTCGCACGAAAGCTTTCCGAAACTCAGACGAGACATCTTGTTAACCTTTGCAGCGCCGTCTTAGGTATAATTACTATATCGAAAGTGACCATTTTGCGCTCGACGCCTACCGAGGGTCATGGCATACACCTCTTCGACAGTCACTCACCAATGAGCTCCGGGGCTGTTCGAGCACAGGTCGCGTATCAGAGTTGTACTCGGTGGAGCTTCATTGAAAATCTTCAGTAGTCGTGCGTACTCTATCTTTAGAAAATCCAACCCCAAATCAAAGGACCACCGCAATGCAAACCGTCATGAACTACCTCAACGACGAATCGGGCGCCACGGCGGCCGAATACGCCCTGATCATCGCCCTGGTCGCCGCCGCGATCGTCGGCGCCCTGACCACCCTGGGCGGCTCGATCACCAACAAGCTGGGCTCCGTGTCCAACACCATCAGCGGCAGCTGATAGCGTCCGGCCTTCGGGTCTGAAGAGAGCCGCGCGCCCGCCAACAAGCGACGGGCGCGCGGTTTTTCTTTACAAGTCGAGGCTATTTCCGCGTTAAATGTCCTCGACCATCAACTGAATCCCGGCGCTGATTTTTCGCCATCCTCAAGAATTAGAGACGACCTCGATGTCCGTCCGCACCATCGCCACTCTGGCGATTGCCGTCGTCCTGGGCCTGATCGTGGTCCTGATGATCAACGGCTTCCTGAACAATTCGCACAATACTCCGGTGGTTCAGGCGACCACCGGCAAGGGATCGCCGGTGGTGGTGGCCGCCCTGCCGATCACCCGCGGCGTCGCCCTGACGCCCGAAATGCTCAAGGTGGTGAATTATCCCGCCGACGCCGCGCCGTTGGGGGCGTTCGGCACGATCAATGAACTGGCCGGTGGCAAGGACGTGCAGCGCGTGGCGCTGCGGGATCTGGCGCCGGGCGAGCCGGTACTGTCCAGCCGGGTCAGCGGCCCGGGCGGGCGGCTCAATCTCGCCGGCGTGATCACGCCCGGCATGCAGGCGATCGCGGTGCACATGAGCGACGTCCTGGGCGTCGGCGGCTTCGTCGAACCGGGCGAGCGAGTCGACATCCTGCTGACCCGGACCGCGGGCGGCGCATCGGGACAGACGTCCACGGCGCTTACCCAGATTCTCGCCGAAAACATTCGCGTTCTGGGTATCGACCAGGCCGACGACGAGGAAAACAGCAAGCCGACGGTCGTGCATACGGTGACGGTCGAGGTGACGCCGGAGCAGGCGCAACTGATCACTTTGGCGCAGACCGTGGGAACGGTTTCCTTCTCTCTGCGGCATGTCAACGACGCCCAGCCTCAGCTGCGCAAGGCGACGTTCATGCGGCAACTGGGCGGCGACCCGCCGCCACCGCCGCCACCGCCGCGCCCGCGCCCCCAGCCGGGACTGCCGATGGGTCCGTCCATCCGGGTGACCCGAGCCACCGAAACCACCGTCTATCAATTGAGCGCAAGATGACCGGCGTCCCGGGGGGCAACGCAATGACCGCCTATACCAATTCGATGTGTCGTCGAAATTTCAATCCGATCATGGCGCTGGCGGCGGCGATCGCCTGCGGCCTGTCGACGGCCTCGCTGGCGGCGCCCGCCGCAGTCCAGGCCACCGCCACGGCCCGCGGCGGGGTCACCGGCTACCAATTGGAGATCGGTCAAGGCAAATCCCAGGTTGTGGAAATCCCCTCGCCCTATGTCGATCTGATGGTCGCCGACCCGAAGATCGCCGACGTCCTGCCTCTGTCCGATCATTCCGTCTATGTGATCGGCAAGGGACTGGGCGCGACGGCGCTCACCGTCTACGGACCCGGCAAGCAGCTGGTGGCGGCGGTCAATGTCGTCGTCGGGCCGGATATCGAGGATTTCAAACTCCGTCTCCACGAAATCCTGCCGAACGAGCGGGACATCGCGGCGCGGGCGGCCAATCAGTCGCTGCTGCTTTCGGGAACCGTCGGCAGTCCGGCCTCGCTGCAGCAGGCGCTGGCCCTGGCGGAGACGTTTGCGCCGACCAAGGTAGTCAACATGCTGGGCGTCGAAGGCACGCAACAGGTCATGTTGTCGGTGCGGTTCGTCGAAATGGAACGAACGGCGGCCAATAATCTCAACGTGCAGATCAATCGCAACACCATCAGCGGAAATCCGCAGGCGAACACCACCCTGGGGCAACTGTTGACCAACAGCTTCGGCACCGCCTCGATCGCCTTTACCACGCCGGACGGCAATCTGAGCCTGGCAGTCGATGGTCTGGAAACCAAGGGTCTGGTCAAGACGCTGGCGGAGCCCACGCTGGTGGCCATGTCGGGCGACACCGCCAGTTTCCTGGCCGGCGGCGAAATTCCCATTCCCATCGCCCAGGCAAGCGTCACGCCGACCGTCAATTCGATCACCGTCGAGTTCAAGCAGTTCGGTATTTCGCTGGCCTTCACCCCGACCATTCTGGGTGACGGGGTGATCAACCTGGTCGTGAAGCCCGAGGTGTCCAGTCTCGACCCGTCCAAGGGCGTCACCGAATCCGGCCTCAATATTCCTGGCCTCAAGGTCCGGCGGGCCAGCACGACGATCGAGATGCGCGACGGTGAATCCTTCACCATCGCCGGCCTGCTGAGCGACACCTATCAGAGCAACATCAATTCCTTTCCCTTCCTGGGCGATATCCCGGTGCTCGGAGCGTTGTTCAGGTCGACCGGCTTCCAGAAAGATCAGACCGAGCTGGTGGTGATCGTGACGCCGCATCTGGTGGTGGCGCGGCGCGGGCCGGTGGCGACGCCGCTCGACCATTTCGTGCCGCCCTCCGACTACGAACTGTTCCTGTTCGGGATGGAAAACGGCAAGCTCGGCAACCTGTCGCCGGAAGACCGGGCGCTGATGTCGCAAGACCCGACCAAGGGCGGGGTCGAAGGACCCTACGGCCATGTCGTCTACTAGGAACGCGGAGACCAGCCGATGACGATCCGTTCGAGAGCCTCATGGGTGCTGGCGCTCGGTGCAATGGCGATGCTGGCCGGATGCAGCGACGACAGCCTGAGCAAGAGCCGACTGCACATCGCCGACGATTTC
>CAWHEE010000024.1:0-201638 GCA_963828365.1 uncultured Alphaproteobacteria bacterium | reverse complement strand
GCGGGCGCGGATCTGGGTGTGCAGGGTGATGGCGTCGGCGCCCGAGCGCCGCTTCGATCTCGCCGAGATCGGCGAACGCCTTGCCTTCGCCGGGCTCGCCGTCCTTGGCCTGCGAGATGTAGTAGAGGCCGAGCACGATATCCTGCGACGGCACGATGATCGGCTTGCCGTTGGCCGGCGAGAGGATGTTGTTGGTGCTCATCATCAGCACGCGCGCCTCGAGCTGGGCTTCCAGCGACAGGGGCACGTGAACGGCCATCTGGTCGCCGTCGAAGTCGGCGTTGAAGGCGGTGCAGACCAGCGGGTGCAGCTGGATGGCCTTGCCCTCGATCAGCTTGGGCTCGAACGCCTGAATGCCCAGCCGGTGCAGGGTCGGGGCGCGATTGAGCATCACCGGGTGCTCGCGGATCACCTCCTCGAGGATATCCCACACCTGCGGCTGCTCGCGCTCGACCATCCGCTTGGATTGCTTGACGGTGCCGGACAGGCCCTTGGCGTCCAGCCGCGCATAGATGAACGGCTTGAACAGCTCCAGCGCCATCTTCTTGGGCAGACCGCACTCGTGCAGCTTCAGGTCGGGACCGACGACGATCACCGAGCGGCCGGAATAGTCGACGCGCTTGCCGAGCAGGTTCTGGCGGAACCGGCCCTGTTTGCCCTTCAGCATGTCGGCGAGCGACTTCAGCGGACGCTTGTTGGCGCCGGTGATGACCCGGCCGCGGCGGCCGTTGTCGAACAGGGCGTCGACGGATTCCTGCAGCATGCGCTTTTCATTGCGCACGATGATGTCCGGCGCGCGCAGTTCGATCAGCCGCTTGAGGCGGTTGTTGCGGTTGATCACCCGCCGATACAGATCGTTCAGGTCGGAGGTGGCGAACCGGCCGCCGTCCAGCGGCACCAGCGGCCGCAGTTCCGGCGGGATGACCGGAATGACCGTCATGATCATCCACTCGGGCTTGTTGCCGCTTTCGGTGAAGGCCTCGAGGATCTTCAGGCGCTTGGAGGTCTTCTTGAGCTTGATTTCCGAGGTGGTGGTCTGCAGCTCTTCACGCAGCTTGTCGGCCTCGGTGGCCAGGTTGATCGCCTTGAGCAACCCCTGGATGGCTTCGGCGCCGATCTCGGCGGTGAAGCTGTCCTCGCCGAACTCGTCCTGGAAGCGCGAATACTCGTCTTCCGAAAGCAGCTGATGCTGCTTGAGGCTGGTGAGGCCCGGCTCGGTGACGATGTAGTATTCGAAATACAGAACCCGCTCGATGTCCTTCAGCGGCATGTCGAGCATCATGGCGATACGGCTGGGCAGCGACTTGAGGAACCAGATGTGGGCCACCGGCGAGGCCAGTTCGATGTGGCCCATGCGCTCGCGGCGCACCCGCGCCAGGGTGACCTCGACGCCGCACTTCTCGCAGATGATGCCCTTGTACTTCATCCGCTTGTACTTGCCGCACAGGCACTCGTAGTCCTTGGTCGGGCCGAAGATCCGGCGCAGAACAGGCCATCGCGCTCGGGCTTGAACGTGCGGTAGTTGATGGTTTCCGGCTTCTTGATCTCGCCGAACGACCAGGAGCGGATCTTTTCCGGGCTGGAGAGCGAGATGCGAATCTGGTCGAACGTCGGCGCGGCGACTACCGGATTGAAAATATTCAGAATTTCCTGGTTCATGGCATGTCCGAAGCGTCAGGAGTGAAGAAGCGCGATGGAAAGGGGCTGACGGCCCTCGCAATCGCGGTTGGTGCAAACATACCTCCCTCCCCTCATGGGGAGGGACAGGCCCGCAGGGCCAGTGTGGGAAACCTCGGGCTCGGCGGCAGGATGTGGCGTCATCGAGAGCCCCACCCTGGACGCTTCGCGTCCCGTCCCTCCCCACGAGGAGGAGGGAGGAAAGGCGTGGACCCCATCAGCTGTTTTCGAGCTCCACGTTGAGGCCGAGCGAACGCATTTCCTTGACCAGCACATTGAAGCTCTCGGGGATGCCCGCCTCGAAGGCGTCGTCGCCGCGGACAATGAACTCGTAGACCTTGGTGCGGCCGGCGACGTCGTCGGACTTCACCGTCAGCATTTCCTGCAAGGTGTAGGCGGCGCCATAGGCTTCGAGGGCCCACACCTCCATTTCCCCGAACCGCTGACCGCCGAACTGCGCCTTGCCGCCCAGAGGCTGCTGCGTGACCAGGCTGTAGGGGCCGATGGACCGGGCGTGGATCTTGTCGTCCACCAGGTGGTGCAGCTTCAGCATGTAGATGTAGCCGACCGTCACCGGGCGCTTGAACGTCTCGCCGGTCTGGCCGTCGTAAAGCGTCACCTGGCCGGAGCGATCGAGCCCGGCCGCTTCCAGCAGGTCCTCGATATCGCTGATGTGCGCCCCATCGAAAACAGGGGTGGCGATGGGCACGCCCTTCGACAGGTTGCGGGCCAGTTCGATGAGTTCCTCCTCATCGTCGGGCAGGACCTGCTCCGGGCCATAGATCGTCCCGCAGCCGGTCGATCAGCGCCTGCTTCTGCCGCCTTGGCTTGCCAGGCCTCGAGCGAGGTCGGCGATCTGCTTGCCAAGACCGGCGCAGGCCCAGCCCAGGTGGGTCTCGAAGATCTGGCCGACGTTCATCCGCGACGGCACGCCCAGCGGATTGAGCACGACGTCGACGTGGGTGCCATCCTCCAGATGCGGCATGTCCTCGATCGGCAGGATCTTGGAGATCACCCCCTTGTTGCCGTGACGGCCGGCCATCTTGTCGCCGGGCTGCAGCTTGCGCTTCACCGCGACGAACACCTTGACCATCTTCATCACGCCCGGCGGCAGTTCGTCGCCGCGCTGCAGCTTGTCGACCTTGTCCTCGAAACGACGGTCCAGACGCTTGCGGGCTTCGTCGAACAGGCGCCGCATCGCTTCCAGTTCGCCCATGGATTTTTCGTCGTCCACCGCGATCTGCCACCATAGCCCCGGCGCGACTTCCTCGAGCCGGGCTTCACTGATCTCGCCGCGGCCGAAGCCCTTGGGACCGGACACGGCGGTGCGGCCGACCAGCAACTCACGCAGCCGCGCCGTCATGTTGCGGTTGAGGATGGCGAATTCGTCGTCGCGGTCCTTGCCGAGCCGATCGATTTCAGCGCGTTCGATGGCCATGGCGCGTTCGTCCTTGTCGACGCCGTGCCGGTTGAACACCCGCACCTCGACCACCGTGCCGGCGACGCCCGGCGGCAGGCGCAGGGATGTGTCGCGAACGTCCGAAGCCTTTTCGCCGAAGATGGCGCGCAGGAGCTTTTCCTCCGGAGTCATCGGCGACTCGCCTTTTGGCGTCACCTTGCCGACGAGAATGTCCCCCGGCAGAACCTCCGCGCCGATGGCGACGATGCCCGCCTCGTCGAGGTTGCGCAGGGCTTCCTCGCCGACATTGGGGATGTCGCGGGTGATTTCTTCCGGTCCGAGCTTGGTGTCGCGCGCCATGACTTCGAACTCCTCGAGGTGGATCGAGGTGAACACGTCATCGCGGACGATGCGTTCGGAAATGAGGATGGAATCCTCGAAATTGTAGCCGTTCCAGGGCATGAAGGCGACGAGGGCGTTGCGGCCGAGAGCCAGTTCGCCCAGGTCGGTGGACGGACCGTCGGCGATGATGTCGCCAAGCGCGATCCGGTCGCCGACCCGGACCAGGGGCCGCTGGTTGATGCAGGTGTTCTGGTTGGACCGCTGGAACTTCGACAGGCGATAGATGTCGACCCCCGGCTTGGTGGGATCGGTCTCTTCGGTGGCGCGGATCACGATACGGGTGCCGTCGATCTGTTCGACGATGCCCGAGCGGCGCGCGACGACCACGGCGCCCGGAATCGCGGGCCACGACGTCTTCCATGCCGGTGCCGACCAGCGGCGCGTCCGACTGGATCAGCGGCACCGCCTGACGCTGCATGTTCGAGCCCATCAGGGCGCGGTTGGCGTCGTCGTTTTCCAGGAACGGAATGAGCGCCGCGGCGACCGAGACGACCTGCTTCGGACTGACGTCCATCAGGTCGACCTGATCCTTGGCCAACAGGGTGGGCTCGCCGTTGATCCGTCCTGGCACCAGGTCCTCGACGATCTCGCCGTCCCTGAGCGCGATGTTGGCCTGGGCGATGACGTGCTTGGCCTCCTCCATCGCCGACATGTAGATCACCTCCTCGGTGATCCTGCCGTCCTTCACCCGGCGATAGGGGCTTTCGATGAAGCCGTACTTGTTGACCACCGCATGGGTGGCCAGCGAGTTGATCAGACCGATGTTCGGGCCTTCCGGCGTCTCGATCGGGCAGATCCGGCCGTAGTGGGTCGGGTGCACGTCCCGCACCTCGAAGCCGGCGCGCTCGCGCGTCAGACCACCCGGTCCAAGCGCCGAGAGGCGCCGCTTGTGGGTGATTTCCGACAGCGGATTGGTCTGGTCCATGAACTGCGACAGCTGCGAGGAGCCGAAGAATTCGCGGACCGAGGCGGCGGCCGGCTTGGCGTTGATCAGGTCGTGCGGCATCACGGTGTCGATGTCGACGCTCGACATGCGCTCCTTGATCGCCCGTTCCATGCGCAGCAGGCCGACCCGGTACTGGTTTTCCAGCAGCTCGCCGACCGATCGGACGCGGCGATTGCCTAGATTGTCGATGTCGTCGATCTCGCCACGGCCGTCGCGCAGACCGACAAGAGTCTTGAGGACCTCGAGCACGTCTTCCTTGCGCAGGACCCGCATGTCGTCGGGACAGTCGAGTTCGAGGCGGATGTTCATCTTCACCCGGCCGACGGACGACAGGTCATAGCGATCCTGGTCGAAGAACAGGCTCTTGAACATCGCCTCGGCCGCCTCGACGGTCGGCGGCTCGCCCGGGCGCATCACCCGGTAGATGTCGAACAGCGCATCCTCGCGCAACGCGTTCTTGTCGACCCGCAACGTGTTGCGCATGTAGGCGCCCACGGTGACGTGATCGATGTCGAGCACATCGATCGTGGCGAAGCCCTTTTCCTCCAGCGCGGCGATGGTCGTGACATCCAGTTCGTCGCCGGCCTCGGCATAGATTTCGCCAGTGCCGGGATTGACCTCGTCGCGAGCCAGGTAGCGCCCGACCAGGGCCTCCGGCGACAACAGCAGCGTCTTCAGACCATTGTCCGCCAGCCGCTTGGCCTGACGAGCGGAAATCTTGGTGGCGATCGGGGCGACTTCCTCGCCGGTATCGGCGTCGATGAGCGGGAATTCCGGCTTAACGCCGCGCCAGCGCTCGGGCTTGTACGGCGTCGCCCAGCCGCCATCGCGACGTTCGAACGGCACGACGTCGTAGAAGGTGGTGAGGATTTCCTCGCCGTCCATGCCGAGAGCGTACAGGAACGTCGTGGCCGGCAGCTTGCGGCGGCGGTCGATGCGGCAATAGACGATATCCTTGGCGTCGAATTCGAAGTCGAGCCAGGACCCGCGATAGGGAATGATGCGAGCGGCGAACAGCAGCTTGCCCGAAGAGTGAGTCTTGCCCTTGTCGTGATCGAAGAACACGCCGGGGGAGCGGTGCATCTGCGATACGATCACCCGCTCGGTGCCGTTGACGACGAACGTACCCTTCTCGGTCATCAGCGGGATGTCGCCCATGTAGACATCCTGTTCCTTGATGTCCTTCACGGATCGGGCCTGCGTCTCTTCGTCGATTTCCCAGACGATCAGGCGAAGCTTGACCTTCAGCGGCGCCGCATAGGTCATGTCGCGCTGGATACATTCCTCGACGTCGTATTTCGGTTCCTCGAATTCGTAGGACACGTATTCGAGCATCGCGCGCTCGTTGAAGTCCTTGATCGGGAATACCGAGCGGAACACCGCCTCGATACCGTCGACCCGGCGTTGCGCCGGACGGACTTCCCGCTGCAGGAACTGTTCATAGGACGAACGCTGAACCTCGATCAGGTTCGGCATCCGCACAGCTTCGGGAATGCGGCCGAAAGATTTCCGAATCCGCTTTTTACCGGTAAACGATTGCGCCATCATGGCTCCCTGTGGACGCGCCAGATGGACCTGGCGCGTCGAGTCGTGTCCACGCGTCCACCCTCGGATCGGACGGGGGCCTAGCGACGATGCCGCTGGGCGCTTGCCGTCCGCCGGACGCTGGAATGTTCCCACGACGCAATTCGCGTCGCGGCGCCCCTTCGCGCTGGTCGGAGGGCGGCGGACCGCGCCTCGGGGCGTGTATCGAACGAACGCCATGCTGGCGCTTCGTTCGAGCAAGTCGTGCCTCTGGTTTGAGAGAAACGCGTATTTATGCGCTCCCAAACCAAAAGGGAAGGGGCAAGGAAATAATTCCTCCGGCCGCCCGCATAAGGGCGGCGGTCAGGCAGTGTCTGCGTGCGGAATAGCGCACGCGTTGCTCCGCGCGGCGGGCCTCCAGCCTGATCGCATCCGCGACCCGCCCCTCCCCACGAGGGGGAGGGAGGAGGAGGTGACTATTTCACCGTGACGCTGGCGCCGGCCGCTTCGAGTTTGGCCTTGATGTCGGCGGCTTCCTGCTTGGAGATGTTTTCCTTGATGTTCTGCGGCGCGCCTTCGACCAGGTCCTTGGCTTCCTTCAGGCCGAGGTCGGGACGGACAGCGCGGACTTCCTTGATCACGTTGATCTTCTTGTCGCCGGCGCCGGTCAGCACGACGGTGAACTCGGTCTGCTCTTCGACCACCTCGGCCGGAGCGGCGGCGGCGGGGCCGGCGACGGCGGCGACCGGCGCGGCGGCGGAGACGCCCCACTTTTCTTCCAGCAGCTTGGAGAGTTCGGCCGCTTCGAGAACGGTCAGGGCGGAGAGGTCATCGACCAGTTTTTCGAGTTTCGACATGGCTAGGGGTCCTTATGGAAGTCTTGGCGTTGTAGGGCGGGGCCTGAAGTCAGGCGGCGTCCTTGGTGGCGTAAGCGTTGAGAACACGGGCGAGTTGGGCCGCTGGCGCCTGCAGCACGCCGGCGACGCGGGTGGCCGGCGTCTGCAGCATGCCGATGAGGCGGCCGCGCAGTTCCTCGAGCGAGGGAAGCTTGGCCAGCGCATCGACCCCGCTGGCGTCCAGCACCTGCTGGCCCATCAGGCCGCCGACGATGCTGAACTTGTCGTTGTCCTTGGCGTATTGCGTCGACACCTTGGCGGCGGACACCGCATCGGGACCAAAGGCGATGCCGACCGGCCCTTTGAACAGCGCGAGAGCCTCTTCGCTGGAACCGTTCAGCGCCTTCTGCGCCAGACGGTTCTTGACGACCTTGAAGCGCGCGCCTTCCTTGCGCAGGCGGCCGCGCAAATCTTCCATCTGAGCGACGGTGATGCCGGTGTAGTGAGTGACGACGACGGCGCCGGCGTTGTCGAACACGCCCTTCAGCGTTTCGATCGATTCGGCTTTCTTAGCGCGCTCCACGAGCCCTCACTCCATCCATCGGGTCGGGCGGCGGACTATCCGCCGGCCGGTCACATGACAGTCCGGGAGTCGAGGCGGGAAACGGCGTCGACGACATCCAAGTGCTGGACGTCGGGACGGGCAACCACATCCTTGTCTCCCCGCGGCGGAAACAATTAAGCCCGACGGGCCCGCGGTTCTCGGACAGGAACGATGGGTCACCCCATCGCGAACGGCGCGTTTATAGGACCACGCGGCGGAACACAAGGCAAATCCGCGTCAGGCGCCCAACGACGCAAGCCCTCGCCCGGCCGGCCGCGTTGCGGCCGGCCGGGCGACATCACCTCGGACCTGGCGGTCAGGCCCCGATGCTGGCCGTATCGACCTTGAAGCCCGGTCCCATCGTCGAGGACAGGCTGATCCGCTTGATGTAGAGGCCCTTGGCGCCCGACGGCTTGGCCCGCGAAAGGGCGTCAACCAGAGCCCGGGCATTGGCCAGCAGCGCGTCGTCGGTGAAGCTGGCCTTGCCGATGCCGGCATGAACGATGCCGGCCTTTTCGACCCGGAACTCGATCGAGCCGCCCTTTGCGTCCTTCACGGCCTGGCCGACGTTGGGCGTCACCGTACCGACCCGCGGGTTGGGCATCAGGCCGCGAGGACCGAGGATCTTTCCCAACCGGCCGACCAGGGCCATCATGTCCGGTGTGGCGATGACCCGATCGAATTCCATGAAGCCGCCCTGAATGCGCTCCACCAGGTCTTCCGCCCCGACCACTTCCGCGCCGGCGGCGCGAGCCTCCTCCGCCTTGGCGTCCTTGGCGATGACCGCGACGCGCACGTGGCGGCCGGTGCCGGACGGCAGGGAGACGACGCCGCGGACCTGCTGGTCGGCGTGGCGGGGATCGACGCCGAGGTTGACGGCGATCTCGATGCTCTCATCGAATTTGGCGGTTGCGTTCGCCTTGACCAGCTTTACCGCCTCGGGAAGCGGGTGGACGGCGTTGCGGTCGCCGCTGCGGGCCTTCACGCGCTTGGTGATCTGGGTCATCGATCAGGCCTCCACGATCTTGAGGCCCATGGCCTTGGCGGAGCCTTCGATGATCCGCGCCGCGGATTCCAGGTCGTTGGCGTTGAGATCCTTCATCTTGGCGGTGGCGATCTCACGCAACTGGTCGCGAGTGATGCTGCCCACGGTTTCGCGGCCGGTCTTGCTGGAGCCCGATTTGATGCCGACCGCCTCCTTGATGTAGTGCGTCGCCGGCGGCGTCTTGGTGACGAAGGTGAAGCTCTTGTCCTGATAGACGGTGATCACGGTGGGCAAGGGGGTGCCCTTGACCATGCTTTCCGTCCGGGCGTTGAACTCCTTGCAGAAGCCCATGATGTTGACGCCGCGCTGTCCTAGCGCGGGTCCGATCGGCGGCGACGGGGTCGCAGCCCCGGCCTTCACCTGCAGCTTGATGTATCCAAGTATCTTTTTGGCCATGATCTCCTCTTTGGCCGGCAATCCGGCGCTGTTGAGCCGTGGTGCGAGGCGGCCCCTCTCCCACGGGTTTGATCCGCCCGGATGGGCGGAATGGATATCCCGCTAGCTGGTCTTTTCCACCTGCGAGTACTCCAGTTCCACCGGCGTCGCGCGACCGAAGATCGAAACGGTCACCCGCAGCCGGGCGCGCTCCTCGTCGACCTGTTCGACCGCGCCGTTGAAGCTGGCGAAAGGACCATCGATCACCCGAACGGTTTCGCCGATTTCGAAACTGATGGTGGGCTTGGGCCGCTCGACCCCTTCTTCGATTGCGCCGATGATCCGGGCGACCTCACGTTCCGAAACCGGCATGGGCTTGAGGCCCGAGCCGAGGAAGCCGGTGACCTTGGGGGTGTTCTTGACCAGGTGATAGGCTTCGTCCGAAAGGTTCATCTTGACCAGGACATAACCCGGGAAGAACTTGCGCTCGGCATTGATCTTGCGGCCGCGACGGATTTCGATGACGTCCTCGGTCGGCACCAGAATTTCCGAAAAGCAGTCCTCGAGTCCCTGATTGTGCGCCTGTTCGCGAATACTTTCGGCCACTTTCTTTTCGAAATTCGAATAGGCGTGGACGATATACCACTTGTGATTGGGATTGGCCGTCTGGGCCGGGGCGTTACTCATCTCAGATTGTTATCCCGCGTTGGCCAGCTTTAGGACGCCGCTGATGCCCAGGCCCATGATCCAGTCGATTCCGAAAAAGAACAACGCCGTCAGGATGACCATGATCCCCACCATCACCGAGGTGATCCAGGTCTCTTTCCAACTGGTCCAGGTGACCTTGCGCGCCTCGGCCCGCACCTCGCGCAGGAACTGCACGGGACCGACGCGCTTTTTGACGGGCGCGGCGGGGGGGCCGGCCGCCCCGGATCTGGCGGCCGCCGTGGGCGTTCTGCGGCGCATCGCCGTCTCGACGATGCCTTGATCCTTGGCCATGGGCGGCCTTTCAACTCTCTCTCATGCGGCGGTACGGGCTCGCGCCGCCGGGACTCGTCTTCATATAGTGGCAGGAGTGGGGGGACTCGAACCCACGACCCTCGGTTTTGGAGACCGATGCTCTACCATCTGAGCTACACTCCTTCGAACGGCTCAGCCGTGCGAACGCGTCGTATATACCGCCCTCCCCTCAATGGGGAGCGAAAGATCGCTGAGCGATCAGCGCACGGTTCATGGGCGCCCGCGGACACCGCGATGACCGATGATCGCACTCTATTTGACGGCCGCGGCGCCTGTCCCTCCCCCTGAAGGGGAGGGATGAAGAGACGCGATCTATTCGACGATCTTGGAAACCACGCCGGCCCCGACCGTGCGACCGCCTTCGCGAATTGCGAACCGAAGTTTCTCTTCCATGGCGATCGGGGTGATCAGTTCGACGTCCAACTCGGCGTTGTCGCCGGGCATGATCATCTCCACGCCTTCCTTGAGCCGGATGATGCCGGTCACGTCGGTGGTGCGGAAATAGAACTGCGGGCGATAGTTGGTGAAGAACGGCGTGTGGCGGCCACCCTCCTCCTTGGTGAGGATATAGGCCTCGGCGACGAATTTGGTGTGCGGCGTGATGCTGCCCGGCTTGCAGACGACCTGGCCGCGCTCGACGTCCTCACGCTTTGTGCCGCGCAACAGCACGCCGACGTTGTCCCCCGCCTGGCCCTGATCGAGCAGCTTGCGGAACATTTCGACGCCGGTGCAGGTGGTCTTCTGAACCGGCCGGATGCCGACGATCTCGACTTCCTCGCCGACCTTGACGATGCCACGCTCGACGCGTCCGGTCACCACGGTGCCGCGGCCGGAGATCGAGAAGACGTCTTCCACCGGCATCAGGAACGGCAGGTCGACCGGACGCTCGGGCTGCGGAATGTATTCGTCCACGGCGGCCATCAGTTCGAGAATCCGCAGTTCGCCGATCTCGGGGTTCTTGCCTTCGACGGCGGCCACGGCCGACCCCTTGACGATCGGAATGTCGTCGCCGGGGAACTGGTAGCTGGACAGCAGCTCGCGGACTTCCATCTCGACCAGTTCGATCAGCTCCTCGTCGTCGACGAGATCGACCTTGTTCATGAACACCACCAGCGCCGGCACGCCGACCTGTCTGGCCAGCAGGATGTGCTCGCGGGTCTGCGGCATCGGGCCGTCGGCGGCCGAGACCACCAGGATCGCGCCGTCCATCTGCGCCGCGCCGGTGATCATGTTCTTCACGTAGTCGGCGTGACCTGGGCAGTCGACGTGGGCGTAGTGCCGGTTCGCCGTCTCATATTCGACGTGAGCCGTATTGATGGTGATGCCCCGCGCCTTTTCCTCCGGCGCCGCGTCGATATCGGCGTAGGCCATCGCCGTGGCCCCGCCCGACTTGGCGAGCACCATGGTGATCGCCGCCGTCAGCGTCGTCTTGCCATGGTCGACGTGACCGATGGTGCCGATGTTGCAGTGCGGCTTGTTACGTTCGAACTTTGCCTTGGCCATTTCTCAAGCTCCAGCCCGCGAGGGGCTTTTTCCTACAGGGTTAGGGGTTGGTTTCTCTAATCTTTTTAAGCGTACTTCTTGACCACTTCGTCGGCCACCGCTTGCGGGACGGCCTCGTAGTGATCGTATTCCATATGGAAGTTGGCGCGTCCCTGGCTCATCGAGCGCAGAGTGTTCACATAGCCGAACATGTTGGCCAGCGGCACCATGGCGATGATCACCTGGGCGTTGCCGCGCTGGTCGGTGCCCTGGATCATGCCGCGCCGCGAGTTCAGGTCGCCGATGACGTCGCCGACGTAGTCTTCCGGCGTGGTGACCTCGACCTTCATGATCGGTTCGAGCAGCTTCGGCTGCGCCTTGTCGCGGAGTTCGCGGAAGGCGGCGCGGGCGGCGATTTCGAACGCCAGAACGCTGGAGTCGACATCGTGGTATTTGCCGTCGACCAGCGTCGCCTTGAAGTCGATCACCGGGAAGCCGGCCAGCAGCCCGTTGTCCTTGGCCGACGCCAGACCCTTTTCGACGCCCGGGACGAATTCGCGCGGCACCGAGCCGCCGACCACCTTGTTCTCGAACGAATAGCCCACGCCCGGCTCGTTCGGTTCGAAGATGATCTTCACCTCGGCGAACTGACCCGAACCGCCGGTCTGCTTCTTGTGCGTGTAGTTGATCTCGGTCTTGCGGCCGAGGGTCTCGCGATAGGCGACCTGCGGCTGGCCGATGTTGGCCTCGACCTTGTAGGTGCGGCGCAGGATGTCGACCTTGATGTCGAGGTGCAGTTCACCCATGCCCTTGAGGATGGTCTGGCCGCTTTCCTGATCCGTCGAGACGCGGAACGTGGGATCCTCGGCCGCGAGCTTCTGCAAGGCGACGCCCAGCTTTTCCTGGTCCGCCTTGGATTTCGGCTCGATGGCGATCTCGATGACCGGCTCGGGAAAGTCCATCTTGTCGAGCAGGATCGGCGACTTGTTGGGGTCGCACAGGGTATCGCCGGTGCGGGTGTCCTTGAGGCCGGCCAGGGCGACGATGTCGCCGGCGAAGGCTTCCTTGATGTCCTCGCGGTTGTTGGAGTGCATCAGCAGCATGCGGCCGACGCGTTCCTTGCGGTCGCGCGACGAATTGAGCAGCGCCATGCCGCTTTCCAGCTTGCCCGAATAGATCCGGCAGAAGGTCAGTGATCCGACAAACGGGTCGTCCATGATCTTGAAGGCCAGAACCGACAGCGGCTCGTCGTCCGACGCCCGGCGAACCACCGGCGCTTCGGTCTTGTAGTCGAGGCCGGGTGTCGGCGGAATGTCGACCGGCGAGGGCAGATAGTCGACGACCGCGTCGAGCAAAGGCTGCACGCCCTTGTTCTTGAACGCCGAGCCGCAGAGCACCGGATAGAAGGAGCCCGTCAGCACGGCCTTGCGCAGGCACTTCTTGAGCACTTCGACCGGCGGATCTTCGCCGTTGAGGTAGGCTTCCATCGCCTCGTCGTCGAGTTCGACGGCGTTCTCCACCAGGAAATGGCGCGCTTCGTCGGCCGCGGAGTCGAGGTCGGCGGGAATCTCCTCGTCGTGATAGTTCGCGCCCAGGCCTTCGCTTTCCCAGACCACCGCCTTCATGCGCACGAGGTCGATGATGCCCTTGAGCGAGGATTCCGAACCGATCGGAATCTGGATCGGCACCGCCTTGACGCCTAGACGGTCACGAATCGATTCGACGCACTTTTCGAAATCCGCGCCGATCTTGTCCATCTTGTTGACGAACACGATGCGCGGCACGTCGTAGCGGTCTGCCTGGCGCCAGACCGTCTCGGTCTGGGGCTCGACCCCCTGATTGCCGTCGAGCACGGCGACGCAGCCGTCGAGCACCCTGAGCGACCGCTCGACCTCGATGGTGAAATCCACGTGGCCGGGAGTGTCGATGATGTTCAGGCGTTTGCCGTTCCACATGGCGGTGGTGGCGGCCGAGGTGATGGTGATCCCCCGCTCCTGCTCCTGCTCCATCCAGTCCATGGTGGCCGCGCCGTCGTGGACTTCGCCGATCTTGTGGCTCTTGCCGGTGTAGTAGAGAATCCGTTCCGTGGTCGTGGTCTTGCCGGCGTCGATGTGCGCCATGATCCCGAAGTTTCGGTAGTCCTTGATGTCGGTCGTACGGGGCATGAGGGCGTTCTTGCGAATTGTAGCGCCTTCTGAGGGGCGCGCGTGGGGCTCGACGAAAGGCGCGGGCGGTTTAGCTCAAACCGCCCGCGTTCGGAAGGGTGTGGCGCTGAGGGGGCCTCTATATGGGCGCCTACCAGCGATAATGCGAGAAGGCGCGGTTCGCCTCCGCCATCTTGTGGGTGTCTTCGCGCTTCTTCACCGCCGTCCCACGATTGTTGGACGCGTCGAGAAGTTCCCCGGCCAGCTTTTCGGTCATGGTGTTCTCACCCCGCTTGCGGGCGGCCGTGACCAGCCAGCGGATCGCCAGCGCACGCCGGCGCTCGGGACGAACTTCCACCGGCACCTGATAGGTGGCGCCGCCGACCCGGCGCGAGCGAACCTCGACCGACGGCGAGACATTTTCCAAGGCCGCGTGAAAGGTCTCCAGCGGACCCTGGTCGCGCCGCTTGGTCTCGATCAGGTCGAAGGCGCCATAGATGATGTTCTCGGCGACGGCTTTCTTTCCCTCGTACATGACATAGTTCATGAACTTGGTGAGGACGAGATCTCCGAACTTCGGATCGGGAAGGACATCGCGCTTTTCGGCGCGGCGACGGCGGGACATTTCTAGATTTCCTGTTTCTGAATTCCCGCCAAAGCGGAGAATACGGTCTGTTCGCGCGGCATTATTTCGGACGCTTGGCGCCGTAAAGCGAGCGGCGCTGCTTGCGGTCCTTGACCCCCTGGGTGTCGAGAACGCCGCGAAGAATGTGATAGCGCACGCCCGGCAAGGTCCTTCACCCGGCCGCCGCGGATCAGGACGACGGAGTGTTCCTGCAGATTATGTCCCTCGCCCGGGATATAGCAGACCGCCTCGATGCCGGAGGTCAGTCGCACCTTGGCGACCTTCCGCAGAGCCGAGTTCGGCTTCTTCGGCGTCACCGTATAGACGCGGGTGCAAACCCCCCGGCGCTGCGGCGAGCCCTTCAAAGCCGGGACCTTGTTGCGGGCGACCTTGTCGGCGCGAGGCTTGCGGATCAATTGGTTGACTGTCGGCATGGACTCTTTCGTTCTTCAACATCGGCGGCCCCACACCAATCCTTCGATACCGCTTTCGTGGCACCGGTCGTCCGATAAACACAAAACGGCGCCGAAACGCAGGGAGGTCTCGGCGCGTCTGACCGGCCTCGGTAGGGGTCGGCGGTTCATCGGGGCCGGTCGAACGAGAGGCAGCCTCGAAAAGAGCGGGGTAGATACGCGCGATGCCCGCCGACGTCAACGGGCCGAACGGCCTGGTCGTGCCTGCTTCAACGTCCGATACGCACGTCGCCGGAGCCCGCCACACGCTTGACGACCGGCCCGGTCACCGCGCCGACGCTGACGTCGCCCGACCCGGCCACATCGGCGTTCAAAGACCCTGCGACGCCGCCGAACCGCACATCGCCCGAGCCGGATATGGCGACGTTCATCGTGGTCACCCGCCCGGCGGGGATGCGCACATCGCCGGAACCGCCGACATGCACGTCGAGCGGACCCGACACCGCGACCGCGGTGATGTCGCTCGATCCGGAGACCGACGCGAGCAGGCCGCCGCGAATCGCCTGCGTCGCGATATCCCCCGATCCGGAAGCATGCATCTGGGCCGAGCCCAGCGCCCCGGTACGCACGTCCCCGGACCCGGCGACGTTCAGGCGCATCGGACCGGCGACATCGCCGACCGTCCAGTCGCCACAGCCATGACTGTCGAGGTCGACAGACCGGGCGCGGCCGATCGCGCCGAACACCGCCTCGCCTGCCGAGACGCGCGCATCGATGGGCGTGCGGATCACCACCTGCGGCAGATCCTGATAGGAGAACCGGCCGCGCAGCCACACGCTGACGCTCGGTCGACCGCCCCAACCGCCGCAATTCACCATATGGCCGAGGTTGCCCTGCACGATCCAGTGGTCGCCAGCCCGGCTCACCGCCAGCGGCAGCCTCGGGTTGGGTCTGACGACGAAAACGGCGATGTCGCCGCGCGCCTCGGGGATCACCGTAACCCGCGCCGCAGCCTGAGTGATCTCCACCGATGGCGCGGCGCTGGCCGCTCCCGCGAGACACGCCGCCGCCATCGCGCAGCCGGCCAATATCGAGTGCCGCATGGTGTTCCTCCGCTCCGGTCCTTCGCCCCAGGACGCTAACGGAGGCGAGCGGCGATGGCAGGTTAATTCGCGGTCATTCACCGACTGGAGCGGGTAGCGGGAATCGAACCCGCATCCTCAGCTTGGAAGGCTGCTGCACTACCACTGTGCTATACCCGCGCGCCGTCGCCGGCTCATACCGTCTTCTCGGAACCGCGTGGTGGGGGAAGCAGGACTCGAACCTGCGAAGGCGCATGCCAGCGGATTTACAGTCCGCCCCCTTTGCCGCTCGGGACATTCCCCCAGCGCGAGTTCGTCGAAGCCACCGCTTTTCGAGCCGAGCGATGAAAGGTCCTTCGGCGCGCGCTCGGCAATGCTAAGAGCGGACCAAGGGGCCATCCACGGCCGAAAATCGGAGCGCGCTTTATAGTGACCTCGCATCGGCAAAGCAACGAGGCGAAAGCCGGTCGGCGGGCCAGGCCGGAGCGGCCCTCTCGCGGCGCCGCCGCGCCGATCGCCAATCCCGGCCAGCGGCGCCGCGCGGAGGATGCCGGCGCGGAATGGCTATGGGGCTGGCACGCGGTGGTGGCGGCAATGGATAACCCGATGCGGCAACGGGCTAAGCGTCTGCTGGCGACGCGAGAGCGGGCCAATGAGCTGGGCGATCGGCTCGATCGCGATTTCGCGGTCGAGATCCTGACGCCGGCCGAGATCGGTCAGCTCGTTCCGTCGGGCGCGGTGCACCAGGGACTTGCCTTGCGCGTCCCTCTGCTCGAGCCGACCGAGCCTCGATGACCTCGCGGCGGCGTCGACGGGCGTGCTGTTGATGCTCGACCAGGTCACCGATCCGCAGAACGTCGGCGCCATCTTCCGCAGCGCCGCCGCATTCGGCGCCCGCGGGGTGATCCTGCAGGATCGCCATGCGCCCCTCCTGACCGGCGCCCTGGCCAAGGCCGCGGCCGGGGCCGTCGACCGCATTTCCCATGCCCGAGAGACCAATCTCTCCAGGGCGCTGGAGCGTCTGGACGCCATGGGCTGGCGGGCCGTCGGACTGGATGGGGAGGCGGACATCGACCTGCACGAGGCGTTGGATGCACGGCCCACGGTCCTGGTGATGGGCTCCGAGGGCGAGGGACTGCGCCGGCTGGTGCGCGAACATTGCGACGTGCTGGCGAAAATCCCGATGCCGGGCGGCTTCGACAGCCTGAACGTCTCGGCCGCGGCCGCCGTGGCGCTCTATGAGGCCAGCCGGACGAGGGGATAGAAAGCACGCCGCCAAGGCGCAAAGGAAGCCAAGAAGAAAAAAGGACGCCGCAGCCGAAATTCATCGGCCGGCGTTCGAGTTCTGATTGCGCCCACGGCGCGAAGGCTCAACTCTCTTGCGTCCTTTGCGCCTTCGCGGTGCGCTTCTATTCTTTCGACGAGCCTCCGAAGCGTTCGGACCAGGCGGCGAGGTCCGCGTCCTCGATCTTCTTGAAGAGGACGGGCGGGGTCGTGAAGGCGCGACCGGCGGGGACGCGAGCCAGTTCGGCGCCCACGTCGGACGAGGGCCACGCGAGCGGCCAGGTCTCGCCGAGCGACAACGCCATGGTTTCGGCGGTGAACGGGATGATCGGTGCGCTGACCCGGGCATAGAGCGCGGCGAGATTGATCGCCGTGCGCACGATCACCGCGGCGCGGTCGCGGTCGGTCTTGATGGCGGTCCAGGGCGCGGCGATCTGGAGATATTCGTTGCCCAGAACCCAGAGCGCGCGAAGCGCCTGCGCCGACTTGCGCATCTCGATTGCCTCGAACTGCTCGGTGACCTCGGCCAATTGGGCGCCGACATCCGCGATCAGCTTGTCCTCGAGGGGTCCGAACTCGCCACCCTCCGGAACCACGCCGCCGAACCGCGTCTCGCAGAACTTGAGGATGCGGTTGACGAAATTGCCGAGGACGTCGGCGAGATCGCGATTGATGCTGGCGGCGAACTGCTCCCAGGTGAAGCTGGTGTCGGAGCCTTCCGGCGAATTGGCGGTCAGGTACCAGCGCCAGTAGTCGGGCGGCAGGATCTCCAGCGCCGCATCCAGGAACACGCCGCGCTTCTGCGACGTCGAGAACTTCTCGCCATGCCAGTTGAGGTGGTTGAAGGCCTTCAGCGCGTCGACGGTCTTCCACGGCTCGCCCGACCCCAGGATGGTGGCCGGGAAGCTGACGGTGTGGAAGGCGACATTGTCCTTGCCCATGAACTGCAGGTAGCGGACGTCATCGGCCCCGTGCGTCCAGCCGCCACCAGCCCCGCCAGTCCGAACCGGTGTCGCCGGCCCATTCCTGGGTCGCTCCGATATATTCGATCGGCGCATCGAACCAGACGTAGAAGACCTTGGTCTCGAAACCCGGCCGCGGCCGCCCTCCCCGCGTCACCGGCACGCCCCAGGCGAGGTCCCGGGTGATGCCGCGATCGATCAGCCCCTCATCGAGGTGCTTGTAGGCGATCGAGCGCGCCAGACTGGAGAAGTCCGGCTTCGCATCGACCCAGGCGCGGATGTCGGCCGCCAATCGGGTCTGCAGCAGGTAGAGGTGGCGGGTCTCGCGCACCTCCAGGTTCCGGCTGCCGGAGATCACCGAATAGGGGTTCTTCAGGTCGATCGGATCGAGCAATGAATTGCAGTTGTCGCACTGATCACCGCGGGCCCTTTCATAGCCGCAGACCGGACACGTCCCCTCGATGTAGCGGTCGGGCAGAAAACGGGCGTCGTCGATCGAATAGACCAGCTTGTCGATGCGCTCCTCGATCAGCCCACGTCCTCCAGCACCTCGGCGAAATGCTGGGTCAGGCGCGCATTTTGCGGCGACGACGATCGGCCGAACCAGTCCCACGACAGTCCAAAGCCGCGTCCGGTGTCGTGCTGGGCCCGTGCTGCTCCTGGCAATAGGTGAAGACGTCCTGGCCGGCTTCGGCGGCGGCCAGTTCGGCCGGCGTGCCGTGCTCATCGGTGGCGCAGATGTAGAGCACCTCGTGACCCCGGGCGCGCTGGAACCGCGCATGCACGTCCGCCGGCAGCATCGAGCCGACGAGGGTGCCGAGGTGCTTGACGCCGTTGATGTACGGCAGGGCGGAGGTGATCAGGATGCGGGACATGAGGGCGGGCATATAGGGCGCCGGACGTGAATTGCCCACGGCTGGGGGCCGGGGTCGACCGGCGACCGCTAGGTACTCTGCACCCGGCTTTCGCGGCGACGTTGCCAGCGGTGGCCGGCTTGCGGCATAAGCGCCGAACGCGGGCCGGCTTAGCTCAGTTGGTAGAGCAGCGCTTTTGTAAAGCGAAGGTCGCGGGTTCGAGCCCTGCAGCCGGCGCGGGTTCGCGGAGCTTCGCGGCATGATCACCGCCTGGGCGGTCACCACCGGCGAGACGGGCATGCGCACCCAGGCCCGCGGACTGGCTCAGGCCGTCGCCGACCGGGTGATCGAAAAGACCGCGCCCGGCGCACTGACCACGCGCTGGTTCGGCTGGGGGATCGGCGAGGACTTCGCGCCGCCCTGGCCGGACATACTGATAACCTGCGGTCGCCGGTCGGCGCCGCTGTCGGTCAGGCTGCGCAAGGCCAGCGGCGGGCGAATGCTGACGGTGCACATCCAGGATCCACGGATCGACTCCAAGGCGTTCGATCTGATCGTCGCCATGGAACACGACCGTATCGCCGCCGGTCGGAACGTCATCAAGGTCGCGACCGCTCTCCATGACCTGACGGCCGACAAGCTCGCCGTCGCGGCGGAGTCGTGGCGGGAACGGCTGGCGCCGTACGGCCGTCCGCTTTGCGGGGTGATGATCGGCGGCTCGACCGCGCGCCAGGCCTTCAGCCTGGAGCATGCCAGGCGACTGTTGTCCGGACTTCGCCGGCTTCGCGCGGCCGGGGTCAGTCTGGCGATCACCCCATCGCGGCGGACGCCGGGCCCGGTCGCGGATCTGCTACAAAACGCGTTCTCCGGCGACCCCCTCGTCTTTCAATGGGATATGACCGGCGACAATCCCTATCGCGGCTTGCTCGGACTGGCGGACCGGCTGGTGGTGACCAGCGACAGCGTGTCGATGATCTCGGAAGCGCTGGCGACGCAGCACCCGGTGGAAATCTTCGACTTCGGTACGGCGCATTACGGGCGTTTCCTGGAGCGGATGATCGCGCATGGCTGGACCCGGCGATTCGAAGGCGCCCCAGAGCTTCCGGCGCCCCGCGCGGCGGTAAACGCGACGCGAGACGCGGCCGCCGCCGTGCAGGCTCTGCTTCAGGCGCGGACGGGGGCGTCTGGCCAGGCCAATTGTTCACGCGCCCTCCAGTCGCCGGTGACGTAATTCATGATCACCGTCTTGCGCACGCCTTGGATCGGGCGTCGCCGCAGACCGTGCCAACTGGCGTCGCCGGGGATGAAGACCAGGGCGCTATTATCGTCGAAGGGCGTGCGCTTCGCCCAGGTCGCCGGGTCGCGAAACAGATCAGTGCCCAGATCCGCCTGGGCCGGACCATCGCTGAGATAGATCAGCATGGTGAACTTCTTCACACCCAGGTCGGTATGCGGCTCGAGCCAGAAGCCCGTCGACGTCCTGCGCGTATTCGAGGCGCACATAGGTCCCGGCGAGATCGGCGCCCGTGGCCGATTCGATGGCAGCCACCATGGCGGGTGACTGGAACGCCTCGGGCGACGGCGGCGCACTGTGCGAACCGGGCGTTGTTGGCGGCGTCGAAATAGCGCCGCTCGTCATTGTGCAGTTCGCGCTTGCCAGAGACCCCGTCCAGTTGCGCCGGAGCGAACGGCAAATGACGCAGATCGGCCGCGACATGCCAGGGAAACACCTGATCCAGCATCCAATGGCGGTAGGGCTCGTCGAACGTCCGGGCGCGCGCGAAGCTTTTCAGAAGCGAGGTCTCGACCTCGACGGCGGACATGTCGGCTGGATCGCGCCGCTGGCTCGCGCATTGTTGGTTGGACAGGGCGGACATCCGCTGGAATCTTTCATCGTTTCGACCCGCCCGGTCTATATGTAGTGAAGACGTCGGCGCCCGTCGATGATTTGCCCCAGCTAATGTCGATTGACTTTACGTCGCAAAGGCTTATGTTCCGCGCGCCCGAGCCAAGGTCCGGTCGCGCAATTTCTCGCACCGGATGCCCTCCCCGCTCGCCGCACCTCAAGGCATGACAGATTTTTCCGACCTGGGCCTCAGCGCCCCGACGCTGCAAGCGGTCGCCGACACCGGCTATACCGTCGCCACGCCAATCCAGGCGCAGGCCATTCCCGTGGTTCTCGCAGGGCGCGATGTCCTGGGAATCGCCCAGACCGGCACCGGCAAGACCGCCGCCTTCACTTTGCCGATGGTCGACCGACTGGCCGCGGGACGCTCCAAGGCGCGCATGCCTCGGTCCCTGGTGATCGCTCCCACCCGCGAACTGGCCGACCAGGTGGCGATGTCGTTCGACAAATACGCCAAGGGCCAGAAGCTGTCGCTGGGCGCTGCTGATCGGCGGCGTGTCGTTCGGCGACCAGGAAATGAAGCTCGACCGCGGCGTCGACGTGCTGATCGCCACGCCCGGCCGCCTGCTCGATCATTTCGAGCGCGGCAAGCTGCTGCTGACCGGCGTGCAGATCATGGTGGTCGACGAAGCCGACCGGATGCTCGACATGGGCTTCATTCCCGACCTGGAACGGATCTTCAAGCTCACGCCGGCGAAGAAGCAGACGCTGTTCTTCTCGGCGACCATGCCGCCGGAGATCACCCGGCTGACCAAGCAGTTCCTCAACGATCCGGTGCGGATCGAGGCGTCCCGCCCGGCCACGACCGGCGAAAACATCGCCCAGCACCTGGTGCGCATTCCCTCGGCCGATCCCGGCGTGAAGCGCCTGGCCCTGCGGACGCTAGCGGCCGGTGAAGGCGTACGCAACGGCATCGTGTTCTGCAATCGCAAAGCCGAGGTCGACGTCGTCGCCAAGTCGCTGAAGAAGCACGGTTTCGATGCTTCGCCGATCCATGGCGACCTCGAACAGAGCGTGCGCATGAAGACCCTGGACGCTTTCCGCAAGGGCGACCTGAAGCTTCTGGTGGCGTCCGATGTCGCCGCGCGTGGGCTCGACATTCCTGATGTCAGCCATGTGTTCAACTACGATGTGCCGCACCATGCGGACGATTACGTGCATCGCATCGGCCGCACCGGCCGGGCCGGCAAGTCGGGCGAGACCTTCATGCTGGTGACCCCGGCGGACGCGCGGTCGCTCGACAAGGTATTGAAACTGATCGGCAAGACGCCGAGCGAAGTGACGCTCGACGTCGACTGGAGCGAGGTCAAGCCGAGCACTCGCGCCAAGAGCGCCCGGCCGGAACGTCGCGGCGAGCGTGATCGCGACCGCGGTCGCGGCCGGCCGGCCTCCGAGACTTCGGTGGCTGCGATGACCCCCGCAGTGCCGCTCGTCGCTCCGCCGCCAGAGAGCGTCGTGCCGCCCGCGCCGACTCGCGCCAGAGCGCCCAAACCGGAGCGCGTCGCGGTCGAGCCACCGCCACGAGCCGCGGCGACGCGACGTGGCGTCCAGCCGGTCCGCCCGCGCGAGGACGACGACGACCGGGTGGTCGGGTTCGGCGCCGACCTGCCGGCCTTCCTGGCCCGACCTCCGGTCCGGGTCTGACGACGGCTGGCTTGCTACGTCAGCCGCGCCGCGTGGAAGTCCAGGTGGTCGGCGATGAAGCTGGCGATAAAGAAATAGGAATGGTCGTAGCCGGGCTGCAGCCGGAGCCGCAGCGGCTGGCCGGCGGCATCACAGGCCTGCCGCAAAAGCTCCGGCCTCAACTGGTTTTCCAGAAACGGATCGGCCCCGCCCTGGTCGACGAGGATTTCGTCGAAATTGCCCGAGCCTCTTCCTGAGTTGATCAGGGCGACCGCGTCGTGCTCCCGCCAGAGGGTTCGATCCGAACCGAGGTAAGCGGCCAACGCCTTTTCTCCCCAGGGGCACTGGCTCGGCGCGACGATCGGGGCGAAAGCGGAGACCGATCTGAACAGGTCGGGATGGCGCAGCGCCAGGGTCAGGGCGCCATGGCCGCCCATCGAGTGGCCGAAGATGCCCCGCCGGGCGCCGTCGAGCGGAAAGCCCGCCTCGACGGCTTCGATCAGGTCGCGGGTAACATAGGACTCCATTTGGAAATGCCGGGCCCAAGGGGCCTGGGTGGCGTCGAGGTAGAAGCCAGCCCCCTGCCCCAGATCATAGGCGGGATCGTCAGCGACCCCCTCCCCTCTTGGACTGGTATCCGGCGCCACGATGGCCAGGCCGAGGTCCGCCGCCGAGCGGTAGGCGCCTGATTTGACAGTGAAATTATCCTCGGTGCAGGTCAGACCCGACAGCCAGATCAGGTAGGGGTGCGGCCGCTGGCCCGGCGGCAAGAACACCGAAAGCCGCATCGGCCCGCCTGTGGCGGCTGAATCATGTACGAGATAAAGTAGTTCTCCGCCGAAAAGGCGATGACGGGCCTTGATTTCCATGTCTAGCGCGCAATGGCGCCAGAAAGATACTTCCTGATTCCGGCGCCGTAGGGCGGACGAAGCGCCTTTAACTGCGATATATCGTTCTTTAACTGCGTATAAACAGCTTTCTTGTGGCTGAATTCCTTAAAGCCGTCGAAGCCGTGATAGCTGCCCATGCCCGAGGGTCCGATACCGCCAAACGGCAGTTCCTCCTGCGCGACATGAAATACCACGTCGTTGATGGTGACGCCGCCGGAGGTGGTCGCCGTCAGGACCTCCTCGCGTTCGGCGCCATCCTCGCCGAAATAATACAGGCCGAGTGGCCGGTCGTGGTCATTCACATAAGCCAGCGCCTCTTCCATCGAGGCATAGCCCTTTACCGGGAGCACCGGCCCGAAGATCTCGTCCTGCATGACCTTCATGTGGTCGGTGGGATCGATGATCAGGGTCGGGGCGATCTTGCGATGCTCCTGCTGCGTCAGCTCCTCGCCGTCCGGTTTCAGTTCGATCACTTGCGCGCCGGCCGCGCGGGCCTCGTCGACATATCCCGTGAGCCGGTCGTAATGCCGCTGGGAGATGATCGCGGTGTAGTCTGGATTGTCCTTGATGGTCGGGAACATCGTCCGCACCGCGCCGCTCGCCTCCTCGACGAACTCGGAAACCCTGTCTCTTGGAACCAGCACATAGTCGGGCGCGAGGCAGATCTGACCGGCGTTGAGGGTCTTGCCGTTCATGATCCGCGCCGCCGTGGTCTTCATGTCCGCGGACCGGCCGACGATCACCGGACTTTTGCCGCCCAATTCCAGCGTCAGCGGCGTCAGATTCTCCGCCGCCGCCCGCATCACGTGCCGGGCGATCGAGGTGGCGCCGGTGAAGATCAGATGGTCGAAAGCGAGGCCCGCGAAGGCTTGGCCGACGTCCGGACCGCCGGTAACCACGGCGATCTCCTCGGGCGAAAACACCGCGCCGAACATCCGCGCCATCAGGTCCGAGGTGGCCGGGGTGAATTCCGAGGGCTTGATCATCGCGCGGTTGCCAGCCGCCAGCACGCCGGCCAGCGGCGTGAAGGTCAGATTGACCGGGAAATTCCATGGGCTGATCACCCCCACCACGCCCTTGGGCTGGTAGCGCACCTGCGCCCTGGCGCCGAACAGGCCGAGGATCGCCGGGGTGGTCTTGCGCTTCTCCGGCCGCATCCATGCCTTGCACATGCGCCTTGGCGTGCTTGAGCGTGGCGATCGAGGAGGCGACATCGGTGAAGGCGGTGGCTTCCTTCGAGCGATTGCCGAAGTCTGCGTTCAGCGCCGCTTCGATCTCGTCGCGATAATCCACCAGCAGGCCGATGCAGCGGTCGATACGCTCGACCCGCTGTTCGGCGTTGGGCGCGCCGTCGCGCAGATGGGCGGCTTTCTGGCGATCGAGAATGCTCTGCAAATCATCGGCCATGGCTGTCTCCTTGGGTTTCTCCGCCGCCCGGCGCCTAGTCCGCGGCGGCGGGCACGATGGTGACGCTCTCGCCGCAGCCGCAGGCGTCGGTCTCGTTGGGATTGCGGAACACGAACTTGGACGCCAGGCGGCGTCACCTCGTAGTCGATCTCGGTGCCGATCAGGAACAGCACGGCCTTGGGCTCGACCAGGATGGTGACGCCCTTGTCCTCGACCACCTCGTCCAGCGGGTCGGCGGCCTCGGCGTATTCGAGGACGTATTCCTGGCCGGCGCAGCCGCCGTTCTTCACGCCCGACGCGCAGGCCGGCATAGGGCTTCTCGGCGCTGGCCATGATCTCGCTGCACGCGCGCGGCGGCGGCGTCGGTCAGGGTGACCACCTTGGGGCGGGGGCGGCGGGGGCGGGTGCGTGGATAAGGTCTTGCATGGTCCATCAGAACATGTTCAGTTCGAGCTTGGCCTCGTCGCGACATCAGCGAGGGGTCCCACGGCGGATCGAACACCAGGTTGACGGTGCAGGCGGTGACTTCGGGAATGGTGCAGCACCGCGTCCCGCACCCAGCCGGGCATCTCGCCGGCCACCGGGCAGCCGGGCGCGGTCAGGGTCATGTCGATGGCCACGGCCTTGTCGTCGGAGACGTCGACCTTGTAGATCAGGCCGAGCTCGTAGATGTCGACCGGGATTTCCGGGTCGAAGACCGTCTTCAGCTTCTCGATCAGCTGGTCGGTCAGCGCGTCGAGCTCCGCCTGCGGGAGAGCGGAGGCCGATTGTTCGGCGAGCGGGGGTCTGGGCGTCATCATGTCTCACTCAGGCGAAAAAGGCCGCGGGTCTTGATCAGGGCGTCGACGAAGGCGTCGGCCTCTTCGAGGGTGTTATATAGGGCGAAGGAGGCGCGCGCGCTGACGTGACGCCGAAACGCCGCATCAGCGGCTCGGCGCAGTGGGTGCCGGCGCGCACGGCGACGCCGTAGCGGTCGAGAATCTGGGCGACGTCGTGGGCGTGGGCGCCCTCGACGGTGAAGGTGAAGATCGCGCCCTTGCCGGGCGCGGTCGCCGATCTCGGTCAGCCAGTTGGCCCCGTTCAGGCGTCCCTCACGCGCGTCGTAGAGGGCGTGCTCGTGCGTCGGCGATCGCGTCGCGGTCGAGGCCCTCCAGCCAGTCGATGGCCGCGCCCAGGCCGATCGCCTCCAGGATCGGCGGCGTGCCGGCCTCGAAGCGGTGCGGCGGGTCGGCGTAGGTGATCGCGTCCAGCGTCACCGTGCCGATCATCTCGCCGCCGCCCTGGTAGGGCGGCAGGGCGGCCAGCCGCTCGGCCTTGCCGTAGAGCGCGCCGATGCCGGTCGGGCCATAGAGCTTGTGGCCGGAGAAGACGTAGAAATCGGCGTCCAGCGCCTGCACGTCCACCGACGCCGTGGACCACCGCCTGGCGCCGTCGAGCAGCACCAGGGCGCCGGCCGCGTGGGCCTCGGCGATGATCTCGCGCGACCGGATTGACCGTGCCGGGGACGTTGGACATGTGGCTGATCGCGACCATCCGGGTCCGGGGGCCGAGCAGGGCGCGGTAGGCGTCCAGGTCCAGGCGGCCGTCGTCGGTGACCGGGACGAACTTCAGCACCACGCCCGCGCGCTCGCGCAGGAAGTGCCAGGGCACGATGTTGGCGTGGTGCTCCATCTCGCGTGAGCACGATCTCGTCGCCCGGCCTGCAGCGATCGCGCCGAAGCTGGCGGCCACCAGGTTGATCGCCTCGGTGGCGCCCTTGGTGAAGACGATCTCGGACGCGGCTGCCGGCGTTGAGCAGGCGGCGCACGCTTCGCGCGCGCCCTCGTAGGCCTCGGTGGTCTCGTTGGCGAGGGTGTGCAGGCCGCGGTGGACGTTGGCGTAGGCGTGCTCCATGGCCCGGGTCATGGCCTCGATCACCGCCCGCGGCTTCTGGGCCGAGGCGGCGCTGTCGAGATAGACCAGCGGCCGGCCGTTCACCTGGCGGGTCAGGATCGGGAACTCGGCGCGGACGGCGTCGACGTCGAAGGCTCATGCGCACGGCCTCCAGCCGTCGCGCCGACCCAGGCGCTGGGCCGCCTCGCGGGCGCCGTCGTGCTCGATGCGGTCGACCACCTCGCCGACGAAGGCCTCGGTCAGCATGGCGCGGGCCTCGGCCTCCGGGATGCCGCGCTGGCGGGCGTAGAACAGCGCGTCCTCGTCCAGCGCGCCGACCGTGTTGCCGTGGGCGCAGGCCACGTCGTCGGCGTAGATCTCCAGCTCCGGCTTGGCGTCGACCTCGGCGCGGTCGGAGAGGATCAGGGCGTGGTGGCCCATGCGGGCGTCGGTCCGGTCGGCGCCCGCGCGCGACCACGATGCGGCCCTGGAACACGCCGCGCGCCTGGTCGCGGACCACGCCCTTGGTCAGCTGGTCGGTCGTCCCGTCGACGCCGGCGTGGGTGACCACGGTGGTCAGGTCGGCGTGGCGCTTGCCGGCCAGCAGATAGACGCCGTCGAGGCGCACGTCGGCGCCGCCGCCGGGATGGGCGACGCGGGTCTCGAGCCGCTGGCGCCTGGCGCCGGTGGTCAGCACGGTCTGGGCGAAGGCGGCGCCGGGCGCGAGCGCCACCTCGGCGCGCGACGGACACGCGAGATCGGCGTCCTCGGCACGTCCGCTCGACGATCGACCAGGCGTTCGACCGATGCGTCGAGTCCGAGCGCAGACGGATGATCCGTCGACCTCCGCCAGAGCTCATCGCGCGCCCGGCGTAGCGCTTC
Organism: uncultured Alphaproteobacteria bacterium; assembly: GCA_963828365.1. Taxonomy (GTDB): domain Bacteria; phylum Pseudomonadota; class Alphaproteobacteria; order Caulobacterales; family Caulobacteraceae; genus Acaudatibacter. Next base: position 174,384 of record CAWHEE010000024.1, on the reverse strand, counting down.
GGTGAGCGACGACGATGCGGCCGCGCGTCGCCGACCGTCGCATGGCGACGCGCAGTCACCTGGCCCCGGCCGGGCCGCGTCGAACGACCAGGTCGGCCGCCCGTGTCGTCGCCCGGCCGTCGAGCCGCGCAGCGTCTCGACGCCGGACCGGCGACGGCCGGGCGGCAGCGTGCGGATCAGGCCGCGCAGGTCGGTCCAGCGCCAGTCCTCGTCGCGGCGCGTGGGCAGCTGGGCGAGATCGCCGGTCTCGATGGCGCGCAGCCAGGCTCATGCGGCGGCCTGCGCGTACTTGTCGTAGCCCTCGCGCTTCGAGCTCGTGCGCCAGCTCCGGCCCGCCCGAGGCGACGATGCGGCCGGCGGCCAGCACGTGCACGCGGTCGGGGCGGATGTAGTCCAGCAGGCGCTGGTAGTGGGTGATCACCAGCATGGCGCGGTCGGGCGCGCGCATGGCGTTGACGCCGTCGGAGACGATGCGCAGGGCGTCGATGTCGAGGCCGGAGTCGGTCTCGTCGAGGATCAGCGAGGCGCGGCGAAAGCATCGCCATCTGAAGGATTTCCATCCGCTTCTTCTCGCCGCCGGAGAAGCCGACGTTGAGCGGCGCGCTTCAGCATGTCGAAGTCCATCTTCAGCGCCGGCGGCCTTGGCGCGGGCCAGCTTGCAGGAAGTCCGGCGCGGACGATCTCGGCCTCGCCGCGCGCCTGCGCTGGGCGTTGAGCGCGGTGCGGATGAAGGTCAGCGCCGGCACGCCGGGGATTTCCAGCGGATACTGGAACGACAGGAAGACGCCCTTGGCCGCCCGCTCGTCGGGCGTCGAGCGCCAGCAGGTCCTCGCCGTCCAGGGTCGCGGACCCGGCGGTGACCTCGTAGCCCGGCGCGCCCGGCCAGCGCGTAGGAGAGCGTCGACTTGCCCGCCCCGTTCGGCCCCATGATCGGCGTGCACCTCGCCGGCGGGCACGTCGAGGGTCAGGCCCGTGAGGATCTCCTTGCCGTCGACGGCGACGTGGAGGTTTTCGATCTGCAAGCATTGTCATCACTGAATCTCATCCGCGAGGAATTCGGCCATGACGGCAGGGCCTCGGCACGGTTGTCGAACTGCATCGCGATTGCGAGGCGCGCTCGAGGCCGAAGGCGCGGAGCGCTTGTCGGCGGCGGTGACGCTGGCCGGCCGGCCTCGAAATCGGCGGCCGATGCGCGAAGTCCACGTCGTCGAGCGGAAGACGATGTAGCGGCTTGCGAGCCGGGCGACAAGGCGTCTTCGACGCCGCAGTGAACATGAGGCGTCGGCTCGAACGCAGCATCCGTCCTCGCGCGGGCCAGTTCGGCCTGCTTGGCGGCGCTCGGTCATCCTCAGCAGCTCGCGACGGAAGGCGCGCGCGGCGCTCCTGCTCGCCTCGAAGGCGGATGGCCAGCTGGACGTGGTCGATGGCTTCGAGCGTCATCCGACGCTCCCCTCCAGGCTAGATCGCCACCAGCTTCTGGGCCTCGACGGCGAACTCCATGGGCAGTTCCTGCAGCACGTCCCGGACGAAGCCGTTGACCAGCAGCTGCACCGCCTCCTCCTGCGTGAGGCCGCGCTGCATGGCGTAGAACAGCTGGTCTTCGGAGAGGCGGGTGGTGGTGGCCTCGTGCTCGAACTTGGCCGTGGCCGTTGCGGGCCTCGATGTAGGGCACGGTGTGGGCGGCGCAGTGCTTGCCGATCAGCAGGCTGTCGCACTGGGTGAAGTTGCGCGCGCCCTTGGCCTTGGGGTGGGCCGAGACCAGGCCGCGATAGGTGTTGGACGAGCGGCCGGCCGAGATGCCCTTGGAGATGATCCGCGAGCGGGTGTTGGCGCCCAGGTGGATCATCTTGGTGCCGGTGTCGGCCTGCTGGCGGCCGTTGGTGATGGCGATGGAGTAGAACTCGCCGCGACGAGCCCTCGCCGCGCAGGACGCAGGACGGATATTTCCAGGTGATCGCCGAGCCGGTCTCGACCTGGGTCCAGCGACACCTTGGAGCGGTCGCCGCGGCAGTCGGCGCGCTTGGTGACGAAGTTGTAGATGCCGCCCTTGCCCTCGGCGTCGCCGGGGTACCAGTTCTGCACGGTGGAATATTTGATCTCGGCGTCGTCCAGCACGACCAGCTCGACCACGGCGGCGTGCAGCTGGTTCTCGTCGCGCATGGGGCGCGGTGCAGCCCTCCAGGTAGGAGACGTAGGCGCCCTTGTCGGCGATGATCAGGGTGCGCTCGAACTGGCCGGATTCTGCGGCGTTGATGCGGAAATAGGTCGACAGCTCCATCGGGCAGCGCACGCCCGGCGGCACATAGACGAAGCTGCCGTCGGAGAAGACCGCGCTGTTCAGGCAGGCGAAATAGTTGTCGCGAGACCGGCACCACCGAGCCCAGGTACTGGCGCACCAGCTCGCGGATGCTCGCGGATCGCCTCGCTCATCGAGCAGAAGATCACCCCGACCTCGGCCAGCTCCTTCTTGAAGGTGGTGACCACCGAGACGCTGTCGAACACCGCGTCCACCGCGTATGCGCGGCGCGCCCGACCACGCCGGCCAGGACCTCCTGTTCGCTTCAGCGGGATGCCGAGCTTGGCGTAGGTCGCCAGCAGCTCCGGATCGACCTCGTCGAGGCTGTTCGGGCCGACCTTCTCCTTGGGCGCGGCGTAGTAGTAGATGTCCTGGTAGTCGATCTGCGGGAAGTCGACCCTGGCCCAGGTCGGGCTCGTCCATGGCCAGCCAGCGGCGATAGGCCTCCAGGCGCCAGTCCAGCATCCACTCCGGCTCGCCCTTCTTGGCCGAGATGAAGCGGACGATGTCCTCGTTCAGGCCCTTGGGCGCGAACTCCTGGTCGATGTCGGTGACGAAGCCGTGCTTGTAGCGCTCGAGGTCGGCGACGTGCTCGACGGTCTGTTGGACGGCGGCCATTCAGGCGACCCTCCGGCTGGCGCGGCGGCGTGGCGCGCGTGGGCCTCCAGCCAGGCCTCGGCGCAGCGGTCCCAGTCGGCCTCGGTGCGTCGCCCAGCCGCCGCTGACGCGCACGGACGCAGGGGGCCAGATCGGCGCGGCCCATGGCCTCGACGCACGCGGCTGGCCTTGACCTTGCCCGACGAGCAGGCCGACGCCGGCGCTGACCATCACGCCGGCCAGATCCAGGGCCATCACCTGCAGCTCGGACGGCGAAGCCGGGCGTCGGCGAAGCACAGGGTCTGCGGCAGGCGCGGCGCGCCCGCGCCCAGCACCACGGCGCCGGCGCCTTCAGCCGCTCGGCCGAGCGCGTCGCGCCAGGCCGCCTGGCCGGCGAGCGCGGCAGGTCGCGCAGGCGGCGCGCGGCGGCGGCGCCGAAGCCGGCGATGCCGGGGACGTTCTCGGTGCCGGCGCGCAGGCCGCGCTCCTGGCCGCCGCCGTGCAGCTGGCGCGTCAGGCGTGGCGCGCGGGCCGACGACCAGCGCGCCGACGCCCTGCGGGCCGCCGAGCTTGTGGGCCGAGAGCGCCAGGGTGTCGGCGCCCAGCGCCGTCGATGTCGACGGCGATCTTGCCGGCCGCCTGGACGGCGTCGACGTGCAGCCAGCCGCCGGCGGCGCGCACCAGCGCGGCGGCCTCGGCCACCGGCTGGATGACGCCGGTCTCGTTGTTGGCCAGCATCAGGCAGACGAAGGGCGCGCCGGCGCCGGCGCGCCAGGCGCGCGCGCCAGCCAGTCCGAGGTCGGCCACGCCGTCGGCGTCCACCGGCCAGACCTCGACCGGCGAGCGCCGGACGGCGGCGGCGGTCTCGCGCACGCCTCGTGCTCGGTGGCGCCGACGATCAGGCGCTGCGACGCCGGCGGCGACGGCGCTGTCGATGGCCAGGGCGTTGGCCTCGGTGCCGCCGCTGACGAAGGTGACCGCGGCCGGCGCGGCGCGCCGACCAGGGCGGCGACCTCGGCGCGCGCCGTCTCGACCAGGGCGCGCGCGGCGCGGCCGGCGGCGTGGACCGAGGAGGGATTGCCGCCGCTCGGCCAGCGCGCGCGCCATCGCCTCGCGCCTCGGGGCGCACCGGGGCGGTGGCGTTGTAGTCGAGATAGACGGGCGCGGCTCATGCCGCCGGCTCCGGCCGTCGGGTCGCAGGCGGCCGGCGAGGACGTCGGCCAGGCGACACCCCGGCCAGATAGTCGTGGATGTGGCGGCCGGTCTCGTCCCACAGGTCGTGGGTCAGGCAGCGCGCGCCGCCCTTCATGCAGCCGGCTCCCGCGGCCGGCGCAGCGCGTGGCGCGCAGCGGCTCGTCCACCGCCTCGACGACCTCGGCGACCGACAGCGCCGCGGCGGGCCTGGCCAGCCGATAGCCGCCGCCGGGGCCGCGCACCGACTGCACCAGGCCCTCGCGGCGCAGGCGGGCGAACAGCTGTTCGAGGTAGGGGCGGGAGATCTGCTGGCGCTCGGCGATGTCGGCCAGGGTCACCGCGCGCCCGTCGCCTCGCGGCCGGCCAGATCGGCCATCGCCATGACGGCGTATCGTCCCTTGGTGGTGAGCTGCATGGCGGGGACTTATGAAGACCAAGCGAGGGAGTCAAGTATTACAGCGGCAGGGCGGCTGCCCGGGACTCTCCCCGCTCGACAGATCGATGGCGGCTCGCCCCGAGCGTTACTGCCCGAGCACCAATCCCTGGAGGCCGCCGTTGGCGCGCCATTGCGCGATCACGGCGTTGAAGGCGTTGATGCCGGGGGCGTAGGTTTCCGCGGCCAGGGAGCCGGGGCGGTCCGAGCCTTCGTTGTTGTAGTAGCCGGGGGTGCAGGCCTCGAGGAACGCGCGGTTGTCGACGGCGAGGGCGTGGACGTGCTCCACCCAGGCGTCCTGCGCCTCCACGCGTCGGCTCGACGGTCAGGGCCTGGCGCTTGCGGGCTTCGCTGATGATGTAGGCGATATGCCGCGCCTGGTCGTCGAACATCGCCGTCATGTTCACCGACAGGCCGTTCTGCGATATGCCGATGTAGAACCAGTTGGGAAAGCCGTTGCTGGTGAAGCCGTGCAGGGTGCGGAATCCGTTCGACCAGTAGTCGACCAGTGAGCGGCCATCGCGGCCGGTGACCGGAAAGCCGATCCGGCGGCGGAAATCGGTGCTGATCTCGAATCCGGTCGAATAGATGATGCAGTCGACCGGGTATTCGACGCCATTGGCGACCACGCCGCGCGGCGTGATCGCCTCGACGCCCTTGCTGGCGCTGGTGTCGACCAGGGTGACGTTCGGGCCGGTTGAAGGTCGGCAGATAGTCGTCGTTGAAGGTCGGCCGCTTGCAGAACTGGCGGTACCAGGGCTTCAGCGCCTCGGCGGTCGCCTTGTCGCTGCACCATCGCATCGACGCGGGCGCGGATCTGGTTCATCTTCTGGAAGTCGGCCAGTTCCGCCCGTCGCACCGCCTCTTCGAGGTCGGTCGGCGGCGCGGCGTCAAAGCCCCTGCGGTCCCTGCAGGCTGCGAAAGATGTCGGTCCAGGCGTCGTTGACCAGATCGACCTCGAACGGCCGGCCCATGACGATGTCGGCGAAATTCTCCCGCCGGGCCCTCTGCCAGCCGGGCGCCAGGCTGGCGGCCCATTGCGGATCGGTCGGGCGATTGCCGCGGACGTCGACCGACGACGGCGTGCGCTGGAAGACATAGAGGCTCCGGGCGTGGGCTCCGAGATGAGGCACGCACTGAATGGCGGTGGCCCCGGTGCCGATGATCGCCACCCGTTTGTCGGCGAGCTTGTGCAGGTTCCCGGAGGTGTCGCCGCCGGTATAGTCGTAGTCCCAGCGGCTGGTATGGAAACTGTGGCCCTCGAAGGTCTCGATGCCGGGAATGCCCGGCAATTTCGGACGGCTGGCGGGACCGAGCGCCATGACCACGAACCGCGCCCGGATGGCGTCGCCCCGATCGGTCGCGACGATCCAGCGCCGGCCGGCCTCGTCCCAGTCGAGCGCCTTCACCCGGGTCTGGAACAGCGCCAGATCATAGAGGCCGTATTCACGGCCGATGCGCTGGGAGTGTTCGAAGATCTCGGTGACGTAGGAGTATTTTTCCTTCGGCAGGACTCCGAGCTCTTCGAGCAGCGGCAGGTAGCAGTAGGATTCGATGTCGCACTGCGCGCCGGGATAGCGGTTCCAATACCAGGTGCCGCCGAAGTCGCCGCCGGCCTCGATCAGCCGGATGTCGGTCAGACCGGCTTCCTTGCAGCGCGCCGCCGCCAGCATGCCGCTGAAACCGCCGCCGACGATCACCACCTCGACCTCGTCGCTCAGCGGCGGCGCGGGTGAAGGAAGGGTCGGCATAGGGATCCGTCTCCGCATAGCGCGCGAACCGGCCGGCGAGTTCGAGGTACTGGTCCTCGCCGTCCGGACGCAAACGCTTGTCGCGCTCCACGCGATACTTCTCGCGCAGGGTGTCGGGATCCAAATCGGTCACCTCGGCGACCGGCGAGGCATCGTCCATGGCGTAGTTCCTCCTGGACAGGCGACGAGGCCTGAAATTGTTAGAACGCGACTCAAGAAACCATTGTCGGCCGCGCGGGGCAAGAGTCTGCGGGCGGAGGGCGCGAGACGATATTTGGCGCGATTCCACGGGCGCATGGCGGAAGATGGAGGAGACTGGCAGCTTCGCCGGTTGCGTCGGGCCGAAGCCAATGGCGATGCTCCGTTTCCCGAAACGCGTCAAACCGGCATTTCGTCACCCTCGATGGGCGCCCGATCGGGAACCAGCGCCAGTACGGCGCGGGCCATGGCGGGATCGGCGCGGGCGTCTTCCATCAGAGTCCCGGGAAGCCGCAAGGGATAGTTGCTCAATTGTCCGCCGTTCGAAGTTCGGCGACGAGGTCGCGGGGTCTGAGTAGTCTCAAGCCGAAAGTTTCGGTCATGCTGCAGCTCGATCGCGGCCGCGCCCCGGCGACGCTGGTGGAGGCGTTCGAGGCGCGCGGCTATCGCTGGGCGTATCGGGTGGTCAACAGCCTGGCGTTCCTGCCGCAGCGGCGCGAATGGAGGCTGTTCCTGGCGACGTAGGCGGCGACGGGACGTCGCCGGTCCGATCGTGACGACGGTGGGATAGGACACAGAACCGATGACACGACATTGACGTCGCCGCTATCGACAGAACGTGCTCAGGACACCTGGGCCTAAGCCTTTCGCCATTTATCAATTTGGCCAATGTCGGTGTTTCGCACGCGCTCCACCAGCGGCGCCCGTCCAGGATTGAGTTCCTTTGCGCGTGCGATTGCCTCGGCTTGCGTCGGCGCCACCGCACTTGCCCGTGCAGAGCCTCCGCGACGAACCGCGTAGTCACCCTGGCCACGCCGTTCCACAAACAGCTGGTCCCCTGGCATTGTGAATGTCTTTCGAATTCCGCTGCCGCCATTCTGCGATCTAACAGTCTCAGACCCGTGGAGCGAGACCGCGTTCACGCGCTTCGAAAACAGCTTGAGCGAGTTGATTTCGGATGGCGTCAACCGATCGCTCACGACAAAGGATTCCACCTTCGACGTTCGTGAGGCAGGCGACGCCGTGGCCGAACTGCCGTTGCCAGAGGTCTTCGAGCTCTTCACCATGTTTCGCTCTTAGCACATTCAGCGTTTCAGCGCGGAGCGCAATTTGCCTCGCATCCCTGCTTTCCGTCAGCGTGGTCATCCCAACGACACGGCCACCGTTGGTTTCGAGAAAGCCTTTCAGGCTGGCCAGGGTCCCGCCGACGCCCACGTGGTCGTCGACCAGGACGTAGTCAGCGCCTTCAAGAACGCGCCCGTCGAACGAAGCGGGCGTCACAAGGCGATTGAAGGCGCGCGCTCTAAGGGCTTCGGCGAAGCCTTGGGGCATTTGAGCGGAGCGTCCTGTTCGGGGGATTTGGCCAGGCCGGCGCGGAGTTGTCCAGCGGTAGCGTCGCCGTTCAACCGCGCGGAAACTCCGGCGGCCCGCACGGTGCTGGCGGCGCGGTATCCGCGCGTGCGGTGGCGCTGAAGGCGGCGGCGGGACGCCGCCGGTCCGATCGTTCGCTCTGAGCTCCGGCAGATGGATTGGATGCGAGAGTGAGCAATGTCTCGCCCGCGCCTGCCACACTTCGGTTCGTGCGCGATGGCGAGCAGCTGGAGGCGACGCGGGCCTGTGTGGAAGCCAATCTGGTGAGAGCGGGGGCTTTGTCGGGAGGCGGAGGATTGGCGGTGGAGCAGCGCGTCGGGTCGACGGCGGTGGGACGTCGCTGGTCCGATCGGGCCCTCCCCCCTACCCGCTCAGGGTGGATTCGGCGCGGCGGGCGGCGGGGACGAAGGCGACTAGGAGGGCGGCGGCGGCGAGGGATACGGCGGCGATCAGGGTGAAGAAGAGGGGCTGGCGAGAGGGACGACCACAGGGTTCCCAGGCCGCCGGCGAACAGGTTGCCGGCGAAGCCGGCGAAGAACCAGGTGGCGATGGCGGTGGCTTCGAAGCCGCGTGGGCGCCAGGCGGCCGAACAGGCCGAGGCCGACGGGCAGGATGTAGAGTTCGCCGAGGGTCAGGACGACGAAGAACAGGGTCAGCCATATCCAGCTCGAGCGCTCATGGCGCGGCGTCCGACACGGCGCAGACGACCGCGATCAGGGCGAACGACGCGGCCACCAGCAGCGCGCCGGTGACCATCCTTGCGACCGACGACGGCCGCGCCCCGGCCTTCGCCCGGCGCGTCCACCAGGTGACCAGGACGGGCGTGAGCAGGAAGATCACCAGCGGATTGAGCGCCTGGAACCAGGTGAGCGGGACCTGAAGATGGGCGCCGAGGTGACGGTCGACGCCCTGGTCGGTCCACAGGGCGATGGTGTTGCCGTTCTGCTCATAGGCGCCGCGGAAGACGATCACCACCGCCATGACGCCCAGCAGCAGCAGGAACCGGCGGCGCAAGGCCGTGCCGGCGGCGGCCGTGGCCGCCGGCCGGGGTGCGCCGCGCGTGTCGGGCGGCAGGAAGCGGGCGCCCGCCAGATAGGTCGCCAGGCCGACCGCCATGCCGACGCCGGCGGCGGCGAAGCCCCAGTGCCAGCCGAAGGTCTCGCCGAGTGTTCCGCACACGAACGGAGCCAGAAAGGCCCCGAGGTTGATGCCGACATAATAGACGTTGTAGGCCGAGGCGAGGCGCGGATCGCCCTCGGCGTAGAGGTCGTTGATCTGGCTCGAGAGGCTGGGAAGAAAGAAGCCGTTGCCGAGGGCGATCGCGGCCAGGGCGGGAAAGAACAGCGGCGGGAAGATCATCATGAAATGGCCGGCCATCATGGTCAGGCCGCCAATGATCACCGCGTTGCGCTTGCCGATCAGGCGGTCGGCGATCAGGCCGCCGAAGATCGGGGTGAAATAGACCGCCGCGGCATAGCCGCCGTAGATCAGCGACGAGGCCTGCTGGCCGATCATCAGCTGCTTGGTCATGTAATAGACCAGGATCGTCCGCATGCCGAAGAAAGAGAACTGCGTCCACATCTCGGTCAGGAACAGGATGGTCAGGCCGCGCGGCTGACCGAACCAGTCGCCGGGGATGGGCGGGGCGGGCGAGGTCATTCGCCCGGGTCCTCGCGTCGCCGCGGATCCGGCGGTTCGACGAAGCCGACGAAGGTGCGGCGCAGCTGATGCAACTCCTCCATGCGGGCCTCCGCGCCGCCGCGCTCGCTGGCCACCGCGGCCAGCAGCAGTTCGAACAGGAGCTGGGCCATGCTGAGGCTGCGGATGCCGAAGTCGGTCTCGATCATCAGCACATGGTCGGTCATCGCCCGCGCCCAGTGGCAATAGACGTCGGTGAGGATGACGGTGCGGATGCCGCGCGCCGCCGCTTCCTGGGCCAGCAGGCGGAAATGGCGGGAGTAGCGGCGGAAGTCGATCAGCACCAGGCAGGCCCGCGGATCGGGGTCGAGCAGGATGTCGCCGTAGGAGCCGTCCGCGCCGTCGCAGAAATACACGTTGGGCCGCAGGTTCTGCAGAAAGGTGGCGAAGCCGAGGCCGAGGAACCGGCCGATCTGGAAGCTGGCCACCCGCACCGTGCTGGCGTGGGCGAGCATCGAGACGATCACCGGCCACTCCGGCGAGTTCGGGATCTTGTGGACGTTCACCACGCCCTCGATCCGCGCCTTCAGCGGGGCCGAGGCGAAACTGGTGCGGGACAGGTCGTCGAGGCCGGCGTCGACGGCGCTGCTTCGCAACTCCTCCTTGATGTCGGCGAGATCGGAATAACCGAGTTTGCGGATGTACCGCCCGACGGTCATCGGGCTGACATCCACCTGCTTGCTGATCGAGGCCGCGGTCTCGAACGGCAGGTCGCGCAGATGGGCCAGGAAGTAGGCGCCCAGCTTCTGCTCGGACGGCGTGTAGGCCTTCCAGCCCTTCTTGATGGTCTCCTCGATCCTCGACATCGCCCCTCCCGGCGTGGGTGCAAGCCTCACGCGGCCAGTGTGCATTGGTTCGCAAATCCTGGCGCGTGATACATGAATAACATCTTGCACGTCATTTGAAATTTCCATACCGTGACGGAAATCAGGCGTGGCGCCGATCGCGGCCCATGGCCGACCACGAGGGCGCCGACATGATTTGCACGCAACGCCACCGCCTGATGGGCTCGGCCGCGCTGGCCGGCGCGCTGGCGATATCGGCCGGGGCCCACGCCCAGTCGCAGCCGGCGACGCCCGGCGATACCCGGGTTTCCGAGGTGGTGGTGACGGCGGAGAAGCGCACCGAGAGGCTGCAGGACGTGGCGGCCTCGGTCAGCGTGGTGTCCGGCCGGTCGCTCGAACAGATACAGGCCACGCAGTTGCAGGACTGGTCGGGGTACGTGCCCGGCTTCACGGTGGCCGAGGCGGGCGCGCCGGGGCGCAGCTTCATCGCCCTGGACGGCATCGCCCCGATCGGGGCCGCCTCCGAGGTCGGGCTGTACGTCGACGAGACGCCGATCGGTTCCAGCAGCAGTTTCGCCGGGGCCAACGGGTTCTCCATGGACCTGCTGCCCTATGACCTCGACCGGGCGGAGGTGCTGCGCGGGCCGCAGGGCACGCTGTATGGCGCCAGCACCATGGGCGGCCTGGTCAAGTATGTGCTGGCGGGGCCGGACCTGACCGGCTTCTCCGGACGCGTGGGCGGCGACGTGTTCGGCATCGCCCACGCCGGCGAGCCCGGCGGCGGCGGCCGGGCGGAGGTCAATATCCCGCTGATGGCGAACACTCTGGCGGTGCGGCTCTCCGGCTATTACGAGACCACGCCCGGTTACATCGACAACGCCACCACCGGGGCGAAGAACGACAATGCGCTCAACCAGGGCGGCGGCCGCTTCGCCCTGCTGTGGCGCCCGCGCTCCGATCTTTCAGTGCGCCTGGGCGCGATCTACCAGAACACCCATGCCGACAATCAGCCGTTCGTCGCCCTGAGCACCGTCGACGGGCGGCCGCTGAACGGCCCCTACAGCAACATCAACACCCTGCCCGAACCATCGACCCAGGCGCTGCAGCTCTATGACCTGACGGTGAACTGGGAGCGGCCGTGGGCGAACCTGACCTCGATCACCAGCTACCAGACCTTCACCAACCAGACGATCCAGGATCTCACCGACTATATCGGCGTCTATCTGGGCTTGTTCGGCGCGCCCGGACCTGGACTGTCGGACTTCCACGAAGACTATCGGCTGAAGAAGTTCACCCAGGAGGTCCGCCTGGCGTCGCCGCAGAACAAGCGGCTGGAGTGGATGGTCGGGGCCTTCTACACCCACGAGACCAGTTCCAACTACGAGGTGATCAACGCGTTCGACGCCACCGGCGCGCCGCTGGCCGGCCTGACCCCGCTGGAGCTGCTGACGCTGCCCAGCAGCTACCAGGAATACGCGTTTTTCGGGAACGCCACCCTGCATGTCACCGACTGGTTCGATGTCGGGGCCGGCGTACGCTACGCGCACAACGACCAGAGCTTCACCGAGACCAGTAGCGGAACGCTGGTGGGTCCGCCCGACCGCCGTGCCGGGATCGTCCAGCGAAGGGGTCGCGACGTATCTCGGTCAACCCGCGGCTGCACCTGTCGAAGGACGCCATCGCCTATGTCCGGATCGCCAGCGGCTATCAGCCGGGCGGGCCCAACATCGTGCCGCCGGGCGCCACCGGGGTGCCGGCGCAGTTCGGCTCGTCGCGGCTGACCGACTATCAGGTCGGCGTCAAATCGAGCTTTCTCGACGGCCGGGCCTCGCTCGACCTGTCGGCGTTCGACATCGACTGGAGCAAGATCCAGGTCTCGGTGCTGATCGGCAACACCAGCGGGATCGAGAACGCCGGGGCGGCGCGCAGCCAGGGCGTGGATCTGGCCGGCACGCTGTCGCCGATGGCCGGGCTGTCCCTGGGCGCGAGCCTCGCCTACACCGACGCAGCCCTGACCCAGCCGGTGGCCTCGATCGGAGCGGCCTCCGGGGCGCGCCTGCCCTATGTGCCGATGTGGGCCGGTTCGCTGAGCGCGGACTATTCGCGGGCCCTGAGCGGCGGTTGGACCGGCTTCGTCGGCGGCGGCTTCCGCTACACCGGTTCGCGCTATTCGGACGTGCAGGGCTCGACCGCCAACGGCGAGCCGCAGGGGCTCGAGGTCAAGCGCTACGGCGTCCTCGACCTGCACGTGGGGGCGCGCGGCGGCGGGCTGACGGTGAGAGTGTTCGCCAAGAACCTGCTCGACAAGCGCGCCTACCTCGCGCCTTCGAATTATTTCTTCAGCGCCCTGGGCACGCCGATCGACATTCCCGCGCCGATCCTGCAGCCCAGGACGATCGGCGTCAGCCTCGACAAGTCGTTCTGACCGCCGATGAAACTCGATGTCAGGACGGAAAGCTGGCCGTACGCCACGCCCTTCCGGATCACCAATTACCAATTCACCGACGCCGGGGTGGTGGTGGTGACGCTCGAGGACGAGCGCGGCGCCGGCTGGGGAGAAGCGGGCGGGGTGTATTATCACGACGAGACCCCCGCCGGCCTGGCCGCCCAGATCGAGGCGATGCGCCCGGCCATCGAGCGGGGTGTCGACCGCGACGAGCTGCGCCGGCTGTTGCCGCCCGGCGGAGCGCGCAATGCCCTCGACGCCGCCCTGTGGGACCTGGAAGCCAAGCGGGCCGGCGAGCCGGTGTGGACGCTGGCCGGAACGCCGGCGCCGGCCCCGCTGGTCACCACCTTCACGATCAGCGCCGGCTCGCCGGCCGAGATGGCGCGCGCCGCCCGGGCCTATGCCAGCGCCCGGGCGATCAAGCTGAAACTCACCGACGAGGACCCGGCCGGCTGCGTGGACGCGGTGCGGGCGGCGCGGCCCGACGCCTGGCTGGGCGTGGACGCCAACCAGGGCCTGTCGCGGGCGAGCGCTGGAGCAGCTGCTGCCCGCCATGCTCGAGGCCGGGGTGGCGATGATCGAGCAGCCGGTCCCGGTCGGCGACGACGCCTCGCTGGAGGGCCTCGACTCACCGATACCCCTCGCCGCCGACGAGAGCGCGCAGACCCTGGCCGACCTGCCGGGCCTGATCGGCCGCTACGACATCGTCAACATCAAGCTCGACAAGTGCGGCGGCCTGACCGAGGGGCTCGAGATCGCGCGGGAGGCCCGGCGGCTGGGGCTGAAGGTGATGGTCGGCTGCATGGCGGGCACGTCGCTGTCGATGGCGCCGGCGTTCGTGCTGGGGCAGATCTGCGACTTCGTCGATCTCGACGCGCCGACCTTCCTCGGTGACGATCGCCAGCCGCGGGCCAGCTTCATCGACGGCCGCATCTGGTGCCCGCAAGAACTGTGGGGCGGCGCGGTCGCCCGCTCGGCCAAGGAGACGACGAGATGATTTTCGTTCGCGGGCCGAAAGCCCTTCTCGGCGGTGGCCGGCGGATCGCCGCGATCAGCCTGCTGATCACCGGCCTGGCCCTGGTCGCCACCGCGGCGGTGGTGGGTCCGCCGATCAGCCCGGCCCCCGCGGCCGCCTCGCCCGCCACCCTCCCCGTCGCCGGCCATGCCCTCACCGCCGTCGACGTCGAGGCCTGGATGGACGGCCTGATGCCCACGGCCCTGGACACCGCGCAGGTTCCCGGGGCGGTGGTGGTGGTGGTCAAGGATGGCCAGGTGCTGTTCGAAAAGGGCTACGGCTACGCCGACTACGCCCGCCAGGTCCCGGTCGACCCGCGCAAGACGCTGTTCCGACCCGGCTCGGTCTCCAAACTGTTCACCTGGACGGCGGTGATGCAGCTGGTCGAACAGGGCAGGATCGATCTCGACGCCGACGTGAACCGCTATCTCGACTTCAGCATTCCGCGCTACCACGGCGCGCCGGTGACCATGCGCGACCTGATGACCCACCGCGCCGGCTTTTCCGAGACCGCCAGGGACCTGCTGACCTACGGCAAGGCCCCGCCGCCGCTGGACGTCGTGCTCAAGCGCTACGTGCCGCCGCGCATCTTCGCCCCGGCCGGCGGACCCGGCTATTCGAACTATGGCGCGAGCCTGGCCGGCTACATCGTCCAGCGCGTCTCCGGCCAGCCGTTCGACGACTACGTCGACCAGCACATCTTCGCCCCGCTGGGCATGACCCGCTCGACCTTCGCCCAGCCCCTGCCGGCCGCGCTGGCGGCGCGACATGTCGAAGGGATACGGCACGTGGGACAAGCCGAGCCCCGGCTTCGAGATCATCAGCCTGCCGCCGGCCGGCTCGCTGTCGTCCACCGGCGACGACATGGCGCGGTTCATGATCGCGCAACTGGCGGACGGAGGCTTCGGCGGCGCGCGTATCCTGCAGCCGCGGACCGCCCAGATGATGCACACCACCGCGTGGAAGGCGTTCCCGGACCTCGACGGCAACCTGCTCGGCTTCTACCAGCAGAACGTCAACGGCCATCGGGTCATCGCGCACGGCGGCGACACCAACGATTTCCACAGCGACCTGAGCCTGTTCCTCGACGACGGGGTGGGCCTGTTCGTCTCGGTCAACGGCCGCGGCAAGGACGGCCTGGGCGAATTCATCCGCAACAGCCTGTTCGACGGATTCGCCGACCGCTATTTCCCGGCCGCCGCGCGCCGCCGCATCGCCATCGAGCGTCGACCCCGCCACGGCGCGCAAGCACGCGGCGATGATCGCCGGGGCGTACGCGACGACGCGCGGCTCGGAGTCGACCTTCGTCGCGCTGGTCCGCCTGTTGCAGCCGACGGTGGTCACCGCCAACGCCGACGGGACCATCAGCACCGCGCCGATCGGCCAGAACGAGACGTTCGAGGAGATCTCGCCGTTCCTGTGGCGGCAGGTGCACGGGCACGATCGCCTGCAGGCGACGGTCGAGAACGGGGTCGTCACCCGCTGGAGCACCGACTCGGCCGCGCCGATCTTCGTGTTCGTGCGCCCGGGCGGCCTGGCCGGAACGGGCCTGGAACTGCCCCTGGCCGAGATCGCCCTGATGGTGCTGGCGCTGATCGCGGTGATCTGGCCGATCGGCGCGCTGGTGCGCTGGCGCTACCGCGGGCCGTTTCCCCATGCCGGGCAGCGAGCCTGGGCCTACCGGCTGGTGCGCGTCGCCGCCATCGTCGCGGTCGCCGCCGTCGGCCTGTGGGCGGTGGTCCTGGACGAGGTGTCGTCGACCAACGGCGCGCCGGTCGAGGGGCTGCTGCACGCCGCCCAGCTGCTCACGATCGCCGGCTTCATCGGCGGCGGGCTGGCGGCGCTGTGGAATCTCGCCCTGACCCTGGCGAGCCCGGGCCGCTGGACCGCCCGCCTGTTCGCCGTGGTCGCCCTGGCGGCGTTCGCGATGATGGCGTGGATCGCCGCGTCGTACGGCCTGATCGGCTTCAGCGGCGAGTATTGAATGAGACTGGTCGGCGCGCGGAGGCGGCCGCGAGAAACGCGCCAATGCACCTTCGTGCACGTCGCTGCACCTTCGCGCAGGGGTGTTTGTCGGCGAGAGTAACCCCTTCGCCACCGCGACGCGGCGGCTCGCGCGGGGACTCGCCATGACCACCAAGACCATCACCGGCCTGTACGCGGCCGGCTACGACGTCGCCGTCGGCACGACCGTGGTCGACATCAGCCGGACCGGGCTGATCGAAGGCGCTGGCCTGTCGGCGCAGACGATCGTGCAGATCGCCAATCACGGGCGGATCGGCGCGAGCACGGCCGGCGCGACCGAAGTTGACCTCGCGGCCGGCGGTCACCTGACCAATTTCGCGCGCGCCTCGATCGCCGGCGGGGCCGGGGCCTATGGCTCCAGTGGCGGCGCCAGCGGCGGCGCGGGCGGGACCGGAGGCGATGGGTTGATCCTGGCGACCTCGGGCAAGATCAACAATGCCGGCGCAATCGTCGGCGGGGCCGGCGGGCTGGGTGGCAAGGGCGCCCTGTATGGGGGCGACGGCGGCGCGGGCGGCATTGGAATCTCGATGGCCGATGGCTCGCTGGTCAATACCGGCCTGGTGGCCGGCGGGGCGGGCGGACAGGGCGGCCGGGGCTATGGGATAACGGCCGGGTCAGGCGGGGCCGGTGGAATTGGCATCGCCCTGAATGGCGGCCTGCTGCTGAACTTCGGCCAGATCGACGGCGGAACGGGCGGCTTCAACTATGGCTTCCTGGGCGGACCGGGTGGGACAGGCGTCCTGGTGAGTTACAACGCCAGCCTGAACAACCAGGAAACCATCACCGGCGGCGCCAACGGCGGGGGCGCGGCGACCGCGGCCGGCGACGGCGTGGTGCTGGCGGTGTCTGGATCGGTGACCAACAGTGGAACGATCGTTGGCGGCTCCGGAAGCTTCGGGGTCGGCCGCCAGTCCACCGGCGGTGATGGCGTTCTGGTGCTATCGGTCGCCTCCGTGGTCTACAATACCGGATTGATGACCGGAGGGGCCGGCGCCATCGGCGCCAACGGCTACGGCGGCGGCGCGGGCGGCGCGGGATTGGCGGCGCCTTCCGTGGCCCAGGTCTTCAGCAGCGGAACGGTGCGGGGCGGCGCCGGTGGGGCCGGGGGTGCTCTCGCGCGGTATACCCCCTGGGCGCCAGCGGCGGATCAGGGGGCGACGGCGTCCAGTCGGCTGGCTTCTTCGACAGCAGCGGCGCCATCGTCGGCGGGGCCGGGGGAACGGGCGGAGTTGGTTACTACTTCGGCGGCGTGGGTGGCGCGGGCGGCGTCGGAGCCGTCAACGGCGGACGTCTGCTGAACGTCGGCGTCGTGCTCGGCGGACAGGGCGGGGCCGGCGGTGCTTCGACCTTCGCCAGCCATCAGGCCGGCGGGGCCGGCGGGACCGGAGGGGCGGGCGTGCAGTCGGCGATCAACGGCTACGTCACCAACTACGGAAGCCTTCAGGGCGGGGCGGGCGGCGCGGGCCACGACAGCGCCCTGGTCGGCGGAGCGGGCGGCAATGGCGGGGACGGCGTCGACATGCAGCGTAACGGCACGCTGATCAACCGCGGCCTGATCGCGGGCGGCGGCGGCGGAGCGGGCGGGTTGAATCAATATGGCCATTCAGCCGCGGCGGGCGCGGCCGGCGTCGGGGTCTATGCCGGTCCCGCCGGCGGCGTGGTGCTCGATAACGCCGGGACTATTACGGGCGGGGCCTATTCGGTGGTGCTGCGATCGGCCGCGGACCTGCTGATCGTCGAATTCGGCGCACAATTCATCGGCGGCATCGTCGGCGGCGGCGGGACGCTCGAACTATCGGGCGGTCAGGGCGTGATCGGCGGCCTGGGCGGCGCGGGCCGGATCGCCGGATCCGACAGCGCGCATTTCTCGGGCTTCGGGGTCTATGGGCTCGATATCGGAACCCGATGGTCCCTTATCGGCAAGGACAGTCTGGGGGCCGGGCAGCAACTGATCGTGCGCGGGACCGCGACCGTCAAGGGGACGCTCACCGAAGCGACCGGAGCGCTCCTCGGCGTGACGGGCACACTGCAATTCCAGGGGCCCTCGCAGACCCTGGCCGGCACGGTCGCGAACGGCGGGATGATCGTGGTCGAGGCGACGACCCTGACGCTGACCGGTACGGTCAACGCGGACCTGGGAACGTGGAAGATCGACGACGGCGTCCTGGCGGCAACCAGGGCGTTTACCGACAACGTCAATTTCGCCGGCGCCTCGGGCGTCCTCGCCCTGGGCCAGTCGCAGTCCTTTTCGGGGGTGGTGTCGTTTTTCGCCGCCGGCGGGCAGGATGTCCTCGATCTCGGCGACATCAGCTTCGTCGGCCCCGGACAGGCGAGCTTTTCTGGAAACGCCACCAATGGAGTGCTGACGGTGAGCGACGGGAGCCACACCGCCACGATCAAGCTCAACGGCGACTATCTCGGCGACAGCTTCACCGCGTCCAGCGATGGTCACGGCGGGGTCGACATCGTCGCCGCGGTCGGGGGCGGCGCGAGCCGTCACGCATTCGCGACGGCGATGGCGGCAATGGTCGCCGGCGGGGCGGGGCCGTTGGCGAGCCCCACCGAGCGTCAGCCGCCTTCGCTGGCGATCCTGGCGGCCGGTCACGGGCTGGGAGCCTAAGGCTCCCTCCGGCGGCGCCCGGCGGGCGACCCGCGGACCGCGGCGGTATTTTCTCGCTTTTCGGGTGTCGCTCTTGCTACAAGCCGCTCCCTCGCGCGGAGCCGGCGCGTCGCGCCCCCCGAAACCATCGAGGTTGCATAGCCCATGCCCGAACTGATCCTGCCCGGCAGCGCCGGCCGCATCGAAGCCCGCTACTCGCCGCGCAAGGACGACACCGCCCCGATCGCGCTGATCCTGCACCCCGCACCCCAAGGCCGGCGGCCACATGAACAATCCGGTCGCGGTGCAGCTGTTCCACCTGTTCATGAAGCGCGGCTTCGCGTCCTGCGGTTCAACTTCCGCGGCGTCGGCCGCAGCCAGGGCGAGTTCGACAGCGGCATCGGCGAACTGGCCGACGCGGCCACGGCGCTGGACTGGCTGCAGTCGACCAACCCCGGCCGCCTCGCAGTGCTGGGTCGCCGGCTTCGACTTCGGCGCCTGGGTCGGCATGCAGCTGCTGATGCGCCGGCCGGAGACCGACGGCTTCATCTCGGTCTCGCCGCCGACCAACATGTACGACTTCAGCTTCCTGGCCCCCTGCCCCGCCTCCGGCCTGATCCTGCACGGCTCGGCCGACACCGTGGTGCCCAACGCGGAGGTCGAGCAGGTGGTGGCCAAGCTGCGCACCCAGAAGGGCATCGTCATCGACTATGAACTGGTCGACGGCGGCGGCCACTTCTGGACCGAAAACCTGCACGAGGTGGAAAAGCGGGTCGGCGCCTATCTGGACAAGCGGCTGGAGGCGCAGCCGGCGTAGGGCGGCGAACGACTGCGCCGGCGGACGGTTTCGGCGCATTGCCGGAGACGCCGTCGGGCCGGTCGGCGATGGGGACTTTACCGAGGCCGACGGCCGGGCCTATCGCGGAGAGCGCCGCCTGCAATTGTCGCAAAGGGAGCCACGATGACCTCCGAAGCCGCGCCGTCGATGCTGAGCGGTATCCGGGTGGTCGACCTGACCACGGTGGTGTTCGGGCCCTACTGCGACCGCAGACCCTGGCCGATCTGGGAGCGGAGGTGATCAAGGTCGAGCCGCCGGAGGGCGACACTTTCCGCTTTGCCGGCAAGCCGGCCAGGACGAGTGGCATGGGGCCGGGGCATCTGTCGCTGAACCGCGGCAAGCGGTCGGTCGTGCTGGATCTCAAGCGAGACGACGACGCGCGAGAGCATGCGGCGCGCTGCTGGCGAGCGCCGACGTGTTCATCCACAATGTGCGCGCCAAGGCGATCGACAAGCTGGGCTTTCGGTTATGAGACGGTCAAGGCGCTGCGACCCCGAGATCATCTATGTGCATTGCGTGGGCTTCGGATCCGGCGGCCCATACGCCGAGCCTGCAGGCCTATGACGACGTGATCCAGGCGGCCAGCGGCACGGCAAGCCTGGCTTCGCGGGTCGATGGCGACCAGCGACCGCGCTATGTCCCCTCACTGATCGCCGACAAGATCGCCGGGCTGCATGCGGCCTACGCCACCCTGGCGGCGATCATCCACAAGTTGCGGACCGGCGAGGGCCAGAGGGTCGAAGTGCCGATGTTCGAGGCCTTCACGCATTTCATGCTGAAGGAGCATCTGTACGGAGCGACCTTCGATCCGCCGAACGCGGCGGTCGGCTATCCGCGCCAGTTGGACCCGAACCGTCAGCCGTTCCCGACCGCGGACGGCTTCATCAGCATCGTGCCCTATACCGACCAGAGCCTGCTGATCCTGTTCGACGTGCTGGAGCGGCCGGACATCCTGCAGCAAGAGCGGTTCGCGACGCCGGCCCTGCGCTGGGGCGGGATCTCTCAGATCTACGCCATCGTCGCCGAGCTGACGCCGGCGCGGACCACCGCCGACTGGCTGGCGCGGTGCGCGAAGGCGCGGCTGCCGGCGATGGCGGTGCGCGATCTGGCCGACATGCTGGACGACCCGCACCTGAGGCAGACCGGGTTCTTCACCCGCCGGGAGCACCCGACCGAAGGGGCGTTCTGGGAGATGGCCGCGCCGGTAAGCTTCAGCGCGGCGCCGTCGGCGCCGCCTTCGCCGGCTCCGACGATCGGGGCCGATACCCGGAGCGTGATCGACGACCTGGGTTGAGCCGGACGAGGCGCGCCGTGGCCTGATCGCCCATCTGAAGGCGTCGCCGCTCGAATCCCGCGAACAACGCGCCGGCAGTCTGGTTTTCGGTTGCATCCAATGAAATGACGATCAATTGTGGGTTGGGGGGTCGAAGGCATGGACGCCGCACCGCGACTGGCGCGTTACAGCGCCTTCATCAGCTATAGTCACGCTGACGAGCCGTTCGCCAGGCGATTGCAGCGGCGACTTGAGACCTACCGGCTGCCGCGTCGGCTATCCAGGGGTCAGATCGGAAGCGCGGGCTCGCAGAGACGTCTTCGCCCGCTGTTCAGGGATCGCTCGGCGTTGAGCGCCGCTCCGGATCTGACGGAAGAAGTCCGCCTGGCCCTGGCCGAGTCGAGCCAGCTGATCGTGGTCTGTTCGCCGAGCGCCGCCGTTTCGGCCTGGGTCGGCCGCGAAGTGGGACTGTTTCGGGACCTGCACGGCGATGGCGCCATCCTGACCGCCTTGTGCCGC
Source organism: uncultured Alphaproteobacteria bacterium (assembly GCA_963828365.1). Taxonomy (GTDB): domain Bacteria; phylum Pseudomonadota; class Alphaproteobacteria; order Caulobacterales; family Caulobacteraceae; genus Acaudatibacter. The sequence continues at coordinate 153,346 of CAWHEE010000024.1, read as the reverse complement.
GGCCCGGTGGAAAGCGCCTTTCACCCCGCATTGCGCATGGCGGGCGCCGGCGGCAAGACCCTGACGCCGCTGGCCGCCGACTTCCGGCGTCATGGCGACGGCGGGCGAATGGCGCTGCTCAAACTGGTGGCGGCCCTGGCCGGCGTCCGCCTCGAGGACCTCGTCCAGCGGGACGCACAACGGCGGGTGCGGCAAGTGACGGCGATATCCATCGCGGCGGTGGTGGGGATGCTCGCCGCCGGATGGCTGGCGTGGACCGCCGTTCAGGGTCGCGCGGAGGCCGAGCGCGAGCGTCGACGCAGCGAAAAGGTAATTGATTTTCTGCTCACCGACCTCCGCCACCGCCTGAAATCGGTCGGGCGCCTCGATCTGCTCGACGCTGTCAACCAGGGCGAGCTGCGCTATTTCCAGGGCCAGGACCTGACGCGGCTGCCGGTCGGCCAACTGCAACAGCGCGCGCAGCTGTTGCTGGAGATCGGCGAGGACGACGAAAAGCGCGGCCAGTTCAGCGCCGCGCGCGCGGAATTCGAGGAGGCCCGGCGCACGACCCTGTCGCTGCTGCGCGAGAAACCTAACGACCCCAAGCGGCTGTTCGATCAGGCGCAGAGCGAATACTGGAACGGCCTGATCCGCTGGCGCCAGGGCGACATCGCCGGCGCGTCCGCCGGTTTCCAGGCCTACGCCACGCTGGCGCGCGGGCTGGCCAAGATCGAACCCGGCAACCCCGACTGGATGCTCGAGACCGCCTACGCCGACAGCGGCCTCGGCATGTTCGTCCTGCGGCAGGCGGTCGACACGCGGCGGGCGCGGGACTTCTTCACCGCCGCCCTGGCCGATTTCCAGCGTGCCGACCGCCTGCGACCCGGCGACCACGACATCCAGATCCAGATCGCCGACGGCTGGGCCTGGCTGGGGGCGGCCGACCGCGCCAGCCGGGCCTATGACCGGGCCGAAGCCGACTGGATGATGCAGCGGCGGATCCTGCTGGCGCTGCTGGCGCGCGATCCGCGCGATGTAGAGACGCGCTCGGACCTGGTCAGCAGCGACCTGGGGCTGGGGCGGGTAGAGACCGCGAGGGGGCGGTTCGATCGCGCCGTCGAGTGGTTCCAACAGGGCCGGACCGGGCTGGAGGACCTGCGGCGCAATGATCCGGACGACGACTATCTGGCGCGCAAGGACCGCGCCCTGCGGCTGTTCGAGGCCCGGGCGTGGCTGATGGCGCCGCCGCAACTGCGGCCGCCGCTCACCGTGGTGGCCTCGACGATCGGCGATTGCTCCGCCGACCGGGCCGATCCCCGGAATGACGAACTGGCGATGCTCTGCCGCATCCAGACCGCGAGACTGCTGGCGGCCGAGGGACGGCGAGCCGACGCGGCCAAGGCGCTGTCGGCGTTGAACGTCGGCGCCCTGAGTGGGGCCCCAAAGCTGTCGGAGCGATGGATGATCGACTTTGCCGACGAAGTTGAGGTCGGTATCAATCTTAGCCGGGACCATGACCAATGCAATGCAAAGAATATCGAAAACTGAGAATGCGGTTCAGTAAATTTATAGCCACTGCATCTATCGCAATGTCATGCAGCATATCTTGTAACGCGGCATATTCAGCCGGAGCAACGTCATTCGCTTATGTGACCACCGAAATGGGGAGTTGCATGGCTGACCCAACGACCAGGTTGCCGCCGGATCCAACGACAATAACGCGGATCATACGAGTATTTATACCGCCAAAATTGAACGCGCTACATGTAGTGCGTGATGTTGAATATGCAGACCCTGTCCAACGCTCTAGCCCAAACAGTGACCCAGAAATGGATGAACTTAGCGCGGACCCACCTATGGGCGATGCACTCGATTCCGGCGACCAAGCCGACTCCTACCACATTAATCCGTTTCATATTGATCTATTAAGACTTCCAGGCAAATCCTCTCCTGACAATTATATCATGGTAAGATTAATTATTCAGGATAACGATCATTATAGTTTTTACGAGGAAACCGATAAAGTTATTTCCGGCAAGACGACTGAATTTGGAATTCACGGTGTCGGATATTCTGGCCCTACCCGTTTAGTTAAAATGTGCTATGGGCACGTCATAAAACCGGTTCTGGGAGGGTCTCAAAAAGAAATTGCTGTATTTTATATAAAAATGAACCCTCCTTCATCCAAAGTTATCGAAGGGGGATTTGCTTTTGGCTTGATATCGGCTCCATACGCTCAGACACCATTGATAATCGACCCAAAAGTCAAAGAGCCGGGGTGAACGCACATATGCGGAACTGATCAACGCGCGCGACGACAGACCCGGGAATCGGGAACGGACATGTGCGTCGATTTTTCCAACGCTTCATCGTGCAGGCTGGAAGACCGTCGGCCGGAGGTCGCAGCGGAACCGGTGGGCGCGTGCGGGTTTTTCTGGGGGATCGCCGGCGGTATGCGCGGCCTTCCGGAGAGAGCAGCATGGGTACGTCCGGGCCTTCCGAGCAGCGGCACGTCAAGATCGAGCCCTATGAGGGCGCGGCCGGCGGATGGGGATCGCTGACCGGCATCGCCAAGGTGCTGGCGGCCGAGCACGACGCGCCGGTGCGGCAGCTGATGCGGCAGAACAAGCCGGACGGTTTCGCCTGCGTGAGCTGCGCCTGGGCCAAGCCGGCCCAGCCGCACCCGGCCGAGTTCTGCGAGAACGGGGCCAAGGCGACGGCCTGGGACCTGACGCCACGTCGTTGCGAGCCGGAATTCTTCGCCGCCCACACGGTGAGCGAACTGCGCACCTGGAGCGACTACGACCTGGAACAGACCGGGCGGCTGACCGATCCGATGCGCTACGACGCGGCGAGCGACCGCTATGTGCAGTGCTGCTGGCGGGACGCCTTCGAGGGTATCGCACGCGAGCTGCGGGCGATCGAGCCGAACACGGCGGTGTTCTACACCTCCGGACGGGCGTCGCTGGAAACCTCGTACATGTACGCCCTGATGGCGCGGATGTATGGCAGCCAGAACCTGCCCGACAGCTCCAACATGTGCCACGAATCGACCTCGGTCGGCCTGAAGAAGAGCATCGGCGCGCCGGTGGGGACGGTGACGCTGGAGGATTTCGCGGCCGCCGACTGCCTGTTGTTCTTCGGCCAGAACGTCGGGTCGAACAGTCCGCGCATGCTGCACGACCTGCAGGCGGCGGCGCGGCGCGGTGTGCCGATCATCACCTTCAACCCTTTGCATGAGACCGGCCTGCAGCGGTTCAAGAACCCGCAGTCGCCGGTGGAGATGCTGAGCGGCGAGACCACGCGCGTCAGCTCGGAATACTATCAGGTCAAGGCCGGTGGCGACCTGGCCGTGATGACGGGGCTGTGCAAATGGCTGATCGAGCGCGACGATGCGGAACGCGCCGCCGGCCGCGCGGCGGTGCTGGATCACGCGTTCATCGCGCAATACACCCACGGCTTCGAGGCGTTCGCGGACTTCTGCCGGGCGACGCCTTGGTCGGAGATCGAGCGGAACAGCGGTCTGCCGGCGTCGGATATCGGGACCGCGGCGGCGACCTATGCCGCCGGCACGGCGGCGATGGGCGTCTACGGCATGGGGCTCACCCAGCACCGACTGGGCGTGCAGAACGTCAACATGATCTGCAACCTGCTGCTGTTGCGCGGCAATATCGGGCGACCGGGGGCCGGGGTGTGCCCGGTGCGCGGCCACTCGAACGTGCAAGGCCAGCGCACCGTGGGGATCACCGAGAAGCCCGAACTGGCCCCGCTCGACGTGCTGAAGGCGCAATACGGCTTCGAGCCACCGCGCGAAAAGGGCCTCAACACCGTCGAGGTCTGCGAGGGCGTTCTGGCCGGGACGGTCAGGGCGTTCGTGGGCCTGGGCGGCAATTTCCTGCGCGCCGTCCCCGACGGGCCGCGGATCGAGGCGGCGTGGAGCAACCTGCGGCTGACCGCGCATATCGCCACCAAGCTCAACCGCAGCCACCTGGTTCCCGGCAAGACGGCCTATCTGCTGCCGTGCCTGAGCCGGATCGAACACGACGAACAGGCCAGCGGGCCGCAGACGGTGGCGGTGGAGGATTTCGACCAGTTGCATCCACGCCTCGCTGGGCGATGCGCCGCCGGCCAGCGAGAACCTGCGATCCGAGGCGGCGATCGTCGGCTGTATCGCCCGGGCCACCCTGCCGGCCAATCCCAAGGTCGACTGGCAGGCTTGGGTCGGCGACTACGCGCTGGTGCGCGACGCCATCGAGGCGACCTACCCGCAATGGTTCGCCGGCTTCAACCAGCGGTTCCACCAGCCCGGCGGCTTCCATCGCCCGAACAAGGCGCGAAACCGGGATTTCAGCGAGGCGCCGGGCGGCAAGGCCAATTTCATCGTCCCCACCAGCCTGTCGGCGACGGGCTTCGAGGACGGCGAGGATGTATTCCGGCTGATGACCCTGCGCTCGAACGACCAGTTCAACACCACCATCTATGGCTACGACGACCGGTTCCGCGGCATCAAGGGCACGCGCGAGGTGTTGCTGATGAACGCGGCGGACATGGCGCGGCTCGGCCTGGCCGAGGGTCAGACCGCGTCCTTGGAATCGACGATCGACGACGGCGTGCGGCGGGTGAAGGGCGGCCTGCGGGTGACGGCCTATGATCTGCCAGCGGGCTGTGTCGGCGGCTATTATCCCGAGTGCAACGGATTGATCGCGGTGTCGCACCATGCCGAAGAAAGCAAGACGCCGGCCGCCAAATCCGTGCCGGTGCGGGTGCGGGCGACGCCGTGACGGCCCGCGAGGTCGCCTGACCGTTGCGAATTCGGCAACGGTGTCATGCCGCGCGGGGGGATAGTCGGCTCGCGGCTTCGCCCCCATCTGCCTGCCGTCGGCCGGGAACCGCCGTTGGTTCGTCGGCGGCTCACGCGCAAAGGGGCTCACATTGTCGATCATCACCGAACTGGCCACGCGCCTGACTTCGCTCGCGCCCCCGGCGACGCCGCTGTCGGGCGCCTATGTCGCCTATCTGGCCACACTGGCGCTGGAGGTGGCGGCGGGCGGGACGCTGTCGATGCTGCTCGGCCTGCGCCTGGTGCGAGGGCTGGCGCGCGCCGCGGGCCGAATATCGTTTTCGCCCGAACATCTTCTCAAGCTGGTGATTCCCCTCGCCTGTCTGGTGATCTGCGTCAGCTTCGTGGCGATGGACATCCGCTGAGCCCACGACCGGCGAAGCGAGCGGTGTCGCCAGGTCGACGAGACCCGGTGGTCGCGGCGGGCGCGACAGCGGCATTGGCCGGGACGGCGGCTTGATCTAGGGCTAGGTCGCGAACGGCAACACCCGGGAGGGACCATGAAGACCCGCATCACCGAACTGCTCGGCATCGAGCACCCGATCGTCCAGGGCGGCATGCATTATGTCGGATTTGCAACATTGGCGGCGGCAGTCTCCAACGCCGGCGGACTGGGGATCATCACCGGCCTGACCCAGGGCACGCCGGAGAAGCTGGCGGCCGAGATCGCGCTGTGCCAGGACCCTGACCGACAAGCCGTTCGGGGTGAACCTGACATTCCTGCCGGCGGTGACGGCGCCCGACTATCCCGGGCTGATCGAAGCGATCATCGACGGCGGCGTGAAGATCGTCGAGACCGCCGGCAACAATCCTCAGAAATGGATGCCGATGCTGAAGGACGCCGGCATCAAGGTGGTCCATAAGTGCACCTCGGTGCGCCACTCGCTGAAGGCGGAGTCGATCGGCTGCGACGCGATCAGCGTCGACGGTTTCGAGTGCGGCGGCCATCCGGGCGAGGACGACGTGCCCAACTGGATCCTGCTGCCGCGCGCCGCCGAGGAACTGAAGATCCCGTTCCTGGCCTCGGGCGGCATGGCCGACGGCCGCTCGCTGGTGGCGGCCCTGGCGATGGGCGCCGACGGCATCAACATGGGCACCCGGTTCATGGCGACAGTCGAGGCGCCGATCCACGACAACGTCAAACAGGCCCTGGTGGGCGCTTCCGAACTCGACACCCGGCTGATCATGCGGCCGCTACGCAACACCGAGCGAGTGCTGGTCAACGCCGGTGTCGAGCGGTTGCTGCAGAAGGAGCGGACCCTGGGTTCGAAGATCAGCTTCGCCGACATCGCCGAGGAAGTGGCGGGCGTCTATCCACGGATCATGAAGGGCGGCGAAATGGACGTCGGCGGCTGGTCGTGCGGCATGGTCGCCGGGCTGATTCACGATATTCCGACGGTGAAGCAACTGATCGACCGGACCATGGCGGAAGCGGAACAATTGATCCGCGGCCGGCTTCAAGGGATGCTGGAAGCCTGAAGGGCCTGCCCAACCATGAAACAGACGATGTGGATGGCCGCCCTGGCGGTCGCGACACCCGCCGCGGCGCAGATGCGGACCGGCGCTGCGGCGATGGGCGACTGGCGGGCCGATGCGCCGGGCGTGGTGCGGCTTATCGCGCCGGCGGATCTGCCCGCGACGCCCACCCCATGGCACGCCTCGGTCCCGGCGGTGGTGGCTAAGCCGGCGGGCGCCGCCCCCAAGGTTCCGGCCGGGTTCGCGGTCACCGCCTTCGCGCACCTCGATCGGCCGCGCCAGATCCGCACGGCGCCGAACGGCGACGTGTTCGTGGCCGAAACCGATGCGGGACGGGTGCGGATCCTGCGCGCGGCGCCAGGGGCGGCCAGTGCACAGACGGTGGCCACCTTCGCCGAGGGTCTCGACCGGCCGTTCGGCATCGCCTTCTATCCGCTCGGACCCGATCCGCGCTGGGTGTATGTGGCGGAGAACAACCGGGTGCTGCGGTTCGCCTACAAGACCGGCGACCTGCGAGCCGCTGGGGCGCCGCAGGTGATCGTGGCGAAGATCGCGGAGACCACCGGCGGCCACACGACGCGCGATCTGGCGTTCTCGGGCGACGGCAAGACCCTGTTCGTATCGGTCGGCTCGGGCTCCAACGTCGCCGATAGCATGAGCCACAAGACGCCGCGGGAAGCCGAGGCGTGGGCGGCGGGACATGCCTTCGGCGCCGCATGGGACCGCGAGAGCGACCGGGCCGATATCCTGGCCTTCGATCCGGACGGCGGCGGGCGCAAGGTGTTCGCCACCGGCATTCGCAACTGCGTATCGATGGCGGTGCAGCCGGGCGACGGGGCTCTGTGGTGCGCGGTCAACGAACGCGACCTGCTGGGCGACGACCTGCCGCCCGACTATGTCACCCGAGTGAAGCCCGGCGGCTTCTATGGCTGGCCATGGTATTTCATCGGCGATCATGCGGATTCGCGCCGCAAGGGCGAGCGGCCGGACCTGGCCGGCAAGGCGATCGTTCCCGACGTCCTGATCCAGGCGCACTCGGCCCCGCTGGGACTCGGTTTCTACACCGCACGCAAGGGCGTGGCGGCCTTCCCGGCCAGCTATCTGGGAGATGCGTTCGTGGGTCTGCACGGTTCGTGGAACCGCGGCCAGCGAACCGGCTACAAGGTGGTGCGCATCCTGATGCGCGGCGGCAGGCCGACCGGCGCGTACGAGGATTTCATGACCGGCTTCGTGGTCGACGACAAGGGAGTCTGGGGCCGGCCGGTGGGAGTGACAGTCGCGTCCGACGGCGCGCTGCTGGCCTCGGACGACGGCTCGGGGGCGATCTGGCGCATAGCACCGGCCGGAGCGACGCGATGAGGCGCGCCCTGACGATCGGGCTGGCGCTGGCGGCGCTGGCCGGGCGCGGGGCGGCGCAATCTAGCCCCTCCTCCACCGCGTCCGGCGCCGAGTTGTTCGAGGATCGCTGCGCGATGTGCCATGTCGACGGCGGCGGCGGCCAGGGGCCGAGCCTGGCCGGCGTGGTCGGGCGAAGAGCCGGCGCGGTGGCGGACTTCGGCTACAGTCCGGCGCTGAAGGCGTCAGGCCTCGTCTGGACGCCGGCCAATCTCGATCGCTTCCTGGCCGATCCGGCGAAACTGGTCGCGGGCACCGCGATGCCGATCCACGTGCCGGAAGCTTCGATTCGGCAATCGCTGATCGGCTACCTCGCCTCGAAGCGCTGAACCGCGCGGGTCGCCGCCGACGATGCTCGCTCGGCGCGAGGATGGACGGGCGCTTGGCCGACTAAGGCCGGGCGATGCGGCCGCCGCTGAGCGCGGTCGGCACGCCGGTGGTCGCGGGGAAGGAGATGGGCAGACCGGTGAAAGTGCGGGCGGCGAGGTAGGCGAAGGCCTCGGCCTCGATGGAATCGCCGCGCCAGCCGATGCTCTCGGCTGCGGACACCGGCGCGTTGAAGCGCTTGCGGATGGCGTGCATCAGGGCGGGATTGTGCCGACCGCCGCCGCAGACGATCACCCGCCGAGGCGGCTGCGAGCAGCTTCGCAATCCGATGGCGACCGCTTCGGCCGCGAACGCGGTGAGAGTCGCGACGGCGTCCTCCAGGGACAGCTCGGAAACCGGGTCCAGCGAGAAGTCGAACCTATCCAGGGACTTGGGCCCGGTCGAGGTGAAGTGGGCATGATCCAGATAGTCGGCCAGCACGGCGTCAGCGACCTTCCCGGCCCGCGCCAGGGCGCCGTTCTCGTCGCAGCGCGCGCCCGTGCGGGCCTGGACCAGCAGGTCGATCATGCCATTGGCCGGACCGGTGTCGAAGGCCTCCAGGATCCCGTCCTCACCGACCAAAGTGACGTTGCCGACGCCCCCCAGGTTGAGGACGGCCACCGGCGGACGCACGTTGGACCAGCGGGTCAGGGCCTGGTGATAGATCGGCGCAAGGGGCGCGCCGTGACCGCCGGCGGCGACGTCGGCCGCGCGAAAATCGTAGGCGACCGGCAGCCCGAGCGCGTCGGCGATCCGATGGGCGTCGACCAGCTGCACCGTGCGGCCGATCGGCCGGTCCGGGCCCGGGGCCTCGTGCAGCACGGTCTGGCCATGCACCCCGACGAAATCCAGACTTCTGGGAGCGATGCCGGCGGCCGCGAGAAATTCCGCGGCGGCGGCCAGGTGTTCGTCGGCGACGACGCGGGCCGCGACGGCGAATATCTCCGGCGGCGGCGTTTCCCTGGGCCACGCCCGGGCCGCCACCGTGGCCTCCTCGATGATCGCCCGAGACGCGGCCCCGAGCTTGCGCTCGCCGGCCGGACCGAAAGCGGCGATACTCTCGCCATCGGTCTGAAGCACCGCCATGTCGACCGCGTCGAGCGACGTGCCGGTCATGAAGCCCAGGACTCGCACGGCTCTAGTCTGGCGCGAATTGAGACCGGCGCCTAGCGCGGCGACCGATCGGGGCGAAGCGCAGTCGCGAGTTCGGCATCCGAGGACCCGAGACCACAGCGAGGGTGGCGCGGTGGCATCGTCTCGACGGTCCGTCAACCGCGCTTGGCATGCGCCATTAACGCAATGGCGGCGCTTCGGTTGACGGGCACGCCGTCGAATGATCTGAGCGATACCGCCGATGCCTCAGGAACCGCAGTAGTAACCGGAACGAAATCAAACCAGCAGCATTTAGCGCTGTTCGCATCGAGTTCGGGGAGATCATGGACTTCGGTGATCAAGTGTCACAGGCGGCGCCCGAGGACGCTGATTTGCCGTTTCGGCAGGTCGCGCGGGACTTGCCGACACCGTGCTGGATCTCCGACGCGGAGGGCAAGGTCCTCTGGGTAAATCGCGCCTGGATCGATTACACTGGCTTCGACGTGGCGCGCATCACCGAGCTTGGATTGCAGCGACTTCACGACCCCGCCCTGTTCCCCGAAGTGCAGCGTCGCTGGGCGCAGACCAAGGCGCGCGGCGAGCCGGCCGAGATGGTGTTTCCGCTGCTCGGCCGCGACGGCCGGCTGCGCCCGTTCCTCACCCGTGTGGCGCCGTTGCGGGACGGCGAGGGCCGGATCACCCGATGGTTCGGCACCAATACCGACATCTCGGCGCAATCCGAGGCCGAACGAAAACTGCGGTCGAGCCAGATTCGCTTTCGCGAGCTGTTCGACGGCGCGGCCGACGCGATCTTCGTGATCGACTCGGCGGGACGGGTGCTGGACGCCAACCCGGCCGCGGCGGCGCTGACCGGTCATGAGCCTTCGGTGCTGTCGGGCCTGCATTTTCAAGACCTGGCCCAGACCACGCTCGCGACCCCATGGGCGCCGGACTCGCCCGCGATGCCGGAACTGTCGGGGGCGCTGCGGCGGCGCGATGGGGCGCTCGTGGAGGTCGAACTCAGCGTCGGCGAATTGCGTGATGGCGAACGGCTGATCGTCGGGCGCGACGTATCGGCGCGCCGAAAGGCGGAGGCGCGGCTGATCGCCAGCGAGGCGCGATTCCGCCAACTGGCCGATCAGTTGCCGGTGATGATCTGGGAAGGTGACGAGGACGCGCGGACGATCTGGCGCAACCGGGCAATGAACCGGTTCTATGGCCCGCGGAGCGAAGACGGATCGAGTGCGCTGAACGGGTTGATTCATCCCGACGACCGGTCGGAGCTGTTGAACGTCTATCAGGGGGCGTGGCGAGACGCCGCGCCCTACGGCGCCGAGGCGCGGCTGCGGCGGGCGGACGGCGCCTGGCGGATATGCCACATCGAGGGGGTGCCGAGGCTGGACGAGGAGGGCCGGGCCGTCGCCTTCATGGGCGCGATGGTCGACATCACCGAGAGCCGGATGGAAAACGCGGCGCTCGTCGACATGGTCGGAGCCGAAGCGGCCAAGGCGGCGCGGGCGCAACGCCAGCTGGCCAAATTCTGGGAGGCTTCCCACGACCTGCTGGCGGTCGTGTCGATGACGACCGGAGTTGCGCAGCTGTTGAACGAAGCGGCGTGGCAGGCGACGCTCGGTCACGGCGCCGATCCGCTCATGCAACGCCCTCTGCTCGAGCTGGTGCATCCTGACGACCTTCAGAATGCCCTGGCTTGGATCGAACGGCTCGCCAACGAGGGCTCGGTATACGGGGTCGAGAACCGGTACCGGCATGCCGACGGCCATTGGGTCTGGTTATCGTGGAACATGGTTCGCGACGGGGAGGTCGCTTACGGCATCGCGCGGGACATCACCCACAAGATCGAGGCGGAGGCGGCCCTGGCCCAGAGCGAACGGCAGTTCCGTCTGCTGGTGGCCGGGGTGGTCGACTACGCGCTCTGCATGCTCAGCCCCGAAGGCCTGGTGACCAACTGGAACGCCGGGGCGGAACATATCAAGGGGTACCCGGCGAGCGAGGTGATCGGGCGGCATTTCTCGATGTTCTACACGGATGGCGATCGAGCCGCCGAACTGCCGGCGCGAGCCCTGCGCACGGCGACCGAGCAGGGCCGCTACGAAGCGGAGGCCTGGCGGGTCCGCCGCGACGGCTCGCTGTTCTGGGCCAATGTGGTGATCGACCCGATCCGCGACGAGACTGGACACCTGATCGGTTTTGCGAAGATCACCCGCGACATCACCCAGCAGCGCGCGAGCCGGATCGAATTGCAGCAGGCCCAGGAGCGATTGAGCCAGGCTCAGAAGATGGAGGCGATCGGCCAGTTGACCGGCGGCGTCGCCCACGACTTCAACAATCTGCTGATGGTCGTCGGCGGTCAGGCACAATTGCTGCGCCGGAAATTCGCGCCCACCGATCCGGCGGCGAGCCGGTCGCTCGACGCCATCGACATCGCGACCCGGCGCGGACAGGACCTCACCCGCCACCTCCTGGCCTTCGCCCGCCGCCAGCGGCTGACGCCCTCCCCGATGTCCCTCGCCTCGCGCAGGATCGCGCTGGAGCAGTTGCTGGCCACCAGTGTGGGCTCGACGATCACTGTCACGCTGGACCTGCCCGACGATCTCTGGTGGGTCAACGTCGACGCCGGAGAACTGGAACTGGCCATCCTCAACATGGCGGTCAACGCCCGCGACGCCATGCCGGAGGGCGGCGCCCTGGCCATTTCGGCCCGCAATGTGACGACCACCCCCGTGGGAAGCGAGACGCCGGGCGACTTCATCTCGATAACCGTGAGCGACACCGGCGAGGGCATAGCGGCCGACCTACTGCCAAAGGTGTTCGAGCCGTTCTTCACCACCAAGGCGGTCAACAAGGGCACCGGCCTCGGCCTGTCACAGGTCTACGGCTTCGTGCGGCAATCCGGCGGCCACATCCACATCGAAAGCCAGATCAATCGCGGCACGATGATCGAGGTCCTGCTGCCGAGGTGCGAAGCCTCGCCGGCTCAGCCAGCCGCGGACAACGCCAATGTAGATGGGGCTTCGGCCGCCATCATGCTGGTCGAGGACAATCCGGAGGTCGCCGAGGTCGCCGCCGCCCTGCTCTCCCAACTCGGCCATCGGGTCACCACCGCGGCCAGCGCCGACGCTGCTCTGAGCCTCCTGGAGGGCGGCGCCAAGCCCGACCTGCTGTTCAGCGACATCGTCATGGCCGGCCGCCTCGACGGGCTGGCGCTGGCGCGCCACGTCCGCCGATTGTGGCCGGACATGCCGATCCTGCTCGCCACCGGTTACAGCGAAGCGGCCGAAAGGATGCCGCCGGGCGAATTCCCGATCCTGAGCAAGCCATACCAGCTCGACGACCTCAATCGCACGCTCGGCGCGGTGTTGGCGCGGGAGGGACACTGAAGCCGAGCGGCAGGCCGTCGCGCCCCATGGCTTGACCAGGGGCCTGTCGGACCGATAGCTGAGCCCATGACCGGTAACGCGCCGCATCGCCCGGACTACTACCGTTCGCACCCCTAGCGAGCGGCCGGTCAGACACGCCAGCCGCCCACCGGTCGGCGCGGCTCGTAGACGGAGGCGGTCGCCGGCCGCCACCCTTGAAGGAGCCGTCGCATGCAACACCCCGCGAGTTTCACACCGCGATCGGACCTCGTCCGAATTCTGATCGAGCGTGGGCACATCTATCAGGCGACCGATCTGGAGGGACTGGACGCGGCGGCGCTGAAGGGGCCGCTGTCCGCCTATATCGGTTTCGACGCCACCGCGCCCAGCCTGCACGTCGGCAGCCTGGTGCAGATCATGACGCTCCGACGCCTGCAGTTGACCGGGCACCGGCCGATCGTGCTGATGGGCGGGGGTACGACGAAGGTCGGCGATCCGTCGGACAAGGCGACGCAGCGGCCGATGTTGAGCGACGAGACCATCGCCGAGAATCTCGAAGGCATTCGACGAGCCTTCGCGCCGTTCCTGACCTTCGGCGCCGGGCCGGCGGAAGCGATCATGGTCAACAACGCGGAGTGGCTGGAGAAGCTGGGCTACATCGAGTTCCTGCGCGACTACGGCGTACACTTCACCATCAACCGCATGCTGACTCTGGAGTTTGTCCGCAACCGGATCGAGAACGAGCTGCCGCTGACTTTTCTCGAATTCAACTACATGTTGATGCAGTCCGCCGACTTTCTGGAACTGCATCGCCGGCACGGGTGCACGGTCCAATTCGGCGGTTCCGAACAGTGGGGCAACATCGTCAACGGCATAGACCTGATCCGGCGGATCGATGGCGCGGACGCTTATGGCGTCACCGCGCCGCTGGTGACCACCGCGTCGGGCGTCAAGATGGGCAAGACGGTCGACGGCGCGGTCTGGCTGAACGCCGAAATGCGCAGCCCCTACGAGTACTGGCAGTTCTGGCGAAACACCGAAGACGCCGACGTCGGACGGTTCCTGCGCCTGTTCAGCGAACTGCCGCTGGACGAGATCGTCCGCCTGGAGGCCCTGCGAGGGGCCGAGATCAACGAGGCGAAGAAGGTGCTGGCCAACGAGGCGACCACGCTGCTGCACGGCGCCGCGGCCGCGGCGGCGGCGGCGGGCGCCGCGAAGGCGGCATTCGAAGAGGGCCGGCTGTCGAACGACCTGCCGACGTTCGCGGTGCCCAGGGCGGAGCTGGCGGCCGGCCTGGCCCTGGCCGCGCTGGCGGTCGACGCCGGTCTGGCCGGATCGCGGTCCGAGGCGAGGCGTCTCGCTCAGGGCGGCGGCCTGCGGGTAAACGATGTCGCCGAGACCGATGGTCAAAGGATGTTGACCCTGGCGGACTGCAACCCCGAGGGCTTGATCAAGCTGGCCGCCGGGCGGAAGAAGATCGCGCTTATAAAACCCGCATGAAGGAACCCCGATGAGCGTCAACGCCGGCGACCGCGCCCCCGATTTCGACATGCCCGGCGACGGGGGACGCATCGCCCTGGCCGCGTTCGAAGGTCGAAAGGTCGTGCTGTTTTTCTACCCCAAGGACGATACGTCCGGCTGCACAATCGAGGCCAGGGCGTTCAGCGATGCGTCGGACGATTTCGCGGCGGCCGGCACGGTGGTGGTCGGCGTTTCCAAGGACTCCGTGGCCAGCCACGCGAAATTCCGCGCGAAATATGGTCTGAAGCCGCTGTTGGGCTCGGATGCGGATGGCGATGTGGTGGAACGCTACGGGGCCTGGGTCGAGAAGGCCATGTATGGCCGCAAATACATGGGCATCGAACGCTCGACCTACCTGATCGACGCTGAGGGCGTCGTCCGAAGGATATGGCGGAAGGTCAAGCCTGCGGGCCACGCGGCGGAAGTGCTGGCCGCGGTCAAGGCGCTCGGCTGATTTGCCAAACAGGAAAGCGTAACCGCAGTTTTCGCCAAGCCGATCGGCGGGTTTCGGGCGAAATTGCGGCGAACCTGCGTATTGCGCAATGAAACGTGGGCCATGGGTTGCAATCGATTCGGGCTTTGGGGCATATCGCGCGTCTTTCACCAAAACGATGGAAAACCGTCGCAATGGACTTCAGACGCCTCGAGCGCCTCGCCCAGAGTTTCCTGGGCATGTTTCACGAGCGCCACATCTATATCCGGACCGGCAAGACCGTGCATGGGCTGGTGCTGTCCCGCGTTCACCAACTGACCACGGCCGCGATATTCGCGGGCGCGGCAGGCTGGCTGGTGCTTTCGACCGCCGGCATGCTTTACGAAGCTGTGGCGCGGTCCAAGGCGGAGTCCGAGGTCGCTCAGACCCAGGCCAAATACGAACGCTGGATCGCCGACCGGGAAGCGCGACTGAACAGCGCCCTGGCGCAGCTCAACGCCCCGGCCAATTCGACGCTCGACATGGCCAATTCCCTGGAAAAGCGTCATGCCGCCCTGGCGCTCCTGCTGACGCAGGCGCGCGACGCGCCGGGCGCCGCCCAGGCTTTGACGCCGGTTCTGTTCCACCCGGAGACGCCACTCGACAACACTCCGGCCCAGCGACTGCAGGCGGTGAAGGCCGATCAGGAGCGCCTTATCGATGCCGCGGGCTCGTTCGCGAAAAGTCGCGCCGACCGCCTGCGGCTGGCTTTTCGGCTCGCCGGCCTGGACCCTAACGTATACGCCGGTCGCAGTGACGCGCTGGGCGGGCCGCTGATCGACGCCAAGGACCCGCGCGCGCTGGCGGCCGTGCTCGACGTGGACGAAGACTTCGCCCGCCGCATCCAGACCGCCGCCACCGACCTGTCCGACATGCGCGGTCTGAGCGCAGACGGCGATTTCGATGCCTCTTGGCCGGCCGACCGAGAACGCGGCGGAAAGCAGCGGCTTCGGCGTCCGCCTGGATCCGTTCACCGGCGCGCCCGCCTTCCATTCCGGCCAGGATTTCGCCGGCGCGTTTCATGTCGCCCATCCAGGCCACCGCCCCTGGCATCGTCTCCTTCACCGGCGTACGCTCGGGCTATGGCAACACCGTCGAGATCGACCATGGCCGTGGATTCAAGACCCGCTACGCGCACCTCGCAGGCATATTCGTCAGCGTCGGCCAAGCGGTGGCCCTGGGCCAGAGGCTCGGCGCGCATGGGCTCGACCGGCCGCTCCACCGGCACGCACCTGCACTACGAAGTGTGGGTCAACGGCCGCCCCCAAAACCCGATGCGCTTCGTGAAGGCCGGCGACTATGTTCAGCAAGCCGAATAACCCTCCGGCCACGCCGCCCCGACGCGGATCCGATGCCCGGCGTCGAAACCGCTGGGCCGCGCCGCCGCAGCGGACCGCGCGGCAGAAGCTGGCTTCGCTGATCGCCGCCGACATGAGCCTCGAGGGCAACATCGCCAGCGGCGGCGAGCTGCAGATCGACGGTACGGTCAAGGGCGATGTCCGAGTCGATCGGGTCACCATCGGCGAGGGCGGCCATGTCGAGGGCGCGTCTTCGCCGAAGCCGTCGAGGTGCGCGGCCGGGTGACCGGCGCGATCACCGCCAAGCAGGTGCGGCTGTTCGGCGCTTGCCACGTCGACGGCGACATCACCCATGAACAGTTGGCGATGGAAACGGGGGCATTTTTCCAGGGCCGCTCGCTGCGGCTGCAGCGGCCACCGCCGGAACCGACGATCACTCCACCGCACGGATCGGCCAGGGTCCCGGATGTGAGCGAGGGCAAACCGCCAGGACCGGGCCGCGCGGTGACGCAATGACCGTCTTGGTCAGGCTTCGATATCCGCCCCGTCGCGGGTTACACCGACCCGCTGGGCCAGAGAAGCGCCCATAAAGCGATCGAGATCGCCGTCGAGCACTCCGTCCGTGTCGGAGGTTTCGACCTGCGTGCGCAGATCCTTGACCATCTGATAGGGCTGAAGCACGTAGGAACGGATCTGGTGGCCCCAGCCGATGTCGGTCTTGTTGTCCTCGACAGCCTGCTGAACCGCTTCTCGGCGCTGCAGTTCGGCTTCGTAGAGCCTGGCCCTCAGCATCTTCCAGGCCTGCTCCCGGTTCTGGTGCTGCGAGCGCTGGTTCTGGCAGGCGACCGCGATCCCCGAGGGAATGTGCGTCAGATCGTACGGCCGAGTCGGTCTTGTTGACGTGCTGCCCGCCCGACCCGCTGGCGCGGTAGGTATCGGTCCGTACATCGGAGGGATTGATCTCGATCTCGATCTTGTCATCGACGACCGGATAGACCCAGACCGAGGCGAACGAGGTGTGGCGCTTGGCCGCCGCGTCGAACGGGGAAATGCGCACCAGCCGGTGGACGCCGGCTTCGGTCTTCAACCAACCGTAGGCGTTGAGACCGCTGACCTTGATGGTCGCGGACTTGATGCCGGCGGTTTCGCCGTCGGTTTCCTCGATGATTTCGACAGTCATGCCGTGGGCGGTGGCCCAACGGGTGTACATGCGCAGCAACATGGCGGCCCAGTCGGCGGATTCGGTGCCGCCCGCCCCTGAGTTGATTTCAACGAAACTGTCATTGGGGTCGGCCTCTCCCGACAGCAGCGCCTCCAGTTCCGCGCGCGCGGCGAAATCCCGCAACGCCGCAAGCTGCGACTGGGCGTCATCGAGAGAGGCTTCGTCACCCTCGGCCTGAGCCATTTCGGCGAACTCGAGGGCGTCGGCGCGCTCCCGTTCGAGCCGACGCACCGACTTCGATCTGCCCGGCGAGCCGTGTACGCTCGCGCATCAGCGCCTGAGCGGCCGCGGCGTCGTCCCAGCAGGGTCGGATCCTCGACCTTGGCGTTCAGTTCGTCCAGGCGTCGAAGCGCAGGCGCCCAGTCAAAGACGCCTCCTGAGCAGTCCGATGGACCGCTCGATATCGGCTGCGATGGCCTCGATATCCGCGCGCATGTGTTGTGCCTGACGTGTTGGGGCCGAGGTTGGCGAAAACCAGGGCGGGCCTGTTAGCCTGGAGACGGGATCAATACAATCCGTTCAAATCGGTGGGCGTCTCCGGCGGCTTGGTAGCCTTGGGCGGGGATCGGGACCATCCCCGACCTAGGCAGAGGTTCGGGACCATTGGGCAAAGGCGTGATCTGGAATGGCGCCGAGGAGCCCTTGCTGTCGGCAAGCGGGGCCAGGATCCTGGGCTGAGGCTCGGTGCCCGGCCGGAACGCTTCGCGATTGGGACCGATTTGCGCGAACTTGGTGTTGGGCGGCGCCTTGAACTCCAGGGGCGGGAAGCCCTTGATGGCCTCTTGCATGAATTCGATGAAGATCGGCAAGGCGGCGACGGCGCCGGTCTCGTCCTTGCCGAGCGAGCGGTTGTCGTCGAACCCGACATACACCGCCACCACGATCTGCGGCGAAAAGCCCACGAACCAGGCGCTGCGAAAATCGTTGGTGGTGCCGGTCTTGCCGCCGATCGGCCGCCCCAGCACGGCGGCGGCGGCGCCGGTGCCGCGGATCACCACCCCCTCGAGCATGCTGTCGATCTGGTAGGCGGTGATCGGATCGATCAACTGGTCGCCCGCCGGTTGAATGTCGGGACCATCGCCGCCGGTAAACGGCTGCTGGCAGGTCGGCAGGCGCGCCGGTCGGCGCGATACACCGCCTTGCCGTCACGATCGTCGACCAGTTCGATGAGATGCGGCGTGACCTTCCGCCCGCCGTTGACGAAGGACGAATAGGCCCCGGCCATGCGGAAGGCCGTGGTCTCCCCGGCCCCCAGACGCCATGGCGAGCACCGGCTCCATGCTATCGACCACGCCGAACCGTTTGGCGGTGGTGATGATCTTGGGCATGCCCACCTGCTGGGCTATGCGCACCGTCATGGTGTTCAACGAAAGTTCGAGCCCGCGGCGGAAAACCAGCGGACCGAAGAAATGGTGCTTTTCGAAGTTTTCCGGGCTCCACGACTGGCCGTTGAAACCGCGCAGGGTGATCGGCGCGTCGAGCACGACGCTGGCGGGCGTGAACTGGCCGCTCTCCAGAGCCGTGGCGTAGACAAACGGCTTGAACGACGAGCCCGGCTGGCGATAGGCCTGGGTGGCGCGGTTGAAGCTGTTGAACGAATAGCTGTAGCCCCCGACCATCGCCAGGACGCGCCCCGAATTGGGCTCCATGGCGACGAGCGCGCCGTTGACCGCCGGGATCTGGCGCAGATGGAAGCCGCCTCCATCGATCGGTTCGACGAAGACCAGATCGCCGACCGCCAAGGGATCGGCTGGCCTTGGCCCAGGCGACATCGGCCGCCATTGATCAGGCCGGTGCTGTTGTCGGCCGCGACCTGCACCCGCACCGCGCCACCGCGGGTGTCGGTGACGACCGCGGCGACCCACTTGCGGCGTTCGGCCGGCGGCGCCTTGGCGAGGGTCGCCTTCTGCCAGCCCGGCACGATGTCGACATGGCCCCAGGCGCCGCGCCATCCGTGGCGATGGTCATAGGTTTCCAGGCCGTCCATCAGGGCGATGCGCGCCGCGGTCTGCAGGCGCGCATCCAGCGTGGTGCGCATGTAGTAGCCGCCCTGGTCGACATCGGCCCCGACCGAATTGATTTTCACCGCCTCGCGGTGGGTCTCGGCGACGAAATAGTCGGCGTCGTGATATTTGGCTCTGGACGGCGCTCCTCGACCTTGAGGTCCTCCGCGCTTGGCCTTGGCGGCCTCCGCCGGCGGGCACCAAGCCAAGCCTGGCCATGTCGTCGAGGATCATGTTGCGGCGGCGCACGGCGGCGGCCTTCTGTTTGACGGGCTGATAGTTGTCCGGCCCCTTGGGCAAGGCCGCCAGATAGGCGCACTGGGCCAGCGTCAGGTCGGAAATCGACTTGCCGAAATAGTTATATGCCGCCGCGCCCACGCCGTAGGATCGGTAGCCCAGCCAGATCTCGTTGAGATACAGCTCGAGAATGCGCGTTTTGGGCAGCGCGTGTTCCAGGCGCGTGGCGAGGATCGCCTCCTTGAGTTTGCGGCCCACCGAGACGTCGTTGTTGAGCAGGATGTTCTTGGCCACCTGCTGGGTGATCGTCGACCCCCCCTCCGGACGGCGACCCTGCAGCACAAAGGAGATATCCTTGATGCAGCGCCCGCGAGGTGCCGCCCATGTCGACGCCGCCATGCTGGAAAAAATTATGATCCTCCGCCGCGAGGAAGGCGTAGATCAGTCGCGGCGGCATCTGGTCGTAGGGCACGTAGATGCGGCGGACCTTCGAGATACTCGCCGATCAAGCGTGCCGTCCCAGGCGTAGACCCGGGTCGCCGTCGGCGGATGATAGTCCGCGAGGTCTGACGCCTCCGGCATCGAATGAAACAGGACGCCGGCATAGATCGCCGCTGCCAGGCAGGCCACGGCGACCGCGCCCAGCACCGCGACGCCCGCCATGGGATCCGACGACCAAGAAATTCAAAACGCGCGAACCTCCGCGAAGCGCTCTCTTCGCCTCGGCCGGGTCTAGCAACCTTCGCGCCGGGCGCCAACGGCGGCCCGGATCGCCATGTCGCAAGCCGGCGCTCAGTCGCGACCTTCGGCCATACTGGCGAGTTCATCGAGAACCCGCGTGGCGACAGCGAGATCGGGAGGCGCGAAGGCGGCAGATGGAATGATGAGCGGCCCAGGGAGCCGGCCGATCAACGGACCTCGCGGGCCAGACCGGAAAACAGAACGGACAGCGCCGGAACCGATGGCCAATGCCCCAAAGCTCCACCGCCGGAGCGCATCGACGGCCAGCCCGCCTATTGGCTGATGAAGTCGGAACCGGACAAATATTCCTGGGATGACCTTGTGCGCGACGGACGCACGCGATGGGACGGCATTCGCAATCATCAGGCGGCGATCTATCTGCGCGCGATGCGGGTGGCGATCTGGGCCTGTTCTATCACAGCAATGTAGGCCTGGAGGTGGTCGGCGTCGTCGAAGTGGTCAGGGAGGAGTATCCAGATCCCACCGATCCGACCGGCCGTTTCGTCGCCGTCGACGTGCCGCCGCATCATGCCTTGACCAAGCCTGTCACCCTGGCGCAGATGAAGGCCGAGCCCGCCGCTTAACGATCTGCCGATGTTCAGACAGTTTCGCCTGTCGCTGGTTCCGGTCCGCCCCGCCGAATGGACGACGATCATGGCCATGGCGGGGGACGCATGAGCCGACCGAAGGGCGTTGGTCGTTCAGCCCGCCTGCGTCGGCGGCAGTGGCGTGGCGGGTTCAGCGTGTGCGCCTGCACGACCGCCTTGGCCTTGCCGGGCGGCGGCGCAACGTCGGCCTGGCCGTCGAAATAGGCGTCGATGGCGCCGGCGATCGCGTCGGTGAGTTTGCGTCCGCTCGGTGAGGTCGGTCAGGCGCGCCTGATCGCGCGGGCTGCTGATGAAGCCCATTTCGAGAAGGACGGCGGGCACGTCGGGCGCCAGCAGAACAAATAGCCGGCGTCGCGATGAGTGCGGGGCAGAAGGTCGATCTTGTCGCTGACCCGTCGATCAGCAGGCCCGCGAACAGCGCCGACCGATTGAGCGTGCTGCGCTGGGTCAGGTCAAGCAGGATTCGACCGACGGCCGGATCGCCGGCCCGATCGCCGTGGCGGCGAACCACTCGCGCTGTCCAAGCACCTCGGTGACCCGCGTCTCACCATGGTCGGAAAGAGTGTAGACACTCGCCCCGTGGGTGTCGGGATCCGCGCCGGCCAAATCGGCATGCAGCGAAATGAACAGGTCCGCGCCCGGCCGTCGGGCGATCTGGACGCGCACCGCGCAGGGGGATGAACACGTCGCAGTCACGCGTCATCACCACCTTGTACCGTCCGCCCCGCTCGAGCCGCTTTCGCAACGCGCAGGGCCGTCGCCAGGGTGATGTCCTTCTCCTTGAGTTCGCCGCCTGCGCGCCGGGATCGTGTCCGCCGTGTCCCGCGTCGACCACGATCACCTTGCGGGCCCTCGCCGCACTGAAGCCGCCTTTCCCGCGCCGAGCGACGCGGCGGACGCCATCGCAGCGGACCTGGCGGCGGCTCGCGCGCCCGACAGGGCCGGCGGGTCTGCTCCGGGATGCGCTGGCAGCCGTCGCCACGTCGAAGGGGCCTGCGCGGCCTGGGCCGTCGGAGCGTCGGTCCCGGCCACGTCCACGACATAGCGGTAGGTCTTGCCGGCCGCCGAGGGCGGCAGGGCGAAGCGGTGGGTGATGCGACCACGCGCGGCAGAGATCGAGCACGAGGCGGCGCCCGCTCCAGAGTAACGCTGAAGACGCCAGAGCTTGACCAGTCCAAGACCGCTGCCTGGGGAATCATCGTCGGCGCCCTGGATGGGCCGGCGATGGCTCCAGGCAGGGAAAAGCACGACTTGCCTGGGGTCTCCACCGGGGGACGCCAGCCGCGTCGAAAGGGCCGGTCGCTCTCGATCACGACGCGGGTCTGGGCCTGTCGCCGCCGAAGCGGACCCCGAGCACGCGACGCCGCGGGTCGCCGCCGCTCGCCGGGGTCAGGGCGAACGCAGACGACAGGCCGGCCAGCACGCGAACAGCGACAAAAGCGCGCGCCAACCAGTCCCACAAACCGTTCGCGCGCGTCCGGCGCATCATCACCCTCAGCCATCACAGCTGGATCAGTCGCGCCGATTATGCCGCCGGGAGCGTAGAGAAATCGTTAAGGGAATCGATATGGCCGAAGAGCCCGCCCGCGTGCGCCTCGCCAACCATTGCTTCCCTTCCGCCCGGCTTCCCCTAGATTGGGTTCCGCGCATGCGCCGTCTCCGAGGACATCAGCGAGTTTGCGCGCCCTTCGCGTCGGGCCAGCGCCATTTTTCGGCGTGACGCATCATCCTAACCGCGCCTTAGAAATAGAGCGCGACCTTGAGATTAACCCATGGGCAGCGCCGCCTGCGATTCGATATCGACCCTCGACCGCCGCCGCGCCTCGCGGCCGCGCGGACCACGATGTCCCGGTCTTCCGCGCGCGCGCCCGCAGCCGGCGCCCGGACCCCTGGTCCGTCGAGCGCCCCGGAGACACGTTGTCCATGCCCAAGAAAATGCTGATCGACGCCGCCCATCGCGGAGGAAACGCGCGTCGTCGTCCTGGACGGCAGCCGGGTTGAGGAATTCGATTTCGAGAGCCGCGCCAAGAAGCAGCTGCGCGGCAACATCTATCTCGCCAAGGTCACCCGCGTAGAGCCCAGTCTGCAGGCGGCGTTTGTCGAATACGGCGGCAATCGCCACGGCTTCCTGGCCTTCAACGAAATCCATCCCGACTACTACCAGATCCCGCACGCCGACCGCGAAGCGCTGATGCGCGAGGCCGAAGATGACGACGACGACCACTGCCCTGCCCGCGCCCGTCCAGGCGACCGACGAGGACGGCGAAGTGCTGGGCGCCGAGGCTCTGGGCGGCGACGATGAAGACGAGATCGACGAGGAGATCGCCCGCCGCCGCCGGCGGCTGATGCGCCGCTACAAGATCCAGGAAGTGATCAAGCGCCGCCAGATCATGCTGATCCAGGTGGTCAAGGAAGAACGGGGCAACAAGGGCGCGGCTCTCGACCACCTACCTGTCGCTGGCCGGACGCTATTGCGTCCTGATGCCCAATACCGATCGCGGCGGTGGTATCAGCCGCAAGATCACCGCGACCAACGACCGCAAGCGCCTGCGGGCCGTCGTCGCAGACCTGGACGTGCCCCGAAGGCATGGGCCTGATCGTGCGCACGGCCGGCGCCAAGCGCACCAAGGCGGAAATCAAGCGCGACTATGAATATCTCTCGCGCGCCTGGGGCAACATTCGCGACACCACCCTGCATTCGATCGCGCCTGCGCTGATCTATGAAGAAGAGGATCTCGTGAAGCGGGCGATCCGCGACCTGTACGACAAGGACATCGACGGCATCTGGGTCGAGGGCGAGGCGGGTTACCGCGAGGCGCGCGACTTCATGCGCATGCTGATGCCGTCGCAGGCGAAGAAGGTGTTTGCCATATCGCGAGCCGACGCCCTTGTTCGTCGCTCACAAGATCGAGGACCACCTCAGCCAGATCTATTCGCCGATCGCGCCGCTGCGATCCGGCGGCTACCTGGTGATCAACCAGACCGAGGCGCTGGTCGCCATCGACGTGAACTCGGGCCGCGCCACGCGCGAGCGCAACATCGAAGCGACCGCGCTGAAGACCAACCTGGAAGCGGCGGAGGAAGCCGCCCGCCAGCTTCGCCTGCGCGATCTCGCCGGCCTGATCGTCATCGACTTCATCGACATGGACGAGGGCAAGAACAACCGCGCCGTCGAAAAAGTCCTCAAGGATTGCCTGGCCCGCGATCGCGCCCGCATCCAGATCGGCAAGATTTCGTCGTTCGGCCTGATGGAAATCAGCCGCCAGCGGCGACGCACCGGAATACTCGAGGGCACCACCCACGTTTGCCCTCACTGCAACGGGGCGGGCCGGGTTCGCTCGGTCGAATCCAGCGCCTTGGCCGCGCTGCGGGCCGTGGAGATGGAAGCCCTGAAGGGCGGCGGCGAAGTGACCGTTCGCGCGCCTCGCGAGGTCGGCCTCTACATTCTCAACCACAAGCGAGAATATCTGACGCGGCTGCTGCGCCGCAACGGCTTGTTCGTGACGTGGTCGATCGACGACGCTTTGGCGCATGCCGACTACGAGATCGAGCGGACTTTCGGACATCCCGCACGCCATGCCCGACGAATGGGTGGAAACGCCGGATCTCCCCGACGACCTGCTCGACGAGGAAGGCGAGGACGACGAAGACGAAGATGAATTCGAGGACGAGGACGGTGACGCCTTCGACCGCGTGGACGTCGCTGACGAAGACGGCGCCGCCGAACTCGAAGACGACGAGGAGGAGGAAGGCGAGGACGGAGAATCCGGCGCGCGCGAGATCGGCGACCGAATCGGACAACGGCCGCCGGCGCAATCGGCGTCGCCGGCGCGGCCGGCCGAGAGGAAACCGGCCCGGCGGCGCTCCCGGTCACCGCCGCAGGCCGCGCGCCCTGACGATCGGCCGACGGCAGACGGCGAGAGTGAGGGTGAAGCGGGTCGGCGGCGGCGGCGGGGGCGGCGCGGCGGCCGCCGACCGCGCGACGATGTGCGCGGCACGGACGTCTACGCCTGGTCCTGGCCCGCCCGTCTCAGCGGCGATGACCCCTATGAATGGCGCGGACCGATCGAGCGCGGCCTGCCAGCCGTGGACGCGGAAACCGTCGAAGCCACCGAGCCCAGTTCGTCGTCCCGAACGCCCGAGGTGAGCGCGCCGGCGCCCACGGCCGAGGCGTCCGGCACAGTGAGTTCCGACGGCTTGGGCCCCGCGGCCCAGTCGGACCTCGCCGCCTGGCTCGCGACACCGATCCTGGATGAAGGCGCGGGGGAACATGTCGAACCTTCGGGCGATGGCAGCGACGATATCTGGGTCGAGCTACCGAGCGAGCCGGATCGGCCGACGCGGAGCCGGCGCGCCCGAGGTCGCCGCAGCGGGTCGGATGGTGGCGGCAAGCCGGCCGTCGACGACGGCGATGTGGCGGATATCGAGCCGAACGCCGGGGCCATGGCGTTGGAGGCGGAAGCCGAGTTGGACGACGAGCCGCAGCCTTCTGCTGAACCGGTTCAGGCCGCCGAACCGGCGCAGGTGATCGCCGCAGCGTCCTTGCAAGCGCCGCCAAGCCCGCCGCCACCGGTGGAGACCGTTCGCGCGCAGCCGGCTCAGCCCGATCCGGCGGAAATCTCGGCCCCGCCCGCGGCCCCCCGCCGGGGATGGTGGCGTCGCGGCGCTTGACGCATTAGGTCTAACGGTGCGGGGGCGATACGGAGCTAGCCGATTGAGCTTCTGCACGCCGCGTCGATTAATCAGCGTTGTCGTCGGCATCGCCCTGGTCGCCGCCCAGGGCTCGACGGCGTTCGCGCAGTCGCGTGGCGGCGGCGTGTCGATCATCCGCGACACCGAGATCGAAGACGATCCTGCACCAGGACGCCGATCCGATCTTCGTCGCCGCGGGGCTCGACCCGAAGAGTGTCCAGATCCATCTGATCGGTGATCAGGAGCTCAACGCGTTTTCGGCAGGCGGCCTGCAGCTGTTCCTCAACACCGGCCTGATCATGGAAACCAAGACCCCGAACGAGTTGACCGGCGTGATCGCGCACGAAACCGGCCATATCGCCGGCGGTCACATCGCCCGCTCCGGCGCGGCCGGCCATGCGGCGTTGGGGCCGCTCTCGCTGGGCATCGGCCTGGGAGTTCTGGCGGCGATCGCCGGCGCGCCCGACGCCGCCGCCGGCCTGGTCTATTCGTCGGGCTATTTCGCGGAGACTTTCGGTGCTGGGCTATTCGCGGGAACAGGAGTTGCGCGCCGACCAGGCGGCGGTCACCTATCTCGAGAAGGCCGGCGACGTCTGGACGCGGCCTGGTCGATTTCTTCAATAATTTCCGCTATCAGGAAGTGTTCGACGACGAAAAGAAGTTTCCGTTCTTCCGCGACCACCCGCTGACCGACGACCGGATCGAGGCCTTGACCGTGCGGGTCAATCAACAGGCGCACGTCAACGCCGTCGACACTCCGCAGTCGATCGCCAAACACGCGATCATGCGGGCCAAGCTCGAAGGTTTCCTGGACGGCCCCGGTCAGACCCTGACCGACTATCCGATGAGCGACCAGTCGTTTCCGGCCCGGTATGCGCGGGCGATCGCCTATTACAAGGAAACCGAGACGGCCAAGGCGATCGCCGCTATCGACTCCCTGATCGCCGAACAACCCGACAACCCCTATCTTTGGGAACTGAAAGGCCAGGTGCTGTTTGAAGCGGGGCGGCCGAAGGAAGCCGAGCCGGCGCACCTGAAATCCGTGGAGCTGAAGCCGGATGCGCCGCTGTTGCTGATCAACCTGGGCCAAACCCTGATCGCCGAGGGCGACCCGCCAGCATCTGGCCCAGTCGGTCGGCTACATCAAGCACGCCCTGGCGGCGGAATAGGACAACGCGCTGGGCTGGCGCCTGCTCTCGGAGGCCTATGATGCGCAGGGCGAGGACGGACTGGCGCGGCTGGCGACGGCCGAGCAGAACTTCTATCTGGGGCAACTGCACGGACGCGCGCGTATTCGCGGTGCGAGCCCGCGAACTCTTGAAAAAGGACACTCCCGAATGGCGGCGCGCCAACGACATCATTCTCGCCTCCAAGCCGACCGACAAGCAGCTCAAGGAAATCGGGGGCGTCGGATGAGGCGGGCTCGCTGCTGGCCGTGTCGGCGTGCTGTCGCTGGCGCCTGCGACGCGTTCATCGGCCAAGGACGACGCGTTCGGCGACCGCGTCAAAGCCTACATTCTCAGCCACCCGGAGGTGATCCAGCAGGCCATCGAAAAACTCCAGGCCAGAGCCGATCTGGACGAGGCGGCGGCCGAGGCCAAGGCCAAAGCCGCGCTCCCGGCCGTCCGGGCGGCGCTCGAGCGGGACCCCCGTGACTTCGTGGCCAATCCGGACGGAAAGGTCACGGTCACCGAGTTCTACGACTATCGCTGTCCGCACTGCGTCAACGCGGCGCCGAAGGTGCTGGCCCTTATCGCCGCTCACCCGGATCTGCGAGTGGTATTCAAGGAGTTCGCCGATTTTCGGAGCAACTTCGCAGCATGCCGCCAAGGCCGCCATCGCGGTGAAGAAGGCGGGCGGCGACTACCTCGGCTATTATAGGACCGCGATGGCGACCCACGGATTGGACGACGCGACCATCGACCGGATCGCCTTGTCTAAGGGGGCGGCCGCCGCCGACCTTGCAAGCAGCGGCGCGGCCGACAAGCAGCTGGCCGACGTCGCCGCGCTGTTCAGCAAGCTGGATCTCGGCGGCACGCCCGCCTTCATCGTGGGCGACGACATCATTTACGGCGAGGATATCGACGCTCTGAATGCCGCCATCGCCAAACAGCGCGGCGCGAAGGGCTAGGTCACGCCGTCAGGCTGACACTTGTTAGCCCGCAGGGAGCAATTCCGCCTCATCCGTGGCCAAGGCTCGGGGTGGCCAACAGCGGCGTGAGCGGCCTCCCGCCCGCGGCATCCTTGGAGGCGGTAACCCCCCCGGCCCCGCCGAGGCCAGCCATGGCAGCGGCGAAATGGGGAACCGACGGCGGCGGCGTCGGATCGACGACCGTGACGCCGCCGGCGCCGTCGCTCGACGCCACGAACGTCGAGGCCGTGTAATTGCCGATCAGAGTGATGTGCGCCGTGTGGACGCCGTCGCTGACCGTCAGGACGCCCGAGCTGGTCGTGCCGTTGAACGTCGCCTCGGTTGCCGAAACAAAGCCGATGTCGCGCAGGTCCAGCGACGTCTTGCCGACCAGAGAGAAGCCGGAGACGCCGCCGCTGTACGTCTGGGACTGCGTGAGCTCGAGCTTGCCGGTCTTGCCGGTGAACGCGACGTTCTCGGCGGCATTGGCATTGGCGACGATCAGGGTTCCGGACACGATGTCCACGGCGCCCGATCCCGTCACCGCCGCCTTGAGCATCAGGGTTCCGCCATTGGCTTCGATCGTACCGGTGTTGTCGACGGCGCTGGCGATCGTCCCCCGGCCCTTGTTGCTGGCCTCGATAAGCCCGGCGTTGGTGATGACCTTGGGACCAGTCGCGATGGTGAGGCCCGCCGTGCTGTTGGCATCGATGACCCCGCCCAAGTCGTTGACCAGCGTCATCTTGCCGTTGCCGAGTTTACCGGCGCCTTCGATGGTGTCGTTGACGTTGGTCAGCACGATCGTCGATTTCGTGCCGGTGACGACGTTGTCTTTGTTGGCGCTGAGCCCGAGGACGCCGCCGCCGCTCAGGCTCGCGGACGCCGCGAAGATCAGGCTGGTGACGGATTTGGATGCGTTCACCAGGATCGTCCCGGCGTTGCTGATCACTCCGTCGATGATCGCCGTCGAGCCGTCGCCGATGACGATCTCACCCGTGGCGGCGGTCGAAAACGAGCCCCCCGTGAGCATCGTGGCTACCAATGTCACATTTGATCCCGCGCCGGCCGTGATCATGCCGCCGGTATCTGCGACGACCGCTTTGGAAATTGTCAGACCGCCTGAGCCCGTGCCTTCGAACGTTCCCGCATTGGTGATCGTGGCGCCGGAAGTCGACAGCACGAGCGCCGTCGTGGCGTTGCCGTCGACCACCCCGCCCTTGTTGTTGATCAGGATCAGGCTGTTGCCCCCGAACAGGTTGCCGGAACCTTCAAGAATGTTGCCGTCGTTGGTCAGAGTCAGGCCGGCGACGGCGCCTTTGAAGATATTGTTACTATTGCCATTGAGGAAGATGACGCCGCCCCCGGTCAGGACCGTGTTCATGTTCAAGCGCAGTCGCGTGTCGTTGCCGCCGCTGACCAGATTGATCGATCCGGTGTTGTCAATGGCGCCCTGAATGTAGAGATAATTGTTGTTAGTCACGTTAAAGATCGCGGCGTTGTTCAAAATCGATGTCGTCCCATCGAGAATCGAATTCCGATCGTTGATCTGGAACAATCCGCTGCCCGTCGATGACAACGTTCCGCCCGTTATCGTCGATGACTGCAGCGTGACGGCCGAGCCATTGCCGGCGGAAATCGTTCCACCCGTCGAGCCGTTCACCGTGGTGCTTTCGATCAGCATGCCGCCGGAACCGGTGGCCTCGATCAGACCGCTGTTGGTGACCGTATTGGAGGTGTCCAGAGTAAGACGGTTGGCCCCCGTGCCGTCGATCACGCCCGCCGCGTCGTTGATCACGACCAGACCATTGCCGCCGATGACGCCCGCTCCGGAAATGGTGCTGGAGACATTGGTAAGGCTCGATCCGGCGGTTCCGGCGTCGATGGTGTTGTTGGTGTTGTCCGTCAGCACGATCGGTCCACCGCCGGTCAGGACGGTGTTGGCGTTCATGCGCAAGCGCGTGTCGTTGCCCCCGCTCGCTACATTGATCGTGCCGGTGTTGTCGATCGTTCCCTGGATATAGAGGTACTCGTTGTTGGTGACGTTGAACGTGCCTGCCAAAGTCAGCGTCGCGGTCTTGCCGTCGAGTACGCTGCCGCGGTCATTGATCCCGAACACGCCTGTTCCCGTCGACGACAATGTGCCGCCGATGATGAGCGAGGACTGCAAAGTCACGGTCGAGCCATTACCGACGGCGATCGTGCTTCCGCTGGAATCGTCTACCGTGGTGCTTTCGATCAGCAATCCGCCGGCGCCCGTCGCCTCGATCAGGCCGAGGTTGGTGACCGTGTTGGAGGTGTCCAACGTCAGGCGGTTTGATCCGTTCGCATCGATGGCGCCAGCCGCGTCGTTGATCAGGACGAGGCCATTGCCACCAACGAAACCGGCGCCGGAAATCGTGCTGGACACGTTGGTCAGGCTCGATCCAGCGGTCCCCGCGTCGACGGTGTTGTTGAGGTTGTCCGACAACACGACCGGGCCGCCGCCGCTGAGGACGGTGTTCGCGCTCATGCGGAGGCGGGTGTCGTTGCCGACGCTACCCACATTGATCGTGCCGGTGTTGTGGATCGCGCCCTGGAGATAGAGCCAAGCGTTGTTGGTGACATCGAGCACGCCGGTGTTGTTCACCGCCTTCGCCGTCCCGTCCAACACGCTGTTCCGATCGGCGCCGGCGGTCGCGATGACCCCCGAACCGCTGGTGAGAAGGGTTCCGCCGACGACGCTCGCGGCCTGCAACAAAACGCTCGATCCGGTCGCCGCCAAAATCATGCCGCCTCCGGTGTCGTCCACGACCGTGCTGGTGATCACCATGCCCGCCGCGCCGGTCGCTTCGAGAAGGCCCAGATTGGTCAGGGTCTCGCCTGACGTGTTGATGTGGAGGGCGTTGGCTGTCCCGGTCGCGTCCACCACCCCGGCCGCGTCGTTGGTGAACGTCAGGCTGGCGTTGCCCAAGGCCCCCGCGCCCGAGATCGTGCTGGAGACGTTGGTGAGGGTGATGGCGCCAGAGACCGCGTCGATGGTGTTGTTGCTGTTGTCCGTCAACACGATCGGGCCGCCACCGGTGAGGACGGTGTTCGCGTTCATGCGCAGGCGGGTGTCGTTGCCGCCGCTCTGAACGTTGACTGTACCGGTGTTGGCGATCGTCCCCTGGAGATAGAGCCAGGCGTTGTTGGTGACGTCGAGGACGCCGGTGTTTTTCACCGCGTGCAAGGTTCCATCCAGCAAACTGTTGCGATCGCTGCTGAAAGTCTGGATCACGCCGCCGTTGAGAGTGGTGAGCGTACCGCCCTGTATGGTCGAGCTCTGCAGATCGACGTGGGTGGCCGCGCCATTGGCCTCGATCACGCCGGTAGTTCCATTGGCGATGGTGTCGGATCGAATGTCGAGGCCGCCGGTCGCCTTCAGCGCTCCTGGATTGGTCGCCTCCAGCAAGCCGGTGTTCGACACCGTGGAACTGCTGGCGAAGTTGCCGCCGCCGACATCGATGATCAGGGCGTTGGCGCCCGTGGCGTCGATGGTCTTGGTGTTGACCAGGGTCAGCGATCCGTTGCCGAAGAGCCCCGCGCCGGAAATCGTGGTCTTGTTAGTGAGCGTCGATGCGACCTGACTGCCCGAAGGCCCTGTGACCGTCCCCTGAATCGTGTTGTTGCCATTGTCGCTCAGCACAACACCGCCGCCCGTCAGGGTGGCGTTGGCGGCGGTGGCTATGATCCGGGTGTCGGCGCCGGTGCTCAGCATGTTGAGCGTCGCGCCGGTGGCGTTGGCGATCGTGCCCTGGATGTAGACCCACTGGTTGTTGAGGACGTCGAACACGCCGGTGTTGCTCACCGACGCCACGGTTCCATCGAGCACACTGCCTCGGTCGACCGCTTGCACCACGCCCGTGCCGGATGTCGCGAAGGTTCCGCCCTGGATATCGGCGCTCTGCAGGTTCACGAACGAACCGGCGGCGGCCAGCAGCGTGCCGGCGTTGGCGACAGTCGTGCTTTGGATCAGCAGTCCCCCCGAACCGGTCCCCTCCATCAAGCCGGCGTTTTTGACGGTGCTGGCTCCAGTGTTGACGATGAGCGCCGAAGATCCTGTAGCGTCGATGAGGCCGGCGGCCTGATTGACGAAAGTCATCTGGCCGTCGCCAAAATGGCCAGAGCCGGCGATGGTGTTGTCGACATTGGTGAGGGTGGACGACGCACCCGAACCCAATATGTAGTTGTTGAAGAAGTTGCTCAGAGCCACCTTGCCGCCGCCATTCAAGGTCACTCCGGCCGAACCGACGATCATCTCGGTCGTATTTCCGGTGGTGTTGAGATTGATGGAGCCGGTATTCGCGATTGTCCCGATAACCGTCAGAAACTGATTGTTGACGATGTTCAGGACACCAGTGTTGTTGACAGCCGATGTCGTGCCGTCGAGCTGGCTGGTACGATCCACGGCCTGAATCACGCCCGTGCCGACAGTCTTCAATGTACCGCCGACAATGTCCGCACCCTGCAGATTCACCGCCGAGGCGGTATTGGCCTGGATCAAGCCGCCGCTTGCGCCGTTGATCGTCGTGCTGAGGATCGTCAGGCCCGCCGTCCCTGAGCCTTCCAGGAGGCCGGCGTTGGTGACGGTCTGACCGGCGGTGTCGAGAACGAGGGCGTTTGCGCCGGTGGCGTTGACCACCCCGGCGGCCTGATTGACGAAGGTCATGGCGCCACTTCCCAAGTGGCCGGACCCCGAGATGGTCGCGTGGAGATTCGTCAGGCTGGTCGAAGCCGTGGCGCCGAGCAAATAGTTGTTCGAATTGTCGCTCAACGTCAGACGACCGCCGCCGGTCAATGTGGTGTTGGCGTTGAAAATGAGCTCGGTGGTATTGCCGGTGCTGTTCAGCGTGATGGCGCCGGTGTCGTTCACCGTGCCGCCGACGGCGAAGAAGGCATTGTTGCCTACCGCGATGGTCCCGGCGTTCGCACCCGCGCCGGTTCCGTTGGTCGCCGTGAAGGTGCGGGCATTGATATCCAGAGTCGCATTCGAGGCGAGTTGGATGCTGTTCACCGTCTCGCCAATGCTCGCGGTCACCGTGAAAGCGGCTCCCGCGGCGTCGAGGATCGCATCGTCGGCGACGCCTGGAACCGTTCCAGAACTCCAGTCGCCGGCTGTGTTGAAATCAGCGCTGATCGCGGATTTCCAGTGAATTTGGCCCATTTCGGTACTCCACCTGTAATTGGATTTGCCTGGATTCACCGGGCGCGCCGCGCCCGATATCATCCCATCGCCACCGACGCGTGGCTTGCCGCGCTGTCTGTGCTAGATCGCGCGCCATGGCGTCGCCTCATGACAAGACACGACAAGACGCGACATCGGCTGTCACCACCCAGTCCGTCGAGGCGCCGCGGCGCCTGAATTCCTGGAAGGGTGTGGCGGCCTATTTCGGACGGACGGACCGCACGGTGATGCGATGGGAGGCCGAGCGGGGTCTGCCGGTTCACCGTCTCCCCGGTTTGCCGAAGGGGCGCATCTATGCCGACGTCGACGAACTCGAGGCGTGGCGACGCGGCGCCGGCTCGGTAGCCACTCAACCTGAGCGTCCAGATGGCGCCACGACAGACGCCACTTCGCCCCAAACGCCACCCAGATCACCTCCCTCGGGGCGAACGCGAGCAATCTGGATCGCCGCGGCGATCACCGGAGCGGCGAGCCTTCTGGCGCTGGGGCTGGTGCTCTGGCGTTGGAGCGCGTCGAACGGCGCCGCGCCGGCGCCGGCGCCCCTTGCCGCGCAGCGCCTTTACGTCGCCGGCATGGATGACTGGAACACCCGAACGCCGGCGGGCCTGAATTCGCGCGGTGCAGGAATTCCGGGCGGCGATCGCCCTGTATCCCCGATACGCCGAGGCCTATGCCGGCGTGGCCGATTGTTACGATCTGCTGCGGGAATACACGCTGATGCCGGCGTCCCAATCCTACGCTCGGCGAAGGACGCCGCCGAGCACGCATTGGCCCTCGATCAGCGCCTGGCCGCCGCACATGCAGCGCTGGCTTTCGCGGAGTATTTCGGCTTCTGGGATACGGCGGACGCAGCGGCGCACTTTCGGCGAGCGGTCGAACTCGATCCCAACGACGAAACCGCGCATCACTGGTACGCCAGTTTCCTCATGTCCAACGGCGATATAGCCGACGCGCAAAAGCAGATGGCGGCGGCGTTGGCGATCGATCCCAGCTCAATTTCGTATCTGGGCGGACTACGATCTGGTGCTGATGCGCATGGGACCCGCGCCGCGGGCGATCGCCGACCTCCGGCGCCTGGAGCGCGACCATACGGAATTCCTTTCACCGCACAATTACCTGGCGGAGCAGGCGCTGCTCACCAGCGACGACCTGACGTATCTCGAGGAAAGCGGGCTTGCCGCGGCGATGACCCGCGACGGACCCCGCCAGACGATTTTCTGGCCGCCGCGCGGGGAGGGATTGAAAAAGGGTGGGCACAGGGCAATGCTACAGGCGATCTACGATGCGCAGGCCAGACTGTTCGAAGCCGGCATACGCGACGCCTATGATGAGGCTCGTGTCGCGGCGATGTTGGGGCAGAGGAAATCGGCCTTGGCCAGCCTGGACCTCGCCATCGACCGCCATGAACCGAGTGTGGTTACCGTCAACGGCGACCCTGCGTTCAGGAATATGGCCGGTGACGCCGAATTTCGCCGGTTGACCCGCAAGATCACGCCCTACACCTGACCACGCGAATTCGGCCCTTCGCGGGATTCCCTTTTACGGCTAGTGATGCGACTGAACGGGGATTAGCCTTATGGATGACAGTGGCCGGGCATTGAACACCGCGACAGGGGTGATCGACTCCGGGTCGGCGGCGTTCGCGTTTCTGCTGCAATTGCTGGGCGTGCCGGCCGACCCGGCCGAGATCCTGCACCACAGCGGCCGCGCCGCGTTGGACGAGGCCGGAGCTCCTGCGCGAGGCCAAGCGCTTCCCGGTCAAGGCGCGGGCGATCACCTCCACGCGTGGAGCGGCTGGAGGGCACGCCCCTGCCCGCGCTGGGCGGCCTCCGGGACGGCGGCTGGCTGGTGATCGGCAAGGCCGCCGAGGGCAAGGTGCTGGTCCAGCACCCGCGCGCCGCCGACGCCGGAACTGCTGACCCGCGAGGCCTTCGCGGAGCGCTGGATCGGCCGCCTGATCCTGATGAGCCGGCGCGCGACCCTTTCCGATCCCTACCGCCGCTTCGGCGTGGCCTGGTTCGTCGACGCGGTGAAGAAGTACCGCGCAGCCGCTGACCGAGGTCCTGATCGGCTCGTTCTTCCTGCAGGTCTTCGGCCTGCTGACGCCGCTGTTCTTCCAGGTGATCATCGACAAGGTCTTCGTCCACCGCGGCCTCTCGACGCTGGAGGTGCTGGCGCTGGGCCTGGGCATGCTCTCGGTGTTCGAGGTGGTGCTGGGCGGGCTTGCGAACCTATCTCTTCGCCCACACGTCCAACCGTATCGACGTCGAACTGGGCGCGCGCCTGTTCCGCCACCTGTTCGCCCTGCCGATGGCCTATTTCCAGGCCCGCCGGGTCGGCGACACGGTCGCGCGGGTGCGCGAACTCGACACCATCCGCCAGTTCCTCACCTCGTCGGCCATCACCCTGGCCCTCGACCTGTTCTTCGCGATCATCTTTCTGGTCGTGCTGTTCATCTACAGCCCGCTGCTGACCCTGGTGGTCGCCGGCGCCCTGCCGCTCTATGTCCTGCTCAGCCTGGGCCTGACGCCGATCTTTCGCGAACGGCTCAACGAGCGTTTCAAGCGCGGCGCCGAGAACCAGGCGTTCCTCGTGGAGACGGTGTCCGGCGTGGAGACGGTCAAGTCCATGGCCCTCGAACCGGTGATGCAGACGCCGCTGGGAGGAGCAGATCGCCGCCTATGTCAGCTCGGCCTTCGCGGTCATCGGCGTGGGCAACCTCGCCACCCAGACCACCACCCTGATCAACAAGGTGACCATCGTGCTGATCCTGTTCCTCGGCGCCGGCCTGGTGATTCACAACAAGCTGACGGTCGGCGAACTGGTCGCCTTCAACATGATCTCCTCCCAACTTGCCGCGCCCGTGCTGCGCCTGGCCCAGCTGTGGCAGGACTTCCAGCAGGTGCGGATTTCGATCGACCGCCTGGGCGACATCCTCAACACCACCCCCGAGCCCGGCCAGACGCGGTCAGGCCAGCCTGCCGCGCGATCCGCGGCGACATCCGGCTGGACAACATCAGCTTCCGCTACCGGCTCGACGCGCCAGCCGGTGCTGAAGGAGATTTCCCTGCAGAGTTCCCGCCGGTCAGGTGATCGGCATCGTCGGCTCGTCCGGATCGGGCAAGAGCACGCTCGCCAAGCTGATCCAGCGCCTCTACGTGCCCGAGACCGGCCGCATCATGGTCGACGGCGCCGATCTGTCCCTGGTCGATCCGGCCTGGCTGCGCCGCCAGATCGGCGTGGTGCTGCAGGAGAACGTGCTCTTCAATCGCACCGTCCGCGAGAACATCGCGCTGGGCGATCCCGGCATGCCGATGGAGCGGGTGATCGCCGCCGCCGAACTCGCCGGGGCCCACGAATTCATCGTCGGCCTGCCGGAGGGTTACGGAACGGTCATCGGCGAGCGCGGCGCCTCGCTGTCGGGCGGCCAGCGCCAGCGGATCGCCATCGCCCGCGCCCTGGTCGGCAATCCGCGCATCCTGATCTTCGACGAAGCGACCTCGGCCCTCGACTATGAGAGCGAAGCCGCCATCCAGGCCAACATGCGGCGGATCACCCAGGGTCGCACCGTGGTGATCATCGCCCACCGCCTTTCGACCCTGCGCGGCGCCGACCGCATCATCACCATCGAGCAGGGCCGTATGATCGAGGACGGGTCGCATGATGGCCTGTTGCGCAGCGGCGGACGCTATTCCGAGCTCTGGCGGCTGCAATCGGGCGGAACGGCGCCGTCTGGGAGGTGCTGGCGTGAACGTTCCGGCGCTGTTC
Source organism: uncultured Alphaproteobacteria bacterium (assembly GCA_963828365.1). Lineage (GTDB taxonomy): Bacteria > Pseudomonadota > Alphaproteobacteria > Caulobacterales > Caulobacteraceae > Acaudatibacter. Next base: position 116,925 of record CAWHEE010000024.1, on the reverse strand, counting down.
ACCGGCCTGCTGCGGCGCGGCGTCGAGCGGTTCGACGGCAAGGACGAACGCGAGTTCCTGCCGGCGGCGCTCGAAATTCTCGAGACGCCGCCCTCGCCGACCGGGAGGCTGCTGGCTTTCATCATCGGCGCGTTCTTCGTCATCGCGGTGGTCTGGGCATTCTTTGGCAAGGTGGACGTCCTGGCGACCGCCCAGGGACGGGTATTGCCGGCCGGGAAGATCAAGGTCGTCCAGCCCCTGGATCCCGGCATGGTCAAGGCGATCCACGTCCAGGACGGCGACCACGTGTCGGCCGGCCAGTTGCTGATCGAACTCGACCCCACCCTCGCCGTGGCCGATCGGGAGCGCTTGGCGCAGGACCTGGCCGGAGCGGAACTCGATGTCGCGCGGCTTACCGCGCTGAAACCGATGGTCGAATCGGCGCTGCGCCCTGGCTCGCTGATCCCCCCGGCCGACGCCACGCCAGACGAGGTCGAGCAGGCGCGCGCCGCCTTGCGCGCCCAGGTCGACCAGCAGGCGGCCAAGCTGGCCGCTCTCGACCAGCAGATCGCCGAAAAACGCGCCGAAGCCGAAGAGGTCGCGGCGTCGATCGCCAAGACCAACGCCAGCCTGCCGATGCTGAGCGAGAAGGCCCGCCTGCACCAGAAGCTGCACGATCAAGGGTTCGGCACCAGCTTTGCCTATCTGGACGCGCAGGAAGCCCTATCCGACGCGCACCACGATCTCGAGGTTCTGGCGGCCCGCGGCGCCCAGGCCCGGGCGGCCGAGTCCTCGCTGGCACGGCAACGGGCTCAGGCCGCGTCCGAGTTCGCGGCGGGCGTGTTGTCGGACCTCGGGAAGGCTCTCGAAAAGCAGAACGAGCTCACTCAGGACCTGGTCAAGGCGAAGGAAAAATCGATCGAGACCGAGATCAGGTCGCCGATCGACGGGGTGGTCGAGGAAATGGCCGTCCACACCATAGGCGGCGTGGTGACGCCGGCGGAACGATTGCTGATCGTGGTGCCGGACAATCAGCGGCTGGTGGTCGAGGCGCAGCTGCCCAATCGCGATGTCGGCTTCGTCCATGCCGGACAGGACGTCGCCGTAAAGATCGAAACATTCAACTTCACCCGCTATGGCCTGATCCACGGCAAGGTGATCGACGTCAGCCGCGACGCCGTCGCCGCCGGTGATCGCCGCGCCGACGACGGTCTCGCCGATACCGCCGCGCAACCGCCAACCCCCGGTTCGCCGACCTATACCGCCCGGATCAGCCTGGATCGACCGACCATGGTGGTCGACGGCCAGGTGCGCCCGCTGATGCCCGGCATGGCGGTGACCGCCGAGGTCAAGACCGGCCGCCGCACGATAATCGATTACCTGCTCTCACCGTTGGCCAGGCGAACCAACGAGGCGTTGCACGAGCGATAGGCACAGGCCCGGGTCGGCGTTTGACGGCCGGCCCGTCAGGGGCTGCCGAGCATGGCGGCGGCCTGATCATAGCCGCTCACAGCGTCCGGGGTGGGGGCCCCGTCCGCGGCATCGACGGCGGTGGCCAGCGCATCAAACCGCTCCGCGAGGCTGGCGAGCGCGTCCGACTTGGATTTGGCCAGGGCCAGTTGGACCCGCACCCGGTCGGCCTCGATGTGGCGCGCCAGGTCGAAGGCCGCCCGATAGTCCGCCGCGCTCGCGGTCACCCGCGGATCGGGAAGGACGGTCAGCGGCTGGCGGTAGCTTTGGCCGTCGACGAGCAGAACGACGGTGTACCGTCCAGGCGGCGCCCAGACCCCGCCTCGTCCGAACGGATCAGGCAGGGCGGAGGGAGCCGGGTAGCGGAAGTCCCAATAGAACTCGATGCAGACCAGGCGTGGTCGCCGGTGGCGCGGTCTGTGCGAGCCATTCCGGCGCCGTCTCGATTTTGGTCAGATCGGGGGCCGTGAGCGGGTCGGCGCTGCTGAACCGGCGTACGACCGCGCCATCCGCGTCGACGATGGTGATGACCAGCGGACCTTTCGGCTCGCCCGCCAGGCGGTAATCAATTGCCGCCCCTTCCGGTGGGTTCGGCGCCATCGGCTCGTCCCTGGGCATCGGCGTTCCAGTGAAATCCGGCCGGACGCGCGCGGATCGCCACGGCGGGGGCGAACAGGCGCGTTCCCTCCCCTGTCCCCGCCGTCCCGCAGAGGCTCGATGTCATCGAGCACGTAGAAGCCCCGCCCGTGGGTGGCGATGACCAGATCGTCGCCATGCACCTCGATGTCGCGCACCGAGGTGGTCGGCAGTCCCCGGCCGAGCGGCGCCCAATGGCCGCCGTCGTCCAGCGAGACGAACACGCCGCGCTCGGTCCCGGCGAACAACAGGCCGGGCCTGACCGGATCCTCCCGCACGACATTGACCGCGTTGACCGGCCCTCCATCGGAAAGGCCCCGCACGATCGCCGCCCAGCTCCGGCCGCCGTCGATCGTGCGATAGACATAGGGCTGGGGATCGTCCAGGCGGTGCCGATCGACCGCGATATAGGCGCGGTCGCGATCGAAACGCGAGGGCTCGATCGTCCCGATCTTCGACCACGCGGTCAGCGCCGCCGGAGTCACGTTGAGCCAATTATCGCCGCCGTCGCGCGTGCGCCACACCCAGCCATCGTCGGTGCCGGCCCAGATATCGCCGGCGGCGAGAGGTGATGGGCCGATACTGTAGACGACGCCCTTGGCGCGGCCCCGCCTTGTGATCGTCGTCAATGGTCGTGGGATCGAGATTGGCCGGCGCGCCTGGATCGGGACGGGTCAGGTCCGGGCTGATCGGCGTCCAGCGGCGGCCGCCGTCGGTGGTCCGGAAGATCCTCTGGTTCGAGAAGTACAGGGCATGGTCGCGCTTGCCGAACACCAACGGCAAGGTCCAGGTCTGCCGGTAATGATCGGGGAAGGCCAGGGTCGGGTCGACATTGCGAACCTGACCGGAGCGCAGATCGAGCCGATCGACCCGACCTCCGAAAATCGATTCGGATCGTCCGGGTCCGGCGCGATGTTGTCGCTTTCGCCGCCAGGCGTCAGCTCGTGGAAGTGCGTCATGTTGATGCCGTCGAAGCCGGTGGTCCGGCTGGGAACGCTGGCCGCGCCGGAATCCTGCTGCGCGCCATAGACGTTGTAGGGAAACCGGTTGTCGGTGGCGACGTGGTAGAACTGGCCAGTCGGCTGATTGTACCATGAGCTCCAGCTGTCGCCGCCGTTCAGCGTCACCAGCGCGCCCTGATCCGAGCCGAGGATGCGGCGGTCGGGATCGACCGGGTCGATCCACAGCGCATGGAAATCGTCGCCGGTCGGATCGCCCTTCTGTGGCAGGAAGCTGCGGCCGCCGTCCGTGGAATGCAGGACGATGGTGTCGCATACCCAGATCTCGTCGGGATTGCGCGGATTGACCGCGAGTCCGCCGAAATACCAGCCGCGTTGCCAAATGCGGGGATCGCCGTCGATTTTGCTCCACGTTTCCCCGGCGTCGTCTGATCGGAACAGGCCGCCATCCTTCGCATCGACCAGGGCGTACAGACGATCAGGCGCGGCGGGGGTGACGGCCAGGCCGATGCGGCCGGTCGCGGCCGGCAGGCCGGTCTGGCCGATCCGGCTCCAGGTTCGGCCGCCATCCCGCGACTTGTATAGGCCGCCGCCTGGACCATTGGACGGCGCGTAGATGTTCCACGGCGGCCGGCGGGTTTGCCACAAGGCCGCATAGACCGTGCCCGGGTCGCCGGGCCGGTAAGCTAGGTCGACCGCCCCGGTGTCGGCGTCCTTGAACAGCGTCCGGGTCCAGGTCTTCCCGCCATCCTGCGAGCGGAACACGCCCCGCTCCGCATTTGGTCCATAGGGGTGGCCCAGGGCGGCCACCAGCACGACTTCGGGGTTGGTCGGGTCGACGAGGATGCGCGCGATCTGCCGACTGTCGGTCAGGCCGCTCGGCGTCCAGGTTTTGCCGCCATCGGCCGACCTGAACATCCCGAGTCCCTGCGCGATGTCCGACCGCATGTCGGCCTCGCCCGTGCCGACGTACAGGATGGCGGGCGCCGAAGGCGCTACCGCCAGAGCGCCGATCGATCCGACCGGCGCGTCGTCGAAAATCGGCCGCCAGGTGCGACCCGCATCCCGGGTTTCCCAAACCCCGCCGTTGACGGCCCCGAAATAGAAGTGTTGCGGCGAATCGCTCGCCCCGGCGACGGCCAGCACCCGGCCGCCTCGAAACGGCCCGATCGAGCGCCACTCGAGTGCGCTGGCGTCCGCGGCCGGCCCGGAAAGGACAGCCGCCGCGAGAATTTGCCCAATCATCGGCGCCCCTTCGGTCGGCTCGGACTTGATCCATGCGAGGGCGGAGAGCCGCCGTCAACGCCCCCGACGCAAGCGCTATCCCTTGGATTTCGCGAAATAGGTTTCCGCGGCGCCAGGAAACGCGCCGGAGCGCACATCGTCGGCATAGGCCCGCACGGCGCGACCGATCTCGCCGCGCAGGTCGGCGTAGCGGCGGACGAATTTCGGCGTCCAGTCGAACAGTCCGAGCATGTCGTCGGTGACCAGAATCTGCCCATCGCACCCCGCCGAGGCGCCGATGCCGATGGTCGGCACGGGAATCTGCGGCGGTGATCTCGCGCGCGAGACCCTCGGCGACGCCCTCGACGACGACGCAGAAGGCGCCGGCCGCCGCCGTGGCCTTGGCCTCCTCGATCACGCAGAGATATTCGGCGCCGGTGCGGCCCCTGGCCTTGAAAGCGCCGTCCAACAGCACCGACTGGGGGCGCAGACCGACATGACCCATGACCGGCATGCCGCGACGGGTGAGATAGGCGATGGTTTCGGCGACGGTCGGCCCGCTCTCGACCTTGACCGCATGGGCGCCGGTTTCCTTGAGGATCCGGACGGCGTTGTCGTAGGCGACATCCTTGGCGCCCTCATAGCTGCCGAACGGCATGTCGACGACCACCAGGGCCCGGCGGCTGGCCGCGCATCACCGCCTGGCCGTGCAGGATCATCATCTCCAGGGTGACGCCCACCGTATTGGGCAGGCCGTGCAGGACCATGCCGACCGAATCGCCAACCAGCAGCAGGTCGCAGACCTCATCGAGGATTTCGGCCACCGGCGAGGTGTAGGCGGTCAGGCAGACCACCGGCGGTCCGCCCTTGCGGGCGGTTATCTGCGGCGCGGTGAGGCGTGTCACCCGAGGCGATGCATGTGATGACAACAGATCGATCCTAGATGTCGCGAATTGCGCGGGTGAGGGCCAGACCGATCGCGACGGCCGCCAGAGCGCCGGTCATCCAGATCACTTCGCCGTCGATGGCCAGACCATTGGGCAGGATATGCGCCGCCGTGAGCGCCGCCAGCCGCCCGGTGATCAGATGGCGGGAGTTTTCCGTCAGCGAATCCAGACGGGAGATCAGGCCGCTGCCGAGAACCTGCGCGCCACCGATCAATCCGCCGAGCAGGCCCAGGCTGCCGATCAGGAACTGCCGGAATGTCCAGCCGCGTCCGAGCCGCTCCTCCACGCGCAGAGCGAACAGTTCGGCGTCCGGGAACACCGGCGCTTCCCCGAAGAGGCGGTCGAGCGTCATGTCGAAGGATCGATCAGCCATGAGCCTCATTCTCCGCCGCCGTGAAATCGCGGCCCGGCGCCAGGCGGACCCGCAGTTTATCCAGACCACGTTTGACATGGGATTTGACGGTTCCGAGCGGGGTATTCAAGGCCAGAGCCGCTTCGCCGTGAGAAAGTCCGGCCCCGTAGCAAAGCGTCACGCACATCCTCTCGCTCGGAGAGAGGGTTTTCAGCGCCTCGTCGAGGTCGATCCTGCCGACGGCGCCGGCTTCTCCGGGCAGATCCATGGGCGTCACCGCGAGCGGATCGGACGCCAGGTCGGTGCGCGACTCCTTGCGCCAGCGCTTGACATAAAGACGCGCCGCAATGCGCTTGACCCAGCTCTGAAAGGCGCCCTCGCCGCGAAATTCGGCAATCTGTTCGAACGCGATCATGAAGGCGTCCTGCGCCAGATCATCCGCCAACGCCGGGTCGGCGCCCATACGACGCAGGAGCCCGCGCACCGCCGAGCCGTGGCGGCGAGCCAGTTCTCCAAATGCCCCACGCCCCCCTGACGCCGCTATCGCGACGAGTTCGAGGTCATGGGCCGAGGCGCGCGGCGCGTTGGCGTCCGCCATGGCGATCCCCCTTGCGACCGCCGCTCAGAGCTTCGGCGCGCCGCGCTTGGTGAACCACAAGAACAGATAGGCCACTCCGATCAGTCCAGGGATGGCGCCCGCGCCGGCGACTGCCGTGCCGGTGGTGTAGGCGGCGACGTCGTCGACGCTCATCAGGCCATACCACAGGGCATAGCCCAGGCCGCACAGCCCCAACCCGACCGCGATCAGCACGATGGCCCGGCGCAGGTCGCGTTCAGGGGTCGGAATGACCCGTTCCGGAAGTCTGGACTGCAGGGTCTCGATCAGTTCCGGCGGCACCGGCTGACCCTTTTCATAGGCGATGCGCAAGGTCTCGTGCATTCGAGCCCGATCCTGCGCCGCGAAATAGTTCTTGATCCACATCGGCCCGATGACCAGGGCGATGATCATAAAGATGCCGAAGATCGGCACCAGTTCATCGATGATACGTTCCAGCCACATAGCCCATCTCCCTCAAATTCCGACCGCCGCGCGGTCGGTTCGGACGCCCCGGTAATAGTTGGAGGCCAGGAGATGCGCGCTTGGATGCGTCGATTGTAGTGAAATCTTGGTAAGGCGCCGCGGGTCGAAGATTTGGCGCGGGCGACTTCGGCAGTGATCTGGATGATCTCGTCGCGGCCGGCCGAGAACCACGCGACGCTGGCCCGCCACTCGATCGCCCGACCAACCCCGGCCGGAAGGTCGTCGAGCCGCGCCACGCGGCGATAGGTCAGGCTCATGACCGCCTGCATAGTCGAGATGTGTTGGAAAAAACAATCGTTGCGGACTGTAATAGCCTGGCTTGACGGTTTTCGCCGCATCGGTAGGGTTCGAACTGCCCGGCGCCGGGTCAACGAGGATATGGGATGAGGACCGTAGAGAGCCTGGAGGATAGGTTCGCCAAAGCCGAATTCTCACCCTGCACAGCCGCTGCGGGGACCGCGTCGATTGCACCCTGCTCTGCGGTCCGCCTGCGGCGTCGAGGGCCTGGTGACGATGCACCGGACGCCCCGGTGTTCGATTTCTGGAACGATGAACAACCAGCGGGAGGCAATGCATGATCCGCGGCATCCACCATACGGCGGTCTGCACCGCCGACCTCGATCGGCTGGTCGCCTTCTATCGCGACGTCGTCGGATTCGAGGTGGTCGGCGAAAGCCAGTGGGCCAATAACGAGCTGATCGACGCCATCATCGGCCTGAAGAATTCGTCGGCGCGCCAGGTGATGATGCGGGCGGGCAACGCCTATCTGGAATTCTTTCAATATGCCGCCCCGCAGGCGCGGGAGGCGCAGCCGCTGCGCCCCTGCGACCGCGGCTACACTCACATCTGTCTCGACGTGGTCGACATCGAAGCCGAGCACAAGCGCCTCACCGAGGCCGGCATGCAGTTCAACCGCGTGCCGGGCGGCTTTGGTGAAATCTCGGCGGTGTATGGTCGCGATCCAGACGGCAATATCGTCGAGATCCAGCAGACCGCGCCCACCCACCCCACCGACCTGAGCCATCTGAAGGTCCCGGTCGCCGGCGCCTGAACCGGCCGTCGCAAAGGAGACTCTCGTTGACGACGACTCTGAAGCACCCGCTCACCCTCGATGCGCGGGATCCCCGCAACCTGCGCGGCGATCCGATCACCGGCGACCGCTACTGGTCCAAGGACTTCGCCCAGAAGGAGTGGGAGCATCTGTGGAAGAAGATCTGGCACGTCGCCGGGCGGGTCAATCAACTGGAAGAGCCGGGCGACTACATCGTGCATGACTTCATGCACGAGTTGGTGATTGTGGTTAAGCAGGACGACGGCTCGTTGAAGGCCTTCTACAACGTCTGCCGCCATCGCGGTCAGCGGCTCGTCGAGCAGAGCTCCTACGCCACCGACTTCAAATGCCCCTACCATGGCTGGGTATGGCGTCGTGACGGCGTGCTCGGGCATGTCCAGGACCCGCATGATTTTCCGCAAGGCAATCCGTGCGGCAAGCTCACCCTCAAGCCGGTGCGCTGCGACACCTGGGGCGGGTTCGTCTGGTACACGATGGACCCAGAAGCTCCGGCGTTGCTGGATTATCTCGAACCGATGCCGGAGCTATACAAGGGCTACCCGCTCGACACCCTGGTGCGGCTCGCGTGGTTCAGGATCGAACTGAACACCAACTGGAAGTTCGCGACAGACAATTTCGTGGAATCCTATCACACCCGCACGCTGCACCCTCAGGTGCCGCCGTGGATCGACCAGGACGTCGACAGCGCCCGCCACGAAATGTTTCCCAAGGGCCATGGCCGCACCGTCCAGCCGATGCGCCCCTCCCTCACCGATCGTCTGCCCGACGGCCAGGAAGGCCCGTTCGACGCCCTGCTGCGGCAATGGGACATCGATCCGAACGGCTATCCCGATCTCGAGACCAAGGTCATGCAGGGCTGGCTGGACATGAAGGCCGCCAAGCGGCGTTTGTGGAAGGACCGCGGCCATGTCCACTACGAACACATGGACGACGAGCAGCTGACCGACAGCCTGCACACGGTGATCTTCCCCAATGTCACGATCTCCTTCCTGCCCGACACCCTGATTTTCTTCCGCACCGAACCGCACCCCGACGATCCCAACAAATGCACCTTCGATCTGTGGAGCTTCGTGTTCCCCGTTGCCGGGATGAAGACCGCCCATGCGCCCATGGTCGGCGAGCGCCCCGTCGAGGAGGCCGACTGCGACCACCGGGTGTTCGACCGCGGCCGTGGCGTGACGGACCTGGAGGGCCAGATCGTCTACCAGGACATGATGATCGCCGAGGCGCAGCAACGCGGCCTGCATTCACAGGGCTACGACGACGCCTATCTGGCGGCGCAGGAATCCCGGGTGCGGTTCTTCCACGAGGTGCTCAACGATTACCTGAACGGCGCGCCGCCGCGGTGAAGGCGGCCCGCGGCCGTCTCGTAACGCGGGCGTCTCGCCCACATACTTTGCTTGTATCGCGCACGCTGAACTAGCGGGCGGGACGCCCGCGCTACGAGAAAGGGCCGCCTGACCTATGGGAAGGCTGATACTGATGTCCACCGCAGGCTTGGCTATGCCGTGTAGCGAGGTCGCGGTGACACGCGCGGCAATCCTCTTGCTTAACCTTCGGGACGGCGTGATTGACTATTGGAAAGTCTCCAGATGAACCGGAAGGATCCCGCCCCATGACCGACGCTCTGATCATCGACGCCTGCCGCACCCCCCGCGGCATCGGCAAATATCCGAAGGGCGCGCTGTCGCAGATCCACCCGCAGCGCCTGGGCTCCACCGTGCTGCAAGGCGCTGGCCGAACGCAACCAGTTCGACACCGCCGAGGTCGACGACGTGATCTGGGGCACCAGCTCGCAGCGTGGGCCGCAGAGCTGCGACCTGGGCCGGATGTCGGCGCTGGACGCCGGCTATGACGTGCGCTCCAGCGGCGTCACCCTTGACCGGTTCTGCGGCTCGGGCATCACCGCGGTCAACCTGGCGGCGGCGACGATCATGGCCGGCATGGCCGACCTGGTGGTGGCCGGCGGCACCGAGATGATGTCGATGCCCAACCGCCGCGACGCCGGCGACGGCCCGCCGCTGTTCGACACCGGCAATCTGCACCTGCGCGAGATGCACCCGCAGACCAACCAGGGCGTCTGCGCCGACGCCATCGCCACCCTGGAAGGCATCACCCGCGAGGACGTCGACAAGCTGGCGCTGGAAAGCCAGCGCCGCGCGGCCGTCGCCATCGCCGCCGGCCACTTCGACAGGAGCCTGATCCCCGTGCATCAACGACGACGGCACGGTGGCGCTCGACCACGAGGAGTTTCCGCGGCCGAGCACGACGCTGGAAGGCCTGGCGTCGCTGAAGCCCTCGTTCGAGGCCCTGGCCGACGTGGCGCTCAACGAGGACGGCCTGACCTTCCGCTCGCTGATCCTGGCCAAGTATCCGGACCTGAAGATCAACCACATCCACCACGCCGGCAATTCCTCGGGCGTGGTCGACGGTTCGGCGGCGCTGCTGCTCGCCTCGCCCGACTACGCCAAGGCGCACGGCCTGAAGCCCCGCGCGCGGGTGGTGGCGATCGCCAACCAGGGCGACTCGCCCGACCCTGATGCTGAACGCGCCGGTTCCGGCGGCCCGGCGGGTGCTGGCCAAGGCCGGCCTGACCGGTCGACGACATCGACCTGTGGGAGATCAACGAGGCCTTCGCCGTCGTCGCCGAGAAGTTCATGCGCGACCTCGACCTCGATCGCGACAAGGTCAACGTCAACGGCGGCGCCATGGCGCTGGGCCATCCGATCGGCGCCACCGGCTCGATGCTGATCGGCACCATGCTGGACGAGCTGGAGCGGCGCGGCCTGCACCGCGGCCTGATCACCATGTGCGCCGGCGGCGGCATGGCCCCGGCGATCATCATCGAGCGCGTCTAGGCGCGGTCGGTGGATCTCTCCCTGACCGACGACGAGCGGGCCTTCCAGGCGGAGGTCCGCGCCTTTCTCGACGAGGCGCTGACGCCGGACCTGCGGGCGGCCGGCCGCCTGGCGACCAGCGTGTTCATGCGACCCGGAGTACAGCCTGCCCTGGCAGCGCAAGCTGCACGCCCGGGGCTGGGCCGCGCCGACCTGGCCGGTGGAGTACGGCGGGCCCGGCTGGGGCGAGATGAAGCGGGCGATCTTCGCCGCCGAATGCGCGCGGGCCGGCGCGCCGTCCCTGCCGCCGCAGGGCCTGCGCATGGTCGGCCCCTGCATCATGGGCTACGGCACGGCGGAGCAGAAGGCCTTCTTCCTGCCGCGCATCCTGTCGGGCGAGGACTTCTGGTGCCAGGGCTATTCGGAGCCGGGCGCCGGGCTCCGACCTCGCCTCGCTGCAGATGCGCGCCGAGTCCGACGGCGACGACTACATCCTCAACGGCTCGAAGATCTGGACCACCCACGCCCAGTTCGCCAACCGCATGTTCTGCCCTGGTGCGCACCGAGTTCGAGGGCAAGCCGCAGCAGGGCATCACCTTCCTGCTGCTGGAGATGGACACGCCCGGCATCACCGTGAAGCCGATCATCACCCTGGCCGGCGACCATGAGGTCAACCAGGTGTTCTTCGACGACGTGCGCGTGCCGAAGTCGGGCCGCGTCGGCGAGGAGAACAAGGGCTGGACGGTGGCCAAATACCTGCTCGAGTTCGAGCGCGGCGGCGGGCTCCGCGCCCGGGCCTGAAGGTCTCGCTGGGGCGGGTGCGGGCGATGGCGGCGGCCGAAGGCCTCGCCGGCGATCCGAGGCTTCGACCGCGCCAGGCTCGCGAGCGCCGAGGTCGCCGTCGAGGCGATCGAGATGACCGAGCACCGGGTGCTGGCCGCCCTCTCCGAGGGCCGCAATCCCGGCCCGGCCTCGTCGATGCTGAAGACCCAGGGCACCGAGGCGATGCAGCGCGATCGACGAACTGGCGATCGAGGCGCGTCGGCGCCTACGCCTGGGTCGACCAGCCGCTGGCGCGCCGACCGGGCGCGAACGACGCGGTCGGTCGGCCCGGAGCATGGGCTGACGGCCATGGCGCGCTATCTCAACAACCGCGCCGGCTCGATCTACGGCGGATCCAACGAGATCCAGCGCGACATCATGGCCCGCATGATCCTGGGGGTTTGACATCACCAGCCAAAGTGGCCGGGTAGAGGCCAACACAAGTCAGGATCGACACGGGTTGGCGGCGGGCTGAAATCCCGCGGAAGGGCCTCATTGGTTGACCGGCGCTGGCAATGACGGTCGCGTGACCGCGCGCGCCTCGATGTTGCGGGCGAGCAGCGGCTCGAAAAGGTGTCGGGCAAGGTGGCGCACCACGTCCACCGCCACGCCGTCGCCGGTGAGGTGGTAGGCCTCATTGTAGTTTCTCGGCAGCTTGTAATCGTCCGGCAAGCCCATCAGCCGGGCTGTCTCGCGCGCCGAGATCAGTCTCGAGCGAACTTCGGGGCCGTCGACGACGAGGATCAGCTGGCGGCTCGAACCGCCCGCGGGAGTGCGCAGACATCCCGAGACATCGTCGAAACGAATCTCCGCGCGCTGCACCTTGGCGCCGTCGTCGTCGAGGCGGGTGCGTTTGTAGACGCCGCCGACCATGCGCCGGCCTTCGCGCCTGGCGGCCTCCACCTTTGCCAGATTGATCGGGGACATCATCGCCAGGAGCCGATCGGTTTCAGCTGGGGCCTGCCACGAGAGGGTTTCCGGCGCCTCTTCGATCTCGTCGGCGAAGGTGCGGCGGCGTGGTTCGGGGGTTGGCAGGTTCCACCACAGGACGTTGGCGCGCCCCGCCGGCGGAAGGCGGTCCACGGCCTTGCACAGGCCGCGCGAGTGGAACGGCGGGACCGGCCCGGGCGCGAGCAGGGCGGGATCAACCTGCATGCCGTCGCGCACCCCGATCACGAACAGGCGGGGCCGCGACTGCGGCACGAACAGCGCGGCGTCGATGATCAGCGGGCCGCAGCGGTAGCCCGCCGCCGCAAACGTCTCGCACATCGCCCGAAAATCCCCGCCGCCATGCGAGGTCAGGGCGCCGCAAACGTTTTCCAGGGCGATGATCGCCGGAGCGCGATGATCCTCGACCAAGGCCGTCATCACCTCCCAGAACGCGTAGAAGGTCCCCGAGCGCTCGCCGTTCAGACCGGCGCCGCCGCCCGCGAGGGAGAGGTCCTGACAGGGAAAGGAACCCCAGACGAGGTCGGCCACACCGGGGAGGTCGTCGAGGGTGACGGCGCGCACATCACCGACCTTCAGCTCGGCGGCGCCGAAGTTGGCTTGGTAGGCGCGACCCTTCTTGCGGTCGACATCGTTGGCGAACCGGCAGGACCAGCCCGGCCCCAGGCCCTTGCGCGCCATGCCGCCGCCCGCGAAGAATTCGTAGAACTCGGGAACGCCTGCGCCGATCGGCGCCTGCGCCGGTCTAGGCGGCAGGCGCGGCTCGGGACCGTCGAGGGCGCCGACAATCGTCGCTTTCGAATCGAAGGCCATGGCGCATCCTGGCGCCTCGCCGGCGCCCCGTCCAGCAAGGTTGCTGTTTTGTTCCTCCGAACAACTATGGGATGGACGCCAGGCCCGACGCAGCGTTACGAGAAAACGGGGTGTGTTCCGACCATTTATCGGCCGTCGGCGGATCGGGAGCCTTGCAGTTCGCCGCGCACCCGCTCGACGACCGGGGCCCAGGCGCCGGGCGAGGGTTGGCGGAACAGGCGGGCGGTGGGGTGCCAGGGCGAATCCTCGCGGGCGAGCAGCCAGCGGAAGTCGGGCATGAAGGGCAGCAGGATCCAAACCGGCTTGCCGAGCGCGCCGGCCAGGTGAGCCACGCTGGTGTCGACGGTGATCACCAGGTCCAGGGCGTCGATCAGGGCGGCGGTGTCGGCGAAGTCGGTGGCGATCGGCTCGGGGACGATGATGCCCAACTCGTCCAGCAAAGCGCGATCGCCCGGCCGAAACTCGGTCTGCAACGCGACCCAGTCGGCCTCGACCGACAGCAGCGGCCGCAGGGCGGCAAGCGATATCGAGCGGTTGTGGTCGTTCGCATGGGCCGGGTTGCCGCTCCAGGCCACGCCGATCCGTCGACGGGGCGTGGCCGGCAAACGCGCCAGCCAGGTCGCCGCCAGGGCCGGGGCGGGGCGCAGCAAGGACTCCATCGGCGGAATGGTCGCCAGCGTCGTGCCAAGGGCGCGTGGCAGGCTCAGCAGCGGAATGTGATAGTCGAAGGCGGCGGGAACCTCGGCGGCGCCGACGACGGTGATTTCGGGTTGCAGCTGGGTCAGCAGCCGGACCAGGGGCGTCTGCACCGCCATCACCACCCGGGCGCCTTTCGCCCTCACCGGCCCGGCGTAGCGGCTGAACATCAGGGTGTCGCCGAAGCCCTGTTCCCAATGCAGAAACACGGTCTTGCCGGCGATGTCCTCTGCGCCGGTCCATTCGGGCCGGTCGAAATCGCGTTTGCCCGGCGCGCCGGCGGTCAGTTTGCGCAGTTCGTAGAGCCGCCAGCCCGCCGTGAAATTCCCCTGGGTCAGCAGGACGAGGCTCTTGTTCCACAGGGCGTCGGCATAGGCGGGCTTCAGCGCCGCCGCTCGATCGTAGCCGGCGATGGCCGCCTCGAGACGTCCGAGATCGCGCAGGGCGTTGGCGCGGTTGGCGTGCGCCTCGGCGAAGTCGGGCTTCAGCCTCAGGGCTCGGTCGAAATCGGCCAGGGCCGCGTCGAGATGACCGGCGGCCCGCCGGGCGTTGCCGCGGTTGTTGAAGGCATCGGCGAAATCGGGCCGCAGGCCGATCGCCCGATCATAGCTCGCGATCGCCGCGTCATGATGTTTGAGGTCCTGCAAAGCGTTACCCCGGCTGGCGTGCGCCACGGGATCGTCCGGCGTCAGTCCGATCGCCTGATCGTAGTCGGCGAGCGCCTGGTCGAAGCGGCCGGCCGAGCGCCACGCATTGCCGCGTTCGATGCATCGCTCGGCCAAGGCGATGCAGCGATTGACCCGGGCTTCGGCCAGGTCCGGCGCCAGGACGAGGGCCCGATCGTGGCTGGCGACCGCGTCCTCCAGGCGTCCGGCCGCGCGCAAGGCATTGCCACGATTGGTCCACGCCTCCGCCATGTCGGGTCTGACGGCGAGGGCCCGATCATAACTGGCCACCGCCTCCAAGGGCCGGCGCAAGGACATCAGGGCGATGCCGCGATTGAAATGAGCGGTGGCGAAGTCGGGCTTGAGCGCGAGTGCGGCATCGAAACTCGCGACGGCGTCGGCATGCCGTTCCAGATCGTTGAGCACCAGTCCAAGATCGTTGTGGACGGCGGCCGCGCCGGAATTCAGGCGCAGAGACCGGACCAACCGCTCGACCGCTTGATCCCGGCGACCCGCCATGGCCGCGATCACCCCCGCCAGGTGCAGCGCCGGATAATGACCGGGCTCCAGGGAAAGAACCTGGAGATAGCGGGTCTCCGCCTCGGCCATGCGCCCAGCCCGCTGAAGGTCCAACCCTTCGCGGAAAAGCCGCTGGACGGTGGCCGCCCGCGCGGCGCCAGGCCCGTCCTCCCGCCGCTGACCGGTCACGCCGCCTCTCCTCGCCGATCGATCGCCCAACGCCGATAGCACCGACCGCGCCGCGCCGACAGCCCACGAGGCGGCTGGCGGGCGACGCCGACCACCTATCGCGCGATTGAGGGGTGGAAGCCGCGCCATAGGATGTGGCATGAGCTTGCCATGCACGATCCGACTCTCGCGGCCGACGTCAACGCGATCGCCCGGCTGACCGGCCTGTTCAAACTCCGCTCGGGGCAGGTCTCCACCGAATATTTCGACAAGTATCGCTTCGAGGCGCAGCCCGCCCTCTTGACACGGGTCGCCGCCGAGATGCTGACTTTGCTGCCGCCAGGGACCGAGGTGCTGGCCGGCCTGGAACTGGGCGGCGTGCCGATCGCCACCGCGATGTCCCTGGCCGGCGGCCTGCCGGCGGTGTTCGTGCGCAAACAGGCCAAGGCCTATGGCACCTGCCAGGCGGTCGAGGGGGCGGACATCGCCGGCCGACGGGTGGTGCTGGTCGAGGACGTGATCACCACCGGCGGCGCGGTCGTCGACGCAACCCGGCAGGTGCGGGACGTCGGCGGCGACATTCTCGCAGTGGTCTGTGCGATCTGGCGCGGCGCGGGCTCGCCGCGCATCGACGCGATCGCCGATGTGCCGATCCTGGCGGCGATGACCAAGGACGACCTCGACGCCGCAAATGGCGCTGATCTCGTACCGCGGCTCCAGCAGGTTCCCTATGGATGGGGAAGAGCCCTCTGACGGGCCCGCGGTACTTGTCAGATTTCGGCCAAGGTGGCGTCCTCGAGCAGGGCGAGGGCCTGGCGGGCCAGGGACGGGGCCTGGTTGACGGCGGCGAAGTCGCTGGCGACCGTGCCGGCGAGGACCCGCTGGTAGACGCCTTGCATGATCGCGGCGAGACGGAACAGACCAAAGGCGAGGTAAAAATTCCAGCCCTTGACGCCGTCGCGGCCGGTGCGGCGGCAATAGGCCGCGACGTAGTCGCGTTCGCTCGGGATGCCGCTGGCCAGCCCCATTTCGGTCGGCCCGGCCCCATCAGCCGTTTCGCGATGCCAGGCGAAGGCGCTGAACGCCAGATCGGCGAGCGGATCGCCGATGGTCGCGAGTTCCCAGTCCAGGACCGCCATCAGGCGGGGTTCATCGGGATGGAAGATCATGTTGCCGAGCTTGAAGTCGCCGTGGACGATGGCGAGACGGCGGTCGGGCGGCGCGGCGGCCGGCAGCGCTTCGATCAGCGTTTCCATCTCCGGGATCAACTGGCTTTCGCCGGCGCGGTATTGTCGCGTGAAGCGGGTCAGCTGACGCTCGATGAAATCCCCCGGACGATCCCAGTCGCCGAGGCCCGCGGCGCGGAAATCGACCCGATGCAATTTCGCCAGGGTGGCGCCGAACTGATCGTAAATGACCGCCCGGTCCGCCGGCGAAACAGCCGGCAAGGCCGGATCCATCAGGATACGACCGGGGATATAGTCCATGACGTAGAAGGCCGTCCCGATGACGGCGTCGTCCATGCACAGCAGCCGAGCGTTGGGGACCGGCACGTCGGTCGCCGCGAGGGCGCGCATCGCGGCATACTCACGGTCGACCTGGTGGGCGCTGGCCAGGAGGACGCCGGGCGGCTTCTTGCGCATGACATACCGACGAAATCCGCCAGCCGAGCGGGTCACCAGCAGGAAGGTCGGGTTCGAAGCCCCGCCCTGGAACTGGTGCACTTGCAGCCCCTCGCCGAAATCCTCGATCCGCGGCCGCAGGTAGGCCTCCAGCCGCAACGCATCGAAACGGTGTCTGGCAGCGACCTCGCCGACCGGCGCACCGGCTGTGGGTTCTTCGCTCATCGCCTCGCCTGTCTCAGCCGTCCTGCCTGGCGAACAGTTCGCGCAGCTCACGCTTCAGCACCTTGCCTGTCGCGGTGCGCGGCAGATCCTCGGCGGTGATCCGATAGGAGGTCGGGACCTTGAACTTCGCCAGTCGCCGCAGCAGAGCGGCCCGCAATTCGTCCGGCAGGGTGATCGCCGCGGCCTCGTCGGCGACCTGGATCACCGCGGCGACCTGTTCGCCGTAGTCGGGGTCGGGCAGGCCGACGATGGCTACGTCGCGGACCAACGGGTGTTCGAGAATCGCGGCCTCGACTTCGGCGCAATAGACGTTTTCGCCGCCCCGGATGACCACGTCCTTCTTGCGATCGACCACATAGTGGAAACCGTTCTCGTCGCGGTAGCCGAGGTCGCCGGTGCGGAACCACCCGCCGCCGAACGCCGCCAGAGTTGCCTCCGGGTTGCGCCAATAGCCCGGAATGACGTTGGGCCCGCGCACCCAGAGCTCGCCGATCTCGCCGTCGGCGAGCGCTCGGCCCTGATCGTCGACGATGATCGCATCGCAGGTCGGCACGGGCCGACCGATGCTGGCGGGATTGGCGAAATAGTCGGCGCCGCCATTGGTGATGATGGCGCTGGTGGTCTCGGTCAGGCCGTAGCCGTTGCCCGGCGCCGCCTTGCCGCCGAACTGGGTTTCGATCCGCCGGATAAGGTCGGGGGGAACGGAGGCGCCGCCGGAGCCGACGCCGATCAGACTGCCGATGTCGGCCCCCGAGAGCTGGGCCGCTTCCAGCAGTTGACGCACGACGATCGGCACTCCCGAGACGCTGTTGAGGCGATGGGTCTCGACCAGCCGCACCGCCTCCAACGGCTCCCATTTGTACATCAGGGCCACGCGCGAGCCGGTCGCGGTGGCCAGATACAGGCCGGTCAGGCCACCGATGTGGAAATAAGGAAAGGTCTGCAGAACGCCGGACTGCGGCTGATCGAGTGGATCGAGCGGCGTAAAGTCGCCCAGCAGGCCGCGCGCCACCGCGCCGGCCAGCATGGTGTTCATATAGTTGGTGACGTGATTGCGATGGGTCGCGACGGCGCCCTTCGGCTTGCCGGTCGTGCCCGAGGTATAGAGGATGGTGGCATAGTCGGAGGGCTCGATTTCGCTGGGCGGTAGGTTTTGGGCGGGCTCGGCGGTGACGTCGGCGAAATCCAGGCCGCCAGCGCCGGCGTCGCCGCGCCGGGCGACCACGCAGGCTCGCAATCCCGCCATCGCGCCGATCAGGGGCGCAAGACGCTCAAGGCGTTCACCGTCGATCAGCAGGGCGGCCGGGGCCGAGTCCTCCAGGGCGAAGGCGATTTCGGCGCCGGTCCACCAGGCGTTGATCGCCACGCTCACCGCCCCGATCGCCTGGCAGGCCCAGAAGCTGATCGCCCACTCGGGGTAGTTGCGCATGCCGATGGCGACACGATCGCCCTTTTCGACACCGGCGGTCCGCAGGTGATGGGCGAGCGCCGCCACCTTCGCGAAGTGCTCGCGGAAGGTGATCTGCTCGTCGCCAAAGATCAGGAAGGTGCGATCTCCGAACCTTCGACTGGCTTCCAACAGGGCGCGAAGCGACGCGGGCGCCCGCTTGTACACCCTGAGGGGATGGCCGTCGGCGCGGTCCTCGACGATTTCGAACTCGCCGCCGGACACCAGCCGTTGGAGGACCTCGGAACGATCCATCAACGCTCACTCCCGAAATATTTTTTGACTTTGTTATGAATACGACGGCTTGGCTGCCGCCGCCAGCGCCATGAGCCAGGCAGCCGCCGCGTTTACCTTTCCGCCGCGATTTAATAAGACAGCCTCGCGCAGCCGACCTTCACAAATCGGTCAGCGAGTTGGTGCATGGAGCCCGACGAACCCCATTCGAGAGCACACTACCCATGAAGACATCCCTCCTGGCGCTCGCCTCCCTGATCGCGCTCGCGAACGCCAGCCATGGCGTGGCGCAAAACGCCAAGGCGGCGCCGGCCCCGGCCCCCGCCGCCTCCCCTCCCCTTCCCGACGCCCTCAAGGATCCCAAGGCGCAGATCGGCTATGCGATCGGCCTCAACATCGGCTCGGGCATCAAGCACGACGACATAGCCGTCGACCCCGAGATGATCGCTCGCGGAGTCAGCGACGCGCTGAGCGGGGCCAAGCCGATGATGAGCGAAGAGCAGGCGCGCACGACGCTGACGCAATTGCAGGTCTACGTGCAGGGCCACCGTCGGGCCGATGCGGCCAAGGCCGCCGAAAGCAACAAGGCGGAAGGCGCGGGCTTTCTGAAGGCGAACGGCGCCAAACCGGGCGTGGTGACGCTGCCGAGCGGCCTGCAGTACCAGATCATGACCCAGGGCAAGGGTCCGATCCCGAAACTCACCGACACGGTGGTGTGCAACTATCGCGGCACGTTGCTCAACGGCACTGAATTCGACAGCTCCTACGCCCGCGGCACGCCGGCGAGCTTCCCGGTCGGAGGGGTGATCAAGGGCTGGACCGAGGCGCTGCAGAAAATGCCGGTGGGATCGAAGTGGCGGCTGTTCGTGCCGGCGGACCTCGCCTATGGCGACAAGGGCGCCGGCGAGGCGATCGGCCCGAACGCGACCCTGATCTTCGACGTCGAGTTGCTGTCGATCGCCCCGCCGACGCAGTGACGCCGAAAAGTCGATGGCGGCTCGGCGTCCGGCCATGCCGCGGGCGGCTTCACAGCTCCACAGGCCGGCCGTGCGCCGTTCGCTCGAAGGCCTCGGCCCAATCGCGTTTGCGTCGAGCGAGCGCCTCGCGTCCTGCGATGCCGCGATCGATCACCAGGGCTTCCAGGGCGGCCAGCCAATGCTGGTAGTAGCGGCTTTCGTCATCGCTGGGATCATCCACCAGCCGAGCCGACAGAGCCGCCGTCCACTCGGACCACGTGAACGCGCCGCCGGACTGGAGTTGTACGGCGAGTGCGAAGGCCTGCGCCTGCCAGGGTTCGGCGAACACCGGACCGGCGCCATCGGCCGGCAAGCGCGGCGAACCGGCCAGGAGACGCCGCGTTGCGTCATGCGCGGTCAAGATACGATTCCCAGAGATCGAGATAGACGGCGCTCCGCCCCGCGACCTGCCCACCCCACAATTCGTCGGACTCGAACCGAACCTGGTAGAGCGGTTGAGGCTGCTCGCCCAAACCATGGGCGTTGGCGTCGGGAAACACGTGGGCGCCGTGCAGGGCGATGATCTCGCCCCGATGACCGCGGACGTACCGGGGCAGCCGTGTGTGGCCAGCAGGGTTGAGATTGCGGGCCCGCACGCGATCACCGATGGAAAATCGCGGGTCCGCATCGCCGGCGCGTCGATAAGACATGCCCGGACGGCCGAGGCCGCCGACGCCATCGGCCGTCAGGGGCGGCGAACGGCGGGGCAAACCTGGTGCAGCGCGTCCCGCGGTGAGCTCCCGCGCCGTGATCAGACCGGTGTCGAGCAACGCGGCTTCGAGGCCGGCTGTCCATTTCTCATAATAGCTCATCCGCAGATAGTCGGGGCCGGGAATAAGCTCACGCCAGTGACGCCCGCGGTCGATGCTCCAGCGATTAAGGGCGCGGGCGGCGATATTGAGAGCGAAGGCGCGAGCTTCCCAAGGCTCGTGGAACACCGGCTCGTCCGACGGCGACCTCGATCGGCCCAAGGCCGTGCATGCCGCCCATGTCATGTACGCCGTTCACCGGCCGCTCTCCGCTGGAGCCGCCACCAGAGCCACTCCGATCATCGAGTTGCGGGAAACCATGGCCGCGAGACGTTCCTCGCTCAGACCAGCGGACCCCGGCGGTCGTTCGGGCAGCACCAGGTAGCGAATCTCGGCGGTGGAGTCCCAGACCCGGATCTCGACATCTTCGCCCAGTGCGACACCGAATTCGGCCAGAACGCCGCGCGGGTCGATCACGGCGCGTGAGCGGTAGGGCGAGGACTTGTACCAGACCGGCGGCAAACCCAGCACAGGCCAGGGATAGCAGGAGCAAAGGGTGCAGACGACCAGGTTGTGAATCCTGGTCGTGTTCTCGACCACCACCATGTGCTCGCCCTGGGCTCCGGCGAAACCCAACTCGGCGATGGCGGCGGCGGCGTCGATGAGCAGGCGGGCCTTGTAGTCCGGATCCGTCCAGGCCCGCGCGACGACCCGCGCACCGTTACGCGGGCCCACCCTGTGCTGGTAGAAGTCGACGATGGCGTCGAGCGCCGCGGGATCGACCAGGCCCTTTTCGACCAGCAGAGATTCCAGCGCCTTGACGCGCAACGCCATGTCGGAGGGCGGCGACTGGCCGTCCGCCGCGTGGTGGTGAGAGTGGGCGTCGTGGGCCATGCGATCCTCCCTGGGCGCAAGTTGGCCCGAAAAGCGCGGCAAGGAAACCAGCGTTTTGCACTGTCCGCGATATCGTGAACGACTATGCTCGGCGAACCACGGTAGGCAGGAGCGAGGACAATGCGGTTCGGACTGTTCTACGAACACCAGTTGCCGCGACCGTGGACGGTCGGGCTCGAGCAGACGCTGTTCCAGGACGCGCTCGACCAGGTCGAATTGGCCGACCGGCTCGGTTTCGACACCGTCTGGGAGGTCGAGCACCATTTCCTGGAGGAGTATTCGCATTCCTCGGCCCCGGAGATCTTCTTGGCCGCCTGTTCGCAGCGCACCCGGCAAATCCGGCTCGGACACGGCATCGTGCTGATGCCGCCCGGCTACAATCATCCGGCCCGCGTCGCCGAGCGGATCGCGACGCTGGACCTGGTCTCCAATGGCCGGGTCGAGTGGGGCACGGGGGAAAGCTCGGCGCTGCTCGAACTTGGCGGCTATGGCGTCGCGGTAAACGACAAGCGCGACGCCTGGCGCGAGGCGGTCGAGCAGTGCGCCAACATGCTGGCCATGGATCCCTACCCCGGTTTCGAGGGCCGGTTCTTCTCGATGCCGACCCGCAACATCGTGCCCAAACCGGTGCAGCGGCCGCACCCGCCGCTATGGGTGGCGTGCTCCAATCGCGAAACGATCAAGCTGGCGGCGCGACTGGGCATCGGCGCGCTGACCTTCGCCTTCGTCGACCCGGCCGAGGCCAGACAGTGGGTCGACGACTACTATCGGATATTCAAGGAAGAATGCGTGCCGATCGGCCACGCGGTGAATCCGAACGTCGTGCATGGTGTCGAGCTTTGGACTGCACCACGACGCCGAGGTGGCCCGGGCGCGGTTCCAGGACGGTTTCCGCTTCTTCCAGTTCGCGCTCGGCTGGCACTACGGATTCGGCGCGCATTACCCCGGACGCAGCGACATCTGGGAAAAGTTCCAGAAGGCGTTGCCGCACATGCCGGCGGTCAATCGCGCCGAGGGCGGCATCGCCACGCCCGAGGGCCTGCGCGAGCACCTGCGCACGTTCGAGGCCTGCGGCGTCGACCAGGTAGCGTTCATCCAGCAGGGCGGCCGCAACCAGCACGAGCACATCTGCGAAGCACTGGAATTGTTCGCCGGCGAGGTGATGGACGAATTCAAGGCGCGCGAAACCGATCGGGTGGCGCGCAAGGCCGAAGCCCTGGCGCCCTTTGTCGAGGCGGCTTTCAAACGCAAGGCCTGGATGGCGCCGCTCGCCGACTGCGAGATCAAGCCGGTCATAGCGCTGGGGCGGCAGATCGCCGAACAGGCGGCCAGGCGCGACCAGGTGACGCCGCAGCCCCCGGAACGTACGCCGTGGCGCGCCGCGGTCGAGGCAGGCGATGCTCTCAGCAAAAGCGAAGCGAGCGAGCCGACCGGCTAGCGGCCGAAAATTCACGCCGCGGCCCCAACCGGCAGCATGACGCTGAACCGCGTCGACCCGCCCTCCACCCCGACACCCGCCGACCCGCCATGGCGGCGGGCGATCTGGCGTACCAGGGCAAGGCCGAGGCCCCAGCCGCCGGCCTCCTCTGCGCGGCCCTCGGGGCGGAAGAACGGCTCGAACACCTTGTCACGCAAGTCCTCGGGTATTCCCGGTCCATGGTCGACGACCGCGATCGAGATCGCCGGCGCGCCAGCCAGCACGGCATGATCGAGCGCGACCTCCACCGGCGGTGCGCCGTGCTGCAGAGCGTTGTCGATCAGGTTGCGGATCATCCGCCGCAACAGCCGCGACGAGCCGACCACCTCGAAGGATGGCGCATCGGCGGCGACCGCCCGCAGAACGACGCCGGCGCGAGCGGCTTCCTCGGCAGCCAGGGCGAGGCAGTCGACGCGCTCCAGCCCGGATTCGTCGGATCCGTGAATCCAGCCGGCTGGACAGCAGGATTTCGCCGACCAGGGCGTCGAGTTCGGCGATCTCGGCGCGAATCGCCGACGCCACGGCGGGATCGCGCCCTCCGGCGTAGCATCTCCGCCGCCATCGCCAGGCGGGCCAGCGGCGAGCGGAGTTCGTGGCTGGCGTTGGCCAGGAGCGCCTTGTGGGCGGCGAGCAAGGCGTCGGCGCGGTCGGCGGCGGTGTTGAAACTGGCGGCGACGGCGGCGATCTCGTCGGACCCCTCGACCGCGGCGCGCCGGGCAAGGTCGCCGTCGCCCCAGGCCTCGACCTGCGCGGCGGAGCGCCTCGAGACGTGCGGTGATCCGCGACATCACCGGATAAGCGGCGATGGCGACGAGGCGGCCAGGCGCAGCAGGACCCCGAGCGCGTGCACGCCGGGCTGCCGCGCATGTGCGACCGCATTTCCGCATGGGACATGCGGCGGCGGCACGCGCATCACCAGGTGAATGAACACCGCCGCCGAGCAGCGAAACCAGCATCAGGCTGGCCAGCAGGGTCAGATAGACCTGCCAGAACAGGCCGCGGCGCGCACGGCGGGACGCACGCTCAATCCTGGTCCTGTACCCGGGCGAAGACATAGCCGGCGCCGCGCACAGTGATGATCCGGCGCGGCTGGGCCGGCGCGTCTTCAAGGGCGGCGCGCAGCCGCGACACATGCACGTCGATCGACCGGTCGAACGCCTCGAGCTCCTCGCCGCGGGTGAGATCCATCAGCCGCTCGCGCGACATCACCTTGCCGGCGTTTCGGGCCAGCGCCAGCAGAAGCTCGAACTGGTAGCCGGTCAGCGGCCGCGCCTCGCCGTCGATGCGGACCGCGCGGGCGCCGGAATCGATCTCCAGACGGCCGAAACGGAGCACCGATTCGCCGGCTGTCCCGGTAAGGCGGCGGCGACGCAGGATCGCCTTCAGGCGAGCCTGCAGTTCGCGGGGATTGAACGGCTTGGGCAGATAGTCGTCGGCCCCGATCTCCAGCCCGACGATACGGTCGGTCTCGTCGCCCCGGGCGGTGAGCATCAGGATCGGCACATCGCTGAACGTGCGGAGCCGGCGACAGACGTCGAAGCCGTCCAGGTCCGGCAGCATGACGTCGAGGATCACCGCGTCATAGCCACCCGCAACGCCCGGCGGCCGCGTGACCGCCTCGATCCCGGACACGCCGGTATGTCGGGCGTCGACGCGGGCGCCGGCGGCGGTGAGATACCGGCCGACCATGTCCGCCAGCCGGGCGTCGTCGTCGATGATCAGGAAGCGGTCGGCCATCGTCTCGCGAAGTTTTAAGAATAGGAACGATCCGGGTCACCGAGACTTGCGCCGCGCCCCGGCTGAACACAAGCCGAGGGCGTGGCGGCGTTCGATATGGGCCTAGGAAGGCGGGTGGGCCGACTTCATCAGCTGGCCAAGTTTGGCGCGTTGCTCGGGGGTGAGGACGTCGGCGGCGTCGGCCATGGCCTGGACCATGGCGCGGCTGGCCTGGTCGAGCTGAGCGATTTGCGCGGCTCGCAATTGCTCGAGCGCGTTGCGATCGACCGTCGGGGCGGTCAGCAGGGCGTGCAACTGTCGGTGGGTGTCCTCCATCGACTGGTGCATGCTCATCATCGACCCGAAGCCGGACCGCAGGATGCTGTCGATCTTGGCCTTCTGCTCGGGTGTGGCTCCGACCTCATCGAGCATCTTCTGGATGTGAGCCATCGCCATGGCGTGCATCGCCGCGTGCCCCGAGCCGCCCATCATGGCGTGCATGCCGGCATCTCGCGCCTGGGCCGCCAGCATCGGCATGGTCAGGCCGCCGACCACGAAGGCGGCGCCGAGCGCCACCCCGGCCAGCCAGCGGCGCGGGCGGCGCTGGGCCGACGTCTTGACATCGAGAGGGTCGTTCATCGAGGGATCTCCTGCTTCGCCGTTTCCCGCATGAGCGCGAGTGCGCCACCGGCGGCTTCGAAGAAGACCTTAGCTCTGGCGAGTTTCAGTCGTGTGGGCGGACTGTAAAGTTACGTAAAGCCGGCGCCGGCGGCGGTTTCGCAGCGGCCGGCTTCGATGCTAGCGCTCCAGGTGTTGGCGCAGCGTCCGATGCAGCTGGCGCAGGCGCATTTCGGTGTAGAGGCCGAACTGCACCGGAATGTCCTTACCCATCATCTTCAGGCCCTGCTGCACGTAGGGCAGGTTCGCCATGTCCTGGTCGAATACGCCGCCCAGGGCGCCGAGCTCCGGCGCCGAGGTGAACGGCTCGCTGTCGCTCAGCCAGTGGACCGGGGCCGGGCGTGGCCGGGGCTGCCCCTTGGGAACGCGCTTGAGGATGTAGATGTCCATGATCGAGCTGTCGACGCCGTCCGGTCGCCAGCGGTAGGTGATGTTCGGGGTATAGCCGGCCCAGAACGACATGTTGGGAAACACGTTGTACAGCATCGGGTCGAGCATCTCGGCGTCCGAACAGCCGGTGTATTCGTAGCCGTCCTCGGCGGCGAGTTGCGTCCGCTGCCGCTCGGCGGCGAAGGATCGCGCGGTCATGCCGTCCGGAACCTCGACGATCTCGTCGTAGCCCAGCCGGCCGTTGCTCTGCATCATGCTGTTGAAGATCTCGGTCTGGCTGAAACGCGAGCTGTCGATGAACGAACTCGGGATCGCCATCGCGGTCAGCTGACGAGACGTGTAGTCGCCAAACACGTCGTATCCTGAGGCCACGTCTGCCAGCCACGGCAAAAACTGCGGGTGGGTGGCGATCGAGTGGTGGCTTTCCATGAAGGCTTCCGCCGTCGCCTTCCAGTTGGACGGGTACTTCTTGGCGACGTGGAGGGCGATGTAGCGGTCCTCGAAATGATAGTCGGCGAAATACTCGGGGATCGGTTTCAGGACCTCTTGCAGTGGCGGCGCGTCCGGATCGAAGCGTGACGAAAACGAAGCCGCCCCAGCGGCCGACCTTGGCCTGCGGCAGCGTTAGATCCTCAGGCTTGCACTGTGGGAAGTCCCAGCCCCAGGGATTGTGCCGGAAGCTGCCATCGGTGTTCCACTCCCAGCCGTGATAGGCGCAGCGGAACCGTCGCTTGCAGCCGTCGCTGGTCTCCAGCTTGCGACCGCGATGCAGGCAGACGTTGTAGTGAGCCTTGATCTCGTCCGGGGCGCTGCGAGTGATCAGCAGGCTGTAGCCGGCGATCTCATAGACGTGGAAATCCCCGACGTTGGGAATCTCCTCCTCGCGGCAGGCCATCTGCCAGCACTTCAGCCAGACTTTTTCGATCTCTTTCTGGTAGACCTCGGGCGAGGTGTAGTCCGTGGCCGAAACCGGGTCGGACCCCAGGTCGGGGATCGAATCCGCGATCAGCCACGCCGGGGCCGGTACCGCGTCGCTCCTGATGATCTCCTTGTAGGTGGCGCGCGTGTGCAACTGATCGCCGCGCGGCCTGAACTCGACTTTCATGACCGGATTCCTCGCCTGCCGGGGCCTGGTTCAGCCCATATGATCGGCCCTAAAAAAAGTCAGGCCGGTCTGTTTTTCATGCGGGCAGTCGGAGGGACGATCCTTGATCCTTGTCAAAAGCTGCGCTGGCCGAACGCCGCGCATCTCGACGCGCCCTATTTGACGGAGAACACCAGCAGGGCATTGCCGGGAGTTTCGCCGACGAAACCATAGCCTGAATCCATGATCAAAAGACCCCTATAGGCGATGGGAGCCGCGCCGCCGCCCATCGAACCGCCGTGGGCGACAGCTCCGTTGACCGCGGGAAATTCCCGCATGGTGTCGGTATCCCACAGCACGCGGCCGTCCAAGGCGTCGTAGGCGCGCAGATGGCCGTCGTTGGCGCCGGCGAACACCAGTTGCGGCGTCGCGGTGATGGCGCCGCCGTAGCCGGGATGACAAAAGGGCTTACCGCCACAGACATCCGCAGCCGGCGCCTTCCACAGGAACCGGCCGGTCTTGACATCGAGCGCGTACAGTCCCGGACGGGCAGGAATGTCGTAGGTGCGGCCATCGGGTACGTCGCTGACCGGCGCGAACACCGCGTCGCCCATGGCGGCGATCCCGAAGTGGATGCCGGCGACCACCCCGCCTCGGCCCACGCGCTGCTTCCAGACCAGCCGTCCCGTGTCCGGGTCGACCGCGAACAGCATGCCGGACTTCGCCCCGGCGACCAGATAGTCGCGACCGTTGCTGGCGTGGCTCAGAATGGCGCCGGCCCCGAAATCATAGTCCGGGCCGTTCTCCGAGGGACAGTTCGATTTGTCGGCGGCGTCGCAGGAACCGTTCCAGGCATCCGACTGGCGGGCCTGATAGACCCAGGCGATCTTGCCGGTGGAGAGATCCATGGCGACGAACGCATCGCTGGTCCGGGTCGCGGGACTCGAATAGTTGTCGCCGGTAGCGATGAACAGCCGGCCGCGCTTGGGGTCGACGACGGGAGACCCCCAGAGGGCTACGCCCGAGGGGCCGAAGATCTTGACACCGGCCGGGGTCACGCCGCGCTCGATGGCCGGATCGGTCATATAGGTCTGCCACAGTTTCGTCCCCGTCGCGGCCTCGTAGGCGACTACCGAGCCGCGGAATGTGCAGCAGGGGTAGGCGGGGTTGCTCGCCCTGCCCTCCTCCAGTGAAGAAACCGCGACGAAGAGCCGCTCCCCGCTGATCACCGGGGCGGCGGTGATCGTGGCGTTGGGGTGTGGATCGGGGCGTGCTCTCCAGGCCAGCGCCCCGGTGCGGGCATCGACGGCGAAAATGTCGCCGATGATGTCGCCGAAATAGACCAGCGGCTTTGCGTGTGAGTCGCCCGCCCGCCATGGCGAGAGCACGATGCCGGTCCGCACCTCGGCCGGCGCGGCGAAAGTCCAGCGCGCGCAACCGGTATTTCGATCCAGCGCGAACACCGTGCCGTCATGGCTGCCGACGAAGATGGCGCCGGCGGCCACGGCCGGCTGTGAGCGGGCGCGGATGGCGTTGGGAAAGGCCAGAGCCCACTTCAGGGTCAGAGTGCCGACGTTGCGCCGATCGATGCCCGCCACGCGGGTGGCGATGGCGTGGGTCGAGCCCGGCGACAGGCCCCAGCCGGCGAGCACAGGTGGCTCGCCGACATTGAAGGGCGAGGCGCCCGGGGCGCACAACAGGGGCGGCCGGATCGATGCGCCCATCGGGCGGCCGGACACATATTGCGCCACCGCGTCGACGTCGGCTTCGCCCAGGTTGGCGGCCTGGGCCTGTCCGCGCATGACGCCCTCGGTGAGCGCCCGGTGAATGGATTTCGGGCGTCATCAGCGCGATCATGTAGCGCTGAGGCGCGCGGTTGAGCCCCTGTTCATGGCAGGCCGCGCAGACCCCGGCATAGATTTCGGCGCCGCGCCTGGCGACCGCCGGATCGAGCGCATAGGTTGGCGGCTTGTAGGCGTCGTGGAGAGCTTTCGGAGGCGGCGTCGAATTGGCCGCCATCGCCAGACCGCCGGCGGCGGCGAGCAAGAGGACCGCACCCGCCATCAGGCGATTGAAGGTCTTGGATGGCGCCATGCCGGTCTCCCCGTGCTGTCGCGGCGACGTATGGATCGCGTCCGCGGCAATGTGGTTTTCTCCCTCATAGACGGAAAACCGAACGCGTCATGGAATTTCCTGCCGCCGACCGGCAATCCGCCGCTATACTCGCAACCGTGATCGTCGGCGGCTCACTGGCGTCGCCGTCAGGAAGGGCGGACACTGACATGAGGCTTCTCGCCGGCTTGATCGCCGCGGTCGCGCTCTCGAGCGGAGGCGCCGCCCTGGCAGTCGAAGAACCGCCGTTCAGGTCGGTGTTGCGCGACGGAGCCTTCGAGGTCCGCGACTATCCGAGCCTGGTGGTCGCCGAGGTGACTGTGCCTGGCGACCAGAACCAAGCGGCCAATCGCGGCTTCCGCATCCTCGCCGGTTACATCTTCGGCGCGAACCGCCAGCACCGGTCGGTCGCCATGACCGCGCCGGTGACGCTCGAACGACGCGGCGAGACGATCGCGATGACCGCCCCGGTAACCCAGACGCGATCCAAGGACGAGTGGACCGTGCGGTTCACCATGCCGCGCGCCTACTCGCTCGAAACCTTGCCGGTCCCCGACGATGCGCGGATCCACCTGCTGGCGACCGCGCCGACGCGTTTCGCTGTCCTGCGGTTCTCCGGCCTGGTCCCGCCCGCCGCGGTGGCGAATCAATCACGGGCCCTGTTGCGCCTGATGAAAGCCCATGGTCTGGCCGCCGGCGGCGGCATCTCGCTCGCTCAGTATGACCCGCCCTGGACGCTTTGGTTCCTGCGCCGCAATGAGGTCATGGCGCCCGTGCAACGATGAGGCTGGTCTCGTCCGGTCGGGCCGCCTGATGCATCGCCGCTTCGGCGATTTCGAGGAAGACGCCCTCCAGAACCGGTCCTTCGCCGTCCGGCCCGGTGATGCCATGCGCCCCCCGGCCGCGGACCCTGTTCGACGACCCGCGTCCTGAAGGGTCGAGGCGCCCACCAATTCTTCCGGCGTTGCGTCCAGATCGCGACACCACCCCGGGCGGGGCGGCGATAGATCGCTCGACCGATAGATCGAAGGGACGGTCGCTCAGTGGTCCTTTCCAGCCGCGGCCGCGCGCATGGCGTCCAGATCGAGCTTGCCCATCCGCAGCATCGCGGCCATGGCGCGACCGGCCCGGGCGGGGTCGCGATCGCCGATCACCGCGCCCAGCCCGTCCGGCACGACCTGCCAGGAGACCCCGAAGCGGTCCTTGAGCCAGCCACAGCGTCCCGGCTCGCCGCCATCGGTGAGCGCGTCCCAATAGTGGTCGACCTCGGCGGCGTCCTTGCAGGCGATCGACAGGGATATCGCCTCGGAAAACTTATAGTGCGGGCCGCCGTTGATCGCCTGAAACCGCTGGCCGGCGAGCTCGAACTCCACCACCAGCGCGGTCCCGGCCGCAAAGGCGCTGTCGTTCTGGTAGCGGGAGATGTGCAGGATGGCCGCGTCCGGAAACAGCGACATGTAGAAACGGGCGGCTTCCTCGGCGCGGCCGTCGAACCACAGGCAGGGCGCAATGCGGGAGGGGGTCATGGTCGGGCCTCGCCCCCTATCACCGTGAAGCCCGCAGTCCTATCCGACATCGTGAGTCTCCATTTCAGTTTGGCATGTTTCGGCGGTTCGGATTTGGTGTCGCCCGAACAGCAACTCGAAGTATCGCTTCAAGTGGGCGACGCTGTCGGCGGCTGCCGCGGGGCCGCCGCTGGCCTTGGCGAGGATGAACCCGCCCTGCAGGACGGCCTGGGTATGCAGGGCCAGAGAACGGGCGGTCGCCCCGACGACCCGATGGCGTTCGATGGCTTCCGCTAGGTCCGCCTCGAGCGTGCGGGCGTGGCCGAAAATGCTGGACTTGCAGGCGGCGCGGATCGCCGGGCTGGCCCCGAACGCTTCCTGCACCATGGTGCCCGCCAGGCAGGTGAACCCTTCGAGCGGCCCGTCGAGCAGGCCGGCACGGAAATCGATATAGCCGAACACCCGATCGAGCGGGTCGGCGGCCCGGTGGTAAGACGCGGCTTCGAACAATGCCCCGGTGGTGGTCGACCAACGGGCGATGGCGGCGACGGCGAGCGCCTCCTTGCTGGCGAAATGATGGAAGAATGCACCCTTGGTCACGCCAGCCTCGGCGCACAGCGCGTCGACCGACGTGGCGCTGTAGCCTCTCGCCCGGATCGCGTCGATCGCCGCCCCCAGCAGCTTGTCGCGCGCGCTCGCCGTTCTCGATGATGATGGGGACGGAGGCATCGGCAAGAACCATACCAACCGGTTGGTATGTGTCAAGCCGACGATCGGTCCATGCGAAACGTTCATGCGCGTTTCGAGGAGCGCGCTCGCCGCCCGTCTCAGGCGGGGTCGACCACCACGGCGGTGCCATAGGCGAGCACTTCGGTGATCCCGTCCATGATCTCGTTGGCGTCATAGCGCATGCCGATGATCGCGTTCGCGCCGGCCTGCGTCGCATGGTCGACCAGATGGTCGAGCGCCTCCTGACGGGCCGTCTCGGCGAGGCTGACGAACACGCTGAGCTTGCCGCCGAAGATCGACTGCAGACCGCCGGCGAAATTGCCGATGACGCTGCGCGAGCGCACGGTGATGCCGCGCACGATGCCGATATGCCGAACGATGGTGTGGCCAGGGATGTCGTTGGTCGTGGAAACTTTCATCTCGCCCTCCGTGTGAGACGACGATTGTGTCCGCCCGCGCTTGCGCCGGCAATACGGGAGACCCGCGCCGAACCGAATGCCGGCGCAAGATTCGGAGCGTCGCCGACGCCGCGGCCCAATAGCTTTCGTTGCGATCGGGCGTGGTCACGCGCCCGGCGTCCCAACAGCAAGGACCCCTGCCATGATCGTTTCGAGCGAACCCGCCATCCTCTATTTCGGCACGCCTGTCGCCCTGATCAGCTCCCGGAACCCCGACGGCAGCGCCAATCTGGCGCCGATGTCGTCGGTGTTCTGGCTCGGCTGGCGCGCCGTGCTCGGCCTGTCCGCCGCCTCGCGGACAGCCCAGAACCTGCTGCGCGACCGGGAAGCCGTCATCAACCTGCCGTCCGTCGAGATGGCGGACACCGTCGACCGGCTGGCCCTGACCACCGGGGCCGATCCCGTGCCACCCTACAAGGCGCAGCGGGGCTATCGGCACGAAGCCGACAAGTTCGCGCGCGCCGGTTTGACGCCGATCGCCAGCGAGATCGTCCGCCCGCCCCGCGTGCTGCAAGCGCCGGTGCAGCTGGAGGCGCGGATCGAGGCGGTGCAGTCCATCGCCGCCGAGGACGAGGCTCTGCGCGGCAAGATCCTGACCTTCGAGGCGCGCATCGTGCGCGTGCACCTCGACAGCGCCATCCTGATGCAGGGTGAGGCCGACCGAATCGACCCGGACAAGTGGCGACCGCTGATCATGAGTTTCCAGAAGTTCTATGGGCTGGGCGGTCAGGTCCGCGCTTCCACCCTGGCGAGCATTCCCGAGGCCGCCTACCGCAGCCCCGACGTCGACAAGGCCGGCGCCGAGACGGCCGCCGGCTTCGAACGGGCGGCCGCATGACCTATCTGGGGAGGATGACCATGGACGCTCAGATGACCACCGAGGACGCGCGCTGGGCCCGGGTGATCGCGCGCGACAAATCGGCCGACGGAGTGTTTTTCTACGCCGTGAGGACGACAGGCGTCTTCTGCCGCCCCTCCTGCCCGGCCCGTCCTGCGAAGCGCGAGAACGTCAGCTTTCACGCCACGGCCGACGAGGCGCGGGCGGCGGGCTTCCGGCCTTGCCTGCGCTGCCATCCGCTGGCGACGGTGGGCCTCGATCCCCACACCTCGCTGATGCGGGCGATGGCCGAGTATATCGACGCCCACGTCGACGAGCCCCTGCCGCTGCAGCGGCTGGCCGGCGAGGCCGGAATGAGCCCTTATCATTTCCAGCGCACCTTCAAGGCGGTGATCGGGGTGAGCGCCCGGGACTATCATGCCGCGGCGCGGCTGCGCGCCTTCAAGGCGCGGCTGCGGGAGGGCGACAGCGTGCTGGGGGCGGTGTTCGACGCCGGCTACGGCTCGACCAGCCGGGTGTACGAGCCGGGGGGCGGCGGGCTCGGCATGACGCCTTCGGCCTATCGGGCCGGAGGCGCGGGCGAGACGATCGTGCATGCGGTGCGCGACACCGCGCTCGGCGCGCTGATGATGGCGGCGACGGAGCGAGGGGTGTGTTTCGTCCAGTTCGGCGAGGGGCCACAGGCGCTGCTCGAGCAACTGGGCCGCGAGTTTCCGCGCGCCACGCTGCTCGCCGCCGACGAAGCGGCCGCCGGTCCGCTGGAGGCCTGGATGGCGGCGCTCGCCGACCATCTGGCCGGGGCCGGGCCGCGCCCCGACCTGCCGCTCGACCTGCGCGGCACGGCGTTCCAGATCAAGGTCTGGCGGTTCCTGACCCGGCTGCGGCCCGGCGAGGTGGTCAGCTATTCCGAGCTGGCGGCGGGGGTCGGCGCGCCGCGGGCGGTGCGGGCGGCGGCCAGCGCCTGCGCCGCCAACCGCGTGGCGGTGCTGGTGCCGTGCCACCGGGCGCTGCGGGCCGACGGCGGCCTGGGCGGCTATCGCTGGGGCCTCGAGCGAAAGCGCGCCCTGCTGGACCGCGAGCGCGCCGAGCGGGCGGCCGCCTGATCGGCCGGCCGATCGACGCGATCAAGGCGGCGGGTGCCCGCCGACTGACCCCGAAGCCAGGCAGCTTTAAACGCAAGTTGATTTCCTGCCAGAGCAGAGCCGATCAGCTGAGGCGGTGGCATGCGGGCGTTCGAGCTTGTCGATGTGTTCGGGGTGGCGCGGTTCCTCGGCAATCCGCTGGCGGTCGTCCACGCCGCCGAGGGACTGAGCATCGAGGAGATGCAGCGCATCACCCGCTGGCTCAATCTATCCGAAACCGTGTTCCTGTTGCCGCCGCAGCGCGCCGAGGCCGACTATCGGGCCCGCATCTTTACCCTGGAGCGCGAGCTGCCGTTTGCCGGCCATCCGACGCTGGGCGCCTGCCATGCCTGGCTGCGGGCGGGGGGCCAGGCGAAGCGGCGCGAGGTCATCGTGCAGGAGTGCGGTATCGGCGCGGTGACGATCCACCATGACGGCGGCGGCCAACTGGCGTTCGCGGCCCCGCCGATGATCCGCACGGGCCCGGTCGAGGCCGCCGACCTGGAGGCGGCGCTGCGGGTGCTTCGGCTGGCGCCGGAGCAGGTGGTCGAGGCGCGATGGATCGACAATGGCCCCGGCTGGATGGGCGTGATGCTGGCGTCGTCTGCCGAGGTGCTGGCGGCCGAGCCGCAGGCCTCGGTCGAGCGGCGGCTCGACGTCGGACTGGTCGGCCCCTGCCCCGCCGGCGGCGACACCGCCTATGAGATCAGGGCCCTGTTCGCCGATCATCTGGGCGCGCTGCGCGAGGATCCCGTCACCGGCAGCCTGAACGCGGCGGTCGGCCAGTGGCTCTATCAGTCGGGGCGCCGGCGCGAGGCGTACACCGCCTCGCAGGGTCGCAAGGTCGGCTGCGATGGCCGGATTACGGTGACCTACGACGGCGCTGGCGAGACCTGGGTGGGCGGCGCGACCCGCACGATGTTCGCGGGCCACTGTCTCTGAGGTCCGGCGGCCCCGGCCATCAGCCCGGGCAGGGCTGCGATCGCCTGACCCGCTCGGTGGAGGCAGGGAAGCGGGCCAGCAGCGCCTCCGCGCGCGGCGGACGCGCCACGAGCACGCCGCCGCAGTTGGGGCAGGCGCCCGCGAGACGGCCGCTCGCACAGCCCTCGCAGAACGTGCATTCGAACGAGCATATTCGCGCGCCCGTGCGCTCGGCGGGCAGGTCTGCGTCACAGCATTCGCAATTGGGCTTCATGATCAGCATGAGGTGTCACTTCTGCTCGGTTGATCGGGCCGACCGGGAAGAGTTGGAGCAACGCTACCCTAGCAACCGTTCGGATGGCGGAAAGGACGTCCTTCCGGTGTTTTCGGCCAGATCGTCTCGCGCCCGTTGACGGAGCCGATAGTCCAATGGCTCCCGGCGGAGCGCTGGCGGTTCGGGCCAAGAGCTCGCGGGCCGGATTTCAGAAGACGGCATGGTCGCCGCGGTCTGGGGCCGGGGCGCCGGCGATGATCGATGCGTAAAAATCGAACAGGGTCCGCGTTCCGGTCGAAGGCGTGCCGGCGGCGTCGTAACGGCCGGTCGCGGGGTCGAGCCAGAGCATGGACTCGGTGGCGTAGTAGCGACCGATCCTCGCCAGTTCCGCTTTGTCGGCCATCGAAGGCGCGATGCGGCCGACCACGCTCAGGCCGGCGATGATCACATCCAACATGGCCACCGGCACTTGCTGGAACCGCGGCTGACGGCCCAGCAGGGCGAAGAGATGCTCTCCCTGCTCGCGCGGCGTGATAGCCGGTCCCGGGCCGCCGATGGGCAGCACGCGGTTCCAGCGGCTCTCGTCATGCAGGCAGTCGGCGATGTAGACCGCCAGGTCCTCGTCGCTGATCGGCTTGCAGGCGGTCAGCCGGCCGTCGCCGAACACCAGGAACGGCCGGCCGCGCCGAACCCGTTCGATCTGCCCTGACAGCGATTTGAAGAAGGCGGTCGGCCGTACGATCGACCAGGTCAGTCCGGAGTTGATCAGCGCCGCTTCGAACGCGAGCTTGGCGTGCTGGAACGCCAGCAGCGGCTTCTGCACGCAGATCGCCGAGAGCAGCACGAACTGGCCGACGCCGGCGATCTTGGCCTGCGCCAGCAGATCGACATGCGCCCGGTGGTCGATCGCCCAGGCGTCCTTGGGCGCGCCGGTGCGCGAGGCCAGGCAGGAGACCACGACGTCGAATCGCTCGCCCCTGAAGCCGTCTCGCGCCAGCGACGCGGGGTCCGACACCTCCACGAGCCTAACCGTTGCCCCAGGGAAGAGGGCGGCCAGATCCTCGGGCCCGCGCGACGCGCTCGGCTCTCGTGGCGGGCGGGCGAAGCATACGAGCTCGTGTCCCTGCGCCACGAGCGCGCGCGCCGTGGTCCGCCCGATGGCGCCGGTCGCGCCCACCAGACAGACGCGGCGACGCGGCGGCGGCGGGTCCTGGTTCAAGTGTATCATCTATGGTCACGGTCCCCTGGTCGGCGGCTCTCGCATCATGGCCCGGCCCGCCTGTCGTCCAGCACCATAGCGGCGCCCTTTTCCGCGAGCATCATGGTTGCGGGTTCGGTGTTGCCGGAGGTGATACGGGGCATGGCCGAGGCGTCGATCACTCGAAGCCGCGTCTCGAACATCCGCTCGGCGCGAGGATTGCCGATCGCGAACAGACAGCCGACCGGAATGTGCAGCCAGATTCAGCTGTCGTTGCCGCCGGCCGCCAGGGCGAATGCAGCGCGCGCTCGGTATGTTGGCCGCCACAACGACCCCAATCAAGGCGATCGCGCACCGTGTCGGCTACCGATCGGACGCCGCCTTCACCCGGGCCTTCGGCGAGCGCTTCGGGTGCTCCCCAAAAGAGCGCCGCGGCCGGCCCCTGCAGTGAGTATTCTTTGAATTGGCGAGCGAGGCCGCCGATCGTGTATGGGCGCGAGATGAAACCGCATCTGAAACCAAGAGAACGGCAAGCCTCGGTGAGAGCTTCGGATGCGCCCGTCCCCTCCAGCGCCGGCTGGCTCGGCGGGCTCGGCGCCGCGCCGTTCATCGGTCTGGCGGCCGCGACGCCCTTCCTGACCGGGCCCCCTCGCCTGCTGGTCGCCCACGCGCTCCTGGCCTACGGGGCCACGATCCTGTCGTTCCTGGGTGGCGCGCATTGGGGTCTGACGATCGGGTCCGAGACTGGCCGCGATGACGGAAGGCTGAGAGCCAGGCTGGTCCTGAGCGTCGTCCCGTCGCTGGTCGCATGGGCCGCGCTCCTGCTCCCGGGCGCCACCGGATTGTTCGTGCTGGCCCTGGCCATTTCGGCGATGCTGTTCGTCGATATTCGGGCTGCCCGGGCTGGCGACGCGCCGCCGTGGTATCCGAAGCTTCGGGTTCCGCTCACCTGCGTGGTGGTCGGGGCGATTCTGTTCGGGGCGCTCGCCTGAACGCGCCTGTTCGCGCGGCTTCGTTCGCGAAACATCGTGGCGCCGATCTACCGGTCGACGGGGCGGCGCGGCGCCATCACCAGGGCATGGCCCGGCCACGCCAGTCGAAGAACCCTCCATTGTCGTCCGCCGAGAGTTGATCGACGACCATCAGCAGGTGGCGGGCCGCGGCGGCGGGGGTGTGGACCGTCGGACCCGACGTGACGAACGGCGCTGACAGCGCCGTGGCGACCGTGCCTGGATGCAGGGCGATGCAAATCGCGGCGGGAGACCGACGCGCCAATTCGATCGCCCCCGTCCGCATGAGCTGATTGAGCGCGGCCTTGGACGCCCGGTACGAATACCAGCCGCCCAGTCGGTTATCGCCGATGCTTCCGACCCTGGCCGACAAAGTCGCGAACACCGCCTTGCCCGACCGTGGCAGGCGCGGCAGCACATGCTTCATGATCAGCGCGGGTCCGATCGCGTTCAGCGCGAAGGATCGGGCGAGCCTGGCCGCATCCAGGTCGCGCCAGGTCTTCTCCGGGCCCTGGCGATCATCGTGCAGGAACCCCGTCGCATCGATCACCAGGCGAAGCTCGCCGCAGTCGGCGGCGAACGCCGCGGCGCGTTCGAGACTGACCTCGTCCAGCAGATCGATCGAAGGGGACGAGCCGCGAGCGAACGCAACCACCGGCGCGAAGCGATCGGTGGCCCGGATGGCCTCGACCAACGCCCCGCCGATCCCGCCGCCGGCGCCGAAAACGACCGCGACGCCGCCGCGCGGAAACGATTGAAGCTCAATGGCCGCCGTCGCGGCGTCCTTGGGTTCGGTTTGGCCGCTCACCGGCGCGCGGCGCCGCCGCTCCCCATACCGAACCGCCGCAAACGGTCGAAAAGGCGGGAGATCAACGGCCGGATCGGAAGAAACCTCCGGTAGCCCCACTCCAGGACCGTCAGCGCTCCGGGGATCGAGGCGGCGCGCGCCGCCCAGCGCCACCTGGGTAACCGGGCCCAGACCTCGACGAACGCCGCCGCGCCGGAAAGCAGGCGACCATCGCCGGCGCGCACGTGGAAGCGTCTCATCGCCGCCTTTCGGGAAAGTCCGTCCGGCGCTTCGGCCAAAGTCTCGGAAACATCGACGAAACAGAGAGCGCCTTCTGCATCCTCGAGGCGATAATAACCAATCTCAGCCCGGCACAGGGGACATGATCCGTCAAAATACACGGTCGATTTCGAAACCCCCGGCTCCATGGTCAACACACTTCATATCGAGTTTCCGGCGATCGTATCGGAATACGGCCTCGAATTGTGTTTGGACCAGTTGCGGAGCAACAGGCGCCGGATGGGGCGCCGCGTGAGAGGGCCTGGCCGTGGTCGGGATCGGCGGCGGGAAGCCTCACGGCGCCTCTCACGTCCCGAGGGTGAGCGTAATCCGATCCTGATAGAAGGCCGCGTGGCCGGCGATCGCGGCGACCTCGATGAACGGCTTGGCGTAACACCAGGCGATCGGGAGGCCGGGATCGGCCGGAAGGGCAAAATAGTGCGCCTCGCCCTTGAAGGGGCAGACACTGGACCGACCGGCCATCTCGACCAGACGATCCCAGGCGACATCCTCGGCCGGAAAATACACCACGAGGCCGTGGTCCTGTTCATCGACCAGGATGGTCCGACGACTTGACGCCAGCACCACCTCACCGTCGCTGGCGACGACGAGGTTTCGCCTGCGCAGAAGATCGACCCGATAGTCGGGGCGTTCGATATATCCGGAGGAGGGGCTCATCGGTCTCGTCTCACGGAAGAATTCGCCGGCGCGTCGAACCCGGCCGCCGTTGTCGCGGCGGCCGGATCGATCAGGCCCGCAGCGCTCGATCGACGAGCAGGGTGTCGGTATACATGTCGAAGCGCTTGAGCCGGCCGTCGGCGACGCGCCAGACATGCGCGAACGGCGCCCGCATGGCCTTGCCGGTCACCTTGCTCACGCCGGCATAGGCGCCGAGGCTGACGACGCGATCGCCCTCGACGATGAAATCGTCGGCGATCGCCGAGAAACCGTCCCAGTCGCGCATCAGCGGCGCGAGCAGCTTTTCGACCACCTCCTGCGGCCGGGTCCAGGTGCCGCTGTAATAGGGAAAGCCCTCGGCTTCGGTCCATTCCAGGTCCGGGTGCAACAAGGCCAGGACAGCGGGCACATCACCGGCGCCGACGGCTGTATAGAAGGCGCGAACCATCGCAACGGGGGTGGTCATGAGTCATTTCCTTTCGGCAGGGTGAAAGGCGCGCCGGCCCGATGCGGTCCGGCGCGCCGGGTGTTTCAGAGCTTGAGGCTCGCCAGGGCGCCGAGGCCGAGCGCCTCGACCACGCCGTGCTGAACCGGGGCGGTGGCGGCGTTGACCGCGTCGGCGCCGAACGGTTGGCCGACGACGCTGCGCGCCGGTCGCTGCCCTTCGGCTGGGCGATCAGGGCGGCGATCGCCTCGGCGACGTCGTGCGGGTTGGGCGCGCCTTCGGACGAGAACATCGAGGTGAAGGTCTCGAACATCTTGCCCGGGATCGCTCCGACATCGCCATAGGCGGCGGCGACCGCGGCATCGGCGGGGTGCTGGATACTGGCGTACATGTTGGTCGGATAGGCGCTCGGCTGAACCAGCACGACATCGACACCCAGTTGCGACAGCTCGTAGCGGAAGCTGTCGGTCAGCGCCTCGACCGCGAATTTCGACGCGCCATAGAGGCCGAAGAACGGGAAGGTGACGCGCCCGAGCACCGAGCCGATGTTGATGATCAGGCCGTCGCCGGCCCCGCGCATCGCCGGCAGCACGGCGCGGGTGGTGCGCAGCACGCCGACGACATTGGTGTTGAACAGCACCTTGGCCTGATCGGCGGTGAACGCCTCCGAAACGCCGGCCGACGCCATGCCGGCATTGTTGACGAGCACGTCGATCCTGCCGGCCTCGGCGAGGACGCCGGCGACGGCGGCGTCGACCGAGGCGTCGTCGGTGACGTCGAGGTCGACGACGGCGATGCCTTGCGCCGTCAACGCCGCGGCCGCGGCGGCGTTGCGGCCGGCGATGTCGCGCATCGAGGCGAACACGCGGTGGCCGGCCCTGGCCAGGGTTTCGGCGGTGTCGCGGCCGAAGCCCGAGGCGGCGCCGGTGATGAGGATGGTCTTGGTCATGGAAGGATTCCTTTGAGAGTGTGGGGTGAGACTTGAGTTGCGATTTGAAAGGTCAGGTCGAGCGAGATCGATCAGCCCAGGCGGGCGCCGAGGAATTCGCGGATCGCCGCGCCGATCTCGCCGGCGTGGGTTTCGAGCGCGAAATGGCCGGTATCGAAGAAGCGGATGTCCGCATCCGGCAGGTCGCGTCGGAAGGCCTCCGCGCCGGCCGGAATGAAGAACGGATCGTTCCTGCCCCACGCCGCCAGCAGAGGCGGCTGATGGTCGCGGAAATAGGCCTGGAAGTCGCCGTAGGCCGCGACGTTCGAGGCATAGTCCAGCAACAGGTCGAGCTGGATCTCGTCGGCGCCCGGACGCGCCAGATAGGCGTCGTCGAGCGTGCGGCCGTCCGGCGACACCAGGCCCGGGTCGGCGACGCCGTGCGTGTATTGGAACAGCGTCGTCTCGGGAGCCAGGAAGCCGCGCAGGGCGTTGCGGTTCGCCTCGGTGGGATCGGCCCAGTAGGCCTGCACCGGGTTGAACGCCTCGGACACGCCTTCGAGATAGCTGTTGCCGTTCTGGGTGATGATCGCGGTGATCCGCTCGGGGTGAGCGGCGGCGATGCGCAAACCGACCGGCGCGCCGTAATCGAATATGTAGATCGCGAACCGGTCCAGACCGATGACCTCGGTGAACCTGTCGATGACGTGGGCGAGGTTGTCGAAAGTGTAGGCGAACCGGTCGCGCGGCTTCATCGCGGACTGGCCGAACCCGGGCAGGTCGGGCGCGACGATGTGATAGCGATCCGCCAGTTGCGGGATCAGGTCGCGGAACATGTGGCTGGCGGTGGGAAAACCGTGCAGCAGCAGCAGGGTCGGGCGGCTGGGATCGCCGGCCTCACGGTAGAAGATCTGGGTGTCGTCGACGTCGACGGTCTTGAAGCGAACGGTCATGGAAGCCTCCGGTCATTGGGTGGGTGGGGCCGTTGCCCCCGCGACCGGTGAGATAGAGGCTTCCGTATTTTCGCGGCGCCCGGTATTTCCAGGAGCCTTCATTCCAAATTTCGAGAGGCTGGATGGACCGCTTCGACGCCATTCGCACGCTCGTCGCCGCGGTCGACGGCGGCAGCCTGTCGGCCGCCTCGCGCGCGCTCGGCATGCCGCTGCCGACCGTGAGCCGGAAGGTCTCGGAGCTCGAAGCCCATCTCGGGACACAACTGCTGGTACGGACCAGCCGCAAGCTGATCCTCACCGACGCCGGCCGCGGCTTCGTCGCCGCCGCACGTCGGGTGCTGGACCAACTCGACGAGGCCGAGCGCGCGGCGGCGGGCGAATACCGGACCCCTCGCGGCGATCTGCTGGTCACGGCCTCACTGCGCTTCGCCAAGGCCTATCTGACGCCGCTCGTGCTCGATTTCCTGGCCGCCCAGCCTCAGGTCAACGTGCGCCTGATCGCCGCCGACCATGTGGTCGACCTGATCGAGAATCAGGTCGACGTCGCGGTTCGCATCGGTCGCCTGCCCGACAGCAGCCTGATCGCGCGCCACGTCGGCGACACCGGCTGGATCATCTGCGCCAGCCCGGACTACCTCAGCCGGCGCGGCGAGCCCCGCACGCCGGAAGACCTCGCGGCCCACGACTGCATCGCCTTCGAGGGACTGCAACCGGCGCGGTCATGGCCGTTCGGACGCGGCGCGGACGCCCGCGAGATCACCATCGACCCGCGCTTCGCCGGCAATACCGCCGACGCCGTCATCGAGGCGGCCACGGCGGGCATCGGCGTCGCGCGCCTGCTCTCCTATCAGGCCGCCGAGGCGCTCGCGAACGGCCGGCTCGAGCGCGTGCTCGGCGAGTATACCGCGCCGCCGATGCCGGTCCACCTGGTGCACGCGGACGCGCCCCTGATGCCGCTCAAGCTGCGGGCGTTCCTGGATTTCGTGGCGCCGAAATTGCGGTCGGCGCTCAGGTCGGCGGCGTCGTGACCCTTCCGGCGAAGATGCCCGTTCGCCCCTGGCTTAAACGTCTGGCGCTCTGCAATCTAAGAGCGCCACGCGGGCTCACGGACCCTCCACTCAATGACCGCCTTGCCGGAATTCCGCCTGGAAACCTACCTCGGACGCTGGGAGTTCGCCGCCCGCCACCACATGACCGCGTCCGACGCGCAGACCCTCTCGATCGGGGCCCTGACGGGGGCGTGGTGATTTATCCACGCTACAAAGGCGCCGACGGGGTCGAGGCGTTCGCGAGGCGGCTCGTCGAGGAGGCAGGCGCCGTCGTGCTGCCGCCCTCGATCTATGTCTCGGCCCTTGGGCCCACGCCGCCCGACCGTTTCCGCCTGGGGTATGGCCGCAGCCAAATCGACGACGGCCTGGCCGCCATGCGCGCCTACCTGATGCGCAACTGTGCCTGAGCCCGGGTTCGGCGAGGTGGAAACGCCGCGCTCGAAAGGCGGCGCCAACCCGTGACCGAGGAAACCCTGATCGACGTTCGCGGTCGCGCGGCATCTGCCAGATCGCGCAGAATTGTGCTCCGTATCGGCCCCCGCGAGGCCAAAGGTGGAAGAGGAGACCGTTCGCCATGCCCCTGGATGGAACGACGGACGACATCGTCGCCGACCTGGAAATGCTCGACGCCATCGGCGACCAGGTCGAGGCCATGATCGACACCTTCGTGCCGGGCCGCGCGATCGACAAGACCCTTCGGCGCTGGCTGATGGGTCACGCCACGCCGCCCGAGGACGGGGAGGACTGGACCTGCCTGATGGCGCTGGCGGCTGATCTGGAACTATTCACCCCCTCTCCGAGCGGACGCACCCTGGTCGATCGGCACATCAGAACCAGCCGGCCGGAAACGCCGCTGGAACAGCGCGCCCTGGACGCCCTGGCCGCAGCGCAATTGCATCTGGTGAGGATTGTCGATCGCGCGGGCCCCGATGACGTTCGGGTCGAAGACCTCGCCACCGGCGAAAGCCTGCTTATCCTGGACGACCGCATATCGCCGATGGCGACCGGCCTGCCCACCGCCATGCGCCTGTGCCGACTGGCCAGCGGTCGCCATGCTTTGATTTCACCGTTGTTCGCAATGGATCAGACGACCCTGCAGGCGGCGATGAAGTTCGTTCGTCTCGGCCATCCGCTTGGTGTCGGTCACCGTTGCGCCGCCAACCTGTACAGGGACGTGGCCAGGCGCGGCTTCATGCCCATGCCCCTACTCGAGCCGGAACTGAACGCCGACGCGGTGCTGGACGTCATGAAGTCCGCCGTCGAAAGCCTCCGGCCGCTAGCACGCCTGGCCATGCGGTGGTTGCTGACCGACGAGGCGGACACCGACCTGATCGGCGAGGCGCGCCGCCTGACATCGGTGGACAACCTCATCGACGCCTGCGGTTGTTACGGCCGCACGGACACATTCGATGGACTGCGCGCGGCCTATGAGCGGATAGCCGCCCTGCAGGTGGAGACGCTCGCCCAGCGCGCCCGCGCCGGTGTCGGCGGCGCCGCCGAGGCTCTCGAACATGTGGGTGCGGTGATCGCCGGCCATGTCGCGGACGGCGCGATGGCGCCCGCCGCCCGGGAACTGTTCGATCGGCTCCGGCTTCGCTGGGCGTACGGCGGCTCGACCGGCCCGGTGTCGGATAAGCCGTCGGCGCAGAACGATCTCGACCGCGTCATCCAGCGCATCCAGGCCCTGCGCGCAAAGACCATCGATCGCGGCTGCACCGAGGAGGAGGCGATGGCGGCCGCAGCCAAGGTCTCCGAACTGCTCGAGCGC
This sequence comes from uncultured Alphaproteobacteria bacterium, assembly GCA_963828365.1. Lineage (GTDB taxonomy): Bacteria > Pseudomonadota > Alphaproteobacteria > Caulobacterales > Caulobacteraceae > Acaudatibacter. Next base: position 73,152 of record CAWHEE010000024.1, on the reverse strand, counting down.
CACGACCTTACGCTGGACGAGATTTCGATTCGCCGGTCCGACTGCGAGGGCGTCAGCGTCCCCACCGGTCGCAAGCGTCGTGCGCCGGTAGATTCGTGCGTGACATCCATCGCGGAGTTCTGCGACTGCCGGGTATGGTCGGAGGAAGGCGACGACGGAACCCTGCGATATGTGTTCTTCGGCCTGAAGGCCGATGTCGCGGGCGCGCGTTTCCTCAACGAGCTGATTGAAACAACCTTCGAGACCGAAAGCGCGCGTTTCCGGACCGGCGGCCTCTATCAGGCGTTGCGCGGCGGCGATCGTCGTATCGCCCTGAATTCGTTTCAGGCCGGGCTCGCCAACGGCATCGTCGGCAGGCTCGCGGCGCTGAAGGCCGCCCGCACCAGCAATGGCGCCAGGAGCACCGGCTTCGATCTCGTCGCCGTCAAACAGTCCGTGGTCGACGAAGAACTCGCCGGCCTCGGCCTGAACTTCACCAAGCGTACCGCGCGCTCGAGCCGCCTCCTGCATGGCGAAGCCTACCGGGTCGGCGAGATCGCGGGGTCCCAGTTCGAACCCCATGCCGCCTTGGGCGAATGACTTGAGGGCGCATGGATGCGCCGAGCGGGGACGACGCTGACGCTGCTCGCGCTGGCTTCTATGTCGCCCGGGGCGGCCGCACCGCGATCTGCAGTGGATCGTCAGGCCCCTGGGCGGCGCCCAAATCATGGAGTCAGGTCGCCAGGCGCGCAGCGATCCAGCGCTTGATGTCGCCGATCACCTCGTCGCGATCCAAATCATTGAGCGGATCGTGGTAGCCGTGTTCGTAAAGCTTCAGGGTCTTGTCCAAGCTGCCGGCCATTTCGAAAAAGCGCTGACTCCCGCTCGGCTTGGCGGCTTTGTCCGCGGCGCCATGCAGGATCAGTACGGGTAGAGTGATGGCTGAAAACCCGGCTTTCAGCGTCTCATCCGCCCGAACCAGGGCCGCCAAGGTCTGGGTCGGCTGAGTTTCATGCGCGATGAGCGGGTCCTCGTTCATCACCCGCACGATGTCTGGGTCTCGGGTGAAATCCTCGTTCTTCAGGCGCAATACGTTGGCGTGCGGGGCGACGTGGCTCAATCCCCTGATCACCGCCAGGGCAAACCCCGGCGCCGGCAACTCGTGGGCGAAACTTTCGCAGATCAGCCCTTTCAGCTCGGCCTGGCGCTCCAGAGCATACAGGCAGGCGACCACGCCGCCGGCCGAATGACCCAGCAAAAACACCGGCAGCCCGGTGTGGCGCAGCTTCACGATATTCATGAGACCGGCCAGATCGCTCACATAGTCCGCGAAACTCTGGACGAAGAAACGATCGCCATCGGATGCGCCTCGGCCGCGCAAGTCGATTGCGTATACCGCGAGCCCATTGGCGGTGAGTTGGTCGGCGGTCCATTGGTAGTAACCGCTGTGCGCGTTGAAACCGGGCACAACGACCACCACGCCGAGGACCCTGACGGTCGGAGTCCATTCCCGAAAAAATATGCCAAGGCCGCCATCACCCTGGAAATCGTTCCTCATTTGCCATGCTCATGTTCGATCTCCGCGTCTGATTTCGTGAATTGAGCTCGCCAGTAGTCGTTAGCGGCCGCGATGGTGGCGAACTCGATGGCGACGACCTGCCCCGAGGCGATGAGACCGTACGGATCATGCGCGTACTGCGGGCGACCGCTCATCAAGACTTCCAGCTCGCCTTGGATGGCATGCACGGTGTGTCTGGCGAGCGTGATCGCAAGCGCCCGGCCATCCTCGGGGGTGGCGGTGATCAGTGTGTTGCCGGGAACCAGAGGTTCCGTGGGAACTCGCGTCATGGTTGCTCTCCTCGTTTCATTGTGGATCACCCGCTCGCCCCGTCTGGTACGAGGACGAGTTTTCCCGGCGGCGCCGTGCGCTCTTCCAGCATGCGATGCGCCAGGCGCGCGTCCTCGAGCCTGAGAACCCGGCCGATTCTCGGGCGAATTTCGCCGGCTTCGAAAAGCCCAGCCAACTGGTCCAGCCTTCTTGTCGTGACCGAGACCAGAATGAATCGAGCGCGGACCCCGCGCCGCGCCGCGGCGTCGAGATCCGGCTCCTGAACCGCGGAAATCAAGATCCCGCCGGCGCGGAGCCAATCGACCGCGCTGGCCAAGGCGCGGCCGCCCACGGTGTCGATCACCACGTCGGCCAGACCTTTCCAGTCCTCGGGCGGTAAATCGCCCGCGACGACGACTTCGATCTTGCGGAGCGCCCGGAGGTCGCGGGCCTGATGCCCGCGGGTGGTCGCGACGACCTGCGCTCCGCCGTGTAGGGCCAGAGCCACGGCGTAAGCGCCGACATTCCCGCCTCCGCCGAGCACGACGACAGTCTGCCCCTTCTTCAGGCCCGCATGGTCGAACAACATTTGATGGGCGGTGCAAGCGACCACCGGGGCCGAGGCCGCTTCGATCGGACTCAAGACGGCCGGTCTCGGCGCGATCATTGCGGCTTCCGCCAGAGCATACTCGGCGTAGGCGCCGGTAAACCGTGCGTTGGTCGCGCCATAAACCGCCGCGCCAGGCTTCAGCCCCGTGACTCCCGGGCCGACAGCTTCCACAATCCCCGACAGGTCGGCGCCGAGGGTGAGCGGTAGCGGCTGCGCGATGACGCTCTTGCCCGCCCTGATCCAGGTGTCCCACGGGCCGACGCCGGCGGCTTCGACCCGGACGAGCGCCTGGCCGGGTCCAGCTTGCGGGAACGGCGCATCCTCGTAGACCATCGCATCGAGACCGCCGAACGCATGCACCCGGACCGCTTTCACGAACAACGATCCAGTGCGCGGCGAGCGACGTCCTCATTCATGGACAGTCTCGATCCAAGCTGAGAAGCGCTTCATGAATTTGGCCAGGAAGTCGCGGGTGTCGGCGTCATCCACGCCGCCGTCGGGGGAAAACCGGGTGTCCGCATGACCAATGTAGGCCTCCGGCTGCTGCAGGGTCGGCATGTCGAGAAATACCAGCGACTGCCGCAGGGCGTGATTGGCGCCAAAGCCGCCCATGGCCCCAGGCGTCACGCTGACGATGGCGGCCGGCTTCAGGGCCCAGACGCTTTGTCCGTAGGGGCGCGAGCCCACGTCGATGGCGTTCTTCAGGACGCCTGGCATGGAGCGGTTGTATTCGGGCGTGACGAACAATACCGCCTCGACGCCACGGATCGCGTCGCGAAACGATCTCCATGCCTCAAAGGTCCGGCCCTCCGCATCGACATCCTGGTCGAAATGCGGAAGCGCGCCGATTTCGACCATCCTGAAGGTCAGACCGTCGGGCGCGTTCGCAATGAGCGCGTGTGCGACCCGCCGACTGAACGAGCCCTTCCGCAAGCTGCCCACGATGACCGCGACCGACCGCTCCATCACCATCACTTCGGACCTTCCACGGGATCGTCTGTCTTGAGGGCCGCGCCCGTATCCGCGACGAACACCACCAAAAGTTCAGCCGGCCGGGTGGAGCTTAGATTTTTGGTGAGCACGTGGTGACTTCCGGGGGGTTCGAACCAGCCGTCGCCCGTAGCGTAAGTCGTCGGCGCCGACCCTGCGAGCGCGCTGGCGACCTTGCCCCGCAGCACATAGGCATAAAGAAATGCTTGTCCGTGGCGGTGCGGCGCGGCACGCGAAGCCGGCGCGAATCTGACCTTGACCACGGTAAGGGTCTTGCCCCCGATGTCCGGCAGAGCGCGTTGGAACACCTGGGTTACCGTCTCGGCGACGGCGGCCTTCGGTGTCATCAGCCCTATGGTCAGCGCGACCCCGACGAACGCGACGACGGGGCCCGGCGTTCTGCGCGCCACGGCCCTCGTTGCGTCACTAAAGGCCTTCGCACGCCGCATGTCGGCCTCCTTCGTGTCCTTCTGGCATTCACCGCAGCCACCGCCGCGCGCACTCGGGCACGACGACGGCCCAACCGGAAGATAAGCGGCGAGACAGTCGAGGTATTCGCCGACGCTGCTGATCCGCATTCCCAGAATGCGGCGTTGCTTTACACGTTTTCTCCGTCCGCTTACGCTGGTCGGGCTTCACCCAGCGGGGGGAGGGCCGCATGCAACTGCACGATCACGGCGCCCAGAAGTACGGCGCGGTCGATCTGCGGCGATCATCGGTTACATGCGATTGGGCCGGCATCGCCGCGGAGCTGCGGTTTCACCCCGCCGGAGAGCTGCCGCCGTTCGACCTCGCCCAAACCGAGATCGGCGTCGCTACCGCTTGCGACCCTCGATCGATCGTCAGGCGGCGCGGCAACGGGCTTCGCCAGGAAACCAAGGTGGCGCCCGGCACGATCTGGACGTGTCCCGCCGGTGTGCGCGAAGAGGAAATCGTGCTCACCGAATGGCACGAATGTCTTCATATCTATTTGCCGTCGACCCGTTTCCTGGAGCTTTCCGATATCCGAGGAGGGTCCGTCGTCGGCCCCCAGCAGATCCGCTATCTCTCGGGTCTGCATGACTCTTTGATCCGACAGATCGCCTGGACATTACTGGCGGAACTCTCGGCCCCGACCTCCGGCGGACGGCTGCTGGCTGAGACATTGGCGCTCGCGCTGACAGCTCGTCTCGTCCAGGCCTACGCCGCCGATACGCCCAACGTGCCAAATCCACCGACATCTCGCCACACCATCGACGAACGCCGCCTGAACCGCGTTCTCGAGTACATGGCTCAGCACATCGAAGAGGATATCGGCATCGACGACCTCGCCAAGGTCGCTTGCCTCAGTCCCTTTCATTTCATTCGAATGTTCGGCCGCCGCATGGGCGAACCGCCCCACCGTCATCTAAGCCGCATGCGCCTCGAACGGGCCAAGACCATGCTCGCTCTGTCGCATCTGACCCTTTACGAGATCGCATTGGCCTGCCGCTATTCCTCACAGGCCAATTTCACCCGCGCCTTCCATCGAATGGTCGGCATGACGCCGGGCGCCTACCGCCGGAGCTGTCGCTAGACGTTCCCGCCGATTGTTCAGAAGGGATATTCCGGCGGAGTGTGCTGGACCGAAATCCAGTGTTCGGTCGTGAATTCCTCGATCATGCCCTTGCTGCCAAAACGACCAAGGCCACTGTTTTTTTCTCCGCCAAAGGGAAGCTGTGGCATGTCGATCGCGGGGATGTCGTTGATATGGGTCATCCCGGCCTCGATCTGACGCGCGATCGCCAACCCCCGGCCTTCGTTCCGGCATAGCACGCCGCTCGTGAGACCATATTCAGTACGGTTGGCCAGCTCTATGGCATGGTCGTCGTTGCGAGCCCGCAGAACCGGCGCCACCGGGCCGAAGATCTCCGTCTGGGCAATGGTCATATCCGGCTCGACGCGGTCGAAAATATGCGCCGGCAGAAGCAGGCCCTCCGGATCGCCGCCTAAAAGCAATCGTGCCCCCTCGGCCTTGGCCGAACCGATCAACGCTTGAATGCGATCGAGTTGATGGCGGTTGATGATCGGCCCATAGGCCGTCGCCGGATCATCGGGATCTCGAAAGCGCAGCGCCTTGGCGCGGGTGACGAGCGTGTCGACAAAGGCGTCATGGATGCGATCGGCGACGATGATGCGATTGATGGCGATGCACATCTGCCCTTGGTGAAAGAGTTTGCCGACGATCGCCATGTGGACCGCGGTATCGAGATCGACGTCGTCCGTGATCACCAGCGGCCCGTTTCCGCCGAGCTCGAGCATGGCCTTCTTGATGCGTTTTGCCCGCACGGCGATTTCGCCGACATGGCGGCCAACCTCGGTCGACCCGGTGAAGGAGATGACTCGGGGCGCGTCGTGACCGGTGAAGTGGTCTCCGATTTTGTTCGAAGGACCTGATACGACATTCATCACGCCTGGTGGCAGGCCGGCCTCTTCGAAGATCTTGGCGATCAGCAAGCCGCCGGTGATCGGCGTGTCGCTCGCGGGTTTGACTACCACCGCGTTGCCGAGGGCGATGGCCGGAGCGATGGACCGCATGCTGAGGTGCAGAGGCCAGTTCCATGGACTGATGACGCTCACGACGCCGACCGGCCGGCGGTAGATCCGGTTCTCCTTGCCGGCATAGTCGCCATGAATGATCCGACCCTCGGTGCGCGATGGAAGCGTTCCCGCCTCGATCACCGAGTTATGGACCGCCCACCATTCGATCGCGGCTTTGGCGATCGTGCTGCCCGCTTCCTGAACGAGCCATCGGATGATTTCCCCCTTGCGGGCCTCCATGACGCGGCCAGCTTCGCGCATAAGCGCCGCTCGCTCGCCTGGCAGAGTGGCGGCCCAAGCCGACTGCGCAGCGAGGCCGGCCTCAAACGCCGCATCGACATCGGAACAGTCGGCGTCGGTGACGTCCGCGAGTTTGTCGCCATTCCACGGGTTCAGGACGCTTGTAATCGTGCCGGCCGAGCCAGGCCGCCACTCGCCGTCAATATAGAGATCGCCATATCGATGAGGCTCGGCGGGAGCAATCAGCTTATCCGCAGTGGCGCGTCGGGGCTGGGCCATGATCGCTCTCTCCAATACCAGAGACAGCCTAACCCCTTGGGCCGCCCCGGTTTTTGCCGTGCTTGCGTTTCAATTGGCCGATTTTGCCCCGGCGCTGCTCAGGCCCGCCCGCGGCGTTGCGATTATTCCTCGAACGCACGGGCGGCGACGAAGCCAGCCTCATGGGGAAGCGTGAGCCTTCGCAACGCCTCGAGGCCAAACTTGTGATCCAGGTCGCCGATCGTCGCGAAACCCCCGCGCGATCTCCGCGCCGATGATTGGATTGATCGCGACGTCGTCAGGGTCGGCGGCATCGCTCAGCGTCGCCTCGGACCATGTCCGCCATAAAGGATCGTTCGTCAGGACATCGACTATGACGTTGGAATCGACCAGGATCATGGCCGCGCCGCTCAGCTTTCCTCGGCCGAAGGACCCTGCATCGACGCGACGATCTCATCGGTGTTGATCTTGAGGTCTCCGCGTCCGCGAAGGCTCTCGACCAGCTTCTGACCGCGGGTCCGGCGCCCCACCCCGGGCGCCGCCTTGACCAGCCGGACAACGCGGCCTCGAATTCGAATTCCAATTCGACATCCGTCCCCGGCATCAGGCCCACCCGCTCCCGCTTATCCGATGGGATCGTGACTTGACCCTTGATCGTGATACGCATCATTCTCGACGTTCTTACTAGTCGAAGTAAGAATACCCTCCCGCTCGTGGCATACAATTCAGCGAAGCTTCACTATTGCCGAGCCGGCCCTTCTACAAAGGGGGGAGTTTTTTACCCTCACTCCCACTCGATCGACCACGACGGCTTGCTGCGCATTTGAAGACCGTGACCATTTAGTCCCGTCTCGCCCTTGTGAATCATCCACGCCGTGGTCCAGCGAGGGCCCGTTATCTTGTGAGAGCCCGAATTCCCTCTTAACCCTGACTGGGAAATACGCCCAGGTAAGAAATGCACTGAGTCAATACGACCTTGTTAGTCGTCTGCAAAATCTTGGTTTTCGGCAGAGCGAACGTCGTCACGCCATCGCCACCGTATTTCGTGCCGATCAGGTTATAAAGCGTGCTGTAGGTCGTGACCGAAACCAACTGTCCATTCGTGACCAACCAACCGCTTGGACAGTAAGCAAATGCGAAGGTCTCGATTTCTCCAACGAAAGGGCTTACGGCCTGGGCCTGAGCACCGCCGGACATGCATACCAGAAGACCCGCGGCCATAGCGATTTGCTTGAACATTTCAACATTCTCCATCGTAAAGGCATTTTGGACATAGGGTTGAAGTTGTTGTCATCTCTTAATTTCGGACCTCGCCGCGATCGTCGCTTTCTCCGCAACGGTCAACTGCGTCTCTCGAGGAAATAACAGCAGATCGAAAATTCAACAACGGGCGACCAAAAGCCGGCACCGCCAAATTCCTGGTCGGGCTCTTGGCTGCCGAAGCGAACGTCTGGTGTTGGATGTAAGCCGTGCGCGCCCGCAACGTAGCTTTCCGGCAAGAAGCCCCGGCAATCAGCAGGATGCGCAGCGCTCCGATCAAAAGCCGTGGGCCGCAAGGCGCCAGCGGGACCTGCCGACCCGGCGCTGGCATATCCGCTGCATGCCTGCGCCGCAGGCTACTTCCCCTGAAAGACCGCTGCTCGCCGCTCGACGAAGGACTGGATCCCCTCGGCGGCGTCGGCGCTGTTCATCACCTGGTCCTTGATCCCGGGTATGGCGTTGATCGCCGCCTGCTCGCCGGCCTCGATGAACTTGCGGCCGGCCGTCTTGGTCACGCGAATGCCCAGCGGTGCGTTGGAGGCGATGATCCGGGCGAGCTCCATGGCCCGGTCGATCTGTTCACCGGGCGCCACGACTTCCTGGACCATGCCGATGCGATAGGCCTCAGCGGCGCCGAACTCGTCACAGAGCAGCAAATGGTACATGGCATTGCCCCAGCCGGCACGGGTCATGTAGCGGAAGTGCGCGCCGCCCAGGGGGGCGATCCCGCGCTTGGCTTCCATCTGGCAGAAGCGGGCGTCGCTGGCGGCGACAACAATATCACCTGACAGCATCAGCTCGATCCCGATGGTGAAGCAGATACCCTGAACAGCTGTGACGATCGGCTTGGTGCATTGGTTGGCAAGGCCGAACGGATCGATATTGCCCGGCGGATCGGGCTTTACCGTCGCCGTCGGGCCAAAGAATTTCGGCATGTCGAGCCCAGCCGTGAAGGCGCCGCCCGCGGCGCACAGGACGCCCACCCAGAGGTTATCCTCGTGTTCCAGCAGCGTCAGCGCATCGGACAGCTGGGCCATCATCTCGGGGCTGAAGGCGTTCTTCTTGGCCACGTTGTCGATCACGATCTTCAGGATGTGGTCGTGCCGTTCCGTGTAGACGCGGCCTTCGGACATGTCGGACATATTGTTCTCCCGAACTGACTGGTTCATTCTCGGCCGCCGCGCGTCAAAGCTTGAGCGCGGAAGCCCTCGCGCAAATTTGCCGGCGCCTTGACCCCTTCGTCTTTGCGCCGGCGCATCGGGTTCCCGTTAAGATCCCGATCGATTGACACATCTGTATGATAAATAACATCCACAGACAAGGCGTTCTGTGTCCAGGCGGACGTTAGAGCCATAAAAAGTGGGAGGCTCCCTCGGCGAATTGTTTGTGCGGCGCTTGCAGTTCCCGTCATCAGAATTATATTCGTCATACAGAATGGCGGCATTCGGCGCCGTCGGAATCGGCAAAAGCCGGGAGGGTGGCCGCCATGAGCGAAACCGCGGAAAACCCGGCGATCCCGGAAGGGATCGCCCGTGCCCGGGGTTTGCTTGAACGAACAATTCCGGCGCCAATGGAGGACACGCTCGACTTCGCTCTGGTCGAGATCGCTGCGGGACACGCGGTCTTTTCCTCTACGCCGGGTCCGCACATCCTCAATCCGATGGGAATTGCCCATGGCGGCTACGCGGCTGCGCTGCTCAATTCCGCCTGCGGCATAGCCGTCCTCACCACCCTGGCTGCGGGCGAGAGGTTCTCCACGCTCGAGCTGAAGGTCGCCTATCACAAGGCCATCGACCTCCGGACCGGTCCGATCCGGGCCGAGGGCGGCGTCGTGACGCGGGGCCGCCGCATCGCCTATGCCGAAGCACGCCTGTTCGATGCGGACCGCACCCTGCTCGCCTCGGCGACGTCGACCTTGATGGTCCTGTCATAGGTCGCCCGACTTCGGCCATTTCACCGACCAGCCTCCCCCCCCCCCCCCGGATTTCAGCAAGGACTAAGGTTCATGAGCATCGCACTCGTTACCGGCGCCTCCACAGGCATCGGCAGGACAACGGCCGAAGCGCTCGCCCGCAAAGGCTATCGCGTGTTCGGCGCCAGCCGGCGCATCAGGGAAGACGGACCGGCCGGCGTGGAGATGGTCGCCTGTGACGTGACCGACCAGACGTCCGTCGATGCGCTGGTGGCCCATGTGCTGGCGGCGGCGGGCCGGATCGATCTCGTGATCAACAACGCCGGGCTCGGGCTGGTCGGCGGGGCCGAGAAATCGTCGATCGATCAGGTCCGGGCCCTGTTCGATGTGAACCTTTTTGGCGTGATGCGGGTGGTGAACGCCGTGCTTCCGTCCATGCGCGAGCGCGGCGCCGGCCGGATCATCAACCTGAGTTCGGCCCTGGGCCTCGCGCCTGGACCGTTCCTGGCCCACTACTCCGCAACCAAGCACGCGCTCGAGGGGTACTCCGAGGCGCTCGACCACGAAGTGCGGGGGTTCGGCGTCCGCGTCTTGCTGATCGAGCCGGCCTACACCCGCACATCCATGGAAAGTAACAGTCTCGAGGCGGACGCGCCGAAGGTCGCCTATGCGGAACTGCGGTCCAGAATGCTCGCGCGCAACGCGGAGGCGCTTGCCAATGGGGATGATCCGGCGGTCGTAGCCCGGACCATCCTTCGAGCCGCCCGGGATCGCAAGCCGAGCCTTCGCTATCCGGCCGGAAAGACCGCAAGGCAGGTCAGTCTTCTGCGCCGGCTCGTGCCGGCGCGGATGTTCGACAAGAGCCTGCGCGGGCAACTGGGCCTGCCCGCCTGACATCGAGCGCCAAACCGGGCCGTTCATCAATGAAAGCGCACGTCATGAAAGCCTTCATTCTCGACCGCTACCGCCGCGGACAACCGCTGCGCCTTGGCGACTTGCCGCAACCAGCCCTGAAGGACACCGACGTCCTGATCGAAATCCATGCGGCCGGCGTCAACCCGATCGATCACAAGATCCGCGATGGCGAGTTCAAGCTGATCATGCCGTTCAAGCTGCCGGTGGCGCTCGGGTGCGACCTGGCGGGGGTGGTGGTGAAGGTCGGCGCCAAGGTCACAGCCTTCCGGCCCGGCGACGAAGTCTTCGCGCACCCCGACGCGAGTGTGATCGGGACGTTCGCCGAATACATCGCTGTCTCTGAGGCCGATGTGGCGCTCAAGCCGAAATCGCTTTCGATGGTGGAGGCCGCTTCGGTTCCGCTGGTCGCGCTGACCGCCTGGCAGGCCCTGTTCGATCGGGCGAATGTGAAACGCGGAGACAAGGTCTTCATTCAGGCTGGATCGGGCGGCGTCGGTGTCTTCGCGATCCAGCTGGCGAAGCATGGCGGCGCCACCGTGGCGACGACCGCTGGCGCCAGCAGCGCAGACCTTGTCAGGAGCCTGGGCGCCGATATCGTCATCGATTACCGCCGGGAAGACTTTGCCACGGTGCTCGACGGCCAGGATTTCGTGCTGAACAGCCAGGACGCGGAGACACTGGCGAAATCGATCGGCATTCTGAAGGCTGGCGGACAAGTCATCTCGATTTCCGGCCCGCCCGACCCGGCGTTTGCAAGGTCAATCGGGGCCAGCTGGGTGGTGCGGCAAATCATGGGCGTCCTCAGCGGGAAGGCCAGAATGCAGGCGAAGCGCCGAGGAGTCGGCTACGCCTTCCTGTTCATGCAGGCCAATGGCGCACAGCTGGCCCGGATCGCGACATTGATCGACGAGGGAGTGCTAAGGACGGTCGTCGACCGGGTGTTCTCCTTTGCGGAAACGAACGAGGCGCTGGCCTATGTCGAGACCGGCCACGCTAAGGGCAAGGTTGTCATCAAGGTCAAATAACCAGGCCGGACTGCGGGTCTGGAGATGAAAGGACGACGACGTCATGACTCCATCAGATGAAGGTCCGGGATCCGGCGGTGTGGCGCTGATCGTCGGCGGCGGGCCGGGTATCAGCGCCAGTTGCGCACGCCTGTTCACCGCCAATGGCATGACAGTGGCTATTGCCGCGCGCAACCCGGACAAGCCGGTCCTGCTGGCGCTCCGGGCATCGCCGGGCGTTGCGCTGTATGCCTGCGACGCCGCCGACCCGGCCGACGTCGCCAAGCTGTTCCGCCAGGTGGAACAGGACCTGGGTTCGCCGACGCTGGTGGTGCACAATATCGACGGCCGCGTCGCCGGCGTGTTTCGCAAGACCATCACCGAGCTTGACCCGGCCATGGTGCTGGAGACGATCACCAACGCCGCCTTCAGCGCCTTTCTGGTGGGCCAGCAGGCTGCGCGCGGCATGATCGGCAACCCGCCCGACGCCAACGGTGTGCGGGGCACGATCATCATCACCAACGCCAGCGCCGCGTTGAAGGGCTTTCCGGCAAGCAGCGCCTTCGCGATGGCGTGCCAGGCCAAGACAGGGCTCGCCCAGAGCATGGCGCGGGAACTGATGCCGCAGGGCGTCCACGTCGTGAATGTGCCGATCGACGCCGCCATTGGCTGGACGCAGGACGACGGAACCCGCGCCCACCGGCTCGCCGGGACCTCGGTCGATGACAACATGGCCGACCCGGACCGGATCGCGGAGGTCTATCTGCAGCTGCATCGGCAGCATCGTTCGACCTGGGCGTTCGAGGTCGCGCTCAGACCCTGGGTCGAGAAGTGGTGAAGTGCGTGGCCGGAAAGACATGGCGCCGGGACCGCAAGGGGATCCGCAGCGGCGTCCCAGGGACGCAATGACGGGAGAGTTTCAATGAACGTGCTGATTGTCTTCGCGCATCCGGAACCCCGGTCCCTCAACGCGTCGCTGCGGGACGCGGCGATCGCGCAACTCAAGGCGGACGGCCACGCTGTGCGCGTGACCGGCCTCTATGCCGACGGCTGGAAGGCGGTGGTGGATCGCGACGACTTCCCGACCCTGCCCGCCGATCAGAGATTGATCGTCGCGGCCGCCTCGGCGGTCGGATACGCAGGCGGCGCACTGACCGAAGATGTGAAGGCGGAGCAGGCAAAACTGCTCTGGGCGGACGCCGTCATCTTCCAGTTCCCCCTCTGGTGGTTCTCGATGCCCGCCATACTGAAGGGCTGGTTTGAGCGGGTTTACGCCCTTGGATTTGCCTATGGCGTCGGCGAGCACAGCGACACCCTTGGGGGGATCGCTATGGCGAAGGCACGATGGCCGGCAAGCGCGCCATGCTGTTGGTAACGGTGGGCGGCTGGCCGGAGCACTACGGTCCGCGGGCGATCAACGGACCGATCGATGACCTGTTGTTTCCGATCAATCACGGAACCCTGTACTATCCCGGGTTCGACGTGCTGCCGGCGCACGTGATCTACCGCACCTCCGATATTGACGCGGCTCGCTTTGCGACAGAGGCGGCCCGTCTGCGCGACAGGATGCGCACGCTCGAAACCGACGCGCCGATCGCCTATCGCAAGCAGAACTTCGGCGACTACCGGATTCCTGAAATGGTATTGCGAGAGGGTCTGGAAGCGCCGGGAGACGCCGGCTTTGCGATCCACGTCCGCAGGGAGCAGGAGCAGACGCTCGCGGTCTCCACTGGCTTTTTCTGACCGTACATTGTAAACGCGCGGTGCGCAATCAACATGATAATTGTCATGTTGTCCGATGGCGCCAGGGCATGTGGAGGCCGGACATGGGGCATTCGAGGGCCGAAAAGGCGCAGAGTCGCCAGCGCATCCTGGCCGCCGCGGCCACGAAGATCCGCGAATCCGGTCTCGATGGGGTCAGCGTCGGAGACCTGATGAAGTCGGTCAACCTGACCCATGGCGGCTTCTACGGTCATTTTAAATCCCGATCGCAGCTGATTGCCGCCGCGCTTGAGCAGGCTCTCGCCGATAGCGACAAGGCGGTGGCCGCCCAGGCCAGCGAGCGCGGCGGCCTGACCGTCAAGGCCATCGTCAACAGCTACCTCAGCCCCGTTCACCGCGATCATCCCAGCAGCGGCTGCGCCATTCCGACACTGGCCGGTGAAGTCGGCCGCGCGGATCCGGAAGTCCGGGCGATCATGGCCCAGCAGCTTATCAAGTCCTTCGAGACGATGGCGCAAGCACTTGGCGAGGGCGCGGAGGATGCGGAGCAGTTTTCCGTGTCCGCATGGTCGATGATGGTCGGCGCCATGATGATCTCGCGCGTCCTGGCGGACGACCCTCTCGCCGATCGGGTTCTCGCCCTCGCTCGCAGGTCGATCCTCGAACTCGCGGCCCTGCACGGCGAACGCAAGAGCTGAGTCACACCAAAATCGACTTGATTTAGCATGACGATCATCATACACATTTGCGGGTGTGGTGGTGAGGAGACGAGTCGTGCCTGTCGTGGCGTTCCATTTCGACTACCGTAGTCCCTATTCCTATCTGGCGATGACGCAGACCGGCGACATCGAGCTGACGCTGCATCCCTTTGACGTCATCGATGTGATGAAGCGGGTGGGCAACACGCCGACCACCATCACCTGCAAGGCCAAGGGCGGCTATGCGTCGGTGGACCTCGGCCGCTGGGCCCGCCGCTACGGCGTTCCCATGAGCCCCAATCCGCGGATGCGTGACATTGACGGTCGGCGGTTGCTGCGTGCGACCCTGGCCATCCCCGACGGTCCCGAGCGCCGCAAGGCGATGACGGCGCTGTTCAGGGCGATGTGGGCCGAGCCCGCGCCGCTCGGATCACCGGAGGACATCGCAGCAGTGCTGGCGCAAGCCGGCGTCGCGGGGGCCGCGGCTCTGGCGGGGCAAATGGACGACGCCGCGCTGGAAGCCCAGCTCGACGCCGCCAACGCGGCCGCCGCCGACCGCGGCGTGTTCGGATCACCAACTTTTTTATTGGGGAACGAGATGTTCTTTGGCAATGACCGCCTGGACTTCCTGCGCGAAGCGATGGGAGCCGCCGCATGAAGCCCCTCGCCATCGTCACCGGGGTCGGCCCCGGCACAGGCAGCTCTCTGGTCAGGCGCTTTGTCGCCGGCGGCTATCAGGTCGCCATGATCGCCCGCGACGTGGCCCGCCTTGACGCACTCGCCGCAGAGGTGCCCGACGCCTTCGCCGTGCCGTGCGATGTCACCGATACGCCGGCGATGCATGCCGCCCTAGAAGCGATCAAGCTGCGCGCCGGGTCTCCCGAAGTGGTGGTGCACAACGCCGTCGGTGGCGCATTCGCCACCTTTCTGGAGGTGTCACCGCAAACCCTGCAGACCAATTTCGATGTCAATGTGATGGCGCTGTTCCACCTTTCGCGATGGGCCGCACCGCTGATGATCGAGAACGGCAAGGGCGCGATCATCGTCACCGGCAATACGTCAGCCCAGCGCGGCCGCCCCAAGTTCGCGGGCTTTGCGCCCACCAAGGCTGCCCAGCGCATCCTGTCCGAGTCGATCGCGCGGGACCTCGGCCCCAAGGGAATCCACGTCGCCTATCTGGTCATCGACGCCGTCATCGATGTGCCTTGGGCCCGGGCGCAATTCGCGACGGCCGACGACGACTTCTTCATCAAGCCGGCCGCCATTGCCGACGAGGTCTATCATCTGGCCCACCAGGACCGATCGTCCTGGTCCTTCCTCGCCGAGGTGCGGCCTTACCGGGAAAATTGGTAGCCTCGCGCGACAGCCCCCAGCAGGAGAGTGGACGATGCCCGAGACCGTGATCCGCAAATCGGCCTGCATCCTGTGCTACGTTAATTGCGGCATCGATGTCGAGATCGCGAACGGCATGGTGAAGCGCGTCCGCGGCGACAAGGACAATCCCAAGTCGCTCGGCTACATCTGCCAGAAGGCCGGGCGGCTGCCCTATTACACCAACGACCGGGCCCTGCGCCTGACCAGTCCCCTGCGGCGAAACGCTACCGGTGGATTCGAGGCGATCAGCTGGGACACGGCGATCACCGAGATTGCGCAGAAGCTGCAAGCCGTGCGGGCGACCGGCGGCGCTCAGGCATTCGGCTATTACGGCGGCGGCGGCCAGGGCAGCGTGATGGGCGGTGTGTTTGGCCAGGCGCTGCGCGGCGTGATGGGAAGCGGCCCCTATTTCAGCGCGGTCTCCCAGGAAAAGACCGGCGACTTCTGGGTCAACGGCCACCTGTTCGGCGCACAGAACATCCACACGGCCGAAGACGTGCACGGCGCAGAACTGACCATTGTGCTGGGTTGCAATCCATGGATGGCCAATGGCTTTGTCCGGGCCCGCGACGCCATGTCGGACATTGGCCGGGATCCGGACCGCCGGATGATCGTGATCGATCCGCGACGCACCGAGGTCGCCGACCTTGCCGACTTGCACCTGGCCCTGCGGCCCGGCACGGACGCCTTCCTGCTCGGCGCCCTGCTGGCCATGATCCTGGCGCGGGGCGGACAGGACGAGGCCTTCCTTGCTGAGCGCACCACCGGCTGGGACGAGGTGCGCGCCGCCCTCGAGAAGATCCCCTTCGACACCTGGCTGGCGGCCGCCGACATCCGGCGCGACCAGGCCGAAAAGGCCGTGAGCCTGATCCTGGCGGCGAATTCCATGACCGTGCGGGTCGATGTCGGCGTGCAGCAGTCCCTCAATTCGACGCTGAACGCCTATCTTGAAAAGCTTCTGTTCCTTCTCACCGGCCATTTTCTCCGACCCGGCTGCAACGGCCTTCACACCTGGCTAGCGCCCATGTGGGGCCATTCCCGGCCGGGATCGGTGGATCTCGCCACCGGTCAGGCGCGGATCGCCGGTCTGTCGCCGCCCAATGACCTGCCGAAGGCCATACTGACCGATCATCCCGAGCGCATCCGGGCCATGTTCGTGGACTCCGGCAATCCGGCCAATACCGTGACGGACACCGCGGCCGTGGAAAAGGCGCTGTCCAGCCTCGACCTGCTGGTGGTCGTGGAAGTGGCCATGACCGAGACCGCGCGGCTGGCGGACTATGTGCTTCCGGCCTGCAACCAGTATGAGCGCTGGGAAAACACGCTGTTCACCTTCGAATATCCGCACAACGTCTTCCAGCTGCGGGCGCCGCTGTTCGATCCGCTGCCGGGCGCCCTGCCGGAACCCGAGATCTATTCCCGTATCATCCGCGCCATGGGCTTCATGCCTGGCGATGACGAGCTTGATCGCCTGCGCGAGCTCGCCTTGTCGGACCGGTCGGCGTTTTCCGCGGCCTTTGCGGAGCTTTTGAAGGCAGCGCCGCACCACCGCTACGTCGCGCCGGTCATCCTGTACAAGACCTTGGGCCTGGCCCTGCCCCCCGGCGCTGCTGCGACGGCGGTGTGGTGGCCGGCGGCGCACCACTGCGCGAGGACGAACCGCGACGCCGTGATCGGCGCGGGGTTCGAGGGAGAGGGCCCGGCACTGGGCGAGGCGCTGTTCGAGGCGATGATCACCCGGCCGTCCGGCGTGGTCTTCACTCGCGAGCGGCACGAGGACTTGTGGCGACTGATCAGCCATGCCGACGGCAAGGTGCATCTGGCCATCCCGGAGATGTTCGACTGGCTGGCGCGGCTCGATGTGGCCGACGCCCTGCCGAACCCGGACTATCCGATCATGCTGATCGCCGGGCAGCGCCGTCACTACAACGCCAACCAGGCCATCCGCGACCCGCGCTGGCGCAAGACCGACCCGGCCGGCGCCTTGCACATGCACCCAGACGACCTTGCGGCGGCCGGGGGTGTCGAAGGCGGCTGGATGGCGGTGGTGACGCCTGCCGGGCGGCTGGTGGTCAGGGTGGAGGCCGACCCGCGGCTACGCCGCGGCCAGGCCTCCCTGCCGCATGGCTATGGCCAGATCTACGACACGCCGAACGGCCGCGTGACCATCGGCCCGCGCCTGAACATCATCACCATGACCGAAGACTGCGACCCGATCGCGCGGACCCCGCACCACAAGAACGTGGCGATCCGCGTGGAACTGTCCACGGCGCAGGAGATCCGCTTCCACGAGGAACAGGAAGTCTGGGCCAGACAGGTCACTGGCTAGTCCGCCTTACACGACACGCCACCCGGCTCGCCAAGAGGACAGACACCCAGGTCGAGCCACACCATAATCACGACGTCATATTCGCAGCCCATTGCCGAGTGCAGCGTCAACAGATTGAGGTGGAGAGGCGACCCGGCATGTCCACCGAGGCTCGCCAGGTCCAGGTCAGCGAGCGGCCCACCGACACCGAGCGCCGCCGACATGCGCACCACCTGTTCGTGCTGATAAGATAAGGGGACACAATACGCATCTCGGTCACTAGTGTCGGGGCGGCGCAATTTGATGGCGAGATATATATTGTGTCCCCTTATCCGCAATTTGATGGCGGGCGCGATATGCGGTGGGCCGCGACGCCATCCAGGCGCGCTTCGCCGGCCGAATCCTGCCGGTGAGCGACGGGGTCGTCCGTCGGTGGGGCGCAATATCCGGCCGCATGAGGCGCGATACCGGCCACCCCGCGCTGGTGATCGACACCCTGCTCGCCTCCACAGCCATCGAGGCCGGCCTGTATCTGGCGCCACGCAACACCCGGAATGTCCAACTCGCCGCAGCCGCCGTATTCAATCCGTGGGAGGACGATGTGGTGAATTTCCCTTTGATAACGAGATAGCCCAGCCATCTCCGGCCGGCCGCCGATGGAACATCTGCCAACTCTTCTCGCAAAGCGCCGTCTCAATCCTCCCAGTCCATGCTTCGCAAACCCTCGACCCGCATAAATTCACCGGGATTGTTTGTCACCACGATCAGCCCGCGGCTACGGGCATGGCCGGCGATCAGGACGTCATAGCCGCCTATGGTCTGGCCCCTCCGCTCCAGATCCGCCCGGATACCCTGTCGGCCTTTTCTCCATATGCGTCCATCCGCGCCTTCTACGAAATACCTTTCCTGGCTTCGCCGCATTCGGACCCGCACGGGTCTGTTCACCCGATAACCCCTGTCGCTCACCATTTGAACAGAAGGATCGGTCTTGACATTATGCAACTTATTGCAATATGTATCTATCAGCCCGGGCACGCGGCGCGGTTTCGTCCCTCGAATTTGAAAATAACAAGCCGACCATGACAATACCCCACAATTTCTATGACATAAACGATCGGCCGGTTGCCGTTGGGCTGCCATTTGTTGCCGAAATGTTGCCAGCCGGCCGCCCTTCCGCTGCCGGCATGTTGCCAATGAGTGGCCTGCAAGATGCCGAGACGCTGCCCTCAGGTTGCCAAGAGCTGCCTGCCCGTTACCCGGATTTTGCCACCCGTCATGCCGGCGCCGCCGATGACGATCATGGCGAGGCGCCTGCAACCTCCGGTTCTTCGCTGGACCGTAATTTACGGTGATTTACGGTGCGGATCTTGCGAGCGCGCGCCCTCAACTCAACCCCGGAGGCCTACTCCCACTCGATGGTCCCCGGCGGCTTGCTGGTGACGTCATAGACCACCCGGTTCACTCCCCTCACCTCGTTGACGATCCGCGTCGCCGCCCTCGTCAGCACGTCCCAGGGAAACTCGAACACGTCGGCGGTCATGCCATCGGTGCTGGTCACCGCGCGCAGGGCCAGCACGTTCTCGTAGGTGCGCGCGTCACCCATCACGCCGACCGATTTGACCGGCAGCAGTACGGCGAACGCCTGCCAGATGGCGTCGTAGAGGTCGGCCTTGCGGATTTCGTCGAGGTAGATGGCGTCGGCCTGCTGCAGGGTGGCGACCTTGTCGGGGGTGATATTGTGGTGGCTCTTGATCACCGCCGAGGGGCCGCCGCGGGCGGAGACGCTCTCGATGACGTCAGGATAGAGGGCGCCCTGGGCCAGGGCCGTCAAACGCCGTCGGGGTCTGTGGGCTGCCGGGGCTTGCGCGCTTGCGGCCTACCGCGGGACGACCTATGTGACCACAGTAGTCACATAGGAGGCGGCACATGCGGGAAATCCAGCTCCGGGATGCGAAGGCGAACTTGTCCGCCGTCGTCGACGACGCCGTGCGTGGTGAGCCGGCGGTCATCACCCGGCACGGCAAGCCTGAGGCCGTCATCTTGAGCTTCAAGGACTGGAAGCGGCTGTCCCAGGTCCCCTCGTTCGGCCAACTTCTGATGGCCGCGCCGATCGCGCCGGACGATCTGCCGGTGCGCGACCCGACGCCGCCCCGCCTCGCGAATCTCTAGCCGCGCGTGTACCTGGTCGACACCAACGTCATTTCGGCCGGCGCCCCTCGCGGATCGCGTCGGAAGCGCTGGTGGACTGGATGGACGCCCATTCCGCGGCGTTGTCGCTCTCGGCCGTGACGGTGACGGAAATCAAGGACGGCATCGTCAAGCTGCGGCGCGAGGGCGCCGCCCGCCGGAGCGCCGACCTGGCCGCGTGGTGGGATGTCGTCCTGCACCTTTACGGCGAGAGCATCCTGCCGCTGGATACTGCGACCGCCCGGATCGCTGGCGTCTTGTCCGACCATGCCCGCGGCCAAGGCCAGGCGCCCGGATTGGCCGACCTGATCATCGCGGCGACGGCGCGACGCCACGGGCTGACCATCCTTTCGCGCAACCTCAAGCACTTCGCACTGCTCGGCGTGCCGGTGCTCGATCCGTTCGCCGCGCTTCCGCCGGCCTGAGCCACCAGGCCCCCGGGGCCGCTGAGCCACCTTCCCTGTCACTCCCACTCGATGGTCCCCGGCGGCTTGCTGGTCACGTCATAAACCACCCGGTTCACCCCCCTCACCTCGTTGACGATCCGCGTCGCCGCCCTCGTCAGCACGTCCCAGGGAAACTCGAACACGTCGGCGGTCATGCCGTCGGTGCTGGTCACCGCGCGCAGGGCCAGCACGTTCTCATAGGTGCGAGCGTCGCCCATCACACCGACCGACTTCACCGGCAGCAGCACGGCGAACGCCTGCCAGATGGCGTCGTAGAGGCCCGCCTTGCGGATCTCATCGAGAAAGATGGCGTCGGCTTGCTGCAGGGTGGCGACCTTGTCGGGGGTGATCTCGCCGGGGATGCGGATGGCCAGGCCCGGGCCGGGGAACGGGTGGCGGCCGACGAAGGCGGGCGGCAGGCCGAGCTCGACGCCCAGGGCGCGGACCTCGTCCTTGAACAGCTCGCGCAGAGGTTCGACCAGCTTGAGCTTCATGTGCTCGGGCAGGCCGCCGACATTGTGGTGGCTCTTGATCACCGCCGAGGGGCCGCCGCGGGCGGAGACGCTCTCGATGACGTCGGGATAGAGGGTGCCCTGGGCCAGGAAGGCGGCGCCTTCGATGCGGCCGGCTTCCCTGTCGAAGATGTCGATGAAGACGCGGCCGATGGTCTTGCGCTTGGCTTCAGGCTCGGAGGTTCCGGCCAGGGCGCCCAGGAACTCCGCGCCGGCGTCCACGTGGATCAGCGGGATGTTGTAGTGGTCGCGGAACAGGCGGACGACCTCGCTCGCCTCGTTATGGCGCAACAGGCCGGTATCGACGAAGACGCAGGTCAGCTGCTCGCCGATCGCCTCGTGGATCAGCACCGCGGCCACCGAGGAGTTGACGCCGCCGGACAGGCCGCAGATCACCCTGCCGTGCGCCGACCTGCTCGCGGATGCGGGCGACCGCCTCGCCGCGGAACGTCGGCCATGGTCCAGTCGCCGGTCAGGCCGGCGATGCGGTGGGTGAAGTTGCGCAGGATCAGCGCCCCGCGCGGGGTGTGGGCGACCTCGGGGTGAAACTGCACGCCATAGAGGCGCCGGCCCTCGTCGGCGATGACCGCGTAAGGCGAGCCCTCGGAGGTGGCGACGACCTCGAAGCCGGGGGGGATGGCGGTGATCTTGTCGCCGTGGCTCATCCACACGGTCTCGGACTCGCCGACGGCGCCGAGGCCTTCGAGGAGGGGGGATTCGCGCTCGATATGGATTTTGGCGCGGCCGAACTCGCGCGCGTGGCCGCCCTCGACGGCGCCGCCGAGCTGGGCGGCCATGGTCATCTCGCCGTAGCAGATGCCGAGCACCGGGACGCCGAGTTTGAAGATCGCCTCGGGGGCCGAGGGGCTTTCGGCTTCGTGCGCGCTGGCGGGACCACCGGAAAGAATCACCGCCCTGGGAGCAAACGCGTCGAGCATCGCGTCGACCCGGTCATAGGGATGGATTTCGCAATAGACGCCGCTCTCACGGACGCGGCGGGCGATCAGCTGGGTCACCTGGCTGCCGAAATCGACGATCAGGACGCGGTCATGGCGGGGGGGTGTCATGGCGGGGTGTTAAGGGAGAATCGCGTCGCGGTCGACGCGCTGGATTCTGTGGCGCGGCTTCACGATGGCGTGAGGCCGCCCTGCCCGCGATTGATCGACCGGGCCCCGGTCGGTAGCCTGTTTGTGGGGCCTGATACGCCGCGCCAGATCGTCGGGAGTTGTGATGACATTCAGCGACGATGGCGGGCCGCCGCCCGCGGACGGGGTGGATGCTCCGATCACCGACGTCAATACGCTGCCGATCGTCGACGACGCGACGGCGGCCAGGATCAAGGCGGCGGCGGGGATACCGCCTCCGGCAGGCCCGGCGATCGCGATCGACGCGCTGGCGCCGCTAGCCAGGGCGACGGCGCCCGGCGTCGAGCGGTGGCCGGTCAAGACCGGGCAGGACGCCGACCGGGCGGCGGTCGGCAAGAATGTGATCAATGGCGCGAACCTCGGCCCCGGCATCGTCGTCGCGACGGTCGAGGAACTGGTCTCGGCGCCAAGACCGGCCGATATGCCGGACGTCAGGTCGCCGAACCCCGCCTACCAGGCCAAACGCGAGAACCCCGTCGAGACGACCATCTGGCAGATGGATGTCACCATCATCGCCATGAAGAGCGAAAGCGACGGCGACTACCATCTGGTCCTGCAGGGCGCGACCGGCGAAACCATGATCGGAGAGGTTCCGACGCCGACGACGGTGTTCGTGGGCGACAGCCCCTGGCTGGCGAACATCACCGCCGCCCGCCAGGCCGTCGACGACAAGTTCGTCAGCCGGCTGCAGCTCGATCGGTTCGGGGTCTGGCGTGGTAAACTGGCGGCCCCCGGCGCGTTCTCCAGCCCCGCCCCCGACGCGCGCCCGCAGCTTGCCGCCGCGCTGGGCTTCCGAACCCAACTGCCCCCGACCCGCGCCCGGATCACCGGGGTCGGCTTCTTCGACACCGTCCACGGGCAGACGGGCGTTTCGCAATCCAACGGTATCGAGCTGCATCCGATCCTGAAGATCGAATGGCTCTGACCCGACGACGCTCGACCGGAGGCAAGTAGAATGGATTTTCTGGAACGAGTGTTCGGCCTCGCCCCGGACGGCGGGACGGGCGTGGTCGAGGGCCTGTTGGCGATCACGCCGCTGCTGGCGCTGTATCTCCTGCGGCGGGCGAGGCGTCGTGTACGCCCGCGCCGACGTTGAACGCTGGCAGTCTCAGCCGCGCTTGCGCAGGGCGGCGATGAAGAAGCCGTCCGTCGAGTCCCCGCCGGGGGGTGAGCCGGCTATACGGACCGTCGGCGACATAGTCGGCATGGGCGGCGAGGAAGGCGGCGAGCCGGTCCTCGTTCTCCTCGGCGAACAGCGAGCAGGTGACATAGATCAGCCGGCCGCCCGGCTTGACGAAGGCGGCGGCGGCGGCGAGCACCTTGTCCTGCTCGGCCATGCGGCGCGCCAGCTGGTCGGGCGAGAGCCGCCATTTGGTGTCCGGGTGACGACGCCAGACGCCCGAGCCCGTGCAGGGGGCGTCGACGAACACCAGGTCCATGCGGCCCTCCAGGCCCTCGAGCGCGTCGGGGTGGATCGGCGAGCGCACCTGCAGGTTGGTGACGCCGGCCCGCTGCGCGCGGCGCACCGTATCGGTCAGGCGGCGGGCATCGGAGTCATAGGCGAAAGCCGGCCGGTGTTCTCCATCAGCGCCGCGAGGGCCAGGGTCTTGCCGCCGCCGCCGGCGCAGAAGTCGAGCACCTGGGCCCCCTGGATATCGCCGGCGGCGGTGGCGGCGATCTGCGAGCCGAGGTCCTGGACCTCGAACCAGCCCATCTCGAACTCGGGGGCGACCTCGATCGGCGCGGCGCGCTCGCTGGCGGCCGGCGCGGGGATGCGGATGGCGGTGTCCAGGCGGCCGAGGCGCGCGGGGTCGAACGGGCCCAGCGCCTTCAGCACCTGGTCGGTGTCCGCCTTCAGCGTATTGACGCGCACGTCGACCGGAGCGCGCGTGGCCAGCGCTACCCCCTCCTCGGCCCTGGACTCTCCGAACACCCGCGCCATCGCCGGATCGAGCCAGTCGGGATAGTCGCCCCGGATCGGGGCGGGGGCTTGCGCCAGCGGGATCGGGTCGGCGAGCCGGGTGCGCTCGATGTCCGTCAGCGGGCCCGGACCATGACCGTCCGCCGCGGCCGCGGCGACCCGGTCCGGCGACCAGCCCCAGTCGAAGGCGAGCGACGCCAGAACCCGGGCGCGGTCGGTATCCTCTCCCAGAAGCCAGGCGCGCGAGCGGCGGCGGCGCAGGACATCGAGGACCAGTCCGGACACGAAGGCGCGATCTTTCGACCCCGCATAGCGCGCGCTGTCGCCCCAGGCCTTGAGGGCTAGCTTGGCGGTGCGATGGCGGGTCTCGATCTCGGTGAGCACCTCGATCGCCGCCGAAATCCGCCCACCGTCACGCATGGGAAGAGGAAACCGCGGCGGCAAAACAACCACCTCTCTTCTCCCCCTGGGAGAAGTACCCGCGAAGCGGGGGATGAGGGTCGCGCCTAAACTCCGGTCCGGCCAAGGGCGTCGCAGTGGGAGCAGAAGCTACCTTTGTGGCGGCGGCGCCCTCATCCGGCGCTTCGCGCCACCTTCTCCCAGAGGGAGAAGAGAGTTCTTGACGTCGTCACACCGAGGTCGGGTAGTTGGGGGCTTCGCGGGTGATCATCACGTCGTGGACGTGGCTTTCGCGCAGGCCGGCGCCGGTGATGCGGATGAATTGGGCCCGGGCCTGGAAGGCGGGGATGTCGGGAGCGCCGAGGTAGCCCATGGCCGCGCGCAGGCCCCCGACCAGCTGGTGGATGACCGGCTGGATCGGGCCCTTGTAGGGAGTCTGGCCCTCGATGCCCTCGGGCACCAGTTTCATGGCGTCCTCGACCTCCTTCTGGAAGTAGCGGTCGGCCGAGCCGCGGGCCATGGCGCCCAGCGAGCCCATGCCGCGGTAGGACTTGTAGGAGCGGCCCTGGTAGAGGAACACCTCGCCGGGCGCCTCGTCGGTGCCGGCGAACATCGAGCCCATCATCACCGTGTTGGCGCCCACCGCGATGGCCTTGGCGAGGTCCCCGGAATATTTGATGCCGCCGTCGGCGATTACCGGAACGCCACTGTCGCGCGCCGCTCGAACCGCGTCGGCGATGGCGGTGAACTGCGGCACGCCCACCCCGCTGACCATTCGAGTGGTGCAGATCGAGCCGGGACCGATGCCGACCTTGATCGCATCCGCTCCGGCGTCGATCAGGGCGCGCGCTCCGTCATAGGTCGCGACATTGCCGGCCACCACCTGCACCCGGTTGCTCTCGCGGGTCAGCCGGCGGACCGCGTCGCCGACCTGTTTCGAATGACCGTGCGCGGTGTCGATGACCACCACGTCGACGCCGGCGTCGATAAGCGCCAGCGAGCGCTCGAAGCCCGCGTCGCCGACCGTGGAGGCGGCGCCGACCAGCAGTCGGCCGCGCGAATCCTTGGCCGCGTGCGGGTGCGCCTCGGCCTTTTCCATGTCCTTGACGGTGATCAGGCCGACCGCCCGATAGTCCTCGTCGACCACGATCAGCCGCTCGATCTTGTGGCGGCGCAGCAGGTCGCGGGCCTCTTCCTGGCCGCAACCCTCACGCACGGTGATCAGGCCCTCGCGGGTCATCACCGCCGAAGCCGGCTTGTCGTCGGAGCTCTCGAACCGCATGTCGCGATTGGTCAGGATACCGACCAGACGTCCGGTGGCCGGCTCGACCACCGGAAAGCCCGAGATGTGGCGTCGCGCCTTGATCTGGCGGACCTCCCTCAGGGGCGTGTCGGGATTGATGGTCAGCGGGTTGATCACCATGCCGCTCTCGTAGCGCTTGACCTCGCGCACGTGGTCGGCCTGTTCCTCCACCGTCATGTTCCGGTGCAGCACGCCGAGGCCGCCGGCCTGAGCCATGGCGATCGCCAGCCGGCTGTCGGTGACGGTGTCCATCGCCGCCGACACCAGGGGAATGTTCAGACTTATCTCGCGTGTGAACTTCGTGACGGTGTTCACCTGCGTGGGCATGACCTCGGAAGGCCCCGGCGCCAGCAAAACATCGTCGAAGGTCAGCCCTTCGCGAATCTCCATGAGACTCTCCGTTTTGCGGGACGGCTATAGCGAGCGGGGCCGGCGCGGGGAAGGGCTCGCGGCCAATCGGTCGCCGGATCGGCAAAACGCCCGTCGTCTAGCCGGGCCGCCCCCTGAAGCCGGTCGCCATGAGGTAGAGTTCGGAGCTC
Organism: uncultured Alphaproteobacteria bacterium; assembly: GCA_963828365.1. GTDB lineage: Bacteria > Pseudomonadota > Alphaproteobacteria > Caulobacterales > Caulobacteraceae > Acaudatibacter. The sequence continues at coordinate 47,043 of CAWHEE010000024.1, read as the reverse complement.
TGCGCCCGGCTGGCCTTGGGCTTGACATGGCGGACCTCGGCGAAGTCACGTTTCAATCCGGCCAGCAGAATGCCCGTCTCGCCACCCTGGAAGGCCTTGGTGACGAACAGGCCGCCGGGCTTGAGCACCTCGGCTGCGAACGCGGCGGCGGCCTCGATCAGGCCGACGATCCGCAAATGGTCCGTCTGGCGATGGCCGGTGGTGTTTGGGGCCATGTCGGACAGGATCACGTCCGGCGCGCCGTTGATCAGCGCCATCAGCCGCGCCCCGCTGCCCGGGTCGGTGAAGTCGCCCTCGACGATCGTCGCCCCGGCCAGCGGGTCGACCGGCAGCAGGTCGATACCGACCACCGTCCCCGCCCCTCGCTCCAGCGCGATCTGCAGCCAGCCGCCGGGGGCGCAGCCAAGGTCGATGACCCGCGCGCCGCGCCGGAAGATATGAAACCGGTCGTCGATCTCGGAAAGCTTGAACGCCGCGCGCGAGCGATAGCCTCGGGCCTTGGCCTCGACCACGAATGGATCGTTGATCTGGCGCTCCAGCCAGGCCTGCGACGACGGCGTACGCTCCTTGGCGGTCTTCAGGCGCTTGGGGCCGGCGCGGCCGGCGTCGGCGCCGCCGGTCGGAGCGCGCACCATCCGTTTGCGTGGGGGTTCGGTCATGCGGCTTCCGATGCGTCGATGGTCGGCCCACGCCGGCGGCGCGGGCGCTTTCGCCTCTGGTTCGACATCAGCGACAGCAACAGGCCTTCACGCAGCCCGCGGTCGGCCACCCTCACCCGATCGCACGGCCACATTTCCTGCACCGCGGCCAGGATCGCGGCCCCGGCCATCACCAGGTCTGCCCGATCGGGCCCGATGCATGGCTCCTGCGCGCGTTCCGAGACCGTGAGCGAAGCCAGGCGCCGCGTCACGGCGTCGCACTCGGCGCGGGTCATCCACAGTCCGTCGACCCGTGTGCGATCATAGCGCCGCAGACCCAGATGCAGCCCGGCCAGGCTGGTGATCGCGCCGGAGGTCCCGACGATATGGGCGTCGCCTTGCTGAAAGGTGTTTCGGAACTCGTCGGCCTGGGTGAATTGGGCGATCTCGACCTTCATCGCATCGACCATCCGCCAGAAGCAGGTCTCGGCGTCGCCGATCTCGGGATACCGCTCGGCCAGGGTGACTACCCCGATCGGAATCGACAGCCACGCCTTGATCGGCAGGCGCCAGTGGGCCATGCGCCGCGGCGCGACATCGAGGCCGGGCGCGGTCAGGTCGATCCAAGACATCTCCGTCGATCCGCCGCCGACATCCAGCACCAGGGCGGCGCGAGACGAGGTGTCGAGCAGGTTGAGGCACCCGGCGACGGATAGCTGCGCCTCCTCGCGCGGGCTGATCACCGAGAGCTGAATGCCGGTCTCGCGCGCCACCGTCTCGATGAAACCCGGACCATTGGCGGCCGCCCGACAGGCTTGGGTCGCCACCGCGCGCACCCGTGAGGCGCCTCGCCGCTGGATCTTGCCGGCGCAAACCGCGAGCGCGGCGATGGCGCGGGTCATCGCGGCGTCCGCCAGGCGGCCGCTTTGCGACAGCCCCTCGCCGAGCCTGACGATGCGGGAATAGGCGTCCAGGATGCGAAAGCCGCGCGGCGTCGGCGTCGCGATCAGCAGACGGCAGTTGTTGGTTCCCAGATCGAGCGCCGCGAACACCGGCGGCTCGTCCGCGGCGCGCCCCCGACCGCGCGCGCGACCGACGGGCGCGTCAGGCGCCTCGTCCATGACCTTCACAACACCTTCCTGGGGAGGACTGCCACGCTTCGCGGCGCCCGCGCCCGGTTTCGCGGCGAGACTAGCAAGGATGTTCCGCGGGCGGAAGGCAGGGCTTGATAGAAGCGCCAGACGCTATACCTTCAGGCCCCATCCACCTCTACGGACTCATCGGCTTCAGTCATGAACGCGAGGACCGCGAAATTCGCCATCGGCCAGGTCGTCAAGCACCGGGTGTTCCCATTTCGCGGCGTGATCTTCGATGTCGACCCGCAATTCGCCAATAGCGAGGAATGGTGGCAATCGATCCCGGCTGAAGTGCGGCCGAGCAAGGATCAGCCCTTCTATCATCTCCTCGCCGAAAATGCGCAGTCGAGCTACGTGGCCTATGTCTCCGAACAGAATCTGCTGCCCGACGAGACCGGCGAACCGGTCGGCCACCCCCAGACGGCGGTGATCTTCGAAGAGTTCCAATCGGGACGCTACCAGCTGAAGCCGCGCATCACCCACTAGGGAAATCGCCCTCTGGGCGGCTGAAACCGGCAAATTTTCGACACGGAAAGCCCGGAATTGGGGTTATCATGGCCCCATGAGCACCCAGAACCCTCCGCCGCCGGGCGCGCGCGCCGATTGGACGATCGATCAGGACTGGGACCGCTATACCGACGCCGAACACGCGGTGTGGCGGCTGCTGTACGACCGACAGCGCGCCGTTCTGCCGGACCGGGCGTGCGATGCGTTTTTACGCGGCCTTGACGCCCTGGACCTGCATCAGGGCGGCATCCCCGATTTCGCGCGGCTCAATCGTGACCTGACCGGGCTGACCGGATGGAGCGTCGTCGCCGTCCCCGGGCTGGCGCCCGACGCAGTGTTCTTCGACCACCTGGCCAATCGCCGGTTTCCGGCCGGCCGCTTCATTCGCGGGCGCGGGCAGCTCGATTACCTGCAGGAGCCGGACATCTTTCATGATGTGTTCGGCCACGTCCCGATGCTCACCGACCCGGTGTTCGCCGACTACATGCAGGCCTATGGGAAAGGCGGCCTGCGGGCGCTGCATTTCTCACAGCTGCACAATCTGGCCCGTCTCTATTGGTACACCGTGGAGTTCGGTCTTCTGCAAACTCCCGCCGGGCCCCGCATCTACGGCGCCGGAATAGTCTCGTCGCGGGCCGAATCGGCCTTCGCCCTCGACGATCCCTCGCCCAACCGGCTGGGCTTCGATCTGGAGAGGGTCATGCGCACGCCCTACCGCATCGACGATTTCCAGCAGACCTATTTTGTCGTCCCGTCGCTCGACGCCCTGCTCGAGGCGACCCTGCGCGATTTCGCCCCCATCTATGCGCGCCTGCGCGATCAGCCGGACATTCCGATCCAAGCGGTTCTGCCCGGCGACACGGTGATCACCCGCGGCACCCAGGCCTACGCCCGGGCTCACGCCGTTCAATAGTCCTTGCGCCAGCGCACCGAGATCTGCGAATCGCCCTGGCTGGTGACCCGCGAAACCAACGACACGTGCTTGCGGACCTGCCACTCGACCTGCGTGCCGGCCCCCTCGCGGTTGCCGCCGATGATCTCCAGATAGACGTTGTTGGTCAGGTACTTGCCACCCGACACGGTGGTGCCGGTGGCCGCCGTGCCGCCGATCGCCAGTCGGTCGAGATGGGCGAAGTTGCGCAGGCCGCCGATGACGTCGAAGCCGCCGCCGGACGCCAGGCCCGACACGGCCGAGGCGAGTTGCGCCGCCTGCAGCGGCGAAAGCTGAGAGGCCGAGGCGCCGAACAGCACCTGGGAAAGCACTTCGTCCTGCGGCAGCACCGGCGTCGAGGTCAGGGTGATGGTCGGCTTGGCGGCGGTCCCCTGGATGCGAACCACCGCCGTCAGGGTCGGATCCTCGCGTGTGGCGGTCAGATCTAGCCGGATGGTCTCGGCGGTGGATCCCAGGTGCACCACCCCGCTCTCGTCGATCTGGAACCGTTGGCCGGCGAAATTGTAGTCGCCGCGCACGACATGCGCCGTCCCGCTGAGGATCGGCGCCGTCGTGGCGCCCTGCACGCGCGCATCCAGCGAGAGCTCGAGATTGAGGCCGCGCCCCTTGACGATGATCCCGCCGGCCGAGTGCAGGCGAATGTCGAGCCCGATCGGCGCGGTCGCCGCCGGTGGCGAGACAAATCGCTCGTCGAACGCCTGCGGCTTGTGCACCTCGACCACCTCCATCGGCACGACGCCGCTGGCGACTGGCGAGTTCGGGCTGATCTGCGCCCTGTCGATGGTCAGATCGCCCGCCAGTTTGACGTGGCCGTCGGCGGCGCGGTTGACGTTGACCTGACCGGAGGCCGTAGCCTCGGCCAGATCGTTGTCGATCAGGCGAAACGTCTTCAGGTCGAGGCGCAGGCTGGAAATTCCGTCGCGCAACAGACTGATCCGGCCGGCCCCCGACATCGCACCCCTGGCGCCGTCGGTCGCCGAGAACTTGCCCACGTCGATGGCGTTGTTGGCCATGGTCGCGCGCAGCGAAATCGCCTGCAGCTTCAGACCGGCCGTGGAATCCCGGAACTGACCGTTGTCCAGCGACGCCGATCCCACCGCGCGCGGATCGGCCAGACTGCCGGATAGATTGCCGGAAGCGACCACATGGCCGGCCAGGGAGCGGTCGCCGCCCATCAGCAGATCCCACACCGGCTTCAGTTCCCCGTCGATCGAGAAGTCGCCGCGGATCGGCCGCCTGGTGTCGAGGGCGATGCGGAACGGCGCCGCGGACGCCTCGGCCGGCAGGTCCAGGTCGCTGCTCGCCTTCAGGCCCTGGCTGTTGCCGAGCGAGGCATGGATCACCATCGAGCCCGCGCTCAGCCGTCCCTTGATTTCCCCGTCCACCGGCGGCGCTCCCTTCAGGTCGCGCCCCCCCGCCCCGGCCAGTCTGGAGTCGAACAGTCCGTTGAGCACCGCGCCGCGCCCCGATAGCGCGAGGCTGGCGTTCAGCCGCCCCACATAGTCGTCGTTGAACAGGCTGAGGCTGATGTCGGACACCGTCGCCTGGGCGTCCATTTTCTGATCGCCGGTGGCGACGTCGATGTCGGCCCGGCCCGAGCCCACGCTCAGCCGCAGCCGCGCGCGTCTGGCCCTGCGGGCCGAAACCGAGCAGGGCCGGCGCAGTCGTATGCACGTCGATCCGGCCGACCCGGCCGCCGCCGGTGAAGGCGACCGTGCGGTCCGCGCCCTTCTGGGTCAGGGTTCCGGCTCCGGCGACCTTCCAAGGCCCGGTTCGCAACGCGCCGTCGGCATGCACCACGAACGGCAGGCGATCGAGCGGTCCGTTGGCGGTGAGGTTGAGATCGCGCACCGCCGCGCCGCCTTGCGCTAGCACGGCGGAGCTTGCGTGGAGATCGAGATCGGCCCGCGGACCGCCGGCGGCGTCGACGATCTTCACCCGGCCGCCCGCGTGGCCTTCCGACAGCAGCACGCCGGGACCAACGGCGAATGTGAGATCCGCGCTGGCCGGCTGGCCCGAACGCAGTGAAGCGGCGCCGCTCGCCGCAGACGCCGGCGCCGTTCACCTCGATGCCGCTGAGATCGACGCCCCCGCCGGCGAAGCGAAACGCCGCGGCGCCTCTGGCAGGTCCGTACCGAGTGCCGCCAGCCAACGAAACATGACCGTTGAACGCGGCCGGGCCGCTCAGGAAGCTCAGTACCAGATGCGCGTCGCGCAGCGGCAGGGACGGCAGGTCGAGCGTCGCGAAATCGGCGATCAGGTCCGCCCGCGGACTGGCGAGCGTGCCGCCGATATCGCCCGAACCCTTGGCCGCTCCGTCGATCTGCAACGGGCCGATCACCAATGGGCCCCGCGCCGACCAGCCCAACGCGAGCTTAAGCGCACCATCGCGGCTGACCTGACCGGCGGCATTGGCCGAACCAGCCGTCCCGCTGAGGGTCGCGGCGGCAAGGTTCAGGGTTCCATCCTGGTAGTCACCCTTGGCCGTCAACCGCGGCGCCGCGCCCAGCAGGTGATCGATGCGTGGATCGAGGCCAGTGGCCAGCCGCTCGCCCTGCGCATCGAAACCGAACGCCCAAGGTTGACTCGCTCCGATCCTGGCTCGCGGTCCAGGTCGCCCTGAGCGTCCCGGCCGCCCCGCGCCTCGCCGCCGGCGAGATTGCTCAGCCTGGCCGCGCCGGTGAACGACAGCCCCCCAAGCATCGAACGGTCTCCCGACGCGGTCACCGTCAGCCCGGCGCCCGCCAGATTGAAGGACCGCACCAGCATGCGGCCGTCCCTGAACACACTGAGCCTGGCGGTGGCGCTGGGGCGCGACCCGAGCAGCGCCGCCAACAGTCCCTGACCGACCCCGCCCTCGCCGCTCGCGCCGGCATCGACGGCATATTCGCCGCCGCGCGCCTCGACACGCAGCGGACCCGACACCCGCGCCAGGCTGAATTGCGGGACGCCTGGGTGCTCGATGCTGTCCGTCCCAGCCAGCACCCAGTGCGTCTGATCGCCGGTGATCGTTCCGGTCAGCTGGGCCGGGCCCATCTTCGGTGTCGCGACGATGCGACCTGGATCGGCCACCCTCAGGTCGACCGCGAGACCCCGCGGGCCGGTCGCCATTCGGGTCGGGTCGGCCTCGCCTTTGGCGGCGAAGGCGAGATTGTCGCTCCGCAGCGACAGGGTCAGGGCGTAGAGACCGCCGGTCGACTTCCGCCCGTCGATACGGAACCGCGCGAGGGGCCCAGCCATCCTGGCGTAGCGGTCGAGCAGGCTGGAAGCGGTCAGCATCACCTCGCCGCTCGCCGAGCCGCCGGCCCCGTCCCAGGCCCCGCTGGCCTCGATCGGAGTGATCGCGCCCACGCGGGTCAGGATCGTGAAACGGCCGGCCTTCGGGTCGCCGGCCGCGCGCACGGTGAGCGAGAACGGTTGGTTCGGCGCCATTCCGGCGGCCCCGGCCAGAGCGCCGCCCCGCGCCTCCAGGGCGTCGACGGTGACGTTGAACCCGCCTCGACGATTGGTGCGGAACACCGCATCGAGAAAATCGCCCGCATGCATCTCGCTCGCCGCGTGAATGTGGCCGCTGGCCGCATTGTCACGCTCCTGGACCAAGGAGGCTCTGAGGCGGTAAAATCCGTGTGCCTGGGCGAAGCCCGGGGTCAGTTCGACGCGCATGGCGAGATCGTCGAGATCGATCGCTACCGGCGAGCGGCCGGCCGGCGTCGCCGCCGTCGGCGTCGGCCGGTGCGACAGCGTCACCAGCCGAGCCGAGACGCTCCGCAGATGGACCCGGCGATCGAGCAAGGCGCCGGGATCCCAGCGCATCGCCAGGTCGCGGGCGTCGAGCCATACGCCGTCCCGGTCGGCGATGGTCAGCCTGGCCACGGAAAACTCGCCCCAGATGTCGCCTCGCAGGCCTTGGATCCGCAGCCGCCCGAGCCGCCCCACCGACTGACCGCTGAACGCCGCCTCGATCAGCCGCCGCCCCGGCGCGGTCATTGGGCCATAGCGGATCAGCCCAGCGAGCAAGGCTAGGACCACCAGGAGCAGCGCGCCCGCCGCTCCGAACCGGGCGGACTTGAACCGCCGCGACTTGCGGTCCGGCGGCGGAGGTGAGCCCTCGGCTGTCGTTTCGACCATCAGAAGCTCTGACCGATACTGATATAGACCTGCACCGGACCGTCTCCGGACCGCGGATTGAGCGGCGTGGCGACATCGAGACGCAACGGTCCAAAACCGAGGTCATAGCGCACGCCCAGTCCGGCCCCGGCGCTGACGTCCTTGAAGCTGGGGGTCGTGCTGGACCCGACGGTGCCGGCATCGACGAAGGCCACGACGCCCCACTGCCGGGTAAGCCGCCGCCGAAACTCCAATGAGGTTTCGATCAGCGACAGTCCCCCCTCGGGCGTGTTGTCGGAAAGGCGCGGGCCGACCGCCTGATAACCATAGCCGCGCACCGAGCCGCCGCCACCGGCGAAGAACCTCCGGTCGGCCGGAACGTCGGGAATTGATCCCCCGATGATCGAGCCGAGCTTGAGCCGTCCGGCGACCACCGTGTCGCCGGCGCGGTCGAAGGGCAGATAGGCGCTCGCCTGCACCTGGGTCTTCAGATATTCGAGTTGGCGGTCGCCGGTGATGACGGTCGGCTCGACCCGCGCGTCCAGTTTCCATCCGCGGGTCGGATCGAGGGCGTCGTTGGAGCGATCGAGGGTAACCGCCCCAAGCAGGCTGGCGATGAACAGTTTCAGGTTGACGCCGACAGGCAATCCCTGGGCGTTGACGTCGGTCTTATCCTTGATCGCGGTGAAATCGAGCGCGCCGCCCACCGTGATGTAGGTCGTCTTGGTATAGTGTCGCTCGACGTCGGCCCGCACGCCGGCGCCGGCGTCGTCATAGGCAGGCGTGATGTCGCCGAGAAACCCGCCGCCTACCTTGAGGATCTGGTCGGCGCGTCGCCAGTCGGGCTGATCCAGCTCGAGATCGAGGTTCTGCTGGATATCGTAGAGTTTGGCGGTCAGGGTCAGGGTGTCGGCCTTGCCGAGAACATTGTAGTGGATCCATTTGCCGTCGACGCCGGAGCCCTCGGTGGTCGAATAGCTCGCGCCCAGTTCGATGGCCCGCGGCTTGCGGTCCGACAGACTGACGATCACCGGTCGTTGGCCGGCCGCGGTCTGGTCCTTGGGGGCCAGGGACACGGTGACCGATTCGTACACCCCGGCGTCGAGCAACCGGCGCTCCAGCTTGGCGACGGCGTCGGGCGTGTAGACATCCCCGGGCTTCCAGGGCGCGAGGCTGCGCACCCAGGCCTTGCGCGTTCGCCCCGTGCCGAGCACCTTGACGCCGTCCAGGCGCACGAGGTCGCCGGCGGCGATCTTGAAATCGGGCCGCACCGTATCGTCGGCGTGGTCGACGATCACCTGGCGCGGATCGGCCTTGGCGTCGGCATAGCCGTGGGCTTGCAGGGCCGCGACGAGCCGCCCCTCGGCGGCGATCACCTCGGCCGCGCGGCCAGGAACGCCCGGTTGCAGCTTCAGCGCGTCGAGCGCCGCCTTCGCCACGGCCGGCGACGGGGCCGGTCCGACCCAGTCGACCGCGATGCCTTGCAGAGTGTATTGCCGACCCGATGTGACGCGCAGCAGGGCGGACGGCGGCTCGGCGTCCGACACGTCCGGTTCTACCTCGGCGGCGTAATATCCTTCCGACCGCAGCAGGGCCAGGGCGTCGACCGCCGCGTCTCTCGCCCGCCGGCGGGCGTCGATCCGACTGTCGGGATGGGTGCGCACCTCGCCCACCGCCGCTTCGACCTTCTGGCGCAGGCCACGATCGAGGTCGCCGACCACGACGGCGCGCGGTTCGGCCGGCAATCTCGTCGGGCTCGCAAGCACGATCACCGCGAAGCACGCCGCGATGCTGGCGAAATCGGCTCGTACCACGCGATCCTTTCTTTTCGCCCCGCGATCGGTGTTTAGTTATGGATGCCTCGACTGTCACCCATGTGTCCGGACGGGACAGGATGAGCTTGGTAGGCCGGGTGGGGACTCGAACCCACGACCACTCGATTAAAAGTCGAGGGCTCTACCACTGAGCTACCGGCCCGAAGCGGCGCGGACCATAGTGGAAGCGGTGGCGGGGCCGCAAGCGGGGGCCGGCGGCGGCGTGGCGCCGCGCGCGGGAACAGGCTAAAATGGCCGGCCATGCGCACCTCGCTATCAGCCGCCGTCCTGGCGGCGCCCCTCGTCGTCCTCGCCGGCTCCGCCGCGGCGGAGCAGACCGCCTACGCCGCCCAGACTCCGCCGCCGCCGGAACTGGTCAATCCCGATCGGGCGGCCAGCGCCAACGTCCAGAATGCCGCCGAGGCGCCACTGCACGACCTCAACCTGGTGCGTCAAAAAATCCCGCCGGTGCTTCTGGCGGCTCTGGCCGACCCCTACGCGCCGCCGCGGCCCGCCTCCTGCCGCACCATAGTCGCCGAAGTGCAGGCGCTGGGCGAGGCCCTGGGCGGCGACTTCGACGAAGGCGACAACCCGCAGGCGCCCAGCCTCACCACCCGGCGCGGCATGGTGCTGACGGTCGCGCACGGCGCCGCCGAGATGCTGTTGCCGTTCGCGGGGTTCGTGAAGACCCTGACCGGCGCCCAGAAGCATGATCAACTGGTGACCGAGGTGATCACCGCCGGCAGCGTGCGGCGAGGGTATCTCAAGGGGCTCGGCGAGGCGCACGGTTGCCCCGCCCCGGCCTATCCGCGCCATTTCGCCTATGCGCCGCCGCCGGTTCAGGAGCACCGCAAGCCCGAATACCCGATCCGCCAGCCGTGACCGGGCCCGCGAAGAGCGCCCTGGTGCTGTTTTCCGGCGGCCAGGATTCGACCGTCTGTCTCGCCTGGGCCCTGGCCCGGTTCGAGCGGGTGGAGACCGTCGGCTTCGACTATGGTCAGCGGCACGCCGTGGAACTGGCCGTCCGGCCCGTGGTGCGGACCGCCCTGAGCGACGCCTTCGCGGCCTGGGCCGACCGGCTGGGCCCGGACAGGCTGATCGACATCCAGGGTTTCGGCGCCGTCGGCGAGACCGCCATGACCTGCGACCGCGCGATCGAAGTCACCGCGCGCGGCCTGCCCTCGACATTCGTTCCCGGGCGCAATCTGGTGTTCCTGACCTATGCGGCCGCCCTGGCCGACCGCCGTGACCTGGACGTGCTGGTCGGCGGCATGTGCGAGACCGACTACTCGGGCTACCCGGACTGCCGGCGCTCCACGCTCGATTCGCTCCAGGCGACGCTGGCCTTGGGCATGGATCGCGCGTTTCCCATCCTGACCCCCCTGATGCACCTGACCAAGGCCGACACCTGGGCGCTGGCGAAGGCTCTGGGGGGCGAGGCGCTGGTCGACCTGATCGCCCGCGAGACCCACACCTGCTATCTGGGCCTGCGTCAGCCGGTTCATGACTGGGGAGCAGGCTGCGGCCGCTGTCCGGCCTGCGAGCTGCGCGCCCGCGGCTGGGCGCAATGGGTGTCGGCCGGCCGGCCGGAACTCGCCGCTTGACCTATGCGGTCAAGGAGATCTTCCTCACCCTGCAGGGGGAAGGCGGCCAGGCGGGCCGCGCGGCGGTGTTCTGCCGCTTCGCCGGCTGCAATCTGTGGTCGGGTCGCGAAGCGGATCGCGCCAGGGCCGTATGCACGTTTTGCGATACCGATTTCGTCGGCGTCGACGGGGCCGGCGGCGGGCGTTTCGCCGCGCCGGAGGCCCTCGCCGCCGCGGTCGCCGCCGCCTGGACGGGGCCGCCGGACCATGCCCTGGTGGTGTGCACCGGTGGCGAGCCGCTGCTGCAGTTGGACCCGCCGCTGATCGCCGCCTTGCATGCGGCCGGCTTCGAGATCGCGGTCGAGACCAACGGCACTATCGCCGCGCCCGAGGGCATCGACTGGATCTGCGTCAGCCCCAAGGCCGATGCGCCGCTGGCGCAGCATTCCGGGCAGGAGCTCAAGCTGGTCTACCCTCAGCCGGGGGTCGACCCCGAACGCTTCGTGGGCCTGGACTTCGAGCGGCTGTTCCTGCAACCGATGGATGGACCGGATCGCGAATCGGCCACCGCCGCGGCCGTGGCCTATTGCCTGGCTCACCCTCGCTGGCGTCTGAGCGTCCAGACCCATAAATACCTCGGTCTGCCCTGAGCGGCCCGCGCAATCGCGAGATCGATGACCGACCCTGTTTTCGAAATCACCAAGGCCGCCGCCTTCGACGCCGCCCACCGCCTGCCCGCCGGCCCCGCGGGCGGCCCGTACACGCGCCTGCACGGCCATTCGTTCCGCGTCGAAGCCACCCTGCGCGGGGCGGCCAGCGGACCGGTCGGCTGGGTCGAGGACCTCGGCCTGTTGGACGCGGCGCTCAAGGCCGCGGCGGCCGAGCTTGACCACACTCTGCTCAACGACCACGCCGGCCTCGAGAGCCCGACGCTGGAGGCGCTGTGCCTGCATTTCGCCGGACGTTTGCGCGACCGCTTTCCCGGACTGGCGCGGGTCGTGGTCTCGCGCCCGACCGTCGGCGAGAGCTGCGCGCTGTCGTTGGGGTGAGGCGAGGCCGGCGCCGGCCTTCCGATCCATGATGGCGGGCCGAGGGCGGTCGTCGGCTGCCGCCAGGCGGGCGACGGGCGGCGCCGGGGCGGTCGGATAGCGTTCGGATGGCGGTCCGATGGCGGTCCGATGGCGGTCTCGGGCGGTCGGCATGGCGGTCGACTTCAGGCATAAGTGACTGCAATCACTGGTATTTCCACCAACGAAACGGCCGCTTGCCCTCGACCTCCCCGCCGTCGGGCGACCTCGAGACCGCCGCCACATGGGCGTCGTCCCTGGCAAGGCCGCTCGCGCCGTCGATATGAAACGCCCAGGTGGCGTGCGTCGGTGATCAGGGGCATGGTGGGTGCGGGCATCGCGGGTCAGATTGCGTATTGCAACTTTTCGGCGGGCATGTCAAGGTACGTGTCGACACGGTCTGCCCAGGCCAACCGGCGCACCTTCGGCTGTCAGTCCGGCGGCGACTTTCCAGCGAGATCACGACCGGCACGGGCGCCCTTTCAGATCGGGGAGTTCGTCGCAAGACCAGATCGACCGCGGCGCAGGTCTGACATGCCATGCGCGCGATACCAACCTTTATGGGTTCACGACCTGGTCAGTAGGAAATCCGGTCCCGGTCCCGATGGGCGTTCGCTTGGTCGCGGACGCGGAACACGTTTGCTCGAACCCACCAAGACCCGTTTGTAGGTTTGGAACTACATGCGCGGCCCGCATGACCATCACCACCTTGTCCAGCCGGGAATTCAACCAGGACGCCAGCCGGGCCAAACCCGCGCCGAAGGCCGGCCCGGTGATCATCACCGAGCGCGGCCGACCGGCCCATGTGCTGATGACGATCGAGGACTACCGGAAACTCGCCGGGGGCGAGATGACCCTGTCACGCGCCGTGGAACAGGTGAACGAAGCGGACTTCCGAGTTGCGGCGCGAGCCGGCTAGGGCCGGCCGGTCTGGGCGCGGTGGCGCAGGAAGGCGTCGGCCAGGACGCAGGCGGTCATGGCTTCGACGACCGGGACGGCGCGGATGCCGACGCACGGATCGTGCCGGCCCTTGGTGCGGACCTCGATCTCCTCGCCGTCCTCGTTGATGCTGAGGCGGGGGGTGAGGATCGACGAGGTCGGCTTGAACGCCACGCGTGCGACGATGGCCTGGCCGGTCGAAATGCCGCCGAGGATGCCGCCGGCATGGTTGGCGAGGAAGATCGGACCGGCGTTGCCGAGACGCATCTCATCGGCGTTTTCCTCGCCGCTCAGCGCGGCGGCGGCGAAGCCGGCCCCGATCTCGACCCCCTTGGCGGCGTTGATCGACATCAGCGCTCCGGCCAGTTCCGCGTCGAGCTTGGCGTACAGCGGCGCGCCCCAGCCGGCGGGAACGCCGCTTGCCTCGACCTCGATCACCGCCCCGGTGGACGAGCCGGCCTTGCGGGTCGCTTCCAGATGCTCCTCCCACAGATCGACGATGCCGGCATCGGGCGACCAGAACGGATTGCGATGGGTCTCGTCCCAGTCCCAGCGGCCGCGGTCGATGGCGTGGGGCCCGATCTGCACCAGGGCCCCGCGCACGGCGACCCCTTCGCCCAGCACCGCGCGCGCCACCGCCCCGGCCGCCACCCGAGCCGCCGTCTCCCGCGCGGACGCCCGGCCGCCGCCGCGATAATCCCGCACGCCGTATTTGGCGAAATAGACATAGTCGGCATGGCCGGGCCGGAAGGCGGTGGCGATCTCGGAATAGTCGCGCGACCGCTGGTCGAGGTTGTCGATGATCAGGGAGATCGGCGTGCCGGTGGTCACCTGACCGTCGGTGCGGTCATCCTCGAACACCCCCGACAGGATGCGAACTTCATCGGGTTCCCGCCTCTGGGTGACGAAGCGGCCCTGGCCCGGGCGGCGGCGATCGAGCCATACCTGGATGTCCTCGGCGCGCAGCGGCAGACGCGGCGGACAGCCATCGATGACGCAGCCGAGGGCGGGCCCGTGGCTCTCGCCCCAGGTGGTGACACGGAAGAGATGACCGAAAGTGTTGTGCGACATGATCGGCGTAGTTAGCGGGTTTTGCCCAGGCGGGCTAATATGGCCGCCATGCCCGATGATCCGCCGCTGATCCCCGCTTCGCCCGCCGAGGACGACTATGTGACCGCCGTGAGGATGGCCCAGCCGCCCGCCTTGCTGGAGTCCCGCGACCCGATCGCCCTGTTCGAAGGCTGGCTGCGCGAGGCGGTGAAATCCGAGCTCAACGACGCCAATGCCATGACCGTGGCCACGGTCGACGCCGACGGGCTGCCCGACGCCAGGATGGTATTGCTCAAGGCGGTCGATGCCGCCGGTTTCGTGTTCTACACCAACACCCTGAGCGCCAAGGGCCGTCAGCTGGCGGCCAATCCGCGGGCCGCTCTGATGTTCCACTGGAAATCCCTGCGCCGCTCGGTGAGGGTCCGCGGACCGGTCGAGACCGTCACCGCCGCCGAGGCGGACGCCTATTTCGCCACTCGCGCGCGGTCGGCGCAGATCGGGGCCTGGGCCTCGGAGCAATCCAGTCCCCTGCCCGACCGGCTGGCTCTGGAAAAACGCATCGCCGAGGTCGGTTTGCGTTTCGGTATCGGCAAGGTTCCTCGCCCGCCGCACTGGTCGGGCTATCGGGTCATGCCGCGCAGCATCGAATTCTGGCGCGACCGACCGTTCCGCCTGCACGAGCGCCTGGTGTTCGCCCGCGTCGACGACGGCTGGACTTCCCACCGCCTGTTTCCATGAGCGACGGCTCGGTGGTCCACGCCTGGCTGGCGGGCCAGGCCGACCAGGTGATCGAGACCTCCTGCGCGCGCGTCTATCTGGTCGGCGACCGGGCCATGAAGGTCAAGAAGCCGGTCGACATGGGCTTTCTGGATTTCACCACGCTCGAAAAGCGGCTGTGGGCCCTGCGCCGCGAACTGGCGTTCAACCGCGCAAATGCGCCCGATATCTATCTGGGCCTGCAGAGTATCGTGAGGACGCCGAATGGCGAGCTGGCGTGGGACGCGCGGGGCGAGGTCGTGGAATGGGCGCTGGAACTGCGGCGTTTCGACGGAGAGTCGGTGCTGGCCGCCCATCCCGAGCGGATCGACGGCGCCATGGGCGAGGCGCTGGGGCGACTGGTGGCCCGCGTCCACATCGCCGCGCCGCTCACCCCCGACGGCGGCGGCGTCAAGGCGATGCGCTACACGATGGACACCAACGCCGAACAGCTGCGCGGCCTGGCCGGCCGCCTCGACGCCGCGCAGGTCGAAGCCCTGATCGCCATTGGCGAACGCGCGCTGAACGATGTCGCCGATCTGCTGGAGGCTCGTCGCTCGCAAGGCCTGGTCCGGCGCTGCCACGGCGATCTGCACCTGGGGAATCTGGTCGACGAGGGCGGCGGCCCGACCATGTTCGACTGCATCGAGTTCAACGACGCGCTCAGCAACATCGACACGCAGTACGACCTCGCCTTTCTGATCATGGACCTGGATTTCCGCGGTCGTCGCGACGCCGCCAACCGGGCGTTGAACGGCTATCTGGACGAGGCCGGGCGGGGACTGCCGCGCAGCCTGTGGGCGGGCCTGGCGGCCCTGCCGCTCATGCTGTCGACGCGCGCGGCGGTCAGGGCGCACGTGGCGGCGCACGGCGGCGACGACCGGATGGCGGCCGAATACCTGCGGTCCGCCCTGGCCCATCTGCGGACACCGGCCGCCCGGCTGGTCGCCATCGGCGGCCTCTCCGGCTCGGGCAAGACCACACTGGCCCGGGCTCTCGCCGCCGGCTGAGCGGGGCCGGGGCGCTGTGGTGCTGCGCAGCGACGAAATCCGCAAGCGGCAGTGGTCGGTGGGGCCCCTCGACCGCCTGCCGCCCGAGGCCTACCAACCTCGAGCTGGCGAACAGGTCCATCGCGAGTTGTTCGCGCTGGCCGGCGAGGTGTTGGCGACGGGGCGATCGGTGGTGCTCGACGCGACCTTTCTCGAGCCGGCGCGCCGCGACGCCGCCCAGGAGCTGGCGGAGAGCGCGCAGGTCCGCTTCGACGGCGTTTGGCTGCAAGCGGACGAGGCCAGGCTGCGCGAACGCCTGGCCGGCCGTTCGGCCGACGCCTCGGACGCGACCGAAGCGGTGCTCGCGGCGCAGCAACGTCTCGATCCGGGAATCATCGACTGGCCCCGAACAGACGGCGGCGAGGATGTGTCCGCGATCGCCCGCGCCATCGCGCGACGCCCGGGCGATTGACGGGCCGCCATGGCGGACTTCATGGTTGGCGCTTAATTCGCGAGGATATCGATGCACGGGTTGATGCAGGACTGGCCGCTGACCGTCGACAAGATCCTCGACCACGCGGCGCGCTGGCATGGCGGCCGGGAAATCGTCAGCCGGTCCGTCGAGGGCCCGATCGTCCGCACCACCTGGGGCGAGATCCACGGGCGGGCCAAACGTCTCTCCAACGCCCTGCTCGGGTTGGGGATCGGGCCGGGCGACCGGGTGGCCACCCTGGCGTGGAATTCCGGCCGGCATATCGAGGCGTGGTACGCAATCATGGGCATCGGCGCGGTTTGCCACACGCTCAATCCCCGGCTGTTCGCCGACCAGCTCTGCTATATCATCAATCACGCCCAGGATCGGATCATCTTCACCGATGAGACCTTCCTGCCGATGCTGATCGAACGCCGCGATCAGATGCCCAGCGTCGAGCGGTTCATCGTGCTGAGCGATGCAGCGCGGACCGCCGGGGCGGGCCTGACCGGCGCCCTGTCGTCGGAACGGCTGATCGAGACCCACGGGCCCGATTGCGCGTGGGGCGGGTTCGACGAGCACACCGCCTGCGGCCTCTGCTATACCTCCGGCACCACCGGCAACCCCAAGGGCGTGCTGTATTCCCACCGCTCCAACTTCCTGCACACCCTGGTCACCCTGCAGCGCGACGTGATGGGTCTGTCGGTGCAGGACACCGTGCTGGCGGTGGTGCCGATGTTCCACGCCAACGCCTGGGGCTTGACCTTCAGCTGTCCGGCGGTCGGCGCCAAGCTGGTCATGCCGGGGCCCAAGATGGACGGCGCCTCGATCCTGGAGTTGCTGGAGACCGAGCAGGTGACCTTTTCGGCCGCCGTGCCGACCGTCTGGCAGATGCTCCTGGCGCACCTGCGGGCGACAGGATCGCGCCTGACCACGCTCAAACGCGTCGTGATCGGCGGTTCGGCGGTTCCGGAAGCGATCATCCGCGCCTTCCACGACGACTATGGGGTCGAGGTGGTGCACGCCTGGGGCATGACCGAAACCTCGCCGCTCGGCACGATGTCGACGCCGACGCCGGAAATCGCCGCCCTGCCGTTCGACCGGCAGATGCCCTACAAGCTCAAGCAGGGCCGCCCGCCGGTCGGCGTCGACCTGCGCCTCGTCGACGACGCGGGGAGAGTCTCCCGAACGACGGCAGGACCTTCGGCAGGCTGCAGATCCGCGGCGGGTTCGTCGTGCGCGAATACTACAGAGGCGATGGCGGTCCGATCCTCGACGCGGACGGTTATTTCGATACCGGCGATGTCGCGACCATCGACGCCGAGGGCTATATGCAGATCACCGACCGCTCGAAGGATGTGATCAAGTCCGGCGGCGAATGGATCAGCTCGATCGAGATCGAGAATATCGCCGCCGGCCATCCCAAGGCGCTGATCGCCGCGGTGATCGGCGTGGCCCATCCCAAATGGGACGAGCGGCCCCTGCTGCTGGTCAAGCTGAAAGAGGGCGAGAGCGCCACCGCCGGTGAATTCCTGGACTTCCTGGACGGCAAGATCGCCAGGTGGTGGATGCCCGACGCCGTGGAATTCGTCGACGACATCCCATTGGGCGCGACCGGCAAGATCGACAAGAAGCTGATCCGCCAGACGTTCCAGAACTTCCGGTTGCCGGCGTAGCGAGCGAACTCAGGGCTTCCTGAATTTCAGCACGAACTGATCGGTGTGGCCGCGGATCGCGGGATCGAACACCGGCTTGGTATGGTCGTCCTGGCCGTTGCGCAGCACCGCCGTCGATCCGACGTACATGAACCCGGTGGTCACCGCCTGCCGCTTGACCGTCGCCCAGTCGATGCGGTGCAGCGTATCGGTGTCGCGCATGCCCGAGCCCTCGGCGGCCGCGTGATCGATGACCAGGAAGCTGCCGCCCGGCTTGAGCGAGAGCATGACTTCCTTGTCGAGGATCATCGGATCGACGCAAGCCCATGAATTTATCGGGATAGTCGTGATAGTTCTGGGAGGTGAACACCAGGTCGACCGGGGTCGGCGTGCGAGAAGCTCTTGGCCGGCTGGATCAGCACGGTGATGTTCTCATAGCCCTTGGTGTGCGACAGGGCTTGGAGGTTCTCGGGGTCGGGATGCGACACCTTGGCGTATTCTTCCGGC
Source organism: uncultured Alphaproteobacteria bacterium (assembly GCA_963828365.1). Taxonomy (GTDB): domain Bacteria; phylum Pseudomonadota; class Alphaproteobacteria; order Caulobacterales; family Caulobacteraceae; genus Acaudatibacter. Next base: position 28,871 of record CAWHEE010000024.1, on the reverse strand, counting down.
CAGATGGCGTAGACATGGCCGGTCGGGCCGACGATCTTGCTGAATAGCCGGGTCCAGTAGCCGCCGCCCGGAATGATCTCGGCCACCGAATCGCCCGGCTTGACCCCGGCCAGGGCGAGGATTTCCGCGGGATGGCGGCGCAGATCGGTCTGAGCCTGGTCGCGGCGGTCCTTGGCGGCGATCGCCTTGGCGATGGGCGCCGGGACCTGCATCTGCGGCGCGCCGGCCAGCGCGAGCGCGGCCACGGCGGCGAAAAGCGTTAGATTCATGGAGCCTCCAGGGAGATTTCAGTGCGCCGGCTTATAGCGGCTTTCCAGCCCGGGGGGACCATCGCCGACCACCCGGCCGGTCCTGACCAGTTCGATCATGTGCGCCAGCACCGAATGGGCCGCCGCCGGGTGCAGCCGCGGATCGACCGCCGCGTAGATCACCGGCACCATCGCCTTGATGGTCTGGTCACCGGCCGCCAGCCGCGCCAGGATCTGGCGCTCGCGGTCGCGGCGGTGCTCGGCGTAGGCGGCGACGAACGGGGCCGGTTCGGTGATCGGCGCGCCGTGGGTCGGCCACAGGGTCGAGAATTCGCGTGATCGAACGGCTTCCAGGCTGGCCAGATAGTCGCCCATGTCGCCGTCCGGCGGGGTGATCACCGTCGTCGACCAGCCCATGATGTGGTCGCCGCTGAACAGGGCGTTTTCCTCCCGCAGGGCGTAACAGATGTGGTTCGAGGTATGGCCCGGCGTGTGCAGGGCCTCGATGGTCCAGCCGGGGCCCGCCAGGACCGTCCCGCTGTCCACAGTCACGTCCGGGACGAAGCGATCATAGCCGGCCTCCAGCCTGATGCTCCCCTCGACCGGCGCGTCGGCGACCGCGCGGCCGTAGACCCTGGCGCCGGTCCGGGCGGCCAGCGGCCGCGACAGCGGCGAGTGATCGGCGTGGTGGTGGGTGACCAGGATGTGGCTGATCCGTTCGCCGTCGACGGCGGCCAGAATGGCGGCCAGGTGATCGTCGAGGTCGGGGCCCGGATCGATCACCGCGACCTCGCCGCGGCCGACGATGTAGGTGCCGGTGCCGACATAGGTGAACGGCCCGGGGTTGTTCGCGATCACCCGTCGGATCAGCGGGGAGACCTGGTCGACCCGGCCGTATTCGAAGTCGATCTCGCGAACGTATGGGATCACGGCAGCACCGGCGCCAGGTCGTAGCCCGCGCCCGCGGCCAAACTCAGCACGGCCTCGCGCGGCAAGCCGGCTCCCAGCGCCCAGGTGGTGATCGAGCGCGTCCCCGAGCGGCAATAGGCCAACACCTTCCCCGACGCGCCGTCGATGGCGGCGTGCATCCGCGCCACCTGATCGGGCGTCGGGCCGCCTACGACCGGAATGTGCCGATAGTCCAGGCCGGCCTCGCGGGCCGCCGCCTCGATCAGCGCCCCGCTCGGCTGGCCGGGGTCCTCGCCGTCGGGACGATTGTTGATCACCAGCGTGAAGCCCTGGGCCGCCGCCCGCGCCACGTCGCCGACGGCGATCTGCCGGCTCACGGCGAACTGGTCGTTGACGGTGCGAAAGTCTGTCATGGTCGATCCCGCTGCAATGAACCGCCAGTCTAGACCAAAGCGTCGAGCCTGGCGCGCGCCGCTTCTAGGCGGGCCCTGGCGCCGCGCGCCTCGGCCAGCCGTTCGCGATTTTCCTCGACCACCTCTTCGGGCGCGCGGGCGACGAATTCGGCGTTGGCGAGCTTGCGTTCGGTACGTTCGATGTCGGCGCCGTGGCCGGCGATCTCCTTGTCCAGGCGCGCGCGTTCGGCGGCGAGATCGATGAACTCGGCGATGGCCAGCGCGCCGGTCGCCTCGCCGATCACGAACGGGGCGGACCCAACGGGCGGGCTCTCGGCGGCTTCGACGCTCTCCAGCCGGCCGAGGGTGAGGATCAGCTCGCGATGCCGCGCCAGCCGGTCCCGCGTCGCCGGCTCGGCCCCGACGATCGCCAGCCGCGGCCGCGCCGACGGCGGCACGCTCATCTCGGCCCGCAGTTGCCGCACCTCGGTGATCAGGCCGACCAGCCAGTTGATCTCGGCGTCCGCCGCCGCGTCCAGCCAGTCGGCCGGCGGATCGGGCCACGCGGCGCTGATCAGCATATCCTGGCGCGGAGCGGTTTTCGCCCACAACTCCTCGGTGACGAACGGCATCACCGGATGCAACAGCCGCAGGATCATCTCAAGAGTCCATGCCGCCATCGCCCGGGTCTCGGCCTTGGCGGCTTCGTCCTCGCCGTTCAGCACCGGCTTGGCAAGTTCGAGGAACCAGTCGCAATACACGTTCCACACGAAGCGGTAGAGAGACCCGGCGGCGGCGTCGAACCCGCAGCCCTCCAGCGCCGCGGTCACCTGCCGGCAGGTCTTCAACGTCTCACCGCGGATCCAGCGGTTGATCGTCTGGCCCGCGGCGCCTGGATCGAACGCCGGATCGAGCCGGCAGCCGTTGATCTCGCAGAACCGAGCCGCGTTCCACAGCTTGGTGGAAAAGTTGCGATAGCCCTCGATCCGCTGCGTCGACAGCTTGATGTCCCGCGCCTGTCCGGACATCGCCGTCAGCGTAAAGCGCAGCGCGTCGGCCCCATAGGCGTCGATCAGGGCCAGCGGGTTCATCACATTGCCCTTGGACTTCGACATCTTCGCGCCCTGGGCGTCGCGCACCAGGGCGTTGATGAACACCCGGCGAAACGGGACCTCGCCCATGAAATGCAGGCCCAGCATCATCATCCGGGCCACCCAGAAGAAGATGATGTCGAAGCCGGTGACCAGGGTGTCGGTTGGATAGAACCGTCGAAGATCGGCCGTCTGCTCCGGCCAGCCGAGCGTCGAGAACGGCCAAAGGGCCGAACTGAACCAGGTGTCGAGGACGTCTTCGTCCTGGCGCAGCGGCTCTTCGCGCCCGTAATGCTCCAGCGCCGCCGCCCGCGCCTGCACCTCGGTCTCGGCCACGAAGATCCGCCCGTCCGGTCCGAACCAGGCCGGAATGCGATGGCCCCACCACAGCTGGCGCGAGATGCACCAGGGCTCGATGTTCCGCATCCACTCGAAATAGGTCTTTTCCCAGTTGCGCGGCTCGAACACCGTCCGCCCGTCCTCGACGGCGGCGATCGCCGGCCCGGCCAGAGTCTCTGGCGTCGACCCACCACTGATCGGTCAGGTACGGTTCCAGGGCTACGCCGGAGCGATCGCCGTGCGGCACCGCGTGGCGGATCGGCTCCACTGCTCGCAGCAGGCCCAGCGCCTCGAACTCGGCCACCACCGCCTTGCGCGCCGCGAAGCGATCGAGCCCGCGATAGGCGACGGGGGCGTTGTCGTTGATGCGCGCGAAGGCGTCGAGCACGTTGATCATCGGCAGCTTGTGGCGCTGGCCGACCTTGAAGTCGTTGAAATCGTGAGCCGGGGTGATCTTCACCGCCCCAGAGCCCTTTTCCGGATCCGCATAGTCGTCGGCGATGATCGGGATCGGCCGCCCGACGATCGGCAGCCGCACGCAGCGCCCGATCAGCGCCTGGTAGCGCTCGTCGGCGGGATGCACGGCGACGGCCGTGTCGCCGAGCATGGTTTCGGGACGGGTGGTGGCGACCACGATCTCGCCGGAGCCATCCTCCAACGGATAGGCGAAATGCCAGTAGTGCCCGTCGACCTCGCGCTGTTCGACTTCCAGATCGGAGATGGCGGTCTGGAACTGTGGGTCCCAGTTGACCAGCCGCTTGTCGCGATAGATCAGCTTCTGCCGATACAGGGTGACGAACACCTTGCGCACCGCGGCCGACAGCCCTTCGTCCAGGGTGAAGCGCTCGCGACTCCAGTCGCACGACGCCCCCAGCCGACGAAGCTGCCCGACGATCTCGCCGCCGGACGCCGCCTTCCACGCCCAGACCCGCTCGACAAAGGCTTCACGACCCAGGTCGCGGCGGCCGATGTTGCCGGCGGCGGCGAGCTGCCGCTCAACGACCATCTGCGTGGCGATACCGGCATGGTCGGTGCCGGGCAGCCACAGGGTGGCGTCGCCGCGCATCCGGGCGAACCGGGCCAGCACGTCCTGCAGGGTGTTGTTGAGGGCGTGGCCGATGTGCAGCGCGCCGGTGACGTTGGGCGGCGGAATGACCATGCAGAACGGTCGCGCCGCCGGGTCGTCGACGGGCGCGAAGACACCGGAAGCTTCCCAGGCCGCGTAGAGGCGCGGCTCCGCCGAGCGGGGATCGAAGGCCTTATCTAGCATGTCGAGTTTCCAGGTTGGCGGCGCGGCTCGGACCGGCGCCGTGCAGCCCCGGCGTCGGCGGATTCAGCGTACGCGGTTTCTCGCGATCCGCGTCACTTCCTCGTCGACCCGGGCGCGGACGATCTGCGGCAGATGCTCGTCGAGCCAGGCCTTCAGCAGCGGCCGCAGCAGGTCGGCTGTCAGGTCCTCCAGGCTGCGGCCCGGCGCCGGCAGGGCGACCGAGGATTCGGCCCGCGCCGCCTGCTCGGCGGTTGTGGCCAGGCTTTCGAACGCCGAGGCGGTGGCCCCGGCGGTGTCCGGGCTGACCAGCCCATGGTCGGAGGACTCGGCGGCGGTGGAGGCGTGCTCGAAATCGGACGGCATGTGGGTTTCCAAGGCGGCGGGCTGATTTGAAGGGGCGGGTTCGGCGGACGCGGCGATCTGGGCCACGGGCGGCGGCGGCTTCGGGTTCGGGTGTCGCGAGAGCGGCCGGCCCGGGTTCGGTGGTGGCTTCAGGCGCGGGTCCGGCGTCGGACGCCATCGGGGTCGGCTCGGAGTCCGAAACATCTTCAGGCCCCTCCTCGGCGCCCTCGACCGCCGGCTCGGCCGGCGCCGCGGGCGCATCCTCCGAGATGATCCGGCGGATCGACGCCAGGATCTCGTCCATCGAGGGCTCGGCGGTGGTCTGGGTGGGCATGCGGCGGGCCCCTGTAGGGTGATGCGAGGCGAACGGAGATCGTTGATAGCCGCGAAACCGCCGTCGAGCAATTTTCCCGTGCGATCGACGGTTTCACTTCGGCTCGTTGGTCATCACCGTCGGCGGACGCTCGATGACCCGCGGCGCGGCCAGGCGGTCCAACAGCTTCACGGCGGAGTCCCAGGGCATGGCGTTGGCATGTCGGATCCGATCGAAATTGACTCGTGGATCGTAGAGCGGCAGGTCGGGCGCGAAGTCGGCGACATCCAGGCCGCCCATCGCCGCCAGCAAGGCCGCCGCCGCGAAATATTCGTCGTGGCGCGCCGTGATCAGCGCCAACTGCGCGTCCGCCAGATCCTGTTCCGAGATCAGCACGTCCAAGGTGGTGCGCAGACCGACCCGCGCCTCCTGCCGCGTCCCCTCGAAAGCGATATTGGCCGCCTGCACCTCCTCCTCGTCCGCCTTCAGGCTGGCCCGGGCGCCCACCAGCTGATTCCAGGCCTGCGAGACAGTCAGCAGCACCTGGCGCCGGTTCGACTCGATATTGATCCGGTCGACATTGTTGTTTTCCGCCGCCTGCCGGATCTGCGAAGAGGTCGCCCCGCCGGTGAACAGCGGGAACTGCGCCACCGCGCTGGCGGTCAGGTCATGGCTGTAGTTGATGAACGGCGAGACAGGCGGTGGAGGCGAAAAGAACGAGGACCCGGAATTGGCCCCGCCATTGTAACCTAGAGTGGCTTGCAGCGAGACGGTCGGTCGCGTCAACGCCTTGGCCGCGGCGACCTTGGCGGCGCTTTCCTGCTCGGTGTAGTCGGCCTGGCGGATATGCGGATTGTTGGATTCCGCCATGTCCAGCGCCTTGTCGATGGTTTCCGGCAGAAGTCCGGCGAGGGGAGGCTCGGCCGCCAGCGTGCCAGGATTTTGGCCGACCACGGCCAGATAGGTGGCGCGGCTGGTGGCCAGCTGCGACTCGGCCGTGGCGAGTTGAGCGCGGGCGGCGGCGACCCGGGCCTGGGTCTGAGCCACGTCGGTGCGGGTGATGTCGCCGACCGCGAACCGCGCCTTGGACTCATCGAGCTGCCGTTGCAACAGGGCGACGTTCTCCACCGCGATCTCGCGGCTCTGCTGGTCGCGCCGCACGTCGACATAGACCTGGATGACATTTTGCAGCGTCGTCTCTTCGGCCGCCCGCAAGGCCTCGCGGCCCGCGAGGATGGCCGCCACCGCCGCGTCGAGTTGCGAGGTGGCGCGTCCGCCGGTGTACAGAGGCTGGGTTATCTGGATCGAATTGCTGTTGGTCTGGGTGCGACCCGACAGATGGATCGGCGCCGCGCTCGAAGTCTGATTGTTGCTCTCGCTGGTTATCGTACTCTGGACGGTGACCTGCGGTCGCAGATTGGCCAGGGCCTGCACATAGTTCTCATCCAGAGCCCTCTGACTGGCCCGCTGCGCCTGCAACGTGGGGTTCGACTGGTAGGCCAGGGCCATCGCGTCCGACAGGGTCTCGGCCCGCCCATGGCCCGATGCGGTCAACGCAACGGTCAGGACCACCGCCCAGCGCGTTGCGCTCGAAGGGATCAAAAGGAGAAGCCGCGCCGGGCCTCGAAGCCTGCCAGAACCGGCGGCGTGGAGTCGAACAGCGGCCGGCCGCCGACGGTATCGCCGCTGCGCAGATAGAGCATCGCATGTCCGACGGGTCCGTCGCGCTCGACCGCGCCGAGCCGTCCTCCATCGGCCAGGGCGGCGAGCCAGTCCGCCGGCGCCCTGGCGACCGCGCCCTCGCAGACGATCAGGTCGTAAAGGCCGGTGATCGAGCCGGCGTCTGCCGCGTCGCGATTGTCGACCCGCAGCCCCATCCGGTCGAGCACGGCCGCGGCATAGGGCGCGGCGATCGCCAGAGCCCGCTCCCCCCTGCGCGGCCGCAACGCCTGCAACAGTTTGGCGACGTCCCGGGGACGCAGCAGCCAGCGGCCCGGAGCGTAAGGAATTTCGGTGTCGGCATAGGCTTGCCAGGCGCGGTCCGGCGGCGTGACGGCCTCGCGCGGCACCGAGCGCATGGCGTCGATCAGCGCCAGATCGGTGACGTCCTGAGTGCGTACCTGACTGTCCACCATGATCGAGCGTTCGGCCGTGTAATCGGCGGTCATGCAAGTCCCCAACAAGCCGTGACGGCGCGCCGCGGTTATAGGTCGCGCATGCCCTGCAAGGCAATCGATGGGCGGGCCCGGCTAACGTTTAAGCTCTGTCGCGCCGAATGTCGCGCGCACTCCGAATAACAGGAATTCGCCGCGGCATCACCCGACGGCTGGTTGCCGTCGGCGGCGCCTTCTGATAGCCATCCGCTCCCCGCGGCGGCTTGATGGCGGAGTGGTGACGCAGCGGACTGCAAATCCGTGCACCCGAGTTCGATTCTCGGTCAAGCCTCCAGCGATCCCCAAAATGTCGGCAGGTCGCGCGGCAGACCCGGACGGGTCTGCCGCGCCGTGCACCGCCATCCCGATACTCCATCTATGCGAAAAAGGCCCCGGCTTGCGCCGGGGCCTCCATCAGGCGGTAATGAACCCGATCGACGTCGGCGTTTAGGCGCCGGGCGTGATCGCGTTGCACTGCGAGCCGGCGCCCGAAGCGGGGCCCGTGCCAGCCGTGGTGATGAACAGGTTGTACGCCTTCGTGGTCGCGTTGGGCTTCACGAAATCGACGTTGATCGCGTGCGTCCAGGCGGCGGGCATCGGCGCGAAGCCGGCGATCGACAGCAGGCCGAGATTCGCGGTGTTGACGGTCTTGCTGGTCTCGAACCAGTTGAGGAACGCGACCCACTTGGCCGTGACGGTGGCCGAGTTGAAGCAGGTGTAGGTCAGCAGGTTGCTGGTGCCGACGATCGGATAGGCCCGGATGTTGGCCGGGATGGCGATCGAGGCGGTCTTGTTCGGCGACTGAACCCAGTTGGTCGGGATCGTCGGGTCGGTCGCGGTGCCGTTGCCGGGCGCGCCGGTGGGGGCCTTGATGTTGGCGCCGAAGGCCAGCAACGCGGTCGCGCCGGTCGGGGCGATCGAGGTCTTCTGGCCGGGACGCAGCAGATTGGCGCTGTTCAGGCCGAAGGTGTTGTTGCCGGTTTCCGTCACGCTCGGCAGTACGAAGTCGGGGCCGACGTAGCCGATGCGGCCCTGAACAACCGTGGCGCCCGTGGTCATCGCGGGCTGGTTGTTCGGATCGAACTGGACATAGTCGGCGACGCCGTCGCTGCCGCTCGCGCCGGTGAACTTGCCGGCCACGTCGGTGACGCCGCTGGTCGAACCGAAGTTGGGGTTCGCCTTGTTCCACGACGCATTGTAGATCGAGGGGGCGGCGGCCGAGATCGAAGAGTTGAAGTCGGCATAGAGGTTGCCGGAAATCACGGTGGGGCATTGCGCCGCCAGGTGGCGGGTGAACACCGAGGTGGTGCCGGAACCGTCGCTACGGCCGACCATGACCAGCGGAACGCTGAAGGTCGAGGTATCGGCCGGGTCCTTCAGGCTGACGCCGCCGTTCAGGGTGGTGGGGATCTGGTTCCAGTCGGTGATCTGACCGTTGAAGATCGCGCAATAGGTGGCGGCGTCGAGCACCAGGCCGCCGTCGCCGTTACGCGGCGTATGCACGTTGAAGTGATATTCCGTCACCGTGCCGTCGGCGTTGCGAACGCGCTTGTAGGCCGAGGCGTAGGTGACGTCGACCGGCGTGATCAGCAGGGGAATCTGGATCATGTGGCCATAGAGCGGATACGGCGTGGCGTACTGGCCGGTTCCGGGAGGCGTCGCGAAGGTCAGGGTGGTGGCCGGATCGACGCCGCCCGAATTCCAGGCGGTGACGTCGCCCGGCAACATGGCGGTTTCGGCATTGGCATAGTCGACCGACGGATAGGGCGTGTTGTTGCCGCCCGGAGGAACGGTGTCGCCCCAGAACGCCGTGGCGTTGTGGGTGAACAGGCCCTTCAGGCCGGTGCCGGAACCCGTCGAGATGTAGTTGAGCTGAACGCTCTGGTCGACGTGGTTGGTGGCGCAGTTCTGAGCCGGCGTGCCGGTGAAGTTGAAGAAGGCCACCGGCGGCGAGGCGTAGGTCGGGTTGTTGAGCGCCGAACCCTTGATCACCAGTTGGGTCGGGGCGCCGTAGCAATCTTCCGCCTGACGCAGATAGGGGCCGATCAGCGACGAGCCGCCGCCGTAGATGCCGGTGGTCGCGGAGGCCGCGCCGGCGAAGGCCGTGGCGGCGGTGACGAGAGCGGTGGCTCCCATCAGGATCTTGATCTTGGACATGGTGTTTGGTTTTCCAGGTTGATGGACGCGGTGGACGATTTGAGTTTGGAGCGAAGGGTTTGAAATCCCGGGAGCGACGGGCATCGCAAATCCCAGCCTCATGGCTAGAAAATAACCGAAATTTCGCATGAGCTCGGCCCGCCCTGAGGTGCGGCGTCCTTGCCCGTGAATTAGGCTCGGCGTCAAGTAACGTTTCGACGACCGAAGTGTGACACTTTTATGAAGAAGGTCGTATTTTCATCAGTAGTCGAACGTTTAAATGTAGTTGTCCACTGTCGGAAAATGAGACGAACCGGACTGCGAGTTCGAAGGCCGGACGTTTGTTCGCGGCTGAGGACGCTGGCGCGTTTCACCTGTGAATCCAACCGCGTAAAAACTATCGAGAGACCAGAAAAGCACCGATGAATACAGGAGAGCGGACGGCCTCGGCCGGCCCGAGCCCGGTGGCTCGGTGATCGAGCGAAGCCGGCGCGACGCCTATCGAAACGTTCGGATCGCCGCGAGGCCGGCGTCGAACGCCGCGTCTGGAATATCCGGCTTGATCCAGTTCAAAAGCAGCTCGGACTCGTCCACGGAGAGGACGTGTTCGTTGGTCACACGATCAGGATCGGGCTGGATCGGAAGGTGCGGGAAGGTCGCGCGAAGCCGTTCGTAGGCCGCCCGCGCGCGCAACACCGCATCGTCGGGCAGAAACCGGAACCGCCGCCCCTCCAGCCATTCGGGCTGCTCGCGCCTGACGCTCCTGCGACGAAGCGCGCGAGCGATCGGCTGCAGGGTGGCCCGGTCGCAACCCGCCGTCAGCAGTTGATGCACAAGCAGCGTGAAGGCGGGGGATTTTGTCGGGTTGCGCACGCCGGCGACGGCGTCCGCGTCCGCGAAGCCGATGTGGTCCGCCGGGATGCCGAGCGCAGCCAACGCGGTCGAAACCACTCGACCCGATCTCACGGCCTCGTCGAACGACAGCACCTGAACGTCAGCCTGCGGAATATTCTGGACAATCGCCTCGATCGCCGCAAGGATCGCCTCGCCGTGCTCCACCATGCCTTTTCTCGACTGCCTGTCGCCGCGTTGACGTTCCGCCGATATCGGCCGAAGGGTTCGATCGAAGACGTTGGTCTTCCGCCCGACCCTCGCCCAGATCAATTCGCGTTGCAGCGACTCGATCCAGTCGTCGGTGAAACGCACGCAGACGAGCACCCTCACTTCGAAGCCACGCAGCAGGTCGGCAAGGTAGTCGCGGTTCCAGCGCGGCGCCGACATCGCCATGGCCTCTTGCGACCAGATCATGCCCGTCAAGGCTGGGTCGTCGCGAAAGCTGTGGAACACCTGGCCGACTAACCGTCGACAGGCCTCGGGGTCCATACCCTCCGCCTCGGCATTGGGCCGATGGGCGATCGCGTTGAACAACGCCTGGTGGTCAGACTGGCCAACCATCGCCGGGTGGTCGATGCTGTTGGGATAACAGTAGCCGACAGCTCTCAATAGCGCGGAATTGTCGCGAAGAAAGTGCTGCAGCGTGGTCGTGCCGGTCTTCGGGAGGCCGACGTGCAAGGATACCGTTTTAACCATATACTCAATGCCGTCCATCGGCCGCGGAAAAGCTGAAACCACCCGGCCACCGGCTCGGAGCCCGAAGTCGACACCGGCCTCTTGCCGCATTCCGGGCCGTCAGACAACATCGCGGGCGCGGCACGCAGACGGCGGTCGGGATCGGCGAACGACCGTCCAGGCGCCGAATGGGCCGGAAATGGTTTGGAACCTCGCGGACGCCCGGACCTCCGGCCCGCAGGCAAAGAAGTCAGGTTAACAAAGCGTTTTTTCTCCCCTTTTTTCGGGAGCACGCCGCGCCCCCTGCCCCCAAACCTACCGTCATGGCCGGGTTCCTATCCCGGCCACCCATCGCGCCGATGGTGGATCGCGGTGATTTCCCCCGGTCGATCCATGGGTGGCCGGCACAAAGGGCCGGCCATGACGGTAGGTTTGGGGAGAGATCCGGCGCCGGCCAAGAGAGCGCAACGACCGATTTATCCTTTATTTACCCGCCTTCCTCGCCCTGCTCCAGCCCGCGGGCAGGTGGACGGCGATCCATTCATGGGCCAGAATTGCGCTCGACGCCGGATCTCGCCTGATCAGCGGCACAGCGGGGATTGAGATGACCAGGAAATCGCCCTCGATTCGGCGTCGCATCGCGCCGTCATACTTCGCGCTGGCATATATTGCGCTGGGCGCGCCGGGTTTTTTTGCGGGTTCGGTGCACGCCGCCCGACCGCTCGAACCGGGCGGCCATGTAGGTCCGATGCTGCCGCCCTTTGCCGGCGCTCCGGCCGGTGTCAGCGGCACATGGACGAAGGTCGGCGCCGCCTTTCCGGGCGGATCGCCCGACACGGCGTTGTTGATGACCGATGGCGACGTGCTGATGCACGCGGCCTGTTCCTCGGCCTGGTATCGGCTGACCCCGGACCCGTCGGGGAGCTACGCCAGCGGGACCTGGCGCGCCGCCGCGCCGATGCCGGCCGGCTACGCACCGCTGTATTTCGCCTCGTCGGTGCTGCCCGACGGGCGTCTGCTGGTGAATGGCGGGGAGTACAACGGTTCATCCTGCGCCCCGGTGTGGACCACCCTCGGCGCGCTGTACGATCCGGTCGCCGACAGCTGGAGCCCGGTGGCCCCGCCGACCGGCTGGACGCAGGTAGGCGACGCCGCGAGCGTCATCCTGTCGACCGGACATTACATGCTGCAGAGCGTGAGCGGCTCGCTCCAGGCCATCGCGACCGTCGCGCCTCTGCCCGCCGCCACGGTGAGTTGGGCCAAGACCGGCGCCGGCAAGGCCGACGGCAACGACGAGGAAGGCTGGACCACCCTGGCCGATACGGACCTGCTGACGCTGGACACCAACCGCTCGCTCGGGGCCAATACGCCGGCCGAACTGTATTCCCCCGCGACGGGCGCCTGGACGGCCGCGGCCACCGCGCCGACCATCCTGGTCGATCCCGGCTCGCACGAAATCGGGCCGGCCGTCAGGCGGCCCGATGGCAGCGTGTTTCAAAGCGGTGCGAGCCCCTGCAGAACCTCGACCTGCCCCGGCCACACGGCGATCTACGGCGCCGCGGGAACCTGGACCGTCGGTCCTGATTTTCCCGCCATCTCGGGGGCGAACTACGACGTGACCGACGGGCCGGCCGCGATCCTTCCCGACGGCAACGTCCTGGTGCAGACGAGTCCGGCCTACGCCTGCCTCTACAAGGGCAAGCCCTCGCCCTATTGTTCGCCGTCGCACTTTTTCGAATTCGACGGGACGACCCTGACGCGGGTGAACGAACCGGCCACGGCGCCGAAGCTCGCCGCCTACCAGGGGCGGATGCTCGTGCTGCCGACCGGCCAGATACTGTGGAGCGGGGCCAGCGCCAACGACATCGAAGTGTACACGCCGGCGGGCACAGCGAAAAAGGCCTGGAAGCCGCTGGTCGTCGCGGTGAACCCGACGCTCTCCCGCGGACAGAGCAACTATCTGCTCGGCGGCAAGCGACTACATGGCGTCTCCAACGGCGCGGCCTACGGCGACGACGCCCAGATGGCGACGGCCTATCCGATCATCCGGATCACCAATCTCGCGAGCGGCCACGTCTGCTTCGCCCGAACGCACGACCATGCGGTCGACCACACCCTGTTCGACATGCCGGGCGCCACGCCGCCCGCTTGGGAGCAAGCCTGCGATATCGGGGCCAGCAAGCTGCAAGTGATCGTCAACGGCATCGCCTCGGCGAGCACGCCGGTAATGGTCCAGTAGCGGGCACTACGCCGCCGCATTGTCCGGTGGGTCCGGGAACCATCGGATCGTGGGGACGCGCTGAGCGGGCATAGAATTGCGCCTTATCCGCCTACGTCATAACCGCGGATTTCCCGCACCAGGAAACGTGGCCCATGGACGAAGCGCCTTGACAAAGCCTGTCATTTCCATAAATTTGGAATTATGGAATCACAAGTCGCCGTCAAGCGCCTTTCCGCTTTGGCCCAGGACTCCCGCCTCGCCGTGTTCCGTCTGCTGATCAAGGCGGGCAAGGTGGGCATGCCGGCCGGTGAGATCGCCCGCGAGCTGGGAATCACCCCCAATACTCTGTCGGCCCAACTCGTCATTCTTGCCAACGCCGACCTCGTCACGAGCCGGCGCGACGGTCGCTCGATCATCTACGCCGCCAACTACGACGGCATGAGCGCCCTGCTTCTCTACCTCATGGACGATTGCTGCCAGGGCCGCCCGGAAGTGTGCGGACCCCTGGCCGGCCTGGCGGCCCGGGCCGCCTGCTGCGACCAACCCGACGGAGTGTTTTCATGAAGCGGTTTCACGTGCATGTCGCCGTCGACGATCTTAGTCGGTCGATCGGCTTCTATTCGAGCCTGTTCGGCGAGGCCCCGACGGTCGTCAAGGACGACTACGCCAAATGGATGCTCGACGATCCGCGGGTAAATTTCGCGATCTCGGCCCGGTCGGCGGCGCCCGGCGTCGACCACCTCGGTTTTCAGGTCGATTTCGAGCGACGAACTGGGCGAATTGGCCGCTCGGCTCGAGGGCGCCGGTGAAACCACGCTCGATCAGGCGGCGACAACGTGCTGCTACGCCCGGTCGGACAAGACCTGGGTGGTCGACCCCTCCGGGCTGCGTTGGGAAAGCTTTCACACGTTCGGCGAGGCGGTCACCTATGGCGAGGATCTCGCGCCGGCGATGACCGGGCCTGCCTCACCCGCCGCCCGGCGGTCATGCGGATAGGTTTCAGGACCGCGCCGGCGATGTAATCGGCGCGGCGACAAGGGAGAGGTGCATGAAACAGTGTCGTTCGGTCAAACCAGACGGATCAATCGTCGCGCCTCAGGGGCGATCGCAATCGAGCGCGCGGCATAGCGCATGAATACCGATCCGATCGCCTCGGACGCCAGCCTCGAGCCCCCGCTCCATCCCTATGGCGCGACTCGCCGGATCGTAGCCGAGGCGCTCGGCACGGCGCTCCTGCTGGCGATCGTCATCGGCTCTGGGATCATGGGCGATCGGCTTTCGTCCGGTAACATCGCCGTCGCCTTGCTCGGCAACACCCTGGCGACCGGGGCCGGGCTGGTGGTGTTGATCACCATATTCGGCCCGTTGTCCGGCGCGCATTTCAATCCCGCCGTGACTTTGGTCTTCGCGGCGCGTCGTGAGATCGGCTGGTGGCTCGCGGCGGCCTATATCGTCGCCCAGACGGGCGGCGGCATCATCGGAGTGTTCGCCGCGCACGCCATGTTCGGCGAACCGATCCTGCAGATTTCGACCAGGCTGCGCGACGGTCCGGCCCAGGCCTTCTCGGAAGCCGTGGCGACCTTCGGCTTGATCGCCGCGATCCTGGGGTCGCTGCGATTTCGCCCCGAGGCGACGCCGGTCATCGTCGGCCTGTATATCACCTCGGCCTATTGGTTCACCGCCTCGACATCCTTCGCCAATCCTGCCGTGACGGTGGCGCGCGCCCTCAGCAACACCTTCGCCGGGATTGCGCCGCAGTGCGCGCCGGTGTTCATCATCGCGCAACTCGTCGGCGCGGCGGTCGCTGCCCTGCTGTTCGATTGGCTATTGAAGGAGAGGAGCGCGTGAACGACGAAGCATTCCCGATCACCATTTTCCACAATCCGGATTGCGGCACTTCGCGCAATGCCCTGGCGATGATCCAGGCCGCCGGCTACGCGCCGACGGTCATCGAATATCTGCAGGTCGGCTGGACCGGCCCACAACTCGAGGATCTGATGGCCCGAATGGGTCTGAAGCCGCGAGACCTCCTGCGGGAGAAAGGCACGCCGGCCGCGGACCTTGGTCTGTTGGACCCCGGCGCGACCGACGAGCGGATCGTGGCCGCCATGGTGGCGAAACCCGTTCTGGTCAACCGGCCGATCGTCGTGACACCGAAGGGCGTCAAGCTCTGCCGTCCTTCCGAAGTGGTTCTGACCCTTCTCGAAAGGCGGCCGCCGGGGTTCACCAAGGAGGACGGCGAGGTAATTCCCGTTTAGGCCCACACGGGGCTCAGGCGCCTAGGCGCTCTGCCCGACCATGCGCGACAGAGGGTTCAGAAGCGCGGGCGGCAGGAAAGATTGAAGGTGTCGTTCTCGTCGGCCTCCGTGACCCGGGTGAGCTGGCCGCCACAGCGGTATGTCACCCGGCATATCGACCTGGGGGGAAAGATCAGCGCGCCCGGTCGCGGCGGATGCCCCACCGCCGCGCGTGAACAGAAGGCCTGGCAATAGGTCGCCTGGGAACCGCAGGTCTCCGACAGTCGCTCGGTGAAGTCGATTGGCCGGGCGGCCTTGGGCGGGCCGAACACCGCCGACAAGATGATGATCGGCGTCTCCTCGGCCGCGGCCGGCGAGGCCGCCAATCCGCCGCCGCCCGCCATGAGCACGATACAAGCCAACAGGGGCGATACTCTCACGTTCCAGCCTCCTCGATCCTGTGCGCATGAGCGGCGCAGCCGCACGAAAGGGTGCGCGCGCACGTGGAACCCTCACCCCTCGCCACATCCCTAGAGCAACCCGCCGCCCCTGTCTGCACGTTACGGGGCCGAATTTGGCCAATCGAAAAAGCGCGTGGCCCAGTGGCGCGGCCGCCCGCGCGGTTCGCTAGTCGTCCCGATGCACCCGCTCGCGCCGCTCATGGCGCTCCTGGGCTTCCAGCCCGAGGGTGGCGATCGGACGGGCTTCGAGACGGGCGAGACCGATGGGCTCGCCGGTCTCCTCGCAGTAGCCATAGGCCCCATCCTCGATTCGCCGCAGGGCCTCGTCGATTTTCGAGATGACCTTTCGTTGGCGATCACGCGTGCGCAACTCGAGTGCACGGTCGGTTTCCGATGAGGCGCGATCCGCTAAATCCGGGTGGTTCTCGGTATCGGCCTGAAGATGAGACACTGTCTCACGAGATTCCCGCAGGATGTCTTCTCGCCAGTCGAGCAGCTTTTTCTTGAAATATTCCAGTTGCCGCTCGTTCATGAACGGCTCGTCCTCCGAGGGACGGTAATCCGGGTCTTTCAACCGTACAGATACCCCCGACATAGCGGCCTCGCACCTAAAAAACCTACACACGCTCCGCTTCTGCGTCGGACGCCGCGCTTATAGCAAAACATTTCGCCGGGGCAACGACACACGGGCCCCGAATGGAGAGCCGGCCTCGCATTTGCAGAAATGTCACGCTCGACGTCTCCTCCGATGGATTTGGCCAGTCGCCGCCGGCGCCCGCCGAACGCGCTCGGTGACGGGCGCCATGCGACGGCCTGGATGGTTCGTATTTTGTTCTTGCTGTAAGCTCGACTCCGCGTACTAAATCAGGAAGCTGGGCTCGCGGGCGGCGCGGGCGGCTTTCTGCGATGCAAATGATCGAACAATCCCGCTTCATTCGTGTGCGCGGCGCGCGCGAACACAATCTGAAGAATGTCAGCGTCGATATCCCGCGCGGCGAACTGGTGGTGCTGACCGGGTTGTCCGGATCGGGCAAGAGCAGCCTCGCGTTCGACACCATCTATGCCGAGGGCCAACGGCGCTATGTGGAGAGCCTGTCGGCCTATGCCCGTCAGTTTCTCGAACTGATGAGCAAGCCGGACGTCGATCTGATCGAGGGATTGTCGCCGGCGATTTCGATCGAGCAGAAGACCACCAGCCGAAATCCCCGATCGACGGTCGGCACGGTCACCGAGATCCACGACTACATGCGCCTGCTTTGGGCGCGGGTCGGGACGCCCCACTCGCCGGTCACGGGCCTGCCGATCGTCAGCCAGACGGTCAGCCAGATGGTCGACAAGCTGACCGCCTTGCCCGAGGGCGAGCGCCTCTATCTGCTCGCCCCGGTGGTTCGCGATCGCAAGGGCGAATACCGCAAGGAAATCGCCGAGTGGCGCAAGGCGGGATTTCAGCGGCTGAAGATCGACGGGGTGTTTTATCCGATCGAGGACGCGCCGACCCTGGAGAAGACTTTCAAACACGATATCGATGTGGTGGTCGATCGCCTCGTCACCCGTGCCGGCCTGGAGAGCCGTTACGCGGACAGCCTCGAGACGGCGCTTCGTCTGGCCGACGGGATCGCCGTCGCCGAATGGGCGGAAAAGGCCGAAGAGGAGGAACAGCCGCGCCGGCTGATCTTCTCGGAAAAATTCGCCTGTCCGGTCTCGGGCTTTTCCATCGCCGAGATCGAACCGAGGCTGTTCTCGTTCAACAGTCCAGCCGGCGCCTGCCCGGCCTGTGACGGGCTGGGCATGAAACTGGCGTTCGACGCCGACCTGGTGGTGCCCGACAAGGATCGGAGCCTGCACAAGGGCGCCGTCTCGCCGTGGTCCAAGGGCCCCTCCCCGCTCTACACCCAGACCCTGCAAGCCCTGGCGCGCCACTATGGGTTCTCGATGGACGAGCCATGGTGGAAGCTGCCCGACGCCGCCCACCAGATAATTCTGCACGGCTCGAAGTCGGAAAAGATAAAATTCGTCTACGACGACAATGCCCGCAAGTACGAGGTGAACAAGACGTTCGAAGGCGTGTTGCCCAATCTCGAACGACGGTGGCGCGAGACGGATTCGAGTTGGGTGCGGGAGGAATTGGGTCGTTATCAGGCGGAAACCCCATGTGAGGTCTGCGGCGGTGCGCGGCTCAAGCCCGAGGCGCTGGCGGTCAAGATCGCCGGGCGCAACATCGCCGAAATCTCGGCGCTGGCGATTCGTCCGGCCCGCGACTGGTTCGACGGGCTGGAGAGTCGAGCTGACCGACAAGCAGATGGAAATCGCCCGTCGGATCCTGAAGGAGATCAACGACCGCCTTCGCTTCCTGGTGGACGTCGGCCTCGAATACCTCAATCTGTCGCGCGCGTCCGGCACCTTGTCGGGCGGCGAGAGCCAGCGCATCCGCCTGGCCAGTCAGATCGGTTCGGGCCTGACCGGCGTCCTCTATGTCCTGGACGAGCCGTCGATCGGCCTGCACCAAAGGGACAACGCCCGCCTGCTGATCAGCCTCAAGGGTCTCCGCGATCTGGGCAACTCGGTGCTGGTGGTCGAGCACGACGAGGAAGCCATCCTCAACGCCGACTATGTCATCGACATGGGTCCCGCGGCCGGCGTCCATGGCGGCGAAATCGTCGCCCAGGGCGCCCCCGCCGAAATCATGGCCAATCCGGCCAGCCTCACGGGACAGTACCTGACCGGCCGGCGCGAAATAGCCATCCCCGAGCAGCGCCGGCCGATCTCGACCAAACGCATGTTGCGGGTGGTGGGCGCCAGCGGCAACAACCTCAAGCACGTCACCGGCGAGATTCCGGTGGGGACCTTCACCTGCATCACCGGGGTTTCGGGCGGCGGGAAATCCACTTTCACCATCGAGACGCTGTACAAGGCGGCGGCGCGGCGGCTCAACAATGCGTCCGACGGGCCCGCGCCGCACGATCGCATCGAAGGCCTGGAGAATTTCGACAAGGTGATCGATATCGACCAGAGCCCGATCGGCCGAACGCCCCGCTCCAATCCGGCCACCTACACCGGCGCCTTCACCTCGATCCGCGACTGGTTCGCCGGTCTGCCGGAAGCCAAGGCGCACGGCTACGGTCCCGGGCGCTTCAGTTTCAACGTCAAGGGCGGCCGCTGCGAGGCGTGTCAGGGTGACGGGCTGATCAAGATCGAGATGCATTTCTTGCCCGACGTGTATGTCACCTGCGACGTGTGTCGCGGCAAGCGGTACAATCGCGAGACTTTGGAGATCCTGTTTCGCGGCAAAAGCATCGCCGACGTCCTGGACATGACGGTCGACGAGGCCGCCGAGATGTTCAAGGCCGTGCCGCCGATTTGCGACAAGATGGAAACCCTCAGACGGGTCGGCCTGGGCTACATCAAGGTCGGCCAGCAGGCCACCACCTTGTCCGGCGGCGAAGCACAGCGCGTGAAGCTTTCCAAGGAACTGTCCAGGCGGGCTACGGGACGGACGCTGTACATTCTGGACGAACCCACCACCGGTCTGCATTTCGAGGATGTCCGCAAGCTGCTGGAAGTGCTGCACGAGCTGGTCGACCAGGGCAATACGGTGGTGGTCATCGAACACAACCTCGACGTGGTGAAGACCGCGGACTGGATCGTCGATTTCGGGCCGGAAGGCGGCGACGGCGGTGGCGAGATCGTCGCCACCGGATCGCCCGAGCGCGTCGCCAAGGACGCAAAGAGCTGGACGGGACGCTATCTCAAGGAAACTCTGGCCCGACACACGGCGCGCTCGACGCCGACCAAGCGCTCTCGGGCGCGGGCCAATGCCTGAACGATCCGATCGGGCGGCAGGTTTGCGGCGAGCCGTGTCAAACCGGATCGATCAGCCTCGACAGTTCAATCTCGATAACGCTGGACGCCTCGATCGATTGGGGTTTGGCCCGGCCGCGCGGCGGAACCATTGGGAGTCGCTTCGGCGGGGTTCCCGCCGCAGATCGCGCGATAGGCGTGGGCCTGGCAGGCGCACACCAGAACGGTGGTGAGGACGAAGAATGTGGCGGCCAGGAGAGCGCTGCAGCCAGCGAGCCCCAGCAGCCCGATCCGGCGGAACGGATCGGCGCCGTGCGGAAAGCCGATGGCGGCCTGGACCCATTCCAGCAACACACCGCTGGCCGCGAACGCCAGCAGCAGGACGAAGAACAGGATGAAGCAAAGAACGTAGCTCGAGAACAAGTACCAGAAACGCCCGGCCGCCAAAGGCCAATAGGCGGTCAGATGGAAACGCCGTTCTGCAAACGTCTCCACGGCGATCAGGGACAGGCGAACGGCGATCCAGATATCGAGGCACACGGTCACCGCCGCGCCGAGGGTGGCGATATCGCGGGCCAGGGTCGGGGCCGCCGCCATCAACGGGCTGACGAGAAGAAACAGGACGAACGCCGGGGCCCCGCCGAGCAACAACACCAGGATCACCGCGCTCACCGTCATTACCGCCAGACGAAGCTCGTCCGCCCCGAGACGCAGGAAGAACCACCCGCGGGCCTGGGGCCGGAGCACCACCCGGAACGTGGCCACGGTGGTGGCCGCCCAGGCCAGCAGCAACAAGGCGATCAGCAGGACGGCGAACGGTCCGAACTGCCGGATGATCTCTCCCAGTTCACGATGCGCGCCCAGGCGACTGGGCGTCACCCGCCCGCCGGAGGCGACGACCATGGCGGTGATCGAGATGGCCGCCAGCCAAAGCAGCGCCCACACGAGCACGGCGCGAGGTTCGCGGCGAATGACCCGAAAGCCTTCCGTCGCTGCATCAAAGGGCGAAAGGGCGGTCATCGAGAGGCGGCAATCTCCGGCAGGCCGTGCGCGCGGCGCTCGAAAATGTACGACATGAGTCCCACGTTCAAGGGAAGCCAAACCCCCGTCAGCAACAGACCGGCGGCGAACGCCAGCGCCCAGGCCTCGACCGTCGCCGAAGGGGCTCGACCTGCCCTGATTGCGAGCACGGCCAGGCTGGCGAACGGCACGGCGAAAACCATCCGTGCAGCCAGCAACCGCCACCCGAGGTGACGGGTGAGCGGCCAGGTCGCCAGGACCAGGATCCGGCCGCGCGCGATCGTGGCCGCCGGGGCCAACGCCACGCGGGTGGCCGCCCACCCCAGGATCGCCAGGCCGCCGAAGCCGACCAGGGCGAGCGGCAGGCGCCCACGGCCCTGGATCGCCGGGGCCCAGGTCGACACTTGAGAGGAGACGAAACCCGGACCGGCCGACGCGACCGCATAGGCGGAAGCGAGCAGGACCACGAACACCAACAGCCCGAGGACGGAGAAAAACGTCAGGCTCAACAGCCAGACCGCGCAAAGGCGAGCGACACCGCCGACCAGGCCGCGCGCCGCCCCGCCGCAAGCCTGGCGATACAGATCGGCGGAAACCACCAGACTGAGACACAACGCCGCCACGACCAGCAGCGGCTCATGCAGCGGTGACAGAGCCGCGGTCCAGACCAGCACGCCCAGCGCAATGGTCAACCCGCTGCCTCGCCAGGCCGGCGCAATGAACGCGAGCGCCGCGCGACAGGCGGCGAACACCCCCACGCTGGTGGTCAGCGGCTGTTTCAGGCGAAGGTCGCCGAGAGATCGGGGCCGGCCAGATCGCGATAGGCCCGCGCCCACGGTGCGCCCGTGACGGCCATGAAGGCCCCGAGCAGCGGCGCCGAGACCACCACCGAAATCCCCAACAGCGGACTCATTCCCGAGAGTATCTCGCCGGGCGGGCGGCGGAAGAAGGTGGAGAGGTGGTCGAACCCACCGGCCGTGGCGGCCAAAAAGGTCGCGCCGGTCAACACTGCAATCAGGCCGAACACGATCTGGGCCAGAATCACCAGCGCGACGAGGCAAAGCATGACGACGAACAGCCCGCCGGCGTGGCGGCGGGTAAGGGCCCACGCGTCAGTCAGATGGAACCTGCCGTCGTCGACGATCATCGGACCGACCAGGGACAGCCGTGCGGCGATGAAGGCCACGCCGATAATCATCGCGATCCCGCCGACCAGGCCTACGATCACCGCCGCGGCTCCGGCATGGGCCAGAGCAAGGCCGGCGATCAGCAGAGCGCCGACAAAAACCACGATCGCGACACCGACGAGAAAGACGATATAGGCGCCGATCTGCAGGACGAAGAGCAACAACTCGGCCGAACCCAGTCGAAGATAGGCAAATCGCCCCTGGTCGGGGTGCAGCACCGCCCGGCAGATCGCACAGAACACCACCGTGCGGGTGAAGGCGCTCGCCAGAGAAAACAGCCAGCTCCATCCCTGGATCTGAGCAAATCGCGCGACATCGAACATCGGCGCCGTGGTGACGCCCGATTGCGCCCTGGCGATGATCCCGCTCAGCATTTCCACGTAGACCGAGCCGAACAGACCGAACGCGGCGACCGCCAGGATCAATTCGAGAACACCCCAGAGAAGGACATCGCCGGGTCTGCGCCAAATCAGCGAAAATCCCGCGCCGACCGCGTCGCCGATGGACAACTGCGCCATTTTTCATCCCCGCCCAACTGCGCCCTCGCTCCCATAACCCAGACGCCGGAACCGCGCCACTTCCACGTGCCGCCCGGCCGGCGTAGATCGGGCCGGACATGTCGGACTCCATCATTCATATCATCGGCGGCGGCCTGGCCGGGTAGCGAGGCCGCCTGGCAGGCCGCCGAGGCAGGCGTCGCCAGTGGTGCTGCACGAGATGCGGCCGTGCGTCGGCACCGCGGCGCATCAGACTGATCGCCTCGCCGAACTGGTCTGCTCGAATTCGTTTCGATCCGACGACGCCGACTACAACGCCGTCGGACTGCTGCACGCGGAAATGCGGCGCACTGGGCTCGCTGATCATGGCCTGCGCCGACGCGCAACCGCACACCGGCCGGCGGGGCGCTGGCCGTCGATCGCGACGGATTCGCCCAAGCCGTCACCGCGGCGATCGCCAGCCACCCGGGGATCGTCGTCGAACGGGGCGAAGTGACGGCTGCCGCACGACGACTGGTCGAGCGTGATCGTCGCCACCGGCCCGCTCACCTCACAGGCCCTCACCCAATTCATTCTGCGCCTGACCGGCGAGGATCAACTGTCATTCTTCGACGCCATCGCGCCGATCGTGCATGCCGACTCCATCGACATGGACATCGCCTGGAAGCAGTCGCGCTACGACAAGGAAGGCCCTGGCGGCGACGCCTGCGCCTACGTCAACTGCCCGATGGACCGGGAGCAGTACGAGGCGTTCATCGACGCCCTGCTCGCCGGGCCAAAAGCCGAATTCAAGGAATGGGAACACGTCCCCTACTTCGACGGCTGCCTGCCGATCGAGGTGATGGCCGAGCGCGGACGCGACACGCCGCGCTACGGGCCGATGAAGCCGGTCGGCCTGACCAATCCGCATCGGCCCGGCGAGAAGCCCCATGCCGTGGTGCAACTGCGCCAGGACAACGCCCTGGGCACGCTGTGGAACATGGTGGGTTTCCAGACCAAGCTGAAGCACGGCGGCCCAGATGGAGGTGTTCCGCACCATTCCCGGGCTGGAGGACGCGGAATTCGCCCGCCTGGGCGGCCTGCACCGCAATACCTTCATCAACAGCCCACGCCTGCTCGACGGAACGTCTGCGCCTGAAGACGGACCCCAGGGTGCGTTTCGCCGGCCAGATCACCGGGGTCGAGGGTTATGTGGAAAGCGCCGCCATGGGCCTGCTCGCCGGCCGTTTCGCCGCCGCCGAGCGGCGCGGCCAGACGAGCCCGCCACCGCCGCCGACCACCGCGCTCGGCGCCTTGCTGGCCCATATCACCGGCGGCCACCTGGAAAGCGGCGGCCGTTCGTTTCAGCCGATGAACATCAATTTCGGACTGCTTCCGCCGATGGACGCCCCGGCGCGCGACGATGCCGGCCGGCGGTTCGCGCGCGGCGAGCGTGGACGAGCCAGAAAGCGAGCGATGAGCCGGCGAGCGCTGAGCGACCTGGCGGCCTGGGCCGACGGACCGGCGCCGCTGAGCGCGTCGGGCGAGGCGCTAGAGGCGACCGCGTAGCACGGCCCAGAGCAACCGGACCCGGGTTTCGAGGGGTGAGGGGTTCGCGGCGCGCGCCAGCGTCACATGGGCGATGGCCGGAAACGCCTCCGCGCCGACGGACGGCGCCAGCCTCGCGGCCTCGGCCATCGGCCCCGTCAGGTCGAGGACCTGCTTGCCGGCCCGCGCCAGGCCCGACAGACCCCAGACCCGCCCCGCGGCCAGCACGGCCGGCGCCGGGACATTTCGATCAAGGGTGCGGGCGGCGAGCAGCGTCACCGGGCCCGCGGTCCTGTCGGCCCACTCCAATGGATCCGTCGGAGGCGCGATGCGCGCCTCGATCATCGCCTCGAGAGGCTCCCGCGGGTGACCGCTCGCTCGCACGCACGAGGCCAGCGCGACGGCGACCGGATGGGACCGCACGCGTTCACCGGCGAATATCTCTTCGAGCACCTCGCGCCACCACGTCAGGCGAATTTCGGCCAGCAGCGGGTTCGAGGTGACGCGCAGCGCCCGATCCAGTTCTCGCTCGTAGGCATAGAGCGCGACCACCTCCGACCGGCGCCGCCGATCGGTGATGAATCGGCTGGCGAGCCAACGATCCGGGTCGGACCGACGAACGGAGGCGTCGAGTTCGTCCGCCGCCGGCAATCGCTCAGCCGTAGAGCGTCTGGAACATCGCCATCGAGGTCAGCATCGGCAGCGACAGCAAGGTGTTGGTGCGCGACGCCAGCATGGCGATCCGGGCCGCCTTGGCCTTGGCGTCGGCGTCGGCCTCCTTGATCCCCAGCGCGATCTTCTGGTTCGGCCAGATGATGCCCCAGACGTTCAGGAACATGATGATCGCCAGCCAGATGCCGATGCCCATCAGCATGACGCACGCGGTCGGGACCGCCGTCGCCGTGCATCAGGCCGAAGCTGAACACGGCCTCGGCATACGGCCGGCCCCGCAGGATGGCGATGCCGATGCCGGCCAGGACGGTGAACAGCGCCGCCCAGCGAAACCAGAACAGCGCCTCCGGGGCGATGTATTTCGACACCGCCGGTTTCAGTTCGGCCGGGATGTCCGGCATCTTCCGGATCTGGACGAAGTTGAAATAGTACAGCAGGCCGATCCACAGGATGCCGAAAACCACGTGCATCCAGCGGAACACCGCCTGCCAATAGATCGCGCCGACGCCCTGCGGCGTCTGCGAATAGGCGCCGATCATGATCAGCGCCAGCACGACGCTGAGGATCATGGTGTTGCGGAAATTTGAAAGAAGACCGGCCATCGTACGAAACCCCTCGATGAATCCTGCCCTTACGAGCATGGGCATAGCGCCTTTCACGTCGAGCCGGAAAGCCGCTCAGACGGCGATCAACGCGGTCGCGAACCGGCGCCCTTCGGAGGCCAGGACGTTGTAGGTGCGGGCGGCGCGCTTCGGTGGACATGAATTCCAGACCGAGGCCGGCGGCCCGGATGGCCTCGCGCACCGCCCGCGGCGGCAGCGCCTGCTCGCGCGCCGGTGCCCAGCAGCACGAATTCCGATACGGTCACGCCGCCGGCGATGCACCTCGGCGAAATCCTCGCGGCGCCAGCTCGGCGATGGATCGCGGGACGCCAATCGCCCGGCGCGTCGTCGAGCACCAGCAGCGAGCCCGGACGCCATAGGCCGGAAACCCGAAACCCGCCGCCGCCGAAGGCGTCGATGGAAGGGGGTTGGCGCATGCCCGGTTCACGGGCGCGCCGGCTGCGGCGCGATCGGCCTGGCCTCTTCGTCGTCGCGCCTGGCGCCCCATAGCAGAATGATCGGCGAGGCGACGTAGATCGACGAATAGGTCCCGATGACGATGCCGAACAGCAGGACGATGGACAGGCCGCGCAGCGACTCTGCCGCCGAAAATCGCCAGGCCCGACAGCGCCAGGAGGGCGGTCAGGCCGGTGATGACCGTGCGCGACAGGGTCTCATTGACCGACAGGTCGATCAGGTCGCGTAGCGGCATGCGCTTGTATTTGCGGCGGTTCTCGCGCAGCCGGTCGAACACGACGACCGTGTCGTTCATCGAATAGCCGATGATGGTCAGCAGTGCGGCGATCAGGTTGAGGCTGAACTCCAGTCGCAACAACAGGATCAGGCCAAACGACAGCGTCAGGTCGTGAAACAGGGCGACCACCGCCCCCAGGCCGAACTGCAGTTCGAACCGGAACCAGATGTACAGCAGCATCAGCCCGATGGCGGTCAGCAAGGCGACGACACCCTTGACCTTCGAGTTCGCCTGAAATCTCCGGTCCGACCACGTCGGTCCTGGAAAAGTGTCACCTGGCCGAGCGACCGGCTGATGGCCGCCTTGACGTTGGTGACCACGGCGCCGGGACTGGCGCCGGCCGGAGTCTGGAATCGAACCACGGCGTCATTGGGACGGCCGAACGTCTGCACCTGCACATCCCCCAGGTGCAGACCGGTGAGCGCGCCGCGAACCTTGCCGAGGTCCACCGGGCTGGCGCCGGTGTTGAGTTCCAGCACCGTACCCCCCTTGAAGTCGATGCCGAGGTTCAGGCCGGGATAGAAGAAGCCGATCACCGTGGCGATGACGGCGATGATCGAGAGCGTCGCGAACAGCCGCGACAGGCTGACGAAGGGGAACTTCGTGTCGTGCGGAATGAGCTTGATCAGAGGCCACATGCGCGAGAGTTCCTAGCTGATCGGCAAGCGTCTTGGGCCGGAAGGCCCGGAACCACCAGCCGATCAGCACCTGGGTGATCAGGATGGCGGTGAACACCGAGGTGAACACGCCGATGAGCAGCGTCAGCGCGAAGCCCTTCACCGGTCCGGCGCCGAGATTGAACATGATGATCGCCGCCACCACGGTCGTGGCGTTGGCGTCGATGATGGTGGTCAGCGCCCGCTTGAAGCCGGCGTCGGCGGCGCTCATCGCCGGGCGCCCGCCCCTGACCTCGTCGCGCATGCGCTCGTAGATCAGCACGTTGGCGTCGACCGCCACCGCCAGGGTCAGGACCAGGCCGGCGATGCCCGGCAGGGTCAGGGTGGCGTGCGACAGGCTCATCGCGCCGACGATCATCAGGCCGTTGACCACCAGGGCGATGGCCGCGAAGCCGCCGAACAGGCCGTAGGCCAGGATGATGAAGACGAAGATCAGCGCCGCGCCGATCAGGATCGAGAGCTGGCCGGCCCTGACCGCGTCGGCGCCGAGCTCCGCGCCCGACGGTGTGCTGCTCGATCGACGTTCAGCGGCGCCGGCAGGGCGCCGGAGTTGCAGCAGCAGGGCGAGGTCGTGCGCCGATTCCTCGGTGAAGCCGCCGGTGATCTGCCCGCTGCCGCCGGTGATCGCCGAGCGGATGCTCGGCGCCGCGATGACCCGCTTGTCGAGCACGATGGCGAAGGGCTTGCCGATGTTCTGGCTGGTCGACTTCGGCGAAGCGGCTGCGTGCCCATGCCGTTGAAGCTGAAGGCGACGGCCGGGCTGTTGTGTCTCGTCGTGGCTGGCCGAGGCGCTTGGTCAGCATCTCGCCGGTCACCACCGAGCGCCGCTTGACGCATCATAGGCGGGCGCCGAAGCCGTCGTCGCTCGGCAGGACCTCGTCCTCCGGCGGAATGCGGCCGGCGGCGATGTCGTCGGGCGACACCGTCGTGTCGACCATCTGGAAGGTCAGTTTGGCGGTCTTGCCGATGATCGCCTTCAGCTTTTCCGGGTCGCTCTCGCCGGGCGCCTCGATGACGATGCGCGATGGACCCCTGCTGGGTGATCACCGGCTCCTTGGCGCCCAGCGCGTCGATCCGCTTGCGGATGATCTCGATCGAGCGTGGTCACCGCGTCGCGCGCGGCCGCGTTGGACGGCCTGGGGAACGAAGGCGACCGCGATGTGCTGGTCGGGCCGCCGCTCGACCGTGACGTCGCGGCCGCCGCTCGGCAGGCGCTCGCCCAGCGAATTGTTCAGCAGCCTTGAAGGCGGCGTCCACCTGCGCCGGGTCGGTGATCCGCACCGTGACCTGCGTCGCCGATCAGGGCCAGTTCGGTGAAGGCGATCTGCTCGGTCGCGCAGCTTGGTGCGCACGTCCTCGGTGAGATTGGTCAGGCGCTCCTTCTGCAGCGCGCCGGTGTCGACCTCTTCCAGCAGATAGGAGCCGCCCTGCAGATCGAGGCCGAGATTCAGCCGGTCGTGCGGCAGAAGCCGGGCAGCGAGGCCACGACCGCCTGGCGGCAACAGATTGGGCAGGGTGAACAGCAGGCCGAACAGCAACGAGGCCAGGACCAGACCGATCTTCCAGCGCGACAGGGTGAGCATGGCGGGCGACCGGCGCTCGCCTTCAGGACTTGGCGTCGTTGGCGGGCCGGTTCGCCGCGCGCGCGCACCTCGGCGATCATCGCTCTTGACCACCTTGACGGTGACGTTCTGGGCGATCTCCACGCCCATCTCCGCATCCTCGACCCGGACGACCTTGCCGATCAGGCCGCTCGACAGGACCACGGTGTCGCCGCGCTTCACGCCCCCGATGCGCGCGGCGTGCTCGCGCGCGCGCTTCTGTTGCGGCCGGATGATCATGAAATAGTAGAGCACGACCATCGGGATCAGCAGGATGAACGGTCCCTCGGCCGCAAGAAAACCCTGCGATCCCCCCGGCGGGGGCGGTGGCCTGCGCGTAAACGAGGGCGGTGCTGGCGATCATTGTGTCTCCGGGAATGACGACGGGCGGCCCGCCCTGGAGGGGCCCGCCGAAAAGTCGCGGGAAGCTATGCGGCCAAAGTCGGTTTGGCAATCCGGAGCGGAAGCGGGTGGTCGGCTGGTGATCTGTCGGCCGGCTAGGGTGGAGCGTCCGCCGTTTCTCAAATGGGCGTCGGCGGGTTAGAGCCGCGCGGATGGATGACCCCCTGATCGCGGCGCTGACGCGCATCGCCGAAGCCCTGGAGCGGATGGCCCCGGCGCCCGCCGCCGGCCGACTTCACCGGCGGCAAGATGTTCCGGCATGATGCGGCCGGCGGCCTATTCGTCGCCGCCCCGGACTACGGCCTGGACCTCGACCTCCTGGTCGGAGTGGAGCGACAGAAGGCGACCTGCGTCGAGGCGTTCCGGCGCTTCGCCGCTGGCGTCGCCGGCAACCACCTGCTGCTGTGGGGTGTGCGTGGCACGGGCAAGAGCTCCCTGGCCAAGGCGGCGTTC
>CAWHEE010000023.1:0-14302 GCA_963828365.1 uncultured Alphaproteobacteria bacterium | reverse complement strand
GCTTCACCGAAATGGACGCCGACGGCAAGCTGGTGCGCAAGGTGATCGAAACGACGCCCGGACGGATGAAGATCGCGGCCCTGCTGCCTCAGCATCCCGCCGTCGGCCACCGTCTGGTCGACAAGAGCCTGACCAAGAAGGAAATCGGCAATCTGATCGACGTGGTCTATCGCCACTGCGGCCAGAAGGCGACGGTGATCTTCGCCGACCAGATCATGGGCCTGGGCTTCCGCGAGGCCGCCAAGGCCGGCATCTCGTTCGGCAAGGACGACATCATCATCCCGGCCAAGAAGGAGGGTATCGTCGCCACCACGCGCAAGCTGGTCGAGGAGTACGAGCAGCAGTACGCCGACGGCCTGATCACCAAGGGCGAGAAGTACAACAAGGTGGTCGACGCCTGGTCGAAGGCGACCGATCGCGTCTCCGATGAGATGATGGCGGAGATCTCCACGGTTCAGAAGGACACGTCCGGCCGGACCAAGGAAATCAACTCCGTGTGGATGATGGCCAACTCCGGCGCCCGCGGTTCGCAGGCCCAGATGAAGCAGCTGGGCGGCATGCGCGGCCTGATGGCCAAGCCGTCGGGCGAGATCATCGAGACCCCGATCATCTCCAACTTCAAGGAAGGCCTGACCGTCCAGGAGTATTTCAACTCCACCCACGGCGCCCGCAAGGGCCTGGCCGACACCGCCTTGAAGACCGCCAACTCCGGATACCTGACGCGGCGTCTGGTGGACGTCGCCCAGGACTGCATCATCACCGAAGAAGACTGCGGCACCACCCGGGGCATCACCCTGCGGGCGGTCGCCGAAGCCGGTGAAGTCCAGGTCACGCTCGGCCAGCGCGTGCTCGGCCGTTTCAGCGCCGAGTCGATCAAGGCGCCGGGCGGCAACGACATCGTCATCCCCGCCGACACCTATCTCGACGAGGACATGATCGACCTGCTGGCCAAGCACGACGTCCAGTCCGCGAAGGTTCGCTCGGTGCTCACCTGCGAATCCAAGGTCGGCGTCTGCGCGGCCTGCTATGGTCGCGATCTGGCGCGCGGCACGCCGGTGAACATCGGCGAGGCGGTGGAAGTCATCGCGGCGCAATCGATCGGCGAGCCCGGCACCCAGCTGACCATGCGGACCTTCCACATCGGCGGGGCCGTGCAGGTGGCGGAGCAATCGTTCTTCGAGGCCGCCAACGACGGCATCCTGCGCCTGTCGCCGGGCAACACCGTGGTGGCCGGCGATGGCGATGTCATCGTCATGAGCCGCAACCTGCAGATCGCCATCGAGGTCGATGGCGTCAGCCGCGAAGTCCTATAAGCCGCCCTATGGCGCGCGCCTGAAGATCAAGAACGGCACGCCGGTCAAGCGCGGCCAGCGCTTCGCCGAATGGGACCCGTACACCACGCCGATCATCACCGAAGTGCCCGGGCGCGTGCGCTTCGAGGATCTCGTCGAGGGTCTGTCGGTGCGCGAGGAGGCCGACGAAGCCACCGGCATCTCCAACCGCGTGGTCATCGACTGGCGGGGCTCGGCGCGTAGCGCCGATCTGCGTCCCTCCGTGGCCGTGCTCGACGAGAACGGCGCCTACAAGCGCCTGGCGAACGGCGGCGAGGCTCGCTATTTGCTGCCGGTCGGGGCCATTCTCTCGGTGGGCGACGGCGACGAAGCCAAGCCCGGCGAAGTGCTGGCCCGTCTGCCGACGGAAAGCGCCAAGTCGCGGGACATCACCGGGGGTCTGCCGCGCGTGGCCGAACTCTTCGAAGCCCGCCGGCCCAAGGACTGCGCGGTCATCGCCGAGATGGACGGCCGCGTCGAATTTGGTCGCGACTATAAGAACAAGCGCCGCATCAAGATCATCCCCGATGATGGCGAGGCGGTCGAGTTCCTGATCCCCAAGGCCAAGCATATCGCCGTCCATGACGGCGACACCATCCACAAGGGCGAGTACATCATCGACGGCAATCCCGACCCGCACGACATCCTGCGGATCCTGGGGATCGAGGCGCTGGCCGACTTCCTGGTCAATGAGATCCAGGAAGTCTACCGACTGCAGGGCGTGCCGATCAACGACAAGCACATCGAGACGATCGTGCGCCAGATGCTGCAGAAGGTGGAGATCCTCGAGCCGGGCGATACCGGCCTGCTTCGGGGCGACCACCTCGACAAGCCCGAGGTCGACGAAGAAAACGCCAAGGCCGAGGCCCGCAAGGGTCGCGCGGCGATCACCCAGCCGGTCCTGCTGGGAATCACCAAGGCGTCCCTGCAGACCCGCAGCTTCATCTCGGCGGCGTCGTTCCAGGAGACCACCCGCGTCCTCACCGACGCCTCGGTCCATGGTAAACGCGACACCCTCGAGGGCCTGAAGGAAAACGTCATCGTCGGCCGCCTGATCCCGGCCGGCACCGGCTCCTACCTGCGCGGCCTGCAGCGGATCGCCGCCAAGCGCGACGAAACCCTGGCCGCCAGCCGGGAGGTTCCGCTGGTCATGGAGCCGCTGCCCGCGGACATCGCCGCGGAAGCGGAGACGGTGGCCTGAGGGGGCTACGAGCGCGATCACAAAGGAAGGGCCCGGGCGCAATCCCGGGCCTTTTTCGTTTCGGGGGCGCGACTTAGAGTGCCTTCAGCCAAGGATGTAAAGAAAGCCGGCCCGCCCTGATCACCGTCGCATTGCGTTCAAGCGCGCGACCTGGCCGTGACGGTCGACCACTCCGCCGCCCCCGCGCCGGAACCGCGTCGGCACCTCGGCATGGCCCAGGCCATTCTGCTGTCGCTTGGCGTGATCATGACGACCGAGACGCTGAAAACCGCGCCCATCGTGGCGACGAGCGTCGGGACCTGGCATTTTTACGGTCTATGGGTGGCGGGCGGTCTGGTCTCGATGGTCGGGGCCATGTGCTACGTGGAGATGGCGACCGCGTTTCCCCGACCCCGGCGGCGACTATGCCTTCCTGCGCCGCGCCTGGGGCCAGAAACTGGGACTGCTGTTCGCCTGGTCGCGGTTTTCGGTGATGCACACCGGCTGGATCGCCTTGATGGCCTTCATGTTCGCCGACTATCTGGCGGCCGTCACGCCCCTGCCACACGTGGGTCGTGTTCTCGTGGCGGAGGCCGCCGTCGCCGCCCTGACCGGCCTGAACCTGATGCACGTCAAGCGCGGCTTCTTCACCCAGTCCGTCCTGGTCGTCGTTGTGGCCCTGGGGTTCGCGGCCGTCGTGGCCGCGACGGTCGTGCTGGCGCTCAACGGCCAGACGCGGGTCCTCGCGCCGGCCGCGAGCGCGCCGCCGTCGATCGCCAATATCTCGGTCGCACTGATCTACGTCTTCCTGGCCTACGGCGGCTGGAGCGACGCCGCCACCCTGTCGGCCGAGGTGCGCGGCGAGGGGCGCGGCATGCAGGCGGCCGTCCTCGGCAGCCTCGCCATCCTGATGGCGATCTACCTGGCGCTCAACGGGGCGCTGATGGCGGGACTGGGCCCGGCCGGGCTGGCGCGCAGCGTCGCCCCCGCGGCGGACCTGATGAGCCGCGCGTTCGGCCGGGCCGGCGGCGTGACGATCGTCCTGGTCGTGGGACTATCGGCTGTCGCCAGCATCAACTCTACGCTGATCGTCGGCGCCCGCACCACCTATGCCGCCGCCCGCGACGCGCCACGGCTCGCCGCCCTCGGTCGATGGAACGCCGAGCGCGGCGTGCCGGCCAGGGCCGTTCTCGCCGAGGGCGGCTTCGCCATGATTCTGACAGGAGCCGGCGGTTTCGCGACGAGCGGCTTCAGCGCCATGGTCGACTACATGACCCCCGTCTACTGGTTCTTCGTCACGCTCAGCATGGGCGCCCTGATGATCCGGCGTCGTCGCCATCAGGAGGCCGTGCGCCACGCGCGGACCCCGCTCTACCCCTTGTTCCCCCTGACCTTTATGGTCGTCGCGGTCTACATGTTCATCGCTTCGTTGTTGGACCTGGGTCTCGGCGCTCTGTTCGGCGCGGGCGTGATGGGGCTGGGCGTCGGGGTTGTCGCCTGGCTGCGGGGAGGGGACAACTCCCTTCGAGACCCGTGTGGCTGAATTATCCTCATACCGATTATGAGATCAAGACCTTGCATCCGGTAGCCCGAGGGGAGGGGACGCAAGACGGCGGGCGTTCGATCAGAGTTGAAACCTGGGCTGCGCGAGGTGCGTCGGCGCGGCCAGATGGGGAACGGCGCCGCTCGGCGCCAGAGCGGTCGCGCCGTACGGGGCGAAGGCCGATAGTTGCTGAGCGAACAGGGCGACACCCGGAGCGGCCTCGGCCTTCGATTGTGTGGCCAGGGTGATCTCGGATCCCCCATGTCCGTCCGAGGAGACGTTGAACGTGTCGCCGGCATAGTTGCCGCTCAGACTCAGAGTGGCGATGGTCTTGGCGCCGTCGACGATCACTAGCTTGTCCCCGGATTTGAGCGTAGCGCCGGTTGCCGCAGTGTCGATCAGGTCGATCGTATCGCCGCCGGAAAAACCGCTTATGGTCGAGCGGAAGTCGTTCGCCGAACCCAGCGCAAGTGTCGC
This sequence comes from uncultured Alphaproteobacteria bacterium, assembly GCA_963828365.1. Lineage (GTDB taxonomy): Bacteria > Pseudomonadota > Alphaproteobacteria > Caulobacterales > Caulobacteraceae > Acaudatibacter. The sequence continues at coordinate 9,771 of CAWHEE010000023.1, read as the reverse complement.
TTCATTCCCGGCAAAATCGGCGACGAGGGTCGATGACGCGGCGGCGTCGACCTCGGCGACCGCGCCGCCGCCGATCTGGAGGACGCCCGCGCCATTTAGCGCGCGTCGAAAGGCGAGACGGCCCGACGCAACAACTAGTGATCCGGTGTCGACCGTAACCGCAGAGATGACGTTTGCGCCGTTGAAGACAGCCTGGAAGAGCGCCAGCGATCCGGGCCCCCCAACCGTCAGCCCTCCGGCGAAGGTCGCCGCGCCGGTCAGCGACAAGGTGTCCCCGGAAAAGATAACGATGGTAGACGCGGTCTCGGAGACGGCGCCAGCGTAACTCAGATTTTCCCGCACGGCCACGCTCGCGCCGCCGGCCATCGACCAACTCGCGCACGTCAGCGTCGCCCCGGACAGCAGGGTGTCTCGACCGCCCGAAAAAGCGATCTGAACTCCGCTCATCGCCCCGGAGAAGTTGTCGCCATGACCGGAAAAACTCAGCACTCCTGTGCTGACGATGCCACCGTGATCGATGAAAATCGAGGTCACGGCGCCATAGCCTTGAAGCGTCGATCCCGCGGCGTCGTACAGACGCCCGCTTGTGAAGGCGCCACCGCCGAGGATCAGGCGTCCAAAATTGCTGATGGCGTTGCCGCTGGTGAAATCGCGTCCGCTCATGATTTCCAGCACGCCATTGGCGGCGATGCTGGTCAGGGTCGAGTCGACGGAAACCTGAAGGGCGGTTTGGGTGTCGAAGCTTTCGATGACCGAGTTCGCGCCGTCTAAGATGATGACCGCGTTGTCGCGGGTGACCTCGAGGTTGTTGGCCAATTGCAGCGTCGATTCTGTTTCCACGTCATAGACGCCACCGGTGAGCACGCCGTGCGCGAGATTGGTGAAGTTGCCGGGGGTCAGTTCGAGCGTGTCGCCGTTGGCGACGGTGATCGTACCCAGGTTGGCGAAATTCAGAGGGTTTATGTAGAAAGTGCCGTCGCTGAAGCTTGCGTTGATCGCCCCCAGATTGATGATCGCGTCCCCTAGGTTCTGGCGTACGTCGTTCTTGCTGCTGAGTTGCGCCGTCAGGCCAGTCTGGGTGATTGTCAAATTGGCGCCTAGCGTCAATACGGCCCCGCCACCGTCCGTATCGTCGGCGTACACCGCGCCATCGCCGATCGCGATCGTCGCATTGTCGAGGGTCTGGGTTCCCTGGAAAAGCAGCTGCGCGCCTTGGACATCCGCCAGCCCGGGACCGACCCCGCCCACCCCCTTCAGGATCAGCCCTTTGTCGGTGACGGTCGTGGTCCCGCCGTTACTCAGATCGAGTGTTCCATCGATGGTCACCCCGTCCAGGGTCCCCGCCCAGCTGACGCCAACCCCCATGTCCACGATCGTGCCGCCGCTGATGACGCCATGAATGCTGACGGTCTCGAACCCCGAACCTGTGCCGATGGTCAGAACTGCCCCGCTGTTGTCGAGCGTCGCTCCGATATAGATGGAATTGTTGCGGTATTCGAACGGCGCCAGGTCGGCGGTGGTGAGGTTGCTGTTGAAGTCGACGCTAGAGTTAGCGACGTCGCTGACGCCGGTGGCGCCCGCGCGGACGCCGTCGAACGTCACCGTCGCGTGATCGGCAGTTAACGTTCCGGCGTTGGACCAAGTTCCGCCCGCGGCCCCAAACGTGAGCTGCGAGCCGGCCTCGGCGGAGATCACCGCGCCGGCGGCGTTGGTGAGGTTGGTCGCTTGAAAAAACATGGACGCACCGCGGGCGACCGTCATCGTTCCCAGGTTCACGAAATTCAGTGTTCCCTGATCCGAGCCGACGGTTAGCGCGCCGTGGGTGAGGACATTGACTATGCCCCGACTGGTCACGCTGTCGCCCGGATCGCCACTGATCGACGCTGCGGCTTTTACATTGATCGCCAGGTGCGCGCCCAGGGTCAGCGCGCCGTCGGCGCCGGAGGTGTCGATCACCGCCGGGGAACCGCCGCCCGCGCTCATATTGATCGTCGCATTGTCGAGCGTCTGGGCGCCTTGCAGATCCAGGACGCCGCTGATCAGATTGACGACGTCGGGCCCCTGTCCCCCCACGCCCGCCAGGGTCAGCCCCGCGCCGATGATCGACAGGCGTCCGCGCACATTCATCGATCCATAGCAGGTCACGCCGTTCAGCGTTCCGGTTCCCCATTGAACGACGCCGCCGGCCTTGCTGATCACGCCGCCGTTGATGATCCCACTGTTGAAATCGAAGGTTCCACCGGTGACCCTCAGGATCCCGCCGAGAGTCAGCACGCCGCCGTCGACCACGAAGTCGCCGCCTCTGATGTTCACCGCGCCATCCACCGACAGCGCACCGTCGAGTTGCAAGGTTGCCGCCTCGGGGTTCAGGGCGAGATTTCCTCCCACGGTCACCACCCCCGAAGCTTCGATTCCGACCGCTGCCCCACTGTTTAGGGTGAGGCTGCCCCCGATGGTCAGAGCGCCCGCCCCTTCATAGTTGCCCACGAACAATTCCGCGCCGCCCGCCACGGTCACGTTCTCCTGGACCGCCGCAACGCCCTGGACTCCGTAGCCGCCGATAGTCAGTTTCGCGCCGCCCGCCAGGGACAGGCTCCCTGCAAGGCTCAGGGTTCCGGCGCCTTGGTCGCGCGCACCGATCTGCAACGTCGCGCCATGGTTCAGCGCAAGAGAATGCGCCGTCTCCGTGCTGGTGACGGTGACCTCGGAAGAGGTCGACGTATTGATGCTCACATCGTTGCTCGGGCCGGGCACGACTCCTCCGGACCAGTCCGCAGCCGTGGACCAGTCGCCGTAACCTCCCAGCCATCTGATAACGGTCATTGGTTCGCTCCAACCCTGAATTGCGTTTTCCGTCGACCTTCGGCGGCTCGTAAGACTTGCCGCCAGATCGCGACCTTACCCCGTGCACGGCGGGATGGGCAGACACGTTTGCGTGGCGCGACCGGTAGCGACCCCGGACATCGAGGTCTATATCCACAGCGCCCACTGGAGAGCCTACCAACCGTGCCTGTCTTGCCGCGCCTCGCCACCGCTACCGCGCCCGACGACACCCGCGACCGGGAAGTCGCCTATCTGCAGTGGCTCGACGTGCGCCTGCGCTGGTTGTCGGCCTGGACCATCCACAACGCCAACCATCTGCGCGAGAGCCGCGACGGTCTGAAGGTCGGCGGCCACCAGGCCAGCTGCGCGTCGATGACGACCATCATGGCCGCGCTCTATTTCCACGCGCTCGGGCCGCGCGACAAGGTCGCGGTCAAGCCGCACGCCGGCCCGCTGCTGCACGCGATCCACTACATGCTCGGCAACCAGAGCCTCGATCAGCTGCAGCGGTTCCGCGGCCTTGGCGGCGCGCAGAGCTATCCCAGCCGCACCAAGGACAGGATCCCGGTCGACTTCTCGACCGGCTCGGTCGGGCTGGGCGTCGCGATCACCGCCTTCGCGAGCCTGGTCCAGGACTATCTGATCGCCCACGGCCAGATACGCGCCGAGGACGCCGGCCGGATGATCGCGCTGATGGGCGACGCCGAACTCGACGAGGGCAATATCTACGAGTGCCTGATCGAGGGCTACAAGCACGACATCCGCAACTGCTGGTGGATCGTCGACTACAACCGCCAGTCGCCTCGACGCGACGACCGCCGACCGCATGTTCCGCCGCTTCGACGACATTTTCGAGACCTGCGGCTGGCGGGTGATCACCCTCAAGCACGGCAAGCTGCAGCGCGCCGCCTTCGCCGAGCCGGGCGGCGAGGCGCTGCGCGACTGGATCGAGACTGCCCCAACGCCGAATTCGCGGCCCTGACCTACCAGGGCGGGGCGGCGTGGCGGCGCCGGCTTCTGGAGGATCTGGGAAACGTCGCCGGCGTTGGCGAACTGATCGGCCGCCACGACGACGCCGGCGCTCGCCGCCCTGATGACCAACCTCGGCGGCCATTGCGTCGAGACGCTGATCGACGGCGTTCGACGCAGGCCCGCGACGAGACCGCCGACCCTGTTCATCGCCTACACCGTCAAGGGCTTCGGCCTGCCGTTCGCCGGCCACAAGGACAACCATTCCGGCCTGATGAACCCCGGCCAGATCGACGCCCTGCGCGACAGCCTGGGCATAGCGCCGGGGCGAGGAGTGGGCGCCCTATGGCGGGCCTCGGCGACAACGCCGCCGCCGAACTGAAGGCCTTCGTCGACGCCTCGGCTTTGCGGGCGGCCCGCGCCGCGCCCGGCCGCTGTGTCCCTCGCCGTTCCAGCGATCCAGACACCGGACGGCGCCGAGCAGTCCACCCAATCGGCCTTCGGCAACATCCTGCTCGACCTCGCCAAATCGGGCGACCCGCTCGCCGACCGGATCGTCACCACCTCCCCCGATGTGACCGTGTCGACCAACCTCGGCTCCTGGGTCAATCAGCGCGGCCTGTTCCGACGCCGCGAGCTGAAGGACGTGTTTCGCCTTGCGCGATCCCGTCGGCGTCAGAAATGGAGCGGGGGCGCGGGCCGGCCAGCACATCGAGCTGGGCATTGCCGAGAACAACCTGTTCCTGATGCTGGCGGCGCTCGGCCTCGCCGCGCCGCTGTTCGGGACCCGGCTGATCCCGATCGGCACGGTCTATGACCCCTTCATCGCCCGCGGTCTCGATGTGCTGAACTACGCCTGCTACCAGGACGCCCGCTTCCTGCTGGTGGCGACCCCGTCGGGCGCTGACGCTGGGGCCCGAGGGCGGCGCGCACCAGTCGATCAACACGCCGCTGATCGGCATGGGCCAGCCGGGGCTGACCGGCTTCGAGCCGGCCTTCGCCGACGAACTGGCCGCGATGATGCGCTGGGCCTTCGCGCACCTGCAGGCCGACGACGGCGGTTCGGTCTACCTGCGCCTGACCACGCGCGTGATCGACCAGGTCGAGCGCGCGGACGACGGCTGGCGGCCGGACGCGCTCGCGGGCGGCTATTGGCTGAAGCCCCCCGCGCCGGATGCGCCGGCCGCGATCGTCTTCACCGGCGCGATCGCCCCCGAGGCCATCGCCGCCTGGGAGCAGCTGGCCGACGACATCCCGGGCCTTGGCCTGCTCAACGTCACTTCGCCCGACCTGCTCCATCGCGGCTGGTCGGCCAGGCGAGCCGCGCGCTGGGCCTCCGGCCGCAATCGACCCTCGCATGTGGAAACGCTGCTGGCCCCGCTGGCCGCCGACGCCGGTCTCGTCACCATCATCGACGGCAGCCCGGCGGCGCTCTCCTGGCTGGGCGGCGTGCGCGGCCAGCGCGTCAGCCCCCTCGGCGTCGACCGCTTCGGCCAGACCGGCGACCTGCCGGACCTTTACCGCCAGTACCGGCTGGACACGGACGCGATCGTCGAGGCGATGGCGGAGCTGTTCCTGGACTAGGGCGCGGTTCTCGCGACCTCCGCGCTCAGCTCCGCCACCCGCAGCTCGCCCTCGCGCGTCTGGCCGCCGATCTCCAGGAAGCGCTTCATGTTCGCCTGCGCGCTCTCTTCCCTCAGCAGCGACTGGAACAGGAAGCTTTCGTCCCGCAGTCCCTCTTCGAGCGGCTTGGTCGCGGCGTCGATGGCCTGCTTGGCCAGCCGCACCGCCGGCGCCGGGAAGGACGCGATCCGTCGCGCCAGGGCTTCGACATAGGGACCGATCGCCTCGGCGCTCATGGCGCGGTTCAGATAGCCCCAGCGCTCCGCCGTCTCGGCGTCGAGGTCGACGCCGCCCAGGATCACCTCGATCGCCCGGTGCCGGCCGATCAGCCGGGGCATGCGCTGCGTGCCCGTGCCGCCGGGCAAGATGCCGATCGGCACCTCCATCTGGTTGATCACCGTCTTGCCGATGACGCCAAAGCGCATGTCGAAGCTCATCGCCAGCTCGCTTCCCCCGCCGCCGACCCGCCCCTCGATCTGGGCGATGGTGACCTTGTCCATGGTGCGGTAGCGCTCGCACATGGCGTGATAGTCGTTGCGCTCCGAGTCGGCCCGGCTCGCCGGCCGGTCGATCGGGAAGTCGAGGATCGCGCCGACGTCGAAATGGGCGAGGAAGAAGTCGGGGTCGGCGCTCTTCATCACGAACACAAGCGCCTCGGCGTCCGCCTCGAGCTCGACCGACAGCCGCGCCAGCTCGGCCCACAGTTCCAGGGTGATGATGTTGATCGGCGGATTGTTGACGCTCGCCGTGACGATGCGTCCCTCGCGCGCGACCTGGATCAGGCGGTATCCGTCGTAGGCCATAGGGTTCCCTCAAGGCGGTTGGGCGCGAACGCGCTCTCCTTGAGCGCAGAGTGCCGCGCCGGCGGCCGATGGGCCAGCCCTTTTCGCTCCTGGCGGCCGCCCCTGGCATGGAGTTCGTCGACACCGGACTGTACACGGGGCCGGAGGACGCCGGGGGGGAGGGGACATTGAGATTGCTTGCCGCGATGGGCTGCGCCGCCGCCCTCGGGCTTGTTGGTTGTGACAAGCCCGCGCAATCCGTCGACACCTGCGTTACGCCCAGGCTGACGGCGCCGACCGACCCGCGCGACTATGCCGGCCAGCGCGAACTTGCCCACGTCTGCATGAAGACGGCCGCCTACGCGATTGCTCGCGACGGTCGCGCGGTGGATCTCGTGGCGGACGCGGTATTCCGCCAGTGCGCCGGCAAGGAGGCGGACGAGATCGCCGCCCTGAAAAGGACCGGGCCTGTCTATCCTTACCAGATCGCGCAAATCCACGAAGGGCTCGTGCATCTTGCCAGGATCTCCGCGATCCAGGCCCGCGCCAAGGGCTGCGGGCTGTCGCCGGCGAGCGGGCGATTCCATGCTCGAGTCGAAGCCCTGATCTCGGCCTGCCGTCGTACTGGCGCGCTGGCTGACTTCGGCTCATGATCGGCGCAACGAAAGCCGCCGGGCGAGGAACGCGAATGAGTGAGGACGGCGCAACAGGGCGCCTGTCGGGGCTGCGCGTGGTCGAAGCGCGAGGCGGCGTGGCCACTCGCTACTGCGGGCGCCTGCTCTCGCGGCTCGGCGCCGACGTCGTCAAGGTGCGCGGCGCGCCGGCGGACCGGCTGGACGCGGCGGAAGGGGCGTTCGCCTGGCTGGATGAAGGCAAGACGAACGCGCCCGATCTGGAGACGGCGCTCGCCGGCCTCGGCGAGGCAGGCCTGCGTTCGCTGCTGATCGCCGGCCAGACGACGCGCGAGCTTCGCGAGGTCGACCAGGCGATCGCCGCGCGCGGCGGCCAGATCGTCCGTGTAGGGATCACCTGGTTCGGCGACGCCGGACCCTATGCCGACTGGCGCGCGGACGACGCCGTGATCGAGGCCCTGAGCGGGCTGGCGTTCGCGTTCGGCCTGCCCGAGGGGCCGCCAATCCTGGCGCAGGGGCATGAGCAGCAAATGCTCGCCGGCGTCAACGGCTTCATCGGTGGTCTGGCGGCGCTGATGAGCGACGCGCCCGGCGCCGCGCGCGTCGACGTGAGCGTCTCAAATCGGCGCTTTGCCTGACCGAGCCCGGCGCGGTCGCGGCGGCCGCCGATCCGGCGGCCTTATCGACGCGTCGTGGCGTCAACCGCTTCAACCCGGTCTATCCGTCGTCGGTCTATCCTAGCTTGGATGGCCATGTCGGCGTCACCGCGCTCACGCCGGCGAGTGGGCGGCGCTGTGCGGCCTGATCGAGCGGCCGGACCTGGCGGCCGATCCGCGCTTGGCTACGTCGCTGCTGCGCACCGATTGCGCCGACGAGCTGGACCACGTGCTGGAACCGCTGCTCGCGCGCCGGACGACCGCCTATTGGGTCGAGGCGGGCGAGCGCCTGCGCATTCCGATTGCGCCGGCGCCGCGGCCCAGGGATCTGCCCCGGATGGCGCATTGGGCCGGGCGCTCCGCCTTCGCGTCCGTGGGGGCGAGCGGCGCCCACGGCCCCACCCTGCCGTTCCGCATGACCCACGACGGCGTCACCGCGCCGCGCCCGGCCGGCGAAATGAATTGCCCGCTCAGCGGCGTGCGCGTCGCCGACTTCAGCATGGGATGGGCCGGTCCCCTGGCGGCGCGCTATTTGGGCGACCTGGGCGCGGATGTGGTCAAGGTGGAGACGGCGGCCAAGCCCGACTGGTGGCGCGGGTGGGAGATCGTCGAGGCTCAGGATCCGCCCCTGCACGAACTGCCGCGCCATTTCATGGCGGTGAACCGCTCCAAGCGAGGCGTCGACATTGACCTGCTGACGGCGGACGGACGCGGTGTCGCGGAGGCGATCGTGCGCGGCGCCGATGTGGTGATCGAGAACCATGGCCCGGGCGTTATGGAGCGCCTGGGCCTGGGCCAGGCCGCGCAGCGCCGGCTTCGGCCGGGCGTCGTTTCGGTGTCGATGCCGCCGTTCGGCTTCGGCGGCCCGCTGAGCGGACTGCGCGCCTACGGCTCGACGGTGGAGCAGGCGTCGGGCCTGCCCTTCGTCAACGGGCATGCCGACTGGGCTCCTAGCATGCAACATGTCGCCCTGGGCGACCCGGTCGCCGGCCTCTACGCCGCCGCCGCGGCGATGGCCGGCCTCTACGGCCGCGAGCGCCTCGGCGGGGCTGTGATCGACCTGTGCCAGGTCGAGTGCCTGTTTCAACTGGGCGCCGACGCGATCCTCGCCGATCAGCTGGGCGGCGTCGCTCGCCGGGGCAGCCGAAGGGCCAACGCGGCGCCGGTTTCGTCGTCGCCGGCGCGGGCGACGAGGCCTGGCTCGCCGTGTCGGTCGATGGCGACGCCGCATGGCGGTCGTTGTGCGCGGTGATCGCCGATCCGGTGCTATCGCCCGGCTGGACCCTGGCCGACCGCCAGGCGCGCGAGGACGACATAGAGACCTCGATCGCTCGCTGGGCGGCGACCCGCGATCCGGCCCCGGCGGCCGCCAGGCTGCAGTCGGCGGGGGTCGCCGCCGCGCCGGTCCTGCCCGCCGACGCCCTCAGCCGCGACCGCCACCTCCGCGAAGCCGGCTTCTGGACCACCGCGAACCGCCCCTACATCGGCGACCACGTGATCCCCAACGCCCCGATCCGCTTCGACGGCGCCCGACTCCCGATCAGCCGCCCTGCGCCGACCCTGGGCCAACACACCGCGGAGGTGCTCGCGGAGTTGGGCTAAGGGTTGCGGCAAACTCAACCTGCTTCCCTCTCCCGCAAGGGGAGAAGGAAACGCCTTGACTGCACCCCGTGCCCTTACGGCGGGAGAGTTTCGGTTCATCCGACCCACTACCCAATCTCTTCCAGGCTCTCGTCTTCCAGAATTTGCAGGGCCTTGCGCGCCAGCTCCGGCGCGTGGTTCACGGCGGCGAACTCGCTGGCCACCGTGCCGTTCAGGACGCGCTGGTAGACGCCCTGCATGATCGAGGCCAGCCGAAACAGGCCGAACGCGAGGTAGAAGTTCCAGCCCCGGATGCTTTCGCGGCCGGTGCGCCGGCAGTAGTCGCGCACGAAGGCTTGTTCGGAGGGGATGCCGCTCTCCGGTCCCATACCCTCCAGCGCCGGCTTGCCGTCGGTCCCGCGGTGCCAGGCGAACGCGCTGAACGCCAGGTCGGCCAGGGGATCGCCGATCGTCGCCAGTTCCCAGTCGAGCACGGCCATCAGGCGCGGTTCGCTCGGGTGGAAGATCATATTGCCGAGCTTGAAGTCGCCATGGACGATCGCGACGCGGCGGTCGCCGGGCAGGCGGCGGGGCAGGGCGTCGATCAGCGCTTCCATCTCGGCGATCGGCTCGCTTTCGGCCGCCCGGTACTGCCGCGTGAAGCGCGTCAGCTGGCGGTCGATGAAATTGCCCGGCCGCGCCCAG
>CAWHEE010000022.1:0-7119 GCA_963828365.1 uncultured Alphaproteobacteria bacterium | reverse complement strand
GCAACTACAACGGCCTGGCGAAGATCATCTACACCAGCTTCTCAGGCCTCGGCCTTGAGGCGAGCGGCGGGACGATAACCGCCGGCCAGTTGATGCAGCCGGGCAAGATCGCGCAGGACGGCATCGATGCCGGCAAGCCGATCCTGACCGCCTTGGCCGCGCTCACCAGGCTTCCCGAGCTTCTTCGACAACCTCCTTCAGATCGTCATCCTGCTGCTCGCGTGGATCATCGTGATCATCGCCTTCTTCGTTATGGCAATTCAGCTTTTCGTCAGCCTGATCGAATTCAAGCTGACCACCCTGGCCGGTTTCGTCCTCGTCCCCTTCGGCCTCTTCGGCCGCACCGCCTTCCTCGCCGAGAAAGTGCTCGGCAACGTGGTCTCCTCAGGGATCAAGGTCCTCGTCCTCGCCGTCATCCTCGGCATCGGCTCGACGATCTTCGGCGCCTTCATGACCGGTCTTGGCAACCCGCCGACCATCTCCGACGCGCTCACCCTGATTCTGGCGGCCATGACGCTGCTGGGCCTGACCATCTTCGGCCCGGGTGTCGCCAACGGCCTCATCGCCGGCGGCCCGCAATTCGGCGCGGCGCCGCGGTCGGCGCGGGCCTGGCGGTCGCCGGCTTGGGCGCGGCGGGGGTGGGCCTCGCCGCCGGAACAGCCGGCGCCGTGGGCGCGGCCGGCGGCGCGGTCGCCGGGGCCGTGCGCGGCGGCGCCTCCGTCGCCGGGGCGACGAGCACGGCCGCCCGGGCGGGCGCCGGCGCCGGCGAAGCGGCGGGCGCCGCGGCCAGCCCGTTACGGCCCGCGGCCGGGGCGCGGCTTCCGGCGCCGCCGCGGCTTCTGCCGGCTCCGCCGGCCGGGCAGTCGGTCTCGGCCCGCCGGCCTGGGCCCGCGACCTAAGCGCAACCAGACCATCAGCCATGGCGCGAGCGCCGCCGGCCATGCCATCCGCTCGGGCGACCATCCGGCCAGCGGCGGCGGCGTCGATCTTTCGGAAGATAAGTGACATGTTCAAGCGACCCAACGTCCGCTACGGCAAGACCCCGGCACCGGAGCCCCCTACCAGCGCGCCGGCCAGGTCTGGGACGATCGCATCGGCTCGGCGCGCGTGCAGGCGAGGAACTGGCGGCTCGCCTTCTTCGGCGCGCTTTCCTTGAGCGGCGCTCTGGCGGCGGGACTGGTCTGGCAGTCGGCGCGCGGCACATCACGCCCTGGGTGGTGCAGGTCGACAAGCTCGGGCAAGCCCAGGCGGTGGCGCCGGCGACAGCCACCTATCAGCCGACCGACCCGCAGATCGCCTGGCATCTGGCCCGGTTCATCGACGAAGTGCGCAGCATCCCCGCCGATCCGGTGGTGCTGCGGCGCGACTGGCTCGACGCCTACGACTACGTCACCGACAAAGGGGCCCTGGCGCTCAACGACTACGCGCGCACCAACGATCCCTTCAGGAACGTCGGCACGGTTCAGGTGTCGGTGGACGTCTCCAGCGTCATCCGCGCCTCCGGCGACAGCTTCCGCGTCGCCTGGATCGAGCGGCGCTATGTCGACGACGCACTCACCACCACCGAACGCTGGAGCGCCATCCTCACCGTGGCGATCCAGCCGGCCAGCGATCCCGACCGGCTGAAGAAGAACCCGCTCGGTCTCTACGTCAACGCCCTCGACTGGTCCAAGGAGCTAGGCTGATGCGCAACGCTTCCAACATGATTTCCCTCCTCGCCCTCGCCGCGCTCGCCGGCTGCGCCTCCAATCCCAAGCCGCCGGCCATCACCTATGACGACGCGCCCGAAAGGCGGTCCTCGCGTCAGACCCCGCGCCGCCGTCGGAAGAGGCCAAGCCGGTCGAGGTGGTGGAGCTTCCCAAGCTCCTTCCCTTGCCGGACCAGCTCAGGTCGATGGTCGAGACGAAGGTCACGACGGACCCGGCCGATCCGCACGCCCGGATCGAGCGCGCCAACGGCGCGGCGCGTGTGCAGCCGACCCGCACGGCGTGGCTCAACGCCATCCAGGTCTATCCGTGGTCCGACGGCGCCCTCTATCAGGTCTACGCGGCGCCCGGCGAGATCACCGACATCGCGCTGGAACCGGGCGAACAGCTGGTCGGCGAAGGCCCCGTCGCCGCCGGCGACACCGCCCGCTGGATCATCGGCGACACGCAGAGCGGCTCGGGCGAAGCCCGGCGCGAGCACATCCTCGTCAAGCCGACCCGGCCGGATCTGACCACCAACCTCATCATCAACACCGATCGGCGCACCTATCATCTCGAGCTGCGGGCCGACGAGAAGACCTACATGGCCTCGGTTTCCTGGTCGTACCCGCAGGATCAGCTCATCGCCGTGCGCAAGGCCAACGCGGTCGCCGAGGCCGCCGCGCCGGCCGCCGCCGGGATCGACCTCGACGCCCTCAACTTCCGCTACCGCATCGAGGGCGATGCGCCGCCTTGGCGCCCCGTTCGCGCCTTCGACGACGGCCGCCAGGTGTTCATCGAGTTCCCCGCCGGCATCGGCCAGGGCGAGATGCCGCCGCTGTGGGTGATCGGCGCCGAAGGCAAGGGCGAGCTCGTCAACTACCGGGTCCACGGTTCCCACATGATCGTCGATCGCCTGTTCGCCGCCGCCGAGCTCAAGCTCGGCGAAAAGCACCAGCAGACGGTGCGCATCGTCCGCACCGGCGCGAGGCGTCGGTCATGAGCGAGACGCAACGGGACGGGGACGGTGCGCCGATCGAGGCTCATCGGCCGCCCAAGGAGATGCGGCTGCGATCGAACCGGGCGCCGGTGACGCGCCTCTCGCGCAAGGTGTTGCTCGGCCTCGCCATAGCCGCGGCGCTCGGCGTCGGCGGCGCGCTCTTCCTGGCGCTCAAGCCCCAGCGCCAGGCCGCCCGGACAGAACTCTTCAACACCAGCAACCGGACGACACCCGACGGACTGGCCTATCTGCCGAAGGACTATACGACTCTGCCGAAGACAGTCCCGCAGTTGGGGCCGCCGCTGCCGGGCGACCTCGGCCGACCTATCCTCAACGCCGGCGCGCCGGCGCCCGGCATGGCGACCGCGGCGACGCCGGCGACGCCTGCCGATGCGGAAAAGCAGAAGCAGGTTCAGGAGGCGGAGGCGGGCCTGGCCAGCCGGCTGTTCACGAGCAACTCAACCGGCGCTCAATCGGCCGCGTCGGCGCTTCTCGGTGGGGCCTCGCCGGCTTCCGCCCCAGACACGAAATCGCCCGCGCCCGCCGCGCAGGATCACAAGCTCGCATTCCTTAACGGCGCCGTCGATCGGTCGACCGTCAGTCCCGACCGCGTCCAGGGCCCGGACAGCCCCTTTGTGCTGCAGGCCGGCGCGGTCATCGCCGCGTCCCTCATCACCGGTCTGCGCTCGGACCTCCCCGGCGAAATCACCGCCCAGGTCACCGAGGATGTCTACGACAGCCCTTCGGGCAAGACCCTGCTGATCCCGCAGGGCGCGCGCCTGATCGGCCAGTACGACGCCCAGGTCGCCTTCGGCCAGTCGCGGGCGCTGCTGGTGTGGAATCGGCTGATCATGCCCAACGGCCGCTCGATCGTGCTGGAGCGCCAGCCTGGGACGGATGCCCAAGGGTATGCGGGGCTGCAGGACCGCGTCGACAACCATTGGGGCATGCTCTTCAACGCCGCCATCCTCTCGACGATCCTCAGCGTGGGCTCCGAAGCCGGGACCAGCAACAGCGAGAACAATCTGGCGCAGGCGATCCGCCAGGGGGCGTCGCAGAGTTTCAGCCAGATCGGCGAGCAGGTCGTCGGGCGCTCGCTCAACGTCCAGCCGACCATCACCATCCGGCCGGGATTTCCGGTGCGGGTGATGGTCACCCACGATCTCGTGCTCGAGCCGTATCGGGGTTGAGGATATCTCATGCCGAAGCTGAAACTGGGGGCGCTCGAAGATGACAAGCCGGTCAAGCTCACCGTCGAGCTGGCGGCCGGCGTTCACCGCGATCTCCTCGCCTACGCGACCGCCCTCGCCGGTGAGACGGGCCAGGACACGATCGAGCCGGCGAGGCTGATCGGCCCGATGCTCCTGCGTTTCATGGCCACCGACCGGGCGTTTCTCAAGCTGAAAAAGGGGCGCTCAGGCACCGATTCTCCGTGAGCGAGCGGCGGCCCGCATGACGGCGATGAAGCGCCCGATCACCGCGTCCTCCGCGTCCCCCGACCAGGCGAGCATGACCTGGACGAAAGTGTTCGCCTCGTCGATCGGTTTGAAGATGACGCCCGGAAACGTCACCTGGGGCGGAAGCCTGAGCGCGTCAGCACTCACTTCTTGATCTAGAGGGCATTCATCTGAAAAATGTTGCGGACGACTAAGCTCGCCCGGGTTCGACGATGATCTTGACCTGCTCTTCGGGCTTCTTAAGCCGCTCGAACGCGTCGGCCACACCCAGGAGTCCTACATGGTCCGTGATCAACGGCCGCCCGTCGACGATCCCCTGCGCCAGATCGTGCAATGAGCCCGCGAACTCTGTCGCGGAATAGAATACGCCGGTTCGAATCGAGATCTCCTTGGTGACGGCTTCGCTCGGGTGAAAGGTGTCGGCTTCCACGCAGACCCCCAGGATGACGATCTCGGATCCGAACGGTGCGCCGGCGATGATGGTTTGCAGAACACCAGGATTGCCGACGCACTCGAATATCACCGCGCGCCTGGAGTTGTGTCCGGCCAGGAGCGGCGCAAGGGGGTCGGGCCTGCCCGAGGGCACTCCGAAATCCGCCCAACGATCGTGAGGATTCTCCACCGCCGGATCGATCACGATGTCCGCGCCCAGTTTCTCGGCGAGTTCACGACGCCGCGGCGAGAAATCGGCCGCCACGATGGGTCCAAAGCCCCGGGCCTTCAGGTTCAGCAACACGGCCGCGCCCACCGGACCCATGCCGACGATCAATACCACGGTATCCTTGTCCAGGGTGGCGCGCGACACGCCATGGGCGCCCACCGCCATCGGCTCGGTCAAGGCCGCGATGTCCGCGGCAAGCCCGTTTGGCGCCTCGAGCATCAATGAAGTGGTCAGCACCATCCTCTCGGCGAAGCCTCCGGGGAACCGCGGAGAATAGCCGATGACCTCCGTGCCCTGGGGGCCTGCGGCGAAGGGCATGGAAACCACCCGCGTTCCGGGTTTGAAGGCGGCCCCGTCTCCTGGCCGGCTCTCCAGGACCTCGGCGCAGAACTCGTGCCCAAACACGAAAGGCGGCGATTTGTCCGCGCCGCGGACGTGCAGCGCATGCAGGTCCGATCCGCATATGCCACAGGCCAGCGACTTGACCAGAGTTTGGCCCACGGCAGGAACCGGTTCGGGAGCCTCCTCACATGTCAAGGCCGATCCGCGACGCATGACGACCTTCATGCCAAACTCATTTTCGGTTTGGATGCGTCGCGCTGTCCTTTGCGGTGAGGCGGGGTCGCCCGGGCGCAGTGTTTCATGGGGCGCTCGCACTCACCGCTGCGCGCGAAGAGGCCAATGCACGCGAAGATGTCTGACGCGGACATCGTTTCAGGCGAATGAGTAGTACACGCGATCGAGTGCAAGTCGTTGCAAAGACCGCGCGGGATCTGTTGACCTCGGCCCCTGCCCACAGCCGGGAGGATTTGTAGCCAGGCGTTTCGCTCCCGCCTTCTGAGATCATCATCTTGCTCCTCGCGGTGTTCGCGCCAGCCGAAGACGGGCGCACCTTTGAAAAACCAATTCGTCTCAGAACTTCGCGCCCACCTGCACGCCAAAGAGACGGGGGTCCGTAAGGAAGGCGTTGGTATAGAGACCTGCCCCAGGATCGGAGTTGTAAAGGCCTACGATGGCGACCTTGTCGAAAAGGTTGCTGACGAAGCCGCGGACGAACCAGCGGTCGCGTTCCGGGGAGATGGTCAGCGAGAGGTTGGTCAGGCCGTAGGCGGCTATCCGGTCCCGCGGGGCGTTGTATTGTGTGCCCCAGAATGAATCGCGCCAGCTGTAGTCGACCCGTGCGACCGCTCTTAGGCCTTCCAGCAAGTTCATGGTGTACTGCGCGCCGAGCGTGATCGAAACCGGCGGCGAATTGGGCAGGGCGTTGCCTTGCAGGCTTGCGGGCAACCCGGAAGCATAGAAGGTGTACCCATCCGCGGCCAGCGTCGGGTTCGCGGCCAGGCCCGCACAGGAGGCGAAGGCGGAATTGGCGAAGCCCGGCGTGGCCGGGATGCCGCCGGGCGGCGCGCCGGGCGGCAGATAGGGAGCCCCGGCCGGACCGGTCGGGAGGTAGAACGATCCACCCGAGTTCAGCGCCGCCAGCAGAGCGGGATTGTCCTGGATCGGGACGTGGCCGTTGTTGAGCACCACGCAGTTGCCGTTGCTGGTGGGGTCCTTGATCAGTTCCGCGTTCGGGTTGTTCTGGGTGGGATTGCGAGGGTCGATGCTGGAGGCGTTTCCGATCGCGGTGTGCAGGTAGGAAACATTAGCGTCGAACTCGAGGCGGCGCGTCGGCTTCCAGGCGAGCTCGGTCTCCTCGCCGTAGATGGTCACCGGCGCGTTGGTCGTATAGGAGGTCCGGTTGTTGATCGTGCCGATCTGTAGGTCGTGATAGTTGTAGAAGAAACCGGTCAGGTTCACCTGCAGGGTTCTGCCCAAAAGCAGGTTCTTCGTTCCTAGTTCGAAGGCGTCGATGCTCTCTGGAGAATAGGTTGGCGGCGCGCCGAGGTCGAGCTTGGGGTCGGTCGGCGGGTTCAACCCGCCGGCCTTGTAGCCGCGCGAGTAGGACGCATAGATCAGCGTCTGGTCCGTGAACGAAAGCGAGGGTGTGTAGTCGAGCACGGCGCGTCCCGTGGGCGCGCGCGCCGTCAGACGCTGCTGGGCGTACGGCTGGCAGCCAGCTTTGCTCGGGTCGAAATCGATGGCGCAGGCCGCGGCGGCCGCATCGATCAGCACCTGTTCATTGTTGCTGGTGGTGACCACGCCCGTGGGCGAGGTGTAGCTCACCGCACCCGTCAGGATATTGGTCGTGACGGGAACCGAGAAGAGCGCCTGGCGTGAAACGCTTTCCTTCTCGTCTTGAGTGAATTTGAAGCCCAGCGTGAGCTTGAGACGATCCGGCACAATCTGATAGTATAGTTCGCCAAATACCGCCTG
>CAWHEE010000021.1:0-98662 GCA_963828365.1 uncultured Alphaproteobacteria bacterium | reverse complement strand
CCCGAAGTCCCCCAAGCCGCCGCCTGACCGGTTCCGCTGGTTCGAATGCTCGCCGAAGAGCTTGTCAGACCAAATGCACTGCAACTAAAAGGTCGAGGCTAGGTGGCCGAGCTCGCCCGCCCTCGTAAACCCACAACGCGTCTCCATCGTCTTCATTCCTCGCCCGAGATCATTCGCCTCGCGGTCATTTGGTACGTCAGTGTGCCCCCGGCCGCTACGCAACGTGGAAGACCTTCTGGCCAAGCGTGCCATTAACATCTGTCATGAGACCGTTCGCATCTGGTGGAACCGCTTCGGTCCGATGTTCGCCGCCGAGATCCGCAGAAAGCAGGTGGATACCAAGCTCGGTTTCACCCGCTGGCGCTGGCATCTCGACGAGGTCTATGTGAAAAGTTAACGGCGAAATGCATTACCTGTGGCGGGCGGTCGATCACGAGGCGAGTCTTCGGCAGTTTGTTCGCCACCAAGACCCGCGACAAAGCCGCAGCGTTGAGTTTCATGAAAAAATTGATGAAGCGCCACGGCATGGCGCAGGCCATCATCACCGATGGCCTGCGGTCATACGGCGCCATAAAGGACATAGGCAAAGCCGATCGTCAGCAGGTCGGCCTCTGGCGGAAGAACAGGATAGAGAATTCGGCCCCGCCCTTCCGACGACGGGAGACAGCGATGTTCCGGTTTCGGAGGAAGAAAACAATCTAAAATTCGCCTCGGTTCGCGCCTCGAACCACAACCACTTCAACCAGGCGCGCCACCTGGTCGATCGAGACACAAAATGAGGAGAGACGCTCGGCCGCATTTGCCGAGTGGCGGTTATCATGGGATAAATCCCGTGTGGCTTTGGGCCTTTCCGCCCTGCGGAGAGACGTTAGCGCTAGATTGACAGCACCGCTGGAATGGTTGACCGGGATGAACAGGCGGTGTTCACGAACCGCGCTCAATTCTGGCCAATCGTCGCGAACATTCCGACCGCTGCGGCGGCCATGACCGCCGTCGCCAACCACCCGACCCATTTGAGCGCGGCTGGCAACGTGAAGCGGCCCATGACTTTCGGGCGGCTGGCCAACCGCATCATCATCGCCATCACCGGAACCGCGACTACGCCGTTAATGACAGCCGACCAAAACAATGCCTTGATGGGATCGATAGCGGTGAAATTCATCGCGGCGCCAAAAACCGTCGCAATCGCGATCACGGCGTAGAAGCCTTTGGCGCGCTTTAATTTTCGCGCCAAACCCACATGCCAGCCGAAGGCTTCTCCGACGGCAAAGGCTGAAGACCCCGCCAAAACCGGGACCGCGAGCAGCCCGGTGCCGACGATACCGAGAGCAAAGACGACAAACGTCGCCTGGCCTGCGATTGGGCGAAGCGCCTCCGCCGCTTGCGAAGATGTCTGGATATTCGTTATCCCCTGCGCGTTAAGCGTGGCGGCAGTCGTGACGATGATGAAGAGTGCGATGATGTTTGAAAACGCCATGCCTAGATAGGTGTCGATGCGTATTCTTCTGAGTTCGCCTGGCGCCTGAGCCGGTGCTCGCGAAAGCGGTTTGGCCCCAGCGCGTTCCTTGACCTCCTCAACCTCCTCCTCTGCCTGCCAAAAGAACAGATATGGACTGATCGTCGTTCCCAGTATCGCCACCAGCGTGGTCAGATATGCCGGGGTCCAGGTGATCCGAGGCGCGACAAGCCGCGTGGCGACCATTAGCCACGGCACGTGCACGACGAAGGCCACGCCCACATAGGCAAAGAGAGCGAGCGTCAGCCACTTCAGGACCGAAACGTAACGCGAATATCGGACAAACACCTCAAGGCTGACAGACGCTAACCCAAACCCGCCGACGTACAGCAACGCAGGCCCTCCGATCACGAGTTTGAGGCTGGCGCCCATCGCGCCAAGGTCGGCGCCGAGGTTGATCGTGTTGGCTACGAGCAGCAGGCCGACGACACCCAGCAATATGGAGCGCGGGTAATGCTGCTTCAAATTGCCGGCAATTCCCTTTCCTGTCACTCGCCCGATGCGCGCGCTGATCTCCTGAATCGCGCACATTAGCGGCCAACTGAACAGCATGACCCAGGCCATGTTGTAGCCGAACTGCGCACCGGTTTGGGAGTAGGTCGCGATGCCGCTGGGGTCGTCGTCCGAAGCGCCTGTGATCAGGCCAGGGCCAAGAACCTGCAGTAACTGTGGCCGTTCCGGCTGCTTAACGTCCTCGTTCGTATTCCGACCCATCGAAACCCTTTACGTAGTTGATCCTTTTAAGCGGTCGCCAAAGCAAAGGTTCCGGCTTGGTCGTGCCAGCGAATTGCCGCTAGCGACTGTGCGGCGCGCAAAAAAAACATAGGGCACGGCGAGTGAACCAGGGCGAAACCTCAGTTCGCCCCCACCGGGACCCGCGTCCGGCGGCTCTATGGACACGCCGCCAGTCCAGCCCCTCCAGCAGGGCCGACAACTGCGCCACGCTCAGACGGATCGTTGCATCCTCGGCCTTGGGTCACCTTGAAAGGCTCTGTGAAGAGCGGCGGCTGCGCCAGAGGCCACGGTTGTGCACGATTTTCATTCGCGTAATGGTCGCTATGTAAATCTTTGCATGCTCCTCGCGCGACAGGCGCTTCGTTGTCTAGTTGTCACCCTTCCGTCCGGGCGTGACGACAAAGCTCAACTGGATCGAGAACTCGGGATGGTCTGTCAGCCGTTCGAGCGCGACGGCGGCACCGTCGGCTTCCGATCACCACGACGCTTAGCTGGCACTGGGCGCTGACCGCGAGCACTAGGACGCGTTTTGGCTTTGGCAGTCCTGTTGAAGGATTTCTGGATTTGGTCATGGCCTGCAATTATACAATAATTGCACCGATTGCGCATTTCATGGGGACCTCAACATCACCGATCCTGCCGAAGCTTCATCTGAGCTGATTTCGACCGAGGAACGCCTGCGCTTGGCGACCGAAGCCGCCGAGATCGGCTGGTGGGATGTCGAGGAGGGCCACGGCCGGCTTTCCTGGCCCGCTCGCGTCAAGGCGATGTTCGGCATTTCCCCCGACGTTTCCGTCAGCATGGACGATTTCTACAATGGCCTGCATCCAGACGACCGCGATCGTGTGGCGGCTGCTTATGCAGCCGCGGCGGACCCCGGCCGGCGCGATCTTTATGACGTGGAATACCGAACGGTTGGCAAGGAGGACGGCCTTGTCCGTTGGGTGGCCGCCAAAGGGCGTGGCGTTTTCGACGATTTCGGCCGGTGCGCGCGGGTGATCGGCACGGCTATCGACATCACCGAACGAAAGCGGGCGCAGGAGGAAAGGCTGGCTCGCGAAAAAGAGGAAGCCGAGCTGAGGGAGCAGTTCATCGCGGTGCTCGGCCACGATCTCAGAAACCCCCTGGCCTCTGTCGCGGCGGGAACGCAGCTTCTGATGCGCCAGCCCGAAAGAACCGCCGAAATTGTCGCGCAAATGGACCGCAGCGTCTCGCGGATGTCCGAGCTGATCGAAAACATCCTCGACTTTGCCCGGGGCCGCCTGGGCGGTGGCTTCGCCACCAGTCGCGATAGCGCAAAGCCCTTGGCGCCGGTCCTGCTTCAGGTGGTCGAAGAACTCAGGAGCGTGTACCCCGAACGCGTCATCGCGGTCGATGTCGACCTGAAAGAGCCGGTCGAGTGCGATCGGCCGCGAATGGCGCAGCTCCTATCGAACCTTCTGGGTAATGCGCTCCTCTATGGCGCGCGGCAAGCGCCTGTCCAGGTGCAGGCTCGAGGAGAAGGCGGCCAATTCACGCTCTCGGTCAGCAATTTGGGAGCAGCAATCGAGAAACACACCCTGGAGCGTCTCTTTCAGCCGTTTTTCCGCGGCCGTACGCCAGACCGCCGCGATGGTCTCGGCTTGGGGCTCTATATCTGTTCCGAAATCGCGAAGGCGCATGGAGGAACGATCGGCGTGACGTCGGATGGCGGCACAACCTGTTTCACTTTGACCATGCCCACGCGGGCGGTTCCTCCATAAAACACCGTTCAGCGCCCGCCACAGCCGTGGCCGATGGAGCGGCCTCGCGGGGGCCGAGCGAACACTGTCACCGACCCCCGCTCGGCGCCGCGCTCGCCTTCCCGCCTGCAAACGCTGCCACATGATACGCGTCGAATCAATATGCGCATCACGCTGACGCAGCGACGTTGTCGCGGCCACGCTGCCACGCGATCCGTTCAACCCGCGTCCATATGCAGCGCCAAATGCTGAACCACCGTTTCCGAAGACATGGGCTTGCTGCAGACTGGGCGATCTCCATGCCGCAAGGTAATTTCGTACGGGACGGGCGACGCGGTATGAAACACGACCACGATGCCGTTGGCGAGCAACGCACAGGCCAGGGGGGTGATCTCTCCGTCCGCCAGCCTCACATCCAGGATCGCTCCATCAATGGTGACCCCGCTGGCATGCGCCGCTAGCCCTGCCTCACCTGTCCGAAAGGGTCCGACGACCACACCTTCCGCAGCTTCTACAGCAAACGCCAAATCTGCGGCGATGATGGGCTCGTCTTCGACGATAAGGACACTCTTGCCCTGAAGCATGGCGGCCCACCGAAAATTTTCGCTTGCTCCCGAGCAAGCAAAAGCTCAGCCGCAATTGGTGGTTCCAGAAGTTCGCGCTGTTTTTAGCTTGGTTGCCGGCGCCTGCTCCCTCAGGGGGGAACTTCGTAGTCTAATATACAATGATCAGGAGGCGGGTTGCTCTAGATTGCCGTCGTCCTCAATCCGCTCATTGAAATTCCTCCGCCCCTTGCCTCAAAATTTCCGAGCACAAGGAGTCCAAATTCGATCACAATTGCCTCCACCCTCCCTTCCGGCCCCGCAATTCGCCCTGGAACTGCCACAGAGGGGCCGCGTTTCGTCTACGCGTTCCTCCACCCGGATTCCAAAGATTGAGGAAAACCATGCCCTCCACTTTCGACACAGGCCATCTTACCGTTCTGGTAGAAAATTGGGGGCCCAGGATTTTGTCGGCCGCGCTCATTCTCGTCGTCGCCTGGTTCGTGGCAAGGTTGGTGAAATCCCTGCTGGCTAAGGCGCTGGACCGCTTGCCGCTTGCCGAACGGCACAACCGGACCGCACCGTCAGACGCCACAGTCGGCGTTCAGCTCGGCGAAGTGGCCTTCTGGCTGGTTCTGCTGTTTGGCATCCTGGCCGCGTTGAACGTACTCCAGCTCAATCAAGTGGTCACGCCATTGAACGCGATGATGACCAACTTCATGAGTTATGTGCCCGACGTCGTCGGCGCGGGGCTCATCTTTTTCATGGGCTTCATTGTCGCGAAGCTCGCGAGCCGGGTCGTCACGTCAGCGCTCCAGGCCGCAGACCTTGATCGTCATCTCGCGCGGTTCGGTGTCAGCAGTGTCAGCGGGGGCGGCCTTGCCAGCGCATGCGGCACACTGGTGTTTGTGCTGATCATCGTCCCGGTGGGTATTGCGGCGCTCCAGGCGTTGAAAATCGAGGCGATTTCCGCGCCAGCTATCGCGGTCCTGTCGACGATCCTGAACGCCATACCCAACGTGGTTGCAGCCGCGATCGTCCTGGCGATCGGCTTGATGATTGGGAGTTGGATCGGCGGAGTCGTCGGGCGCCTCCTTCCGGCCTCCGGGGTCGACAAGCTGTTCAGCTCCATCCAACGCCTGTCGTCCTACGGCGGCGGATCGGCGAGCACGAGCGAGATCGCGTCGGAACCGGCCGATTTGACGACTTCTCCCACCGCCTCGAGGTTTATCGGCGGTCTGGTCATGTTCGCCATCGTGGCGTTCTCGGCGATCGAAGCAGCCCGGCTACTTCACTTCGCGGCTCTTTCAATGTTTCTGGCCGCGGTTATCGGTCTCGCTGGGCGCGTGATTTTAGGGGCGGCGATCATCGCGGCGGGCGTGCTCATCGGTGATATGCTCGCACACGCGATCGGTAGATCGATGAACGAAGGCGATCGGTTTGCCGCTTCCCTGGTCAAATGGGCGACCATCGCCTTGAGCGTCGCCATGGGTCTTCGCGCCATGGGGATCGCTGATGAGATCGTAGAGCTGGCGTTTGGACTGGTGCTCGGCTCAGCAGCGGTCGCCGGGGCGCTCGCGTTTGGACTGGGCGCCCGCGAAGCGGCAGGCCGACTGGCGGATCGATGGGTTGAAAAATCAAAGAAGCCGCCGAGCTTCTGACGTTGACAGAACGCGGTCTTGTCCAAACCGCGGAGCACCCGTTTCTGGTCGGCCCTCAGAGCCCGCGGAACCCGAAGGGCTTTCACTTGGGAATGCCGGCCGCCTGCTTGTAGGTGCGCGCCACACGCGGTGGCGCACCTCATCGACTCTGCCGATCATTCAGCGGGCGACTGCACGATGACCGCGAAAATCCTACCGATTGCGTTCGGCCTTTCGTTTGATCGCCCTCTCCACGGCTTGCCGGATGCCCTCCTGAAATTCCGTTCGCCCGTCGGTCACCCCACACACGGTGCAAGGCGGCACGCCAGCGGCGCCGCCCATCATTGCGCGCCACCCTTCCACGTATCCCTCTCGGAACGATTTATCAGGCGCTGGCATGCGGCTACCTCGTCTTTTCCAAACACTCCGCCCAAAGCCTGCGGTCGTACAAGAGGGCTTCCGCTTGCGGGCTCCGATATCGACGTAACTGTTCATGGGCCTACCTGTGAAGGCGCGTTAACGGTAGGAACGGCCATGGTCTCGCGACGTTAGCGAACGGCGTCATAAAGCCGTCGGAGATTTCTTCACCGTGCCGATCATCACCTTTCCGAGATTTCTTTTGTCGCTTGTTTCGCTGGCGATTTTGTTCGGGGGCATCTATCTCGCATGGGGCTGGTACGACGGCTACGATGTCCTCTACCGAGACGGCTCGCTGGTGCACTTCAGAGGAGAGCCCTGGCGGCTCTATATTGCACTCGGGCTGGTCGGCTGGTCGTTCCTCGGCCGCTTCCTCGTTTTGCTGTTCATCCCTGCCGGCCGTACGGACCCGCGCGAAGAACGCAGCCATGCGCACGTCGTAACGGCTCCCGATGGCGCGGTGCTACACGTCGAGACACTGGGGTCGCAGTCCGCGCCCACCATTGTCCTTACCCACGGCTGGGGACTTAACGCCGACGCCTGGTGGTACACGAAGCATGCTCTGGCCGAGCGATTCCGCGTGGTGGTGTGGGACCTCCCCGGTTTGGGGCGTTCAAAGTCGCCAAAAGACGGTAAATTCACGATCGACCGGTTCGCCCAGGCTCTCGGCGCGGTGGTTCAGTCAACCGGGCCCGGACCGGTCCTCCTCGTTGGCCACAGCATCGGCGGGATGACCACGCAGACTTTCTGGCGGGCTTGTCCGGCGGCGCTGCGCCAACGCGTAAACGGTATGGTGTTAGTGGACACGACCCATGAAAATCCGCTGCATACCATGCGGCTCAGCTGGCTGTGGCAGGCGCTACGATGGCCCGCGATCGAACCAATGTCTTGGTTGACTATCCTTTTTTCCCCCTTGGTTTGGCTTTTTAGCTGGCAGGGATATCTGAGCGGTTCCAATCAGCTTGCCATGCGGATGACAGGCTTCGGGAGGTTCGCCACCCGCGGTCAGGTGGATTTCACCGCCCGTTTAGCCTGCAAAGGATCGCCCGGTGTGCAGGCGGCGGGCAACCTGGCCATGTTCCGGTGGAAAGCTACAGAAGTGCTTCCGACGATCGACGTCCCGATTCTCATTCTCACGGGAACAAAGGATATCGTCACTCTGCCAAGGGCGAGCGAGCTGATCGCCGAAGCCGCCCCCAACACGCGGCTCATTCGGATCGACGGCGCCGGTCACATGGGGTTTATGGAGCGGTCGGAGGTCTACAACGAAGCCATAGCTGTTTTTGCCGCCAAAGTTTTCGCAGAACTGCGGTGCAACCCGTCTGTTCTGGAAAAAAGGCAGCAGTCGCGCCAGTAGATGCTATATCGTCAGGCGTCGCGCTGCCGACATTTCGACGTTGGCGTGGTCGCCCGTGGAGGGCTTCGCGGGAGTTCTTGTCGCCGCATCGAATTGCGCGGCGGGAATAACGCGGTCTGTAGCATCACCACGGTTCTTGGTCGATGCCTTGGCTTGGGCCGAATGGGCGGCTTTTAAGATTGCTCTGCGGCTAGGCCTGCAATTGCTATTGCATGCCGCGATCGTAGAGGAACCTTGTTCTTTGGGTGGCTGGAACGTCTGGATCGGCGCCACGTTGTGAAGATACGATCACCGCGATTTCCGCGCTGAGGGCTGAGGTCTGAGAAATGGGCATTATCGGGTGGCTGATCCTGGGACTGATAGCGGGGTTCATCGCTAGTAAAATCGTCAACAAGACAGGCTCAGGCCTTGTCTTGGATATTGTTCTTGGTATCGTTGGCGCCGTGGTTGGCGGCTTCATCGCAAACAACCTCTTCGGAATCGCCGGCGTAACGGGTTTCGACGTCCGAAGCATGATCGTGGCGGTCTTGGGAGCGGTTGTGGTTCTCGTGGTCTACCATCTGATCGTCGGCCGCCGCAGAATATAGGCTTAGCGTCGGGGGTCCAATTACTTCTAAATCGGCTTGCCGATTTTCTCGCGCCACCGCTTTGACCAGATCAGGACGTCAACCTGCAGCTTTTGAATGAGGTCGAAGGTGCGGTCGAAGTGGACTCGCCTGCCGTTCCCGACGAGCGCTATGCCAATGGCCGAGGCGAGCTGGGATTTTCCGCCGCCTGACTACCGATCAGGATGAGGCTCGCGCCGGCCTCGATCCACGCGTCACCCACGCAGAGAGCCATGACGTAGGCCTTTGAGCTCGTCGGCGTGGCGGCGAAGTCGAAGCCATGTACGGTCTTTCCGGGGAGCAAGAGGTCGTCGGCGAAATGGCGCTCGATGCGACCTCGGTCACGCTGGGCGAAGTCGTGTTTGGCGATGGTGGCGAAGAAGCGACGGCTGGCCACCCTTCCTTGTCGGCGCGCTCGGCGAATGCCGCCCACCCGCTTGCTGGCCGGCAACCGTGAATCCGTACGGACGAGATCGAGACGGCGGTGTCGAAGGCCCCGGCATTCCGCCTTTCCGATGACATTGTCCAGCAATGCGAGGTCGGCGGCGAGTGGTGTTAGGTGGACAAAGCTTTGGCCGCGCCGCGATGTGGCGCACCATTGGCGTATGTCGGTTTCGAGCGGGTAAGAGACCCTCGGGCGGCGGCCGCGCAACACTTCCCGCCGCTTGCGAATGTTCGTTCAGCGTTCCGGCCGGCGGCGTGCAAAGCGACAACTGTCCATTTGTACCTTTCGCAGCCGGGCGGCGGCCCATACACTCGCAGGTAGGCGCGATGTTTGACTCTGCGGTCGAGTGTCGCTGGTCCCCAAGGAGCTAAATCATGAACCGACTATTCACCACACTACATGTCGCGCTTGCGGCCCTCGCGGCCACCTCCACCGCCAGCGCCGGTGCGCTCGCCGGCACCTACTCGGGCAATTCAGCTGATGGGAACGGCGTCACTGTTGTCGTCGGAACCGACTCTAACGGAGCGCTGGCGGCGACGAGCGCGACCGTGTTCTTCAGCGCCCTGTGCAACGACGGCACGACCCTGAACACCGGATGGAGCTACGGAACCGACCAGCCGATCACGGGCTCGCGGGTCTCGAACCTCACCGCCAGCAACTATTTCACTATTGGCTACCATCTGACTTTCTCGGCGGACGGCCAGACCGCGACCGGCACGATCGCCTCCGTCGCTCCGACTCTCACGCCGGTCGGACCGCACCCGAAAAGGGCGCTGTTCTGCCGGTCCATGTCGCAGTCCGTCACCCTAACTATTCAGCCTGGCACGGCGCGCGTCGCCCCGCCTGCCCAAGGCGCGGTCTACCTCGGGAAGCTGTTTCAATAGGGCCCCGGACAAAAAGGACGCGGCCCGTGCAAAGACATTGGCGCGGGCCGGCCATTCAGCGGGCGCCGAACGCGCGGACCTATCGCGGGCCCCGATCCGATCCGCTAACGACGGCGGCGGCCCGCAACAACAGCGTTGCGCGGATTCCGGTAGCCGAGCCAAGATGACCCGACCTGTCGACCACCGAACTGCCCATCGGCTGCGCGAGGATGCGCGCTGGCGGCTTTCGGCTTCGGTTCATGCGTGACCCTCCGGTTCGCGCCCATCGCGGGCGGCTTCAAAATCGTCCGCACCGACGGCGAAGGAGACTATGCGCCTATTTGCAGGTTAAGTGGAACACCGGACAAGAGGCCGAACCCCCTGATCGCTCGCGAGCAAAGGGGCCATGTGCTCGCCTGGCCACGAATAGGCCGGACCCGCCCTCGGCAAGCGTGCGCTAAGTGCGGGCGCACGCCCAGTCCGCCGCATCGGTCGGGTCCAGGGACCCTGGCGGGTCGCCCTTGGGAAGGAGTTCGACGACGCGATGCCATACAAGAGCCTTAAGGCGCTCCGTAGGCAACGCGACATATTGGCAGAGGTTTTCGCTTGCAATTCAGCAAAGACGCCCGCCGACCCCGAGGGAGTCGTTCCGTTCCATTTGACCACAACCGCCAACACAACGCCGGCCTGGAGCTGACCTGTCGCAGCGGCCAAGGAGAAGCGCACTTTCGCCTTGGAAGTCTGATTTGCGGCCGTGAGGCGGTCGGTCGGCGGCGCCCGCACCAGTATTAGAGCCTTTGCCCGCCTCCTTCGCGAAATGGCGGGCCGAATTTCGATAGCCGACCAGCCTCGAAGCGGGCATGAAGGTTAAGGGGCAGTGCAGGCGCACGGTCTGCCTTGTCTCTGACCGCGATCGGGCGCAATTGATCAGTGCGGCCGGGCTTGGCCCCCCGGCCGCGACGAAGGCCCGCCCTGGCCGCTCCTTGCGCGGGCCGGGCCCGGGCTCGTCGGCGAATTTCCCTGTCGCAAGCAACCCGATGAGGCCACCATTTCGGCCGAATGGGCGTCCACCGGCGTCCCGTCGGTTCGGGCTGATAGAAAGCTTTAGATAACGGCGTATTTCCTATTGTGGCGGGAGCTGTCTCCATTCTACCGTGACACGTGGGTTTTTTCAGCTTTCATTTGTTCGACCACCCGAATGAAGGTGACCGTTGGAGCGGTCCTCCGATCAAATTTATCGCAGAGGATGTTGCCGAAGCAATGAAAATTGCTGCCAGATTATGGGCTGGCCGCCCACGGGACGACAACGCTATCGCTTATTGCCTCATCGATGACGAAACGTCTCGAATTGTACACAAGGGCGGGGGGACCGGGTACGCAGGTGGCGCGCGCTATATGCGGGCGCGCGTCTAAAGCCGCCGCATCGGCCAGCCTACACCCCAAGACACGAAGTGCAAGGGCTGCCGTCGCAACGGGGGGCATCGGACGCCGGTTCCCAGGAGTATCGCAACTTAGCCGTAAAGGGCCGTCGCGATGGTGGTTGTCGCGCCGCCGCATTGGCCCCATCCCTCAACGTGTCGCACGTTTTCGCCCCCAGGCGGGTCGGACGGATGCATCGGCCTCCACCGTTGATTGCTGCATGATTAAGTGGTCCTTGCTGCATAACGAGATGGGCGCGCCCCCGGCGGGGCCGCATCCATGTTTTCACCTGCTGACGGCCCCGCGATCGTTCCGAGACGTTCGCGGCGGCGAAGGCGGGTCTGGGCGGCGGCGCGGGCGGTTCGGCTGTGCTACAGGCCTCGGCGGCGCTGAGCCTGAACCCGCTGCGGCTGCTTGTTCCGGCAGGACACTAAAGCTCCCGCCCATTCAGAGAGGTGCGGAGGAACAGGACTGAATCAGCGTTGGGCGGAGGCTGTGTAAAAGGGGCCGATGTTGTTTGGCCCGCAGTATAACTGCGCAGGGCACGTCATGGACGGAATGCCAATGCTCCGAGGGCTATTCTGGGCTTACCGGCGATAGAATTGTGCGTGTGATTTTCGCCGACGCACAATTTTACTCATCCTTAACCCTAAAGCCTACCTACTCCGCTCCCAAGATCCTAATGGTGCGGCGCATGGGACCTGGCGTTAGTTCAACTGCGCTTTTGGAGCCATCAGCGTCGGCCTCCAGGTGTCCAGGTGCGCCGTCGCAACTGGAGCAGAAGCCCCATTGGCCCCAAGCCCCGCCATGATCGCGACGAAGGCGCTCGAGGATGCAATCCGGGGCAAGTTCGCACTCTGTGAGTCGGTGACCACCACCCCGCCCCCGCCGTCGCTTGAGCAGGCCCAGGTCGAGCCAGTGTAGTTGCCGGCCAAGCTGATGTGGGCGGTATGGGCGCCGTCCGTCACGGTGAGCACACCGCCGTTCTTGGTTCCGGAGAAAGACGCTTCGAAAGCCGACACAAATCCGATGTCGCGCAGATCCATCGACGTCCCCCCCGTCTTGGAGAAGCCGGTGATCTTGCCATGATATCCCTGTGAACCGCCGAGGGCCAGTTCGCCGATCGAGCCACTAAAATAGACATTTTGGCTGAACGCGTTGACAAAGGTCAGCACGCCGCCGTTGATCACTGCCGAGCCGCCCCCGGCGACGGCGCCGTCGACAGTGAGATTGCCGCCTTTTGTCTCAATCATGCCGCGGTTGAGGACGGCGCCCGCAATGGTCAACCCGCCCAACCCGGTCGCCTCAAAGGTCCCGTCATTGACGATTCTCCTCACTCCGGTGTCGATCGTCAGCGACGCACCAGTCTGTTCGATGACGCCAGCCACCTCGTTAACCAGGATCATCTTGCCCGAGCCGAGCTGACCGGAGCCCGCGATGGTGTTATCGAAATTGCTCAGGGTCGCGACTGTGGTTGCGCCGATGATCCGGTCAAACGCATTGCCCCCCAACGTCACCGTCCCGCCGCCGCTCAGCGTCGCCCCAGTCTTGCCGACGAGCAGGCTGGTGGTGTGGCCTGAAGCCGCCACGACGATTTGGCCGCTGTTGACCACACCGCCCTGGACCGCCAGCGTGGCCTTGTCGGCAACGGTCAGGGTGCCCGCGACGGTAAGGCTCGCGGCCGTGTTGTTGCCCGACAGTGTCCAGGCGGCCCCCGCGTCGATCGCATAGGCGCCGAAGCCGCTGAACTCAATCGCCACGGACCCGGATGCGGCGCCGACTCCGCCCAGCCCGGTGATGGTCCCGCTTCCTCCCGCCAGTTCGAGAGTTCCGCCGTCGCCCTGCACCTCGCCGATGAATGTCGAGCCCGCCTCGGCGATCAATCGGTCGCCAGCGTTATTGAACTGGACCGCTATGCCACCAGCGATCGTGCCGAAGTTGTCCACGGTCGCCACCCCTCCCGCGCCCGCATAGATGCCCATCCCGTCGGCGCCTCGGGAGCCAGAGCTGCTCGCGCCACCCCGCCCGCCGGTAATCACGCCACGATTGGCCACTACCCCGCCCGCTAAAAGCCACACGCCGGCCCCGCCGGCGCCGCCGGCGGTGATTCCATAGCGGTAGTTGCAGACGCCGCCTGCCGCGCCGATGATCGCGCCATAATTTTCCACTAATGCAGGCGCTGACAACCGGATACCGGCGCCACCCGCGCCTCCGGCGCTGCTGGTGGAGGAGTTACCGTAGCTGTAACCTCCTGCGCCTCCGGCGATCGTGCCGTGGTTGCTCACCGTGCCGCCTGTCGAGAACACGATGCCGGCCCCGCCGTCGCCGTGGCTGGCAAGGGGCCCGTAACCGCCCGCGCCCCCCGTGATGGCGCCATAGTTGTCCACCGTGCCGTCAGATGCGAATGAAATGCCCACCCCCCCGTGTCCGACATTGAAGGTGTGGTAGCCGGCAGCCGCGCCGCTAATCGCGCCATAGTTGTGCACGACCCCGCCCGCTGAGAACAAGACGCCAACCCCTCCTGCGCCACCATTGCGGCCGTAGTTGCCCGCGCCGCCGAGGATGGCGCCGTGGTTGTCCAATCCGCCGCCCGCCGCAAACGCTACACCGGGCCCGCCATTGGGTTGGGCATAGAAACCATAGTCGCCTGCGCCGCCAGTGATCGTGCCGTAGTTGTCCACCGCGCCGCTCGCGACCAGCGAAACGCCCACTCCCCCGCCACCCGCACCCCAAACTCTGCCCGTGGGGCTGATGCTGAGCATGTCGTAGGCCGGCGAGAGAGTGTAGCCGGCGCTATAGGTTCCGGTGAGGGTTTTATTGCTCATGGCGCAGTTTTCTTCCCAGTTTGCGAGCATCTTTCGACGCGACGGGGCGGAGAGTGTCTGTCGCCAAAAGGCGACTTGTTACGCGCAGCCATCTAGGGCGCTGTTTTACAGCTATTCAAGAACAACTTACCTTTTCAAGCGCTCCCTACGCCAGCCATTTGATGAGCATTCCACCCAACTCAGCCTATCCGAAGGTCCGTTTGATGGCGGCTATGGTGCGGAAGTAAGCGCGATGCTGCGCGCAGTGCAGGGTGGCACCAAGGGAACATTCCGAATGGCAGAGGCGGGGCGTTGTCGGTAGATGGTTTCTGCCCTGAACTCACGGTCCGCGATGCGGCGCCTTTGGCGCTCTGGCGGGTGAGATTATGGAGGCATGCCAACTTCCGCTCCGGCGCATGTCCGCCAGGGCGTAGGAGCAATCTCGCCGGGCTGGCGATCCGCGCAATCGAGGTATAGCTAGTGATCCTGTGTGAGGGGCTTGACGTCTCGAAGCCGCGCTAGGTCGTTTCGATCATTTCACAGGTGTTATAGTCGCAACGCCCTTCAAGCCGATCAGGCCAGACGTCGCCTTTAGCAGGCGTGCGCTAAATGCGGGCGCACGCCCATTCTGCCGCATCGGTCGGGACCAGAACCCTAGCGCATCGCCATTGTGGGGGCGCAGGCGACGCGATGACCGACAGTGCTCCCAAAGCCCTCTGTCGCCAATGCGACATATTAGCAGACGATTTCGTGAGGCCCCGCCTGTTGAACGTGCTATTCGGTGGGAGGGCTCCAAATTCAGGCGCTTCGCCGTTGTCAAACCTTTCATTTCCGACGGCGTGCGTATCCCAAGAGGTTCGCAATCGGCAAGCTTTTCGGGGCTTCGAGAACCGAGATGAAAACGCATTCCGGGTCGCACCCGGGGGTCGCACAGAGCCTCGCCGAGGCTCTGGTGCTTTCATCGAACGTGCCCCTGTTGCTGTTGGACGGCGAGCTGACCATCGTGGCGGTGAGCGACTCTTTTTTTCAGGCATTCCAGATGGATCTGGTTCCGATCGACAGCCTGACGGAGTTCAGCAGCGGCGAATGGAATTCACCTGGCCTGCGATCACTGCTGAAGGCGACGGCCGGGGGAAAAGCGGCGATCTCGGCGTACGAGATGGACCTTGTCCGCGGTGGCCGCCCGGACCGCAAACTCGTCCTGAACGCCCAGAAGCTCAGCTACGGCCCTGGGGAAGATATCCGAGTTCTTGTTGACGATCGCCGACGTCACCGACGCTCGCATCGCCGAAAGACTGAAAGACGATCTGCTCATCGAAAAGGCAGTACTGCTGCAGGAACTGCAGCACCGGATCGCCAACAGCCTGCAGATCATCGCCAGCGTCCTGATGCTGAGCGCCAGGCGCGTAAGCTCCGATGAAACGCGCGGCCACCTCTATGACGCCCACAACCGAGTGATGTCGGTCGCGACCTTGCAAAGACGCCTATCCGTTTCGTCGGCGGACCGTGTGGATCTGCGGGCGTATTTCGACGATCTTTGCGAAAGCATCGCCGCCTCCATGATCGCCGATCCCGTCCAGCTAGCGTTGACGGTGCGGACGGACGACAGCGTGGCGGCGATGGAGGTCTCCGTCAGCCTCGGCCTCATCGTCACCGAACTGGTGATCAACGCGCTCAAGCACGCGTTTCCAGGCGGACGACACGGAACGATCAAAGTCGACTATCGCTCCGATCTATCCGGCTGGACGCTGATGGTCCGCGATGACGGGGTGGGCATCGCCCCGCTCCCCGATTCGCCAAGAGGGGGCCTCGGCACCAGCATCGTGATGGCCCTCGCCCGGCAACTGGACGCCCAGGTGGAAATCGCCGACGCCGGCCCTGGCACGCAAGTGCGCATCATCCATTTTCCGCCAACGGCCGAGAGCCAAACAGGACGGCCCGCCGCAGTCTGAGCCACACTACAGGCTGTTGGGACATGCGACGCGCGGACGGCTCGTTGCCGGAACGTCCGACCGCAACTCGGCAGTCGCCAGACGGCCGTCTTACTGATGCCGGCGGTGCGCATGATCTCGTTCGTCTCGGCCCGGCCGCACTGAGAAGCACGATCCGTGCGCCCGGGGGAATCCCCCACGGGACTCTTGTGTCAGGTTTTATCCACTCGGCCGCGCGGCCCAATCGCGTGCCCGCGAAGTGATGCTCGATTACCACAAAAATATTGCAAGTTTGTGCAATCCAGGTGATTGGGAACCCCCGCGCCTCACGGTCCTTTCGTTCAGGTGACCAGATGCGTGCTTGGCCACGAAATCGTACATTCGATGGCCTGTCGTCGAGTGTTGGCGTCCACGTGACGGAGTTTGGTAATGTCCGCCACTCAGTCTCTGCTTCTCGTGGACGACGAAGTCGTGATCCTCCACCTGCTCGCGGACGCGCTCACAGAGGCGGGTTTTGAGGTGGTTCTCGCCACCGACGGCCAGAGCGCCTTGCAAGAACTGGAGGGCGGTCCAAGCCGGTTTCGTGGCGTCATCACCGATGTCAGGCTGGGATCAGGCCCCGACGGATGGGATATCGGCCACCGCGCACGCGAACTCGCTCCTCATGTTCAAGTCATCTATGTGAGCGGCGACAGCGGCGTCGAGTGGACGTCCAAAGGCGTGCCCAACAGCCTTATGGTCACAAAGCCCTTTGCCATGGCGCAGATCGTCACTGCCATCTCGACACTTCTCGTTCAGGAGGATACGCGCCGGGGCGGCCAGCCGGATTAAAAGGATCGACGCTCCCTTGGCAAATGCCAGCCGACCCCTTGCAAATCGGCGGCAGCGGCGGTCGGCGGCCGCCAAGTTCGTGTTGCCTCGCTAACTCAAATTCTCGGGCAGGAGTATTTCGAATTGCGTGCCGGGCGCCGATGGATGGTCAGAGTTCCGCCGACTTGACGGACCATCGAATGGATTATCGAAAAGCCTAATCCGCCGGTCTTGGTTTCGATGTCGCCCGGCAGTCCGCAGCCCGAATCGCCGACAGCCAGGACCGGCCCTGCTTCGGTCACTTTGAGGCAAACGGTGATGATCCCCTTGGCCGGCGGCGGGTACGCATATTTGACCGCGTTGGTCACCAATTCATTGACGACCATTCCAAGTGGAACGGCGTGTTCCGCAGCGATGTCCATCGCCGCGGTCTCAACCACGATCTGGATGCGGTCGTCGGCAAGCAACGATTCTGCAAGTCGATCGCATAGGTTTTGCAGGTAGGCTGCAAAGTCCACCTGGCCGGCCTCACGACCACGGGAAAGGCTTCCGTGCACCTCGGCAATTGATTGCACGCGATCGACAGCCTTCATCAGGTTATCGCGCGTGGCGGGTTCCGCATCGCGCGCCTGCATGCCGAGGATCGCCGAGACCACAGACAGGTTGTTCTTCACCCGGTGATTGAGTTCTTCGAACATACGAGTTCGGTACTCCTCAGCCGCCTTGCGCTCGGTGATGTCGAAAAACAGCTGCGCCATTCGCGTGGCGGTCACCCGGTTGACGTGAATCTCATGCCACCGGCCGGTCGAGGCGTTGAAATATTCAAACGACTGGGGCTCCCCCGTTTTCAGCACCCGATTGCAGAGACCCAGCCAAGCCGATTGATCGCCGGGGACGGCGCTGAATTTTCCGCCGATCGCCTCGGGGCCGACGCCCAACATTTCGAGCAGGGCCGGGTTCATCTGCAGGACGACATAGTCTGAGAGACGTCCCTCGTCGTCGAAGATCGCTTCGCAGAGGGCGAAGCCTTCGGACATCATTCCAAAGAGGGCGTCGTACTCCCTCGTTCGAACCCGAAGCGCCGCGCGGCTTTGCGCCAAACCCTCGATGAGGGCGCCCACACGCCCTCCTATCGCCACGACGGCGGCCGAAGCGGCGGCAAAGAGGATCATGTTCAACGCCGCAACCGAACTGGGGTGAGCCAGGTCCGCCTTCGGCGCGACGAACAGGACATACGCTAAAACCACCGAAGCCGTCGCGGCGACCGCCCCGACCCGCAAGCCGCCCAGCAACGACGCCAGGAGAATTGCCGGAAGATAAAGAACGAAGTGTGCGCCCCGAGGATCGATGATGCCGAGCGCAAGCCGTCCCACGGTGGCGGCCGCGACCAGGGCCAGTCCGATGCCGAGGCGGATCAGCGGATTTTCGACACGAGACAAGGCGCCCGGCTTTAAATCGCTCGCCTCCCCAGCAAGCTCTGAGGGTCGCAAAACTCCTACCAACCGCCGACCGCTGATTTCCGATTGGCGCTCGTCATTTCGGACCAGATTGTGCGCAATGCGGTCACTCGCCATCACCGATCCCAGGCCGTCCGCCCTTATTGGCGCATGATGCACCGTGTTCAAGCGTCGAGAAACTCGCCTGATTTCCCAGTCAGCCAATACCGATTGCGAGGATCGACTGTCAAACACGCGCGTTCGGGAATTTGACGACGGCTCCGGCGTAAGCCTTGAAGCGCGTTAAGATCGCGCGCTATCTTCCTTGGAAAAGGAAGACAGCCCCTATGCGCATTATAATCCTCGTCAGCATCACCGCGCTCGCGTTCGCGTCGACCTCCTACGCTGCCCCTTGCCGGGACGCGGCAGGCAAGTTCGTCAAATGCCCGGCTGTCATCATCGTGAAGGCTCCCGCCTGTAAGGTGGGCAAGCCGTGCGGCCGGGCCTGCATCGCGAAGGACAAGGTCTGCCACAAGTTGGCCTAGTCGCCGACTTGGCCGAACTGGAACCTCGCATCGTCGTGCAACATATGGCGTTGGTCCGCAATGCCATCACGGACCGCTGATTGGATCCCGCGCAGTGCATTGCTTTTCGAGGTAGGCGGGTGGAATGTCACCGCTTGCGAGGGGAATATCATGAACATTTCGGGTATTGCCGCAGCGTGCGCGGGCTACGCTTTGTTTCTATTTACAAGCGCGCACGCCCAGGGCGAACATTATGTTCGCGGCTACACAAAACAGGACGGGACCTATGTCGCGCCGCATTACCAGACCAGCCCCAACGGAACTCGCGCAGACAACTGGTCGACCAGGGGCAATGTCAACCCATACACCGGCGAGCCGGGCATGAAGCCTCTGTATCCCTCGGTTCCGAACCAGTTTCCTCAACCTGCATTCCGGGGGCTGAATGCGCCGGCGCCGCAAAGCAGTTTCAATCAACCCCCGACCGACAGCAGTTATAGCCAGCCAGATCCAAACTAGCCGATGCCGTGGCGCAGCAGGTCAGCTCAGGCCGGTGATCGATGGGGCGTGAGCAAAATTGTCCAGGTGTCCCGCTCGCCCACTACCGCCAGCACGGCGCGGGCGTGGAGTTGACCTGTCGAGGCTGCCAACGGCGGCGGATATTCAGTCTGGAAGCGGTGATCCGCCGCCTCGAGGCGCGCGGCGTCGGCGGCGCGCGAACCGGCATCAGATTCGTTGCCCGCCTGGTCCGCGAGGCTTGTCCGGGTTGCGGCGGCTCGCATTTCGAGAGCCGGCCGGCGTTCGCGCCGCTCGCCAAGGATCAGGGCTGGCGGTCGCCTCCTGAGCCCGGCTAGCTAGTCGCTGAACAGGGGGAGCGCAGTGCCTCGGCCGATCCAAATACCCGAGCGTCTCGCCGTTGCGGCTATAGGCGTTTTACTAGTCGCGGCCGCCCTGGCGTGGTGCTTGGCAAACCACGTCGCCGCCAGCCCAACGCTATGCGAACGCGACCGAGGCCGGCGCGCGCCCCGTCCAGATCGACGACGGCGAGGATCCGAACTTGAAAGACGATGAATTCGGGCTCGGCGGCCTATGGGCCAAAGCAAGCCGCGCGACCGACGCGGCCGAATGCCCCCACCATTCAGCGGCTTTCCACCGCTGGTGCGGGGCCTATATCGAAAAAGGGCGCCCATGATCATCGGCCTGATCTGCTTGGGGACCTGGTGGTTTGCCGCCGGCGCCTTCTATTTACACCTTGCGAAGGACTTCGCACACGACGCATGGATGGACCGACCGACGTTACTGTTGAACGCATCCCTATGGCCGCTTCACCTGTTTCCGTACCTCATCGGGACCAAGCATGCGCTGGCAGGAAACGAAGGGGCGGGGTTCCGCAGAATGCTCCGTTGCGTGCGCATTGTTCTGATCATCGGCGCCCTGGCGTGCATGGGGGTCATCTGGCGCGACCTGACGCACAAGCTCGACCTACCGATCCGCAAGGTCGCAACGGCCCCTCGAATTTCCGCCGTCGACGAAAGCCCCTGGAGCAACGGGCGATCGACGGACCCGCTGTCGTCACGGCCTATTACAACGCCGGCTTTGCGTGAGCGCAGGCCCGGGGGATCACCTCGGCGGCCCTGTGCCCCCGCGACACTGGCGCCTATTGGCATGGCTGCAACGCCTACGTCGGCGGACCACGACGCTGAACGGCTCGGCGCATGATCCTGCGCGAGAAAAGCCGCTGCGCAATTCTATCTGGACGAAAGCGTCCCTCGGCGGTGGAGGCTCCCGCCCGGCTGAAATCGCGCCAAAACGTCCGAGGTGGAGGCGGCGCAACTGATTGTCGCGCGGCACAAGCACGTCGCCATCGCCGCCGAGGCCTCCACGGCCCTCACGCTCAACCCGTGGGACGGTGACATTCGTGCTCTCCACGGAGCGGCCCGTGGCGACCGCCATAGTCGAATGATCATGAGTGCAGCAATAGGCTAGCGTGTCGGACGGAAACGCCGCCCGCAGGCGCACCAGTGGATAGTTGGTCGCCATCGCCGCGTCATCGCCATAGGAACGGACTTGCGACAGACCATTGAGTTGCATGCCTTGCAGCGCGAAGTCACCACCGGGCGTTACAACCTCGGGCAGGTCCCGATGGGCCTGCCGACCGAAGCTCTGGTCGCCCATGTCCTCGTGGCCAAGTTCGCAGACCACTGCCCACTCTACCGTCAGCCCCAGATCTACGCCCGACAGGGTGTCGACCTGGACCGCTCGACCCTGGCCGACTGGGTCGGGCGGGCCGCCTTCCTGCGGCGACGCTGACCAAAGGGTCCGTTCGCCGTGTCGACCAAATGCAAAGAGTGCAGGCTCGCCTCTGCAAGCACCGTCAATAGTACTTTGAAATCCATCGATATTTTGGAGCGGGCAATGAGATTCGAACTCACGACCCCAACCTTGGCAAAGATAGTGGCGCACCCGACAGGATTCGAACCTGTGACCTACGGCTTCGGAGGCCGTCACTCTATCCAGCTGAGCTACGGGTGCCCTTGAACTTCGCCTAGTCCCGGCGACCGACCCAGGTCAACGGAACATGGCCGCCTCAAATCTCATTCGCCTTCAACTCCTTCCACACGATCGCGCTCCGCCGCTACGCCAACTCTATCCGGCTGACTCGCTACACCGCACCCCGGCATCTGCTTACGCGGTGCTTACGCGAGATTTTCCTTGCCTCTAGGCGGACAGATGTCCCTGGCGAATAAGATCATTGATTTTCATTGTAGTTCAAGCTCCTTCCTTACCCAAAATCACCTTGACCTCTGCCTTCGGAGGGCAGCGCTCTATCCAGCTGAGCTACGGGTGCGGCGAACGCGCCTCTTAGCCGACAACGGGGCCTCGGCGCAAACGCCGCGTGGGAGGCGGCGGGTTCCCGGCCGCCCGTCAGGCGGCGGCCGGCGCCGCGTGCGACGAGGTCAGTGAGACGAACACGTCCTCCAGGTCCGGATCCTCGGTTCGCAGGTCGCTGGATCCGCACGCCGGCGGCGCGCACCGCGCGCGATCACCTGCTCGACGCCCCGCGTCGCGGGTCTTGAAGGCGACGGCCAGATCGCCGGTCGGGCGCAGGCGCGCCTCGTAGGGCGCGCAGGTCGGGAGCGCCGCTCAGCGGCTCGGCCGGGGTGACCACCACCGTGCGGGTGTCGAGGCGGCGCAGCAGCTGGCTGGTCGGCTCGCACGCCACCACCTCGCCGCGGTTGACGATGGCGATGGTGTCGCAGAGCTCCTCGGCCTCCTCCAGATAGTGGGTGGTCAGCACCACGGTCACGCCCAGCTGGTTGAGCGACACCACATAGTTCCACAGCTGCCGGCGCAGCTCGACGTCGACGCCGGCGGTCGGCTCGTCGAGGATCAGCACCGGCGGGATTGTGCACCATGGCCTTGGCCACCATCAGCCGCCGCTTCATGCCGCCGGACAGCTGGCGCACATAGGCGTCGGCCTTGTCGGAGAGGCCCGAGGGCGGCCAGCAGCACGTCGGTGCGCCGCTCGCGCTTGGGCACGCCATAGAGGCCCGCCTGCACCTCCAGCGACTCGCGCGGGGTGAAGAACACGTCGGTGGCGATCTCCTGGCCGACCACGCCGATGGCGGCGCGGGCGTCGCGCGGGCGCTCGTCGATGTCGCGGCCCCAGATCAGCACCTGACCGGCGGTCTTGCGGGTCAGGCCCGACAGGATGTTGATGAAGGTCGACTTGCCGGCCCCGTTGGGCCCCAGCAGGCCGAAGATCGAGCCGCGCGGAATCTGCAGGTCGATGCCCTTCAGCGCGTCCATCGGCGGCGTGGTCTTGGTGGCCGGATAGGTCTTGAAGAGGCCCCTGGCCTCGATGGCGTAGTCGGGAAGTGTCATGGAACCCCTGCGGCGCCTCGCCAGAATGAGGCCGCGATTGACGGCGTGCTCGCCGCTTCATACCTAGGCGCCCGCGCGTTCCAGGAAAAGGCCACCGGCATGACCGACATCCCCCCGGCCACAGAGATCGTCTCCGAGCTCACCCCGGAAATCATCACCGTCCGCTCGCGCCGGGTGGCCTGCGACGGCGTCGGCGGGGCGCTCGGCCACCCGCGGGTATGGCTGGAGATGGGGGAGGCCGGCTTCGTCGAGTGCGGCTATTGCGATCGCCGGTTCGTGCTGGCCACCG
The DNA here is from genome assembly GCA_963828365.1 of uncultured Alphaproteobacteria bacterium. Classification (GTDB taxonomy): domain Bacteria; phylum Pseudomonadota; class Alphaproteobacteria; order Caulobacterales; family Caulobacteraceae; genus Acaudatibacter. The sequence continues at coordinate 75,726 of CAWHEE010000021.1, read as the reverse complement.
GCGCGGCGGGCGCCGAGGAGGAGCGTCTGGCGCCCGGCGTCTACGAGGGCCCTGGCGGCCACTGAGCGGGCCATAAGGGGAACAACTTCGGGTCAACCGGCGTTTGTTGCGCGCTGGCGAAGAAAATCCGTGGACTCGCCTCCAATCGTCACTCGCCCGTGTCGAGGTCCTCGGCGCAGCCCTGCCGCGCGTCCATCGACAGGACCCCTTTCAGGAGCCGCCCTCATGAAGACCCCCACCATCCTCGCCGCCGCCGCCGCTGGCGCCTTGCTGACGGCCTGCGCCGGCGGCCCCTACTATGGGCCGGGCCCCGGTCCCGGCCCCCTGGCCTATGACGGCTGGTACGACGGATATTATGGTCCGATCTACGACGGCTATTGGCGGGGCGGCCACTTCTGGTGGCGCGACGCCGAAGGCCATCCCTATCGCCGTGACGAGGGAGCCCACTTCCGGCGCGGCGAGGTCCACGGCTTCAATCATATCCACGGCGATATGCACGGCGACATGCACGGCGGCGACCGCCACCCCGGCTGACCCCGGCGGCGAGTGGGCTGTCCGCCGTTTCGCCATGGGATGACCTCGCGACCGTGTAGCCTTATCTTGGCGGCATGACCGACGCCGCCACCCTCGCCGAGCATGCCCCGCGCGCCGACCCAGGACGGCCCGGCCGTCCGCCTCTATCTGGTCGACGGCTCGGGCTTCATCTTCCGCGCCTACCACGCCCTGCCGCCGCTGACCCGCAAGTCCGACGGCCTGCCGGTCGGCGCGGTGCAGGGCTTCTGCAACATGCTGTGGAAGCTGCTGGTCGACATGAAGGCGGCGCCGGACGCGCCGACCCATCTGGCGGTGGTCTTCGACCATTCGGAGAAGACCTTCCGCAACGACCTCTACGCCGCCTACAAGGCCCACCGCCCGCCGGCGCCGGAGGACCTGGTCCCGCAGTTCCCCCTGGTGCGCGAGGCGACGCGGGCGTTCGGCGTGCCGTGCCTGGAGCTGCCGGGCTACGAGGCCGACGACCTGATCGCCGCCTATGCCTGCCATGTCCGCGACGCCGGCGGCGAGGTGGTGATCGTCTCCTCCGACAAGGACCTGATGCAGCTGGTCGGCGAGCGCGTCTCCATGCTCGACACCATGAAGAACCTCCGCATCGGCCACGCCGAGGTGTTCGAAAAGTTCGGCGTGACGCCCGACAAGGTGGTCGACGTCCAGGCCCTGTGCGGCGACTCGGTGGACAATGTGCCGGGCGCGCCCGGCATCGGCATCAAGACCGCCTCGGCCCTGATCAACGAATACGGCGACCTCGACACCCTGCTGGCCCGCGCCGGCGAGATCAAGCAGCAGAAGCGCCGCGAGACCCTGATCGACTTCGCCGACCAGATCCGCCTGTCGCGCGAGCTGGTGCGGCTCGACTGCGACACGCCCCTGCCCGCCGCATCGGACACCCTGGCCGTCGAACCGCCCGAACCGGCCACCCTGGCCGCCTTCCTGGAGGCCATGGAGTTCCGCACCCTGGCCCGGCGGGTCGGCGACGGCGCGGGCGTCAGGCCGGCACCCGCCCCGGTCCCAGCCGCGCCTGCCGAAGCGCCCAAGCCGATCGACACCAACGCCTATGTCTGCGTCCGCGACCTCGCCACGCTCGACGCCTGGATCGCCCGCGCCCGCGAGGCCGGCATCGTCGCCTTCGACACCGAGACCGACGCCCTGTCCTCCGCCAACGCCGGCCTGTGCGGCGTCTCGCTGGCGGTCGCCCCGGGCGAGGCCTGCTACATCCCGGTCGGCCATTGCGAGGCCGATGGCCTGGCCCTGGAAGCCGCCGCCGCCCTCGACCAGATCCCCCTCGACGACGTCGATCGCCCGCCTCAAGCCGATGCTCGAGGACCCGTCGGTCCTCAAGGTGGCGCAGAACGCCAAATACGACCTCGCCGTCCTCTCGCGCTACGGCATCGACGTCGCGCCGATCGAGGACACCATGCTGATCTCCTATGTGCTGGAGGCCGGCCTGCACAACCACGGCATGGACGAGCTGTCGGCCCTGTGGCTGGGCCACCAGCCGATCAGCTTCAAACAGGTGGCCGGGACCGGCAAGGCGCAGAAGAGCTTCAAGCACATCGCCCTGGACCCGGCCACCTGCTACGCCGCCGAGGACGCCGACGTCACCCTGCGCCTCTACGACCGGCTGCCGCCCGCGGCTGGCGCGCGAGGGCCTGCTCACCGTCTACGAGACCCTGGAGCGGCCGCTGCCGCCGGTGCTGGCGGAGATGGAATGCCACGGCATGCGCGTCGATCCCGAGCGCCTGCGCCAGCTTTCCAACGACTTCTCCGTGCGCATGGCCGAGCTCGAGGTCGCAGGCCCACGGCCTGGCCGGCCGGCCGTTCAACCTCGGCAGCCCCAAGCAGATCGGCGACGTGCTGTTCGGCGAGCTGGGCCTCGACGGCGGCAAGAAGACCGCCACCGGCGTGTGGAGCACCGACGCCTCGGTGCTGGAGGACCTGGCCGCCAAGGGCCACCCCCTGCCGCGCGTGCTCCTGGACTGGCGCCAGCTCTCCAAGCTCAAGGGCACCTATACCGAGGCCCTGGTCGCGGCGATCAACGAGCGCACCGGCCGCGTCCACACCTCCTACGCCCTGGCCGCCACCACCACCGGGCGGCTGTCCTCGTCCGACCCCAACCTGCAGAACATCCCGATCCGCACCGAGGAGGGCCGCAAGATCCGCCAGGCCTTCGTCGCCGAGCCGGGCAACCTGCTGATCAGCGCCGACTACAGCCAGATCGAGCTGCGCCTGCTGGCCCACATCGGCGACATCCCTCAGCTCAAGCGGGCGTTCCTCGACGGCCTCGACATCCACGCCATGACCGCCTCGGAGATGTTCGGCGTGCCGGTCGAGGGCATGCCCGCCGAGACCCGCCGCCGCGCCAAGGCGATCAATTTCGGCATCATCTACGGCATCTCGGCCTTCGGCCTCTCCAACCAGCTCGGCATCCCGCAGGACGAGGCTGGCGCCTACATCAAGACCTATTTCGAACGCTTCCCCGGCATCCGCGCCTATATGGACAGGACCCGCGCCCTGGTCCGCGAGCAGGGCTTCGTCACCACCCTGTTCGGCCGCAGGATCAACATCCCGATGATCCGCTCCAAATCCGTCGGCGAGCGCCAGTTCGCCGAACGCGCCGCCATCAACGCCCCCATCCAGGGCGCCGCCGCCGACGTCATGCGCCGCGCGATGATCCGCATGCCGGCCGCCCTGGCGAAAGCCGGCCTGTCGGCGCGCATGCTGCTGCAGGTACACGACGAACTGGTCTTCGAGGCCCCGGAAGCCGAGGTCGAGGCGACGATCGCGGTGGCGCGCGACGTGATGCAGCACGCGGCCCTGCCGGCGGTGAGCTTCTCCGTGCCGCTGCTGGTGGAAGCGCGGGCGGCGGGGAACTGGGACGAGGCGCACTGAGGGCGTGTTTCTTCCTCCCTCCCCTTCCAGACTGTGCAAAAAAATCGCGGTCGTGCTTTTGGCGCGCAATGTAATTGCGTGATGGAGGCATGGTCGCAATGCTAATGCTCTGAGGGGCTATTCGCGGCCTGCAACGGCAGAACGTTGCACGCGATTTTCGCGAAGTCACGTTTTTACGCAGCCTGCTTCATGGGGAGGGACAGACGGCCCCCGGCTCGCGCGAAGTGCGCGCCCGAGGACAGGCTCCGCCGTCAGGGGGGCACGGTGAAGGAGCGCCCCTCACTCTGAGGAAGCATTGTGGATCATCCGCCGCACCGGGGCTCCGCACCCTGGCCTTCGGCCAATGCCGCGCTCCAACGGCCGGCCCCTCGCCCGGTCGTGAATCAACTTCTCGCTCCTCGCTAGGGAACGGCCATTGGTCACAAGGTATTTATCCCATGTTCTTGGCCTCGAGTGAACTTGATGAGTGAGGAAAGCCGCGATGAGGTGATTCCTCTGGTCGAGGAGACTGTAACTCTCGCGAAATCGACAGTCGAAACTGGCCGCGTGGCGATCAGGATTTCGACCGCCGAGGAACAGGTCATTCTCCATGACCAGCTCATTTCGCAGGAAATCAGGATCGACGTGGCGAAGATCGGCAGGTTTGTCGATGTCGCTCCGCAAGTGCGGCAAGACGGCGACGTCACGATCTATCCGGTCGTGGAGGAGGTTTTCGTCAAGCGGCTGCTGCTTCGGGAGGAGGTCCGGGTCACCCGGACCCGGAGAGCCGAGCCCTATGACGAGACCGTCACCCTCAGGCGCCAAGCCGCGACCATAGAACAGACGCCCTCGGCCGAGGCCGGGAAAACCCCCCAATCCAAAGGAAGCATCCCATGAGCGATCGCACTTTAACCGCCCTTTATGAGACCCGACAGGACGCCGAGGCGGCCCGGGCCCGCCTTCACGAAGCCGGTTTCGACGACAATGTGGACATCCACGACCAGACCGGCTCCGACCGGGGCGGTCCGCATGCCGCGGGCGGGTTCATGGAATCCGTGCGGGAATTCTTCGGCGGCCATCCCGATCGGCATGCCTATGACGAAGGCCTGCGCCGGGGACACTATCTGCTCACCGTCAGGGTCGACGAGTTGGAGGCCGAACGGGTGGCGGAACTCCTCGACGCCACCAGCGCGGTCGACCTCGACAATGCCGAGGAGACCTGGCGCGGCGATGGCTGGACGGCCCCCATCCCGATGGGCGAGACGGCTCCGGTGGGCGACGCGACCCCGCTGGGCGACGCCGCCCCGGGCGCCATGGCGGCGGGAGCGCGCGCCGCGGGCGAGGAAGAGGTGATCCCCATCGTCGAAGAGCGCCTGCGGGTCGGCAAGCGCGAAGTCGGACGCGGCGGCGTGAAGGTGCGCAGCTACGTCGTGGAAACGCCGGTCCATGATCAGATCGGTCTTCGCGAGGAGCATGTGTCCGTCGAACGCCGGTCGGTGGATCGGCCCGCCACCGACGCCGACGCCGCCTTCCGCGACCGCGAAATCGAACTGACCGAGACGGCCGAGGAAGCGGTCGTGGTCAAGGACACCGTCGTGCGCGAGGAACTCGTCGTCCGCAAGCAGGTCGACGAGCGGGTCGAGAACGTCGACGCCAACGTCCGGCGCACGGAAGTCGAGGTCGAAGACACCACGGGACGCACCCCGGCCATGGCCGACAAGCCGATCTGAGGCGTGACGCCATCCCTCCCTCCCCTTCATGGGGAGGGACAGGATGCGAAGCATCCAGGGTGGGGCACGGTGACGGAGCGAAAGTCCTCAAGAGGAAGATCATTCAGCCCCCCGATCCTGACCGGGGCGCCGACACGACCGTCGCCGATAGATAATCGCCGGTAAGCGCGATCCGTGCTGTCCGGGTTCCGTCGCTCACGGTGAGCCTTCCAGGGTGAATACCCCCTGCTGAGCGATCAACAGGCCGTTGTTGACCAGGCTCGAAACCACCGTGACCCCATTGGTGCTGTCGGCGGTGATGACGTTTGTGTTGAGTACCGCGTTGGTCCCGGTGTCGATGGTCAGGCCGCCCGGCCCGCCGAGGTCCTGGGAGATGAGCCCCGTTGTTGACCAGTCCCATCTGACCCTCGCCGATGCGCCCGGCGCCGAGCAGATAGCCATTGTTGGTCAGCCCGTCCGAGCCGGTCAGACCGAGAATCCCCGCCGCACCGCCGCCGAAGGTCAAGCTCGCGCCGCTGGCGATCGTCGCGCCCGCCGCCCCGACCTGGAAGGTGGCGGCGAGGTCATCGACCACGAGCCCGCTGATCGTCGCCCCGTTGAAATAGTCGAACGACACGGCGGTGTTGGTGAAATCGAGGTGGCCAGCGCCCTTGCCGGTCGGCGCCCCGGTCCGTGTCAGCAGCCCTAAGAAGCTCGAACCGCCGCCACTGAACGACAGAGTCCGGCCGTGCTCGATGGCGAGGACGCCGCCGCTCTGGCGCCATTGGCCGGCGAACTTGAGGTTGGCGTCGATGGTCACCTGCGCCGCGCCCGACACGGTAACCGTCGGCACACGGAGCACCCGCCAGCCGTGACGTTCAGCGTTCCGCCGTCGATGACCAGCGCGGTGCGCCGTGCGCCAAGCAGCTTGCCGCCCAGGTCCAGCGTACCCTCCACGCCGAGAGTACCGGCGAGCGTCGCCACGCCCGCGCCGCCCGCGCCGCCCCCGGCCAGATAATCGCCGACGGCCGGGTCGACGTGGCCGCCGCCGATGCCGCCCGCCCCGCCGATGATCGCCCCGCTGTTGATGACCGTGCCGCCCCCGCCCAGCCGGACACCTGCGCCACCCGTCCCGCCGACGCCGCCCGCTCCGAGGACATGGATGTCGCCGCCATGGCCGCCCGTCCCGCCGTAGACGACGCCAGTTTCGACCAGGACGTCGCCCCCTTGGGTCAGGTCGACGCCGTCGCCGCCCTGGCCGCCGATCCCGCCATAGTAGTAGCCAAACGGCGAAGAGGTTCGATGCCCCGGTCCCCCCGGCGCCGCCATAGATCTGCGCCGACTGGGTGATGACCGCGCCGGCGCCGCCCATCCACACGCCGGCGTCGCCGGTCCCGCCCGACGCGACCAGGTTGTGACCGCCGCTATCGCCGGCCGTCCCACCCGCGCCGCCACGCAGCACGCTCTGATTGCGCACGTAGCCTCCTGCGTCGAGGTGCACGCCCGCCCCGCCGGCGCCCCCGACCGCGGCGGGGCTTCCGGGCAGGCCAGCGCCTCCGGCCCCACCGACGACGTCACCGAGATTGCCATGAATCGTTCCGTATACTGACATGGAAATCCCCGCGCCGCCGGCATAGTCGGCGACATGGCCCGTGCCGATGGCGCTGCGCGCGGCGCCCCCTCGATTGTGGCGCCCAGCTGTTGGTGAGGTCGCCACCGCCGGCCCCGAAGCTCAGTCCGTCGGCCCCGTCGGCGGCGTCGAGACGCCCGGCGTTGACCACCGAAGCAAAGGCGTTCGTCACCAGGCCGAAGCCGCCGACGCTGCCCGTGCTGCTGATGCTCACGGTGTTGACGGCGCCGTTTAGAAGGTAGCCGGCGCTGTAGGTTCCAGTGATGGTCTTGGTGGTCATGGCTCGTCCCTGTCACGAAAATCGCTCGCGCCGAAGCCGGGCGAGCCTTGGGCGTTGGGTCTAGAGTCGCGGTCGGTGCGCGATAAGGTGCGCCGGCATGCGCCGCGATGCGCGGCGGACGTGCATTTCCGCCGGGAAGGGGCGACTTGGCCGGCCGACCTGCTATGCCTCGCCAGAAGGCGAGGCATGTGCGGACGCCAATAAAACGCAACCCGGCTCGTGCAAGGCTCGTTAAGATGCCGACGCCCGTTACCGGAACGGGCCGGGGACATCGGAGCTAGGGACGGCTGATGAGCAACGCTTTGCGCGCGCTGGGCGAGGTCGGCCAAGCGGTCTGGCTGGACTTCCTCCACACCCGTATTCTTTCCGACGGCGAGCTGGAGCGGCTGATCGCCGAGGATGGCCTTACCGGCCTCACCTCCAACCCGGCTATCTTCGAAAAGGCGATCGGCGAAGGCGACGCCTATGACGAGCGGCTGGCCGGATTGCTGAAGGCCGGCGACGCCGAGATCATCGATCTGTTCGAAGGTCTGGCGATCGTCGACATCCAGGCCGCCGCCGACCGGTTCCGCCCGGTGTACGACCGGCTGGGCGGCCGTGACGGCTTCGTCAGCCTGGAGGTGTCACCCTATCTGGCGATGGACAGCGCGGCCACGGCGGCGGAGGCGCGCCGGCTGTGGCGGGCGGTCGACCGGCCCAACCTGATGATCAAGGTTCCTGGCACGCCCCCGGGCGTCGAGGCGATCCGCGCGCTGATCGGCGAGGGGATCAACGTCAACGTCACCCTGCTGTTCGGCATCGACGCCTATCTGGCGGTGGCCGAGGCGCACATGGCCGGACTCGAGCAGCACAAGGCAGCCGGCGGCGACCTCAGCAAGGTGCACGGCGTCGCCAGTTTCTTCGTCAGCCGCATCGACGGCATGATCGACAAGGAGATCGACCGGCGGCTGGCCTCGGGCGGTGGCGACGCCGGCCTGGCGCAACTGCGCGGCAGGGTGGCGATCGCCAACGCCAAGCTGGCCTATCAGCGCTATCTGGGCCTGATCGCCACGCCGCGCTGGCGGGCCCTGGCGGCCGAGGGCGCCGCGCCGCAACGCCTGTTGTGGGCCTCGACCGGAACCAAGGACCCGGCCTATTCCGACGTGCTTTACGTCGAGAACCTGATCGGCCCCGACACGGTGGACACGGTGCCGCCGCAGACGCTCGACGCGTTTCGCGATCATGGCAGGGTGCACCGGACCCTCACCGAAGGCGTCGATGAGGCCCGCGCAGTGATGGCGGAGGCCGATCGGCTCGGCCTGGACCTGGCCGGAGTCACCGAGGCCCTGGTCACGGACGGCGTTGCGAAGTTCGCCGCCGCGTTCGACGACCTGCTCGGCGCGGTGGCCGGCAAACGCGCCGAGATCCTCGGCCCGGCGCTCAATCGCCAGACCCTGCAACTGCCCAAGCCGATCGACGAGCAGGTCGATGCCTGCCTGCGCAGCGCCACCGTCGGGGGCTGGTCCCGACGGTTATGGGCGCGCGACGCAAAGCTGTGGACCGGCGGCGAGGAGGCGCGCTGGATGGCCTGGCTCGACGCCGCCGCCGGCAGGTGCGTCGAGCTCGCCGCACTAGACTCCCTAAGCGAAGAGGTGCGAGCGGCCGGCTACCGCGACGCTCTGTTGCTGGGCATGGGCGGCTCGAGCCTCGGCCCGGAGGTCCTGGGCCAGACATTCGATCCGGCGCCCGGCTTCCCGAAATTGCATGTGCTGGACTCGACCGATCCGGCGCAGATCGCCCGCGTCGAGGCGAGCCTCGACCTCGCCCGCACACTGTTCATCGTCGCCAGCAAATCGGGGTCGACCCTCGAGCCCGATATTCTGCACCGCTATTTCTACGCCCGCGCGGAGCAGGTGCTCGGGCCTGGCCGGGCCGGCGCGCACTTCATCGCCATCACCGACCCCGGCTCGAAACTCGAAGCGGCCGCGCGCCAGGACGGGTTCGCGCACATCTTTCCGGGCGAGCCGGCGATCGGCGGCCGCTATTCGGTGCTGTCGAATTTCGGGATGGTTCCGGCGGCGGTCATCGGCCTGCAGCCGAAATCGATCTTCCAGGCAATCCGGCCGATGCTGCTGGCCTGCGGGTCCAGCGCGCCGCCGGCCGCCAATCCGGGGGTGGCGCTGGGCGTGGCTCTCGGCGTGGCCGCCAAGGCAGGGCGAGACAAGCTGACCTTCGTCGCCTCGCCGCCGATCGCCGATCTGACGGCCTGGCTGGAGCAGCTCATCGCCGAATCCACCGGCAAACAGGGGCGCGGGATCATCCCGATCGCTGGCGAACCGCTCGCCGCACCCGAAGCCTACGGGGCCGATCGGGTGTTCGTCCACCTGCGCCTCGACGAGCCGGGCGACGGGAGGACCGACTCCTCGGTGGCCGCGCTCGCCGCCGCCGGCCATCCCGTGGTCCTTATCGACCTCGCCGACCGGCGCGGGATCTTTCAGGAATTCTTCCGCTGGCAGATCGCCACCGCGGTGGCCGGCGCGGTGATCGGCATCGACCCCTTCGATCAGCCCGACGTCGAAGCCAGCAAGGTCAAGACCCGCGCGCTCACCGAGGCCTACGAAGCCTCGGGGAAGCTAAACCAGGCCAGCCCCTTGCTTGGGGAGGGTGACCTGGCGGTCTATGCCGACGGCGCCGACGCGCAGGCTCTGGCCGAGGCCGCACGGTCCGGCGGCCTGGCGGGGGTGATGCGGGCGCATCTCGCGCGGGTCGGGTCAGGGGACTATCTCGGGCTGCTGGCCTACCTGGACCGCGACACCGATCATATCGACCAGCTGCAGGACATCCGCGCGCAATTGCGCGATCGCCTGAAGGTGGCGACCGTCTTCGGTTTCGGCCCGCGCTTCCTGCATTCCACCGGCCAGGCTTACAAGGGCGGCCCCAACACCGGGGTTTTTCTGCAGATCACCGCCCGACCGGCCCACGATCTCGCTATCCCGAAGCGGGCCCTGACCTTCGAAGTCGTCGAAGCGGCGCAGGCGCAGGGGGATTTCGAGGTTTTGGCCGAGCGCGGCAGGCGACTGTTGCGCGTCGACCTCGGGTCCGACATCGACGCCGGCCTGCGACAACTGGCCGAGGCGATCGTCCGCGCCATCGCCTGATCGGACCCGGGCCCATCGACGGGGAGTGATCGCTCCACGCGGAAAATCAGCGCTTGCCTGGGGTGCTGTCGGCATGTCTCCTGCGGTTTGTCGCGGCGTCTCTCCATCGGACTACACCGCGGAGGGGGCGCGGGTGAAGGTCAGCTGCATCATACCGGCGTTCGAGCGGTACGATCTGTTCGCTCGCTGTCTGGCCTCGGCGGCCAGCCAGGAGCGGGTGGATATCGAGATCGTGGTGACCGACGATTCCATGACGCGAACCGCGCGGGATCGGATCGGGCGCCTCACCACCGCTGTCGCCGGCGCGCGCTATGTCGCGGGCGCGCGGTCGGGAAATCCGGTCGATAACTGGAACGCCGGCCTGGCGGCGGCCGGTGCGCCGGTCCGCGTATTGCTGCATCAAGACGAAGTCCTGCTGGATCCTTGTTATCTACGCCGCGCGGCCGATCGCCTGGCCGACCCGGGCGTGGCGGCGGCGATCGGCGGCGTGCGGGTCGTCGGTATCGACCGTCCCTCGCGGTTCGCGCTTGCCCGGACCTTGGCCCGTGGCGTCGGACGTCCGACCTGGTTGCTGCCGAGCCTCAACTGGATCGGGCCGACGGCGGCGTTCGTCTTTCGGCGGGGCCACAGTTTCGACCGCGATCTGGTCCAGCTGGTCGACGTCGACTTCTATCGCCGGGTCCTGGCCACTGGCCGCGCCGCCTTCCTGTCGGGGCGTCAGATCGGATCCCTCGGTCACCACGCCGGCCAGATCACCGCCGCCATCGAGCCGGCAGCGCTGACGCGCGCCGAACTCCCCAGGCTGGCGAGTGGCATCGAACTCGCCTTTCATCGATCGGTATGCCGCCTGCGGATCGTCACGGGGTGAAGTTCACCTGCCTCCTGCCGGTCCACGCCGGTGACGATCCGCCGGCCTTCGATGCGGCCCTGGCGAGCATCGGCGCCAACAGCCGGCGGCCGGATCGCCTGATCATCTGTCAGGACGGCCCCCTGCACGGCCCGCTCGCCGAACGCGTCGCGGCCAGCGGCGCCTCGGTCGTCCGCAACCCTGGCCCGCGGGGGCTGCACCATAATCTCAATCACGCCGTCGCGGCCGTGGCGACCGCCTGGATCTGTCGCGCCGACGCCGACGATATCAATCGGCCCGATCGCTTCGAGCGCCAGCTTCTCCACCTGGCGGCAAATCCCCGCCTGGCCGCCCTCGGGGGAGCGATCGACGAGATCACCCCGGACGCCCGGCGGCGGCTGAAGACCATGCCGCTCGATCATCCGGCCATCGCCAGGCGCGCGCGCTGGCGCAACCCGATCAACCACATGACCGCGTTCATCCGCCTGGAAGCGGTACGCGACTGCGGCGGCTGGCCGGCGATCGAGCGAAAGGAGGACTATGGGCTGTGGCTGACGATGATCGCGCGCGGCTGGCGGCTGGCCAACCTGCCCGAGGTTCTCGTCGACGCCCGCTTGGGGGCGGATTTCACGGGCCGCCGCGGCGGCCTGCACAACCTGGCCTCCGAGTATGCCCTGTATGGCTTGCGCCGCGGCCTGCCGGGGTTCGATCCGTTCTCCGCCGCGCTCAGCCACTTGGCCAGGGCCGGGGCGCTGTCGTCGCGCGCGGTCGCCGGACTGGCCTATCGCCATGTCATGCGCCGATGAAGCGGGTGGTGCTGCGCGGCGGTCTGGGCAATCAGCTGTTCGGCCTCGCGTTCGCCGACACCGTCGCGACGCTTTCAGGGGCGCCGGTCGCAATCGATCCCCGCGCGTTCGACAGCGACCCGCACGGCCGCCGGTTCGAGACCGCGGCGCTGGCGCGCGACTATGGTTTCCATTTGCTGCCGCGGCCGCCGCCGCGCGGCCTGGCCTGGCGCGACGCCTGGGCTCGCCTGACGCGGAGCAACGGACAGGTGTTCGAGCGCCCGCCGCCGGCAGACCCCGACGAGCTTCGCGCGCTGGCCGCATCGGGCGAACGGTTCGACGGCTACTGGCAGGATGAAGCCTGGTTCGCCCGCCCCGATGAGATCCGCGGCCGGACGCGCGCCTTCCTTGACCGCCGCGGCCCACCGGCGCCGGCCCACGACGTGGTGATCCATCTGCGCACCTATCGCGAGGAACGGGCGCCGAGCCGGCGAACCGGCCCGGGGCCCGACTATTTGCGCGGCGCGCTGGCGGAAATCCAACGACGGTACGGAGCGACGCGCGACATCGTGCTGGTCTCCGATGATCCGGCGTTCGCTCTGGCGCGATTGGGCGAGCTGGGCCACGGATTCGTCGCCGAGATCGCGGCGGCGAGCTCGGACATGTCGCTGCTGTTGCGGGCTCGCGCCCTGGCGCTGTCGAACTCGTCGTTTTCCTGGTGGGCGGGCTATTGCGGCGATGCCGGATTGGTGGCCTATCCGCGGCGCGCCGGACAATTTCACTATCCGACCCCCGCCGGCCGGTTCGTGATCATCTGACCGGCTAGAGATCCCGCCAGCAGCGGACGTTGGTTCCCGGCCACGCCGCCGCCTCGAACACCGCCCGCGCCACCGCCCGGGCAAGGCAGTCGGCGGCCAGGGCGCCGAGCCTGGTCAGGGTGAAGACCGCCGCCTCGCCCAGCGGCTTGCGGCCGGTCGAGACGGCGAATACCACATCGCCATCGAACGGCGCATGCACCGGACGGATCGCCCGCGCCAATCCGTCCTGGGCCATCATCGCCAGCCGCCGGGCCTGGCCCGGCGTCAGCCTCGCATCGGTGGCGACGCAGGCGATCGTGGTATTGCCGCCGGCGCGCGGATCGGCCTTGGCGAGACCCCAGTCGTCGGGGCCGGCGCGGCTCGCGCCGAGGCTCACCCCCCCGAACTCATCCCGGCATTCATAGGGGGCCGCCCAGAACGCCTTGCCGCCCGGAGCGACCACCGAGCCGAAACTGTTCACCGCCGCCAGAGCCCCCACCGCGAAGCCGTCGCCAGTGACCACCGAGGCCGAGCCGACACCGCCCTTGAGGGCCCCGGCCATCGCGCCGGCTCCGGCCCCGGCCGTGCCGAGTTCGAAATCCGCGCCCGCCGCCTGGGCCGCGGCCAGTCCCAGCGCCCGGTAAGGCGGATCGAGACCCCAGGCCTTGTCGCCGCCGTTGGCCAGGTCATACAGGATCGCAGCCGGAACCACGGGCGAGCGCGGCACGCCGGGAGCAACCACCAGACCGAACCCGCGACCCTGGGCGCCCAGCCAGGCGGTGACCCCGTCGGCGGCCGCCAGGCCGTAGACCGACCCGCCCGAAAGCACGATGGCGTCGATCGCCTCGACCAGCGTGTCGGCCGCCAGAGCGTCGGTCTCCCGGGTTCCGGGGCCGCCGCCGCGCACATCGACGGCTGCTACCGCCCGCTGGTCCGGCAGGATGACCGTCACCCCGGTCCGGGCGGCCGTGTGGATGGCTTGGCCGACCGCGAGGCCGGGGACATCGGTGATCAGATTGCGGGCGCCCGGTCCACTCGTCATGCGTTGCTGCGTGGCATGGGCCGGCGGCGGTTGTCCATGGCCGGCGAACGCCTCTAGGGTATGGATGTCGCCGACCCAGGGAAACTCCACATGCGTCGCATCCTCGCCCTCGGTCTGTCGTTCGCCCTGTCGGCCGGCGGGCCGGCCTGTTCCGCCGCCGCGCCGCCGCCCCCCGTCGCCCAGGCGATGGTCGCGGCCGCCAACCCCGCCGCGGTCGATGCGGGGCTGAAGGTGTTGCGGGCCGGCGGCTCGGCGGCCGACGCGGCGGTGGCCGTGCAGGTGGCGCTGGGCCTGGTCGAACCCCAGAGTTCCGGCCTCGGCGGCGGCGCGTTCCTGGTTTACTACGATGCCCGCGCGCGGAGGGCGACCGCCTACGACGGCCGTGAGTTCGCGCCGGCCGGGGCCACGCCCGACATGTTCCTGCGTCCCGACGGCCAGCCGATGTCGTTCTCCGAGGCCGTGCTGTCCGGTCGTTCGGCGGGCGTGCCCGGGGCCGTCGCCATGCTCGCGCTCGCCCAGCACGACCACGGCCGGCTGGCCTGGTCGTCGCTGTTCGAAGATACGGCGCGCCTGGCGGAAGCCGGCTTCACCGTCGGCCCACGCATGGCCAAGCTGCTGGCGAGCGGTGCGCCGCAGACCAGGGCGCCGGACGTGATCGCGTATTTTTCGCGCCCCGACGGCTCGTTCGTGCAGCCCGGCGACCACATCAAGAACCCCGCCTACGCCGCGACCCTTCGCCAGATCGCCGCGCACGGCCCCGCCGCCCTGCTGTCGGGCAAGGTCGCAGCCGACATCGTCGCGCGCCTCGCCCAGGGACCGCTGCCCGGCGCGATGACCCTCGCCGACCTGGCCGCTTATCGCCCGCATGCCGGGCCTGCCCTGTGCCGGCCCTATCGCGTCTATCTGGTGTGCGAGCCGGATGCGCCCTCCGGGGGCCCGGCGACGCTGGAGGGGCTCGGCCTGCTCGAGCGCACCGACATCGCCGCGCATGGCCCCGGCGAGGCGCGGGGCTGGTACGAACTCTCCCAGGCCGAACGGCTGATGTATGCCGACGATCAGCGCTACATCGCCGATCCCGCCTTCGTTGAGGTTCCCGTCAAAGGCCTGCTCGATCCGGCCTATCTCGACGAACGCGCCAAGCTGATCGGCGACCACGCCGGTCCCGCCCCCGCGCCCGGCCGTCCCGTCGGCGCGCCGACCTATGGACCCGACGCGACCAGGGAGCCGGGCGGCACCTCGTCATTCGCCATCGTCGACCGCTGGGGCGACGTCGCGGTGATGACCACCACCGTCGAGAGCCTGTTCGGCGACGGCCGGATGGTCGACGGCTTTCTGCTCAACAACCAGCTGACCGACTTCTCGTTCTCGCCGCGCGACAAGGACGGAACCCCCGCCGCCAACGCCGTCGCGCCCCGCAAGCGGCCGCGCTCGTCGATGGCCCCAACCCTGGTGCTCGACCGCAAGGGCGGCTTCGTCGCCGCCGTCGGCTCGCCCGGCGGCCTCGCCATACCATCGTATGTGCTGAAGGCCCTGGTCGGCGTTCTCGACTGGAAACTGTCGATGCAGGACGCGATCAACTTGCCCAACCTCATTTCGTTGGGCGATCTCTACCTGTCCGAACCGTCGAAATTCCCGCCAGCCGTTCTGCAGGGCCTGGCTGACCAGGGGGTGACGCTGAAGGGTGGCTACGGGGCCGAAGCCTCGGGCCTGCACGGGGTCATCATCCGCGACGGTCGGCTCGAGGGCGGCGCCGATCCTCGTCGTGAAGGCGTGGCGGCAGGCTATTAGCGATCGCGGACCGCCTGGCCTTCCTTTCGCGCGGATTCAGTCGGCGGAGGCGGCGGTCTCGGGCTCGGCCGCCGGCGCCTTGGGGACGACCGCCACATAGGTGCGGTCATTGCGCTTGGTGACGAACTTCACATGGCCGGTCGCCTTGGCGAACAGGGTGTGGTCCGTGCCGATGCCGACGTTCTCGCCCGGCCAGTATTTGGTGCCGCGCTGGCGGATGAGGATGTTGCCGGCGAGCACGGCTTCGCCGCCGAACTTCTTCACGCCGAGGCGCTGACCGGCGGAATCGCGGCCGTTGCGCGAGGAGCCGCCGGATTTCTTGTGTGCCATGGGTTTTCCGTCTCCGAAGGGCTTAGTGCGCGGCCCGGTTGGCGGCGCGCTCGGCGCGCGCGGCGGCCTTGGCCTCGGCCGCTTCCATGCCGCGCGCCAGGTTGCGGGCGCGGGCGTTGAGCACCGCCAGGGGCGTGAGATCGACCTCGCCGTCCCAGCTATCGGTCCTGCCGTCGCCGGAGATGCCGGTGACGCGCAAGACGGTTTCGAACTGACGATGGCCGCGGGTGCGGCGATAGCCCTGGCGGCGGATCTTCTTGAAGATCTTGATCTTCTCGCCCTTGCGGGTCTCGATCAGGGTGGCGCTCGACCCGGGCGCCCTCGACCATCGGCGCGCCGACGATGACCTCGGCGCCCTCGCCGATCATCAGCACCTCGTCGAAGGCCACGCTCGCGCCCGGCTCGCCGTCGAGCTTTTCCACCACCAGCAGTCGCCGGCCTGGACCCGGTACTGTTTGCCGCCGGTCTTGATCACCGCGTACATCGTTTGAACGCCTTCGAAAGACAAGGGAACATGAAAAGACAGCGCCCGCGAGCGGACCCGCGGGCGAAGGCGGGGTGATATACCAACGAGACCCGCGAAGTCAACGCGCCGGTCACCATGTCTCCGTTCCATATCGCTGCCGAATGAGCTACGGACCGCTGCAAAGCAAACGGAGGCGGCGATGCCATTCAAAGTTGGAGATCTGGTTCAGATCAAGTCCGGTGGTCCGCCGATGACCGTGCAGGAGGTTGTCGGAGACAGCGTCACCTGCATTTGGTACGTCGGCGACAAATACTATCGAACCGATTATGACGCCGCCATCCTCAAGGCGGCCGCGACGGATGAGACCGGGCCGCACTGACAGAGACAAGTTTCGCCGGCGGAGCCTGCCGGCGTCGATTTCACTGCGGTCCCGCTTCGACGCCGGCGCGCGAACGCGGCGCCGATTGTTGAACTCGCTCGCGCTCGTCACCTAATAGGTCTCATGCCCTCCACACCCGTCACCGTTCTTACCGGCTATCTCGGCGCGGGAAAGACCACCCTGCTCAACCGTATCCTCTCCGAAGACCATGGCCGCCGCTATGCCGTGATCGTCAATGAATTCGGCGAGATCGGGATCGACAACCATCTCGTGGTCGGAGCGGACGAAGAGGTGTTCGAGATGAACAACGGCTGCGTCTGCTGCACGGTCCGCGGCGATCTGATCCGGGTGCTCCAGGGCTTGATGAAGCGCCGGACGATCGCCGGACGCGGCTTCGACGCGATCATCGTCGAGACCACCGGGCTCGCCGATCCCGGGCCGGTCGCCCAGACATTTTTTGTCGACGACGACGTCAAGGCCGGCGCGCATCTGGACTCGGTGACGACCGTGGTGGACGCCCGCCACGTCCTGGGCGCGCTCGCCGATGGACGCGAGGCGGCCGAACAGATCGCCTTCGCCGACCAGATCATTCTCAACAAGACCGACCTGGTTTCGGAGGCTGAACTCGACGCCGTCGAAACGCGCCTGCGCCGGCTGAACCCCTTGGCCCCGATCCATCGCGCGCAGCGGGCGAACGTGCCGCTCGACGCGATCATTGGCCGCGGCGGTTTCGATCTCGCGCGGATCATCGACCTGGAGCCCGAGTTTCTCAATCCGCCGCATGGTGCGGCGGGCCACGTGCACGACGCCGACTGCGGGACCGACCAGCCGCACGGTCACGTCCACGCCGACCACGTGCATGACGAGGAGATCAAGGGTGTCTCGCTGAGCCTGGCGGGATCGGTCGACGCCGATAAGCTCACCCGCTGGCTGAACGATCTGCTCGCCGTCCAGGGCCCCGACATCCTGCGCGCCAAGGGGATTTTTTCGGTGGCCGGAGACGAGCGGCGACTGGTGTTCCAGGCCGTCCACATGATCCTCGAAGGCGATTTCCAGGGGGTGTGGCCGGCCACGGAGGCTCGGGCCAGCCGCATGGTGTTCATCGGCCGCCATCTGGACGAAGCCAAGCTGCGGGCGGGTTTCCTCAGCTGCGCGGTCTGACCGCGCGATTGCGAACTCCCTCAGGCGAACAGGTAGGCGCCGCTGAAGCCGGCGAGGCGACGGGTCGCCTCGGGGTCGCGCAAGGTCACCGCGCCATCGTGAAACTCCACCAGGCCGTCGTCGCGCAGCCGCCGCAGCACGCGGTTGACGTGCACCGGCGTCAAGCCCAGGGCATGGCCCAGCGCCTGCTGCGTGAGCGGCAATGCGTAGCTGTCGCGCCCGCCCGCCCCGGCCGGCTCGGCTAGACGTTCGGCCATCTCGCAGAAGAAAAACGCCATCCGCTGATGGGCAGGACGCTGGCCGAGATTGACCAGCCAAGCGCGCAGGATAGCCTCTTCGATGGCCGCCGCCTTGCGGATCGCCACATGAATTCGGCGGCGCTCTCGTAACAGATCGTCCAACAAATCGCGCGGTATCCAGGCGACCTTGGCGGGAGTCAGGGCATAGACCGAATGATCCGACTTCCGGGGCGGTCGCACCTCGTCGAGGCCGATGAGGTCGCCCGGCGTCATCAGGGCGATGATCTGGCGACGGCCGTCCCTGAAATCCTTGCAACGACACGCCCAGCCGTCGAGTAGGGCGCAGACCGCGTCCAGTGTCTGACCCTCGCGCATCAGACAGCGATTTTCCGAAACCCAGGCCCGCTCCGTCACGACCGCGCGCAACGCGTCGCGATCCTCGTCATCCAATGGCGTCAGCCGCGCGAGCTTGGAGATCACCGGTTGCATGCACGGTTCGGACGACAGCCCTTCGCGACCGTTCGTCAGCCGGTGCGACTGTAGGCTCATGACGCTGCCACCCTGATCCACCCGGTCGAGAACAGGCGCCGCCGTCGCACTTGTTCTCGCCGCCCGGTTCGCGCGACCGCCGCGCTAACCGGTAGGGGGGTTACGTCCGTCAATCCACTTTGGATCAAATACAGGAGGCGCGGACGCCCGGCAGGTCAACCGCCGCCGAGATCCTCAGCGATCAGGCCGATCTTGAAATAGCCGTCCAGCTGCAGCTGGTTGATCACGTCCATGAACTGGCGATAGCGGACGTGACGGTCGGCGCGGATGAAAATCCGCTGGTCGGTCGGATTGGGCACCGCGAGAGACGCCGCGAGATCCGAGCCGAGGCCCTCCATCGACGACGGTTTGATCTGGCTCGCGCCGAACGAAACGAAGATTTGTCCGCTGTCCTGGATCGAGATGAAGGTCGGCGGCTTCTCGTGCTGGCTGGGCGGCGGAGCTTTGGCAGGCGGCAGGTCGAGGCGGATCGAAACGGTGGCGATCGGCGCCACGACCATGAAGATGATCAGCAACACCAGCATGACGTCCACGAACGGCGTCACGTTCATGTCGCTGTTCTGTCCGAGATCGAACTTGCCTCCCCCGCCACCCGATAGCTTCGCTGCCATAGACTACTCCTTGCGTCGGCACGGCCCGACGGGTCCGCTTTCCACCCGGGGTTCTCCCATTGCGCGGATGGCGGCGGATGTAAAGACCATGATCGGAGCGGCTCGCTAACGGCCTTGGTTTGGCGGTATGCACGCGAATGGCCCTCGACTTCGACGTCTATGTCACCGCCGTGATCTTCGATGGCCCGACGCCGGCCTTTGCCCTGGCCGACGGCTCGGTGGCCTGGTCCGATGGCGAGCGGGTGGGCGCGCACGATGGCGTGATCCTCTGCGCCGCCGCCCATCCCTCGGGCGAGGGGCTGGTGACAGGTGGCGATGACGGCGGCCTGATGCACGTGCGCCGCCAGGGGGCGTCGGCGATCGACCGGGTCACCGGACAATGGATTGACGCGGTGGCGACCTCGTCCGCGAGCGGGCTCATCGCATGCGCGGCCGGCCGGGAGGTGCTCGTTCGCGACAGCGCCGATCCCGCCTTCTCCCGGCGATTCCCGCACGACAGGTCGGTGGCGGCGGTGGCGTTCGACCCCAAGGGCCGGCGGCTCGCGGCGGCGACCTATGGGGGTGTCGCGCTCTGGTATGCTCGCATCGCCGAACAGAAGGCGGTGATGCTGCGCTGGGCGGGCTCGCACATAGACGTCGCCTTCAGCCCCGACGGCCGCTTCGTCGTTTCATCGATGCAGGAAGCGGCGCTGCACGGCTGGCGGCTGTCGGACGCTTTGGACATGCGCATGGGTGGCTACCCGTCCAAGGTCAAAAGCCTGGTGTTTCTCGATAACGGGCTCTGGCTGGCCACCTCGGGCGCCCAGGGCGTGATCCTCTGGCCGTTCTCCGGCGGTCAGGGACCGATGGGCAAGCAGGCGGCCGAGATCGGGTTCGACCAATCGGCGACGATCACCCGCGTCGCCGGCCCGGCGCGAGGCTCGATCCTCGCGGCTGCGCTCGACGACGGCCGGATCTGGGCATGCGACCTGAAGAGCCGGCGGATCGAAGCGATCAAGGCCGAGAAAGGGCCGCCGATCACGGCCCTGGCCGTGTTTGGGCGGGAATCGCTGGCGTGGGGCGACGAAGCCGGCGGCGCGGGCGTGGAGACGCTGCCGCCGCTCTGAAGGCTCGTCGCCAGACCCCCTGCTCAGGCCTCGAAGCCGCGCATGGCGCACCACGCATCAAACGGGTCGCGACGCGTGCGCCATTGATTGATCGGGTGGTCGGGATCGCGATATCCGAGCGCCATCCCGGAAAACACCATGTGGTCGTCGGGCAGGCCGAGGCAGCCCGCGACCGTGTCCGCGAACCGCGCCCAGAACTCCTGCGCGCAGGTGTCGAGCCCCCGTTCCACCGCCAGCAGCATGACTGTCTGCATGAACATTCCGACGTCGGACCATTGCGGCGGCCCCAGATTGCGATCCAGGCAGAAGAACAGACCCACCGGGGCGCCGAAAAAGTCGAGATTATTGGCCAGCTGGGCGAACCGCGCGCCACGATCCTCGCGCGGTATGCCGATCGACCGATAGAGATCCTCGCCGCATTCGAAACGGCGGGTGCGGAACGGATCCCACAGGTTCTCCGGGTATACGGCATATTGCGTTGGAGCCGGCCCCGACGCCTTGGCCGCGGCCTTGAGGGCCTCCAGTGGCGCTCCGGTCAGGGCATAGACCCGCCAAGGCTGCAGATTGCCGCCCGACGGAGCCCGGTGCGCTATTTCGAGGATCTCGCGCACCAGCGCCCCTGGGACCGCATCGCTCTTGAAGGCGCGCACTGAAAATCGCCGCGCCGCCGCTTCGCTCACATTCATCCCGGGCCTCTCGCTCCGCCGCACCCCTAACATCGGCCGGGCAAGATGGGCTAGACGCTGCGCATGGCCAATCCTCGTTCCGTCCGGCGTCGAGGCGGCGTCTGGGGCGCAGTCAAGACGCTTCTCGCGGCCTCGCTGCTGATCGCCCTGATCGGACCGCCGCTCGCCGTCGCGATCTATCGTTTCGCACCGCCCCCGATCACCATCCTGATGATCGAACGAATGGCGCAGGGGCGTGGGCTGGACCACCGCTGGGTCCCCCTGAGCAAGATCGCGCCGGCCATGACCCGCTCGGTGATCGCTTCGGAAGACGCCCGCTACTGCAGCCACCACGGCTTCGACTTCGCGGCCATCGACAAGGCGCTGAAGCACAACGAGATGCGGCCCGGCCGGGTCCGCGGCGGTTCGACGATCAGTCAGCAGACCGCGAAGAACGTCTTCCTGTGGCCGCAACGCTCCTGGGTGCGCAAGGGCTTCGAGGCGTGGTTCACGGTGCTCATCGAGACCATCTGGGGCAAACGGCGGATCATGGAGGTCTATCTCAACACAGTGGAAATGGGCCCGGGGGTTTATGGCGTCGAGGCCGCCGCCCGACGATATTTCCATGAGAGCGCCGACCAGTTGACGGCGGCCCAGGCGTCACGGCTAGCCGCCATCCTGCCCGATCCACTCAAATGGCGGGCGGCCGATCCAGGACCTTATGTTCGGCGCCGGACCGGCCGGATCGACGCTCGGGCGGAGACGGTGCAGCAGAACGGATTGGCCGCCTGCGTTCTCGGTTGAGTGCGGCGCGAGCCCCGCGGTGGTCGACCGGCGGCCAGGCCGGCACGCCGTCCGTCGCCGCCCCATGCCTCGGGTGGCGACATTGATATCCCGCGCGCTTCGTGCGTAAGGCAGACTCTCCAATTCATCCTGAGGTGAGCCGCCGATGGCGCAAAAAGTTCGCAGCGACGCGTCCGAGGCGCTGGCCGGGCTGCTGTTCGACGGCATGACGATCATGTCCGGCGGCTTCGGCCTGTGCGGCATCCCCGAAAACCTGATCGCGGCCATCCGCGCGGCAGGCGCCCGGCGCCTGACGGTCGTGTCGAACAACTGCGGCGTCGACGGCTTCGGCCTCGGCCTACTGCTGGAGGGCGGACAGATCGACAAGATGATCTCGTCCTACGTCGGCGAAAACAAGCTGTTCGAACGGCTCTACCTGTCGGGCGCGCTGCAACTGGAGTTCAATCCACAGGGCACCCTGGCCGAACGCATTCGCGCCGGGGGGGCCGGGATTCCCGCCTTCTTCACCCGCACCGGAGTGGGGACCCTGGTGGCGGACGGCAAGGAGTTGCGCGAGTTCGACGGCGAGAGCTATGTGATGGAGCGTGGCCTGACCGCCGACCTGGCCATTGTGAAGGCCTGGAAGGGCGACGCCGAAGGCAACCTCGTCTATCGCAAGACGGCGCGGAACTTCAATCCGATGATGGCGACGGCGGGCCGCGTCACTGTCGCCGAGGTCGAGCATCTGGTTCCTGTCGGGACCCTGGATCCCGACAGCATCCACACCCCCGGGATCTTCGTCGACCGGATCTTGCAGGGCGAACGCTTCGAAAAACGCATCGAACGAGAGACGACCCGGCCTCGGCCTGAAAGGGAGCCCGCCTGATGGCCTGGACGCGCGAACAGATGGCCGCGCGGGCGGCGCGCGAACTGCGGGATGGATTCTATGTCAACCTGGGAATCGGCATCCCGACCCTTGTCGCCAACTTCATCCCCGATGGGGTGACGGTCACCCTGCAGAGTGAAAACGGCATGTTGGGCATGGGACCCTTTCCCTATGAGGGCGAGGCCGATCCCGACCTGATCAACGCCGGCAAGCAGACCATCACCGAACTGGCCAGTTCTTCATATTTTTCGAGCGCGGATTCCTTCGCGATGATCCGCGGCGGCCACATCGCCCTGTCGATCCTCGGCGGTATGCAGGTCAGTGAAACGGGCGACCTGGCCAACTGGATGGTGCCCGGCAAGATGGTCAAGGGCATGGGCGGGGCCATGGACCTCGTCGCCGGCGTCGGCCGAGTGGTGGTGGTCATGGACCATGTCGAAAAGAGCGGCGCGCCGAAATTCCTCCACCGGTGCAACCTGCCGCTGACCGGCGCCGGAGTGGTCGACCTGCTGATCACCGACCTCGGGGTGTTCGAGATCGATACGAAACGTGGCCAGGCCACCCTTACGGAACTGGCCCCGGGGGTCGGCCTGGCGGACATCACCGCCAAGACAGAAGCGACGTTCACGGTCGCGGTGTAAGGTTCGGCATGGATCGCCGATTCTTTCTCAGTCTCGCTCTGGCCGCGCTCGGCCCCGCCGCCATGGCGCTGGCGCAACCCGCCCCCGCCGACCTGCTCGGCGCGACCGGCGAGGCCTATTTCACCGCCTGGCTGAATGACTTCTATGCCCGGGCGCTCGCGGCCGGCACGCCGCGCGCCTTGCTCGATCGAGAACTCTCTGGTCTATCCGCCGATCCGCGGGTCACCGCTCTCGATGCACGCCAACCGGAATTCGCGCGGCCGGTCAGCGCCTATATCGAAAGTGTGGTCAGCGGCGCGCGCATCGCCGAAGGCCGGGCCAAGCGAAACTCGATAGCGCAGTTCGCGGCCATCGAGCAGACCTATGGGGTGCCGCGCGACATTTTGATCGCGGTCTGGGCGATGGAATCCAACTTCGGTGCGCTGCAGGGCGATTTCGACATCATCCGCTCCCTCGCCACCCTGGCCGCCGCCGGGCGGCGGCGCGAATGGGCCGAAGGCGAACTTCTCGCGGCCCTGCGCATACTCGGCCAGGGGGATACGCCGCGTTGGAAGTTGCGGGGCTCCTGGGCCGGAGCCATGGGACAGACCCAGCTTCTGCCCTCGACCTACCTTTCCTCGGCGGTCGACGGCGACGGCGATGGCCGGCGCGACATCTGGGGCTCGCAGGCGGACGCCCTGGCTTCGGCGGCCAACCTGCTCGCCAGGGGCGGATGGAGCCGCGCACAAGGCTGGGCCTATGAGGTGATCCTGCCGACGGGCTTCGATTACGGCTTGTCCGAGAACGCGAAAGAAGTCCCGGCCTGGTGGCGGGCCAAGGGCGCGCGGCGCGCGGACGGCGGCGCCTGGAGTCCGACCGAGGCCGCGGCCGCCGCGATGCTGCTGCTGCCGGCCGGGGCGAGCGGTCCTGCCTTCCTGGCCCTGCCGAACCATTTCGCGATCCGAACCTATAACAACTCGATCGCCTATGCGCTGGGTGTCGGCCTGCTGGCCGATCGCTTCGCGGGCGGCGGACCGCTGCATACCGCATGGCCGAAGGAAACGGCGCTGTCGCTGACCGATCGGCTGGATGCCCAGACCGCCCTGATCAGGCTGGGGTTCAATCCAGGACCGCCGGATGGCGCGATCGGCCTGATGACGCGCCAGGCCTTGCGCGCCTGGCAGAAGAGCCAGGGACTGCCGGCCGACGGCTATCTGTCGCCCGCCATGGTGGCCCGGCTCAGACGCTGACGCCCTCCTGGTTGCGTTCAAGGCTCGACAGCGCGGTCTCGTCCTCGGTGGTCGGCGCGTCGCCGGCGCGGCTCAGCACCGGGCTGCGCATCGCGAGGGCCAGCAAGCCGATCAGGATGGCGGCATTGACCAGGAAGGGCGCCGGATGCGAGGCGCCGTAGAGCAGGACGAACAGGGGGGCGACCACCACATTGACCCCGTTGACCGCCGCGATCGCTCCCGCCGCCCGGGCCTGCTCCGCCTGCGCGACCGCCAGGGATGCGCCGGCGGTGAAGCCCGGACGGCAGAAGCCGTAGCCGAGGCTGGACAAGGCGTAGCCCATCACCACGGCCGAATAGCTGGGCGCGAACGCGACGATCACATTGGCCAGCGCCGCGACACCCGCCCCCCAGCGCAGCAGGTCGCGCGGCCCCATGCGGAACATCCGGATCAGGCCCCATTGGGCCAGCAGGCCGGCGACGGCGCCGGCCATCATCGCCACGGCGGTGAAGCCCTGAGCGCGTAACGGCGACATGTGCAGCTTGTCGATGATCAGGAAGCCGAGCGTCTGCCCTTGCGCGGTCTGGCAGGCGGCGACCAGGAACCCGTAGACCAGAAAGGGCGTCAGG
This sequence comes from uncultured Alphaproteobacteria bacterium, assembly GCA_963828365.1. GTDB lineage: Bacteria > Pseudomonadota > Alphaproteobacteria > Caulobacterales > Caulobacteraceae > Acaudatibacter. The sequence continues at coordinate 50,635 of CAWHEE010000021.1, read as the reverse complement.
CGCCGATCGCGGAAGATCGACGGCGGGCGGCCCGCCTGGCCGTGGTCCTCATCGACAGCGGGCGGCGGATGCGACGGCGGCCCGGCCGCTTCCGGAAGATAGCGCCAGACGATCCCCATCATCGCCAGGGCGATGACCGCGAAGGCGAACATCGGGCCGGCCAGGCCGACCACCGGAAAGACGAACAGCGGCGCCACCGCCGGACCGATGACGGTGCCCAGACCGAAAGCGCCGGCCAGCCCGGCCATCGCCTGAGTGCGCTCCTCGCGGCTGGTTCGCTCGGCGACATAGGCCTGGGTCGCGGGGTTGGAGGCCGCCCCGAACAGGCCGAACAGCGCCCTGGAGAGCAGGAACAGCACAAAGATCACCACCAACGGCGCCAAGTGACGCACGCCGGCGCCGACCACCACGCCACAACAGATCATCGAGACCATGAAGCCGGCGAGACCGAGGATCATCAGTGGCTTACGGCCCATGCGATCCGACAGCCGCGCCCAAACCGGCGAACTGAATGCCCAGAGCAAGGCCGACAGCGAAAAAATGGCGGCGACCAGAAAGTCGGGGAAGCCGATCGAGCGCCCGATGGCCGGCAGCACCGACTGCATGCCGGTATTGCCGAGCGCGGTGGCGATCGACACGCCGAAGATGATCGCGAAGGATTTTGCCGGCAGGCGCGGTTCGGCTCGGTCGCCCTCTGGCATGAGCTCCCTGTTATCGCTAGGCGGCGGATCAGGCAATCGGGAGGCGGGAGGGCCGGGACGTGACCGGGTCGTCAAAAGTGATCACGGAATCGTGAACTCTTCCCTTGCGTTCGAGGCGGAACGCGGCATATTGCCCGCCAGCGTTCGAGGTGAATCGGGCGCCTCAACCTCACCCAAGGGGACCAGGGACTATGACCTCCAAGATTCTTCGCTCCGTGCTCGTGGCCGGCGTCGCCGTCGCCGCGCTCTCCACCGCCGCTTGCTCCAAGAAGACCGACGAAACCGCCGCTCCGGCGGACGCCACCAACACCACCACCACCAGCACCACCACCAGCATGATGAACTCGGCCGCTCCGGCCGACGCCACCAACACCACGGTGACCAACACCACCGGCGCCATGAGCTCCACTCCGGCTTCCTAATCGCCGAGCGCTCTTCGCGTAAGCGATACGAGAAGGGCCGCCCATCGGGCGGCCCTTCTTCGTTTCGATCAGGCATGAGTGATCCGCCACCGCCGCCGTCTTTGCTTACCTGGGACCTGTCCGGCGCCCCACGCTCGCGGCTGTACGGCGATATCTATTTTTCGGCCGAGGACGGACTGGCGGAATCCAGAGCGGTCTTCCTGACGGGATGCGGCCTGCCCGAGGCTTGGGCGGACCGGCGCGACTTCGTGGTCGCCGAACTCGGTTTCGGAACCGGCCTGAACATCATCGCCCTGATCGACCTGTGGCGGAGGAACGGGCCGCCCGCCGGCCACCTGAGCATCTTTTCAATCGAGGCCCACCCCCTCGGCGCCGACGAAGCGGCGGCAGCGCTCGGCCGCTGGCCGGAGATCGCAGATCTCGCCGAGCTCTTGACGTCGCGGTGGCCCGGTCGGGCCCGTGGATTTCACCGCGTGAGCCTGCCGCAATATCGGACCACCGTCGATGTCGCGATCATGACGGCCCGCGACGGCCTTGCAGCCTGGGACGGACGGGCCGACGCCTGGTTCCTCGATGGCTTCTCGCCCGCGGTCAACCCAGACATGTGGGCCAGCGAGATTTTCGATCTTGTCGCGGCCCGTTCGGCGCCGGGCGGACGGGTGGCCACCTTCACCGCGGCCGGCCCGGTGAGACGCGGCCTCGCCGCCGCCGGTTTCACCGTTACGCGCCGGCCGGGCTTTGGTCGCAAGCGCCACCGCTTGGAAGCGCGGCTACCCGGCGAACCGGATTCCCCGGCGACGCGGCCGCGGGTTGCGGTGATCGGCGCGGGTATCGCCGGCGCCGCGCTCCATCGGGCGTTCGCCGCCCTTGGCGTGAGTTGCACGGTGTTCGAGAGCGGCGCGGGCGCATCGAGCGGTCCGGCCGCCCTGGTCACGCCCCGGCTTGACGCCGCCCTGGGCGACAACGCCGCGCTGTTCGCCCAGGCGCTGCGCAGGGCGGCGCAACTCTATGAAACGGTTCCCGACGGGGTGATCGCGCGTGGCGCCACTCAGCGGCCCACCGGACCGAAGGACCCCGCGCGCTTCGAGGCCATCGCCGCCTCCGATCTGTTCGACCCCGGCGCAATGCTCCGCACACACGAAGGGCTGAGGATCGAAGCCGCGCGGGTGATCGACCCGCGCCGCATCCTTCAGGCATGGATTGCGGAGGCCAGAACCGCACGGGTCGCGAGCCTGACGCGGCATGACGCCGGCTGGCGAATGCGCGATGCCGAAGGCGGGCTGCTGGCGGAAGCCGACGTCGTTTGCCTGGCTGCCGGCATGGACTGCGCGCGCCTCGCGCCGGGCCTGCCGCTCGCACCGGTGCGCGGGCAGGCCAGCCTGGCGACCGGAGCGTCCTGGCCGACGGCCACGCTATTCGGCGGCTATGTCATTCCGAGCGCGGGCGGAATCCTGTTCGGCGCCACCCACGACCGTGGCGACACCGACGCCGCGCCCCGCGAGGCGGACCATGCGCGCAATCTCGCCGCCGTCGCGGCGGTCCTGCCGACCCTGGCGGCGGACCTGGGCCAGCGGACCCTGCGTGCCTGGAGCGGCATCCGCGCCACCACGCGGGACTATCTGCCGCTGGCGGGCGCCGTTCCCGGCGATGGGCCGGGGCTCTTCGTTCTAGGCGGCCTGGGCTCCAGGGGCTTCACCCTCGCACCGCTGCTGGGCGAGCATATCGCGGCAGTCGCGCTCGGTCTGCCTTCGCCGCTCCCGAGGGCGCAGGCGGCGCTGGTCGACCCAGGCCGTTTCGCGCGACGCGAAAGGCGCAGGGGAAGGCAGCCCGCGGCTGCCTGAACCCGCTCAGGCGCGCGACAAGGCGTCGGGATACAGGGCGAGGAAATTTTCGGCGAAGAACAGCGACCTGGCGGCGTCGTCGGCGCCGGCCAGGGCCCGCTCGAAGCGGCCGATCGGGTCGCGGCCGCCCTCGGCGTGCGGATAGTCCGAGGAGAACATGAAGAGCTCGGGCCAGGACTCCCGGATCAGGGCGCCGACATCCTCGAAGGGATAGGGCGTGAACCGCAGCTGGTCACGGACCTGGCGGGCGGGTTTTCGCGCCATCCGCGCGAGGTGGGGCTCGGACTTCGCCCAGATGTCCACCGCATGATCCAGGCGGCGGATCATGTCCGGGACCCAGCCGGCCCCGATCTCGATGACCCCGCCCTTCAGTTTGGGATGCCGATCGAGCACGCCGTCGAGGATCAAGGCGGAAAGGAAGCGCTGCGAGGCATGGTGGATGACCGTCAGATCCTTGGAGCCGATCACCTCTGCGCCGCCGCGCGCCGTCAGCCGGTCGGGATAGCCGTCGTTCATCCACGGGGCGGGGATCTGCAGGGACGAGCTGCCGACATGCAGGATGAACGGCAGGCCGCGATCCTCCAGCGTCGACCAGATGGTGTCCAAAGCCGGATGGCCGGGCGAGCGTCCGCCGGGCGGATCGGCCGAAATCCACACGGCGCCCAGCCCGAGTTCCGCGGCCCGATCGATCTCGGCGAGAGCCAGATCGGGATCGTCGAGAGGAACGATGGCGACGCCGATCAGGCGGCGGTCGCCTTGGCAGAAGGCGGCCATCGCCCGATTATGCGCGCGGGCGATGGCGTACCGCGCCCGGGGCGGGGCCTCGAACGTCGGGCGAGCGCAGAACGAGGCGAAGACCACCTGCGCTTTGAAGCCCAGCAGATCTAGGGCCAGCGAGCGTTCACGCCCGCTGAAGGCGCCGAGCGCGCCATGCCATTTCGGGCCGCGGGTGATCTGATCGCCCAATTGCAGCAGGCTCTCGACGACCCCGGGCGGATGCCCCGACGCGCCGGCCCGATCGCCGGGGTCGAACTGCCCCGTGGTGACGGCCGACAGAATCGGCAGCAGGGCGCGGTCGGCCGGGTCGGCATGCGCCGTGAGAAAATCCGGCAGCTCCATCAGATGGCTGTCAGCATCCAGGATCAGGCGTGCGCCAGCGTAGCTCATCATCACTCCCTGCTGGGGATGTTGCGACGCCGACGCGGCACAGGCAAGCCGCGGGCTGGCTAGATCGCCGCTCCGACCGCGCGGAGCAATCGGTCGGCCGCCGGGCTGGCCGCCTCGAACACATAGGCCGGCTCGGTGACGCTGACCGGACCGACGCCGGCCGCCGCCAGCGCCTCGGCGGCGGCGAACAGGTCGGCGCCCTTGATCAGCAAACCATTGGCCCGCGGCGCGTCACCCGGCGGCACGAACGGCGCCAACGCCTGGCGCGCCGGCCCGTCCTGCGCGGCCGGCCAGACCAGGCTGGCCATGGATGTCCCGCGCGCCCGGGCCTCGACGATCGCCAGCAGCCGGCGCGCCGTGGCCAGGGCGGCAGGGCGCCAGGCGGCGCGCGGACTGGCCGCGAGATGGGCCTGGCTCTTGAGGATCACGCCGTCGTCGAGGACCTTCAGCCCGTTGGCCGCAAGCGTGTCGCCGGTCGAGGTGATGTCGATCACCAGTTCGGCGAGGCCGGCCGCCGGAGCGCCTTCGGTGGCGCCGCCGGACTCGACCAGCCGGTAATCGGCGACGCCATGGCGGGCGAAAAAGGCGCGCGCCTGGACGAGGTATTTCGTCGCCACCCGCAGGCGACGGCCGGTGCGGGTGAAATAGGCGTGCGCGATATCGTCGACGTCGGCCATGGTCCGCACGTCGATCCAGCTCTTGGGGGCGGCGACGACGAGGTCGGCGCGTCCGAAGCCGAGGGCCCGCAGCAGCAGGACGTCGGCGCCGCCTACGTCGCGAAGTTCCGCCAGCAGATCCTCGCCGGTCACACCCATGTGCGCCTCGCCGGTCGCGAGCGAGGCCGCGATATCGCCGGCCGAGGCCAGGCGGACCTGCAATCCCGGCAGGCCCTCCAGCTCGGCGGAATAGCCTCGGACCCCGCCGAGCGGCCGGGGCCGCAGGCCGCAATCGGCGAGCCATGCGTCGACCTGGTCCTTCAGGCGGCCCTTGGAGGGGAGGGCGAGGATCAGCGGGCCGGTCATGGCGCGCCTCCGACCCAGGCCCGGCCCGGCCGGACCACGCAGCCGACCGCGCCGGTCGGACGCGAGGCCCCGAGGCGCTGGGGAAGCCCATCATAGCGTCCGCCACCGGCGACCGGGGCCTCGGCGCCGAGCGCCGCGCTGCGCACTTCGAACAGCGCGCCGTCGTAATAGCCCAGGGCCCGCCCGAAAGCGGTCGAGAAGCGCTGGTGATCCGCGGGGACACCGAGCTCGGCGAGGGCGGCGAGCCGGCGTCGCCAGGCTTCGAAGGCGGCCTCGAGCGACCCGCCGCGCGCCACCACGAGACGCGACACGGACTGCAGGGCCTCGGTCGGGGTATCGGCGATGGCGAGAAAATCCCCGATGGCCTCCGCCTGCTCCGGCGTCAGCCGCGGCGCATCGGCCGCCGCCGCGCGTTCCGCCAGACGATGGGCGATCTCGGCCGGCGAGCGGCCGCCGACCGGCTCGATGCCGGCCAGGGCCCAGATATCCCCGAGCAGCGCGGCCGCCTCCGCTTCAGGCAGGCTGGCCAGCAGGCTCGCCAGCCGGTCGCCGCCCCGCGGTTCGCCAGCAAGACCGCCACGGGCCGCCTCGAGTTCCGCGCGCAGCCGTCGCGAGCTGCCGAACGCGCGCTTGATCCTCTGCGCCAGGGGCGGCGCGAGGCCGAGCGACTCGATGAACGCGCCGAACAGGCCGACATCGCCGAACAGCAGAGTCAGGTCGCCGCGCCCGCCAGCGGCGGCGGCCCGCCAAGCCATCGCCGCCATGCCGGCGTCGGCGAGGGCCGGATCGCCACCCTCGAACGATTCCAGACCGATCTGCAGGAATTCTTCGGTTCGGCCGCTTCCCGCGGGCGCGACCCGAAAGGCGTGGCCCTCGTAGAAATAGCGCGCGGGGGCGGCGCCGTGCGCGACATGGGCCTTGACCGCCTGAATGGTGAAGTCGGGCCGCAAGCAGGATTCTTCGCCGTTTGGCGACTGCACGACGAACAGGCGTTCGCGCATCGCCTCGCCCGCCAGGTCGAGAAACAGATGTAGCGGCTGGACGATCGGGGCCTCGAGCAACACGCCCCCGGCCGCGAGAAACGGAGCCCGAATCGCGGCCAGAACCTCTCCGGGAACCGAGCCCTCCAGCTTCATTCCAGGCGTCCGATGATCTCGCGCACCGCCTCGACCCAGGCGCCGCGCGGCGCGGTGATCTGGCCGGGACGCTCGGCGCGCCAGGCGGTGTTGTCACTGACCGCGCCGGACAGGGCGCGGCCGAGGTCCAGATCCTTGATGGTGACCGTACCGGCGGCGATCTCGTCGTCGCCCAGGATGATCGCGGCCGGCGCCAGGCGGCGGTCGGCGTACTTCATCTGCGCCCGCATGCCCGAGGCGCCGAGATAGACTTCGGCGGCGATGCCGGCCGCCCGCAATTCGCCGGCCAGCGCGAAATACTCGCCCATCCGGGCCGTGTCGAAAGCGATGACCACGACCGGACCCCGGGCGGCGGCCGCCGGGCTCGCGCCACTGGCGTCAAGAGCGGCGGCCAGTCGCGAAACGCCGAAGGAAAAGCCGGTGGCGGGCGTCCGCTCGCCGGTGAACCGCGCCACCAGGTCGTCATAGCGACCGCCGCCGCCGACCGAGCCGAAGCGCACCGCCTCGCCGCGTTCGTTGGTGGTCGCCAGCAGCAGTTCGGCTTCGAACACCGCGCCGGTGTAGTATTCCAGCCCGCGCACCACCGAGGGGTCGAACACCGCCGCCGTCTCGTCGACCCCGAGCCCACGCAGGGCCTCGTCGATCCGGCGCAGTTCCTCCAGGCCCTCGTCGCCTTCGGCCGAGCCGCCGATCACCTCGGCCAGCCGGTCGAGCGTCGCGCCGCGACTGTCGCGGCGCGCCTCGACGAAGGCCAGCACCGCGTCGATGGCGGTCCCGACCAGTTGCGCGCCCTTGGTGAACGCCCCGGACTCGTCCCGGCGGCCTTCGCCGAGCAGGGCGGCCACGCCGACCGGACCCAGACGGTCGAGCTTGTCGACGGCGCGCAGCACCGCCAGTTTCTGCCCCTCGTCGGCCACCCCGGCCGCGGTCAGCAAGCCGTTGAGAAGTCTGCGGTTGTTGATCTTCAGGGCATAGGCGTCGCGCGGCAGGCCGGCGGCGGCGTAACCAGCTACCGCCATCGCGATGATCTCGGCGTCGGCCTGCGGCATGGCCGAGCCGACCGTGTCGGCATCGCACTGGGTGAACTGCCGGTCCCGCCCCGGCCCGGGCTTTTCATTGCGCCACACCGGACCGAAGGCGTAGCGGCGGAACGGCTTGGGCAGGCTGCTCCAATGCTCGGCGGCATAGCGGGCCAGCGGCGCGGTCAGGTCGTAACGCAGGGCCATCCACTGGTCGTCGTCGTCCAGCAGCGCAAAGACACCCTCGTTGGGCCGATCTGCGTCGGGCAGGAATTTGCCGAGCGCATCGGCGTATTCGAAGGCGCCGGTGTCCAGTTCCTCGAAGCCGAAGCTCTGGTACACGCCGGTGACGGCCGCCAGTATGCGCCGTTCCCGCCGGATCGCCTCGGCTCGCCGGTCCTGGAAGCCGCGCGGCGCGCGCGCCCGCGGTCGGAAGGAAGCGTCGGTGGTCATGGCGGGGCGCATAGACGCTCGCGACTGGGGGAGCAAGGCGGGCTGGGCCCCCGCGTTCAGACGGACGGCGGCGAGTTCACCGCCGCTCCGGTCAATGCCGCCGCGACTATGTCGGGCGTCAACAGCTGGGGAAGCACGCGGGGTGGCCCGGCGGCGCCATAGACGAGATAGAGGGGCACGCCGATACGGCCCTGGTCGGCCAGAGCCTTGGCGATGGCGCTGTCGCGATTGGTCCAGTCGGCGACCAGATAGGCGGCGTTGGCGCGCCTGAAGGCGGCGGCGACGGCGGGGCTGGAGAAGGCCAGTCGTTCGTTGACCTGGCAGGTGACGCACCAGGCGGCGGTGAAATTGACCAACACCGGTCGACCCTGGGCCCGCAGGGCAACCAGCCGGTCGGGGCTGATAGGGCTCCGACGCCAGCGCGCCGATCGACGGCGAGCCGGCGGCGTGGCCGGCGGCCGGCGCCCGCGGTGCGCCCGCGACGGTGGCGACACAAACCAGTGCGCTGGCGATCGCCAGGACCAGCGCTGGCGCCGCCTCGCCGGCCGATGCTCGCCGGCTGTTGCGCCAGCCCCAACAGCCAGCCGGCCAGGGCCAGGGCGATCGCGCCGCGCGAACAGCCGCGCCAGGCCCTCCGACCCTGACTGCTGGGCGAGCACCCAGGCCAGCCAGGCGGCGGCGGCGTACATCGGAAAGGCCAGCGCCTTACGAAAGATCGTCCATCCACGCCGCCGGGGCGCGGCAGACGGCGCAGCAGCGCCGGACTGAAGGCGAGCAGGGTGAACGGCGCGGCGAAGCCCAGCCCCAGTGCGACGAAGATCGCCAGGGCGCCCGGCGCCGGCTGGGTGAGCGCATAGCCGAGCGCCGGACCCATGAAGGGAGCGGTGCACGGGGCCGCGACCACCACCGCCAGGACGCCGGTCAACAGCGAACCGAGCCGGCCGCCGAGGTCGGCGAGGCTCGAGCCGAGCCCCTGCACCGAGGTTCCGATCTCGAACAGACCCGACAGGTTGAGCCCCGCGGCCAGCATCACCAGACTGAGCGCCGCCACCATCAGGGGCGACTGCAGCTGAAAGCCCCAGCCGACGGCGGCCCCGGCCGCGCGGGCGGCGATCAGGGCGCCGGCCAGGGCAAGGAAGGCGGCGAGCACGCCGACCAGAAAGGCCAGACCGTGCGCTCGCGCGCCGCTGGCCTCCCGCGCATGGCCGGCCAGGGCGGCGGCCTTCATCGACAGGATCGGGAACACGCACGGCATCAGATTGAGGATCAGACCGCCGAGGAAGGCGGAGGCCGCCGCGATCCACAACCCACCGCCGCCGCCCGCCTTGGCGACCGGCGGCCCCAGTCCCGACGCGCCGGGCGGCGGCGGTCCCCGGCGGGCGGTGATCTCGTAGTCCGCGCCGTCGACCGACAGCACGCCGGAGGTGGCCGCCGGCCCGGCGGCGCCGGCGGCGAAGTCGCCGCCGCTCGCCATCGTCAGGGCCAGGCCGGCCGGTCCGCGCTCGACCGCCTCGGGCTTGCCATGGTCGATCAGATTGCCGTCGTAGGGATAGAAATAGGCCTCGGCGACGGGCCGGCCGGCCAGGGCGGGCCCGGTCACCGCCAGACGAAACCTGCCGCCCCCGGCCTGATAGGTCGCGATCAGCGCACCGGGCTTCGGGGAGGCGGCCAGGGCCGAGGCGATCCGCTCCCCCCAGCCGGGTGTCATCGGCGGCGCGCCGGCCACCACCGGTACGCCGAGACTGAGATTGGCCTCGCCCGGCACGCAGACGTCGGCGCACACCAGGTAGTCGACCTTGGCCCGAACGGTCACCCTCGCGCCGATCGCCGCGTCGGCCGGGACCTCGATCGGCGTCGGCAGCAGGAGACTGCCCGCGAAGCCGTAGTTCATGATCGGGCCCAGCGGAAAACGGCCTGGCGCGGGCCAGACGATGTCTCCGGCGCGCCAGCCGGCCGGCAGGGTCCAGGTGATCTGGGTCGGCTCGCCGGCGTCGCCGGGATTGCGCCAATAGGTATGCCAGCCGCTTTGCAGCGTCTGCGCCACCGCGACATAGAGCGTGGAGCCCGGCGCCGCGCCCTGCGTCTGAGCGACGAGCTGGCTCGAGACGTGAGGCGTGGCCACCGCCTGCGCCATGGCGCCGCCGCTCAAGGCGAAAAATCCGGCGGCGATGAGGGCGATGTTCATGCCGTCATCCTAAGGCCTTGGTGGCCACGGGAAAACCGTCGATGATGCCGGGCTCGGATATAGAGAGAGGAACGCCGATGCCCGCCGCCTTTGACCAGATCGAGATCGGCCAGGTGGTCAGCCTCGGCGTCGCCATCGTCGAGCCCAGGGCGTTGCAGAGCCTTCATCGAGGCGTTCGCGCCGGGCTGGACCGCCGAGCGCGGCGCGCCGGACGCCATGATCTATGCGATCTGGGCGCGGCTGGACGCCGACGCGGCGGCCGCCTGGCCGCAGACCAAGCGGGTCGGCGTCGACGCCCTGCGCTGGGCGCGCAACCCGCCGGCCGGCGAACTGCTGCGCGGCCGGATGACGGTGATGGGCAAGGACGCTGTCGGCGAGGCCAAGGGCATGGTGATCGCCCAGCACGACCTGCTCGACGAGGCCGGCCGCCTGGTGTTTTCCTGCCTGACCCGCAGCGTCTTCGCGCGCTAGAGAGCCTAGTTCAGGTTGGCGGACCGGCCGAGCGTCGCCGTCTGACGGGCGATGGCCAGGGCGATCAGGCGATCCCAGCCGGCCAGGGAATGCAGGTGGGCGTAGATCTGCGACAGCGCGCCGTTCTGCATCATCTCGTTCAGCTTCTCGGCGGGTAGCGCCTTCAGCTTGGTTTCGGAAACCGCGTAGTACTCGGCGATCGTCTGGACCGGCCCCGGGCTGCCGTCGGCGTTGCTGGGGGTGTAGGTGGAAGACCGCGTCTCGAACAGGTCCAGCTCGCGCAGCAGGCCGACGAAGGACTCGGTGCGACGCACCTCGACCTCGAAGTCGTTGCAGAACTTGATGCAGTTCTTGGTGTATTCGGTCGGCTCGCCGGCGGCGTCGAAAAACGCCAGGTCCGGCAGATCGCCCAGCATCGGCGCGGCGCGATCGATGCAGACGACCAGCTGTTCGCGGGTCGAATCGTTGGCCAGGACGAACGGGTAGCGGCGAATATAGGCGGGGATATAGACGCCGACTTCGAACGAGCCGTCGGGCTGGATGAACATGTTGGCATCGTTGTTGACACCCATCACCGCCAGCGGCTGGTACAGCTCGCCGGCGAAGATGATCGGATAGGACAAGGCGGCGGACTGGAATTCCGCGACGGTCAGCGGCGTCACCTGGCTGCGGGCCGCGAAGCCGAACGGCCGGTCGATACGGCGCAGACCCAGGCGAGCGTGCGTGTCGCGGCTCAGCGGCTCGGGCCGTGAATAGAACAGCACGTTGCCGGAGAGTTGGCCGGTCTCGGTCTGGTGGGTGGTGGACATGAAACGCTCGGCATGTTGAGGGAGGCGGGAAGGCGACGGCGACGCTCGCGCCGGGACGGCGATGCGGCGCGCTTCTAGCCCATCGTCCGGCGAGCGGCAATGCACGCCCGACCCCGCTCGTCGGGCCGCCAGCCTCGAGTCCGCCAACCGGAGAACCCGCCGCATGCGCAATCCTGTGATGGCCACGATGACCGCCGTGGCGATGACGTTCCTCGCCGCGCCGGTCCTGGCGGCGGACGACGCCAAGCCCGCAGTTCCGTCGGCGGCGTCGTCCGCAGGCGACATGCCCGACCTGCCGCCGTTGCCGCCCCAGGCGAGCGTCAGACTGACCAGCCGGGGCGGCGGGCGGACCTTGGCCTACACCGCCACCGTCGGCGCGCTGCCGGTGCGCGACGACAAGGGCAAGATGATCGCCGAGGTGGTCTTCACCGCCTATACGCTCGACGGCCCCCGCGACCCGAACCGGCCGGTGACCTTCGCCTTCAACGGCGGACCGGGCGCGGCGTCGGTCTACCTCAACCTCGGCGCCATCGGCCCCAAGCGGATCGAGTTCGGAGCGGCGGGCGACACGCCCTCCGATCCGGCCCGCGCCGTCGACAACGCCGGCACCTGGCTCGACTTCACCGACCTGGTGTTCATCGACCCGGTCGGCACCGGCTTCTCGCGCTCGCTGGTGTCGCTGGACGAGGCCAAGAAGGCGTTCTACGCCACTCGAGCCGGACATCGAATATCTGTCGCGCATCGTGTTCGACTGGCTGGTCAAGAACGGCCGCATGGCCTCGCCCAAATACGTCGTGGGCGAAAGCTACGGCGGCTTCCGCGGACCGCGGATCACCCACTATCTGCAGACCACGCTCGGCGTCGGGATCAGCGGGCTGGTGCTGGTCTCGCCGTATCTGGACGAGGCCGGCCTTCGAACGGCGGCCTGTCGCCGCATGAACTTCGTGGTCGACCCTGCCGTCGATCGCCGCCGCCAATCTCGAGCGCCAGGCAACGCCCTGACGCCGCAGGCGATGGCCGCCGGTCGAGGACTATGCCCGCGGGGACTACGCCACCGACCTGCTGCGAGGCCGCTCCGACCCGGCGGCGATCGCCCGGATGGTGAGCCGGGTCACGCGAACTGACCGGCCTCGATCCCGCGTTCGTCAAGCGGTCCGGCGGCCGGATCGAGACCCAGGCGTTCCTGCGCGAGGTGTTCCGCGAACAGGGCAAGCTCGGCAGTCGCTACGATTCCAACGTCACCGAGGACGACCCCTTTCCCTTCGCGCCGGAGCAGCGCGACCGGCGATCCGATCCTCGGACTCGATCATCGCGCCGACCACCTCGCGCGATGGTCGATTTCGTCACCCGCGTCAAGTCGGCTGGAAGGTCGAGGGCCGCTACAACGCGCTCAGCGAGGAGGTCGCCAAGGCCTGGGAACGACGGCCGCGACGAGGACGTCGAATCGGTCACCGACCTGCGCCAGGCGGTCGCCGCTGGACCCGAAGATGAAGGTGCTGATCGTCCACGGCTGGGACGACCTGTCGTGCCCGTTCTTCGCCTCGGTGCTGATCGTCGACCAGATGCCGATCGCCTATGATCCGGCCCGCATCCGGGTGGTCGAATACCCGGGGGGCCACATGTTCTACAGCCGACAGGACAGCCGCCTGGCGCTGCGGCGCGACGTGATGGAGCTGTATGGCGTCAGGTGAGCCCGGCGGGACGGCCTCATGGCGGCCGGGTGGACCAGACCAGGTGCGGCCGCAGGCGATGGCCGGCGGCCAGGGCCGGATGATCGAAATCCAGATCGGCGCGCCGGTGCAGGCCGACGCGGCTCATCACCGCCTGGGAGCGCAGGTTGGTCCGGGCGGTGAAGGCGACGATCTCCGGCAGTCCGACGCGATCCCGGCCATCGCGCAGCACCGCCGCGGCCGCCTCGCTGGCGTAGCCGTGTCCCCAGGCGGTCCGCGCCAGCCGCCAGCCGATCTCGACGCCGGCGGGCGCCGGCGGCGCGGCGCGCACCGGAGCCAGGGCGACGAGGCCCAGGAACGCCTGGTCGTCGCGGCGCTCGATGGCCAGGACGCCGTAGCCCAGGCGGACCAGCTCCGCCACGAAACGCTCGACCTGGGCGTCGCTCTCGGCGCGGGTCTGGAGGGTTCCCCCCAGCCAGTCCATCACTTCGGGATCGGCGCTCATCGCGGCATAGGGCGCGCGGTCGGCCGGCCGCAAGCCGCGCAGGATCAGGCGAGGTGTCTCGATCACGTCGGCCGCGGCCCCGCCAGGGCGCCGTAGAGATCGGGCCGGCGATCGCGGAAGAAGCCCCAGGCGGCGCGATGGCGTGTCGAGGAAGTCGAGGTCGAACTCGGCGGTCAGCACGCCCTCGCTCGTCGCGCCCGAAGTCCGCCACGAGGTCGCCGCGATGGTCGGCTGATGAAGCTGGAGCCATAGAAGCGCTGGCCGCCGCCCGGATAGTCCGGCCAGGGCTCGAAGCCGGTGCGGTTGGCGCCCGACCACCGGCATGACGTTGGCGACCGCGTGGCCCTGCATCGCCCGCCGCCACGGCAGGGCGGTGTCGAGGCTGGGGTCGTGCGGCTCGCTGCCGATGGCGGTGGGGTAGAGCAGAACCTCGGCCCCCATCAGCGCCATCGCCCGCGCCGCCTCCGGGTACCACTGGTCCCAGCAGATTCCGACGCCGATGCGCCCGAACCGCGTGTCCCAGACCCTGAATCCGGTATCGCCGGGCCGGAAGTAATATTTCTCCTGGTAGCCCGGACCGTCCGGAATGTGGCTCTTGCGATAGACGCCCAGCGCCGCTCCGTCGGCGTCGACCATCACCAGGCTGTTGAAATAGTGCGGCCCTTCGCGTTCGAAGATCGAGATCGGCAGCACGACGCCGAGCTCGGCGGCCAACGGGGCCAGGGCGACCACGCACGGGTGGCTGCGCCAGGGATGGGCGTGGGCGAACCAGCGTTCCTGCTGCGCGACGCAGAAATAGGGCCCCTGGAACAGCTCGGGCGGCAGGATCACCTGCGCGCCAAGCGCGGCGGCCTCGCGGACCAGCTCTTCCACCCTGGCGATATTGCTGGCGAGGTCCTCGCCGAACGCGGCCTGCAGGGCGCCCAGCGTGATCGTGCGCGGGCTCATGCCGGGACCTGCTGGCTGATGCAGTGGAACGAGCCGCCGCCGGTCAGCAGCGCGTGGGAGGGCAGGCCGATCACCGCCCGATCGGGGAAAGCCGCCTCGAGGGCCTCGATGGCCAGCGACGCGGCGGTCTCGTCATAGGTCGGCACGATCACCGCCTTGTTCGCGATCAGAAAGTTCATGTGCGAGGCCGGCGCGCGGGCGCCCTCCTCATCCCGCACCTCGCCGGGCGAGGGGACGCGGATCAGCCGCAGGCGCCGTCCCTGCGCGTCGGTGGCGCCGGCGAGGACCCGAGCAGCCGCGTCATAGGCCTCCGCATTGGGGTCATCGAGTCCGAAGGCGATCGGGCAGGCGACGACGCCCGGCGCGACAAACCGGGCGAGGTTGTCGACGTGGCCGTCCGTGTGGTCGTTGAGGAGGCCCTCGCCGAGCCAGATCACCGTGCGCGCGCCCAGGGACCGGGCCAGCGCGGCCTCCGCGTCGCGCTCCCGCCAGCCCCGGTTGCGGTTGGGATTGAGCAGGCACTGGCGGGTGGTGAGCACCGTGCCGGCGCCGTCGTGATCGAGCGCGCCGCCTTCGAGGACGAAGGGGTGGCGCGTCAGCCGGGCGTGGCGGGCCGCGGCGATCTGGTCGGCGACCGCCTCGTCGCCGGGCAACCGGTACTTGCCGCCCCAGCCGTTGAAGGTGAAGGCCGGCCGCCTCGCCCGGGGCCGTGAAGATCGGCCCGGTGTCGCGCAGCCAGACATCGCCGAACAGCCCGTCGACGATTTCGATGCTCGGCCACATCGGCGAGCCCGCGCCGCGCCGCCGCGATCGCCGCCTCGCCGCAGGCCAGCAGCTTCACGTGTTCGCCTCCCGGCCCGGCCAGCGCCCGCGCCAGGGCCATGACCTCGTGCCGGGCGGCGTCGAGATCCTCGAGCCAGAGGTCGGGATGGCTGGGGAAGCCCACCCACAGCGCGCCGTGAGGGGACCATTCTGCGGGGACGGGCGCGGTCATGCGCCGCCCTTAGCCGAGAACGCCGGCCCGAGCCAAGCGGCGCCGCTCTCGCCTCCAGGTTGTCGCGCCGAGAGGCGTATGGTCCCGTCTCGCGGGCTGGTGGGGGGATCAGGGTTCATCGGGTGGGCGTTGTTCCAGACAGGTCGAGAGATTTAAGCCTAACGTATTGCAATTATTTCGCATTTTGTCAAGGCCTCGGCTGGCGACAATCGCTGGCGGGCCGTGCATCCGGCTTACATCTGGCGTACAACACGTCGCCAGTCCGCATGCATCCGTCGGTCAGCGCGAGCGCAGCGCCGGTACAGCCGAACCGCATCTCGAATACAGCCTGAGTTTGCATGCCGCGCGGCCAGGCATCGGGCTGGATCGGGGCGGCGCCGGCCTGTGTTGGCATTCGTCGCGCCATTAAAAGCTGGCCAAATCGGCGGTCTTGCGAACCCCTCGGCTTCACGCTTGCAATGCGCCGGACCCTCTGCGATAAGCCGCCCTTCGAATTTCGGCGCGCCTCTGGCGGGTCGAGGAGCGCGGGCGTAGCTCAGGGGTAGAGCACAACCTTGCCAAGGTTGGGGTCGTGAGTTCGAATCTCATCGCCCGCTCCAAATTTCCTGTAAGGACGCGTGAGGGGGTGCGACATACGCCCTCCAAGTGGGCGACATCCTTCTAGACGAAGGCCAGAGTTCCGAGCTTGTTGGGCGCCCTGACGCCACGAGGCGCCAACGGTGAGCCACCGGGCGCTCTCATCCAAAGGCTCGGCCCGCCGCCGCGAATGGTAGCGACACCGGCCACTCTCAGCCCCAGAGGTGATTCCACGTCGAAGTGGCGGCCCCGCTCGGCGCCAAAGGCCGGGTTTCAGTGAGCATTTGATCGAACATGTCTCGGCCGCCGTGGCGCGCTCGGCCGCCAAATCGATGATTTCGTCGAAGCGCCGTATTTCCATCTACCCCTGGACCGCTATCGCCGCGGCAGATGCCGCCGTCAGGACCGCAGCGACCGGCAGGCGCCCCAGTCGCGACTACGGATCAGCGTCGCGACGGCGGCGAGCATCCCCGCTTTCAATGTTCGGGCGCAGCGGTGCTAGCGATGTGGGCATCGCCAGCCTCCGGATTCCGGTTTTGGCGCAGCTCCTCCTTCAGACGCCCCACCTCTCGCTCCAGGCGTTCGATGCGATCGAGCGTATAATCGAAGCTGGTCGACTCCATCGCCTGCAGGAAGGCCCAGACGGCCGCGACAGCGCGGCGAAATTTCCCCGGCTCCGGGACGGCATGGTTCGCTGTGTGTGTCATCAGAGGCTCCTCGGAAAATGACGTTCGGCGTCGCGCGGGGTCCTCGGGCTAGACAGCCGTCAGGCCGCCATCGACGGGAAGGTCGATGCCAGCGACGTAGCTGCTGAGGTCCGAGGCGAGGAACAAAGCCGCGCAGGCGATCTCATCGGGATACGCCAGGCGCGCCAAAGGCGTCATCGCGACGATCTGCTTTCTGGCTTCGGCCGCGCCCTCTCCGGACGGGAACTGATCCGTCGAACATGGGCGTGTCGACCGCGCCCGGGCTCAACACGTTGGTCCTGATCCCTCGATCCTTGAGTTCGCTGGTCCAGGTCCGCGCGAATGACCGGATCGCGGCCTTGGTGGCGCTGTAGGCGCTGCGGCCGGGGAGGCCTTTGTTCTTCCCGGCCGCCGCCACGAGGATGATCGAAGCACCATCATTCAGGTAAGGCAGCGCCTTCTGAACGGTGAAATAAGTGCCGCGGGCGTTGGTGTTGAAGGTCTTGTCGAAATGCTCGGGCGTCGCTGCGGCGGTCATCGTCTTTTCGACGAAGGCCGCGCCCGCGAAAAGCACATCGATCTTTCCCTTTTTCGCGACGATCTCGTAGAGGCGGTCGAGGTCATCGAGCTTTGAGATGTCGGCCTTTACGCCGGTGACGTTGTCGCCGATCTCGGCGACGGCCTTGTCGATCTCGGCCTGCCGCCGTCCGGCGATGAACACATAGGCGCCCTGTTCAACGAACCTCGTTGCGGTCGCGAGGCCGATGCCGCTGCTGCCGCCCGTGACGACAGCGATCTTGCCTTCCAATAACGACATGGCCCGCGTCGCCCTCATAGTTGCGACCAACCGCCATCGACCGGAATCTCAAGGCCGGTCGTGAAGGTCGCGTCGAAGGCGAGGAAGAGGACGGCCTTCGCAATCTCCTCCGAGGTCCCGAAGCGCTTCATCGGGATCATACCGATCGTCTTCTCCCGGACCTGGGCGGCCACGTTCTTATCGGGAAACACTTTGTCGAGGATCGGCGTGGCGATGGGACCGGGCGACACGGCGTTGACGCGGATGTCCTGGGGAAGCAGCTCGGTTGCGAGCGTCCGAGCCAAGGATCGCAGCGCGGCCTTGGCAGCGCCATAGGTGGCTTGCCCGGGCAGTCCCTTGACGTTGGCGACCGAGGTCGTGAGGACGACGGAGCCGCCCCGGTTAATGAGAGGCGCGAACTTCTGGACCGCGAAGAACGGCCCCTTGGCGTTGAGGTTGAACATCTCGTCGTAGATGGCCTCGGTGACGTTCGCGAGTGGCGCTGGGGTACTGAACCCCGCGTTGACGAAAAGCAGGTCGATGGTGTCGAACTCGGCCTTCACCTGAGCGGCGAGGGCGTCGATATCGGTCAACGATCGCGCGTCGCTCGAAACCACGAGGGCGTCAGTCCCAAGCTCCTGCTTCGCCGAGTCCAGGCCGGCTTGCGAGCGGCCTGTCACCAGAACGCGCGCGCCTCCATCGAGGAGCTTCTTCGCCGTCGCGAGACCCATGCCGCTGGTGCCGCCGAGGATCACCACCTTCTTATCTTGATACCGTGCCATTCACATTCTCCTGGGACGCCATTGCGCCTGTGGATTTTTGGACAATTTCGGATGATATTTCTGCGACGCGACGGCGGTCAGGTGTCAGGACACCGCGCTCAAAGATGCCGGGTGAGACAGGTCGGCGCCGGAGACCTTGACGACGGCGCTGCCATGCGGCTTCCTGGCTGGCGCGAACGTGGAGGTGTGGCTCTCGCTGCAGCTCCATCGGGCCTGAGAACTTCCCTTTGGCCGAGGCGAAGAATTGCCCTGAGACGTCGGTTCCGAACTCCGACGCCTGGATGTAGCGACTGGCCGCAACCTCCGGCGTCTGATTCATGCCGGGAATGAGGTTCACGATCGGAATCATCAGATACTTCAACAACGGGCCAGCGTTTCGCGCGACGTTGGTGGCGTTCGACGCACCGGGCGAGACAGCGTAGACGGCCATGCCGGACGGTAGCCGGCGCGCCAGCGCCTCGGCCCACCAGGCGATCATGAGCTTCGCGTCGGCATACGCAGTGTTAGGCGAGTACTTCACGTTTGGTCCGCTGCGAATGAGGGCTTCAGCAGCCGCGGTTTGGTCGCCCCCGTAGTATTGGGCTGCGAACGCCGGCAGGTCGGTATATTTGAACATGGGCACACCCCCGCGAGCAGGCTCCGCGCTGGTGATGACAATCCGCGCCTCGGGGCTCAGCAGGTTGGCGTTGAGCAGCCCAACGGTCAGTTCATGATGGCCGATAAGCGGGGCCTGGGAGGCTTCAACGCCCTCCGCAGTGATCACGCGCTTCTTGGTCGGGACCAATCCGGCATTGAGCAGCAGGAAATCGATCGGCCGACCGCGCTTGACCAGCTCGGCGACCGCAGACTTGGCGCTGGCGGCCCTGTTCAGATCAAGCTCGAGCGGCGTGAAGATCCGCTTCTTGGTCTCGTCGGCAAGCTGGGCGGCAGTTTCCTTGGTCTTGGCCAGGCTGCGCCCCGTTACGATGACCTCCTGCCATCCCCCATCGGCGAGCAAGCGAGCTGCGGCATAACCGAGCCCGGACGTAGCGCCGGTGACCAGAGCGATTGAATGTCTCATATTTGGTTCCACCGTGAGAGAAGGTCGGATCGTGAGGCCACGAGCCAGCTTGCTATTTTTGGACTGGTTCCTAATATATTCGGGTAGAACGCATGGTCAAGGATTTTTGGACCAGATGCTAACAAATTCGAGCAGGGGTCGTGGGCGCCCCCGAACCTTCGACGAGAGCGAGGCGCTGGACAAAGCGACGCAGATCTTCTGGTCGAAAAGCTACGACGGTGTAGCGATCGACGATCTCATCGCTGGCATGGGTGTGGGACGGCAAAGCCTGTATTCCGTCTTCGGAGACAAGCGGACGCTCTTCCTGCGCGTCCTCCGGACATATGCAGAGCGAAAAGGCGCCGGCGCGGCGAAGGCGCTCTTCTCGCCACCGGCTCTTCGCGACGCGATCGCCGGCTTCCTGAGGCACGCCGTGGAAGTTGCGACCGAGGAAGGGTCGGTCCGAGGATGCCTGATGGTGTGCGTCGCGCCGCTCGTGGACGACGCCGAGGTCAGGCAGTTTCTGAAGGACGCCGCCGCAGGCGGCGTAGCGCTCGTGGAACGCCGCTTCCGCGACGGGATCAGCGCGGGAGAAATCCCATCTGACTTTCCTGTCACCACGCGCGCGCGCCAGGTTATCGACCTTGCCCGCGGTCTGACGATGCATGCGCAGTTAGGCGCGCCACGCAAGACGCTCCTGAAAGACGCCGAAGAAGCGGCCGACCTGGTGCTCCTGGTTGGTGCTCCTGCCGCGGCGTGGAAATGCGACGCCAGAAGGTTGATGCTGGATGGGGTGACTTGATAGGCGAACCGACTGGAAACCCACGATGCCGAGAGACAGCTTCAACCAACCTACTAAGACCGAGCTTTCCCTCCAGGCAGCGCATTTTTGTTCGAATCCGCATTGCTTACGGCTGACGGCGGGACCTCGCTCTAGCGTTTTGCGATTCCGGCCGCTCGATTTTCTTTTTGGGTTTATTGAGGGATTTACTTCGACGTTCGAAAAACCGGGCGGATGTCCAACCGCGCGTCACCTCTCCGGGTCGAGGGTAATGAACACTGGGCGCAGTGACTGTCGGAGGTCGCGTGCTGCGGTCGCCATTTTCAGCCCGATCATTCAGACCGGCTTTTCGTGGAAAGAGACACGCAACGTGCGGCTACGATGACCTCAACCTTATCGCGCACGGTCTTGGCGCCATCGAACTCACCGGCGAAAGCGGGGAGCTGAAGCGTCAGAAGGCGATCAGTAACCCGCGTTGTGAGGGCGTCGAGCCCGGCTTCAGCATCCTCGACCCTGAGACCGATTGTGCGCGCCAGGGCGATAAAATCCTGGCGCGTCAGACGATCATCCTTGCCGTTCAGTTTCAGGGCCATTCGATCGCCGGCAAGGCCTGGGAAAACCCGCGTGGTCACGGCATCGTAGAGCGGCGCAAAACGGACGGTCGTGAACGTTTTCGCCCCCACTTCGGCCGTCTTGAGGACGGCGAGATTCTTCAGGTGCATATCGCCATCGGCGATCAACCAGGCGAACACCGCTCGTCGGAACAGGATGTTGAGATCCGCGGCCGGGTCGGTGGACAGCGGACGCAAGGCGCGCGCCATCCTCTCAATCGTTCCGTCGTATTTCGCCGATGTCGGGAGATCCAAAATGGAACAAAAATCCTCCATCGCGAGACGGCGCTGATCCTGCGGTCCGCGCCTGATGTCGAACCGTTCGACGACCAGGGCCGGCGGCATGCCGTCCGGCATCGCGATCAACGCGGCGTCTGGCGTCTCGAACCCTGCGGCGCGCCCGAGTTCGAGGCACAGCCATTCGACGATCGGCAGCATGTCGAAGCCCGCCGTGCCGGCCGGCTTCAGGATGTGGGTGAAGGGCTGGTCGATCGCCGGGACCAGGGCGCCGTCCTCGGTCAGGCTCATCGGCGCCTTGATCTGGACGCCCGACAAGCGTGGCGTTTCGGCGCGCGCAAACATGCGCGCCAGATTCTGCTCGAAGGTCTCTTCGATTTCGCCGCGTCGGGGGCCGGCATAGACCCCTGTGAAGCGACCGTCGGCGGCAAAGCTGGCGAGTGGGGTCGTCAGCACGTCGGCCGGCAGCGCCGCCCGCTGATCGCGGTCTTCGACGATGGCGATGTTCGACATGTAGCGTCGACCACTTCGCAGGGCGTCGCGCTCGTCGCGTTCATGCAGGACCTGGGCGAGCCAGCCCTCGGGCAGCAACGATTCGATGAAGGCCGGCAATTTGCCAGGAATCGTCTCGCGGATGAGCGCCGGACCGGTGCGCCGTTCAGGTTTCCACCGCCACTCGAAGCCGTCATGGGTCAATCGACCGACCAGATCACCGTGCCAGGCGACCAGTAGATTGAGCGCGGCCTTGTTCACGGGCGCCGCGCCGCCGGGTTTGGCGAGGAGAAAGCGTTCGGCGCCCTCGCCCTCCCGATACCATTCGTTCTCGCGGGCAAGTGCCCAAACGGCGTCAGCCGCCGCCTGGGGCGTGCCGTGTTCCGCCACCAACCGCGCGGCCATCTGGGCGCGCATCTCGGCGGTGATGGCGCTGGCGTGCTCGCTCCTTAGCCGAAAGGCTTCGAGGAAGCGCTGTCGTGGCGACGACGCGGCGATGCGCAGTTCTCCGAGATCATCGCCAATGACGGCGATCGCCGTCGAGGGGTGAGCTCGGCGCTTCATTTTGGATGATCTCCAGGGTCCGCAACCTTGTGCGCTGGTTGCGGCGGCCACTGATGAAGAGGCGCCCATCCGGGGTGGGCGCGAGCAGGACCGCGCTGGCGGATGATAGGTAGGCGTTTGGGTATAGGTAATGCGCGATGCGGACGGCGTGGCCCAGGATAGCCGCCTCGGTGTCGCCGTCGTGATCGACGTAAACGCCGCGAACGAGCGGGATCAACTCGCCGCTTTGGGCGCGCTGATGCGCGCGTTTGGCGTCTATCGTCTCCCCGACCAAGTAGATCGCCATTGGATTATCCCGCATCTCAGATGCGCGACAATCCCACACTCGACGCCGGGGAGCAAGAATTTTCCCGCATCTGAAATGCGCGATAATCCATCGCCGACTTGCCGCCCTTGGACGACGCAGTCGGCGTGTCCTTGTTCGAACAAGGCCCGCAGAGTGTCTGGCCGACCAATGGCGCGTTTCTTGACGGAAAAGCCCTCCATACCGATTTCCCCAAAGTGGACGGCGTCGCCCTGCGACGATGCCACTTGGCGAATGGGTTGCACCGGCACCAGGTGCGGTTCGCGCAGGAGGCCAGCCACGGGGGACAGCGGGCACGCGAGCACTGCAACTGACTGAGCCGGGCGACCGAAAGAAAGGGTCGTCACATGTTTGGCAAAGCTCAAGGCATTCGATCTCACCATTTCCGACCTCGCGCTCCAGCCGGAAATCTGGCTGATGGTTGGCGTCGGACGGCTGCATCAGGGCCGCGAGGAGCGCGCCGATGATGGAGATCAGGGACCTCAAATATCTCGCCGCGGCGGCGAACGCCGGTAATTTCGGCCGCGCCGCCAAGTCGCTTGGCGTGGATACATCGACGATCAGCCGGCACATCGCCCGCCTCGAGGACGAGCTGGGCCTGGCTCTGTTCGAGCGGGCCAATACCGGCGTTCATCTGACGGCTGGTGGCCAGGCGGTCATGGTTCATGTGAACCGGACCCTGGCCGAATTCGACGCCGTTGGGCGTTCGGCAGGCCAGAATGGCTCGGGCCATGCCGGCGAAATCCGGCTCGGCGTGCGGATGCCACCAGTCGGTGAACCACTCGGTCAGCCTCCTGGCTGGCTGGCGCGTGAGCGCACCCGAACGTGGTGCTTACGATCGCTGAGATGAACGAGCCGAGCATGGCGAAAGCGCTGGAACACCGTCGTCTGGATGTCGGGCTCGATCACCAGTTTTACGCCCTGCGCCAACGCCGAAGCATTGCCGCTCTATCGTGAACGCCTGACGGCGGCGCTGCCAGTAGACCACGCGCTGGCGGAGCGGGAGTCCGTCGATTGGGACGATCTCCGCGACGAGACGATCCTGATCCAGGAATGGGACGACAGTCAGGCGACGCGAGAACTCTACGCGTCGCTGCTCGGGCAGAGTGTCGCGATTCCATCCGCATCCGGCGAGCAAGCAGAGTGTCTTCGCCCTGGTCGCCGCCGGTTTTGGAGTCACGCTGGCGACGGCGAGCCAGGCGGAGGTCACCGTACCCGGGGTCGTGTTCCGGCCGATCGCAGAGACGAATGCGTCGGTTCAAATCGATCTGGTCTGGCGTCCCGAGCTGGAGGACGCCGCCGTTGGGCGGTTCGTCGCCTACCTGCGCGACGAGACCCGGTCACGGCGCCTTGTCTGACGCCGGCGCGGGCCGCCGCAGTTTTGCGAAGGCGCGATCCGTCGCCATGAAGCGCGCGATCATCGGGGCGATCAGCTTCGCCGGCTCGGGTGCGCCCTGACCGGTCTCGCGCGCCAGCACCTGGCCGTAGGCGACGAGATCGCGATGGATGGCCGCCGGCAGTTCGACGGTGAGCTTCACCGGCTTGTCGTCGTCAATGGCGCCGAGCTTCAATTTCGCCATGATCGCTCCTCAGCTCTGATAGGGTTCGAGAACGAGGTCGTGGGTCACCAGCACCCGCACCGGAAAGCCCGGCCGGATGGTGATGGTCGGCTGCACGTTCAGTGATCGGCCGACCACCTGCTCGCCGACCTGGCTGAAGCTCTGCGAGGCGCCCTGGCGGATGGCCTGGACGAGGGAGTTCTCGTTGTCGCTGGTGCCGGCCTCGGAGCCGACGCTGAGCAGGGTCGAGAGGATCGCCGCCTTGAACAGCATGCCCCAGTGGTTATCGACCTGGTCCTCCAGGCCGGCATAGCCCTCCGGGTCGGCGCCGGGCTGGCGCTCCAGAACGATCGATCGGCCGTTCGGCATGATCAGGCGGTTCCAGACCAGCAGCGCCCGGGATTGGCCGAAGGCCACCTGGGCGTCGTATTGGCCGACAAGCCGGGCGCCCTGCGGGATCAGCAGAATGCGGCCGGTCGGGCTGTCATAGACGTTCTCGGTGACCTGGGCGGTGACCTGGCCGGGCAGATCGGAACGCAGCCCGGTCAGCAGCGACGCCGCGATGACCGCGCCGGCCTGGAGGATATTGGTGCTGGCCGGCGCCTCGACGCGATCGGGGCTGACCGTCCGCCGATCGACGTCGCCGTTCAGGAAGGCCAGCTTGTGGTCCTGGGAGGTCAGGCCAGGCGATCCTGCGGCGTTGGGCACGGCGCCGGGCAGTGCCGCCGCCGCCGGAATGACGGCGGAAACGGTTTGCCCGGCGTTGGTCGTCGCGAACAGATGGCTGGTGCGCGCGGCCTCCTGCTCCTGCGCGATGCGCTGCTGCTCAGGGCTCGGTCCCGCCGCGGGCTGCGGCATCCCTGGCGCGGCCGTGCCGGCATTCACCATGGGTCGCCCGAGGTCGCCGGGCAGCGGCGGCCCGAGCTGCGGCGCGTTGTGCGGCAGGCCGGTGTAGTCGCGTGGCAGGTTGGCCAGCCCGTCCGGCGTCGTCCGGTTGCTGGTGTTGTAGAGTTCTGACCCGCCGGTCTGATGCTGCGGCCGCAGCGCGAAGAACAGCGCGCCGCCGATGCCGACGGCAGCCACCGTGCCCAGGCCCAGCAGCACCTTGCGCGACAGCCTCGTGACTGGCGCGCGGCTCGGGCGCAGGCGCATCTCGACCGCCGGCCGCCCGTCTCCGCTCGGCATCGTTCGCGCCCTCGGTCACGACTGCGGCCTCCCATCGGTGCGAACGATGCGGACCTTCTGCTGATGCTCGCCGCCGAGCCGCAGCTCGGCCGCCGCGAACAGCCGGTCGACGATCATGTGGTTGCCGCGCACGCGGTAGTTCACCAGTTCGGCGCCGCCCTCCGCGCCGATCACCCAGAGCGGCGGCATCTCGCCCTGGCCGATGCCGGACGGGAATTCGATGAAGACCTGCCGCCCGTCATCGAAGGCGCGCAGCGGCCGCCAGGCCGGATCGTCGCCCTCGATCCGATAGCGGAAATTGAGCGCGCCGATATCGACGCCGGACGCGATGGGCGCTGCCTCATCGGCGGCGGCGTTCTGCCGGCGCAGCGCGATGAGCTGATCCTGCGGATAGGCCCAGGAGACCGACGCCATATAGGTCTTCTCGGCCGAGCGCAGTTCGAGGTGATAGGTCCGGCGATCGGTGTTGATCACCAGGTTGGTGACGAGATCCGGCCGGGTTGGCTTGACCAGGATATGCACCCGCTTGGTGGCGCCGGACCCGCTCTCGGTGTCGCCGATGATCCAGCGCACCGTGTCGCCGGCGGCGACCGGGCCGGTGCCGACGAGCTGCTCGCCGGCTTCGAGCGCGATGTCGGTGATTTCGCCGGGGGCGGCATAGAGCTGGTAGAGCGCGCCGTCCGAGAACGGATAGACCTGCACGGCATTGATGTAGCCGGCCCGCGTCGGCTGCACGCGGGCCGCGCCATTGGCCTGATCCACGCGGACGCGCGGATCGGCCGCCTCCGGCGGCGCGGTCCTGCCGCCGGGGATCGGCTTGAGCTGGCCGGGCAGCGGCAGAGGCTGCGGCAACTGGACGATCTCCACCGGCTTCGGCGGATCGGGCGCCAGCACCGCCTGTTTCGGCGTGTCGTCGTATTTGATCTCCGGCGGCTTCCAGGTGGAACAGGCGCCGAGCGACGTGCCGGCAAGCAGAAGGATTGCGAGGGATCTCACGCGCATCAGCCGAGTTCCTTTGACCAGTTGAGGGCATGGACGTAGACGCCGAGCGGGTTCTTCTTCAGCCGATCGGCGTCGGTCGGCGGCTGCACCACGATGGTGAGGATGGCGCTCCAGCGCTCGGTGGCGGCCAGCGCGTCATCGACGTAGCGCCGCTCGGTCCAGGCGACGCGGAAGCTGTCGGCCGAGGCGCGGATCACGCTGGAGACCTCGACGGCGACCTGGGTCTTGCCGACCTTGGAGAAGGGATCGCTGGTGCGCGCGTAATCGTTCAGCGCCAGCGCGCCCTTGTCGGTGACGTAGTTGTAGGCGTCGAGCCAGTCCTGCCGCAGCACCACGGGATCGGCGGGGATGCTGCGCACCTCCTGGACGAAGCGGGCCAGATGCCAGGCGATCTGCGGATCGGTCGGCTGATAGTCGGCGGTCGCGGGCGAGACCGCCTGCGCCTGGCCGAGCTTGTCGACCTGCACCACCCAGGGCGTGATGGTGCCGCGCGCCGATTGCCAGACCAGGCCACCGGCGAGGCCGCCGCTGAGCGCCAGCGCGCCGAAGAAGGCGAACCGCCAGTTCTTCGCCTGGACGCGGGCGGAGCCAATGCGGTCGTCCCAGACCTGGCCGGCGCGCTGATAGGGCGTCTCGGGTTCGGGCGTCTTGCCGTAGCGGACGATGGGCCTTCGGAACATGGATCATTCCCCTTCGGACAGGTCGATGCCGCTGCCACTCGACGGATGGTCGCCGGAGCGGATCGCCTGATGGGCGGCGCTGGCGCCGCGGCTGATGGATTGATTGCGCTGCATCCGGCGCGCCCAGGCGGGCGGCCCAGCCGCTTCGCCTTGGCTCGAACCACCGGGAGAGGCGCCACCCCCCGACCCTTCTCCCGTCACGGCCCGGCCGCCTGCGGCGAAGCTTTCGCGCATGCTGGCGGCGGCACGCCGCAGCGGGCTCATCGCGGCGGAGCCGGCGGCCTCGGCGACGCCGGACATGCCGCCGGCGCGATAAGCCGTGGTGGCCGCACCCGCGATCGATGCGCCGCCGCGCGCGGCGCCTGCCACGGCACCGCCGGCAGCACCAATGGCGCCGACGCCACCGGCCATGAGCCCGGCGCCCGCAGCGCCAAAGCCGGCCACGGCGAGACCGGTGCCGACAGCGGCGCCCGCGCCAAGCTGTGGGCCGCCGGCGATCAGGCCGTTGGCGATGCCTGGCCCGTAGATCGACAGGCCGAGCAGCGCCAGGGAGGCGAGGATCAGCGTCAGCGCGTCGGAGATGGTCGGCGGATTGTTGAAGCCGTTGGTGAACTGGCCAAAGATCGTCGAACCGATGCCGACGATGACGGCCAGCACCAGAATTTTCACGCCGGACGAAACGACGTTGCCGAGCACCTTCTCGGCGAGGAAGGCGGTGCGCCCGAACAGGCCGAACGGCACCAGCACAAAACCGGCGAGCGTGGTCAGCTTGAATTCGATCAGGCTGACGAAGAGCTGGATCGCCATGATGAAGAAGCTGATGACGACGATCATCCAGGCGACGAGCAGGATGATGATCTGCACCAGGTTCGCGAAGACGCTGGTGAAACCCATCATCCCGGAGATCGAGGTCAGGATCGGCTTGCCGGCGTCGATGCCGACCTGGGCGAGCTTGCCGGGCTGCAGAAGCTGCGAGGCGTTCATCGTGCCGCCGCCCGCCTCGATGCCGAGGCCAGCGAAGGAATTGTAGATGATCTGGGCGAGGTTGTTGTAGTTGCCGATGATGAAGGCGAAGACGCCGATATAGAGCGTCTTCTTGATCAGCCGGGCGAGCACGTCCTCGTCGGGCGCCAGCGCCCAGAACAGGCCGGCGAGCGTGATGTCGATGCCGATCAGAACGCCGGCGAGCCAGCGCACATCGCCCTGCACCAGGCCGAAGCCGGAATCGATATATTGCGTGAAGGTCCCGAGGAACCCGTCGATGACGCCGGTGCCGCCCATCGCGATTACCGAGCCTCCGGCGCCGGCGAATCATTGAAGAAGCGGCGGCGGTTTTCGGCCCAGGCCGCCTGGCAGGCTGCATCGTTCTCCGCCGCCATGCCGAGCGCCTGGCAACGTGCCATAGCTGCCGCCAATGGATCG
This sequence comes from uncultured Alphaproteobacteria bacterium, assembly GCA_963828365.1. Classification (GTDB taxonomy): domain Bacteria; phylum Pseudomonadota; class Alphaproteobacteria; order Caulobacterales; family Caulobacteraceae; genus Acaudatibacter. Next base: position 22,576 of record CAWHEE010000021.1, on the reverse strand, counting down.
GGACGAGATGCCACCGAAGATGTTGGCAAAGGCCGTGGCGCGCCATGGCGATGAAACTGCACGGCCGCCGCGATGATCGCCGCGGCAACCAGCACGCATCCCGCCGCGCGGCCGATCGCGGGAAGATTGAGAAGCCGGCCGCGCATCAGTGGAACATCTGCGCGTTGCCGGGCTGATAGCCGGCGCCGTAATTCAGGAAGTTCTGCATCTGCTGCTGGCCCTGCGCCTCGCTCTCCAGCCGGCCGGCATTGTCGAGGCTTTGCGCGCGCGCCATCGCAGCGATGACGCCGGTGAGATCGGCGAGCTGCTGCGCCGCGAGGCCCATGATCTGGTTGCCGGACTGCGCCGCCTGGAGCGCGCCGCTTGCCGACTGGCTGGAGGATACCAGCGCGCTGATCTGCGTCTGCGCGTTCTGGAGATTCTGCACGACGCCCGCCTGGACGTTCATCGAATCCTGATAGCCAGCGCGCGCGTTCTGCCAGCGCGTTTGCGCATCGGCGAGCATTTGCGTGCTGGATGTCGATCCCGAATAGCTCTGCGGATAGACCTGAGTGAACGCCTGGTCGATTGTCGTGACGCTGTAAGCGATATTCTGCGCCTGCATGAGCAGTTGCTCAGTGCGCTGGATCGACGCTTCGAGCTGGGCCAGCGACGAATACGGCAGGCTCGCCAGGTTCTTGGCCTGGTTGATCAGCATGGTGGCCTGGTTTTCCAGGCTCTGGATATTCTGATTGACCTGCTGCAACTCGCGAGCAGCGGTCAGCACATTCTGGGAGAAATTGGTCGGATCATAGACGATCCATTGCGCCCGCGCCGGGACACTCGCCGTGGCGAGCGTGAGCACGGCAACGCCGGCGGCGAGCGCGGCGCGAAAACGATGAGCCGCTCATAACGGCACCTCCGAATTTTGGTTGAGCATATCGGCCGCCCAATGCAGCCCTTTGGAGCGCAGCCACGCGGCGGCGAAACCGGCTTTTCCTGTCTCGGCCATAAGGGTTGCGATGGCCGCCTGATCGGTTTTTGAGGACGCGGCGGTGAAGGCGAGTGCCACCTCGGAGAGGCCCAGCTCGAACAGGCGATTGCCGCGCCGCGATTGGCAGTAATAGTCGCGCTTCGGCGTCGAGCGGCTGAGGATCTCGATCTGCCGATCGTTCAGTCCGAAGCGGCGATAGATCGTTGCGATCTGCGGTTCGAGCGCCCGTTCATTCGGCAGGAACAGCCGCGTCGGGCAGCTTTCGATGATCGCGGGCGCGATGGCGCTGCCGTCGATGTCGGCCAGCGACTGCGTGGCGAAGATGACGCTCGCATTCTTCTTCCGCAGCGTCTTCAGCCATTCGCGCAACTGGCCGGCGAAGCCTTTGTCGTCGAGTGCGAGCCAGCCCTCGTCGATGATGAGCAGCGTGGGCCGGCCGTCGAAACGATCCTCGATGCGGTGGAACAGGTAGGACAGCACGGCGGGCGCCGCCCCCGCGCCGATCAGCCCCTCGGTCTCGAACGCCTGCACATCCGCCTCGCCGAGACGCTCGGTCTCGGCATCGAGCAGCCGCCCCCAAGGGCCGTTCAGCGTGTAGGGCTGCAAGGCCTGCTTCAGCGCGTTGGACTGCAACAGGACGGAGAGGCCCGTGATCGTCCGTTCCGCCACCGGCGCGGAGGCAAGCGAAGTCAGCGCGGACCATAGATGCTCCTTCAGTTCCGGGGTGACCGTGACCGACTCACGCGCCAGCAGGGCCGCGACCCAATCCGCCGCCCAGGCGCGGTCGCCGGCATCGTCGATCCGCGATAGCGGCTGGAGGGCGACGGGTTCGGTGATGTCGTCGGCCAGCGCGCCGCCGAGGTCGTGCCAGTCGCCGCCCATCGACAAAGCGGCGGCGCGGATCGAGCCGCCGAAATCGAAGGCGAATATCTGGGCGCCGGGATAGCGGCGGAACTGGAGCGCCATCAGCGCCAGCAGCACGCTCTTGCCGGCGCCGGTCGGGCCCACGATCAGCGTGTGGCCGACATCGCCGACATGCAGCGAGAACCGGAACGGGGTGGAGCCTTCCGTTCGCGCGAAGAACAGCGGCGGCCCACCAAAATGCTCATCCCGTTCCGGCCCGGCCCAGACGGCCGAGAACGGCATCATGTGGGCGAGGTTGAGCGTCGAGACCGGCGGCTGGCGGACATTGGCGTAGACGTGGCCGGGCAACGATCCGAGCCACGCCTCGATCGCGTTCACCGTCTCGCGCATGCAGGTGAAGTCGCGGCCCTGGATGGTCTTCTCGACCAGGCGCTGGCGTTCCTCCGCGACGCGCGGATCGGCATCCCAGACGGTGATGGTGGCCGTGACATAGGCCTGGCCGACCAGATCGGAGCCGAGTTCCTGCAAGGCCTGATCGGCGTCGAGCGCCTTGTTGGCGGCGTCGCTGTCCATCAGGACGGACGCCTCGTTGGTCATCACCTCCTTCAGGATCGCCATGATCGATTTGCGCTTGGCGAACCATTGCCGGCGGATGCGGCCGAGCACCTTGGTGGCGTCGGTCTTGTCCATGCAGATCGCGCGGGTGGACCAGCGATAGGGAAAGGCCAGCCGGTTCAGATCGTCGAGCAGGCCCGGCCAGGTGCGCGACGGGAAGCCCATGATGGTGAGCGTGCGCAGATGCGCGCTGCCGAGCTGGGGTTCGAGGCCGCCGGTCAGTTCCTCGTCCACCAGGATGGCGTCGAGATGCATCGGGGTTTCGGGAACGCGCACGCGCTGCCGGCGGGTCGAGATGCAGGAATGCAGGTAGGTCAGCGTCTCGGGATCATCGAGCCATTCCGCCTCGGGCATGAAGCCCTCGATCAGCGCCAGCACCCGGTCGGTGCGGTCGATGAAGCCCGCCAGCGCGGCGCGCCAATCGGCGCCGTCGCGGGCGCGGCCTTCATAGAGCCAGGCCTCGGCGCGGGCGGCGTCCTCGGCCGGCGGCAGCCAGACCAGCGTCAGAAAATACCGGCTCTCGAAATGGGCGCCTTCTTCCTCGAACTGCGCGCGGCGCTCCGCATCGACCAGACGCGAGGCGGCGTCGGGGAAATCGCTTTCGGGGTAGCGGTTGGCCGGAAGGCGCTGCGCCTCGATGAAGATCGCCCAGCCGGAGCCGAGGCGGCGCAGCGCGTTGTTCAGCCGGCCGGTGATCGCGACCAGTTCGGCCGGCGTCGCGGAATCCAGGTCCGGCCCGCGGAACCGCGCCGTGCGCTGGAAGGAGCCGTCCTTGTTGAGGATGACGCCCTTCTCGACCAGCGCCGCCCAGGGCAGGAAGTCGGCCAGGCTCTGGCTGCGGTGGCGGTATTCGGCGAGGTTCATCATGGCGCTGCCTCACGCCACCAGATGCTGCGGGTAGCGCAGGTGCCGCCGCACGACATCGACGAAGGCGGGGTCGCGCTTGGCGGCCCAGACGGCGGCCAGATGGCCGATCAGCCAGATGGCGCCGCCGACGATCCAGAGCCGCAATCCCAAGCCCGACGGCGGCGGCGAGCGTGCCATTCAGGATCGCCACCGCGCGCGGCGCGCCGCCGAGCAGGATCGGCTCGGTCAGCGCGCGATGGACGGGCGCGTAGAACCCAGCGATCGGTTCGGCCTGCTCCATCAGACCAGCGCCCCGCCGCCGAACTGGAAGAAGGTCAGGAAGAAGCTGGACGCGGCGAAGGCGATGCTGAGGCCGAAGACGATCTGGATCAGCCGCCGGAAGCCGCCGGAGGTCTCGCCGAAGGCCAGCGTCAGGCCGGTGGTGATGATGACGATCACCGAAACCACCTTGGCGACCGGCCCCTGGATCGAATCCAGGATCTGGGTCAGCGGCTGCTCCCACGGCATGTTGGAGCCGGCGGCATAGGCCGGCGCCGTGGCGAGGACGAAGAAGGCGAAGGCGGACGCCGTCGCCAAGCGGTCACGAAGACGGTTCAGCATCAGGGCTCTCCTGCTGGGGTGAGGACGTAATCGCCGTCGGGACCGAGGTCCCCGACGGCGGCGAGTTCGGCGAGGCGGCGGGCAGCGCCGCGCCCGGACAGCACCGCGATCACGTCGATGGTCTCGGCGATCAGCGCGCGGGGGACGGTGACGACGGCTTCCTGGATGAGCTGCTCCAGCCGGCGCAGCGCGCCGATGGCGGAGCCGGCGTGCAGCGTGCCGACGCCGCCGGGATGGCCGGTGCCCCAGGCTTTGAGGAGATCGAGCGCCTCGGCGCCGCGCACCTCGCCGATCGGGATGCGGTCGGGCCGCAGCCGCAGCGAGGAGCGGACGAGATCGGAGAGCGAGGCCGCGCCTTCCTTGGTGCGCAGCGAAACGAGGTTGGGCGCGGCGCATTGCAGCTCGCGCGTATCCTCGATCAGCACCACGCGGTCGCCGGTCTTGGCGACTTCGGCCAGCAGCGCGTTGACCAGCGTGGTCTTGCCGGTCGAGGTGCCGCCGGCGACGAGGATGTTCTTGCGCGCGGCGACCGCGATGCGCAGCAACTCGGCCTGGCCGCCGGTCATGATGCCGGCCTCGACGTAATCGCCGAGCGTGAACACCGCGACGGCCGGGCGGCGGATGGCGAAGCAGGGTGCGGCCACCACCGGCGGCACCAGCCCCTCGAACCGCTCCCCGCTTTCCGGCAGCTCGGCGGAAACGCGGGGCGATCCGGCATGGACTTCGACGCCGACATGGTGGGCGACCAGGCGCACGATCCGCTCGGCGTCGGCGGGCGTCACCCGGCAGCCCGTATCCTCAAGACCACCCGATAGCCGATCGATCCAGAGCCGGCCGTCGGGATTGAGCATCACCTCGACGATGCTGGGGTCTTCCAGATATCCCGCGATCGACGGCCCGAGCGCGGTGCGCAGCATGCGCGCGCCACGGGCGAAGGCTTCGGACCGAAACGAGACTGCCGACACAACGAACCCCGCGAAATCGCCTCACGCGGAGGCGGATGGATCAACGGGGTTGATTAGAAAGAGGCGGAAATGGGCGAAGGCAACAAGCGTTGATGGGGGAGTGGGGGCCTGGGATAGAAAGACATGCGCAAGGAACTGACGTCGCGGCTGCGGTCAGTTTCTTGTGCATCACGCTTGGATGGGGATTGGCCACGCGGAACCGGGCTATGGCTGCAAAGCGCCCATCTGCGCCGTTCTGCACCGGTCTAGCCGTTTCAGACCGCTTCCACTCAGTCATAGCCCGGCTAAGCTCTCGCGATCAGCTAACACACGATCTCCGTGGTCGTTTCGTTTCCGCTTGCTGCGAGCTACCGTTGCCCTTCAGAGCGATCGCAGACCGCTGGCCGGTCAGGGGACCCGCTGTAGTCCAATCGCTCGCCGTGTTCGGTGGCCTAAGCTTCCAAGCTCGCGCCCTGTGGGCTTTCGCCGGATGTCTTTGGTAGCATCAAAAGCGCGATGGGCCCAGGTGTCGTCGATGGGGCTTCTCAGCCGCTGCAGCGTTGCGGTTCGAGCATCACGCCGCAGGATTTTGTCCAATCAGCTTTTCGATCATTAAGTGTACATATGTCCAGCTCTTTCCCTGATAGTTCGAGCTGTTTTGAAAGCGCATTGGACCTCGACCGATCCAGGCGCTGCTCACCGTCCAGGAGTCCTGCTTAGGCGCTCTATATTCCCGATGTCTCCGCTTCACCCACCTGGGATAACGGTACCGGTCGATCCATCCAACGTCGGCTTCGTCCTCGAAGCGAAGAATCTAATCTAATACGGCTTGCGTCGCATCTGCGGCTATCCGCTCGCCACGTGAGCGGAGTAACTGCTTCCAAGGAGGCCGCCGATTTTGCTCTTTACAGATAACCCTTAACACCACCCTCAGGCTCGCAGCTGACGTCGCGCGATATCGAAGACGGTCCACTCGCTCGCGCACGTTCATCGACGGCGATGGCACAGCGACATCGCCAGATCGATGTCAGATTATCGTCATAAATTAATCCATCCCATGTAGCCTTGTGCGCTATGGCAAGTCCTCGTCTTTGATGTCGTCGCGTTCCGGCCACCGAGCATCAGCGCCATGTGATCGTAGCCTGGCGGTGCCAACCTGATCTACCTTATCGTGCGCATATTCGTGCAGATCGCACCGTCACTGTAGCCGCATATCTTTCCACTGCACGCCGGATCTCTACGTGCTCATCATTCCTCATTTGACCCCTACATCCCTCTATGTTGCCAATTCTCCGCGATTGACATCTTATGTTTTCGTCGCCGAGACAAAGCTGTCGTGATCCTGGACCGACCTCGTCGGAAGGCGGTGTCGAGGCAGGCGTTCAGCCGTTCAAGGCCTACTCGTCGCTCGGCCTAGCAGTCAAGGTAATCCACATGGCTATGAGCATCGCTTCAAAATTTCGGGTGCGTCACCATAATCCCTTCAGAGGAATGTGCCGTCGTCATATCGCTTAAAGTCACTTAAGGGCAACGACAGCTGCGGCTCCTTGTGTATTGACGTCTATCAGCCCCGCCTCCTCTCCCACAGAATCTGACGGCACACCTATCTTGGACGCCCCTACCTTGTCTGGCCCGGACGATCGCGTTGCCGATCGGTTCCCATCTTTTCCTTAACGTCGTGGACTCGACAAATATATCTTTCACGTACCCATGTCAGCAATCACAAAATATGCAGCTCTTCACACTCATGCTGGAGTTACGGTCCTTGCCCTAAGGAAGCCGCCGGTCGAGTATCTGCAGCCAGCCGCCGTTCCTCAAGTATTTCGAGCATGGACGCCAAGGGCGTCACTATGATCCAGCGCTATGAGGCGCCGATTACCCTATCCTTGTCAAGTATGCAAGCGGCAGTTCCTCGAACCCATGTTTCGCCTTTTCGATCTGCAGCTCGCCAACGCCGTCTCTACAATGCTGCGGGCTTTCGCGATGCAATCCGCGACCACAAACCAGCCGCGCCTTTTTCATACCACTTATGAAACGCTCGCTGGCAAACCCATCTCGACTTCAGGGCCTCAGGTGTATTCATTGACTACTATATCCCATACTTCCTCTCGTATTCTACTTCTACTATCTTTTCAACCTCTGCGAGAGATCCACTACCGCATGCCAACCGATTATCATGCCGACGCAGCACTTGGATCGCGATCCCATCCGCTTCAAGCAACGCTGATCTCCACGTTCCTCGCACGATTTCGCTTTGGCTCCCGATGGAAGCCTGTCACCTACACGGCCCTTACCGCGACTCTTCGCAATTCACAATCCTCACTGCGCCGCTTTCGGCTACGCTTACCAAGGAAGACGCGCCTTCCGCCCCCGCAAGAGTCCGGCTCTCGAAGCACTCTTTCTCTCTGTCGGTCCAATTAATTATCGGAATGTCTCGTCTAGCGTTTGGGACCGCCAAGCTACACGCGTCAATCACCCTCTTGAACCTGGCTCCAACCTCGCGGCCGTTCGAAGTAGCTATGCATTTCGCGCCTCCGCAGGCCCTCGGCCCGCTTTCGGCCATTTGTTGCCACTCGGCTGGGGCGCTTTGGATGGCACGCTCATTGGGTTTGGCCGTTACTAGGTGTTTCTGCATCGATGTCTCGGCTGATCTCGTCAGCCAGCCTTCGTCCGCGGGCCAGGCGTCGGCCGAGCGCCTCGACGAACCCTTCATACCGCTCGCGACCCTTGGTCTGGGCGGCCGCCAAGGCGGCGTCAGGCAGCGCGGGCGTGCTGGTCAGCCAGAAGCGCACGAACACCGCCAGCGCCTCGTTGGAGATATCGACGTGGCGCTCGATCCGCTCCAGGTGCCGGGTCATGCGGTCGAGCCGGCGGGCCAGCGCCGCCTCCAGCCGGTCGGCGCCGTCCGGCGACAGATGCGAGGCGAGCGCGGCCTCGACGATCAGCGCCTGGGGCACGCGCTTGCGCGCCGCGTAGTCGGCGAGTTTGCCGGCGAGATCGGGCGGCAGGCGGAATGTGTGTTTGGTGCGCATGGCGGTCACAGCCCCATGTCGTCGGCGGGATCGAGCGACACCTGCCGGGCGGTCGCGCGCACCTGGCGCTGCAAGACGCGCAGCCGCTGGGCGTCGTCGTCGGCTTCGTCATCCGGGAGATCGAACTCCTGGGCGGGTTTTCTTGGTGCGGTAATGATGTCCTCGTGCTCGGGCAATTCCGGCTCGCGGCGGATGCCGGCGTTGGCGGGGTCTTCGGTGTCGGTCGATGGCGGCGCGACGACGGCGCCCTGCCAATCATCTTTGGCCGCCGGAATTGGCTTGTCGGCGTTGCCGTCCACCGTCGCTCCGGCCGCGGGCGTCGGCGGCGGCAGGATGCGCGCCTGTAGCTGGTGATCCTCGTAGTAGCGCGCCTTCTTGGCGCGGATGGGGTGGCAACCGGAGACCAGCACCAGCTCGTCATCATGCGGAAGCTGCATCACCTCGCCTGGGGTCAGCAGCGGCCTGGCGGTCTCCTGGCGCGACACCATCAGATGGCCGAGCCAGGGGCTGAGGCGATGGCCGGCGTAGTTTTTGGCGTCGCGGATTTCCGTCGCCGTGCCGAGCGCGTCGGATACGCGCTTGGCGGTGCGCTCGTCGTTGCTGGCGAAGCTGACGCGCACATGGCAGTTGTCGAGGATCGAGTTGTTCTGGCCATAGGCCTTCTCGATCTGGTTCAGCGATTGCGCGATCAGGAACGCCTTCAGGCCGTAACCGGCCATGAAGGCCAAGGCGCTCTCGAAGAAATCGAGCCGGCCCAGCGCCGGAAATTCGTCGAGCATCAGCAGCAGGCGATGCCGCTTGCCCTTCGCGTTCAGATCCTCGGTCAGGCGCCGGCCGATCTGGTTGAGGATCAGCCGGACCAGCGGTTTGGTCCGGCTGATGTCCGATGGCGGCACGACGAGGTAGAGGGTCGCCGGCCTTGCGCCTTCGACGAGGTCGCGGATGCGCCAGTCGCAGCGGCGCGTGACGGCCGCCACCACGGGATCGCGATAGAGGCCGAGGAACGACATGGCGGTGGACAGCACGCCGGAGCGCTCGTTCTCGCTTTTGTTCAGAAGCTCGCGCGCGGCGCTGGCGACGACGGGATGCACGCCGGCCTCGCCCAGATGCGGCGTGGTCATCATCGCCCGCAGCGTCGTCTCGATCGGCCGCTTCGGATCGGACAGAAAATTGGCGACGCCGGCGAGCGTCTTGTCCGGCTCGGCGTAGAGCACGTGCAGGATCGTGCCGACCAGCAGCGAATGGCTGGTTTTTTCCCAATGGTTCCGCTTCTCCAGCGCGCCTTCGGGATCGACCAGCACGTCGGCGATGTTCTGGACGTCGCGCACCTCCCATTCGCCGCGGCGCACCTCCAGCAGCGGGTTGTAGGCGGCGCTTTGCGCATTGGTCGGATCGAAGATCAGCACGCGGCCGAACCGCGCCCGCCAGCCGGCGGTCAGCGTCCAGTTCTCGCCCTTGATGTCATGGACGATGGCCGAGCCAGGCCAGGTCAGCAGCGTCGGGACGACGAGGCCGACACCCTTGCCGCTCCGGGTCGGCGCGAAGCACAGCACATGCTCCGGCCCGTCATGGCGGAGATAGTCGTCCCGCCACCGGCCGAGCAGCACGCCGTCATGCCCGAGCAGCCCGGCCTCGCGCACCTCGCGCGTTTCGGCCCAGCGGGCGGAGCCATAGGTCGTGACGCGCTTCGCCTCGCGGGCGCGCCACACCGAAATCGTGACGGCGACCACGATGGCCGCAATGCCGCCGGCAGCGGCGATGTACGCGCCCTCGACGAAGATGTCGCGCGCATAGGCGTCGTAGGCGAACCACCACCAGAAGAAGGCCGGCGGATGGTAAACCGGCCAGCCGAACAGCTCGAACCATGGGTGGCCAAGCCCCGGCTGAAAGCCGAGCTTCCACGCGGTCCATTCCGTCGCCGCCCAGACGAAGGCGAGAACGGTGGCGCTGACGAGGAGCACCTGGCCCCAGAGGATCTTGGTCGCGTTCATGGCGACGAAGGATCAGCATCCGCATGTGCCGCGGGATCAACAAAAAAATAGGTTTGCCCGGCTGTAGCGTAGTGCCGGCTAAAAATTGGCGGCGTCGTGATTTTGATCAGTCGCAAGGCCGCAGGCGATACTCTACTACAGCAGCGGCTTAGCAAGGGCTCGCTTGTAGAAACGAGTGAAAACTCCCAGCGGTGGCAGTCGTGGTTATCCGTTCTTTGAGGAAGAAGGGTTAGCAGCGTTATTGGCGATACCTTGCGCCGCCGAAGGGTCGCAAGCTATCACTATGGATGAGAAACTCATCGCTTTCTTTCGCTCAGCGGCTTCCACCTGACTTCCCATGCAAGGCCTGAAATACAGCAAAGCGCTTTTCCAAATTCTTCTTGCTCGGACTATTGAGCGGGTTCTTCGGAGCACGGATCGGGCGTCCGGCGATCTTGCCGTAAGAGGATGTTGTTAGCGAGTGTGCAACGACGACCATCCGCGTGTTTGGGTCGATGGCGAGAAGCCCGCAATCGAAAAGCGTATGCAGATCGGCGCGAAGCAGCAAACCGTTCGATGTATGGTTTGTCGTGCCGCCGAAGATACGGCGTAATGTGTGCTGCTTCCAGTACGTCCTCGACGGAGCAACCCGTAATTACGCAGCGGCACCCGTAGGCTTCCAGCAGCATCGCTCGGAAAGCCGGTTGACCGCGCCGGATACGTATCGCCCGGAGTGCTCGTTCCCGCAGGTCCTCTACGCTATCAGGATCGAAGCCGGGATCATCCGCCTGCTCGCTGCCGATCGGCGATACAGGGGCGAGCAGTGGCGCAAGGCGCTTCTCGATTTCGATGGCGATGTCTTCGGGTACGCCGATGCCGCTGCCTTGCGTCGTTAACAGCGCCTCAGGAAGTATATCGCTGATATCTTCTAAGCTTAATAGGAAAGCGCGGGCTGGATCGACTAGCCGAGTCGAACTTATTCTGGCTCGGTAAGTTTCACCACCCTCGATATCGGTCGGATCGGCCTGTAGACGAGGATGCTCAATGATCTCCCCCGCACCGAATATACCCTTGGGCCCCGCCCCTTGCTTAAAAAGGTAAACTCGATCACCCGGTCTTGCCGCTTGATGGGAAGCGATGCGCCAAAGTGGGGTAGCTGCCTGCTGGCGAGGTTTCAAAACGTTCGACCAGTGAGGACATTTCTGAAGCCGGCCACCCCCGCGGTGAAGATGGGCCGAGCGGCTTGTAGGTCAGCCAAAACGCTGGCACGTTGCCCCCTTTTGTTGCAGCCGCGCTAAACAACGGCCAGGCGCATTTTGCGATTGAGCGCCTGGAGCGCCGTAACGACATCATTGGCCGTCGGCGTGACGTTCGCTGGAAGCAGTCCGGCGCGGCCGCCGAGCAGAAGGCTTTCCTGAGCGGCAGCAATCGGGTCGCCGCCGTGCGGATCCAGGATGGATGGGTCGCTGGCCGCGCGATGGAAGCGGTCCGCGTGTACCTGACGGTAATCCTGGACATGCTTCCCGCGCTCGAGCCAGTCCTCGATGCAGTCCTGGATCGGCTCGGCCGAGTTCGCGCGCAGCTCGCGAAAACGACGCATGCCAATATCGGCCGTCCGGATATTCGCGTTGATGACGTCTCGACTGGCCAGGCAGTGCCGCCGCACCGCGTTATTCAGGATATCCACCTCGCGGCGGCACAACCAGTTATACCGCAGGCGTCGCGCCAGGTTCTTCGCAACCACGCGCCCCGTGAAGCCCGCTGCGACCGGCGCCAGGACGATCATCCACGATCCCGTAAGCCCAAGGGCCGCAATCGCGGCGGCCTTGCCCGCGATGTGGCCGACATGGCCGGCGATGCCGCTGCTTGCCAGGCTGGCGATCTCAATGATGGACGCGGTATCGCGCTGCCACAGGATGCGCGTCGCCTGCGCGGCGACGTTCACGTAGCAGCAGATTTCGGCGAAGTGATCGAAAGCAACATCCATGTCTCCCGCACCGGGAAGAACGCTGTTCAGGATCGTGGGATCTAAATCCAAAGGGAAAGCCAACGGATTGTTCTCAAGCCCATAGGCCAGATGCGTTGCCGTGTGGGTGAAGAACGTGAGGCGGTCGAGTTTCGTTGGCGGGGGGCCGTCAGGATCATGCACGGCTGCCGGAATCCCGTTCAGGACGAACTGACGCGGATCCGACTCAGTGCCGGCGAGTGCTGCCTCGCAACCTTGGGCCGAGAACAGGTGCGCGATGAGCTGCTGCTGGACGTAGGTGCGAACCGAACCCGTGAAGCCAGTATCTGGATCGAGCCGCACGTCGTTTACGGAATCGAATGCGAGTGACGTCGCGGCCAACCGGGCCTCGCGAAGCATGCTGAACCGCTTGGGCGGACGGCCAACGGCGCCGACCAGTTCCGAAGTCCAACGCAGGTTGCCAACATCAGCATCGGCAAAGGCCTCGGGCTCTACGCGTGCCCACTGGAAGAGCGCATCGCCAACAGTCGCCACTTCGGTCTGATTGTTCTTGCCGGAGAGCAGGCCCGCCACTCGTCGCTCCGGCCGCTGATCGGGTTTGAGCGGTCGCCGCAGCGCCTCCTTTGCAGGGAGGCGGTCGAGCGCGCCGAGCGCGTCAGGCGGTAACATGACTAGCCAAGCGCGCGGACAGAGCGGGGCTGCCGAGACCCGGGAAGCGGCCGACCAGAAGAGGCGGTATGCGGGCCAGCGCCGGTGCCGATCTCGGCGACCAGTTCGTGGATCCGGGCGACGAAGGCGTCGATGCGCGTGGACTGCTCGTCGGAAGCGGCCAGCGACATCACCGAGGTGGCGACGAAAGTTGGGTAGAGGACGCCGCGGATTTTATGGTTGGCCCTGCTCGTCATCCAGCCGCCACCACCGGCGAGAAGCGGAACCAGGAGCAGTGGGTTGGTCAGCCCGGCCAGGCTCGAGGTGAGCATCATGTAAAAGCCGAAGGAGAGGTGAATACCGACCAACCCAGTCACCGCGGCGACAACCGAGGTGAGTGTCGTGTACGCGGTGAACCCAGCCAGGCCAACAGTCGCCGAAAGGCCGACACCCAGCTTTGCAAAGCGTCCGGTCTGCCGCAGCGTCTCAGCAGTCAGATCCGGCAGCCGGGCGGCCCGGCGGATTCGCTCCTGCTCCTCGGGCGGCAGGTCGCGCAGTGCTGCGGCGATGCGCCCTGCGATCTCCTCCTGCTCGGCTGGCGTCTTGTTCCTGAACTCCTCGTCGAGCTGGTCGAAGGTCTTCGAGATCACGTATCGGACCAGGTCGTCGATATTGGTCCCGGTGAAGCCCTGGCGTTTCGCGCCGAGCAGACGCTTACCAAGCGAACGATCGTCCACCGCCGCCAGGGTCTGGATGGCATGGCGCTCGATTTGGAGACCCAGATCGTGCAGTTTTGCCGCACTCGGGTCCGTGTCGAGCCGCAGCCCGGCGTGCTGGAGAAGGCGGCAGAACTTCGAGACATGGCCGTCGATTGGATTCCCTTGCGGCTCGTCTTGTCCCCGGTAGTGGTCGCGTATCCACTCCGGCACCAGCTCGGTCATCGTCTTCCTAGCGCGCTGCACCGGCGCCACAACCTTTTCGTTCAGGTAGTCGCTGGCGGCTGTCGCAAGCTTCGTCTTGGCGGCCTGCTCAATCCCGGCGTGCCATACCGTGCTGCGGTCCCATAGCGTCACTTGGGCGGCGACCGCCTGGTTGGTTTCACAGAGCAGGCCCTGGATGAGGCGGCTTTGGCCGAACATGCTTTGGTCCCAAAAACATGCAGATGACCGGTATTGTATTCAGCGAAAAGAAGCAGCGATAGGTCCGGAGCGCTCGACACGAGCGATGAACGACCGCCCTGACGCTATTCACCCAATCACAGCCCTAAGCCCCGCTTTCGGCCGAAATTCCAATCGACGCCGCCGCCCGGCGACATGACGCCAGCCACCTGCTTGCCAAGCTGCTGCTCCAGCGCCGGCCGCCAGGGCACGAGCTGGAATCCCATCCCGTCATCGATCATGGCGAACCGGCCGGAGGACAGGGTGACGCGCTGGCGGTAGATGCCAGAGACGTGCTCGCCCTCGGCGGACGGCCGATGCGCGAGGCCTGTTTCCGCCGATAGCTTGGAAGCGACGCCTTCGAGCTCCTGGCGACGCAGCGTGTTGATGAGATCGCGGGCGAACACGACGCGCTGGCCCTGCCGCTCGGCCATGCCGTTTCGGGCAAGGTGATCGATCCGCCGGTCCATTGCCTCGCGGACTTCGGCGCCGAAGCCGCCGCCGCTGAGCGCCGGGTCTTTCGCGAGAAGCTGGCGGTCGATCCAGGTGGCGCCTGGGGCAGAGATTTGCGCCTCGATCGTCAGGTCGGATCGTGTGGCGAGGGACAGCCGTTGCCGTCCATTGGCATCCTCATACGCCCGCGTCTCGACAATGGCGCCGGGCCGCGCGTCGCCGGTCAGTTCGAGATCGGAGAAGCGGAGATGATGGGTGCGCCCATCGACGCCCTCGACGATCGCGTAGGCCGAACCCTTCAGTTCATCATCCAGGCCGCGCTGGACGAGTCGGCCCAGCACCGGGTCGGCCGGCGCATCGCCGTGGATCGCGAAGCCGGCGACGTCGGGCTCCCGGTCCGCCCCGCTCATCGCCCGGTGCATCGTCTTGATGATGTCGCCGCGGATGCCGAGGTCGCGCAGGGTCGGCTCGATGCCTGGCTTCAGGGTCCATTGCGCCGGGCCGATCTGCTCGGCGAGGCCTAGCCGTTCGAGCTTTGCGGCACGGCCGAGCATCAGGCGCCGCATCTCCGGGTCGTCCTCGCCGCCTGGCCGCAAGTCGGCGACGCCGCCACCATCGTCGGCGATATCGCGCAGCGCGCGGTCGAGGCTGGTCCAGCGTTCGGCCTCGACCTCCTTTTCCAGGGCGGTGCGGATTTCGTGTTCGCTGCGGGGACCGAGTTCGAAGGTGACGCGCTCGGCGGCCCGATCGCGAAAACCTCGGCTGATGTAGTCGCGGCTGATGACCAGGTCCTGGCCATCGTCGGCCCGGCCGCGGATCAGGACGTGGACGTGTGGGTTGTCGGTGTTCCAGTGATCGACCGCCACCCAATCGAGCCTGGTGCCGAGATCGCGTTCGACATCCTGCATCAGCTCGCGGGTGAAGGCTGCGCAGGTCCGCCAGCTCGGCCGCATCCTCGGGCGAGATGATGAACCGGAAATGGTGCCGGTCATCCGCCGTGCGCTCGGCGAAGGCCTGTTCATCGGCCGCGTCCGAGGTGGCGTCGAACATCCGCGCATCGGCGCCGTCGCGGGTCACGCCGTCGCGCTTCAGATAGGCGATGTGCTTGGGCAGCGGCGCGGAGCGGAACCGCGTGCCCTGGTGGCGGACGACGCGCGCCTTCATCACCACGCGCCGGGCGTTCGAGCGCAGCCGGATCGAGACCGCCGCCCGGCGGCCGCGTCCGAACCGCGAGCGGCTGCGGCCCTGGCTGGAACGGAAGCTGGAGCCGACATGCCCGGCCTTCTTCGCGGCCCGCATCACCTCGCCGACGAAGGTCTGCGGGCGCTTGGCGCCCCGGTTGCCGTGGCGGATGCGGCCTGGGCGAACCTGGATGTCGTCGTCGCTGGTGCTCATGGCCGCGACGCCGGCTGGAATGGGCACCGACGGCGGTCGGAGCGTTGAAATCCTTGATGAAAATGCCTGGAGCGCCAGCAGGGGGCGGTGATCGAGTGCGCAAAATCTCTAATCCAACCAACCACTTGCGCCGCCCGGAGGGCCAGCCTTTTCCCTTGCCGTCCGTTGGTCGTGTTCCTTGCCGCCCCCTGTCTGACCCCCAAACCTGTCCCAAAGCCCGCCACCCCACGATGAAGCCCGATCCCTGTCATGGCCGCGGATTCCGGCGGGATGTCTGCACAAACAGGCCCTCCGACTGCGGGGCGAGCGCCGTCAAATCCTGCGCGCCAGTGTCGGTCGCATGGTGATCGGCGTGCTGTTCGGCGGCCCGCTGATCCGCCGCCGTGTGGTCGTCGGCGCGCACGGTGAACAGCGGCGCCTCGGTCCAGGAACGGGCCGCGATTGCCACCATCGCGGTCTCGTCGATCGCGCCGATGCCGATCAGCGGCGCCAGCAGTGCGACGTAGGCGCGCGTCTCGGCCGGGAGCGGTTGGCCTGTCGCGAGATGGTCCTCGTAGCGCGCCGGACCTGCATTGTAGGCCGCCAGAAAGCCGGGCGATCCGTAGCGGTCATGCAGCTCCCGCAGATACGCGGCGCCGGCGATGATGTTGTCGTGCGGATCGAACGGATCGGCGCCGAGGCCGTAACGGAGCCGCAGAGTAGCCCACGTCTCCGGCATGATCTGCATCAGGCCCATCGCGCCCTTGGGCGACACCGCCCGCGCATCGCCACCGCTCTCCGCCTGCATCACGGCGCGTATCCACGACGCCGGAATGCCGAATCGTTGCGCGGCCTCGGCGACAGTGGCCGCGACGGGATCAGGTGCGACCTGTGCGGCGCTGGTGCTCGCGGGTTCGGCATGAACGGTGCGTCCAGCCAGCAAAGCCACTGCGGCGCCGATGCAGACCGCCCGCCAGAATGTGCGAGCACGGGAGCCGGCAGTCCGACAATCAGCGACATCGGGAATGGCCGGAAAGGAGAAAGGGGAATGCTGTGATCGCTGTTGTCTTCTGGCGAAGCGCGGGCAGGCGGGCGTCATGTTCACTGGGCCTCCTCGATCCAGATTGGATCGGCCCGGCCGACGATCGTCGTGGTGGGCAACGGGCCGAAATACCGTCCGTCGAGTGATGCGACGGACTGACGGTTCATCAGGAAAACCTCACCGGCCGCGATCACCCGGCAGCCCTGCCAAACCGGCAGCGAGCGGCCCAGGTGATCCCGGTCGAGCGCCGCGCCGACCGCGATTCCGTCGATGCTGATCGTGTCGCCCGTGCGGCACACGGTCTGCCCTGGCAGCGCTGCGATATGCTTCAGCAGCGGGACGCCCTTGGGCAGGTAGCGGCGCTCATCGAGGAACGTCGCGAGCGGCTCGGGCGGCGTCACCACCAGCAATTCGCCGGTTCGCAACGCGCCGGCCGGATGCACGGCGTAGAGGCCGATCGGCACGCTGGCGCTGGCGTTCCAGATCAGCCTCGGCGCCGGGTGGAACAGCGCCGTGACGCCGATCACCAGCACCGCACTGTAGGTCGTCATGACCCAGCCGAAGCGCGTCATGCGTCGATCCTCCGCCGCTGGAGCCAGGCGCGATGGCGATCTCGGCTGTAAGGTCGCGGCGCTTCGCCAGCGGCGAGGCGGTTGTGGACGTGGCGCCAGTGATCGGGACAGGCGTCGGCCGCATCGATGCCGATTTGCTCGACGGCATCGATCGCTTGCAGCACGCGCTCGACCTTCGGCCAGCCGGACTGGCGCAGGTAAATCTCGCCGCCGGGGCGCACATACGGCACCGTCGAGAACGCCTCGCCCGGCATCACCGCGCGCAGGATGTCGATGCGCGACACGACGGTGCCGAAGTCGTTCGCCGCCCATCGGACGTAGGCGAACATGCTGCCCGGCGCGAAGCTCAGGATGCGGCGGCGGCGATCGAGGATCTGCTCGGCCACATCACGGCCGAAGCGGATCCACTGCTCGATCCGCTTCTCGAACCAGATCAGCTCGACATGGGTGAGCGTGTCGGATGCGGGCGCGGTCATGACGCCGCTCCGCCGTCATCGGGGAACTCGCGATCGAGCAAGGCGCGCAGCATGTCGGCGACGGTCATGCCGCGCCGGAACGCGGTGACCTTGATGCGGCCGCGCAAAGCCGGCGTCACGTCGATGGTCAGCCGCGCGCTGAAATCCTCCTGCGGTCGGCTAGCCGGGGACGGTTCCGGCGCGCGAACCCAGGCGTCCGGATCGCCGGGACGCGACGCGAACCCGCGCTTTGCCGAACGCTCGCTCATGGCGCCAGCCCCGCGACTTCGCCGGCGAGCGCGGTGATCTCGCGTGCCGCCGGGCTGGCGTCATCCAGCTCGGCGACCAGGCGGCCGGATTGCGCGGCGTCGGCGAAGGCCACGCGCTGGCCGATGCGGGCGGCCAGCACCGGCGGCTCATGTTCGGCCAGCGTCTCGGCGGTCTCGCGGGCGATGATGGTGCGGGCGGCGCAGCGGTTGAGCACGAACCGCGCGACGAGCTGCGGGCGGAAGATGCGCGCTTCCTCGATCAGCTTCAGCATCTCGCCGGACGCCCATCCGTCGAAGGGCGATGGCTGCGCCGGGATCAGCACCAGGTCGGCGGCGAGCAGCGCCGAGCGCAGCAGGCCGGCGACCCTGGGCGGCCCGTCGATGACGACGTGATCGGCGTCGCGGGCCAGCTCCGGCGCCTCGCGATGCAGCGTGTCGCGCGCCAGGCCGATGACGCCGAACAGCCGCGGGAAGCCGTCCCTGGCGCGCTGCTCGGACCAGTCGAGCGCCGACCCTTGGGGATCGGCGTCGATGAGGGTGACTCTTTTCCCTTCCCGGCTCCATTCGCCGGCGAGATGCAGGGCGAGCGTCGTTTTGCCGACGCCGCCCTTCTGGTTGAGGAGCGCGACGATCATCGCGCCCTCTTCGCGGTTATCCACCGATCGGCGCGGTGGCCAACTTCAGAAGAGTTAGAATTCTCTTAGGTTAGACTCTAAGTTAGGGACGCCAGAAGCTGCTGATTCAATTGATGAAAATGGCGCTTTCGGTTCCTGATAGCACGTGGTCCCGGTTCCCGATGGCACGTGCCCATCGGTTCCCGATAGCACGTGCTGTTCCACAGCTTGTCCACAGGGGCCTGTGGATAAGTCGGCCCGCGCGAACGCCAGCACCTCGCGCCCGCCGGTCTCGCGTTCGACGCGCGAGGCGGTAGCCCGGCAGTGGCTGGCGGCGGGCGATCTCGCGCAGCTCGAAGGCGAAGCGCTTGAACGGGCGAGAGGCTCGCCGACTTGGCATGGAGGTGCCGGAAATCGAACCGCCAGCCGCCGCGCTGCTGGCCGCCGTGCTTGCGAACGATGCGGTAGAGCCAGCGCTCCAGCCCGCCGGTCAGGTCGAAATACGCGCGGTCGATGGTCAGCACGAGCGCGTCGTCGAGGACGGCGCGGTAGAACCAGTCCGGCATGATCAGGTCGATGCCGTCGGCGTTGCCGTGCGCGTCGGCGTGCTCGGTCCATTCGTTGATCCAGGAGAAGCGGTGCATCCGCCGCTCGCTGGTCTGGCGCAGCGATGTCGCCACCGTGGTGGACTGCAAGCGGTCCAGCGCGGCCTTCAGGCGGTGGTAGTCGCGGGCGCTGGTGCCGCGGCCGATGAAGGTCAGTATCTCGCACGGCGTCGCCGCCATCAGGCGCGACGTGCGCACGCCGGCGTCGCGCGCCTCGACGATCTGGCTGGCCGCCCAGATCAGCACGTCGGCGTCCCAGATGGTCGCCATGCCGTGCTCGGGCACCGCCTCGACGCGGATGGCGATCTCGTTCATCCGGTAGTCGATCGGCGTCGTGCGATGGGTCTTGGCGAGGCTGAAGAACGGGTAGGCCATGAGGTCCTGCGCGTCGCGGGGCGCGAGATCGCCGGGCAAGCGCGCGGAACAGCTCAAGCTGCTCGCGCTCGGATCGTGTGCGGTGGCGCGGTGGCATCGCGGCAGGCTCAGCGGCGCGTCGGCACGGCCTGCGGCTGGGCCGCGGCGGGGTGGCGCTTGGCCGGCAGCACCGCGCTGGCGCCAGGGTCGGAGGTGGACGCCTTGGCGCCGGATTCGACCCAGGACTGGAGATCCTCCAGGCGATAGACGACGCGGCCGCCGAGCTTCGAGTAGCGCGGGCCGGTGCCGTAAATCCGGTGCTTCTCCAGCGTGCGGATGGACAGGCCGACGAAGCGGGACGCTTCGGGGGTGCGCAGATAGCGCGGCGGAAAACCGGCGAGATTGGCGGACATGAGAAACCTCCGTGATCGGTTGGCGGGCCGCCGGGGGATGGCGGCTGTCGGTGATCACGGTGGCGGAGACGGCGGCCTGGGGGGGATGGTGATCTCGAGGGGTGGTGAGATCGCCACCCCCCTGCGGCCTGCCGAGCTACTTCCGCCGGCGGTAGGGGTGGAGCAGCAGCGAGCGATAGCCGCCGCGCATCATGCCGAGGCCGAACCTGCACGAGGCGGATGGCGCGGTCGCGCAGGTCATGGGTCTTCCAGGCCCGCCCGGAGACGTCTGGGGCGGCGAACAGGACGGCGCGATCTCGCGATAGCTCGCGTTCTCAAGGCGGCCATCGAGCGCGCGTAGCGCGAGGATCAGCCGGTCACGTCGCGCTTTCGGCAGGGCGGCGGGGTCGCGACCCGGGTTGCGCCCGGTCAGGCAGCGCCAAAGGCGCACTGCCGCGCTGGCGCGTATCTCGAAGAGCTGGTCGAGGGGCAGCAGCACCGCCGGCTGGCCGTCGCCATCCTCGTGGAGGTGAACCCGAAGCGTCGTGCCGTGATGCTCGATGACGCGATCGGCGCCGCCGCTTCCCGTAGCGATATCGACGGCGCTCGCCGGCAGGCTGAATTTTGGGTCGGCGATATCAGTCGGCTGCTCCGTCAGCGTGATCACGCTGGGCAGCGCGGCGGGCGTCCAGAGTGCGGCGCCGCCTGCCGGCCCGGTGCCATGGCGCGAAATCGCAACCCCCAGCGCCGGGCGAACGCGTCCGCCTCGGCTTGATTCAGCACGCCGCGCCGATCGGCGCGTTCCAGTCTCCGCCGGTCCTGCGTGAAGTCAGGATTGCGGTCGAGATACTCCCAGGCGAAGCCGGGCGCATCCAGCGATCCAAGTTCCTCATACGCAGCCGGCGAGGTCCAATCCCCGCGAGCCATGGGCGTCTCTCCATCCGTCTTGTTGCCGACGATGACGCCGAAATAAATGGACGAGTTGGCGGATTGCCTACATTCGCAAACGGCAACGCGTGTTGCGGCTTCGGCAAGGAACCGGGTTAATGGGGTGCGCCACCGCGCAGAAGATGCCGGTAGCCATTCTCGGTCATCCAGCGGGCGCGGGCCAGGTGCGAGGCCCAGATTGCCTTGGCGCGCTCGGGATTGTTCGCCGGATCGAGATGCAGAACGATCCGCGCAACCTCCCGCCAATCCGCGCCTTCCGCATCGGCATCGAGAAGGCGCAGATAGGTGATGAGGTGCTGCTCGTCGTAGCCGGTGAGGACGTTGGTCGTCGGAGCAGCATCCGTTACTGGCGGATCGAGCTTGGGTGACTGCATGAATCGGCCCTGCGTGGTTAACGACGCTGAATTTCCCGATAACGATGCTGCGTTCAAGCGCCCGCGAGCGATGATTTCTGCGCGGGCGGGGGCGACGCCACGTTCATCAGCATCACGCCTTTGCCTTGAGCAGAATTCATGAAGACAATGCCGGCTGTTTCGAGCGCGCGCCGAACTTGGTCGTGCGTGCTCTCATGCACCGGGAGGCCGCGTTCGGACTCCAGGCGCTTCAGCGCGGTCAGCGCCACGAGGGCTTTCTCTGCGAGCATGTCCTGCTTCCAGTTCAGCAACGCCCGCGCGGCCCGAACTTGTCGGCCGGTGATCATCCATGATCACCTCCGACAGACGACCTGCGCGCACCAGAAATACGACTATAATAGTCGCCGTAACCGCATTCAACGCCCGGCGGACGCGGAACGGGCTAACTTTCACGGTCGTCTCATTGAACCGGAACGACGAGTTGCGAGAGCCGGCATTGTGTCGCCGAGCCTGTCGTCGGGGCCGGTGTTTGCGGAAAGGCGGCAATCCGTAAAATCGTGGAACCGGAAGGCCCCGCCCGGAGGACCGGGCGGGGCGTTGGCGAGGTCCGGCTTAGTCGCCGTTCGGCCGGCGGGCGCGAGACCAGATGAGGGTGAAGCCGTCGCCGTCCTCGTCGTCGAAGAGGTTGGCGTAGATCGGCGCGTTGAACGAAGGATCGTCCAGCTTGACCGAGAGATAGTCGCGGCCCTCGTTGGAGCGCTTCGACCAGGCGGCCCCGATCTCGGCCCGGCCCACGAAGACCCGGTGGCTGGGGGCGTTGTCGTTCGCCCGGTTGGCTTCCGGGACGATGCGGACGTTCTTGGTCTGCACGCTCAGGGTGACGATCTCGCCCTGGAACTCGCTGCCGGACTTCTTGAAGGAACCGATGTTGGCCATGTCACTTCTCCTTGGCTGTTTCGAGCCCGCGACCACCGCGGCCTCGATGGCGATCTGCAGGCCGGAGGCGATCGACGACGCACCAGCTTGCTGGCCGGAGCGCAGCGGAGGATGGCGGCGGCGGGACTTTCTTGGCTTCCGCGAG
This sequence comes from uncultured Alphaproteobacteria bacterium, assembly GCA_963828365.1. GTDB lineage: Bacteria > Pseudomonadota > Alphaproteobacteria > Caulobacterales > Caulobacteraceae > Acaudatibacter. The sequence goes on along the minus strand of CAWHEE010000021.1, from coordinate 428 downwards.
GAATGGCCGGAGGCCAGGGGAAGAAAGTCGCGCCGCCGCCGTTGCGGCTCAGGCGATCGAGGCGCAGCCGTCCTTCGGCCAGATCAAGCCATTGAGAGGCCGTGTGGCCGCGCGCCGAACAGCATGCACGGGAGAAGACGTGGCCGGCGTTGGTTGCCGCGCACAAGAGGCCCGGCCTTCCAGGCGGGAAGGAAGAAGCCGTGGCGCGCAGATCGGACGGACCGCGACCCGCGCGAACGAAGCGCCTGCGACGCCTCAGTTCATCGATCCTGCCGGCCGGTAAGATTGGGGCCGACCTCTCGAAGCCGCGCGAGGGCCGCCTCACTGCCGAGGCAGGCTGCCGTCCTGGTCACCCGCCGATTTCCTGCCCGATCGCCGACGAGGCTGACGATCATCCCTGTCTGACAGCACCTGCCAGCCGATGGGTA
>CAWHEE010000020.1:0-123084 GCA_963828365.1 uncultured Alphaproteobacteria bacterium | reverse complement strand
CACCCATGCCGACCATCCGCCGTTCCTCGGGGCGCGGGCTGGCTACGAGGATCTGCTGCATTCGGCCAAGGTCGCCGAGGTCGAGGCGCTGTCGACGCCGGACGCCTGGCGCCCGGCCCTGCAATCCATCGAGCACGAGGTGCGCCGCCTGGTCGACCATGGGGTCGGGGAGGGCGAGCTGGCGCGCGAGATCACCGAAATGCGGGCCGGCCTGACCAATGCTATGGCCGGCCAGGCCACCCGCAACACGCCGCAGCTGGCCGGCTCGCTGGTGGACACGGTCGACGCCGACGAGGTGTTCACCGACCCGAAGACCGATCTGGCGCTGTTCGAGGCCGACGTCCAGGGCCTGACCGCGGCCGAGGTCGACGCGGCGGCGAAGGCCGTGTTCAGCGGGGCGGGCCCGCTGGTCGAACTGGCCACGCCGACCACGTGGCCGGCGGCGACACCGAGCTGGCCGCTGAATTTTCCCGCGACCATGCCGAGCCTGTGACGGCGATGGCGGCGCAACTGGCCGTGCGCTGGCCCTATGACGGCTTTGGCCGGCCGGGCCGGGTGGTCGAACGGTCGGAGATCGGCGACCTGGGCGCGACCGAGGTGCATTTCGCCAATGGCGTGGGCCTGATCGTCAAGCCGACAGCCTTTCGCAAGGACCAGATCCTGGTCACGGTCAAGCTTGGCGGTGGTCGCCTCGGCCTGCCTCGCGATCGTCAAGGCGAGGTCTGGGCGGCGGGGGCCTTCATCGGCGGCGGCCTGCAGGCGATCAGTTTCGAGGACAGCCAGCGCGCCCTGGCGGGCCACATCTACGCCGCCTCGTTCGAAGTCGGCGACCGCGATTTCGAACTCAAGGGATCGACCCGTCCGCCGGACTTCACCACTCAGCTCGATGTGCTGGCCGCCTATGTCGCCGCGCCCGGCTACCGCGCCGAGGCGTTCGAGCGGCTGCGCTCGGCCTATCTAACCGCTTTGCCGCAACTGGCGGCCACGCCGGACGGGGTGATCAGTCGCGATCTCGACGGACTGCTGCACGACGGCGATGCGCGTTGGAGCTTCCCGAGCGAGGCCGAGCTGAAGGCCGCCCGGCCGGGGGATCTGCCGGCGCTGCTCGCGCCGGCCCTGGCGCATGGTCCGATCGAAGTCACCGTCGTCGGCGACATCTCCGTCGACCAGGCCATCGCCGGCGTCGCCGCCACCTTCGGCGCTCTGCCCGAGCGGCCGCCGGTCTGGACGACCCGGGCGCCGGCCGACCCGGTGCATTTCCCGGCGGCCACCGCGACGCCGGTCACCCGCGTCGACACCGGCCGTCCCGATCAGGCCGTCGCGGTGGTCGCGTGGCCGACCACCGACTTCTATCGCGACATGAAACAGTCGCGCGCCGCGATGATGGCCGGCGAAGTGCTGGGCAACCGGATCCTGGACCAGGTGCGAGTAGCCGAGGGGGCCACCTACAGCCCCCAGACCGAGGTGCAATTTTCGGAAACCCTGCCGGACTACGGAATAGCGCTCAGCACCGTGGAGATGCCGCCGGCCAAGATCCCCGGCTATTTCGCCAATGTGACGCGCATTGCCGCGGCCCTGCGCGACAGCGGACTGACCGAGGACGAATTGGCGCGGGCCCGCAACCCCAGGGTCGCGGGCATCGAGCGGGCCAGACTTACCAATGAGTACTGGCAGGAACGATTGTCAGGCGCGCTGGCCGATCCGCGGCGCCTGGCGCTGATCCGCACCACCCTGCCGGACTACCAGTCCCTCACCACCGCCGACCTCCAGGCGGCCGCCAAGCGTTGGTTCGTCGACGACCGCGCCTGGCGCCTGACGGTCAGCGCCGGCAAGCAGGCCGACGCGGCGCCCTCGGAGGTCAGACCACCGGCAACGGCGGCTCGGTGAGCAGAAGCAGCTGCTTGCCGAGGTTCTTGCCCTCGAACAGGCGCCGCAGGGTGGCGGGGCAGTTTTCGAAGCCGTGCTGGATGTCCTCGGCGGTGGTCAGCTTGCCCTCGGCCATCAGTTTGCCGAGCGCCTGGACGCCCTCGGCGAAACGGGCGGCGTAGTCGAGGATGATGAAGCCCTCCATGCGGGCCCGCTGGATGGTCAGCTGCATGTAGGGCCGGATGCCGTGCATCTGGCTGAGGTCTTCGGCATTGTACGAGGAGATGCCGCCGCACAGCACCACCCTGGCCTTCAGCGCCAGGTTCATCAGCGCCGCCTCGAGGATCTCGCCGCCGACGTTCTCGAAGACGACATCGACCCCCGCGGGGGCAAGCGCCTTGATCCGCGCCGCCACGTCTTCGCCGCGATAGTCGATACAGGCGTCGGCGCCCGCGACGCCGGTGACCCAGGCGCACTTCTCGGCCCCGCCGGCGATGCCGATCACCTTGCAGCCGAGCGCTTTGGCCACTTGCACCACCACCGATCCGGTGGCGCCGGCGGCGCCGGAGACCAGCACCGTGTCGCCCGCCTTGGGCTGGCCGATGTCGGTCAGGCCGAACCACGCCGTCAGGCCGGTGATGCCGAACACCCCCAGGGCCTGGATCGGGGTCACGCCTGGGAACAGCGGGGTGATCGGGCCGATATCGGTCATCCCGTCGCCGACGACATATTCCTGCCAACCGAAGCCGCCCTGGACCAATTGCCCGACACGGAAGCCCGCGTGGTTGGAGGCGACGACCTGGCCGACCCCGAACGCCCGCACCGGTTCGCCGATCTTCACTGCCGGCAGATAGGAGTCGGCCGCCAGCCAGCCGCGCTGGGTGGGATCGAACGACAGGTGGGTCACCCGAACCAGGAATTCGCCCTCGCCCGGCTGGCCGACCGGGGCCTCGACGAGGTGGAAGTCGCCGTCTTTGATCATCCCGACCGGGCGCGAGGCCAGCAGCCAGCGGCGATTGGTGTCTGTCATCGGAGTCGTCCCTGTTGGGCCGCGGTCGGCGGCGTGCTGTCGATGGGCCGGGCGGTCAATGCGCGTTCGGTCCCTTTTTGAAATATTTGAAGAAGTCGCTGTCCGGCGACAGCACCATGGTGGTGTCGCCGTCGGCGAGACTGCCCTCGTAGGCCTGCAGCGAGCGATAGAAGGCGGCGAACCCCGGGGTCCTTGCCGAAGCTGGCGGCGAACAGCCGGGCGCTTTCCGCATCACCTTCGCCCTCGGTGGCGAAGGATTCCTGGTTGGCGGTCGCCAGGGTTATGGTCACCTGTTTGTCGGCGTCGGCCATGATCTCGCGCTTCTCGGCCTCGCCCTGACCGCGGATCTGGGCGGCCTGCTGCTGCAGGCTGGTGCGCATGCGGTTGAACACCGCCTCCTGATTGGGGGCGGGCAGGTCGGCGCGCCTGATGCGCAGATCGATCACCTCGATCCCCAGCCCGGAGCGCGCGGCGCGAGCCCGAACATCGGCCAGGGTCTGGGCCATCAGCGCATCGCGGCGTTGCGAAATGATCTCGGCGGCGGTGGCCGCCCCGAGAAACTGCCGCAATGAAGAGTTGATCAGCGGCTCAAGCCGGTCGGCGGCGACCTGTTCGTTGCGCAGCGTACGGTAGAATTTCAGCGGGTCGGCGACCCGATAGCGGATGAACGCGTCGACCACCAGGCGTTGCTGATCGGCGGAGATCACCTCTTCCTGCGGAGCTTCCAGGGCCTGGTTGCGCTTGTCGAACCGCACCACCGATTCGACGAACGGCGCCTTCAGCTTGAGACCGGGATCGAACGCCCCCGGCGGATTGATCACCCGCACCGGCTGGCCGAGGTCGATCACCACCGCCTGCTGGCGCTGGTCGACGATGAACACGCAGTTGGCGAGCACGACGACGACCGCCAAGACCAGGCCGGTCAACAGCCACCCACGAGCGTTCATTGAGCGGCCCCTGGGGCGGGGGGCGGGGTGACCGGCGGCGGCGGCGCCGCGGCCGGCGCGCTCGACCGGAAGGCTTCGGGCGGCAGGATGATCGGCGCGTTGGCCCCCTTGGCGTCGACGATCACCTTGTGGGTGTGCGACAGGACCTCCTGCATCATCTCCAGATACAGCCGCTCCCGGGTCACCGCCGGCGCGCGACGGTACTGGGCGTAAAGCTGGTCGAACCGCGACGCCTGGCCCCGCGCTTCGAGGATCACCTGTTCGCGATAGCCCTGCGCGCCCTGGACGATCTTGGCGGCGTCGCCATGCGCCTCGTTGACCACCCGGTTGCGGTAGGTATTGGCGTCGTTGATCGCCGACTGCGCGTCCTGGCCGGCCTTGGCGATGTCCTGATAGGCCGCCACCACCTCGGCCGGCGGATTGGCGTTCTGAATCTGCACCGCGTCGATCGTGACCCCGGCGTGGTAGCTGTCGAGCAGTCGCTGCATCAGCGCCAGGGTCTGGGCCTGCACCTCCGCCCGCCCGTTGGTCAGGATGCCCTTCAGGGCGCTGTGGCCCACGACCTCGCGCATCGCGCTCTCCGCGACCCACTTGACCGCGTCCTTGGGGTCCTTGACCAGAAACAGATAGGCGGCGGCGTCGGACACGTGCCACTGCACCGCGAACGAGAGGTCGACGATGTTTTCGTCGCCGGTCAGCATCAGGCTCTCGTTCGGCTCCTCGGCGCCCGGCACGCCGCCGACCACGGTCTTGTTCTGGTTGGTCACCGGCACCAGTTCGGCGCGCTCCAGCGGAATGGGCAGATGATAGTGCAGCCCCGGCGCCTCGGATCGATCGTAGACGCCGAAGCGGGTGATCACCGCCTCCTCGTTGGCCTGAACCGTGTACAGGCCGGTGAGCAGCCAGGCGGCGAACGCGGCAGCCGCGATCGCCGCGAGGACCGGCGGACGCACGCCGGGACGATGAGCCTGCCGCAGCAACCGGTCGCGGATCGCGGCCAGGCGGCGTCGCAGCTCGGTGAAGTCCGGCCCGGTCGGGCGCAGTCGGCGGCGGGCGTCGCGGCGGCTCCGCGCGGCGCGGCGTTTCATCCTCCGGTCTTCGCCATCGTTTCCCCCCGGCGGATGGCCCCAGGGGCCGGGATTGGCGTTGTCGTTCCAGGGCATGCGAAGGGAGTCGTTTCTTTCTGCTTGCAAGCGATCCGGCGCGCGGCGCTTGTAAAGCCGCTCCCGCGTCCGGATATGAGGCGGTCACGTCCGCAAAGCAATATGACGCCGATGAACCTTCCCCCGCCGTCCGACCGCGAACAAATCCTCGCCTTGCTCGACACCATCGAGGACCCCAGGACCGGCAAGGGTCTGCACGCGGCCGGCCTGGTTCAGGCGCTGGTGGTCGGCGAAGGGCGGGCGGGCTTCATGATCGAGGCGCCGCCGGCCGACGTCGCCCTGTACGCGCCAGTCCGGGACGCGGCCGAACGCGCCCTGGCGGCGGTTCCGGGCATTACTCGCGCCCAGGTGGTGCTGACCACCGCGGCCCGCCCAGCCGCCGCCTGGGGTCGCCCGCGTGCGCCGCGGCGGGGCCCAGGTCGCAGCCGACCCGCGCGCCGCTCCCCAGTCGATGCCGCCGCCCGAACGCCTCGCCGAGGTACGCCGGGTGATCGCGGTGGCCAGCGGCAAGGGCGGGGTGGGCAAGTCGACCGTCGCGGTCAATCTCGCCTGCGCCTTCGCGGCCCGCGGCCTGAGGACCGGCCTGCTCGACGCCGATGTCTATGGACCGTCCGCCCCGCGCATGCTCGGAATCGACGAACAGCCGCGGTTCGAGGACGGCAAGCTGGACGCCGCTGATCGCCTGGGGCCTGAAGGTGATGTCCATCGGCTTCATCGTCGACGAGGGCCGGGCGATGATCTGGCGCGGTCCGATGGTCTCATCCGCCGTGCGTCAGATGATCCAGGACGTGCGCTGGGGAACGCCGGCCCAGCCGCTCGACGTATTGGTCGTCGACCTGCCCCCCGGCACCGGCGACATCCACCTCACCCTGGTGCAAAAACTGACCGTCGACGGCGTGGTCATCGTCTCGACCCCGCAGGAAATCGCGCTGATCGACGCGCGCCGGGCCAGCGCCATGTTCGCCGGGATGAACCCGCCGGTGCCGATCCTTGGCGTCGTCGAGAATATGGCCTGGTTCGCCGACCCGGCCACCGGCGCCCACATCCCGATCTTCGGCCAGGGCGGGGCCCGCGCCGAGGCGGAGCGGCTGGGAGTGCCTTTCCTGGGCGAAATCCCGATCGACATCGCCCTGCGCCAGGGCGGCGACGACGGTCGACCGCTGGTCGCCGCCGCGCCCGACAGTCCCGCGGCGAAGCTATTCGGCGAAATCGCCCGGCAACTTCATGATCGCATGTCTTGAGCCCTGGTCCGTGGGCATCCCGCCAGTCTCTTCCCGTCCCATGCCACGTCGTCGCGGATATCGGGCCTTGCAAGAACGGTATCAGGTTTTATCATTAACGTAATCATTAATGATAGGCTCGTCATGGTGCACGTCATCACCATCAACCGTCCCGACGTGGTCGCGCTCATCGAGGAAGCGGCCGAGCGCCTGACCGGCGGCAACAAGACCGCGGCGGTGGCCCTGGCTGTCCGGCGTTTGCTGGAGGGCAACTCCCGCGCCGGGTCCTTGTTCGGCGCTCATCCCGGATCGGTCCGCGTCGCCCGCGGCGTCGATCTGACCGCGCCCGGCCTCGATGTCGTCCCCGACGCCGAAAGCGGCGCCGAGATCGCCCGGTGAGCCAGGCGCTGCTCCTCGACACCCATATCGTCCTCTGGCTGGACAGCGGCGACGAGGCCTTGCGGCCCGCCACCCGCGTCTTGATCGAGGACTGTTGGAGACGGGGCGGCAAGATCTTCGTCAGCGCCGTCACCGCCTGGGAAATCGCGCTGCTCGTCGACGTCGGCCGGATCGAACTGGACAGCCCACCCGAGCGTTGGATGGAGCGGTTTCTCGGCCGTCCGGGAGTCGAGGCGGCGCCGCTGAGCTGGCGCGCGGCCTCGAACAGCTACGCCATGGGGGACCTCCCACATCGCGACCCGGCCGACCGCCTCCTGATCGCCACCGCCATCGAACTCGAATGCCCGCTCGTCACTTATGACGCCCGCATCGTCGCGTTCGCGGTTCGCGGCGGCGCCCGACACGGACTCGCCGTCGTGGCCTGAACCGGACGTCGTTCTTTCACGCCGTCGCATTCACAGATGGTGGGGAGGCGCTGCCGGGTGTCACGGGGCGGGCGGACGCGGTCGATCTACCCGTCGCCAGGACCCGCGCCGTTTCGACCTTGAGGTCATAGTGTGGCGTGACCTCGGCCACGCAGTCGGGCCACTCTCCGCTCTCGGCCCAGAATGCGCAAAGGCCGAGGCGGGCGCATAGCGTCACGAATTGCCTGTCGCGTCGAAGCGCTGCGAAGCGCGGCTTGAACAGCGCGTTCAGGCCCAACTCTCCGAACGGCAAGACCCCTTCCGGCGTGAACAGAGAGTCGAACGACGCGGTTTCGAGTGTCTCATAGACCGCGTCGACATGACCACGCTCGCAAAGCAAACCCGCCAGGCTCAGACGCGTGGTTCCGGTATCCCCGACCAACTGCCGCAATTCCCCCAGCACGGCGCTCGCCGTCGCCTCCGACCAGGAGCGTTCGCGCTCGGCCGACCACCTGAGCCCCAGGATGTTGGGGGCGTCCAAGAATTCCGCCGGGAGTTTGGCTAGAAGCCGATCATAGCGTTCCCAGTCGCCGCGTTCATAGGCGCAGCCCAGGGCGACGAACCATAGTGGCTGGGTGTCCGGCCATCGCTCGAGGTCGCGGTCGAAGCCGGCGTCGGCCTCCGGCGAGCGCCCGAGAGTCTGCAGGAGATAGCCGCGGTACCAGCCGGTCGATCGTGGATCCAGCTCGTAGGCCTGGACGATCATCGCGAACGCCTGTCGCTGGCGGCCAATGGTGTCATACATGCCGGCGGCGTGCGACAGCACCACCGGATCGTTCGGCGAGACAGCCAGCGCCCGGTTCACCAGCCGCCTGTGCTCGCCATGGTGGCCACACAATGGCAGCAGCGTCGCCATGGCCAGCAGGCCGAGCGCACCCGCCGGGTCCAGTTCCATCGCCCTTTGGGCGGCGCGCGAGGTCAGTATCAGCTGGCGCTCGACGGTCTCGCTGCCCAGTCCCATACGCATTACCATCGCCCGCCAATAGGCTAGTTGCGCCCAGGCCTGTGCGAATGAAGGCGAGCGTTCGACCGCCTGCTCGAGAAGCGCGATGTTGCCACCCAGGCGTTCGAGCCCCGGCCCGCGCGCGCGCAAATACAGCTCGAACGCCATCGGATCGATCTGACCTGTCGCCAGCGATGGTGCGAAGGCGACGTCAAGCGCCCTCGCAACGGCGGCCGCGATTTCGTCCTGCAACTCAAAGATGTCGCTCAGCGACACATCGAACCTGTCCGACCACAGGGTCGAGCCGGTGGTGCAGGACTCAAGCTGGATCGTTATACGAAGTCTGTCGCCGGCGCGCCGCACCGAGCCAGCGAGCATATGCGTCGCCCCAAGCAGAACGCCAACGCGCGGCGCCGCCGTATCCGCGCCTTTCAGCGCGAAACTCGAAGACCGGCCGATCAGCCGCAGCCCAGTCGTCTTTGCAAGCGTGTGCAGGATCTCTTCGGATATGCCGTCCGAAAGATAGGCCAGGTCCGGCTCGCCGGTCAGATTGTCGAACGCCAGCACCGCCAGCAGCGGCCGACCTGACGGCGTCGGACGATCTTCAGGTGGGGGCGAACCCTCGTACGCTGCCGCTTCGATCAGGCGATAGCCGACCTTCGGCACCGTCTGGATCGAGAAGCCGCATCCGCCGCTTTGGCTCTCGACCACTCTGAGCAGCCGGATAACCCGATGCACCGCGTCGTCGCTGACCGCGCGTTCACCCCAGCACTTCCGGTGCAATTCGTCGCGGCCCACAACCGCGCCATCGGTCCGGGCCAGCGTTACCAGAACCTGCATGGCCTTGGGCTGCAGGTTCGCGCGACCGCCTGGCCAGACGGCCTCCAGAAGACCAGGCCGGATCAACATCGCACCCAACCGGAAACTCGACTCGCCGGCTATTTGCAACACGCGACTCGTCCCACGGCCCGCCCTATAGCGTCACCCAGCGACGACATAAGCGCAACCCGCAAAGGTCGGCAAGAGGTCGGCGAGAAATCAGGTTGCCGTCCTATCGCGACTCCTCGCGCCCCTCCATCAAGCGCCCTGATAGGGCGGTATGGGCTGGCTGCGCGCGGCGCACTCCTTCTGCCGCATGATCGCCGACGGAGCTTTCGGATGACCACCAAGACCAAGACCCCGACAGGAACCCATCCCTCCGGCTATGCGCCCGCGGACGCCTACCCGGCGGGATATGTGACACGCCCCAGTTACGGCCAGACAGCTGTCTTTGGCGCCAAACGGATTCAGGCCGCCTTTGTGAACTCCGGTACGGTGACCGGTATGGCCGGCGCGAACGGCTATGAATACCAGAACGGTGGCGGCGACTATGGGAGCGCTGGACAAGCGGGCAGCGTCGGCTTGTTCTACAACGGGGCGGTCACCAACACGAGCGCGGGGGTGATCACCGGCGGTCACGGCGGCTTCGGCGGTCACAGCTTTACCGGCATCGCCGGACACGGTGGCGCCGGCGGCGGCGGGGCCGCCGGCGTGGCTGCGAATGGCGTAGTGACCAATGCCGGTCGCATTGTGGGGGGCTACGGCGGTAGCGCCGGCTACGGTGGTTCCCCCGGCCAAAATGGCGGTAACGGCGGGCCGGCGGTTTCACTCGGGGTCAATGGCGGACTGGTCAATACCGGAAGCATCTTCGGCGGCGCCGGCGGCACGGGAGGTGGTAGCGTTTTCGTATCCGGCGCCGGTGGCGCGGGGGGACGAGGCGTCGAACTGCTGGCGTTCGGCACGATAAACAACAGCGGCGCTATCAATGGTGGCGCCGGCGGCAGCGCGGGTGGACCGGGATACTTCTCCTCCAACCAATCCATAGGCAGTCCGGGCGCGGCGGGCGTGGGTATCTACCTGGCGGTCGGCGGGAGCATCATCAACAGCGGCTCCATCACCGGCGGGGTCGGAGCCGCCGGCGCTCGCGCCGACCAGACCAACCCCGGCCGGGGCGGCGCGGGTGGCGCGGGCGTCCAGATGCTGGGCGGCAGCCTCAACAACACCGGCAAAATCTACGGCGGCGTCGGCGGAATCGGCGGCGGCGTGATCAGTGGTGGCACGGGCGGCGTGAACGGGCCGGGTGGCGGCGCCGGCGGCGCCGGCGCGAGCCTCACCTCCAATGCCTCCCTTACCAACGCGAGCCTCATCGCGGGCGGTGTCGGCGGCTACGGGGGATCCGGAAGTAGCAACGGCCATGGGGGGAATGGCGGGACGGGCGTCGGCGTCTATGCCGCGGCCGGGTTCAGCAATACCGCCTCTGGAACCATCACCGGCGGGGCGGCCGGCAAGGCCTACGGCTTTCCTCCCGGCGTCGGCGCCAACGGCGGCAATGGCGGCTCGGGCGGCACGGCGCTCTCGTTCAACAGCAGCGGCTCGGCGAGCAACGCCGGCACGTTGGCCGGCGGAAACGGCTCGAACGCCGGCGGAGGCGCTTTCGGGGCCAATGGAGGCAATGGCGGGACAGGGGTCAGCCTGGCCGGGGGCGGAGGAACGCTCAGCAACGTCGGCCGGATCAAGGCCGGCAACGCCGGCGCCGGCTATGGTCCCGGCTCAAGCAGCTTTGGTACGGGGGGCAACGGCGGGGCGGGCGGCTCGGGCGCAGTCTTCTCCGGCGTCGCGGTGCTGGTCAATACCGGCACAATCAGCGGCGGCCTCGGCGCGGCCGGGGGCAAGGGAGCCAATGGCAATGGTTCGGCCGGGCCAAACGGAAATGGGGTGGTGTTTTCCGCCGCCGGCGGAACCCTGATCAATGGCTCCAAGAGTTCCACCACCGCGCTGGTGAGCGGCCAGATCGGCGTCTATGGCGCGGCCGGCTCAGACGCCACGGTGATCAACTACGGCACTTTGAATGGGACCGGTGGGGCGGCCGTCCAGTTCCACTCGGCCGGCGACCGTTTGGTGCTCGAGGCCGGCGGAACCTTCCAGGGCGCGGTTCAGGGCGGCGGCGGCGGCCTTGAGATCACGGGCGCGGCGGGGACCATAACCAAACTCGGCTCGGGGCCGACGATTACCGGCTTTTCCGGCGCGTTCAGCGGGTTCGGAACCTATATTCTTGACGCGGCGGGCTGGGTGATCGCGGGGACGGAGACACTGACGGCCGGTAAGACGTTGACCGTGGCCGGGGCGCCAATCGTCTCGGGGACCCTGACCAATCTGGGAACGGTCACGGCTTCAGCCGGCGTGGCGAGCAAGACGGGCGTTGGCGGGGCCGGCGGAAATGCGTTGGCGTTGGCCGTGCCCGGCTCTCTGAACAATTCTGGTCAGGTCATCGCCGGCGCCGGCGGGGCGGGCGGCTACTACAACTACGTCAGCTTCGCGGGTGGCGCGGGCGGCGCCGGTGTCGTGGCCGGAAATACCGGCGCCATGATCACCAATAGTGGGACGGTGCGCGGAGGCCAGGGCGGCCTGGGCGGCCCGGTCTTCACCGGTGGAAACGGCGGCGGGGGCGGCGCGGGTGTCGCGGGCGGCGCGCCGGCCACGATTGCCAATAGCGGCCTGCTCATCGGCGGCACGGGCGGGGTCGGCGGCTATAACCCCGGTTCGATGGGCTATGGCACCGGCGGGGTTGGCGGACTCGGCGGTGCTGGCGTGAGCCTGGCGGCCGGCGGGCTGATCACGAATAGCGGTCGGATCGCGGGTGGAACCGGCGGCGCCGGCGGCCAAAGGGGCGCCAGCAGCGGTAAACACGGCGGCAACGGCGGCGTGGGCGGGTCCGGCGTCGTGATGACGACGGGCGGCAGTCTTGCCAATACCGGCACGGTGACGGGCGGCGCCGGCGGCGCGGCCGGCGCCGGTGGCGGCGACACGGCGGGAATAGCCGGCGACGGCGTTGTGATGACGACCGGGGGCTCGCTCACCAATGGCTCCGCGTCGGTGATGACGGCGGCGATCACGGGCTACATCGGCGTCTATGGCGGCACGGGCGGCGGCGCGACGGTGACCAACTTCGCCACCATTTCCGGGACCTCGGCCTCGGTAAAATTCGCGTCATCGAGCGATCGCCTGATCATCCAGACCGGCGCGACATTCATCGGCGCGGTGCAAGGCGGCGGTGGAACGCTGGAGTTCGCGGCCGCGATCGGCACGATCAGCGGCCTGGGCTCGGCGAGCGCATTCAGCGGCTTCGGGGCCTATCAGATCGACACCGCGACCGCCTGGACGCTCACGGGGACCAACACGATCGTTGCCGGTCTGACCGTGGCGGCGGGCGGCAGCCTGACCGCCAATGGGGCGCTGACCCTCGCTGGCACGCTCACCAACAACGGAGCGTTCAACAACGCGAACAGCGTAGCGATCAAGGGATCGTTCGTCGACACCGGCGTGTTCGTCGATACTGGCAACGTCTCCAACTACGGCCTGCTGTCGGTAGGCGGAACACTGACCAATTCGGGCTTCATCGCGGCCGCCGGCAAGGGCAATACAGGGGTTGTCCTGACCACCGGCGGCGTCCTGAACAACAGCGGTTCTGTACAGGGCGCGTTCGGATCCGCCGGGACCAGTGGCTCGGGCTATGGCGGCTACGGCGGGTTCGGCGGGGCCGGCGTCGTGACCAGCGGGGCGGCCAGCATCGCCAACAGTTCACGGATCATCGGCGGCGGCGGCGGTTCGGGCGGTACCGGCACGGGTTCCTTCGGGACAGGCGGTGGCGGCGGCTTCGGCGCGAATGGCATATACCTTCAGACCGGCGGCTCGATCAGCAACACCAGCGTGATCTCCGGCGGCAACGGGGGCGCGGGCGGCTATGGCCAGCGCCGGGGAGGCTCTGGCGGCAACGGGGGCGTCGGCGTGTTCCTGGGATCGCATGGCGGCACGCTGACCAATACGTTCCAGGTGCTGGGCGGCGGCGCCGGTCTGGGCGGCACGAACAAGAGCAGCCAGCGAAGCGCCAACGGCGCGGCCGGCGACGGTGTCTTCGTCAGTAACGGCGGCATTGTCAGCAATGCTTCATCGACCGCCACGATCAGCGGCGCAGTCGGCCTCTATGCTAACGGCGCGACCACCGTCACCAACTTCGGGACCATCAAGGGCACGGTCGGCGATTCCGTGCAATTCAGGACATCGAGCGACCGGCTGATCGAGGAAGCCACCGGCGTGCTGATCGGCGCGGTGCAGGGCGGCGGCGGCACGCTGGAACTGGCGGCGGGGACCGCGACGATCACCGGCCTTGGCGGATCCTTCAGCGGCTTCGGGGCCTACAGCGTCGACACCGGCGGCGCCTGGACTCTCTCTGGGGCCAATACCCTGGCGGCCGGCCGGACGATCGCCAACAACGGGACGCTGAAACTGTCGGGAACCTTGAGTGACTTCGGCGCGATCACCGGCGGCCTGACCCTGACATCGACGACCGCGCGGCTTGTCGTGCAAAGCGGGGCAGGCTTTGGCGGAAACCTTGCCGGCGGCGGCGGGACCCTGGAACTGGCAAGCGCCACCGGGACGGTCACGGGACTTGGATCGGCGGCGACGCTGACCGGCGCCCAATCGCTGACCTTTGGCGGCTTTGGAACCTATGTCCTCGACAGTGGCGCCTGGACTCTGGCCGGCGCCAATGGCCTTTCGGCGTCACAGACCCTTTCTAACGCCGCGGCGCTCACCGTCGCCGGATCGCTGAATAATCAGGGGCTGATCACCCAGTCGGCCGGCGCGGCCGGCGGCGGAGCCGGTGGGACGGGCGTGATCCTGATGGCCGGCGCAAGTGTCGGCAACAGTGGCACGATCCGGGCCGGCGCCGGCGGCGCGGGCGGGACCGCGGCCTACAGCGGCGCAGGCGGGGTCGGCGCCGACCTGACCGCGGCTGGGACGCTGAACAACAATGGCCTGATCGCCGGCGGCGCCGGCGCGGGGGGCGTCAACAAATACTTCCCTATCGGCTTCGGAGGCATAGGGGTCTCCCTGATCGCCGGGGTTCTCGCCAACACCGGAACCATCCTGGGGGGCGCCGGCGCGTCCAACAGCAATTTCGGCGCCGGAGGAGGCGTGGGCCTTATCGATCAGATCGCGGGCGCGAGCGCGAACGGCGGAACCATCATCGGCGGCCAGGGCGGCGGCGGCGCTTCCGGTGGAAGCGGCGGCGGCGGCGTGTTGATGACCGCAAGCGGCATATTCACCAACTCCGGTACGGTCATGGGCGGGAGTGGAGGCGCCTATGGCGGTCGCGGGGGCTCCGGCTTTGGCGAGTTCCTCGGGGATGCGGCGACGCTGATCAATCAAGGTCTGGTGCAGGGCGGCGCCGGCGGCAGCGCCAGCTCAGGCGGCTACGGGGCCTGCGGGGCCGGGATGTATAACGGCGGCAGCGTCATCAATTACGGCACGATCGTCGGCGGCGCGGCCAGGGCCGGAACCGGCCCCGACGCCAACGGGGTCTATCTGCTGGCCGGCGCGTCGGTCACCAACCGCGCCGGCGGCTTGATCGTCGGCGGCGTGGGCGTCGGCGCGGGCGCGCCTTTGTCGACGGTGACCAACTTCGGCACGATTCAGGGCCTGACCTTCGGTTCGGTGCTGTTCCAGTCCGCCAGCGACCGTTTCATCTCCGAGGCGGGGTCCACCGTGATCGGGCTCGCGAAGGGCGGCGGCGGCATGCTGGAACTGGCGGGAGGGCCCGGGACGATCACCGGCCTGGGCGGGAGTGGAACCCTGAGCGGCTCCGAGGCTATGACCTTCAGCGGTTTCGGAACCTACCTGTTCGACGCCGGGACCGCCTGGACGCTGAGCGGGGTCAATTCTCTGGGCGCTGGACAGACGCTGGTAACCCAGGGAACCATCGCCGTGACGGGCGTGCTGTCGGTGGCCGGCGCCCTTGCCAACCAAGCGACGATATTGGGCGGCGCAAGCGTTACGGGCGTCACCCTGACCGCCGGCGGCGGGCTGTCGAACGCGGGCTCAGTCGTGGGCGGGACTGGGGTAACGGCGGGCTATTCCTATCATGGCGTCGTGGGAGGACCTGGAGGAGCGGCTGTCTCCGTCGCGGGCGCCGCCAGCGTCGTCAACGGCGGAACCTTGCGCGGCGGCGGCGGCGGAAACGGCGGCGCCGGCTATTACTCCGCCGCCGGCGGGGCGGGCGGGGTCGGGCTCACCGGCCTGGGCGCGGTCGGGCTGACCAACAGCGGTCTCATACAGGGAGGCGGGGGCGGCGCGGCGTCTGGTCCGACCAGCCACGGATACGGCGCCACTGGCGGGGCGGGCGGCGCGGGGGTCGATCTGGCGGCCGCCGGATCGATCGTCAATTCCGGCGGCGCCATCACGGGCGGCGCCGGCGGGGCCGGCGGCCACGACTACTATGGCGGACAAGGCGGCGCGGGTGGCGCGGGTGTGGTGTTGGGCGCCTATGCCGTGGTGGCCAATGCGGGAGCTATCCTCGGGGGGCAGGGCGGCGCTGGTGGCGCTGGCGAGTACATTTACCGGAGCCATGGGGGAAGCGGGGGCGCCGCGGGAGATGGCCTGATGATCGGCGCCGGTGGGTTGGTCAGCAATGGCGCCGCCGGTGTCGCCACGGCCCTGATCGAAGGCCTGGTCGGCGTCTACGCCGGGTCCGGCGGCGCGGCGACGGTGACCAACTGGGGTACGATCGACGGGACCGGCGGGGTTTCCGTGCAGTTCAAATCCGGCGCCGACCGCCTGATCGCCGAAGCCGGGTCGACCTGGGTCGGATCGGTGCAGGGCGGCGGCGGTACGCTGGAGCTGGCCGGAGGAACCGGGACCATCACCGGCTTGGGCGCCACGGGGGCGATCTCGGTCGCGGAGGCGATGACGTTCAGCGGCTTCGGGACTTATCAGCTGGATGCCGGCGGCGCCTGGACCCTGACCGGGGCCAACGGCCTGGCGGCGGGCGACAGCCTGTTGGTGTTGGGCGCCCTGACCATCGCCGGGACCGTGACCAACGCGGGAACCATCGCCGGCCTGGCGGGATCGCAGCTGACGCTGAAGAAGGCCGACATCATCGGCGGGACCCTGCAATCGGCGACCACGATCAGTGTCAGCGGGACCGGCAACATCCTCGACGGAACGACCGGGACCTTGACCAACCAAGCCAGCCTGTCGGTGGCCAACAAGGGCGCGCTGACCCTTCAGGGGGGCATCGCCAACAGCGGGAAGATTTCCCTCGCTGGCAAGACCGCGACCACCAGCCTGATCGTCGGCAAGGCGGGGGCGACCCTCAGCGGCGGCGGTTCGATCGTTCTGGGGTCCAGCGCCTTCAACACCCTGACCGGCGCGACGATCACCGCGACCCTGACCAACGTCGACAACACGATCAGCGGCTCGGGCCTGATCGGCGCTGCGAAGCTGGTCCTGGTCAACCAGGCGGCCGGCGTCATCGACCAGACCGGCGGCGGTCGCCCTGACGATCAACACCGGGACCAAGACGATCAGCAATGCCGGGACAATCGAGGCGACAGGCTCCGGCGGCGTGACCATCGCCAGCGCGGTCGCCAACACCGGCCTGCTGGAGGCGGTCAAGGGCAACCTCACGGTCAGCGCGGCGGTTACTGGGACCGGCTCGGCGGTGATCAACGCCGGAACGATGACCTTCGCCTCGAGCTTCGCCGAGAATGTCAAGTTCAGCGGAACCACCGGCGAACTGATCCTGGCCAGGTCGCTGACCTACACTGGCGCGATCTCCGGCTTTTCGAAGACCGGCGGGACCTCTCTCGATCTGCGGGACATCGGCTTTGTCTCCGCCGGCGAGGCGAGCTTCTCGGGAACCAGCAAGGGCGGGATCCTGACCGTCACCGACGGAACCCACACCGCGAAGATCAACCTCACGGGCAACTACACCACCTCGACCTGGACCTGTTCCAGCGACGGGGCCGGTGGGGTGGTCGTCGTCGATCCGCCGGCCTCACCCCCCTCGGCGCCGGCCTTCGTCGCGGCTATGGCGGGCATCGGGGCAGCCGCGAACGCCGCTCTGACGCTCGCGCCACCGACGCCACCCGTCACGGCGACGCCGCTTGTCGCCCCGCGCGCGTCGATCGGTTGACGACCGCGGCCCTGGCGGCGGCGCAGCGGCCACGCCGCGCCTGCACCACATCGCCCCGCGGCCGTTCGACGGTGTAATCGTCGAACTTATCCGGGACGTTTGGCCGGAAGCGCCCCGTCAATGGGATGGGTGCGGGGCGCCACGGGTCATGCAACGGGTCCTCGAGCAGGACAACCGTTTGCACGCCCCGCAACCGCCGACTCCAGGCTCGTCGCCACCGCCTCGGCGACCTTGATGCCGTCGACCGCCGCCGACAGGATGCCGCCGGCGTAGCCCGCGCCTTCGCCGGCGGGATACAGGCCAGCACGTGTTGCAGGCTCTGGAAATCCGTCGCCGCGGGTGATGCGCACCGGCGACGAGGTGCGGGTCTCCACCCCGGTCAGCACCGCGTCCGGCGTCGTCGAAGCCGGCGATCTGGCGGCCGAATACCGGCAGCGCCTCGCGGATGGCGGTCGATCGCGAACTCGGGCAGGCAGGTCGCCAGATCGGTCGGCAGTGCACGCCCGGTCGGTAGGACGGGATCACCGCGCCGCAGCGTCCGAGGACGGGCGCCCGGCCAGGAAATCGCCGACCCGCTGGGCCGGGCGCGGCGTAGGTCCCGCCGCCGGCCATGAACGCGCGCGCTTCCCAATGGCGCTGCAGTTCGACGCCGGCCAGCGGATGGCCGGGATAGTCGACCTCCGGCGTGATCGCCGACGACGATGCCGGCGTTGGCGTTGCGCTCCTTGCGCGAATACTGGCTCATGCCGTTGGTCACCACGCGGCCCGGCTCGGACGTCGCGGCGACCACCGTGCCGCCGGGACACATGCAGAAGCTGTAGACGGTGCGGCCGTTGGCGCAGTGCGTGCGACAGGGCGTAGTCCGCCGCGCCCAGGTCGGGATGGCCGGCATGCGGCGCCGAAGCGCGCCCGGTCGATCAGCGATTGCGGATGCTCGATGCGCACGCCGATCGAGAACGGCTTGGCCTCGATATGCACGCCCCGATCATACAAGCATCTGGAAGGTGTCGCGGGCGCTGTGGCCGATCGCCAGCACGACGTGGTCGGCGCGCGAGGCGTTCGCCGCTGTCCAGGACCAGCCCGCGCACGTCGCGGCGCCCGTCGGCGTCGGTCATCGATCTCGATGTCCGTCGACCTTGCATCTCGAAGCGGTATTCGCCGCCGAGCGCCTCGATCGTCGCGCGCAGGCTCTCGACCATGGTCACCAGCCGGAAGGTGCCGATATGCGGGTGCGCCTCGGTGAGGATCTCCGGCGGCGCGCCGGCCTTGACGAACTCGGTCAGCACCTTGCGGCCGAGATGCCGCGGATCCTTGATCTGGCTGTAGAGCTTGCCGTCGGAGAACGTGCCCGCGCCGCCCTCGCCGAACTGCACGTTGGATTCCGGGTCGAGCACGCCGCGCCGCCACAGGCCCCAGGTATCCTTGGTCCGCTCGCGCACCACCTTGCCGCGATCGAGGATGATCGGGCGAAAGCCCATCTGCGCCAGGAGCAGGCCGGCGAACAGGCCGCAGGGCCCGGCGCCGATCACCACCGGGCGCGGAACGGGCGGCGCCGTGGCCCGGCAGGCGAGGCCGGTAGGAGGTGTCGGGCGTGGGCTGAATTTGAGGATCGCCGGCGTAGCCGCGCCAGGATCGCCGCCTCGTCGTCGAGGACGACATCCACCGAATAGACCATCAGGATCGCCGACCTGCGCCGCGCGTCGTGGGCCCGCCGCGCGATCGTGCACGCCCGCAGCGCACCGACCTCGACACCCAGCCGCTCCGCCGCCGCCGCCGCCAGGGCCTGCGGCGGATGGCCGAGCGGCAGTTTGAGTTCGGTCAGGCGAAGCATGGTCGGCCCAGGTGACGCGGGAAAAAACCCGCCATAGCACGGTGTGGGCGCAGGGAGAGGGCGCGCCGCGCGCCCGGTTGGCTCGCTCGAGCCGGAAGGGCCCCTGGCTGTCGCGCCGTCGGGTCGATCCGGTGTCGATCCGCGCTGAGATCGGCCTACCTCAAAGACGCGATGTCACCGTGGCTCCGAAATCCCGGCGCCGGGCAGTGAGAGCCGCGTCACGATCTCGCCGTGCGGTGGCATGATCACGCCGATCGCGGCCGCCGCGCCCATAGCCGACATCTGTTGCACGAACGCCGCCGGGCGCACGGTCGCGGAGAGCGGAAAC
This sequence comes from uncultured Alphaproteobacteria bacterium, assembly GCA_963828365.1. Classification (GTDB taxonomy): domain Bacteria; phylum Pseudomonadota; class Alphaproteobacteria; order Caulobacterales; family Caulobacteraceae; genus Acaudatibacter. The sequence continues at coordinate 103,883 of CAWHEE010000020.1, read as the reverse complement.
GCGCCACTAGCGGGTGGAACAAGCGAAAGCTTGGAGCCTCCATATCCATCCGAGGCGACGCTGAACGTATCGCCGAGATATGAGCCGGCCAGCTGCAGCGTTGCGACCATTCGAGCGCCGTTGGCGACGACCAGCCTATCGCCGGCTCCAAGCGTCGCGCTCGTCGCGACGAGGCCGAGAAGGTCAATCACGTCCCCGGTCGAAAATCCGGACATGGCGACATGGAACAGACCTGCCTGACCGAGGGCCAGGGTGGCGCCCGCGCCATTGAATGCGAGGGTCAGGGTGAAGGAAGCCGTGGCGTCCAGCCGCAGCGTCGCCCCCGCATCGATCGTCAAGCGTCCCGCGCCGATTACGGTCTGGGTGAAATCCAACGTGCCGGACGCGACCTCGATCGAACCACTGTCTGCAACTCCCACGGCCACCACGCTTGTTCCCGTGCCGCCGGCCTTGATCAGCAGGCCCGCGTCGATGATCTTCGTGGCCGTGGACGTTCCGCGCCCGATGCCCACGTCCGCGTCAAGACGCCAGGTACCGGTCTTGCCGATTTCGCAGAGCGCGGCGCTCGATGTCGTGTCGCCCAGAGTGACCGCGCCCGTTTGATCGAGGGTTCCGACCACTTCCAACGTCGCGGTCCCGCCCAGCGTCAGGCCCGCCAGCGAGGCTGTGCGGACGATCAGCGCGCCTGCGCCGTCGATCAGCGCCCCCGAGCCGAAAGTAGAGACGCCCGACAGCGAGATAATGTGGCCCTTCGCCACCGCGGCGCTGCCGCTAGCCAGGCCGAAGTCGCCGGCATAGGCGAGGTTTTCGCTGAAGACCGCCGACGCCCCGCCCTGAATGGACCAATCGGACACCCGGACGCTAGCTCCCAGGGCAAAGGTCTGGCTGCCGCCGGCAAGGACCAGATGTCCGCCGGCTCCGGTCACGACGCCGGCGAACGTGGAGCCCGCTCCAGTCAACGTCAGGGTGTTGGGTCCGAGCAAAAACTGCGCGCCTGTCGCCTGTTCCAGCAAGCCAGCGTATGTGAGGCTCTCGGCGAGGCCTATCGCGCCCGCCAGCAAAGACACCTGCGTGACGGTAAGGGTGGCCCCGGCTTCCAGGGTTGTGACGCCACCTGAAAAAGCCAGTATGCCGCCACCATTGACGCTCCCCGCAAGGGTCGACCCGATCCCGCTCAAGTTCAGCGCGTCACCGGCGGCGATTGCGAGAATAGTCCCCGAGGTGGATCGGAGCGCACCGGAAAACGAGAGGTTTTCCTTCACCGCCACCACGGCCCCGCCACCGATCGACCAGTCCGGAACCTGCAAGACAGCGCCCGCGATCAGCGTCTGGACGCCGCTCAGGAAAGACAAGGTCCCTGTTCCGCCGATCAGGCCGGATATGGTCGAGCCCGTTCCGCCAAGGCTGAGATCGCGGGCCTGCAAAGTCACGCTCGCGCCCGCCTGCCGCCAGATCCCGGTGAACGTCAAATTCGTACGAATTTGCACGGACGCGCCCGATATCAGGCGTACCGTGGCCGCGGTCAGACTCGACCCGGGGTCCAGTGTTTCGACGCCTGCGAAATCGATTTCCGTACCCGCCAGCGCTCCAGCGAATGTGTCGCCGGCGCCCTTGAAAGCGAAGGCGCCGCCTACCGCCGTGATCGATCCATGGTCGGTCAATGTGGAAAGATAGAGATATCCGTTGCCGGTGAGGACTGAGCCTGTATCGAGGGTCAGGCCGCCCCCTTGGATTGTCGTGCTCGCCATGCGAATTGCGGAATTGGCGGCCGCCAAGATTTGTCCTCCCGTCCCGTGGATTGGGCTCGAGGAAAACATCAATCCGCCCCGGCCCGTCGCCTCGATGAGGCCCGCGTTGACCAGTGGGGAGAGGCCGTTGTAGACCGACATCGGGTTAATCCCGTTGGCGTCGATCACGCCTGCGGCCTGGTTAGTCCAATTCATGTCGGCGCTACCGATATTTCCCGAACCTGATATCGTATTATCAATATTTGTAATGTTCCCGATTATTTTATTGTTCGCGTTATCGCTCATGATAATCGAACCGCCACCATTCAAAACAACACCAAGGCGAAGCGTTGTCGCTTTTACAGCGCCTTGCACAGAAATCGCGCCCGCGTTAGTGACTGTTCCGCCAAGGAACAGATATGCACCGTCCTGGACGGTAACCGTTCCGTGGTTTAGAAGCGTATAGGTTCCAAGCTCCCCGCCGTAGTTAGCCTCGGCAGTCACGCTCTGCCCCGCGGCTATGGTCATTGTACCGCCCAACACCGTGCCGTCACGCAATAACAAGCTCACGCCCTGCGACAGCACACCTGAGGCGGATTTATCGATGGTTACGTCGCTCAGCGTCAGCGCGCCAACGCCAGTGTTAATGATAGTGCCGCTATTAGTCAGACCTCCCGACAATAGCAGCCCTCCGGAGCCGGTGTTTTCGATCAAGCCGGCGTTAAGTCCTGCAAAGTCAACTACGGCCAGTTGATTTGATCCGTTGGCGTCGATGGTACCCGTGGCTAGGTTCGTCAAAAATAGATCGCCACCCCCATCGCCTATTACTCCCGCACCGGAAATCGTATTGTCGACATTGGTCAAACTTCCGAATTCGAAAGCTTTTCCCGACAAGCGGTTTAAAGGATTGTCGTTCATGATAATTTGGCCGCCGCCAGTCAGCGAGACGCCAAGTATGCTCGCGACGAATGAGGCGCGGCTCGACGTGCTGCTGAGGTTAATGGTTCCCCGGTTATCAATTGTCCCGCCAGCCTGAAACGTCGCGCCCGCGCCTATAAGGATCACGCCGGCGTTGGCGCCCCCATCGGTGCCGTTAAGCGCATTGAAACTGGCGCCCGCCGTAAAATTCAGCGTGGCCCCGGTCACTAGATCGATCCCATTGACCGCGAGATAGGCGCTCGATGTGACTGTGAATTGCGCGCCGGTCGCATCCAACAGAGCATCATCACGGTAACCCGGCACGACGCCACCACTCCAATCGCCAGCGTTCGAAAAGTCTCCATTGACTGGATGGGCCCAGTGGATCTGGTTCGTCACATTACGCTCCTCGATTGATGGGTAAATCGCCCGAAAATTTGGAAAACGGATGTTTTTGATTTAAGCCGTCAGCTTAAAATTGGTCCAGGTGACGTGGGAAAACCTGCTATAGCACGCCGAGGTCGGGTCGCCGTGGGCGGAAAGGTCACGCGCCGCGTTCTCGCTCGAGCCGCCACCCCTCCGGCAGATCCGGTCCGATTCGGATTTAAGTCTGAGCGCACCGCTTGCCTCGCAAACTCAGACTCGGGCAATCAGGCGCACCGTCACCCGAACTCCCTGAGCTGGTAGTCCGGCGCACTGTCACCCGGAACCCGTGGAAGCAACTCGACACCGACTTCCTACCCCAATGAGGTCGTGCCGCCTCAATTGGACTGTCTCACCTTGCCCCACCCTGGCCTTCGGCCTGTCCCTCCCCGTGAAGGGGAGGGCTTCGGCGGGGAGGTGAAAGCTGGCCCTGGGTTCGCACCTATTGGCGGTGCGAGGGTCAGCCGCCGCTCATCTTGCGGAAGAATTTCTGGGTTTGTTCGCCGCCGGTGAAATAGGCCTGTCTGTCCGGTCTCGTCGGCGATCGCGCTCCAGTTGTCGCGGACCTCCTCGACGCTCAGTCCGTCCTCGCCGAGATAGACGCCCTCGGTCTCGTAGATCCGGGCCACCGCGAAGGCCCCGGCCCCGGCGGTCAGGATCACTCCGGTCGGGGCCTCGTCCGAACACAGATAGACCACGCCCGGGGGTGACGAACTGCGGCGCGAGGCGCGCCAGGATATCCGGCGGCATCAGGCTCTCGGTCATCCGGGTGGCGGCCACCGGCGAGATGACGTTGACGTGGATGTTGTTTTTCTGGCCCTCGATCTTGAGGGTGTTCATGAATCCGACGATGCCCAGTTTGGCTGCGCCGTAGTTGGTCTGGCCGAAATTGCCGTACAGGCCGGTGGAGGAGGTGGTGCAGACGATGCGGCCATAGTTCTGCGCCCGCATGATCTCCCACATCGCCTTGGCCGGCTTGACCGTGCCCATCAGGTGGACGTCCAGCACGAACTCGAAGTCCTCGATGGTCATCTTGCAGAACGAGCGGTCGCGCAGCACGCCGGCGTTGGCGATCAGGATGTCGATGCGGCCCCAGGCGTCCATGGCGTCCTTGACCATCAGGGCCACGCCGGCGTCGTCGGTGACCGAGGAGCCGTTGGCGATCGCCTCGCCGCCGGCCGCCTTGATCTCCTCGACGACCTCGCGGGCGGCATCCGACGAACCGCCGGACCCATCCAGGCTGCCGCCCAGATCGTTGACCACCACCTTGGCGCCGCGCCGAGCCAGTTCGAGGGCGTGCTGGCGGCCGAGCCCGCCGCCCGCGCCGGTCACGATCGCCACCTTGCCGTCGAAGCGGATGTCCGCCATGCGTGCTGCTCCTTGCTGAATGGGTCGGGTTCTTCGCGGCGCATGAAGAGGCCTCGTCAAGCCCGCCGGCCACATGTTGCGGACGCATGCCGCCATGCTATGACGTTACCGCCCATGCGATAATCGGACGGCATTGGCGTTGGCGCTGCCGCGTTGGCGGCCGCGCGGAACGGCCGCGACCGGTGCGCGCGCCGACGAAGGCATGTGGACCTTCGACGATGTGCCCGCCGAGCGGGTCGAGCGGGCGCTGGGCGTGCGCCTCGACCAGGCCTGGCTCGATCATCTGCGCGTCGCCTCGGTGCGCCTGACCAGCGGCTGTTCGGCGGCGGTGGTGTCTCGCCGAGGGGCTGACGCTGACCAACCAGCATTGCATCCTGGCCTGCGAGCGAGAGCCCTGTCCGGACCCACGCGCCGATCTGATCGCCGACGGCTTCCTCACCGAGGCGCGGCCCGAGGAGCGAACGCTGTCCGGGCCTGCAGGCGGAGATCCTCGAAGGCATCGCCGATGTCACCGGCGCGATCTTCGCCGCTTCGGCCGGCAAAGTCGGCGATGACTTCGTGCGGGCGCGCGAGGCGGCGATCGCGCGGGCCGAGCGCGACGCCTGCCAGGGCGATCCGCGCTCGCGCTGCCAGGTGATCAGCTTCTATCGGCGGCGGCCAGTTCAAGGTCTACAGGTTCCGGCGGTTCGACGGACGTGCGGCTGGTGTTCGCGCCGGAATTCGCCGTCGGCTTCTTCGGCGGCGACGCCGACAATTTCACGTTTCCCCGGCTCGATCTCGATTGCGCGTTCCTGCGGTTGTACGAGAACGGCAGCCCGGCCGCTGACGCCGCGGTTCCTGGCCTGGTCGCGGCGCTCCGCCGCGGCCGGGCGAGGCGGTGTTCGTGGCCGGCAGTCCCGGAGCGACGAGCGCGCGTTCACCGTTGCCCAGCTGGAGACCGAGCGCGACATCACCCTGCCGCTCGGCGAGCGCCAGCATGACGATCTTCGCGCGCGGCTCGTCGCCTTCGCCGCCGAGGGCGCCGCAGCAGCGGCGCGATCGCCGCCGACGCGCTGTTCGACGCAGGACAACGATCTAAGGTCATCCGCGGGCGGATGGCGGCCCTGGCCGATCCGGCCTTTCTGGCCGCGCGGCTCGCGAGGAGTCCGACCTGAAAGCGAGGCTGGCGGTCGACGCCCGGCTGGCGGCGGCAGGTCGGCGATCCGTGGGCGGACATCGCGGCGGCCGACAAGGACTATGCCGACGACTTCATCGTCTGGCGCCAACTGGAGGCCGGGGCGGGCGGCGGCTCGCAACTGTTCGCCTGGGCCCGAACCCTGGTGCGGGGCGCCGTGGAACGCGCCAAGCCCACCCGCGGCGCCTGCCGGAATACGCCGACTCGCGCCTGCCGCTGCTGGGCAAGAGCCTGCTCGATGACAGGCCAGTCGACCCCGCGCTGGAGGCGCCTGCTGTTGAGGCCTGGCTGACCAAGACCCGCGTGGGCCTGGGCCCCGAGGCGCCGGCCGACCCGGGCGTTCCTCGCTGGCGAGACCCCCGAGGCCCTGGCGCATCGGCTGGTCGGCCGGCAGCCGGCTTGGCGATCCCGCCGTGCGCCGCGCGCTGTGGGAGGGCGGAATGGCCGCCATCGAACGATCTGCCGATCCGCTGATCGCCTATGTGCTCGCGACCGATCCGCTGTCGCGGGCGGCGCGCCGTCTGTGGGAGGACGATGTCCAGGGCCCGACGGAAGCCGCCGGCGACAGGATCGCCCGGGTGCGCTTGCGCTGGATGGCGCTGGGCTGTATCCGGACGCCACCTTTTCGCCGCGCCTCAGCTATGGGCGGGTCGAGGGTTGGCGCCAGGGCGAGGAGCGGATCGCGCCGTTCACCTCGTTCGGCGAGCTGTTCGCCCGGGCCGGCAGGGCCGATCCCGATCCGCTGCCGGCCCGCTGGCGGCAGGCGCGCGGTGCGCTCGACCCGGATACGGTGCTCGACTTCGTGACGACCAACGACATCGGCGGCGGCAACTCCGGCTCGCCGGTGGTCGATGCCCGCGGCGAGATCCTGGGCGCGGCCTTCGACGGCAACCAGGCCTCGATCGCCGGCGACTTCGCCTATGACCCGGCCGAGAACCGCACGGTGGTGGTGTCCTCCGTCGCGATCGGCGAGGCCCTGACCAAGGTCTATGGCCGCACGGCCCTGGCAGAGGAACTTGCGGGGCGATAGATCAGCCGCTGCCTATCGGGCCGGCATGCTGTATGACCAGAGGCGCAGGGGCGCCGATCAACCGGGACGAAACCGATGAAGCTCTACGACAGCCGACGCGCCCCCAATCCCCGCCGAGTGCGCTGGTTCATGGCGGAAAAGGGTATCGACGATATCGAGATCGTGGATGTCGACCTGTTCGCCGGCGATCACCGCGAGCCCGAATACCTGGCTCGCGCCGGCCTGCCGCACGTGCCGGCACTGACCCTCGACGAGGGCGAAACCATCACCGAATCGGTGGCTATCTGCCGCTACCTCGAAGCGTTGCACCCGCTGCCCAACATGTTCGGTCTCGAACCCTGGGAGACGGCGTTCATCGAGATGTGGACCCGGCGCGCCGAGATGCTGGCGGCCACCCCGCTGATGATGGCGGTGCGCCACGGCCATCCGGCGCTCGCCGCCCTGGAGACGCAGAGCCCGGAGATCGCGGCGCGTAACCACCATGACGCCGAGAAGGCGCTGAAGGTGTTCGATCAGCGGCTGGGCGAGAGCGAATGGCTGGCGGCCAACCGCGTCACCATGGCCGACGGGGTGTTGTTCATCGCCATCGACTTCGCTCGCATGGTCAAGTTCCAGGTTCCCGACGACCTTGTGCATCTGACCCGCTGGCTGGGCGAGATCCGCGCTCGACCGTCGGCGTCCGCCGGCGTCTGAAAGGCCGGACAAAGGCGGTCAGCAGACCCTGGCGTTGAGCCCGGTCGGCAGTTTGGTGCGGGCGTCGGAACAGGCGGTCTGGATCTGATGTTGGGTCAGGTTATGGGCGCGGGACAGATCCGCGCCCCGCAGGCTGGTCGCGATCAGCACGGCGCCCGCGAAGTCGGCGCCGTCGAAAGCGCCGTCGGCCAGGCTCGCGCCGGTCAGATTGGCGTTCTTGAAACTGGCGGCCCGCGCCTTGACGCGCCCGAGGTTGGAGCCTTCGAGTTCGGCGGCGTCCAGGCCGGCGTGGGTCAGGTCGGCATCCATGAAATCGACCCCGTGCGCCTCGAGGCCGTCGAGGCTGGCCTGGGCGAAACTGGCCAGGTTGAAACGCGCTCCGTCCATGGAGGCGCCGCGCACATCGGCGTGCGACAGGTTGGCGCCCACGAAGTTGGAGCCGTAGAAGCTCGCGCCCCGCAGGTCGCAACCGCTCAGGCTGGCGCCGGCGAAATTGGCCCCGACGAACCGGGCGCCGGTCAGCCGCCGCCCCGCGAGGTCGCAATGCACGCAGGCCCCGCCGAACGACACCAGCCTGGGCACCATGTCGTCGCCAAGGGCGGACGCCTGGCCGGCGACGGTCAGAGCGCCCGTCACGCCCACCAGGGCGGCGAGGCGTCGGATCCAGGCAGTCGATGACGGCAAGCGTGCTATCCTTTGCGGCGACCGTGCGATCACCCCATGTGTGGTCGCCGCCCGCGGGGCGCCATTTAATTCGCGGTAACCTAGCCGTCCTGATCGCCCGCGCGGGTCTCGCGCACGCCGCAGGTCTGGCAGACGCGGCTCTGACCCTTGCGCACCAGCGCCAGATCGCCGCACGCCGGGCAGACGTCGGCGACGATCGCGCCGGCCCCGGTTCGCGCCGGCAGGGGCAGGAACACCAGATTTTCCGGCGCCGCGCCGCGGGAGAAACCCTTCGAGATGAATCGTGAAACCGGCTGCGGCTCGTCCGCCCGCCCCTTGCCGAGGCCATCGGCGTCGAATTCGCCGGGATCCACGTTGGCGAGATCGGCTCGCCCCAGATAGGAGACGCCCAGCTCGCGGAACACATAGTCGAGGATCGAGGTGGCCGAGCGGATGGAGTCGTTGCCGGTCACCGGCCCTGCCGGCTCGAAGCGGGTGAACACGAAGGCCTCGACGAATTCCTCGAGCGGCACGCCGTATTGCAGACCGATCGAGATGGCGATCGCGAAGTTGTTCATCAACGAGCGAAAGGCGGCGCCTTCCTTGTGCATGTCGATGAAAATCTCGCCGAGCTCGCCCTCCTCATACTCGCCGGTGTGCAGATAGACCTTATGGCCGCCGACCGCGGCCTTCTGGATGTAGCCCTTGCGGCGGTCGGGCAGTTTGCGGCGACTGCGCCCGACTTCGACGATCCGCTCTACGATCTTCTCGCGCGGCGGCCCGGCGGTCGCACGCGCCTCGGCCGGCCGCGGCGCCGTGAGGTTCAGGGTGAAGCCGACAGGCGGCCCGGCCCGGCGCACGCGGATCGCCCGCGCCCCGCTGGCCGCGGCCTCGGACAGCAGGCGGCCGACCGATTGCGGTGACGCGCTGAACGGCACTTCGATGGTGAGCGCCGCCGGCGCGACCAGCCGCGGCTGCACCTCGGCGATCATCGCCAGCCGCGCGGCCAGCGAGGTTTCGCAACGGCCGGCGAACACGCCGCGGTGTTCGGCGGGTATGCAGGCCGCGTCGGCCAGGCTGTCCGATCCGAGCGCATACGCCCCCGCCGCGGCGACTTCCTGATCGGAAAAGCCCGCCAGAGCCAGAACGTCGCACGGCTCGGCGGCGAGGACGGCTTCGTCGCCGCCCAGCACATCGCGCACGAAGCCGGCGCCGACCACCGCTGGCGCGAACGCCGCACGCAGAGTCGCCGCTTCGGTCAGGGCCTGTTCCGCCGCGGCGATTTCGTGTTCGGTGAACCCCTTGGCGCGCAGCGACCGATGGTCGATCGCGGGCGCCTCGGCCAGGGAGCGATGGCCGAGCAGGTGGAGGCGGGCGGCGTCCACGTCGAGGCCGAGACGCGACAGTCCGAACAGGGCGGCGGCCGACAGGGTAGGGAAAACCGCGCCGTCGGCGGCTTCCGCCTGGCCGCGTGGACCGACCCAGGGTTCGATCCCGAGACCGAGGCCGCCCAGCCGCAAAGCCATCTCGGGATCCTCGAGGCAAGCGACGGGGGTGATGTCCGCGATCAAGGCGTGCAGGGCGGCGGCCCGGGCGCGCCCCGCGTCACTGTCATAGGCCAGTCCCTCGGCCACAAGCCGCTCGGCCAAGCCGGCCAGACACAGCGCTGTCGGTCGCCGGTCGCGTCGCAGGTAGGCGTGGCGGGGATCGGCCGCGAACCCGGCCGAGCACTCGATATCCAGCGCCATGGCGATGATGCCGGCGGCGACCCGCAGGTCGTGGTCCGAACAGCTCCGCGACACGTCGAGCGCGGCGCGTGGCCCGATCGTCGCCAGCGACAGGGCGGCGGCCTCGACGCGCGACATCACCAGGGTGATATCGCAGCGGCGCCAGGCGAGAGCCGCCGCGAAGGCCGAGTTCGCGCCGGCCCCGGAGATATCGGCCATCTCGGCGACGACGGCGCCCGCCGGATGGTTTTCCAGGTCCGCCGCGTCCACGACGACGCCCGCCTCGCTCAACGCGATGGCGTCGCTGATCTCGGCGTCGGTAAATCCGGCGCCACGCGCGGCCCAGGCCGCCCGCGCCAGCGCCTGATTGGCCGCCGGGTCGGCGCAGGCCGCCCGATCGCCCGCGCATCGCCGCACCGTCTCGGCGACCTCGCGCAGGGCGGACGGTCGCGAAGCGGCCGGGGTCCGGCAGGGCGCCAGCCGGGGCAGATCCAGCGGCGGCGCGACCGCAGGATCGGAAGGATGGGCCCGAGCCCCGAAGGCCAGAGTGGGTCCAGGCGACATCCACCCGCCGGCCATCAGGGCGAACAAGGCCGAAGCGAAGTCGATCGCATCTTCCTGAGACTCGAACTTGCCGATCGACCAGCCCCAGGCGGCCAGACGGCGGGCATGCCGGTCCGGCCCTCCGCCGAGCAGCGGGTCGAGCGGGGTGTGAGGATACAGCTCCGGACTGCCTTCGAAGGCCGGCTGGTCGGTAGGCAGGGCGTCGGCCCAATCGAGCCAGGCCTCGACCCGCGCGCTGGTCCAATGCCGGGGCGCGACGACCTCGATGATGGCGTCGCCGCGCTCGATGCCGCGAGTTTCCGTCTCGGGCAACGCGGCAAATGCCGACAAAGGTTCGAAACGCATAAGCCTGGCTCCGACGGCTACCGAAGAATTTTAGGGCGAAATCGAACCGTGCACAATAGATGTAGGGGTTTTCGGAATTGCGTCCACAAGATATTGGGGCGGGGCGTGATCGACTGCGTGGCTGGACGCCCCCGCGCGGTGTGCCTATAAGCACCGGACCCAAAACCGCTCGTCGGATTCCCAGGCTCAGTGCTCAAAGCGATCTTCACTTGGTGGAACGGCGCCACGATCGGCGCGCGCAACCAGATCAATCGCGGCAGCACGTGCGTCGGCGAGGACGAAATGGGCAATCGATATTTCGAAACCAGCGGCGACAAATACCAATACGAGGGCCGCAACCGCCGCTTCGTGATCTACAAGGGCTACGCGGACGCCTCTAAGGTGTCGCCCGACTGGCATGGCTGGCTGCACCACACGTTCCCCGAACCGCCGAGCCGCGAGCCGCTGCGTCGCCGGTCCTGGGAAAAGGATCATCGACCCAATCTGACCGGAACCGTGTGGGCCTGGCGTCCCAAGGGGTCGATCGCGCGCGGCGGAAACCGGGCGAAGGCGTCCGGAGATTACGAGCCTTGGACCCCCGAATAGCCTGGGCGGCGCCGATCGCCGCGGCCATGCTCCTGGCCGCCGGCCTGGCGAGCTCCCAGCCCGCCGACGAAGCGCCCGCGCCACTGTCGCCGCCGCCACCCCCCGCCCAGCCAGTAGTTTCGACGGTGAACGCCGCGCCGGTCCCCCCGCCGAACCAAGCTTCTCAGCCGGCCGATCTGACGCCGCCGCCAGTTTCGGTCAAGCCGATCGCGCCGCCGTCCGCCGGCAATCTGCCGCTGGCCGCACCGCCAGCCTTCGTCGCGCCGCCGCCACCCAAGCCGGAGGCGCCGACAGGTCCTCCCCGTCCGGTGCGCGCGCCGACCGCGGTGATGCAGGCGCTCGACAAGATCACCGCCGAAACCCTCCGCTTCGAGGCGCCGGTGGGCAGGCCGATCCGCTACAAGACCCTGGTGATGACCGTGAAGGTCTGCGAAACGCGCGGATCAGACGATCCCCTGCCGCGTCCGGCGGCCTACATCGTCATCGACAATCAACCTTTGGCGGCGCCGGGTCACGCGCTTGCGGCGGGCAAGCGGGTCTACGAGGGGTGGATGTTCGCCAACGGGCCGGCGCTGCACCCCGTGCAGCACCCGATCTACGATGTCTGGCTGGTGGCGTGCAGCGCCGCGACGCCGCCGACCTGAGAGGGCATGGCGAAAAAATCCGCATCGATCGCCAAGGCGGCCGCCAGCCTCGCGAGATAGTCGGCGCGCGGAATTTCGACCGCGCCGAAGGTCTGCAAATGGCCGGTGATGAACTGAGTGTCCAGCAGGGTGAAGCCGCCGGCAACCAGGCGCGCCACCAGATGGGTGAGCGCGACCTTGCTGGCGTCGCGGACGCGAGAGAACATGCTCTCGCCGAAAAACGCCCCGCCGAGGGCGATGCCGTACAGTCCGCCGACCAGGGCGCCCTCGAACCAGCATTCGATGCTGTGTGCCAGGCCACGAGCGAACAGACGCCCGCACATTGCCTGGATCGGATGGCTGATCCAGGTCTCGGGATGACCGGGACGCGGTTGGGCGCAGGCTTCGACGACGCTGTCGAACGCCGCGTCGACGCTGACATCGAAGCGGCCGCCGCGCACCGTGCGGGCCAGTCGCCGTGAAACGTGAAACCTGTCCAATGGGATGATCCCGCGCTCCGGCGGATCGACCAGAAACACCCGGTGGTCGTTTCGCCGATCAGCCATCGGAAACACGCCCCGGCGGTAACAGGCGACCAGGTCGTCGATCGAAAAGCCTCGCAAGCCCGCCTCGCCGTTCACCCCTGCGCCTTGATCCAACGCTCCAGCCAATGGATGTCGTACCGCCCCTGCAATATGTCCGGCTCGACCAGCAGGTCCTGAAACAGCGGGATGGTCGTCTCGATCCCGCCGACCACCATTTCAGCCAGGCAGCGTTTCAGGCGCGCGATGCATTCCGGGCGATCACGCCCCTGGACGATGAGTTTGCCGGCCAGGCTGTCGTAGTAGGGCGGTATCGAGTAGCCGGCGTAGAGCGCCGAATCCAGCCGTACGCCCAGCCCCCCGGGGGCATGAAAATCGGTGACCAGTCCAGGGGAGGGCATGAAGGTGCGCGGATTTTCGGCATTGATCCGACACTCGATCGCGTGGCCCTCCAGCACGATGTCGGTCTGGGTGAACGACAGCGGCAGGCCTGCCGCGATGCGGATCTGTTCGCGCACGAGGTCGATGCCGGTCACGGCCTCGGTGACCGGATGTTCGACCTGCAGCCGGGTATTCATCTCGATGAAGAAAAACTCGCCGTGTTCGTAAAGGAACTCGATCGTGCCGACCCCGAGATAGCCGATCGCGCCGATCGCCTTGACCACCACATCGCCGATTGCCGCCCTTGCCGTGGCGTCGATGGCCGGGGAGGGGGCCTCTTCCATCATCTTCTGGTGGCGTCGCTGCAGCGAGCAGTCCCGCTCGCCGAGGTGGCAAACGTTGCCGAACGAGTCGGCGATGATCTGCAGTTCGATGTGGCGGGGCGTGGCGAGGTAGCGTTCCATATAGACCGCGTCGTCGCCGAACGCCGCGCCGGCTTCGCCGCGGGCGGTCGCATAGGCCTCGACCACGTCGTCGCGGGTGGCCGCCACCTTCATGCCGCGGCCGCCGCCGCCGGCGGACGCCTTGATCAGCACCGGATAGCCGATGGCGTCGGCCGCCGCGAGGGCCGCCGCCTCGCCCTCGATTGCGCCGTCCGAGCCCGGAACGACCGGAATGCCCGCGGCCTGGACCGCGCGCTTGGCGGCGATCTTGTCGCCCATCACCCGGATATGTTCCGGCCGCGGCCCGATGAAGGTGTAGCCGTGGGCGGTGACGATTTCGGCGAAGCGGGCGTTCTCGGAGAGAAATCCATAGCCGGGATGGATCGCCTGGGCGCCGGTGATCTCGCAGGCGGCGATGATCGAGGGGATGTTCAGATAGCTCTTGGCCGCCGGGGCCGGCCCGATGCAGACGCTTTCGTCGGCCAGCCGCACGTGCATGGCGCTGGTATCGGCCTCGGAATGCACCGCGACGGTCGCGATGCCCATTTCCTTGCAGGCGCGGTGGATACGGAGGGCGATTTCGCCGCGGTTGGCGATCAGTATCTTGTCGAACATGGCGCGATCAGCCGATCACGACCAGCGGCTCACCGAATTCCACCGGTTGTGCATCCGCCACCAGAAACTCCAGGATCCTGCCGGCTTTCGGCGCGGTGATCGGGTTCATGGTCTTCATCGCCTCGACCAGCAGCAGGGTCTGGCCGACGCCGACCGTGTCGCCGACCCTGGCGAAAGGCGCCGCGCCCGGCTGGGGCTGCAGATAGACCGTGCCGACCATCGGCGACTTGACGATCTCGCCGGCCCGGACCGGGTCGGGAGTTGCGGCGCTCGGGCCGGCCGCCGAAGCGGCCGGCGCCTGCGGGGCGGCCGGCGCCGGGGCATAGAGGGTCGTCGCGGCGGCCAGGGTCCTGGCCACCCGCACCTTCATGCCGTCGGCTTCCACTTCGATTTCGGAAAGACCGGTATCGTTGAGGATGTCGGCCAGCTGCCGCACCAATCGCGTATCGAACGCGGCGTCGTGGGCCTTGGGTGTGGGCATCGGGCTTTTGGCCTTGTCGTTCAAAAGGTTTCAGGGATTCGACGAGGCGCTAAGGCGGTGCGCGGCCTCGATCGCCAGTTCATAACTCATCGCCCCGAAGCCGCTGACGACGCCGGCCGCGGCCAGGGACACATAGGTGGTTCGGCGGAACCGTTCGCGCGCGGCCGGATTGGACAGGTGGCACTCGATGATCGGCACGGCCAGGGTCTTCAGCGCGTCCAGGAGGGCGATCGACGTGTGGCCATATCCCGCGGGGTTGATCACCAGGGCGCTCGCTTCAGTGCGGGCTTCCTGAACCCAGTCGATGAGGACACCTTCATGATTGGACTGACGGCAGACCACGCTGCGCCCCAGCCGACGGGCGGTGACCACGCACCGCTCATGGATGGCATCGAGCGTGTCGCGACCATAGATATCGGGTTCCCGCGCGCCCAACAAATTCAGGTTTGGACCGCTCAGCACATAGAAAGGTTTCGCCATCAGGCCCCGCGTGCGTCAAAGCCATCTTGTATCGCCACGCGCTCGGCGTCACAAGCTCGCGCCGTGAGAGTGGTGGTGAACGGCGAGGCGCGGGACCTGGACCAGATCGGCGATATCGCCGGCCTGGTGGCGGCGCTCGGACTCGACGGCCGCAAGGTCGCGGTCGAACGCAATCTGACGATCGTGCCGCGCTCGACCTACGCCATTACGCCGGTGGAGGAGAACGATCGAATCGAGATCGTCCACTTCATTGGCGGCGGGTGAACGGTTTGCGGATCTTCGGGGCGTTGTAAAGGAACAGACATTGGCCATGGACGGCTCGACGAAACCCCAAGAAGACAGCTGGTCCGTCGCGGGGCGGACGTTTCACTCCCGCCTGATCATCGGAACCGGCAAATACAAGGACTATGCGATCAACGCGGCCGCCGCGGAGGCGGCCGGGGCCGAGATCGTCACCGTTGCGCTCCGGCGGGTCAATCTCTCGGATCGTTCGCAGCCGATGCTGGTGGACTATCTGAAACCCGAGCGTTTCACCTTTCTCCCCAACACGGCCGGTTGCTTCACCGGCGAGGACGCGGTGCGCACCCTTCGCCTGGCGCGGGAAGCCGGTGGCTGGAATCTGGTCAAGCTGGAGGTCCTCGCGGACGTCCGCACCTTGTACCCGGAGATGGAGGAAACCCTTCGCGCCCTGAAGATGCTGGTGAGCGAGGGTTTCGACGTCATGGTCTATTGCAGTGACGATCCGGTCTACGCCCGCAAGCTGGAGGATGCCGGAGCGGTCGCCATCATGCCGCTGGGCGCCTTGATCGGCTCCGGTCTCGGCATTCAGAACAAATTGAACATCCACCTCATCGTCGAACAGGCGAAGGTGCCGGTGCTGGTGGACGCCGGCGTCGGGACGGCTTCGGACGCCACGGTGGCGATGGAACTCGGTTGCGACGGGGTGCTGATGAACACCGCGATCGCGGAGGCCCGCGATCCGATTCGCATGGCGCGGGCCATGAAACACGCGGTGATCGCCGGCCGCGAGGCCTGGCTGGCAGGGCGAATGGCCCGTCGCCTCTATGCCGAAGCGTCTTCGCCGATGGCCGGACTGATCTAAGGTAAAACCCACAGTCCGCGCCGCGCCGCGAAACCTGTCGGCGATTTCATTTGTCGCCGTCGGCGAACTCCGTATGACAGGCAAACGTGGCTGAGGGGGACCTTCCTTGCAGAACTACAGGCTGTTCATGGGCTTGGCGATCGGGCTGGCCTGTCCGGCGGTGGCGCTGGCGCAGACCACCGACGAGCTGATCGCCAGGCACATCGCCGCGCGCGGCGGCCTGGCGGCCATTCGCGCCATCAAAACCCTCAAGATGACCGGCAGCATGCGGCCGAGCGGCTTCGATGTACAACTCTCGGTTGACGAAACGATCTCGAGGCCGGGCGCGGTGCGGATCGACGCGACCCTGCAGAACCTGACCATGGTGCAGGCCTATGATGGACGCAGCGGCTGGCAGATCCAGCCCTTCCAGGGTCGCAAAGATGCCGAGGACCTGTCTTCGGACGACACCAAGAGCCTGCAGGAGGAGGCGGACTTCGAGAGTCCGCTGATCGACGCCAAGGCCAAGGGCGCAACCCTGGAAAATCTGGGGAGCGCCGATATCGACGGCGCGCCGGCCTGGGCCATCCGCGCCATCCTGAAGAACGGCGATCAGCTGACCTATTATATCGACCCGGTGGCGATGCTGACCGTACGCCTGGAAACCCGCCAGCTGACGCGCGGCGCGGAGACCATCACGGACACCGACTTCGGCGATTACGAAAAGGTCGCCGGAGTGTATTTCCCATTCGAGATCGCCTCGGGCCCAAAAGGGACCACCGACCGGCAGAGAGTGACCTACGACACGGTGGTGGCCAACGTTCCCGTCGACCCGACGCTGTTCGCCCGACCGGCGACGCCGGCCACCTCCACCAAGAGCGCGGGAGCCAAACCATGAGCCGGTATCGGTCGTCCCTGGCTATCGGCCTGTTGCTGGCGTCCTCGTCGCTGGGCATGGCGTCGGCCGCCCCTCCGGGAGCGCCGCCGGCATTCACGCAGCGCCACGATCTCCGGTCTCGGGGCGCGCAACATCGGCTCGGCCGCCATGAGCGGGCGGATTGCGGCGCTCGCCGCCCGTCCCGAGCCGGACGGCAAGACCATGATCCTGGTCGGCGCAGCCTCGGGCGGTATCTGGAAATCCAACGACGGCGGGACCACGTTCCGACCGATCTTCGATAAGCAGACGGTGCAGTCGATCGGCGCACTGGCCCTCGACCCCAACAATCCTAACACCTATTGGGCCGGGACCGGAGAGGCGTGGATGCGCAATTCCGTCTCCATCGGAAATGGCGTCTACAAGACCACCGATGGCGGCGACACCTGGACCAATGTGGGCCTGCCCAGCTCGGAACATATCGCAAAGATCATTGTCGATCCGAGCAACAGCGACACGGTCTATGTCTGCGTGCCCGGACGGCTGTGGAGCGACAGCGCCGACCGCGGGTTGTACAAGACCACCGACGGCGGCAAGTCCTGGACCTTGATCCTCAAGGGCCCGAACCTGTCGACAGGATGTTCGTCGCTGGCGCTCGATCCGAGAATCCGAAGAAACTGTTCGCGGCTCTATGGGACTTCCGTCGCAAGGGCTGGACCTTCCGCTCTGGCGGCGAGAGCGCCGACGCCCCGTCGGGCAGCAGCCTGTTCGTCTCGGAAGATGCCGGCCAGAGCTGGACCGATCTGAAGGCCGATCCGGCCAATGGATTGCCGAAGGGACCCTGGGGGCGGGAGGCCGTGGCGATCGCGCCGTCCGATCCGAATATCGTCTATGCCTTTGTCGAGGGTGCGCGCAGCGCGCTGTACCGCTCGGACGACGGCGGCAGGACCTGGCAGGAGCGGGATCGCAGCCAGTCGATGGTCTGGCGTCCGTTCTACTTTGCCGCTCTGTTCATCGATCCCAAGAACCCCGACCGGCTGTTCAAGCCCGACCTGCAACTGATCGCCAGCGAAGACGGCGGCAAGAGCTTCACCTCGGCCTCCGGCGGGACGCATGGCGACCACCACGCGCTGTGGATCGATCCGACCGACACCCAGCACGTGATCACCGGCGATGACGGCGGCCTTTGGATCAGCCGGGACGGCGGCACACGCTGGATCAAGAACGAAAACCTGCCGATTTCGCAGTTCTATCACGTCAGCCTCGATGAGAAGGATCCCTACCAGGTCTACGGCGGTCTGCAGGACAACAGCGCCTGGGCCGGCGATAGCGCCTATCCGGGCGGCATCACCAACGGCCGATGGGAAAACCTGACCGGCGGCGACGGCTTCTGGGCCTGGGCTGACCCGGCGGCGCCCGAAGACTACGCCTATGTCGAGACGCAGGGCGGATCGGTGACCCGGGTCAATCGGCATACGCTCGAAGTCGCGCGACATCCAGCCGAAGTCGGACACCAAGGAGAAGCTGCGCTTCAACTGGAACACGCCGCTCATTCGCCAGCCCGAACGAGAAGGGGACCATCTACATCGGCGCGCAGTATCTTTTCCGCAGCCGCGACCATGGCCAGAGCTGGGAGAAGATCTCGCCCGATCTGACCACCAACGACAAGGAAAAGCAGAAGCAGGAAGAGAGCGGCGGCATCACCGTCGACAACTCCGCCGCCGAGACGCACACGACCATCTATGCGATCAGCGAGTCGCCGAGGCAGGCCGGCCTGATCTGGGTCGGGACCGATGACGGCAACGTCCAGCTGACCCGCGACGGCGGCCGCAACTGGACCAATCTCACCAAGAATACCGGCGTCCCGCCGTCGTCCTGGGTGTCGTGGATCGAGGCCAGCCCGCTACGATCCGGCCGACCGCCTACGCGGCCTTCGATCGCCACACCTTCGGCGACTTCGAGCCCTACATCTACATGACCACCGATTACGGCCGCACCTGGAAGCGGATCGCCAGCGCCGGGGCCGGGCATGCGCGGCTTCGCCCACGTCATCAAGGAAGATCCGGAAAAGCCCGGCCTGCTCTACGCCGGCACCGAGTTCGGCCTCTGGATGTCGCTCGACGGCGGAGCGCCGCTGGGCGCAGTTCAAGGGCGGCGATCTGCCCGACGTGGCCGTGCGCGACCTGGCGTTCCAGACCCGCGACCACGATCTGGCCATCGCCACGCACGGTCGCGGCATCTGGATCGTCGACGACCTGACCCCGCTGCGGGCGCTGACCGACGCCAGGTGCATGGCCCAGCCGCTGACCTTCCTGCCCGTCGCGGCCGGCGCAGCAGCGCATCGAGGCCAACGGCGGCTGGTCCAGCGGCGACGCCGAGTTCTCCGGCCAAAATCCGGCCGACGGCGCGGTGATCAGCTACTACGAGCCGCGGCCGCCACCTGTTCGGCAAGCTGAAGGTCGAGTGCTCGACCCGTCGGGCAAGGTCGTCGACACCCTGCCGGCCTCCAAGCGGCCCGGGATCAACCGCGTCGTCTGGTCGATGCGCGCGCCGGCCCCGCGCATGCCGCCGGCCGCCCAGGTCGCCTTCAACTCGGTCCAGGGACCGCGCTGGCTGCCCGGGAACCTACACCGCGCGCCTGACCAGCGGCCCAACGCGTGCTGACGACCCCGGTCCAGGTCGATCCTCGACCGCCGCGCGACCTTCACGCCTGGCCGACCGCCAGGCCCAGTTCGACGCCGCGCGAGCAGGTCAGCGACCTGTTCGGCCGGATGACCGACCTGGTGGCGCGGATCAACGCCGTGCGCCAGGGCGCCGACCGGCGCGCGGCCGGCCCTTCCGGCCGGCGATGCGCTGAAGGCCCCGCCCCAGCGACCTCTCGGCCAAGGCCGACGCCCTGCGCAAGGAGATCGTCGCCACCAAGGAGGGCGGCGCGATCACCGGCGAGGAGCGCCTGCGCGAGCACACCGATCAGCTCTACGGCGCGATCGACCTCCTACGAAGGCGCCCCGGCCGCCTATCAGCTGACGCGGATCGGTGTGCTGACCGGCCAACTGGCCGACATCTCGCGGCCCGCTTCGAGCGCCTGGCGCCAAACGACCTGGCGGCGCGCAACCGCGATCTGACCGACCGCAAACTGCCGCCGATCGAGATGCCGCGGGCCGGCAATCAGGTTGGACCGACCGGCGGCGGGGTCAGCGCTCAGTCGCTGTCGCTGGCCGGGTTCCGGTTTCAATGGCGTCCGACAACGGCGCCGGCGTCGCGGATCGTCGACCGGAACTAACCAGGGTCGGCCGCGTTTCGCGCTTCCGATTGCGCGCCCGCATCGCCGCGGCGTGCGCCGTCCTCCCTCGGAGGCGGTCGCTGGACGGCATCGTCCGGTTGATCTAACAGGCCCAGCGCACACCTTGCCCCGAGGACGTCAGATACATGAAGACTGTGATCCTGGCCGGTGGACTTGGTAGTCGGTTGGGGGAGGAGACGGCTGTTCGGCCCAAGCCGATGGTCGAGATCGGCGGGCGGCCGATCCTCTGGCACATCATGAAGATCTATTCGGCTGCCGGCTGCAACGAATTCATCATCTGCCTTGGTTACAAGGGCTATATCATCAAGGAGTATTTCTCGAATTATTTCCTGCACATGTCGGACGTGACCATCGATCTGGGGACGAACGCCATGGAAATTCACCAGAACTTCGCCGAACCATGGCGCATCACCCTGGTCGACACCGGCCCCGAAACCATGACCGGCGGCCGTTTGCGAGCGCATCCGGCCCTACCTGACCGAAGGCGAGGCGTTTTGTTTCACCTATGGCGACGGTGTCGCCAATATCGATGTGAAGGCGCTGATCGAGTTTCACCGCACCCACGGGCGTCAAGCGACGATCACCACGGTCGCGCCGCCGGGACGCTTCGGGGCCATCGAGTTCGACGGAGACTTCGTCACCAATTTCAAGGAAAAACCCGCTGGCGATGGCGGACGGATCAATGGCGGCTATTTCGTGGCTGACCCGTCCGTGCTCGATCTGGTGGACGGACCCGAATGTGTCTGGGAGCGGGGCCCGCTCGAAACCCTGGCCTCGAGGCGGCAACTCTCGGCCTATCATCACAACGGCTTCTGGTACGCGATGGATACGTTGCGCGACAAGATTGTCTTGGAAGAGCTTTGGGGTTCTGGCGCCGCGCCGTGGAAGCTCTGGTAGCGGACGATGGAGTTCTGGCGCGGCCGCCGCGTGTTCGTAACCGGGCACACTGGGTTCAAGGGTAGCTGGCTCTGCTTGTGGCTGCACGATCTCGGCGCGCGGGTGACCGGCTTCGCCCTTCCGCCGCCCACCCGGCCCAGCCTGTTCGAGGTGGCGCGGGTCGGCGGTCTGGTCAACTCGCTCATCGGGGACGTGCGCGATCTCGCCGCGCTCACCGACGCTCTCCGCTCCTCCCGTCCCGAGATCGTGATCCACATGGCGGCGCAGTCGCTGGTGCGCGAGTTTTACGATCAGCCGGTGGAAACCTATGCGACCAACGTCATGGGAACTGTCCATCTTTTCGAAGCCGTCCGCATTGTCGGCGGCGTGAGGTCGCTGATCTGCGTCACCAGTGACAAATGCTATGAAAATCGCGAGAGCGAGCAGCCCTATCGTGAAGACGACCCGATGGGTGGCTTCGACCCCTACAGCAGCAGCAAGGGCTGCGCCGAACTGGTCACGGCCGCCTATCGGCGCTCGTTTTTTCCGGTCGAAGACATCGGCCGGCATGGCGTCGCCCTGGCCTCGGCGCGGGCCGGCAACGTCGTCGGCGGAGGCGACTGGGCCCGGGATCGGCTCA
Source organism: uncultured Alphaproteobacteria bacterium (assembly GCA_963828365.1). Taxonomy (GTDB): domain Bacteria; phylum Pseudomonadota; class Alphaproteobacteria; order Caulobacterales; family Caulobacteraceae; genus Acaudatibacter. The sequence goes on along the minus strand of CAWHEE010000020.1, from coordinate 82,326 downwards.
TTCCGGACCTGTTGACGGGTTTCTCCACCGGGCGGCGGCCGGTGATCAGGTTCCCGAATTCGATACGACCCTGGCAACACGTGATGGAGCCATTGGCCGGCTACCTGATGTTGGCGGAAAAGCTTTGGCGAGGCGAGGCGAGATTCGCGGCCGGCTGGAACTTCGGACCCGACGAACACGACGCCAGGCCGGTGAACTGGATCGCCGACCGGCTCGCCCAGGCCTGGGGCGGGGGCGCGGGCTGGGACAAATCCGATCTGCCACAGCCGCACGAGGCAGGATACCTCAAGCTGGATTCGACCCGGGCGCGGGCCGAACTTGGCTGGTCGCCCACCTGGCCGCTCGAAATCTGTCTCGAGCGTATAGTCGAATGGCAACACGCATTTCTGGCGGGACGGGATGCGAGGGACACCACCCTCGCTCAGATCCGCGCTCACCGCGTCGCCGCCGGAACGCCGCGACAATGACCGCCAGCGTGATCTTCGACCTCGACGGAACGCTACTCGATAGCGCGCCACTCTGCGCCGAGATCATGACGGCGATGCGCGGCGCTCGCGGCCGCCCGGCCGAGGTCAGTCACGCGGAGGCGCGGACATACGCGAGCCAGGGCGGCCATGCCCTCGTGGCAGGTCTGCTGGCGGACCTCGCCGGCGACCCCGACCAAGACCTCGCCGAATTTCGGCGACTGTATGCGTCGACCCCAACTCCACCGCAGTCCCTGTTTCCCGGCGTGCGCAACGGGCTGCGACAGCTGCACGCTCAAGGGACCGACCTGATCGTTCTTTCGAACAAGCCGCAGGCCCTGTGCGAGAAAGTGGTCGCCGACCTCGGCTTGGGGTCGTGGTTTCGCCTGGTCGTCGGCGCGCGCGCCGGCATCCCGCTCAAACCGGACCCCACCGCCCTGGAAGAGATTGTCCAGACGCTTGGGATATCCCGACGCCGCGCGGCCTATGTCGGCGACAGCGCGGTGGATCACCTGGTCGCCAGGGCCGTTGGTCTACCGTTCGTCCTGGTCTCCTACGGCTATGCCGAGCCCGACCACGTGTTCGCCGACGCGCGAGTGGCCGACAGTTTCGAGGATGTGGTGGCGATCCTCGAGGCCGGTTCGATCGCCGCGTCGCCGGCCGGAGCCGAACCCTGATGCAACCCGCAGTGGGTTATCCTGGCCTGACCGGCGATGGCGCGCGCAGGTTGCGGGAGGGCGCTTGGCGCGTCGCGGTCGTCGGAGCGGGCGGCTGGATCGGACTTGCCGCCCTGGAGCAACTGCAGGAACTTTTCGGCCCGAGTTTTCCTGAGCGGGTCTTTGCCTTCGGATCGAATCGACGGCTTCTGGCGCTGCGTGGCGGCCGTCGCATCGAGCAGCGCCCGCTGACCTCGCTGATCGATCTGCCGCCGGCCCCGACCCTGGTCCTGCACCTCGCCTTTCTCACTCAGGAAAAGGCCGGGTTGATGAGCCATGAGCGATATACCGCCATCAACGAGCAGATCTCAGGCGAGGTTTTCGCCGCGCTGGGGCCGATCGGCGCGACGGGGGTGTTCGTCGCCTCATCCGGGGCCGTCGAAATGGTCGGGCAACCCGGCGCCGACCCAAACAAAGCGATCTATGGCCGGTTGAAACTGGACGACGAGGCCCGCTTCGCGGCCTGGGCGGAGCAGACCGGTCGCCGAGCCGTCAACGTGCGGATTTTCGGCTTGTCCGGCCCGTACATCAACAAGCTCAATTCCTACGCCCTGTCATGTTTCATCACCGATGTGTTGAGGGGCCGACCGATTTCCATCCAGGCGGACAGGCCGGTATTCCGCTCCTATGTGGCCGTCGACGAGATGATGAGCATCGTCTTTGGCCTTTTGACCGACGGAACCAGCGGCGCCATCACGTTCGACACCGGGGCGGACCGCGGTTATGAGATGGCGGAAATCGCCCAGGACGTCGCGGCGGCGCTCGGACACACCCGGGGCGTGCTACGCCCGCCATTCCAAAGCGATGCGGCCGACCGGTACGTCGGAGATGGAACGGTCTATGCCGAACTCAGGCGGCGCCTAAACGTTGAAACAATCGATTTTCAGCAACAAGTGGTTCAAACGGCTCGGTACATGGCTGAATTACCCTTTGATGGCGAATGATCGCCTTTCCGTGTGCGATACGAAGTGGAGCTGACAAAGGTGCTTAAAGACGGGCGCGTCCGGCGGACCAAATCGCTGATGCGGATGTGGTGGCTCACGCTTGCAATGTCGATCGGTGTTTGCCTGCACTCCCAGGCGCTGGCGCAAAATGCCCCTTATGATCCGTATCTTGGACAGTCTGGGACCGCGAATGGTCCGGGTAACCCCACGAACGACGCGTTGAGTCCCTATGGCGTTCCACTGGCGCCGTCCGCGGCGCAACAGCAAACGGGCGCCGGAATCAATGCCGCCGGAGGCGTCACGGCGACCACCGGCGCGGGAATCGGCCAGGTGGGCCCGACCGTCATAACGAGCCAGCCGCCAGCCACCTCATCTCGCGACGAAACGCTCGCGCCCACCACCAGACCTTCAGCCAGCAGCGCGCTCGGCGCCCCGGTTTATCTGCGTCCCGGGACGAGCCCCGGGCAGTTCGAACTCTTTTCCCGACCCCCCCCGCAACCGAACGAGTTCGAGTCGTTCATCATGAAGGCGCTTGGAAGACCGCTGCGACGGTTCGGCGCGTCGTTGGTGCTCAACGAAGGAAAAGGTTTTGCCACACCGTCAACAACGACCGTACCGCCCGACTATACTCTCAACCCAGGCGACGAGCTGCTGATCGATATTGCCGGATCGGTTGAGGCGCAGCTCCGCCTGGTGATCGACAGTGAAGGCAGGATCTTCATTCCCAGGTTGGGTTCGATCAGCTTGGCTGGCATGCGTTATGGCGATCTCGAAGCGGCGCTATCCCGGAAATTAAACGAGCAGTACAAGCAGGCTAAACTTTCTGTCGTTATCAGTCATTTGCACGGCTTGACAATATATGTCACCGGTTATGCTGTCAGTCCCGGCGCCTTCACAGTTAGCAGCCTGTCGACAATGGTCGATGCGGTGCTGGCCGCCGGCGGCCCGTCAGCCGGCGGAAGTTATCGATCAGTTCAACTTCGCCGCAATGGAGTGTTAGTTACCACGCTAGATTTATATGAATTGCTAATAAATGGCGATAAGTCCCATGATGTGCTATTGCAAAATAATGATGTATTGAATATTGCTCCGGCAGGACCAGAGGTCGCCGTCACGGGAAGCGTAAACGATGAGGCAATTTACGAAGCCAAAGCCGGAGAGTCCCTGGCTGACTTGATTCGATACGCCGGTGGTCTCAACTCGCTCGCCGATAATTCAAGGCTAGTGCTGGTTAGACTTGGCGATCTCGACGCAACTGGGTCAAGACAACTGAGTTATGCCCAGGCTCTGAGCTTTCCGGCAGAACGCGGCGACATCATTCGAGTACTGTCGCTGGCGGATATTTCGCGGCCACAGGAACGTCAATCCATTTTGGTAACGCTGGAAGGCGAGGTCGACCACCCTGGTCGATATTATCTTCCCGCAAACTCAACCATCGGTGATTTGCTGACCAAGGCGGGCGGTTTGACCCCGGGCGCTTTCACCTTCGGAACCGACTTCACCCGTGAGAGCGTTCGACGTCAACAGGAGGCGAGTTTCGATCGAGCGATCGACGACCTTCAATTATCCGCGGCGGCCGCGCCGCTTTCTTCGCTTAACGGCACGGCCGACAAGGCGGCGTCCGCCCAGGCAAGGGCGCAGGCCACCAGCGCCGTGATCGAGCGCCTGAAGCAGCACAAGCCGGACGGGCGCTTCGTCCTCGATGTCGATTATGGCGCGGTGTCCTTGCCGGGCGACCTCGCGCTCGAGGACAACGATCACATCTTCGTGCCGCCCAGGCCCAAGACGGTGGGTGTGTTCGGCGCAGTCTACCAACCCGGCGCCTTTCGTTTCCGGGATGCGACACGGATTTCGGATTATCTTCGCCAGGCCGGCGGCCCGCGGAAGATAGCCGACAAGGGCGAGATTTTCGTCGTGCGGGCGAACGGCGCCGTGCTTTCGAGCCAGCAGGTGCACGATTTTCCCAATCGCCCGGCGCTCGCCGGCGACGTGATCTTCGTGCCGGTGCGCACATCTCCCAGCGCCTTCGAAAAGCTACGAGACGTCGCCGAGGTGGTCTATCAACTCGGGGTCGGCGCCGCCACGCTCGGCATTCTGGCCGCTCAGTTTTGACGCCGCCGCCCTCGATAATGGCGTCGGTGGCCAGGTACGCTGATTTTCGGCGTCCGAACCGCCGCAGGGTCTTCTTCGGCGTCGCCGCGCTGGTGACCGCCGTCCTTTGCGTATGGCCCCGCCATTACCTCGCCCGGGCAGACCTGCTTCCGCAAGAGGCGGCCGGGGGGTTGAGCGCACTTCTGGGCCAGGGCGGCGGCGAGTTGGCGGGCCTGGGCGCGTTGCTCGGGAACCACCAGTCGATCGAGATGGATCTGACAGTCGCGAGAAGCCAGTCGGTGCTGCGAGATGTCGTCGCCCGGCTGCGTGCGAGGCGCCCGAATTCATACCGCGACGAGCAGAGGGCTGAATTGTCGATCCGCAAGCGGGTGACGATCGAGGCCGTTCGCGGCAGTATCATCCAGATTAACGTCTTTGATGCAGACCCAGACCTGGCCTACGAAATCGTCAGCGACTTTGTCGCGGCGATCAAGCAGAAAACTGCAAACCTGAGCCTTCAGCAGTCGGCGCAAAACCGGGCCGTCGCGGCCGATCAACTCGCCGAAGCAACGACACGACTGGCGTCCGCCCAGCAGGCTCTTGGCCGGTTCCGCCTTGAAAACAAGCTGCCTTCGCCAGAAGCTCAACTGGGTTCGGGGGTCACCCAGCTCGCCATTCTGCAGGGAAAACTGCAGGCGGCAAATGTCGAGTTGCAGACCTTGCAGCGTTTTGCCACCCGGTCCAACTTCGAGGTTCAATCGACGGAAGCCGAAATCGCCGGCTTGCAGCACCAGATCGCCGACGCCCAAACCGCCCAATACGGCGAGGCCGGTCTCAGTGTCGCGGCCGTCGCGCAGAGAAGTTCCCAATATCTCAATCTTTACCGGGACGAGAAGTTCGCCGAGGCGCTTTATGCGATCTACACGCGCTACCTGGAACAGGTCACGATCGAGGAATTGTCCGCCAATCAGGACATCAAGGTGATCGAACCGCCCTATGTCGATCCGGCTTATCAGACCAATTCATCGGCAGTCGGCCTGTTGCTCCTGATCGTCCTGCTCGCGGTGGGATTTGAATTCTACCTGGTGAAGCCGCCGGTGGGTGAACATGTCTGAGACGTTGCAAGATGCTTCCGGACGCGGGCCAGCGCCGGAGATTTCCGTCGCCATTCCGTGCCTGAACGAAGCGGAAAATGCCGTCCAGATTGCCCGCGCGGTGGTTTCGCAACTGGAGACCGTCGGCGTCACCTTCGAAATTATCTTCATCGATAACGGATCAAGTGACGGTACGGTCGACCTGATCAAGGGGTTGTGCGCCGAAGATCCTCGAAATCCGGCTGATCGTCAATACGCGAAATTTCGGTCAAATGAGATCGCCGACGCATGCGATCTACCAGGCCAGCGGCAGGGCGATCATCGGCATCTGCGCCGATTTCCAGGATCCCCCTGAAATGATCCCGGAATTCATCGCGCGCTGGCGAGGGGCGCCAAGATTGTGCTTGGAGTCCGGCGAGCAGAGCGAATGTCGCTGGCCAGGCGCTTCATTCGCGCGGTCGGATATGGCGTCTTTGAGCGGTTCGGCGACTACCCGGCGATCCCCAATGCCACCGGCTTTGGTCTTTATGACAAAGTGGTCGTCGACTGTCTCAAGAAATGGCGCGACCCGGAGCCTTTCTTCAGAGGCATGCTGGTGGAAAGCGGGTTCCAACTAGAAACCATCCCATATGATCGTCCGCCGCGCGCCGCCGGTCAGGAAAAGAACAATTTTGCCAGCCTGTTCAGCTTCGGCCTCTCGGGTCTCGCGAGTACGTCAAAGCGTCTGTTGCGGTTGCCACTCTATCTATCATTCTTGATGGCCGGAACCACGGCAACCACATTCCTGCTGACGCTGGTGATACTGATTTTGGGACATGATCCTTGGGCGCTGTTCGCCTGGACGATGGCGCAACTTGGTTTCGCAACGGTATTTTTCTTCATGGGCCTGATGGGCGAACAGATTCGGCTGATTGCCGAAATGGAAAGAAATGTTCCCCTGACGGTCGAGCGGGAGCGTGTGAATTTTCCGGACAATTGAAATAGCTCCGACTATCGGCGTGAAAATATGAAAGCATCGGGGGCAATCCTGCGGCGCATCAATTGGCCAATCTTGATCGAAGCCGGCCTCGCCTGCTGCATCATCATCGGCATTTATTTTGCTTATCAATTTTTGTTCAGCGCCGGCTATTTGCCACCGCCGTTCGTCTATGATCCTAATGACACGTTTATGGATTGGTATAATACCTCGTACTTTGCGGTCAATGGTGGTATATATGACAATTGGGGTTCAATATATCCACCTGTATCCTTCGTCTTCTTAAAGATATTTAGCATACACTCCTGTTATGAGGCCTACCCGGTGTCCGTTCGCGATTGCGATTGGGTGGGAAGGGTCGTCTTGTTCGCCCTATTCTTTCTGAACGCACTCCTGATTTACCGACATTTCAGGATGGTAGACGCGAAGACGGCAATTTTCCGTTCAATTGCCTTGGCTGTTGGTTTGCCGATGCTGTTTACCCTCGAACGAGGCAATCTGATTCTTCCATGTTTCACCCTGTTTCTGCTCGGAACCGGCCGGCTTCTGCGCTCGGCTCGTTTGAAGTGGGTCGCCATCGGCCTGGCGATAAACTTCAAGCCATACCTGCTGGCGGCGGTCATCCCACAACTCTTGCGCCGCCGTTGGCGTTGGTTTGAGGGCTGCGCTGTCGCCAGCATCGGCGTGTATATCGTCACCTTTGCCATTTTAGGTGTCGGCCTTCCCTCCGAGATTGCCCACAACATGCTTTCGTACGTCGCAGGCGAAGGCAACAGCCTATTCGGCTCATTATATTATGCGGCGTCTTTTGCGCCGTTGCTCAAATATCTCAAATATGGAATTCCTCTCATTCGCTTTATCGGATCCAGGCCGATCGACATCGTCGAGGTCGTCGTGCCCATATTGGTGGGTATCGGCCAGATCGCGGTACTGATCACGTTCATCGCCGCCGCCTTCGAGAAACAACTTGTTCCAGCGGCTCGATTGGGCGCGCTCGGGATGTCTCTCGCCCTCAGTTCCGCCGAATTTGGCGGCTACGCGGAAGTCTTCCTGTTGTTTTTCCTGTTCCAGGAGCAGTGGCGTGGACCCTGGCGGATCATTGCGCTTTTTTGCGCCTACCTCCTTTGCATACCGTTCGACTACGTGCTCGTGTCGCTGGCGCATCAGATCGAAGACAGCTATCTGACGGGACGAACAGTCGGCAACGATCTGAGCTTGACGTTCGGCACATTGACCCGCCCGTTGCTGATTTTCATCATTCAATATGCTCTTTCGTTGGCGACGTTAGGCGATTTTCTGCAAGGTAGATTTCGCCGGCCCCCCGAAATGAAACCGTTAACCAAGGCGCCGGCAACGGCATGACTATGCGTTTAGATTTACGGTGGCAGGCGAGGCGATGCAATCCATACGTTGATCCGGGACATTTAGAGATCAGGATTTGAGCCTTCGTTCGTCATTATACCGAACCCTAAAGCTGTTATTGAATGAACTACTCTAAAAATGTTTGACGTTTGTCGTTCGTTGAGATATTTTAATGAATTATTCCGGATGCGAGAAGGTCGGCTCCGCTTTGCGGCGGGGAGGCGCCCGTGCTTTCGTCAATTTTCACGGTTGCGGCTTGGGAGCAACGCGGATGTCAAGTTGGAACACAGCTCTGCGTATGGCCGTTGATTTGGCGCGGCGGCATGAGACGAAGGCCCGCTTCGTCGTTGCCGGCGGCTTCAATACCGCCTTCGGACTCGCGGTCTATCCGTTGCTCATGTGGACATTCGGTCATAAAGGCTTGCATTATATGGTAGCCCTGCCGATCGCTCAGATCGCCAGTTTGTCGGTCGCCTACGTTACGCAGAAGACGTTGGTGTTCCGGACGAAGGGAAACTATATAAGGGAATTTATTAAGTTTTCGGCGTTTTATATGGGTAATTTTGCATTGATAGCCATAGTATTGCCGATCTTGGTTGAAATTTTTCATCAAAATCCCGTAATTTCGCAATTCGTGCTGTCGCTAGGAATAATATTCGTGAGCTATTTTTGGCACAGCCGAGTGACGTTCAAGCGGGAAGGCCACCGATGAGTGATCGGGGTGAGTTTCTCCGCCGGGGATGTCCGGTTTGTGGCCGACTTACGGTCGGACCCAAAGAGATGGTCACTCAGCCTCCAGCCGAAGTGATGCCATTCGACACGCTTGTCGAGCATTGGAATGGGTTGTTCAAAAATCGAGTGTTTTTTTCCTACGCCCGCTGCCAAGGTTGTGGTGTGCTATTCGCCCCGGCCTTTTTCGACGAAGAACAACTGCAAGCATTGTACCGCCAGATGCCGCCCAATATGGAGGTAATTCCTCAAGAGGCGCTTTCGAAGACGCAATTTGGATATTTTAAAAGATTGAAGAAGCATTCATCGCTCGACGGGGAGTATCTGGAAATTGGGCCTGATATAGGACTTTTTACGCAATATTGTGCCAGCCTCGGGCGATTTTCGAGATACTGGTTGTTCGAGCCGAACCAAGCGGTTGGTCCCGCGCTTGAACAGGTGGTGAAGGGCAAGTCCTTCAGGATTATTCAGGATATGTTTGGAATACGCGCGGCGCCTGACGATTCGGTCGGCGCCGCGGTGCTCATCCATGTGCTCGACCATTTGCTAAACCCCGCTGAGGTATTGGCGGAGCTTCGGGGCAAGCTCAGACCAGATGGGGTAGCGCTGATCGTGACCCACAACGAGTTTTCGTTGCTTCGGCGCCTGTTCGGCGCGCGTTGGCCGCCTTTCTGTCTTCAGCACCCGGAGCTATATAATCCAAGGTCGATGCGAGCCTTAATGGCCTCCACTGGTTTCGAAGTCGTCGAGATCGCTCGAACGGTAAATTACTTCCCGCTGCAGTTCCTGACCAAGAGCCTGTTCTGGGCGCTGGGTATGCGGGTGGAAAACGTACCGAAATTTTTCGGCGTCACGCTGGGTCTGAAGCTTGGGAACATGATCACGATCGCGAGGCCGGTGAAGGGGCGGTGAGAGCCGTGTGTTCACCCCTCGTCGATCAGCTCGATGATCATATTGTCGCGCAGTTCCTCCCTGCTGAGAAATGGTGACAAATCTTCCAGCGCCGGTGACGTGATTCGCCCGTCGGGGTGTTGTTTTGCGCCGAGTTTCGGGGCGAATATCGTGTTTTCATCCAGCATCACCTCGCAAACCGCCGGGCCACTCGTGGCCAGAGTGGCAGCGATAGTCTCGGCCATATCGTCATGCCGGGCACAACGTAGATACGGAAATCCGAACGCCTTGGTGAGCGCCTCGAAGTCGGGAAACGTCACGTTGCTTTTTGGTCCGCCGCCGACTTCGACACCGTTGAAAAAGTTACGGTGGGTCTGGAAGATCGACACATAGCCGTTGTTGTTCAGGATGAAGATTTTGATGGGCAGCCGGTTGCCGATGATGGTCTGCAACTCCTGCAGATTCATCATGATGCTGCCATCGCCGGCCAAGCAGATTATGCGCCGGTCCGGCGCCGCCTTTGCCGCCCCGATGGCCGCAGGCAGATCGTAACCCATGGTCGCGGACCCTGAGTTCGACCACATTCGTTGATCGGGTTTGAAGTGCGCCGCCTGGAAGCCGGTGACCGCAGCCGTCGCGTTGGCGGCAATTACACAATCGGTGTCGCCCAACTTCTTGAACAGGGTATCCATAAAACAATAGGGATTGACGACTTGGTTATGCCAGTATTCGTCAAGGACGACGGGGAAACGCCGCTGCCGTTCCTTGCACCACTGCAGCCATTTGACGTGTGGCTCGGATGGGCCTGCATACGCCGCCCGGTTCAAGGCAGGGAGGAACTCCCTCAGATCGGCCAGCACGGGCATTTGAGGGGTCAGGGTCGGCTTCTTCAATTCCAGGGGATCGATGTCCACCCAAACCTTGAAGGCATCGCGCGCGAATGTCTTCCAATTGTAGCTGATTTGACGAATATTGAGACGGCTGCCCAGGATCAGCAAAAAGTCGGCGTTTTGAACGGCAAAATTTCCAGGGCGGTCGCCAACTGTGCCCGGTCGGCCGACATATAGCGGGTGTTCGTCCCAGAGCACGTCATGGGCGTTCCAGGCGGTAGCCACCGGTATGCCGAGCTTTTCTATGAGCTCGAGAAACACCCGGTGTTGGCCGCTAAGTCGAACCCCGCCGCCCGCGAGTACGACCGGCCTGCTGGCCACCGCCAAGCGAGCCAACACCTCATCGGCGACGACCGGCAGGTCCGTTGTCTTCCACGGCTCGTCCAGTTCATTTGGATCAAAGCCCTGTAGGGCCTCGGGATCGATGCTCGAAGCCTGGACGTCGAGCGGGATATCGAGCCAGCAAGGTCCGGGCCGGCCCGTGGTGGCGAGGTAGATTGCCTTTTCCAGGTGGTATCGAATGGATAGGGGATCGGTGACCATCACGCAATATTTCGTGATGGGCCGTACGAGTTCCTCGATATCCAGTTCCTGGTCGCCATATTGCCGCAGGCATAGTCCCGTGCTGCGAACGGTCGTCTCAATCTTGACCTGGCCAGAAATGACCAACATTCCGATAGAATCGACGAAGGCGCCATAAACGCCTGTGATCGCGTTGGTGCCACCGGGCCCAGATGTAACGTTCACCAAAGCAAGGCGATTGTCGAAACGGAAATAAGATTCCGCTCCAATAGCGCACGCTTGCTCGTGATGATTGAAAATACAATTGAGGTCTTTGTGATTTCCGAGCGATTGATTGAGGTGCATGGCGCCGCCGCCAGTCACCATAAAAACTTGTCGGATTCCTTCCTTAGCGACCTTGTTGGCCACCCAGTCCGATAACTTCATCTTACCTGGCATAATTCTCTACTCCCCCATAAGCCCACCGCCGAGGCGCGCTAATCCAGGCGAATACCGAAAGTTCGGTCTTGTCGGGGGATTTCAAACCCAACATAGGCTCGTCAGTTGACAGCCCGCTTGAGAAGGCCGGAGCTATTTTCCATGGCGGGAACTCCGCGATCCTCGATCAGTCGCTGGATGACCAGACTGTTGGAATAGTCGCTATCCAGTTCGCGCAGGTGAATCGGAGCATCGACGGCCACGGGTCGGCGAAGGATTTCGCCGCCAGAGAATTCGCGAACCGAGATCTGGCCGTGCAACAGGGGAATAGCGAAATAGACGTCTTCGCGGGTCAGCACGTGGCCAGCTGGGAAAGCGCGCCGCGCGTACACGCCGCGAACCAATTCGTCCAGATAGCGGGTTTCCTTCTCTGGCGGCTTCCTCTTCGCGGTCGGCGGCGCCCCGCACATTTCCTTAGCCTTGCGGAACGCCTTGAACCAGGCGTCGGCTTGTTCGGGGCGCGTGCAGTAAGGCGACACCGGCACCCCGTCCATGTCGATGTCGATGTGCCGCTCGAAGGTTCGCGCGCCCTTCGCATAGGCGATCATCACCGATGACGCCCAGTCGGTCATTTCGTGAGTCGAAAAGCCGATCACGGTATCCGGGTAGCGCTGGCGCAGGAAATCGATCTGATTGATCTCCAGTTCGTTATCGCTCGATGGATAGATCGACACGCAATGATTGAGCGCGAACGGGATACGGCGAGCTTTGAAGAACGCCACCAGGTCGTCGATGTCCTCGAGCGCCGATCCGCCGCTGGAAGCGATCACCGGCTTGCCTGTCGAAGCCATTTTCTCGATGAGGTGCCAATCCCGGATGTCGGAACTGGCGATCTTCAGGATCTCGACGTCGAATTCGACGCAACGATCGACGGACGCTTCGTCGAACGGGGTGACCATGGTCATCATCCCCGCATTTCGTACGGCATCCACCAAGGCGCGGAGATCGCCCCATGACAGCTGGGTCGCCCCGACTTTCTTGATGTAACGATGATCTTCGCGAAACCGGTGATCGGGATGAATGAACGAATCGACATCCCGAAATTGAAGCTTGATGGCGGCGGTGACGCCGTTGTCGCGGACCACGGCGCCGAACTGCTCGACAATTTTCAATCCACGATCAAGCCTTCCCCAATGGTTGTTGGCCAACTCCAGTACGAAAAGCTCGTTGAAAATCGACGGGTTCATGCCTTTTCCCTTCTCCACACTTGTCCTCCGTCGCCACGATGCGCGGATGCCAGCCCCCCAGTTTTGCGATGTCCCACAACCTAGGTGTTAATACGCAATCCAAACCCGCGTTCCCGCGGCGGGTTCGTTGTCGGCGGGGACCCGTCCAAAGCCCCGGCGCCAATTCACCTCAGTTCGGGTTCCATATCATCGGCCCCCCCGAGGGACAACTGGACAGTGGCGGTTGTGTGGCCGATCGCGCCCATCATCGCGCGAGGCGGGCGCATTGCGAGCGTCCGACGCAACGTCTAGGAAGCCGCCGCAGCCTCGGAACGGCCATGGGACCTCCGTCTTGACCTCTCACTCTTCGATGTGGCTTTGGTCGCCGCTCCCACTTGGTCGTCGGTGGTGACGCTGTTGCCTCGCTCGACAGGGGAGCGGGTCGAATGGGCGATGGCGGCGCTGATCGCCGCCGGCGTGATCTGGATCGGGGGGGTTTTCGCCGCCTTCGGTTATCTTCCACAGCCGTTCTACTATGACGTCAGCGGCTCGCTGATGGACTATTTCACCACCGCCTGGTGGGCGCATCACCAGGGCGCCTACTCGCAATGGCGCTCGCTTTACCCGCCACTCTCGTTCGACCTGCTCCGTCTGGCCTCCGACGGGACCTGCTATGGGAAGGACGATGTCTTCGCCCGCTCGTGCGACGGGATCGCCAAGGTCACTCTGCTCGGCCTGTTCCTGCTGAACGGTGTTCTCGCCTGGTTGTCGTTCCGGGCGGATGCGCCGCGCACCGCGCTTCCCCGCGCCGTCGCCATCTCCGTCGGCCTGCCGATGCTGTATGCGCTCGAGCGGGGAAATCTGCTGGTTCCCTGTTTCACGGCCTTCATGCTCGGCGTCGGGCCCCTCGTCCGATCTCCGTTCGGACGCTGGATCGCCCTGGCGGTTTCGGTGAATTTCAAACCCTATCTCCTGGCGGTGTTTCTTCCGGCCGTCGCCCAACGGGATTGGCGCTGGCTGTTCGGCTTCGGCCTGGCGGGGCTGTCGGTCTACCTCGTCAGCTTCTACCTGGAGCAGTCGGGAACTCCCTGGCAGTTGCTGGGCGACATGGCCGGCTATGCGGGTGGAAAGCGGGATGCCGTTTGGGCCAACCTGTATTTTGCGACTTCTTTCTGGCCCTTGGCGAGATTTCTGGTCGCGTCCCGGGAATTCGCCTCTATCTTACCAGCTGGCGCGCCCGGCGTCATCGCAGCTGCGTTTCTGGTCCTGATGCGACTGGCGCAACTTGGCGCGCTCTGCTGCATGGTCGGGGGAATCATCCGGCCGGCGGCGATCGACGCGCGGCGGTTCATGGCGGTGTTCGCCGCGATCATCCTCACCACGGTGACCAATGGCTCGAGCGGCTACGCCCAGTTCTTTTTGTTCTTCCTGATCTTTTTCGAACCCTGGCGCGGGCCCGTACGGATCGTCATGCTGGTGGCGACCTATCTGCTCTGTCTGCCGGTCGACTGGGCGTTCCTTCCCGTCGTTCATGGGCTCGCCCACAGTTTCCTCGGCGCACGCCTGGTGAAGGTCTCATTCGGGGTTTCGGTGGGCCAGATCGCGCGGCCGGCGCTCCTCCTGGTCGTCCAGTACGGGTTGATCGTGCTGAACCTCCAGGACATCGCGCGCGGATCGCCGGCGCGATGGAACAGCTCGGTGGCGGCGGGGTCCGTTGCGGGCGCGTGCCCCACACTATAGGTTCCGCCGGTCTCCGGGCCGGAGACAATTGCGGAGCGTCACCACGTGGTTGATTTTGTCGAAGAGGTCGAGGAGCAACTCCGCTCTGACCGGTATCGCGGGTTCGCGCGCCGCGCCTGGCCTTGGCTCCTCGCGGCGTTGATCGCGGTCGTGGTCGGTTGGGTGGGCGCGTGGGGCTATAATTCCTGGCGAGACCGGAATATCGGCCGGGCCTCCACAGCCTATGATCAGGCGGTCACCGATCTGGTGCAGGGGGACCAGACGGGCGCCTTTACGGCCTTCGATGCTATCGGCAAGTCGGGGCCGGCGGGCTATCGCAGCCTTGCGCTCATGCAAGAAGGCGGCATTCGCCTCGCCGCCGGCAAGACGAAGGAGGCGGTCGAATTCTTCGATTCGGCCGCGCGCGCCGCGCCCAACGCGATTTTCGGCGATCTCGCGCGGCTCAGGGCGGTGCAGGCGCTGATCGACAGCGCCCCATATTCACAGATCGAACCGCGCCTGAAGGCGTTGATGGGCGATCGCAAACCGTTCGACCTGGAGGCTCGGGAGGCCATGGCGATGGCCAAGCTGGTCGCCGGCAAGACGAGCGAAGCACGCGGGGACTTCAACGCCCTGACCATAACGCTCGGGGTCACCCCTTCGATGCGCGCGCGCGCCCAGGCCGCGATCGCTCTCATCGAACTCCGGGCAATCGGCCGTCTTGGCTCAGGTGGTGAAGACCGCCGCCGCATTACCGCCGCCGCCGCCGCAGAGTATGGGAGGGGAGGGCGCGACCGGCGCCCCATCCAGCGATGCACAGCCGGCGCAAGGCGCTCCGGACAACTCCCAGAACGGCCCGGCCGGAAACGCTCAATGAACAAAGCTAGTGCACTCGGAGTCCTGACCCTCGCCGCCACGCTCGCCTTGGGCGGGTGCTCGACGATCTCGAAGGTCGGCTCGATCTCGCCGTTCCACAAAAAGGGGTCGACGCGAAAGATCGAGGGCGTCCGAATCCCGATCATCGCGCCCAACGACCAGCTGGCGGTGTCGGATACGCTGAAGGGGCAGGACTTCTTCCTGCCGCCGCCGGCGCCGCAAACCGACTGGCCGCTTCCGGGGGCGACTCCGGCGCAGTCGGTGGAGAACGTCGACGCGGCGCCGAATTTCAGCATCGTTTGGCGCAAGTCCTTTGGCATTCCCTCATCCCGCCGGCACCATGTGACGGCCCCGCCGATCTCGGCCGGTGGCCGTATCTTCGTGATGGACGGTGTCGCGATGGTGTCGGCACACGACGCGCGGACCGGGGCCACGGTCTGGCGAACCAACATCATGCCGAAATCCAAGCGCGACCACGAAGCCTGGGGCGGTGGTCTGGCGTTCGACAACGGCCGGATCTTTGTATCGTCGGGCTTCCGGGAAGTGGTGGCGCTGGACGCCGCGAGCGGTGCGCTGGTCTGGCGGTCACGGACCGATGCGCCGGTGCATGCGGCGCCGACTGTGTTTGGCGGCAGGGTGTTCGTCGCCGACGTCGAGGATGAGCTCTTCGCCTTCGACGCTGCCACCGGGGCCCAGGAATGGACCTATCAGGCGCTCACCGAGCCGGCCCGCATTCTGGCCGCCTCCAGTCCGGCAGTGGACAACGAGACTGTCGTGACCTCGTTCGCGTCGGGCGAACTGGTCGCTGTGCGGGCAGCGAATGGCAACGAGCTGTGGAATGCCAGCCTCTCGCGGGCCAACCGGACCAACGCCCTGTCGGAGATTCGCGACATTCCAGGCCGGCCGGTCATCTACAAGAACGACGTCTACGCGGTCAGTCATTCCGATGTGTTCGCGGCGGTCGACCTGCGCACCGGGTCGACCCGCTGGACGCTGCCGGTGTCGGCGATCAGCACCCCCTGGCCGGCCGGAGATGTCGTCTATGTGGTGGACCAAAAGGGGCAGGTGATCTGCGCATCGCGCGACAGCGGTCAAGTCTACTGGATCAGGGATCTGAACCAGGGTGTGAAGCCGAAGAAGCGCGCCTATTGGTCCAGTCCGCTGATGGCTTCCAGTCGTCTGATAACCCTGTCGAGCAAGGGTGAAGCTGTGGCGATCAACGCCAAGTCGGGGGCGATCGAACGGCGACTTCGCCTCGGAGCGGATGTCCTGATCGGACCAATCGCGGTGAATGGGATGGTCTATGTGGTGACCGATTCGGCCCAGTTGCTGGCGATTCGCTAGGGCGGCGGCGCCCATGGTCACCCTGGCGATCGTCGGTCGGCCCAACGTGGGAAAGTCGACCTTGTTCAATCGTCTGGCCGGACGGCGACTGGCGATCGTCGACGACCGTCCGGGCGTGACCCGCGATCGACGGTTCGGCCGCGGCCGTCTCGGCGACCTGGACATCGATCTGATCGATACGGCCGGATTCGAGGATGTCGCCGACGACAGCCTCGAGGCGCGCATGCGGCAACAGACGGAACTGGCGGTGGCGCAGGCGGACATCGTGCTGTTTGTCATCGATGCGCGCGACGGAGTGGTCCCGCTGGACGAGTTGTTCGCCGCGGTACTGCGACATGCCGACAAGCCGGTAATTCTGCTCGCCAACAAGACCGAGGGTCGAGCGGGCGACGCTGGCGCCCTGGAAGCGTACAATCTGGGTTTCGGCGAGCCGATTCCGATCTCCGCCGAACATGGCGAGGGGCTCAGCGACCTGTTCGCCGCTGTCGCCGCCTTTGCGCCGGACCTCGATCACGAGGAGGACCAGCCGCTCGGCGAGAAACCCATTCGGCTCGCCGTCGTCGGACGGCCCAATGCCGGTAAATCGACGCTGGTGAATCGGCTGGTCGGCGAGGATCGCCTGCTGACCGGTCCCGAGGCCGGCATCACCCGCGACGCCGTTTCGGTCGATTGGAGCTGGGAGGGGCGGCCGATCCGTTTCGTCGACACCGCCGGTCTGCGGCGCAAGGCCCGGATCGATGAGAAACTTGAGAAACTCTCGACCCAGGACACCATCCGCGCGATCACGTTCGCCGAAGTGGTGTTGCTGGTGATGGACGCGACCCATCCCTTCGAAACTCAGGACCTGCAGATCGCCGACCTGGTCGAGCGGGAGGGCCGGGCGTTGGTGTTCGTGCTTGCCAAATGGGATCTCGTCGAGGATCCGGGGGCTCGCCTCAAGGCATTCATCGAGCATGCGGACCGCATGCTGCCGCAACTTCGCGGGGCGAGGGTGGTGCACCTTTCGGCGGAGACCGGCCGTGGGCTCGATCGCCTGATGCCCGCGGTCATCAAGTCTCATGACGACTGGTCGACGAAGCTGAAGACCCGCGACCTCAACGACTGGCTCAAGCTGGCGGTCGAACGTCATCCACCGCCGGCGGTCGAAGGGCGGCGTGTGAAGCCGAAATACATGGCGCAAACCAAGGCGCGGCCGCCCACCTTCGTGCTGTTTGCCAGCCGCGCCGACAAGCTGCCCGAGGCTTATCGCCGCTATCTGGTCAATTCGCTGCGTCAGAGTTTTGACCTGCCCGGGACCCCGATCCGCATCACGGTGAGATCCGGCGCTAATCCCTACGCCGAGGAGAACGCCGACCCGGTCAAGGCTTTCCAGGCGCGTCGGAGGCGCGCGAGGACCGCCAATTCTTGAACACGATGGTTTGGGTCGGCGGGCCAGGGTCGGGCTCCAGCGCCAGGTCGACGATCAGCGGCCCGATTTCGGAGGGGTCGGGAAGCGTTTCAGGATCTTCGCCGGGGTAGGCTTGCTGCCGCATCTTCGTACGCATCTGGCCCGGATCGAGGAGCGTCGCGCGCAGCGGCGTGGCGTCGACCTCGTCCGCCCAGCATCGGACCAGCGCCTCGAGGCCTGCCTTGGTCGCCGCATAGGCGCCCCAGAACGCCTTCGGACGGATCGCGCGCCCGGAGGTCAGGAAGATCGCTCGTCCCGCCTCACTGACTTTCAACAAAGGTTCCAGCGACCGGATCAGTCTGAAGGTCGAGGTCAGATTGGTCGAAATGATCTTGTCCCACAGATCGGGCGGTATGTGGCCGACCGGGCGTAACCCGCCGAGCATCGCCGCCGCATGTACCAGCACGTCCAGTTTTCGGTGTCGCTGATAGATTTCCCAGCCCAACTGATCGATGCCGGGGCCATTGGTCAGGTCCATCGGAACAAGTGTCGCGCGCGGAGCGCCAAGCGCCAGTATGGCGTCGTCGAGCGATTCCAGAGCACTTTGCGTGCGGCCGACCGCGATCACCTGTGCACCGCAGCCCGCCAACGCAAGGGCGGACGCGCGGCCGATCCCGCGGGTCGCGCCGGTGACCAGGGCGATCCGGCCGGCCAGAGGTCGAGGCGGAACTGTCACGGCGCCCGCTTCAGGCGTCGATCAGGAACGACAGTTGCCGATCCATGGGTTCCGCCCGCCGCTCGGCAATCTCGCGATCGAGGAGACGAGTCGGGTACTGCCCGGTGAAATAGTGGTCGGTGAATTGCGGATGGAGCGGGTCGCGTGGGCCCGCGCCCATCGCCCAATACAGGCCCTCGACGGAAAGAAAGCCCAGGCTGTCGACCTCCAGAAGATCGGCCATTTCCGCCAGGGTGCGGTTCGCCGCCAACAGATGATCGCGGTCGGGCATGTCGATACCGTAAAAGTCAGGCCATTTCAGCGGCGGCGAAGCTGAACGGAGGTGCACCTCGGTCGCGCCGGCCTCCCGCACCATCCGTACGACCCTGACCGAATTGGTGCCGCGCACAATGGAATCGTCGATCAGCATGACGCGCTTGCCGGCGAGGACGGCCCGATTTGGACTGAGTTTCATGCGCACGCTGAGTTCGCGGGCGTCCTGTGTCGGTTGGATGAAGGTGCGCCCGACATAGTGGTTGCGGATGATGCCCATCTCGAACGGAATTCCACTCTCCTGAGCATACCCCAAAGCCGCCGGAACGCCTGAATCCGGCACCGGAACGATCACGTCGACCGGTCGGCCGCTCTCCCGGGCCAGACGCTGACCCAATCGTTTGCGCACGTCATAGACCGAACGACCGTTGACCACGCTGTCGGGCATCGCGAAGTAGACGTATTCGAACACACAAGGGCGAGCTCGCGCGGCCGGGAACGGGCGGATCAATTCAATGCCTTCCTCCGACACCACCACCATCTCGCCATGCTCCACATCGCGTACGAAACGTGCCCCGATCATGTTGAGGGCGCGGGTTTCGGAGGCGAACACCGACTTTCCATCGAGCTCGCCGAGCACCAGTGGACGAATGCCGAGAGGATCCCGCACGCCGATGAGTTTCTTGTTGGTCAAGGCGACCAGAGCATAGCCACCTTCGACCTGGCTCAAGGCATCGATAAATTTCTCGACCAGTTTGTTCTTGCGAGAATGGGCGATGAGGTGAAGGATCACCTCCGAATCCGAGGTCGATTGGAAAATCGCGCCCTCGAGGACCAGTTGTTCGCGCAGCGTCAGAAAATTGGTCAGATTACCATTGTGGGCGATGGCGATCCCGCCAGCTCGCAAATCGGCGAACATCGGTTGCCCATTGCGCAGGAAGCTGCCGCCGGCGGTCGAATAGCGCGTATGGCCGATAGCGGAGCCGCCGGGAAGCCGCCGTTCCAGATCGCCGCCGGAGAATGCCTCCGCGACATGGCCAAGATGGCGCTCGGTGTGGAAGCCCTGGCCATCGAAGGCGGCGATGCCGCAGGCTTCCTGACCCCGGTGTTGCAGGGCGTGCAGGCCGAGCGCGACGATCGCGGACGCACTGGGGACGCCAAAGATGCCGAATACGCCGCATTCGAGTCTTAGCTGGTCGTCGTCGCGTGTCACCGTGATTTCTCCACCAGTACGTCGAGCGCCTTGCGTTGCGACTCCGTATAGCCCGCGTCGCCGGCATTGGAGCGCCGATGGCCCGCGGTCGCCGTATCGCTTGTCACCTGGGTGGGCGTCGGCCCCTCGTCATTGGCTGATTGCCCGGTATCGTCGAGCACCGCGTGCGCCATGGCGGGGGCCGCGTCACTGGCGAGTTTCCAACCTTGCGGTGCAAACAGCCTCAGGAGACCTCCGGCCGCGTCGGCGACCGGATACAGGCGCGCACCGGTGATCCAGGGCGGCATCCGCTCCGGCGGCGTCGCCGCGTTGATCAGAAGAATGAAGGCGCCGATGGCGACCAGGCCGCGAACGACACCGATAGCCAGACCCAGGACACGGTCCGGCCCCGAAAGGACGGTGCTCTGCACGCTGCGGGTCAAAACGCCGCCGATCAGCCGGAGCACGACATAAACCGCCACGAACAGCACGAGCAAAGCGGCGACGTTGGCAATCCAGGGCGTGGTGATGAAGTGGCGGGCGAGCGGGCCGGTGATCCGCAGGCCGAATACGGCCACCATCGCCGCCAGAACCAGGGCGATCACCGTAGTCACTTCACGGGTCGCGCCGCGTACGAACCCCATCAGCCCCGAGATAGCCAGGGTCAGACCCGCCATGATGTCGAACAGGGTCACGGCCGGTCAGGTCCAGGGATGTTCGCCGATACGGGCGACCGCCTCGCTGAGTCTCGACACCGCGCTGACCGACACTCCGGCGCCCCCGTCGGCGCCCCGTGGGGCAAGGGCTCGACCAAAGCCCAGTTTGGCGGCTTCCTTCAGGCGCATTTCGGACCTGCTCACCGGACGAACGTCTCCCGAGAGGCTGATTTCACCAAACACTACACAATCCTGCGGCAGGGCCATGTCGAGGACCGATGAGGCAAGGGCCGCCGCGGCCGCCAGGTCCGACGCCGGTTCGCTGATCCGCAGACCGCCGGCGACGTTTAGATAGACGTCGCGGCCGCCAAATCCAAGGCCGCAGCGAGCCTCCAGCACTGCCAGCACCATCGCCAGACGCCCGCTGTCCCAGCCGACCACCGCCCGCCGTGGTGTTCCGTATACTGAGGGAGCGACCAGGGCCTGAAATTCCACCAGAACCGGCCGCGAGCCCTCGATGCCGGCGAACACCGCCGCGCCGGCGGCGCGCACGCCGCCTTCGTTGAGAAACAACGCCGACGGGTTACGGACCTCGTTGAGGCCGCGATCGCCCATTTCGAACACCCCGATCTCATCAGTCGCGCCGAATCTGTTCTTCACCCCCCGCAGGATGCGGAACGGATAGCCCCGCTCGCCTTCGAAGGAGAGCACCGCGTCAACCATATGTTCGACCACCCGCGGGCCGGCGATCTGGCCATCCTTCGTCACATGGCCAACCAGGACGATCGCAACGTTTCGCGACTTGGCAAGGCGGACCAGTTCCTGGGCGCAGGCCCGCACCTGGGTGACCGATCCGGGGCCCGCCTCGTGCGCGTCGCTCCACAGGGTTTGGACCGAATCGATCACCACCAGGTCGAAACGGTCGCGCTTCAGGGCCTCGATGATCGATCTGAGAGCCGTTTCCGCCGCCAATTGCACCGGCGCGTCGGCGAGACCCATGCGATGAGCGCGTTCGCGTATCTGCTCGACGGCCTCCTCGCCGGAGATGTACGCGCAACGCGCGCCGCCTCTGGCGGCCATCGCGCAGACCTGCAGCAACAACGTGGACTTTCCGACGCCTGGGTCGCCCGCTAGCAACAGCGCCGACCCGGGGACGACGCCACCGCCGCACACCCGGTCGAATTCGCTCATGCCGGTCACTTTTCGCGGCGGCGGGGGTGAAAGCGTCTCCAGTCCCTCGAACTGAAGTCCACGGCCTTTCGCAGCCCGTGCGGGCGCCAGGGCGCCTGGGGGGCGAGAAACCAGCTCCTCGGCGAGACTGTTCCAGGCGCCGCACGCAGTACATTGCCCGGACCACTTCGAATGGACCGCGCCGCAGGCCTGGCAGGCGTAGATGGCGCCCTCGCGGGCCATGGCGCTCCGATTCGCTGATCGGGCGAGTCTACCGCAACAACGCGGCGGGCGCGCCATGGGCTGGCGGAATTCCAGCCCTCGCCAGCACAAGTCGATTGGACTAGCCTCGGTCCGGGTTCCGTCGGAGAACCGGAGGGTTTGCACATGACTATAGAAGAAAACGCCGCCAGCGCGGGGCTCGTCGCGCGAAGTCCAGGCCATCCTGTTGCGACCAGGCGCGGAATGGACCCTGATCGCCGCCGAACCGGCGACGACCCGGACACTGTTTGTCGGCTACGCCTGCATTCTGGCGGCCATTCCAGCGATCTGTGGCCTGATAGGCGGTCAAGTCTTCGGGCTTGGCAACTTCATAGTGCACTTCCACCCACCGCTGGTGGCATCAGTCATCAGCGCCGTCGTCGGCTATTGTCTGGCGCTAGCGTCCGTATTCCTGATCGGGCTGATCATCAACATGCTCGCGCCGAGTTTCGATGGCGAGAAGAACCAAATTCAGGCAATGAAGGTCGCAGTCTATTCGTCGACCGCCGGCTGGGTCGCCGGAGTTTTCAGCTTATTCCCCCCGCTGGGAATTATTGCGGTGCTGGCGGGCCTCTACGGACTGTACCTGCTCTATACCGGATTGCCGCGCGTGATGAAATCACCACCGGAAAAATCGCTGGGGTACACCGTGGTCACCATATTGTGCGCCATCGTGGTGTCCATCGTCGCGGGCGCGGTCGCCGCCGCGATCACGGCCCCGATGTTGATGGGCGGTCTGCTGGCCTCGGCAAGCCAGTCTTCAACCATGTTCCACGCCAATGGCCACGGAACAAATCTGGCCGGAATGCAGGCGGCGGCCTCCGCCGCCGCCGCCGGACCGCGTGTCGGCGGGACGGTTACGGCGGTCGATCCCGACGCGCTGAAAGCGCTGTTGCCGGATCAGGTCGGCGGCATGCCGCGAACAGAATTGACCGCGGAGAGCACCGGCGCGGCTGGCGTGGCCAGTTCAAACGCCGAAGCCGTCTATGCCAAGGGAGATACGCGGATAAGATTGCGGCTGACCGACATGGCCGCCATGGGAGCGCTCGCCGGCATGGCCGGCGCAATGGGGATCGAGAGCGCACGGGAAACCGCCACCGGGTATGAAAAGATCGGCAAGGTCGATGGACGCCTGACGACCGAATCCTGGGACAATACCGCCAAGACCGGGAAGGTTTCCGTCCTAGTGGCCGAGCGTTTCATGGTGCAGGCGGAAGGGACCGCGCCCAGCGTCGAGGTTTTGAAGGCGGCGGTCGGCGCCGTCCCCCCGGAACATCTGGCGTCGCTGGCGAAGGGCTGAAGCCGCCGCGAGGAAAGTTGCAACCGTCGATGCTACCGCATTTCGTAGCGGTTCTCGCGAGCGAGATCGCTGAACTTGGTCAGATCCTCATTGTAGTGTAGCCGGATGGTTCCGATCGGGCCGTGGCGTTGTTTGCCGATGATCACCTCCGCGAGATTGCGGATCGGATCGAGCTTTTCCTGCCACGCCAAGTGTTCCTCGGTACCTTCCTTGGGTTCGATGCGACTCATGTAATAGGCCTCCCGGTAGATGAACATGACGACATCGGCGTCTTGTTCGATCGAGCCGGACTCGCGCAAATCCGCAAGCTGAGGCTTCTTGTCCTCACGGTTTTCAACCTGGCGCGACAGCTGGGCCGCCGCGATGATCGGTACGGCCAGTTCCTTGGCCAGCGATTTGAGGCCCTGGGTGATCTGGCTGACTTCCTGCACGCGATTTTCGATCCGGCCATCGCCCGCCGTGACGAGCTGAAGGTAGTCCACGACGATCAGCTCGAGGCCGATCGTGCGCTTGAGCCGCCTGGCCCGCGCCGCCAATTTGGCGATCGAGATACCGCCGGTGGCGTCGATAAAGAGCGGCGCTTCGCTGATTTCCTGCGCCGCGTCCCGGATGCGGCCATATTCGCTCGCGGTTATCTCGCCCTTGCGAATTTTGTCCGAGGGAACTTCGGTCACCTCGGCCAGCAGTCGCATTGCGAGTTGCTCAGCGGACATTTCCAACGAGAAGAACGCCACCACTCCGCCGCTGACCGTCTTGCGCGTGCCGTCGGGCTGCGGTTCCCAGGCGTAGCGTCGGGCGACATTGAAGGCGATGTTGGCGGCCAGCGAGGTCTTGCCCATCGAGGGTCGGGCAGCCAGAATGATCAGGTCTGAGGCGTGCAATCCGCCCAGCTTCTGGTCCATGTCGTGCAAACCGGTGGAGACGCCGGACAAGCCGCCATCGCGGTTGTAGGCTTCAGCAGCCATTTCCACGGCGCCGGCCAGAGCGTTTCGGAAATCCACCAGGCCGGCGCTGATCGCGCCGGTCTCGGCCAAGGTGTAGAGCTTCTGCTCCGCCGCCTCGATCTGCTGGGGCCCGCTCAACTCCGGGTCGCCGGCCTGGGCGAGCGCGGCGATCTCTCCGCCAATGCGGATCAGGTCGCGACGCAGCGCCAGATCATAGATCGACTCGGGCGTAGTCGGGAGCGTTGGCCGCCGGCGGGGCACGATCGACCATATCGGCGAGATAACGCACTCCGCCCAGTTCTTCGAACGCGGGATCACGCTGGAATTGTTCGGCGAGCAACATCGGCTCGGCCAGCTGCCCGCGGCGGACATTGTTCTGGATGGCGTCGAACAATCGGCCATGGAACGGCTCGAAAAAATGTTCGCCGCGCAGGCTGTCGGTCAGACGCTCGAACGCGGCGTTGTCATAGAGCAACGTGCCGAGCAGCGCCTGCTCGGCCTCGATGTTGGCGGGAGCGTGATTGATGTCGATGGCCGGCGGGGCCGGCCGCAAGTCGAGCAGAGGTGCGAGAGCCATGGTCGACATTACCTTGAACGGCGGCTGTTGCGCCTGACGGACCGCTCCGCTCACAAGAAAACTTTTTCTGTGGATGGTCCGGCGCGGTTTCGCGCAACTACCGGCCATCCTGACGATGGCGCCGGGGTGTGGACGACGGGGGCCGGGTGTGATCAGTTAGCCTCCGTCGGGGCGACGCTCCAAGTCGTATGCTACGGAAGGGTCGAACGCCCTGCCGCCCGCGGTGTCGGAGGCTAGAAGCATGTCGGATCAGGATGATGAACCAGACCTCGTTCGGATTTCATTGCCGGGGCCTGCGGCGGTGTCGGAGCCGATTTTTCTGATCAAGGTAGGGGAGGTGTATTACGCCACCCTGGGTGTGTGGGAATACGATCTGGCCAAGGCGACGACCGAGGATCAACGCGAGGGTTACCGTCAGGTGGAGACGTATTTCAGGCAGGCGGGCGAGGGTGAGACCAGCCCGGCGATCACCCTGAAGATTGGCGACCCACCGACCATGACCTCGACGACCAGGCCGCCACATCCCAAGCCGATACCCACGAGTCCGCACCGGGCGCATCCCAAGCCGTCCGACCCCCAGACGCGCTAGGCGAGGCGCGGCATCGAGATCTCCGCTTCCCTCGCCATGGCGCGGGCGGACGCGGCGCTTTGCGGCGTCACGCGTCTGGCCGATGTCACTGGGCTGGATTGCATCGGCATGCCGGTCTTCCAGTCCGTGCGACCGCGGAGCCGGGCGCTTTCGGTTCACCAGGGCAAAGGGCTCACTCGCGAGACGGCTATGCTTGGGGCGCTCATGGAAGCCGTCGAGTGTCACCATGCCGAGATGTTCGCCGCCGACCGCATGGTGGCGTCGTACGATGCGTTGCCGCGTACCGCTCGCGTCCCGCGCCTGGACGACTTCGCCTCGGACCGCGCCGAGTCGCCGCCGACATCGGGCGGCATCTCCTGGGTCGCGGCGCGGCGGTTGGTCGATGGTGGCGTGCTTTGGGTTCCATTCGATGTGGTTTCACTGGACTGCACATGGCAGGCGGAACCGCTGCTCGACAAATCGAGCGTTGGATTGGCCGCCCATTTTCACCGGCCGAGCGCGGTTCTCACCGCCCTGCTCGAAGTCATCGAACGCGACGCCGAATGGGTCTGGCGTCGCCGGCCGATCGAAGGTCGGTCGAGCTGTCGGCTGGACGCGAAAACGCCGCCCTTTCCGTGGTTTCGCGAACTGCATGCCCGGGTCACCGACGCCGGCCTGCGGCTGACCCTGTATCAGATACCGGCGGTAATCGCCCTGCCGGTGTTCATCTGTGAGCTCCTCGAGCCGGGGGCGGGCCACCTCGCGCGCCACATCGTCTACGGTTCGGCCGCCCATGTGGAGCCGGAAAAAGCCCTTCTCGGCAGCGTGGTCGAAGCGGTGCAGTCGAGGGTGACTTTGATCGCGGGTGTTCGCGACGACATCTATCCACGGGCCTGCGAAACGCGGCCCGATGCGATCGGGCTGGCGTTGCCGGTGCCGGCGGGGGGGCGTTCGCGCGGCTGGAGCGAAGCCCTCGACCAGTTACGACCGATCGATCCCTGCGGGGCCGCGGACCTCGCTGTTCACCTGGCCCGCGCCGGCTACCCCGATGCGGCGGCCATCGACTTGAACTCGACCGGATTGCCGCGCGGTCGTGTATAAGGTGGTGGCGCCCGGACTGGCCGCTTTCGCCAGGCGGCGCCGGGGCGTGGACAGCCGTCGTTGAGCAATCAGGCAGACGACCGTGTTGTGGTGTTTGCCGGCCCTTCGCTGCCACCGGAGTGGCGGCGGACCGATACGGCGATCGACTGGCGGCCGCCGGCCATGGCTGGCGACGCCTACGCCTTGCTCGATTGCCCGCCGCGGAGCGTCGCCCTGGTCGACGGTCTGTTCGACGAGTGGCCGGCAATCCGCCACAAAGAACTGCTGGAGCTGATGCACCGCGGCGTGCCGCTGTACGGTGGCGCGAGCATGGGCGCGCTGCGGGCCGCTGAACTGCAGTCTTGCGGCATGATCGGCGTCGGCCGGATCGCGCGCGCCTATGGCCGCGGGTTGATCGACGCCGATGACGAGGTCGCCGTCGTCCACGGGCCTGCCGAATACGACTGGGCGGCGTTGACCGAGCCATTGGTCAATATTCGTGCGACCTTGCTCCGCGCCGTCCGCTGTCGCGTGCTCCCGGTTGGAACTGCGCGGCGGGTGCTGCTGACGGCGCGAAAAATCTTCTACCGCCGCCGCACCTGGTTGGCCGTGCTGGAGGATGCGACGATCCTGAATCCGGCAGACAGCTCGGTGATCTCTCGGTTCGAGGATTGGTTGCCGGTCGGTTACGTGGATCTCAAGCGGATCGACGCCATGGCCTGCGTGGACGCCGCCCTGGGCGCGGCGGCGACGACCGCCGTTTCATGCGCGCCGCCGCCGCAAACCTTCTTCAGTCTGGCCCTGGCCCGGCAGGTGGCCGCGGGGCGCCCGCGGCCCTGATCGGGCTCCACTATGCGAAGACCTCACGCACGGCTTTGAGAAACCGCGCCTCGGTGGGAGCATCGAGAAACGGATGATGACTGCCCACCCATGAGACCACTGCATCCGCCGTCATCGGCCGGTCCAACGGCCACAGCGCCGTCACCTTGCTATGCGCCGCGTCGATTTTGACTTGCGAAGGTTGTCCCGACGCCTTGGCGGACATCGCACGATAGAGCACGCCCCAGACATCGGGGTCGGCGATCAGTTCCAGATAGCTCACCGAACGATCGAAATCTCCCTCGACAAAGGAAAGCAGGCCAAGGTCCATATAGTAAAAGTCGTCTGGTTCTGGATTGAGCAGAAGATGCCGGTCGAGCAATCGTCGTGCTCTAGGGGTATCCCCCAAAAACAGGAAGGCGTAACCAACTTCCATGACCCTGCGAGGGTGAAACGGGTTCAACGCGAATGCCTGTTCCAGATGCAGGCGCGCCGGCTCCCATTGCCGGCGACGCAGGTAACACCAACCGGCCAAGGTGTAGCCATGAACATGCCCGCGGTCGAGCGCCAGGGCGGTCTTCGAGAGCTCCAGCGCTCGTTCCTTGAGGTCCGGTCCACTACTGAAGGCGCGCGTGTACCAAAAGTCGGTGTTGTACAGAAACGCCAACGGCAGATACGGCAGGGCGAACGACGGTCGCGCGTGGATCAGGTCCTCCAGATCCCGAGCGGCGGCGCGGGCCTCGTCGTGCGTGACCGCGTGCATCGCCGCATCCCGGGCAAGAATATAGCGTTCATAGATCGGTGCGCTCGGCAGATGGCTGGCATTACGCACCAGATCGGAGTCGATCATCGGCAGCACCGCGCCGACGACCCGCGCGAGGATGCCATCGATGGTTTCGACGACATCCAGTCCCGGCGCGTCGACGATGTTCGACCAGATCACGAAGAGGTCTCGGACCCGCAGCAATCGGGCGGTCAGGCGGCCTCCCTCACCGCCGGACCGCAATGTCGCCCCCAACACATATGTGGCGCCCTGATCGGTCGACACCCCGTCCCTCACCTCATCCATCGGCCTGGAGTTCGGCGACCACCCGCAAATCACGAAACCGCGACAGGCCGGCGACGATCTCATCGCGCAGTGTGGCTGCCAGACGACCATCGTCCTTGGTGGCATGGCTGGTTTCGAAGGAGGCGACGATCACCAGGGGAGGGGTGGCGATCTCCGCGGCGGAGGCGGGTCGTTCCACGGGCGTTCTTGCCGGCAACTCCAGAGCGCCTGCCCGGGCGAGCGCTTCACGCGCCGTCGCGCCGGGCGAGGCGCCGTATTCGCGACCCATGGCATCCTGCAAAATCTTGAAGCGCCGGTGAGCCGCCGCAGTGTTGCCGGTGGCGGCGTCCGCGCGGATTGCAGCAGCTGCGACCGCCTCGTCGAGCGGATCACGTCGCAGAAAAGCCTCCGCGACCGCGCGCACCGCGCTCCACCGGCCCGCGCGCTCAAATCGTTCGAGTTGCGCGCGCACCTGCGACGCCACCGCCTGTTCGATCCGCGGTCGGGTCTGTGACAGCCAGTCGTCGAACAGACCGGGCACCTCGATGTCTTCCAGCGGTTGCCGGCGCTCGGTTCGACCGAGGTGGTCGATCGTCGCGGCATGGTCGTCGCCGCCCAGCACCTCCTGCAGTTCCGTAAGGTCCGATGAAACCCGGTCGCCCGCCAGGGCGACCCGGTCGCGCCCCGCCGCCAGCAGATCGAGTCCGGCGGCCTGCAGGCCGTCGCGCAATTCCAACAGGCATTGCCGCAAACTGGCGCGGGCCTGCACCTCACCGCGATCGCTCCAAAGCAGGCCGCACAATCGCTCGCGGCTCTCCTCCTGGTCGGGT
This sequence comes from uncultured Alphaproteobacteria bacterium, assembly GCA_963828365.1. Classification (GTDB taxonomy): domain Bacteria; phylum Pseudomonadota; class Alphaproteobacteria; order Caulobacterales; family Caulobacteraceae; genus Acaudatibacter. The sequence goes on along the minus strand of CAWHEE010000020.1, from coordinate 53,245 downwards.
GAAAGAAACAGATAGGCCAGAAGGGCGCGGCCGCGCCGACTGGTTATGGTCACCTCGACGCCGTCAGGCGAAGAAAGGCTAAACCTGCCAAACAGACGCAGTCGGCTTCGGCCGCCACTCGGGTCTGTCTGGGTCATAGGTCGACGGCGCCCCGGCCAATCCTTAGCGGCCGATCATAGCAACCGGCTCGCCGCGACGCCAAGCGTGGCGCCGCTATAGAGCGTGCAACCGGCGCCGCGACTACTCGTCGCGCGCCGACATCTCGTGGCTGCCCGCGCCGCCCTCGATCATGTCCGCGGCGGCCTGTGCATCGGTGGCGCGGTCTTCTTCGAATTGCGACGCGATGACGTTCTCGCCGCGCGCCTGACGCTCGGCTTCGTCCGCGCTACGGGCGATATTTACATTGACCGTCACCGAGACCTCCGCGTGCAGGCGAACCTTCACCGGATGAACTCCAAGCGATTTGATCGGCTTGTCGAGCACGACCATCGCACGATCGACCTTGCCGCCCTCGGCGTTGATCGCATCGGCTATGTCCCGCCCGGATACCGAGCCGTAGAGTTGGCCCGTTTCGCCCGCCTGGCGGATCATTACATAGACGGTTCCGTCGAGCTTTTCGCCGGACTTCGCCGCCGCTTGCGCGGCCCTGGCATTGCGCGATTCGATCTCGGCGCGCTGGCCTTCGAAGACCTTCAGGTTGGCGGCATTGGCTCGAAGCGCCTTGGAGCGCGGCAAGAGGAAATTGCGGGCGAAACCGTCCTTTACCGACACCACATCGCCAAGGGCGCCGAGGCGTTCCACGCGTTCCAGCAGGATGACTTTCATCTGAGTTCTCGCCCCTTATTTCACGACATAGGGCAACAGCGCCAGGAAGCGCGCGCGCTTGATGGCCTTGGCCAGTTCCCGCTGTTTCTTCGCCGATACCGCGGTGATGCGTGACGGCACGATCTTGCCGCGCTCGGAGATGTAGCGCTGCAGCAGCTTGACGTCCTTGTAGTCGATCTTCGGCGCGTCCAGCGCCGGAGAACGGGCAGACCTTGCGGCGGCGGAAGAATGGCCGGCGGCGCCGCCGCCGGCGCCTTCGGGAGTCGGGTTTCGTCGGTCATGGTCAGGTCTCTTCGGCTTCAGAGCGCCCCTGAGCCGGGAAGTCGTCGAAGCGACGCTCGCGCTCGCGTTCGCGGCGCGCGCAGCACCGGCGACAGCTCCAGGTCCAGTTCATCGACGCGGACGGTCAGATAGCGCAGTACGTCTTCGTTGATGGACAGCTGCCGCTCCATTTCCTTGACCGCCGGCGGCGGGCGCGTCGATGGCCAGCAGGGAGTAGTGGCCCTTGCGGTTCTTCTTGATCCGGTAGGTCAGGTTGCGAAGACCCCAGTACTCGATCTTGGCGACGTGTGCCGCCGCCGGCTTCGATCAGGGCTTTCATGGTTCGTTCAGGGTTTCGGCCTGTTGCGGCGAGATATCCTGCCGCGAAATGACGACGTGCTCGTAGAGCGCCATAGTTTCCTTCTTCCGATGGAAGGGCGGCGCATTCGAGGGCGGAAGCAAGCCTCGGATACGATGGATCTCTATACGCGGCGGACGGGAGACCTCCCGACCCTTTGACACTCCGCGAATGGACCGCTCCTCGTGGGGAGGCGCGCTCTTAGTCGAAATGACCGGCCATGGCAATAACCTCAAGGGTTCGCCATCGCAAATTCGCCTGTTCCACTAAGCGGCGGGCGCAGAAAATCGGGTTCGACCGGCTCGACGCCGGCCACGCGCCGGTTTCAGCCGGGGTTCGACGCTTTCCAGGCCTTGACCGCCGCCAAGGTCTCGCTGACGTGCTTGTCCGCGCCGAGATTGGAATAGACGAAGATGACCTTACCATTCGGCGCGATCACATACGATGTCCGGTTGGATATTCCGGGCGGTATAGGCAACAAGGCGTCGTAGGTCCGGGCGATTGCCGCGTGCGGGTCCGCCGCCACCGGGAATTTACCCGAGCAGTGTTCAGTTTCGCTCGAGAAGGCCGCGAGCTGATCCAGGTTGCCTGCGGTCACTCCGATGACGGTTGCACCAAGCGCATGGAATTGATCGATCGCGTCCGCGAACAAATGCGCTTCGAGGTTGCACCCGCTGGTGTGGGCCGCGGGGAAAAAGTAGATGACGACCGGTCCATCGTGCAACGCGCGGGCGAGATGGAAGGTCAGAGGCTTGCCCCCTTGATACCCGGGGGCGGAAAAATCCGGCGCAACGACGCCGACTTTCAGGGCCGCGAGGGTCGATGTCGCCGCGAGGATCAGGCCCATGGCGGTAATAGCGAGCAGGCGTTTCATGGTTCGGCTCCCGTTTCTGACCTTGCATATGCATTCTACATCAGCGCGGCGCCAGCGGTTTTGTCGGTGGCTCAACGGCACTTGGCGCCCGAAACGGATTCACCTAACCCTCGCCGCAAAATCAAGGGATCGGAGCCCCGATGAGTCTAGCTTTCCTTTTTCCCGGCCAGGGCAGCCAGGCCGTCGGAATGGGCGTTGATCTGTGCGCGGCGTTTTCCGAGGCCCGCGCCGTGCTGGAGGAAATCGACGACGCCCTGGGGCAAAAACTCGGCCTGATGATGCGGGATGGCCCGATCGAGGAACTGACCCTCACGGAGAACGCCCAGCCGGCTCTGATGGCCGTCAGTCTCGCGGTCATGCGGGTGCTCGCCCGTGAGTTCGGCGTGGCGGTTGAACGGGCCGCCTTCGTCGCCGGCCATTCCTTGGGAGAATATTCCGCCCTGGCGGCGGCCGGCGCGCTCACTCTTGCCGATACGGCACGTCTCTTGCGCCTTCGCGGTCAGGCCATGCAGCGAGCGGTTCCTGTCGGGCAGGGCGCGATGGCCTCGTTGATCGGTCCGAAAACCGATCTGGCTCTCGCGGAGGCTGCGGCTCTGGCCGGCTCGGCAATCGGTGTCTGCGTGGTGGCCAACGACAACAACGCCGGAAACATCGTGATATCGGGCGAGACAGCGGCCGTAGATCGGGCGATCGCGGAAGCCAAATCCCTGGGCGCGCGCGCCATTCCGTTGAACGTGTCGGCGCCGTTCCACTGCCCGTTGATGCGTCCGGCCGCAGAGGAGATGGCCGAGGCCCTCGCGCGCATCGCAATCATGGCCCCGCGGGCTCCGCTGGTGGCCAACGTCACCTCGGCACCGACGTTGGATCCCGAGGTCATTCGCGCTCTCTTGATCGAGCAGATGACCGCGCGCGTGCGATGGCGCGAAAGCATGCTGTGGATGGCCGGCGACGGCGGTGTCGACTATTTCGCCGAGGCGGGCGCGGGCAAGGTGCTCACCGGCATGAGCAAGCGGATCGCACCGGACGCCAGGGCGATGGCTCTCAGTTCCCCAGCCGATCTCGAAGCTTTCGCTGGAACGCTGTAATTCGGGAGTCAGGAACGATGTTCGATCTCACGGGCAAGACCGCTCTGGTGACCGGGGCCAGCGGCGGAATCGGTGGCGCGATTGCGCGCGCCCTGCATGGGCAGGGCGCCCATGTGGTGCTCTCCGGAACCCGCGAGGCCGCTCTCGAGACCATGGCGGCCTCCCTGGCCGAGCGTGTTTCCTGCGTCGCGTGTGATCTTGCCGACGGCGTCGCGGTCGACCGGCTGATCGCTCGAGCCGAGGCGGCCGCCGGATCCGAACTGTCGATCCTCGTCGCCAACGCCGGCATTACTCGGGACGGACTGCTTGTGCGGATGAAGGACGAGGACTGGGCCAGCGTCCTTCGCGTCAACCTCGAAAGTTACTTCCGCCTGTCTCGGGCGGCCTTGCGAGGGATGATGAAGCGCCGATCCGGCCGAATTATCGGCATCACCTCTGTGGTCGGCGTGACCGGCAATCCGGGCCAGTCGAACTACGCGGCCTCAAAGGCGGGAATGGTCGGGTTTTCCAAGGCTCTCGCTCAAGAGGTGGCGTCGCGCGCCGTGACGGTCAACTGCGTCGCCCCCGGCTTCATCGAAAGCCCGATGACCGACGCCCTGAACGAGGCCCAGAAGGGGCAGATTGTAGGGACAGTGCCTCTGGGTCGCCTCGGGACCGGAGCGGATGTCGCCGCCGCCTGCGTCTACCTCGCGAGCGACGAAGTCGGCCTACGTCACCGGCCAGACGCTGCACGTCAACGGAGGCATGGCGATGATCTAGGCGTCGTTTCGGACGCCGGCCCCGGACCGTCCGTGCGCCGCTCCCGGCTACGTCATGCAACGCTCGAGACGCTCGACACCTGACCACGAGCGGGCCCGAAGCTGGCGGGCGGGTTGCGGTCCGTCGAGCGATTTGTCCCCGCCGCCATGACCACCGGCCACGCCCACGACGGCGGCCGACGGCCTCCTCGCCACCGCTAGTGCGACCGAAAGGAACATGCTAGGCGGGAAATCGAATTGTATCGCTGAACGTCCGGCCTGTGTTTGCGAGGGCCGACGGCAACCAAAAAGGGACGAGCCTAAATGTCCGACATTCTCGAGCGCGTGCGCAAGATCGTCATCGAACACCTGGACGCGGATCCAGAGAAGGTGACGGAGAAAGCGAGCTTCATCGACGATCTCGGCGCCGACAGCCTGGACAACGTCGAACTGGTCATGGCTTTCGAAGAAGAATTCGACATCGAGATCCCAGACGACGCCGCCGAACACATCCAGACCGTCGGCGACGCGGTGAAGTTCATCGGAGAGCGCCTGGGCGCCTGATCGTCTGGGGCACATGCGTCGCGTCGTCGTCACCGGACTTGGCATGGTCACCCCACTTGGTTGGGGTGTCGGAGCCACCTGGAAGCCGATTGATCGCCGGTAAGTCCGGCGCCGGGTCGAATCACCGCATTCGACCCGACCGATTACGCCTGCCAAGTCGCGTGCGAGGTGCCGCGCATCGACGGGCGTGGCGGCGGAGCGCCACAGACTGCCCGGCGCCTTCGATCCCGACCAGGTGATGAGCCCGAAGGATCGGCGCCGCGTCGATGATTTCATCCTCTATGCGATGGCCGCGGCCGACGAAGCGGTGCGCGATTTCGGGCTGGGTTCCTCCCGACGAGGAGGCGCGCGAGCGCACCGGCGTCAACATCGGCTCCGGTATCGGCGGTTTGTCGACCATCGCCGATACGGCCGTGGAGCTCCATGAAAGGGGTCCCCGGCGCGTCAGCCCGTTCTTCATTCCATCGGCGCTGATCAATCTCGCCTCTGGCCAGGTTTCAATTCGACACCGGTTCAAGGGTCCAAACCACTCGGTGGTGACCGCCTGCGCGACCGGCGCCCACGCGGTCGGTGACGGCATGCGCCTGATCCAGCACGGCGACGCGGATGTGATGATTTCCGGCGGCGCCGAGGCGGCTATCTGCAAGATCGGGATCGCCGGCTTCGTCGCCTGTCGCGCCATGTCCACTCATTTCAACGACCGGCCCACGCACGCTTCGCGGCCCTACGATCGAGACCGGGACGGGTTCGTCATGGGGGAAGGCGCCGCCGTTCTGGTGCTGGAGGAGCTCGGCCACGCCCTCGGCCGCGGCGCCAAGATCTACGCCGAAGTTACCGGCTACGGACTTGCCGGTGATGCGTATCATATCACCGCGCCGGCCGAGGACGGAGATGGGGGCTTCAGGGCGATGAAGGCCGCGATTCGTCAGGCGGGCATCGAACCGGCCGATATCGATTACATCAACGCGCACGGCACCTCGACGCCGTTGGGCGACGAAATCGAACTGGGCGCCGTAGAACGGCTGTTCGGCCAGGCGGCCGGCAAGACCGCCATGTCGTCGACCAAATCGTCGATCGGCCATCTGCTGGGCGCGGCGGGGGCGGTGGAGGCGGCATTCTCGGTATTGGCTTTGCGCGATCAGATCGCGCCGCCGACCATCAATCTCGACAATCCCTCGGTGGACACGCCGATCGACCTGGTGCCGAACGCCGCCAAACCGATGAAGATCGACACGGTGCTCTCCAACAGCTTCGGCTTTGGCGGCACCAACGCCAGCATCGTGTTCAAGAAGGTTTCGTGAAGCGACCGGTGCGTCGGGCGCGGCGCCGTCGCCCCGCGCCCATCGCCAAACGATCGCCGCGCTCGATCGGCCGGATCGTCGGACTGGGCCTCGCGGCGAGCGGCGCGGTGCTGGCCGCGTTCGCGCTATTGCTCTGGGCCGGCCCGGGGCCGGGCTCCCGATCCGGAACGGCCACGGACATTGTGGTGCCGGCCGGGGCGCGTCTTCCCCAGATCGCCCGGATTTTGGCGCGGTCACATGCGATCTGGTCGGCGACGGCGTTCATGGTGGGCGCAAAGATCAGCGGCGCCGCTACCCATCTCCAGGCCGGCGAGTATGAGTTTCCCTCCGGCGCACCCTTGTGGCGCGTGATCGGCGCCATTCGGTCGGGCGCCGTGGTCAGGCGGTTCGTCACGGTCCCGGAAGGAGTGACCTCCGCCATGGTGGCCCAGATCCTGCAACGCGCGTCCGTGCTGACCGGCCCGGCGCCGCTGCCGCCGGAGGGGGCGGTTCTGCCCGAGACCTATCAGATCCGCCGGGGGGAACCACGCTCGGCGGTGCTCGGCCGGATGACCGCGGCGCGCGACAGGACCCTGCAGGAACTCTGGTCGGATCGTGCGCCGAATCTTCCTTACCGGACAGCCGAGGAAGCGGTGGTCCTCGCCTCCATCGTCGAGAAGGAGACCGCCAAATCCGAAGAGCGGCCCCATATCGCGGGGCTGTTCATCAATCGTTTGCGCGCCGGCATGCGACTGGAGAGCGATCCGACGGTTATTTACGGGCTTACCGGCGGCGCGCCGCTCGGCCATGGTCTACGCGTCTCCGAACTGGCGAGCCGCACGCCGTACAACACCTATCTGGTCGCCGGCCTTCCGCCGACGCCGATCGCCAATCCAGGCGTCGCCTCACTCGCCGCCGCGCTGCAGCCGGCTCCGACCGAGGACCTCTATTTCGTCGCCGATGGAACCGGCGGTCACGTGTTTTCCTCGACCTTGGCGGAGCATCTGCGAAATGTCGCCCGCTGGCGGTCGATCGAGCGAGCGAAGGCGGGAGCGCCCCTACAATGACGTCAATCCCGACCGCTGGCGCACTCTCGGGTATGACCGGGTTTGCCCGGGCCGAAGGCCAATCCGGATCGCTGGAGTCTGGGCGGTCGAGGCGCGCAGCGTCAATGGCCGCAATCTGGATGTCCGCTTTCGCGGACCGCCCGGCTTCGACGACTCGAGCGCGCTGGCCCGCGAGGCGGCCAGGCGCCGGTTCCAACGCGGACAGATCGGCGTCACCGTTCAGGGCAAGCGCGCCGAAGCGGCCGGCGCAGGTCCGGGTCAATCTGGAGGCCGCTCGAACGATACCTGCGGCTTGGCGAGCCCTATGTCGCCGCCGGCCGCGCGGCGCCGCCGTCGATGGATGGGCTGCTCGGCTCTTCGCGGCGTCATCGACGCCGGCGAGGACGATGACGATCCCGACGCGCACGCAGCGATCGAGGCGGCCATGGCGCATCGATCGTCGCGGCGCTGGACGGCTCTGGAAGCCAGCCGGCTCGTCGAGGGCGCCGCGCTGGCCGGGCTGCTGAGCGGCTTCCTGGACCGCATCGCAGCGCTGGTCGCTCGGCCGAGGCGCGAGGCGCGCGGCCCAGCCGCCTGATCATCAAGCACGGTTCGAGCGCCGGCTGACCGAACTGGCGGGCGAGGCGGCCGGCGGGAGCGCATCGTGCAGGAGGCCGCGGCCATGGCCGTGAAGGCCGACGTGCGCGAGGAGCTCGACCGCCTGGGCGGCCACGTCGCCGCCGCGCGCGCCCTGCTCGCGGACCGACGGCGGCCGCTGGCCGCGACTGGACTTCCTGACCCAGGAGTTCATGCGCGAGGCCAACACCCTTTGCTCCAAGTCGGCGTCATCCGCACTGACCGCGATCGGCCTGGATCTCAAGGCGATCATCGACCAGTTCCGCGAGCAGGTGCAGAATGTCGAGTGAGGAGCCGCCCCGCCGGCGCGGATTGCTGCTGGTGATCTCCAGTCCCGTCCGGCGCCGGCAAGACCTCGCTGTCGCGCCGCCTGGTCGCCGACCACCCCGACCTGGCGATCTCGATCTCCGCCACCACCCGCGCCGCCGCGGCCGCGGCGAGCAGGATGGGCGCGAGTATCATTTCGTCGCCGCGACGACTTTGACGCGATGGTCGAGGGCCGACGCGTTCCTGGAGTGGGCCGAGGTCCACGAGCATCGCTACGGCACGCCCGCGGGCACCGGTGATGGCCATGCTGGAGCGCGGCCAGGACGTCCTGTTCGATATCGACTGGCAAGGCGCGGCGGCGATCGCCGACAGAGCCGGCGCGGACACCGTACGGGTGTTCGTCCTTCCGCCCAGCATGGCGGAGCTGTCCGCTCGATTGCACGCCAGGGCGCAGGACGCCGAGGATGTCATCTACCGCCGTCTGGGACGAGCCCGAGGCGAGATCGCCAATGGGGCGACTACGACTATGTGATCGTCAACGAGGACTTCGACCGCGCCTACGCCGACCTCGCCGCAATCTATCGCGCCGAGCGCCTGCGCCGATGGCGCAACCCCTCTGTCGAGCACCTGGTCGAGGCCCTGTTGTCCGAGACGCTGCCGGCCGCGTGAAAGGCAAATGAGCGGCGGCGGCGTCTTCGGGGTCCGCGCTAGTTCGCGCGCCCGCGACGATCGGCTGGGGCCGATTCGGCCTGGTCGAGCGCCGCGGCGAGGGCCATGAACCCCGCCACCGAAACCGTCTCGGCGCGCACATTGGCGTCGATGCCGGCCCGCGCGCACAGCGCCTCCCCCCCAGGCTTCGCAGCGATGACCGCAGCATCTTGCGTCTCTGGCCAAACGCCGCCTGGGCGACGGTCTGAAGGCGATGATCAGGCGTCCGGGGCCGCTCGGGCGAGCGGTTCGAGCCGCACCACCGCCGAGTCGACCTTCGGCGGCGGGGTGAATGCCCGCGCGGGCAGATCCATCACCAGCCGCGCCTCGCACAGCGCCTGGCTGAGCACGGCGAGGCGACCGAATCGTGCGCTTCGCCGGCGCCGGGCGACGATCCGCAGGGCGACCTCCTTCTGGAACATCAGGGTCATGCTGGTCGGCCGAAACGGAGCCGGTCAGCCATTTGACCAGCAAGCGGCGTACCGACGTTGTAGGGCAGGTTGGCGACCACCGCGGCCGGACCGCCGGTCAACGGCGGACATGTCGACGCTCAGGGCGTCCGCCTCGATCAGAGCCAGGCGTCCATCGCTCGCCGCCGCAATCTCTTCCAGCAGCGGACGGAAGCGCGCGTCCTTCTCGATCGCGACCACCCTGGCGCCGGCCTCGAGCAGGGCCCGCGTCAGCCCGCCCGGACCGGGACCGACCTCGATGACGGTTTCGCCGGGGCGGATTTCCGACAGTCGCACGATCTTCCGACATATGTTCAGGTCGAGCAGGAAGTGCTGGCCGAACCGCTTGTCCGCCGAGATGCCGGCCTCCGCGAGCGCCTGGCGCAGCGGCGGCAGGGTTTCAGGGTTCATGCCGCCGCGCGACGGCAGGCGATCGCGGCCGCCAGTTTCACGGCGGCGATCAGGCTGTCGGGACGCGCAACGCCCTGGCCCGCGATGTCGTAGCCCACGCCATGGTCGGGCGACGTCCGCACGATCGAGAGACCCAGGGTGATGTTCACGCCGCCCCAGAAATCCAGCATCTTGACCGGTATCAGGGCCTGGTCGTGGTACAGGCAGAGCGCGGCGTCGTAACGCGCCCTGCGCTTCGGGATGGAACAGGGTATCCGAGGGATGCGGACCGCTGACGTTGCACGCCCATGGCCGCCAGAGTTCGCGCACCGCCGGCGCGACGATCGCGATTTCCTCGCCGCCGAGCGCGCCCGCTTCGCCGGCATGCGGATTGAGCCCGGCGACCGCCAGCCGCGGGCCGCTCGATGCCGAAATCGCGCCGCGAGGCGCATGGGCGGTGACCAGGCCGGCGTTCACGATCGTCTGGATCGTGAGCAGGCCCGGAACCTTGCGAGAGCGGCTCGTGGATGGTGACGAGGCTGACGCGCAGGTCGGCCGCGGCAAGCATCATCACCGGGCCGCGCGCCGTCTCGCCGGCTCGGCGTCGGCGCGAGTTCGCCGAGGAATTCGGTGTGGCCGGGAAAGGCGAAGCCGGCGTCGTAAAGCGGGGCCTTGGCGATCGGCGCGGTGACGAGGGCGTCGGCCTCGCCGGCTATCGCTAGCTTCGCCGCGGTCTCGATCCAGCGGATCACGAGCGCGGACGACTCTGGCGATGGCTCGGCCGGGCGTGGCGGGGGCGGGCAGGGGGATGTCGATGACCGGCAGGGCGTTGGCGAACAGCGACACGCCCTCGCCGATCGTCCCGACCACGCTGACATCGCCGCCGCCGTGGCGCGCGTCTCAACGACTCCGCATCGCCGACCACCACGAAGGCGGGCCCGGTCGAGCGCAACGCGCGCCAGGCCTTGACGACGATCTCCGGCCCTATGCCGGCCGGATCGCCGAGGCTGAGCGCGAGCCGGGCTCCGGTCACCGCGTTTCGATGGTGGCCGAGTTGCGCAGATCGCGGATCTGACGCTTGGCGATCATCGATAGTTCCTGACCATACAAGCGGTTCTGGATCTGCTCGGGCGTCATCGCTTCGGCGCCGCCGTGCCGGCGGCCGCACACGCGCGATCAGGTGGAGGCCGACCTCGGTGCGGATCGGCGCGGACACTTCGCCGACCTTGAGGGCTTCCGCGGCGTTGCGGAACGCCGGCGCGAGATCCTTGGTCTCGGCTTCGCCCAGATCGCCGGACACCGCGCCCGGCGACCTTGGCGGCGGCCGCCTCGAGATTGTCGCAGCCCGAAAGTTTGGGGCGCAGGGCCACGAGCTTGGCGTTCGCGGCCGCGACCTGTTCTTCGCTGGCGCCCTTGGGCAGCGAGATGGCCACCTGCTTCAGGGTAACCAGCGTCGACGACCCGCCGGCGCGTTTGTCCTTCAGATAGACGATGTAGACGCCATCCTTCACCGGAATGGGCGCGGACAGCTGGCCGGGCCGCAGGTTCTCCAAGCGCGCGGTCAACCTGCGGGGGCATCTCGCCGGGAGAAATCCAGCCGACGTCGCCGCCATTGGCCGCCGACGGCGTGTTGGAGAACTGTCTGGCCACGGCGGCGAAAGGCGCGCCTTTCTGAAGCTGGCTGAGCAATTGCGACGCCCCTTGCTCGGCGGCCGGCTACGCCGCCGGCGCGCGCGGCGTCGACGAAGATTTCGCTGATCTGGTACTGAGGCTTGTCGGCCTCCGCCTCGAGGTGCTTCTGGAACGCCTTGACCTGGTCGTCGCCGATCACCAGCCGCTGGCCGTAGCGTCCGCGAATCCAGCCGCGCCAGCTGATCTCCGCCCGCAGCTGATCACGGAAGGTCTGGGCGCCGACGCCTTGGGCGGCCAGCTGCGCCAGCAATTGGTCGGAGCTGGTGTTGTTGCCGCGCGCGATGTCGGCGAGTTCGTCGTTGACCTCCGCGTCGGAGGCGATCAGGTCGAACTTCTGCTCCTTCGCCTCGCGCCGAAGTTCCTGCATCTCCAGCCGCTCGTCGATCAGAGAGCGGACGGCTTCCCGCTGGATGTCGGGCAAGTTCTCCGGCGAGGGCTGGATGCCCGAGGTGACGATCAGCAGGCGCATGCGCTGGACGACGTCGAAGCTCGAGATCATCTCGTCGTTGACGGTCACCACGACGCTTTCGGACAAGGCCGTTGGGCGGCGCGGCCGCTGATGTGGCCGCCGTCGTCGAGGGCGTGAGGTCGGCGGCGCTGGGCGTCGCCGACTTCGGTTCTGAGCCGAGGCCGGCGCGCCGGACCCCAGCACCAAGATACAAACCATCGCGCCCGCGCGCGCCGCGGCCGCGATGTAGTCAAGCCTGCGCATCGTATTTCGAGAATCCTCATTCAGCGCCGCCCGCACCCGCGCTCAGCGTCGGGGTAGGGCGATTCTCTAGGGGCTCTAACTTGAATTGCCCAATGTGGCGAGCTTTAGGCGAAGCACCACGGATGTCGAGGGACCAAGCGTGCCGTTGAAGGTTTCGTCGTGGCGATACAGCACTTCGACCCGCACGCAATCGTCGCGATAGATCAGACCGATCTCTTCGCGTCGCCAGGTTCCGGAGTCGACGATGCCATAGGCCGTCACGCCCCAGTGTTTCGAGCGGGTAGACCTCGCCATGAACAGTCCATGCTGCGGACCGGGCCGCCCAGGGGCGACTTGAGCTTCCTCCAGATAGCTGATGTAGCCGGACGCGCGATCCGGTCGAGAAATTCGCCCCGGCCTCCAGGCGGTTCACGGCGAAGGTTGCCGAGTTCATCCGCATCGCGTGAACACGGTGATTCCGTGAACCGGGGTCGCCTCGAACGCGATGATGTAATCCGACAGCGCCGTCTGCAGGCCGGTGCGCGATGGGCACGGCCGGGTCGGATTCGAAGCCCGAGCGTCGACCGAACAGCACGCTGGCGCTGCGTCCGTCGGCGAGCATGGCGGTGGCGCGGCCGGCGAGGGTGACGCTCTGGCCGCCTTCGTAGAGGTCGTAGCCCGGCGAGCGATTGACGTCGAACAGATTGGTGTCGTCGAATTCCCAGACTTGGCTGTCCTCGTTGGGAATTCGCGGATCGAGCTGAGTGTTCGGCGCGATCTCGACCTGCGCCAGCGGCTCGAGTATGTAGGTGACGTCGTTCACCTGCTTGAACAGCGGATAGCTGACATTGGCGCCGACATAGCCGAACGCGCGGCCCACCGTCGCGCCCGACGGAGTGCCTGGGCAAGCCAGCCGTATTGTAGAGGTCGGCGCGACCCGTCGACGAAGGGCTGGACGCGCAGGCCGTTCGAAAGCGTGAACGTTCTCTGCCAGTCCAGGCCCGCGGTCGCGCGGCGATGTCGAGCCCCGCGACGGGCGGCGTTCCCGGGCAGGCCGCGTTTCACCGGGCGCCTCGGAGCGCGTCAGCGCCACGGCGCTGCCGTCCAATCGCAACCGACCGCCCAGTATCGCATGTCCGGCTCCCAGCGCGCTTCGATCAGGGGAGCGATGGTCGGGAATGTGCTCTGCTCGTCGGTCGGGCGCAGCCCCTGTACGCTGATCGCCGCGACCGAGAGGTAGGATCCCTGGTCCTGGCGCACCACGTACAGCTGTGAAATCAGCCGCCGGTCGTCTGCCGCGTAAAGTCCACGGTCAGGCATGCCCGAGCCGGCGAACACGTTTCGGATCGAGTACTTGTCGAAGATCAGCTTGTCCGAGGCTCGCTCGGCGGTGAACCCCCATTGCCACCGGGGACTGAGATCGAAAACTCCGCTGCCCAATATGTAACTGCGCGAGGTGTCGGGACCGAATTTGCTGCCCCCGGACGTAAAGTCCTGATCATAGGTATAGCCGGCCCGAACGTCCAACGCTCCGGAATAGAACCGCTGGCGATAGTCGATGTTCAGAAACGGGTTCACCTTGCTGTTGATCTGCGGTGAGATGACCAGATCCTGGGATGGCGAAATCACTTGGTAGTAGGGTTGCTGGTAGCTGAAACCGCGCTCGCCGGAATAGGTGGCCGTGGGAATGCAGAAACCCCGACTTGCGCTTGGCCGCCGGGTCGGCCGTCCAGAAGGCCGGGAGATAGAGGATGCCGACCCCTTTCACCTGGATCACCGCGTCCTGGAAATAGATGGTCTTGCGCTTGTGATCCTCGATCACCTTTCGCGCCTTGATCGACCATGTCGGCGTTGCCGACCCATTCTCGGCGCAGGTCGCGCAGGGCGTGTAGATCGACGCTGTCGAGTTCGGTGACCTCCGGCGCTCTGGCGGTTGGCGCGCGGCGGCGGCGATCTTCACATCGTCTTCGAGCCGCGTCGAGAAGCCCAGGGCGACGCCCTCGCTCATGTCCTTGTCGAGGGTGATGGCGTCGGCGAATTGGGCGGTGCCGTCGGGCTCGATCGACTCTTCACGTGGCCGCGGGCGGTGACGACGCCGCTGACGCTGTCGTAGTCGACCTCGTCGGCGCGCAGCACCCGCCCCTTGTAGCGCGCCTCGACCGATCCCTCGGCGCGGGTGGTGTGTTGGATGTCGTCGTGGACCAGGCGGTCGGCCTCGAGGTAGAAGCCGCCGCCCGCCAGTCCGTCGTCCTCGGCGGCCGGCGGCACCGGCGGCGGTGGCGACTGGGCGACGGTCGACTGCGCCTGAGGCCGGTCTGCGCCATGGCGGCCCGCCAGCGCGGCGACGCCCGCCGCGCGGCGAGGCCGCGTCGTCGTCAATATCGCCGCGAAGCGGCCGACTCTCACCACACGCGGACCTCTTCTGTCCTCGACCTCACACGCCCGCGCACCCGATCATCCGTCCTCCGTATAGCAAAGCAGGGTGACGCCGGAAAAAAGCGCCAGCACCGGCGGGCTCCAGGCCGCCAGAAGCGGCGGTATAACGTCGGTCGACGCCCAGTGCCCCGCAAAAGGCGCTCAGGAAGAAGATCACGAAGCCCAGCGCGACGCCGGTCGCGGCCAGGCCGGCGAGGTCTCCCAGCCGCATCAGCCGCAGGGAAAACGCCGCCGCCAGGACGGTCATCGCCGTGAACAGCAGCGGCGTCGCCAGGCAGTTGCTGCAGCCGCAACTCGTAGCCGGCCGCCGAATAGCCGGCCAGTTCGGCGGCCCGGATCGTCGCGGGCAGGCGCCAGAACGCCACCGCGCCGGGCGAGACGAACTTTTCCATCGCCGTGCGGCGGTCCAGGCTCGATGGGATCGAGAGCTGCTCGGAGCGCACCGATCCGGCCCCCGGCAGCGCCTCGCGCACGTCGCTCAGTCGCCAGAATCCGGGCAGTCAGCCGCGCTTCGGCGGCCTCGATGCGGCGGGAGAAGTCGAGGTCGCCGCTGGGGGCGATCTGATGGATGAACAGGGAGACGTGCTTGAGCCGCACGGTCTCGTCGACCGTGTCGTGCGCCTTGGCGTGGATGACGATCTGATCACGGTCGTCGCCCTGCCGCAGCCAGATGTCGCCGGAGGCGTTGTCGGACCTCCGCCTCGCTCAAGGCCGCGCGACGGTCTTCGAACTGGCCGTTCAGGTAGGCGGCGAGCGGATTGAGGACCGTCGACCGTAATAAGGCCACATGCGAAGGCGGCCGCTGCCGGCGGCATGATGAAACGCCAGGCCGACACGCCGGCCGCCCGCATCGCCACCAGTTCGCTGCGCCGATTCAGCGCGACGAACGCGCCCATCGAACCGAACAGGAACACGAACGGCAACACCAGCAAGATCACCGACGGCGATCTTCAGCAACGGTCAGGCCGAAGAGGTCGACGAAGGTCAGTTCGGACTTCGGCCGCCCATAGTACGGGTCAGCTCGACGAATTCGATCAGCATGATCACCGAAGCGATCACCGCCAACGCCGAGCCGACGCCGACCAAAGTGCGAGCCAGCACATAGGACTGGATGCGCGACGGCGCTCGGTTCACGCGAAGCCGCCGGCAAGAGCCAGCGGCGCGGCGCGCCCGGGCTACGTCGTTTCGCCGCCGAGTGGTGCGTGAACAGCACCAGGGCCGCCAGACAGCGCGGCGACGGCCGGCACCAGATACTGCATGACGTTCAGCGCCGGGTTCGCGCCCGCCAGCCGCCTGGACGGCAAAGCCCAAGGTCCTGAGGATCAGGGCGGCCGCCGCCACCGCGGCGATCCGAGCGCCATAGCCGAACCGGTTGAACGATCCGCCGATCACCGCCGCCAGGGCCATGAACATGAACGCGATATTGTAGAGCGGAGCGCTGAACCGTGAATGGCCCTCCGCCAGCATCTTGCCGACGTTCGCCCGTTCCCAGGCCGTCGCGGGTGTCCGGAAAAAACAGCTCGTGAGGATATCGGTCCGAAAGCTTGTAGCGGATGACCCGGTCGAGGCTGACCAGGGGGCGGAGATCGAAGATGTACTCGTCGAACGAGAGGTAATTAAGGACGCCGGCAGGGGTGAACTCCTGGTTTGAACCGTGGCGCATGACCAGAACCGGCGCGCCGTCCCGCCGCTCGAAATCGGCCCTCGCGCGCGGTGACGGTGGTGTCCCTGCCATGGCCGTTGTCGCGGTCGATGAACAGATTGTGGATCGCGCCGTCGTCGTCGACCGTCTGGGCGTAGACCGTCAGGCCGGGTCCGGGATGAGTGAATTGACCGGGCTTGATCATGGTCGCGATGAGATCGGCCCGCACTGCATCCAGCGTCCGGCGCATCTCCCGGTAGCAGATCGGCTGGATCCACAGTGTCATGACCAGGGAGCCGAGGCTGACCCAGGCCGCCAGTCGGACGGCGGGCGATATGACGCGCCATCGGCTCATTCCGCCCGCGAAACAGGTGACGATCTCGTGTTCGGTGTGCAATCGGTTCATCGCCAACAGGGTCGCGACCAGGATCGCGACCGGCAGGATCAGGACGATGAGTTGCGGCATGGCCAGGAGCGTCAGCTTGATGAAGATCAGAGCGCTCTGGCGTTGGTCGACCAGCAGGTCGAGGCCCGCCAGGCTCTGGCTGAGCAGAGCGATACCCGACAGCGCCGATGTCGCCAGAAGCGTTGGACCCAGCAGCTGGCGAAAGAGATAGCGTTCGATCAGGCGCATGAAGCGGGGCTAAGGCTTTCCAATTTCGAGGCGGGCCCCAGGACTCATCCCGCCATCTGTAATCACGCCGATCAGCGTCAGACAACCGGCGGCGGCAATTCGTCGGTCGGCCCGAAGATCCCGTCGAAAGCCTCCTTCAGCGCCTCGTCCACGTCCGCGAGGCTGGCGCCGACCCCCAGGTCGGCCAGGCTGGTGACGCCGTGCCGCGTGATCCCGCAAGGCACGATGCCGTCGAAATGCGACAGGTCCGGCGAGACGTTCAGGCTAACTCCATGGAAGCTCACCCAACGCCGAAGCTTGACCCCGATGGCCGCGATCTTGTCCTCCCGCGGCGGTCTGACGACCCAGACACCGACCCGGCCGCAGCGCGTCTCACCCTGCACGCCAAAGGTCGCCAGCGCGGTGATAAGCCAGGATTCGAGGGCCGCGACGAAGGCCTTCGCGTCCCGGCCCCGCGCCCGCAGGTCGAGCATGACATAGGCAACCCTCTGCCCTGGGCCATGATAGGTGTACTGGCCGCCCCGATCGCTTTGGAAGACCGCAAACCGCTCGGGCGCAAGGAGATCCGCCGGTTTGGCCGACACCCCCGCCGTATAGAGTGGCGGATGTTCCAGCAGCCAGATCATCTCGGCGGCGGCGTGGCCGGCGATAGCGGCTGCCCGAGCCTCCATGAATGCCGCCGCTTCCGGATAGGCGACCGGCGTGGTCGAGACCGCCCACTCGACGGGGCGCCGGTCGGCGCGC
The DNA here is from genome assembly GCA_963828365.1 of uncultured Alphaproteobacteria bacterium. Lineage (GTDB taxonomy): Bacteria > Pseudomonadota > Alphaproteobacteria > Caulobacterales > Caulobacteraceae > Acaudatibacter. The sequence continues at coordinate 35,926 of CAWHEE010000020.1, read as the reverse complement.
TGCAGGATGAGGCTCATGAATCGACAATGTGGGGCGCCGCCCTTCACAAGTCCAAGTCCATTTGCTACGCCGCGCGGCTCACTGGCGTCGCGGTCGTGGCGGAATTGGTAGACGCGCAGCGTTGAGGTCGCTGTGGGGCAACCCGTGGAAGTTCGAGTCTTCTCGACCGCACCAGTGAGACACCCGTCGCTCGCGGCATGCGCGGCGCCGTGGTAAGTCAGGGACATGATCCCCAATCACGGACCGATGATGGATTTCGGCCTCGGCGAGACCGCCGACGCCATCCGCGAGACCACCGCCCGCTTCGCCGCCGACCGCATCGCGCCGATCGCCGCCGAGATCGACGCCAGCAACGCCTTTCCCCGGCAGCTCTGGCCGCAGATGGGCGAGCTCGGCCTGCACGGCATCACCGTCGAGGAGGACTTCGGCGGCCTGGGCCTTGGGCTACCTCGAGCACGTGGTGGCGATGGAGGAGGTTTCCCGCGCCTCGGCCTCGGTGGGCCTGAGCTACGGCGCCCACTCCAATCTCTGCGTCAACCAGATCCGCCGCTGGGGGACCGACGAGCAGAAGCGCCGCTACCTGCCGGGCCTGATCAGCGGCGAACACGTCGGGGCCCTGGCGATGAGCGAGGCCGGCGCGGGCTCCGACGTGATCTCCATGCGCTGCGCGCCGAGCGGCGCGGCGACCGCTACGTGCTCAACGGAACCAAGTTCTGGATCACCAACGCGCCCGCACGCCGACGTGCTGGTGGTCTACGCCAAGACCGACGTCGAGGGCGGCAGCCGCGGCGTCACCGCCTTCCTGATCGAGAAGGGTTTCGCCGGTTTCTCGTGCTCCAAGAAGCTCGACAAGATCGGCATGCGCGGCTCCGACACCGGCGAGCTGGTGTTCGAGGACTGCGAGGTCCCTGAAGAGAACGTCATGGGCCCCGAAAACGGCGGCGCCGGCGTGCTGATGAGCGGCCTCGACTATGAGCGCACCGTCCTGGCCGCCGGTCCTCTGGGGATCATGCAGGCCTGCCTGGACGCGGTGCTGCCCTATGTGCGCGAGCGCAGGCAGTTCGGCAAGCCGATCGGCACATTCCAGCTGATGCAGGGCAAGATCGCCGACATGTACGTCGCGCTCAATTCCGCTCGCGCCTATGTCTATGCCGTGGCCAGGGCCTGCGACGCCGGCCACACGACACGGTTCGATGCCGCCGGGGCGATCCTGCTGGCGTCGGAGAACGCCGTGCGCACCGCCCTGGAAGCCATCCAGGCCCTCGGCGGCGCCGGTTACCTCAAGGATTTCCCGGTGGAGCGCTATCTGCGCGACGCCAAGCTCTACGACATCGGCGCCGGCACCAATGAGATCCGCCGCTTCCTGATCGGCGGAGCTGGTCGGCGGCTGAGGCCCGCGCGACGGCCGCCGAATTGGTTGGCGGCGTCGCGACGCCACGCGGACGAGACGTCCACGCTCCGAAGGTAGCGAAAAGGACCGCCGGGCTGAAATCGAGGGCCCTTGCGATGGGACGGCCCTTCCATCGTCGTGACCGCGGCGGTCCCGGGCGCTTGCCCGATGACCGCGACCTGATCCTCGAGCGCCAAGACGCCGTCAGGAGAGAACCTCGATCTTAAGGCTCCAGGTCGCTTGCGACCGCGGTTGGAGACAATGAGACACTGGACCACCTCCTTTCAGCTGTTGAGACAGGGAATCAGACGTAAGCGCATTTTCGCGCGAGTCGCAAACGGTTCGTGGCGCCGAAAGACAAAGGCCCTCGCCTTGACACAAGGGCGCCCCGTGCGCCCTTCCGCCGCCATTTTGGCGACCGTTTTTCCAGGATTTCGACGACGATGCACGCCTATCGCACCCACACCTGCGGCGCCCTCCGGCTCGCGGACCAGGGCGCGAATGTGCGCGTCTGTCGGGCTGGATCCACCGCAAGCGCGACCACGGCGGCCTGCTGTTCGTCGACCTGCGCGACCACTATGGCCTGACCCAGCTGGTCGCCCATCCCGGCGCGCCCGGCTTCGAGACCCTCGAACGACTGCGGGCCGAGAGCGTCGTGCGCATCGACGGCGAGGTCGTGGCGCGCACGCCGCGAGACCATCAACCCCAACCTGCCGACCGGCGAGATCGAGGTGCGGGTGCGCGCCGTCGAGGTCCTGTCGGAAGCCGCCGAACTGCCGCTGCCGGTGTTCGGCGAGCCCGACTATCCCGAGGATATCCGCCTCGCGCACCGCTACCTCGACCTGCGGCGCGAGACCCTGCACCGCAACATCGTGCTGCGCTCGAACGGTCATCGATTCCATCCGTCGGCGGATGATCGACCAGGGCTTCACCGAGTTCCAGACGCCGATCCTGACCGCCTCCAGCCCCGAGGGCGCGCGCGACTTCCTGGTGCCGTCGCGCACTTCACCCCGGAAAGTTCTACGCCCTGCCGCAGGCCCCCCAGCAGTTCAAGCAGCTGCTGATGGTCGCCGGTTTCGATCGCTATTTCCAGATCGCGCCCTGTTTCCGCGACGAGGACCTGCGCGCCGACCGCTCGCTGGAATTCTATCAGCTCGACGTCGAGATGAGCTTCGTCACCCAGGAAGACGTGTTCGCGGCCATCGAGCCGGTCATGCACGGCGTGTTCACCGAATTCGCCGGCGGCAAGCCGGTGACGGCCTATCCGTTCCCGCGCATCCCCTACCGCGAGGCGATCGCCAGATACGGCACCGACAAGCCCGATCTGCGCAATCCGCTGGTCATGCAGGACGTCTCCGAGCCGTTCCGCGGCGGCGGCTTTGGCCTCTTCGCGCGCATGCTCGAGGCCCCGGCCAATGCGGTCTGGGCGATCCCGGCCCCGGGCGGCGGCTCGCGCGCCTTCTGCGACCGCATGAACAGCTGGGCTCAGGGCGAGGGCCAGCCGGGCCTGGGCTACATTTTCTGGCGGGACGGGGAGGGGGCCGAAGGCGGCGCCGCCGGTCCGATCGCGCGCAACCTCGGCGAGGCGCGCACCGAGGCCATCCGCACTCAGCTGGGCCTCGGCGTCGGCGACGCCGCCTTCTTCGTCGGCGGCGACCCCAGGAAGTTCTACAAGTTCGCCGGCTCGGCCCGCACCAAGGTGGCCGGCGAGCTGTCGCTGATCGCCCAGGATCGCTTCGACTTCTGCTGGATCGTCGATTTCCCGATGTACGAGATGAACGAGGACACCCACCAGGTCGACTTCTCGCACAACCCGTTCTCGATGCCGCAGGGCGAGTTGGAGGCGCTGAACACTCAAAACCCGCTCGATGTCCTGGCGTATCAGTACGACATCGTCTGCAACGGCTATGAGCTCTGCTCCGGCGCGATCCGCAACCATCGCCCCGAGATCATGCTGCGCGCGTTCGAGATCGCCGGCTGGTCGGCCGAGGATGTCGAGACGGAATTCGCCGGCATGTTCAACGCCTTTCGCTACGGCGCCCCGCCGCACGGCGGTCTCGCGCCCGGCATCGACCGCATCGTCATGCTGCTGGCCGGCCAGCAGGCCATCCGCGAGGTCATCGCCTTCCCGCTCAATCAGCAGGGCCAGGACCTGATGATGAACGCGCCGTCGAGCGTGCGCGAGGCGCAGCTGAAGGACCTGAGCATCCGCCTGGCGACGCCGCTCAAGGTCTAGCCCGCAACTCGCTGAAACATATCGTCTTTCAAGCCTCGGTGCGGGGGCCTGGAAGCCGTGAATTTGCGACGCGGGCATCGACGTCTCCAAGGCTCGGCGGGGCGGGCGGACTTGGGTTGACGTATTGCAAATATATTGCACATTGTCAAGGAAAATCGATGATAGGGTCGTGCTGAAGCCTGTCGGCCCTACAGTCGAGGGCCCAGGTTTTCTACAGGCCGCCTGCAGCCGCACTACCGTCCGACGACGGCCGAAGCGCATACCAAACGCAGCCTGATGGCTGACGCGCGTAGACAGTCATACAGCCCGATGCGGGACGGTCGCCGAAGACCCGGCCAAACGCGATCGCCCGGAGGGCGGCTTTCAGTTGCCCGATGAAGGGAGGTCGTCAGGCGCGCTTCACCTTTTTCACGATCGCCGAAAAGGTCAGCAATGGCCGACCACCCGTCGTCACCAGGCCGCGGATGAAGACCAGGGAGCGTCCGGCCCGGACCACCTCTCCCGTCGCCTCGACGAGGTCGCCGACGCGGGCGGCGTCGATGAATTCGCAGTTCATCGAGGCGGTGACCGAGCCGGTTCCCTGCAACTCCTGGTCGGCGATACAGAACAGGGCGTAATCGGCGAAGGTCATCAGGCACCCGCCGTGCATGAAGCCGCCACCGTTCATGTGTCTGGCCTGGGCGCGGAAGGCGCAGACCTGTCCGCGCTCCGGCGTGCGGCGCGTGTAGAACGGCCCGGCCAGCATCTCGAAATTATCGTTCGGCCACAGCTTCCACCCGGCCCACTCGCCCTCGGTGATTTCCGTCTGCCGCGAGGGAGCCTGTGCGTCGCCGCCGTCCATGGCCGAAAGTCCTGTTCATGACTCGAAGCCCGGCCTAATGGGGCGATGGGAGGCCCGTTGCAATGGCGCTAGACAGCGAAACCCGCGATCAGCTGATCGACACCGTCCGACGGTTCGTGGCCGAGCGGCTGCGACCGCTGGAGGCGAAGGTCGCCGAGGACGACGCGATCCCCGACGAGATCGTGGCGGAGATGCGCGCCCTCGGGCTTTATGGACTTTCCATTCCCGAAATGTACGGCGGCCTCGATCTTTCGATGGAGGACGAGTGTCTGGTGGTGATCGAACTGGGACGCACCAGCCCGGCCTTCCGTTCGGCGTTCGGGACCAATGTCGGTATCGGCGCTCAGGGCCTGGTGATGTTCGGCACCGACGAACAGAAGGCCAGATGGCTGCCGGGCATCGCCTCGGGCGAGATCGTCACCTCGTTCGCCCTGACCGAGCCGGAGGCCGGCTCCGACAGCGCCGCGGTGCGCACGAGCGCTATCCGCGATGGCGACGACTATGTGCTGAACGGGTCCAAGCGCTACATCACCAACGCCGACAAGGCCGGCCTGTTCACGGTGATGGCGCGCACCGATCCCTCCAAAAAGGGGGCGGGCGGGGTGTCCGCGTTCCTGGCGCCGCGCGACCTGCCGGGGCTGTCCACCGGCAAGCCGGAAAAGAAGATGGGCCAGCAGGGCGCCCACATCTGCGACGTCAATTTCGATAACGTGCGGGTGCCGGCGTGGAACCGCCTCGGCGAGGAAGGGCAGGGCTTCAAGATCGCCATGCAGGTGCTCGACCGCGGGCGGCTGCATATTTCGGCGCTCTGCGTCGGCGTCGCCGAGCGCCTGATCGCCGACTGTGTCGCCTATGGCTCGCAGCGGCGGCAGTTCGACCAGCCGATCACCGCCTTCCAGCTGGTGCAGGGCATGATCGCCAACTCCAAGACCGAGGCGCTGGCGGCGCGCGCCCTGACGCTCGAAACGGCGCGCAAGCGCGATGCCGGACGCGTCGTCACCCTCGAGGCGGCGGCGGCCAAATACTATGCCTCCGAGATGGTCGGTCGCGTGGCCGACCGGGCGGTGCAGATCTTCGGCGGCGCCGGCTACACCGCCGACCACGGCATCGAGCGACTGTATCGCGACGTGCGGATCTTTCGTATCTACGAGGGCGCGAGCCAGATCCAGCAGGTGATCATCGCCCGGGAGACGCTGAAGCAGGGGGGCTGACGCTCAGCGACGGCGCGGATACTCAGCCCTGTTTCACGCTCCCCTCGGCGCCAGCAGGGATGGGTGGAGCGTCTCGGCGGGCGCCGTCGCCAAAGGCGCGGTGGCCGTGGTGGGACTAAGTCCCGCCATGGCCGCGACGAACGCGTTCGGCGACCGCGCCGGCAAGTTGGCGAGCGTGATATTGGTGCCGCCCCCGCCGTCCCCCGAGGTGTTGAATACCTTGCCGATATAATTCCCCGAAAGCTGAAATGTCGCCACGGTCGCGACACCCGCGGAGGTCGTGTTCACGATGACCAACTGATCGCGGGCGTTGACGCTCGCTCCGGTGGCAGCGGTGTTCGCGAGGTCGATGGTGTCGCCGGCAACGAGGCCGGCGAGGCTGGCGTTGAAGGCGCCGGCGACGATGGCGGTGTGGCTTATCGCGAGGGTCGCCCCGACGCCATTGAAGGTTGCCGTCAGGCCCGAGGCGGCGGATGAGCCCACCAGCAAGGTCGCGCCGCTGTCGATCTTCAGCACGCCGGCGCCGGTCAATGCGCTGTTGAAGATCAGCTTCCCCGCCGCCGCCTCGACGACGCCGTTGTCGGTGGTCGCGATGATGATCGTGCTGGGACCAGCGGCGCAAGACCCGATGAAGCTGCCCTCGACGTCGATGAATGAGGTCGATTTGGCGCGTAGCGTGTCGATCAGACCTAGAATCGTCCAGGAGGCGCCCTTGGCGACCACTAGGCTGGCGATGCTCGCCGTGCCGCCGCCGAGAGCCAGGGCGCCGGATTGCGTGGCCGCGCCCGTGACGATCAGCACGTCCGTGCCGCCTATCGCCAAACCTCCGACAATGGCGTTGGCCGCGCTGATCGTTCCCGCACCGTCGATCAGGCCAGAGAGATGGGAAGCGCCCGAGAGGACGAGCTTGTCCTTGCTCCCCAGCGTTAGAAGGGCCGGCCCGCTCTCCGCGAATGTCCCGAGGTAAGTCAGGGATTCATTGAGCCGCGTATTCCCACCGCCGAGCGACAGGCTCGCGACCGTCACCGCCGCGCCCGCGCCGATCGCAGCCGTGCCGCTGCCGATGGTCAGGCTGCCGGCGCCGCTCAGCGTTCCCGACACTGTCAGCGCCCCTATGCTCGACACCGGCCCATTGGCGATCAGTGTGATACCGGCCTTTATCGTTTCAGTCCCCGTCAGGGTCCAGGAGGTATCGAGCTGGTAGGTTCCGAAGCCGCTGCAGGTCATCGCCTCACCGCCCGAGATCGTCGCGGTCGAACCCAGGTTGTTGATGTAGCCCGACCCCGATGCCAGATCGAGGGCGCCCCCGGACCCCTTCGCAATCCCGATCAGCAGGCTGGCGTTCTCGACCTTCAGCAATCCGAGCGCGCTGGTGAGTTTGACACCGTAGGCGCCGCCGGAAATCGTCCCGTAATTGTCGATCGTCCCGGCCCCCGAGATGATCACGCCGACGCCGGCGGCGCCTCCGCCTCCTCCAGCGCCGGCGGCGATCCGACCTTTGTTGATCAAGTCGGCGCCGGCCGAAAGATAGGCGCCCACACCGCCCGCGCCCTTTCCGCTGCCGACGCCGCCGGCCCCGCCGGCGATCACGCCGCTGTTGAACATGTACCCTCCGAGCAACTGGATGGCGACGCCGCCGGTCCCACCCGCGCCACCGGCCCCGGCGGCCCCGCCGAGAACCAAGCCGGCGGCGCTGTTGGTGAAATTGCCGCCGCTCGCCAGATAGACGCCCGTTCCGCCCGCCCCGCCATTTGCCCCGCCACCGGCGCCGCCGGTCAAGGTTCCCCGGTTGGTGACGCTGCCGCCGGCCATCTGGATCGCCGTGCCGCCGCCGCCGCCGCCGGTTCCCGAGCCGCCGATTATCGAGTTATTGTCGAGCAGATAGCCGCCCGCCATTTGGACCGCGCCGCCAGCGCCGCCGCCACCGGCCCCACCGGCGATCACGCCGCTATTGGTCAATGATCCTCCCGCCAAATGCAGGGCGAACCCACCAGCGCCACCGTCGATGTATGCGGCGTTGGTCAGGCTTCCGCTGTCGCTGAGCGATCCGTTGACCGACAGTGTTCCGCGGTTGGTCAGGCTCGTCGCAGCTCCGAGGGTATTGGTTCCATTCAGAAGTCCATGAGCCGCCATTTTGCGTGACGTAGTAGCCAAATCCGCTGAAACTGGTTCCCAGCCCGGAAATTGCGCCAATGCCCGACGCCAGCTGCAGCGTCCCGCCGCCTCCGTGCACGGCGCCGACGATCGACGACCCCGCCTCGACCGTCAGCAGATCGCTGGCGGAGGTGAAGGCCACGGCGGCGCCGCCCGCCGCCGCGATGATTCCGAAGTTCGTCACCGTCACCGCGCCCGGACCAACCGAAACGCCATAGTTGACACCCATGATCAAGGCCGTCGCGAGGCCGGGCGCTCCGTTGTTCACCATGCCCGACGTTATGTATACACCGGCACTATTAATTCGGCTTGATTCTATAGTACCGAAATTCTTGACAGTGCCACCAGATTTTAATATATAGACTCCCTGATTTATCAGGGCTGTATTGTTCGTCGAGGTTCCGTTGGAGACGGATCCGCCGGCGTTTAGCCGAATACCCACACCTGAACTGTCGATGATGGCGCCACTGTTGATAATTGTGGCTGAATGGTTCGAAAAAATACCATAGACGCCGCCGCTAATTTCTCCAGTCGCCTTGATGCTGAGGGTGTCATACATCGAGGAGAGAGTGTAACCCCCAGTTATCGTGCCGCTTATAACCTTGGTGGCCATTGCTCATTTCCTGCTTCGAGGTTTGATATTGCCTTCGTCGGCCCTACCCCGATAGCTGGCGCGCGCGACAAATCGCCGAGATGCGACCATTTGCCGCTCGCTCGGCGAGCATAAGAGCATTTGTGCGCTTCACCCCCCCGAAACCGGCGGCGCACTGCGCTGTCGCTACAACCACGGGGGGGCAATGCCTGGACATGACTGGCCGCCCGCGAGGGCCTCATAACCCTCTCGGAACCAGCAGGGTCGAAGCGGTCGCATTGGCGGACACCGTCGTCACGGGCGACGAAGCCGCGCTGGCGCCTGTCACCGCCATGGCCGCCGCGAAGGCGTGTGGCGACGGCGCCGCCGGCACGCTCGCGAGAATGACATTGGTGCCGCCGCCGCCGTCAGCGGTGGTCGCGAACGTGGCGCCGGCATAGGCCCCGGTCAACTGCAGGGTCGCCACGGTCTTGGCCCCGTTCACGACAACCAGTTGGTCGGCGCCGTTGACGCTGGCCCCAGTCGCGCTGGTGTTCAATAGGTCGATGGCGTCGCCGATCGCGAACCCGGCGATAGTTGCGGCGAAGCTGTGGGCGACGAGGGTGGTGCGGCGTAGCGCCAGGGTCGCGGCGGCCCCGGCGAAGGTCGTGGTCAGAGTTGAAGCAACCGACGAACCCACTTGCAAGGTCCCGCCGCTTTCGATCTTCAATACCCCCGATCCTGTCAACGCGCTGGTGAAGATCAGCGTCCCAACAGCCGCATCGATCGTGCCGTTGTCGGTGGTCGTGGCCAGAATGGAACTGGGTCCCGCGGCGCAGGAACCGATAAAGGTACCCGCAACGGTGAGGTAGGGAGACAGCGGTCCATGGGTGATGTCTATCTGGCCGAGGATGGTCCAGGTCGCGCTCTTGCTGATCACCAGTCCGCCGTCGATATGCATCGCGCCGGTTTGCGTGACGACGCCCGTGTCGATCAGCACGTCGGTGCCGCCGATCGAGAAGCCGCCGACTGTCGCATTCGCCACGATCACCGTTCCCCCGCCGCCGATCGCGCCGGAAAGATGCGTCGGGCCCGAAAGGACCAGTTGATCGTTGTTGCCCAGCGTCAGGGTCGCCGGCGCAGCCTCGATGAACGCTCCCAGGTAAGTCAGTGATTCGTTGAGAGTGGTGAAGCCGCTGCCCAGCGTCAGGTTCGCCACCGTGACGACCGCACCAGGGCCGATCGCCGCTGTTCCGCCGCTTATCGAGAGCGCCCCGGCGCCGCTGATCGTTCCGGCAATCGTCAGCGCCCCGGTGCTCGACGCCTGGCCATTGTCGATGAACGCAGTCCCGGACGCTATCGCGTCGGTCCCCACGAAGTTCCAGGCATTGCCGGAGTCGATCTGATACGATCCAAAGCCGCTGAAGCTCATCGCCTCGCTTCCGGATATCGTGCCGGAGGCGCCGAGGCTGGTGATGGCGCCGCTTCCGCTCACCAGTTCCAGGGTTCCTCCGCCGCCTTTCGCAGCGCCGATCAGCAGGCTGCCCGCCTCCACCTTCAACACGCCACCGGCGCCGGTGATGACGACCGAATAGGCCCCACCCGATACGGTGCTGAAATTGTCGACCGTTCCGGATCCGGAGATGACGATACCGGCGCCGGTGACGCCGTTTGCGCCGATCATGTGCCAACCCGCGCCCCCGACACCGCCGGCGACCTGGCCTCGATTGATGAAAAGGCCGCCGTTGGCCAGATAGACCGCCGCGCCGCCGGCCCCGCCGCCGCCGCCCCCGTAGCCGCCCGCGCCGCCGGCGCCGCCGGTGATCACACCTTTCGCGGCATTGGTCAGACTGCCCCCGTTAGCTACATAAACTCCCGACGCCCCGGCCCCGCCGACGCCGCCTCGGCCGCCTGAGTCGTTTGATCCGCCATATCCGCCCGCCCCGCCCGAAAGCAGGCTGTTGTTGGTGAGCATCCCGCCGCTGGTCAGATAAACACCCGCGCCCCCGGCTCCGCCGACCTGGGCGCCGTCGGTCGTCCCCGACGCGCCTCCCGCCCCTCCGGCGATCAGGCCATTGTTGATCACGGCCCCGCCGTTGGCCAGGTAGAGGCCGACGCCACCACCGCCCGCGAGTTCCGCCATTTGTTCCCTTGCCGCCAGAGCCGCCGACGCCGCCGGTAATCGTGCCGCTGTTGGTGAGAGCGCCGCCGGTCGACTGGAAGGCCGTTCCGCCGCTGCCGCCGGTTCCACCGCCATTGTAACCGCCGCCTCCAGCGCCGCCGGCGCCGCCGGTGATCGCGCCACTGTTGGTAGCCGCGCCGCCGGTCGACTGGACGCCCACGCCACCGGCGCCACCGACGCCGCCGTAGCCGTGCGGGACATAGCCACCGCCGGCGCCGCCGGCGCCGCCGGTGATCGCACCGCCATCGGTGAGGGCGCCGCCGGTCAGCTGGATCGCCAAACCGCCCGCGCCGCCTGGGGCGGCCGAGTTCTGATTGTGAGAGCCGGCCGCGCCGCCGCGGCCGGTAAAGGTTCCAAGATTGGCGATAGAGCCGGCGTCCCTGAACAGGGAGGCGGCGGTGAGGGTGCCGCGGTTGGTCAGGGTGGTCGCGGCCCCCAGGGTGTTGGTTCCGTTCAGCGTCCAGGATCCGCCGTTCTGGACCATGTAGGACGCGAAGCCGCTGAAGCTGCTTCCCAGGCCGGACAGGGTTCCGGTCCCCGAGGCCAGTTGCAGCGTGCCGCCGCCGCCCTGCACGGCGCCGGCGAACGCCGACCCGCCCTCGACGATCAGCAGGTCGCTGGCCGAGTTGAACGTCAGGGCGGTCCCGCCGGCCCCGGCTATGGTCCCGTAATTGGTCACCGTCGCCGCGGCGGCATTGACCGAGATCCCGTATTCCCCGCCGCTGATCAGCGCCGTGGCGTCGTTGTAGGCGCCGTTGGTCAGCATGACCGTCGCGCCGGCGTCGATGCTGCCGATGTAGACCGCCCCGCCGGAGGCTCCCAGGATCTGGCCGAAGTTCTTGAGCGTGGTCGCCGCGCCGGTGAGGCTGACGCCATAGGCCCCGGTGATCTGGGCCAGGGTGTCGCCCTGTGGTCCATTGATCAGCGAGCCGCCCACCCAGCGGACCCCCAGGGCGCCGCCGGCGACGGTCCCGAAGTTGGACAAGGATCCGAGGTGAGACACGGCCAGGCCGGTCGCGCCGCCGCTGATCAGCGCCGTCGTGTTGCTGGCCGAGCCGTTGGTGACCTGGCCGGAACCGACATAGACGCCCACGCCACTGGCGATGAGCCCGAAGTTGGCGATGGAGCCGGTGTCTTTGAACAGGGCGGCGGCGGTGAGGGTTCCGCGGTTGGTCAGGGTGGTCGCGGCCCCCAGGGTGTTGGTTCCGCTCAGCGTCCAGGACCCGCCGCTCTGGACCAGATAGGAGGCGAAGCCGCTGAAGCTGCTTCCCAGGCCGGACAGGGTTCCGCTCCCCGAGGCCAGTTGCAGCGTGCCGCCGCCGCCCTGCACGGCGCCGGCGAACGCCGACCCGCCCTCGACGATCAGCAGGTCGCTGGCCGAGTTGAACGTCAGGGCGGTCCCGCCGGTCCCGGCGATGATCCCGTAGTTGGTCACCGTCGCCGTGGCGGCATTGACCGAGATCCCGTATTTTCCGCCGCTGATCAGCGCCGTCGCGTCGTTGTAGGCGCCGTTGGTCAGCGTGACCGCCGCGCCGGCGGTGAGCTTGCCGACGTAGACCGCGCCGCCGGAGGCTCCCAGGATCTGGCCGAAGTTCTTGAGCGTGGTCGCCGCGCCGGTGAGGCTGACGCCATAGGCCCCGGTGATCTGGGCCAGGGCGTCGCCCTGTGGTCCGTTGATCAGCGAGCCGCCCACCCAGCGGACCCCCAGGGCGCCGCCGGCGACGGTCCCGAAGTTGGACAAGGATCCGAGGTGAGACACGGCCAGGCCGGTCGCGCCGCCGCTGATCAGCGCCGTCGTGTTGCTGGCCGAGCCGTTGGTGACCTGGCCGGAACCGACATAGACGCCCACGCCACTGGCGATGACCCCGAAGTTGGCGATGGAGCCGGTGTCTTTGAACAGGGCGGCGGCGGTGAGGGTTCCGCGGTTGGTCAGGGTGGTCGCGGCCCCCAGGGTGTTGGTTCCGCTCAGCGTCCAGGACCCGCCGCTCTGGACCAGATAGGAGGCGAAGCCGCTGAAGCTGCTTCCCAGGCCGGACAGGGTTCCGGTCCCCGAGGCCAGTTGCAGCGTGCCGCCGCCGCCCTGCACGGCGCCGGCGAACGCCGACCCGCCCTCGACGATCAGCAGGTCGCTGGCCGAGTTGAACGTCAGGGCGGTCCCGCCGGTCCCGGCGATGGTCCCGTAGTTGGTCACCGTCGCCGTGGCGGCATTGACCGAGATCCCGTATTTTCCGCCGCTGATCAGCGCCGTCGCGTCGTTGTAGGCGCCGTTGGTCAGCGTGACCGCCGCGCCGGCGGTGAGCTTGCCGACGTACACCGCGCCGCCGGAGGCTCCCAGGATCTGGCCGAAGTTCTTGAGCGTGGTCGCCGCGCCGGTGAGGCTGACGCCATAGGCCCCGCTGATCTGGGCCAGGGTGTCGCCCTGCGATCCGTTGTTCAGCGAGCCGCCCGCCCAGCGAACCCCCAGGGCGCCGCCGGCGACAGTCCCGAAGTTGGACAAGGATCCGAGGTGAGACACGGCCAGGCCCGTCGCGCCGCCGCTGATCAGCGCCGTCGTGTCGCTGACCGAGCCGTTGGTCACCTGACCGGAGCCCAAATAGGCTCCTGTCCCGCCCATATTGCTTGCTACGATCTTCCCGAAATTCTTAACGCTTCCTGTTCCATTGGTTATGCTGACGCCCGCCCCTTCGATGATCGCGACATAGTCCGATCCTGAACCGTTGGTTACTGTGCCACCCGCATTGAGAAGGACGCCAAATATATAGTTAGAATTATTATTTGAATTCTTGTAGGCCGTAATTGTAGCGAAATTATTGACTTGACCGACCGAATTGAGAATATATACGCCCTGATTAATCAGGGCGTCGGTGTCGGAAGCCGACCCGTTGGTTACCGAACCACCCGCCTTAAGCTCTATGCTGGCGCTTGAACTACCAATAATATATCCGTTGTTCAGGATCGTCGCCATTTGGGCGGCTACTACGCCATATACGCCGCCAGATATTTCACCATTCGCGGTGATACTCAGTGTGCTGTATTGACCTGCGAGGGTATAGCCGCCGGTTATCGTACCGTTAACAATTCTGGTGGTCACCGCATGTTCTCGCTATGATCGTATATATTTTCATCGACGACATTACCTAGGTGGGAGAACGCGGCAATACGACAACCGTCGATGCGACCATTTGACGCTTGGGCTGCGGCTTGGTGCAAGGACGCGGCAATACGACAATGGTCGATGCGACCATTTGACGCTTGCGCTGCACCTAGGTGCGAGAACGCGGCAATACGACAACCGTCGATGCGACCATTTGACGCTTGCGCTGGGACTTCTGGCGATGTCGTGGAGGTCGCCGAATAGCGCGGAAACTACGGCCGAAACGTTTGCTCTCGCGTGGTTGGCCGCCGGAGCCTGACCCCGGATCTCGACTGTGAGCGAGGACCTCGGACGGGGACGGCAGGGGCGCCCAGATGGCGCCGTCCAGCCGTCTCGGAGGCCCGTCGCCCTGGCGCGCGAAACTCGAAGGCGTGAACGAGCCCTACGTTCGTCGCAAATTCTTTACATGATCATCATTTGAATCTGCCGGCGGGATCGATAGCCTTGGCCGCGGCGGTTCCGCCCTATGCCAGAGACGAGCGAGCACGAAATGATCAAGCTTTCAGCCCTGGCGGCCGCGGCCTTGCTGGCGGCCGGCGGTGCGTCCGCCCAGGTCAAGACGATCTTCGTGATCGCCTTCGAAAACCACAATCTCGCGCAGCCGGCGGCCTATTCGGGGCCGCATCAGATCCTCGGCAACCCGGCCGCACCATTCATCAATAGCCTGATCACGCCTGGATCGCCCAATGCGGCCATGGTCTCCTATGCCTCCGCATATCGCAATGTTCCGGGGGTTCACCCCTCGGAGCCCAACTACGTCTGGTCCGAAGCCGGGTCGCATGGACCGCTAAACGACAGCGACCCCTACCCGAACAACATCGTCGCGGCGCCGAGCCTAAGCGCGCGGCTGCAGTCGGCCGGCAAGTCCTGGAAGTCCTACCAGGAGGATATCGATCTGGTGAGCGTCGGCGGCAAACCGACCGGGACCGTCGCGCCGCCGGCGCAATGGACCGTGCCGCTGACCAGTCTGATCGGAACCTCCGCCGACTATGCCAATCCCTACAACGGCAGCCATCAGTACGGCTATGCGGCCAAACATGATCCGCAGGTGTTCTTCTCCGCCACCAACGGCGGAGACGACCCGACCCCCGCCAACGCGGAAGTGCAGCACTATGCGCCGCTGCAACAACTGGCGACCGATCTGGCCGACGGGGGCGTCGCCAGTTACAACTGGATCACGCCCAATCTCTATAACGACATGCATACCGCCCTCAGGGGCGGCTTCAATTATAATGGAACGCTGTTCACCGGCGATCAGGCGGCGATCGCCCAGGGCGACAACTTCCTGGCTCGCGTCGTTCCGCTGATCGAAGCTTCGCCAGCTTTCAAGGACAACGGCGAGATCATCATCTGGAACGACGAAACCGAGGGGGAGGGCTCGTCGCCCGGCGCGTTTTCGGGCATGGAGATCGTCATTTCGCCGCTCGCCAAGGGCAACGCCTACAACGGCGCGCTGCCCTACGACCATTCCTCGGACCTGCGAACCGCGCAGGAAATCTTCGGCCTGGCCCCGGCGCAAGGGGGCGCGTGGCTGGGTGGCGCGGCGAACGCGGCCGATCTCGGCGACCTGTTCCAGGCGGGCGCCATCCCGGTGGCGTCTCGATGATTTCGCAACGGTGACAGCAATATTTGCCGTCAATGTTCAACCGGGAAGTACAGTCACTGTGTTCGAGTTTCCGATATCCCCACCGCGTAACAGACCAGAGGTGACTATCCACGGTCGCAAAATCTTCACGGAACTGTCACTACCCGCACTACGTCCAAATGGTAGAAATCCGCGCACCGGCTGAAAATCTGGGGCCTGGCCGGTGGCCCAGGGATTTTCGGGAGCAACCCATGTTGAAACACACAACCGCGGCCGCCGTCGCCGCCCTGCTGGTCGCCGGCGGCGCGCACGCCGGCGCGCCCAAGATCGGTCCGATCTTCGTGATCGCGATGGAAAACCACAACTTCATCCAGCCCAAGAGCTATACCCAGCTGCAGCAGGTCTACCGCAATCCCGCGGCCCCCTACATCAACAGCCTGGTCAAGCCGGGTGATCCGAACGCGCAATATGTGTCCTACGCGGTGCACTATAAGAACGTGGTCAGCAAGGGCGGCATCTCGATCCATCCTTCGGAGCCCAATTACGTGTGGGCCGAGTCCGGCGATCACGGCCGTCTCAACGACAATGATCCCTATCCCAACAATATCGTCCACAAGCCCAGTCTGAGCGCGGAGCTGCAGGCTGCCGGGATCAGCTGGAGATCATATCAGGAGGACACCGATCTGGCGGTGGTCGGCGGCAATCTGACCAACACCGTCCTGCCGCGGGATCAGTGGACCGTGCCGCTGGTCAGCTTCAGCGGGTCTTCGCCGACCTATACGAACCCCTACAACGGCTCCAACCAGTACGAGTATGCCGCCAAGCACAACCCGCAGGTCTTCTTCACCGAGACCAACGGCGGAAACAACATCACGCCGAGCAATCCCGAAGCAAAATACTATGCGCCGATGCAGCAGCTCGCGATCGATCTGGCCAATAACACCGTCGCCCAGTACAACTGGATCACGCCGGACGAGTACAACGACATGCACTCGTATCTGAACAATGGCTTCACCTACCATGGCGTGCACTTAAGGGTGATCAGTCGGCGATCGCGGAAGGCGACAACTGCATCTCGCAGGTCGTGCCGATGATCGAGGCCTCGCAAGCCTTCAAGAATGGCGGCACGATCATCATCTGGAACGACGAGACCGAGGGCGAGGGATCGATGCCCGGCAAGTTCGCCGGCCTGGAGATCGTGATCTCGAAGCTGGCCAAGGGCAACGGCTCCCGCACTTCGGCGCCAAATGGATCACTCCTCGGATCTGCGCACCATGCAGATCCTGTTCGATCTGTCGCCCGAGCAGGGCTATGTCTGGCTCGGTGGTTCGGACTCCGCGCACACGCTGGCCTCGTTCTTCAAGACCGGCGTGATCCCGGACAGCTCGTTAAAAAATAACGCCATGCTTTCGCCAATTTGACCCGACCGGCCGATCAGGCGACTGGTGTTTCGGCATGCCGTTCGTCGATGCGACCGCCGAAACCTCCGCTAGGCTTCAGCTCACGCCGGTCTCGATCGCCAGCCGCACGAGATCGGCGGTGCGCGAGACGCCCAGCTTGGATTTGATCTGGCTGCAGTTGTTGGCGACGGTCTTGTAGCCGACGCCCACCGCGGCGGCGATCTCGGCCAGGCTGGCGCCCTTGGCCAGCAGGCGCATGATCTCCAGCTCGCGCGCCGACAGGATGTCCAGCCCCGGCGCGGCGCCGACCTGCAGCGCCAGGGCCTGGGCCAGCTCGGCCTCCACATAGCGCCCGCCGGCGCACGACCCGGCGCACCGCCGCATCAGTTCGTCGGGCGAGGCGTTCTTGGTCATATAGCCGGCCGCCCCGGCCTCCAGCGCGCGCTTGGCGTAGAGCGGCTCGGCGTGCATGGTCAGCACCAGGATCGCGCCCCGCGCCCTGCTGGATCATCCGCCGCAGCAGCTCCAGGCCGCCCAGGCCCGGCAGGTTGAGGTCCAGGATGACCAGATCCAGGGCCTCGGCGCGCGACCAGCGCCAGGGCGTCGCGACCGTCGGCCGCCTCGACGATCTCGCCGTCGCACAGCGGCGCCAGCAGGCGCTTCAGGCCGGCGCGCACCAGGGCGTGGTCGTCCACCAGCAGTATGTTCATCGATCGCTCCGCCTCCTCGCCGCACGCTGGCCGGCAGGCGGGCCAGCACGCGTCCAGCCGCCCGCCTGCGCCACGCGGTGATCGGTCAGCACGCCCCCCGCCGCGCTGCCACCCGCTCGCGCATGCCGATCAAGCCGTAGCCGACCGCCGGCGGCGCGCGGGCTGGGCGCGCCGTCGTCGCGGATCTCGCGCGCCGACCAGGCGCCGTCCGTCGGTCGCGGTCACCGCTGACGTCGATGCGCTCCGGCCGCGGCGTGCCGCACGGCGTTGTTCAGCGCTTTCCTGGACGACGCGATAGAGGGTCTCGCGCAGTCCGGCGGCGATCGCCTCGTCTGGACGGCAGCTCGACCTGCGAAGGCGATGGCCGGCCGGCGCGCGCGCCAGAACGCCACCAGTTCGTCGATCGCCGCCTGCGAGGCCCAGATCGATCAGTTCGGTCGGCCGCAGGCGGCCGAGGATATCGCGCACCAGGCCCTGCATGTGACGTACAGCGTCCTGGATCGCGGCGAGCCGGTCGAGCGCCGCGGCCGGCTCGGCCGTCGCCGATCAGCCGCCGCGCGGTGGCGGCGTCGACATTGGCGGCGAACAGATGCGGCCCGATCTCGTCGTGCAGATCGCGGGCGAGATCGGCGCGCTCCTCGTCCTGCAGTGTGCGCAGCTGTTCCTCCAGCGCGTGGTTGCGCGCGTGCATGGCGCTGAGGCGGCGGGCCATCTCGTTGACCCCGTGGCCGAGGCGGTCGAGTTCCGGCTGGTCCGCTCGCGCGGCACGCGAGCGGCATAGTCGCCGGACCCGATCCGCACGAAGGCGTCGGAGAACGCCGCGAGGGGGCGAAGCGCGCGTCCGACGGTCAGCCAGGCGGCGATCGCGCCGAGGATCACCGAGGCCGCCAGCACGCCGGCCAGGTCGATGAACTCACGCCAAAGCGCGCCGACGTCGTTGGCGTAGAGCAGACGCAGGACGACGACCCCGCCGCCGGCGACCGGGGCGGGGACATGGGCGTCCGGCAGGGCGTCGCCGAGCAGGGCGCGGAACCAGCCGGGGGCCGGGCGGCCGGCGCGGCGAGCGAGGCGAAAATCAGTTTGCCGCTGGTCGTCGACCAGCATGGCCGCAAGATGCCGGTTGCCGTCGAACGTCGCGACCAGCTGGCGCAGATCGCGGGCCGGGTGGTCGGAGTGCGGCAGATCCTCGAAGGCGCTGGCGACCGTCTGCCGCCCGCCGACCAGGGCCGCCGCCAGTTCCTCGCGCAGGGCGCGTTTCGCCTGCCAGCCGGCCACGCCGAGGCCGGCCACCGAACCCAGCAGCAGCACGAGGACGATAGCGGTGACGACACGGATCCGCAGGGACATCGGTCGAGCTTAGATCGCCTGCCGGCGATTGCACTAGCGGCGGCCCGATCGGGAAAAATTCCCGAAAAAGCCGGGAAGATTGTGCCATGGGCGCCGACCGGCGATTCGCTATGTCGCGGCGCACAATGACGGGTCGATCGAGCGTGATGTTTTGTGTGGACCGCGCCGCGCCGCTGGCTGGCCGCGGCCTTGGCCTCCGCCAGTCCGCTCGCTGCCTGGGCCGCCGATCCGGCCCCGCCGCCCCGCTGCCGCAGGTCTCTGAAGTGGTGGTCACCGCCCGGCGGCTGAACGAGGCGCGCGCCACCATCCAGCCGCAGATCGGGGCCTCGGTCTACACGATCGACGCCAAGGCGATCGAGGCGATGCCGGGCGGCGACAACACGGCGCTCAACCAGGTCGTGCTGCAGGCGCCCGGCGTCGCGCAGGATTCCTTCGGCCAGCTGCATGTCCGCGGCGAGCACAACGGCCTGCAGTACCGGCTCGACGGCGTGATCCTGCCCGAAGGCCTGAGCGTGTTCGGCCAGGCGCTCAACCCGCAGCCTCGCCGACAAGGTCGAGCTGATCACCGGCGCCCTGCCGGCGCAATATGGCCTGCGCACCGCCGGCATCGTCGACATCACCACCAAGAGCGGCGAGTTCAAACCGGCGGCGATCGGTCTCCATCTACGGCGGCAGCCACGGCGAGATCGAGCCCAGCGTCGAATACGCGGGCAGCTCCGGCCAGCTTCAACTATTTCGTCTCCGCCAGCTATCTGCACGACGACCTGGGCGTCGAATCGCCCGACGGCCGCTCGACGCCGCTGCACGACGTCACCGACCAGTTCCAGGGCTTCGCCTATCTGGCGGACATCATCGATCCGTCAAGCCGGGTGTCGCTGATCCTGGGCGCCTCGAACGAGCGCTTCCAGATCCCGGACGTCACCGGCGCGACACCGTCGCTGATGTTCGGCCCGGACGCCGACCAGCCCCTGGTGGTCGATGGCCAGACGACCTATCCCAGCGCCGCCCTGAACGAGAGCCAGAAGGAAGCCACCTACTATGCGGTGGCCAGCTATCTGCACACGACGGACGCCTTCACCGGCCAGATCTCGCTGTTCGGCCGATATTCGACCCTGAAGTTCGTGCCGGATCCGCTTGGCGACCTGCTGTTCAACGGCATCGCGCAGAATGCTTCCAAGAGCGACATCGCCGGCGGCGTGCAGGCGGAAGGGGCGCTGCACCTGGGCGAGGCGCACACGCTGCGCGCCGGCCTGATCGCCCAGATCGACCGTTCGACCAGCAATACGAGTTCCGCAGGTGATCGCGCTCGATCCGGTGACCGGCGCCCAGATCTCGCGATAAGCCGTTAACCATCATCGACGAACTGCGCACGATCGCCAAGACCTATCAGCGTCTATGCTGCAGGACGAGTGGAAGCTGTTGTCCAACCTGACGTTCAACTATGGCCTGCGGTTCGACCAGTTCGACGGCTATCGCAACGAGAACCAGCTCAGTCCGCGGGCCAATCTGGTCTGGCTGCCGACCTCGTCGACCACCGTCCATGCCGGCTATGCCCGCTACTTTTCGCCGCCGCCGTTCGAACTGGTCGGCGCGCCGTCGGTGATCAAGTTCGACGAACACCACCGCCGCGTCGCCGACCACCCAGGACACCACGCCCTATTCGGAGCGGGCGAACTATTTCGACGTCGGGGTATCGCAAAAGCTTACGCGGCGCCTGACCCTGGGCCTGGACAGCTACTACAAGACCTCCAGAGACCTGGTCGACGAGGGCCAGTTCGGGGCCCCGATCATCCTGACGCCGTTCAACTATGCGCTCGGCCGGCAATACGGCGTGGAGGCGGACGCCAGCTACAATCACGGCCCACTCACCGCCTACGCCAACCTCGCCTGGGCCAAGAACCAGGGCCGGGACATCATCACCAGCCAGTTCAATTTCAGCGCCGCCGACCTCAACTATATTTCCAGCCATTACATCTATCTCGACCACGACCAGACCTGGACCGGTTCGGCGGGTGTCTCCTATCTGTGGCGCGGAACCCGCGTCGGCGGGGACCTGATCTATGGCAGCGGCCTGCGCGCGACCGGGCCCGACGGCATTCCCAACGGCGACCATCTGCCCGGTTACGTGCAAGTCAATCTTGCCCTGTCGCACCGGTTCGAACGCGGGCCGCTGGGTCCCATCGAGGTCCGGCTGGACGTGATCAACCTGTTCGATCACGTCTACGAGATCCGCGACGGCACCGGCGTGGGGGTCGGCGCCCCGCAATACGGCCCCCGCCGCGGCATCTTCGCCGGCATCACCCAGTCGTTCTGAGGCTCCGAGGCCGCGACCAGCGGGAGCGCGGGGGGAGGGGCGCCTGTCGATCCACGATGCTGCTCCACGCCGTCGATCGCCTCGACGATCGAGCGCAGGGCGGGTCCGCTCCATCAGAAGACGCGCGTGGCCGACTGCTCGATCCGGGAGCGGAGGTAGGGGTCAAGGCTGCCGCGCGTCGTAAGATCGACGCTGACGCCCAGATGCTGCTCCAGCATCTGCTTCAGGCTGACGAGATCAATCAGCGAGAAGGACCGGGTCGAATCATAGTCGATGAACAGGTCGAGATCGCTTTCGGGCCTCGCTTCGTCCCGCGCCGTCGATCCGAAGAGATAGAGCGCGGTGGCGCCGTGGGCGCGGATCCGCGTCTCGTTCGAGGTCGCGGCCGCGATGGCGTCGGTTCGGCGCATGCTGGAAGGATACGCGCTTTCGCCAGAGGTGAGAACCACGGCCTCGACAATCGGCCGCCGCGAAATCCGGGGACCGGAGCAATGGTTCCCGTTCGCCCCGCCGCAGTCAGGCCTTGGTAGCAATGGCGGTACCCGGACTCTGACAGCCTTCGCTAGCGGACGATGGGGTCCCCCGACAGGCTCGGCGGGCGGACCGCCTAGTGGACGGATATATGCTACCCGCTCTCGATGAGGTCGACTGATCGTCAATGCCGCGCATTCTTGCGTGACTGCGGGTGCTGTCGCGACCCAAAGCGGACCACGGTAATCGCCTATTACGCTAGACGCAGACGCCGATGCTCCTCACGCCTCGCGAGATAACTCGATCGTTGGCATCAAGTTGGATTTCGACCCAAATGGACCAACTCGAACAAGGAAAATGCAGACCAACCACCGGGAGGGATTCAACGGAAGTTCCGAGCGAACGTTGGTAGGGGTTGTATAAGTCAGTCGCGCCATATCGACGGGAATACGTATTCGATAGCCAACGTTCCGCCTCGTCGCGGGATTCGCCGACAGCTACCGCAGCGTCAACAACCGAGTTCCAGTAGGCAGTCTTCTTTTGAAGCCTGTCCGACGTCATCCGCGACGCGATTTCGCTCCAAAGCACCAGTGACGAAATCAGGATAACGAGCGCCGACACGCCCAGCACCACATTCGATCTTATCTTCCGCCGCGACGACATAGGACGAGCATACGGTCCGACCAAAATCCCGCAATCCGCTGCGGAACCATGGGTTCGACGCTCGGTTGGCCTGCCGGACAGGATTGCCGCTCGCGTAACGCCTCGGTAGGTCGGAAGACTCCCGTCCCCTTTTGCCAATTCCGGCGCCCGTCCGCTCGCCGATCGCGCGGAAACGGCGGGGGCGAATGCCCGGGCCCGCGGCGATAGTGCGGGACATCGGGCCGGGCCCGACGTTAGGAGTAGAGCGGGGCGCGCGGCGCTCCGCGTGGACGATGTGCGACAAGGCTCACTGATGCGACCTGCTGCCCTGACGCGGTGCGACGACCGGCGCCGGCGTGCGGATTGCCGCCGATGACCCGTGATGCGCTGCTTCTGGCGGTGGGGCTGGCCGCGGCGGCGGCGACGCTGTCGGGGGGATGGCTGGCCTTGCGGTTCGCCCGGCGGCTGCACCTGGTGCTGGGCTTCAGCGCCGGCGCGGTCATCGGGGTGGCGCTGTTCGACCTGTTGCCCGAAGCGCTGCGGCTCAGTCGAACCGCGGCGGGGGCGGCGGTCGACCCCGGGGTGGTGACCGGCGTGGTGGCGCTCGGGTTCCTGGGCTATCTGGCCGTCGACCGGATGCTGCTGATCGCCACGACGCGGGGCTCGGGGCACCGGGGTCATCTGGGGGCGGGCAGCCTGACCATCCACAGCTTTCTCGACGGCCTGGCCATCGGGCTCGGTTTCCAGGTTTCCACCGGCGTCGGCGTGGTGCTGGCGATCGCCGTGCTGGCGCATGACTTCTCCGACGGCATCAATACGGTAAATCTCAGCCTTGCCGGATCGGCGGGCTCGGCGAACGCTCGCCGCTGGCTGATCGCCGACGCGGCCGCGCCGCTGGCGGGCGTGCTGGCCAGCCGGCTGGTGGTCGTTCCGGCCCCGTCGCTGGCGCTGATCGTCGCGGCCTTCGCGGGATTCTTCCTGTATATCGGGGCCAGCGAACTGCTCCCCGACAGCCATCACAGATTTCCGCGCGCATGGACGACCCTCGCCACCCTGGGTGGCGCTGGGCTGATCTGGCTCGTCGTGCGCCTCGCGCCGGGCTAAGAGGGGTGGGCGACCTCGCTTCCAGGAAAATCCCATGATCGTCTACGGCTCCTCGCTCTCGCCCTTCGTGCGCAAGACGCTCGCCTATGTCGCCGAGAAGGGCCTGACGGTGGAAACCAAGCCGACCGGTCTCGCCTCGACCGATCCGGACTTTCGCGAGGCCAGCCCGTTCGGGAAGATCCCCGGGTTCAGGGACGGCGATTTCGTCATCTCGGATTCGACGGCGATCATCACCTATCTGGAAACCAAATATCCCGAACCCCCGCTGCTGCCCGCCAGCGCCGCGAGCCGGGCGCGGGCCGTATGGTTCGAGGAGTTTTCCGACACGATTTTCGTGGCCGCCGGGGCCAAACTGTTCTTCAACCGACTGGTCGCGCCGCGCTTTCTGCGCCGCGAGGGTGACCTTGCGGCTGCCGACAAGGCGGAGCGGGAGGAACTGCCGCCGCTGTTCGACTATATCGAGCGGGTGATGCCCCAGTCTGGGTTCCTGGTCGATGACCGGCTGACCATCGCGGACATCGCCCTGGCCAGTCCGTTCGTGAACCTGCTGCATGTCGGGGTCACGCTCGATGCGGCCACTCACCCGAAGGCCGCGGGCTTCGTCGAGGCGATGCTGGCGAGACCGTCGTTCGCTCCCATGGTGGCCGCCGAGCAGGCCATGCTCGCCGGTTAGGCGTTATAGTCGATCGTGAGCCTCGACGCCGTCCTTACCGAAATCCGCGCCTGTCGGGCCTGCGCCGGCGAGTTCTCGCACGATCCTCGCCCGGTGGTGCGGGTGCGACCGGAAACCCGGCTGCTGATTTGTGGCCAGGCCCCCGGCCGGCGGGTGCACGAGAGCGGTCTGCCGTTCGACGACCCGTCCGGCGACCGGTTGCGCAGCTGGATGGGAATCGATCGCGCCACCTTCTACGATCACCCGGCGATCGGGGTGGCGGCGATGGCGTTCTGCTACCCTGGCACGCGCAACGGGGCGGACCTGCCGCCGCCCAAACGCTGCGCCGAGCTCTGGCGGGACCGCCTGCTGGCCAACCTGCCCCGGATGGAGCTGACCTTGCTGCTCGGGCGGCCGGCGCAGATCTGGGCGATGGGCCCGGGCGCCAAGGGCTCGATGGACGCCGCCGTGCGCGCCTGGCGCGAAACGCTGCCCGATGTGCTGATGCTGCCGCACCCGTCGTGGCGCAATACCGCCTGGCTGAAGCGCAACCCGTGGTTCGACACCGAGGTGGTTCCCTGGTTGCGCCAGCGAGTGTCCGGACTTCTGGCCCGGTGAGGTGGTCGATCGCCTCCTTGCTGGCTCTAAGCCTCGCGGCCTGCGCTCCGATGCTGCAGCAGGCGGGCAAACCTGGGGTCGGCTTTCAGGGCCCGAGATTGGAGACCAACGATTTCGTCAGTTTCGACGGCGCCCGGCTGGGCCTGACTCGCTGGGCGCCGGCCGGTCGCGATCCCTGGGCGGTGATCGTCGGCGTCCCCGGCATGAACGACTACGCCAACGCCTTCCATCTCGCGGCGCGATACTGGGCGGGGGAGGGGATCGCGACTCTCGCCTACGATCAGCGCGGGTTCGGCCGCTCGCCCGGACGGGGCGTCTGGGCGCCCGACGATCTGCGCACCGAGGATCTGCGAACCCTGGTCGCGCTGGCGCGCCGGACCTACCCGCACGCGGTGATCGCGGTGGCCGGGGAGAGCCTCGGCGGGGCCGTCGCCATCGAGGCGTTCGCCTCCGACCGGCCGCCCGCCGCCGATCGCCTGATTCTGCTGGCGCCGGCCGTTTGGGGCTGGTCCAGCCAGCCGATCCCGTATCGCGTGTTGCTGTGGCTGGCCGCGCGGGTAGCGCCCGGCAAGGTGCTGACGCCGCCCGGCTGGCTGGTGCGCAAGGTCGCGCCCACCGACAACCGGGCGGAACTTCTCGAGATGAGCTACGATCCGCTGATGGTCTGGGGCGCGCGCACCGACGCGCTCTATGACCTGGTCTCGACCATGGATCGCGCGTGGCGGGACACCGGCGAGCTGCGGGCCCCGACGCTGTATCTGTGGGGCGCGCGCGACCAGATCATCCCGCGCCACGCCACCGAGACGGCGGTCGCGCGGCTGCCCGCCACCGATCGCACCGCCTGCTACGGCGCCGGCCACCATCTGCTGATGCGCGACGAGCAGGCGCTCGTCGTCTGGCGCGACGCCGAGAGCTTTGTGCGTGACCCCGCGGGGCCCTTGCCATCGGGCGCGCCGCCGCTGCCTTGCCCGAAGGCCGACTTTGGCGTTCATCCGCATTGAGCACGCGGACACTGGCGTCGTGAGGGGCGCTCGACGGCTGCTCTCGCTTGCGCCGCGTTGGCCGGCGAGGGTTGTCCGGGGGGCTGGGGCGGCGTAGAGGGGCGCCTTTCGCGACGGCCGCCGCGCCGATCTTCCTCACCTCCCAGAGTTTCCCATGAGCGTATTCGAGTCGCCGGCCTTCGAGGGCCACGAGGCCTTTCACGCCTTTCACGACCGCGACAGCGGGCTGAAATGCTTCATCGCCATTCATTCGACGGCGCGGGGTCCGGCGGCCGGCGGCTGCCGGATGTGGACCTACGCCAGTGAGCAGGCGGCGATCGATGATGCGCTGCGCCTGTCGCGGGCCATGTCGTACAAGAACGCCGTCGCCGATCTGGACCTGGGCGGCGGCAAATCGGTGATCATGGCCGACCCGGCGCGTCCAAAGTCGGCGGCGCTGTTCGAAGCGTTCGGCCGCGCCGTCGAGGCGGTCGGCGGCCGCTATTGGAGCGCCGAGGATGTCGGCGTGTCGCCCGCCGATCTGGCGTTTGCGCGCAAGGGCACCCGCTACATCGCCGGCCTCGAGGGCCATCCGGCGGCGTCGGGTGATCCCAGTCCGGTGACCGCCGAAGGCATCCGCCGCGGCATCGCGCTGTGCGTGCGCAGGGTGCTCGGCAGCGACCTCGCGGGCGTCACGGTCGCCATTCAGGGCGCGGGGCATGTCGGGGCCTATCTGGCCGAGAAGCTGGCCGCCGACGGCGCGCGCCTGGTGATCACCGACATCGACGAGGCCGCCTCGGCCGCGGTCGCCGCGCGCACCGGCGCGCGGGTGGTGTCGCCCGACGCCATTTTCGACGTCGACGCGCCGGTGTTCGCGCCCTGCGCCCTCGGCGGGGCGATCACCACCGCCGCGCTCAACCGCCTGAAGGCGCGGATCATCGCCGGCGGGGCCAACAACCAGCTGGCCGACGACGCGGCCGGGCAGGCGCTGTACGAGCGCGGCCTCGTCTACGCGCCCGACTTCGTGATCAACGGCGGGGGCATCATCAATGTGGCGGCCGAGATCCGCGGCCTGGATAGTGGCGAGGCGTTCGATCCGGCCTGGGTGGAGATGAAGCTGTCGCGGCTGATGGAGACGCTGGAGGAGATTTTGCAGCGTTCGACCATCGAGCTGAGGCCGACGCAGGACATAGCCGTCGAAATCGCCCGGCAGCGCATCGCCGCCGCCCGCGGCTAGCCGGCGCCTGGCCCCGGTCGGGGATTTATCCCAACCCGCAAAATCACCCACCCAGAGTGGGCTGGTATCGTCCCCTCTCCGCGGGGCCCTTCAGCTCGACGACATTGCCGTCCGGATCGGCGACGCGCAGGACGACGTGGTCGAGTTTACGCGGTTTGAACGGGACCGTGGGCGTTGGGCCTCGCTGCAGATTTCAGGCTCCTCAGAGGGTTTTGAACGCGTTCGCGGCCAGTTCGATCGCTTCGCCATTGATCATCGGGGCGGCGATCTCGGCGGCGCGATAGCCCCGCATCCAGTCGGGCGACACCTCGAAGCCCCGCTCCAGGCCATGGGCGAAGGCGCGAAAGAACTGGCCATGGCCGACCGCGAGGACGAAGCCGTCGTCCGCGCGGGCGAGGCGATCATGAAAATCGCGCAGGCGGTCCACGAAGCCGGCGAACAATTCGGCGCCTGGTCCATGGACGAAGGCCGGATCGGCGCGGGCCCAGAAATCCTCGACCATCGGTCGCCGCATGGCGACCGTGGTGCCCACGCAAACCTCCGGGCTCAGATAGGTGACTTCCTGGATCGGCCAGGTCTGCCGCGGCGTATCGGGCCAGCGCTCGAGGATCGGCGCGGCGGTTTCGATCGCCCGACGGAACGGGGACACAATCACCAGATCCGGCCGCCGATCGACCCGCGCGGCGGCCGCGCGGGCCTGCTCGCGCCCCAGGTCGGTCAACGGCGCTTCGGCGGCGTCGGTGGTCGGCAGACCCGCGTTGGCGGTGCTCTGGCCATGCCTGATGAGCCACGTGGTCAGGGGGGGCATAGGTTGCGCCACTCCCGCGGATCGAAGAACTCCTCGGTCCAATAGCGGACCACCATCAGTTCCTTGAACGGCATCATCGGCTCGGGCAGGGCGCGCCCAGCGATCTCGTCGACCAGCAGTCTGGGCATGTCGACGCCCGCCGCCGTGGTCAGCGGCAGGGTGCCGGGAAAGCGCGGATTGATCTCGAGCAGTTTGAAGACGCCATCGACCGCGCGCTTGAGCTGGACGTTGGCGACGAACCGCACGCCGGCCGCCTCGGCCGCGCGGCAGGCGGAGTCGATGACCTCCGGCAGATGCACCGTGCGGGCGGTGACGGCGATGCCGGAATCGGTCTTCATCCGTTCGCGTGGGACCGCGGCGATGACCACGCCGTCGGCGCGCACATAGACGTCGACGGAATATTCCTCGCCCGGCAGCAGCTCCTGCAGCAGATAGCTGCCGTCCTTGGGCAGGGCGGCCAGGTCCTCGGCGCGGCGAATCACCGTGATGCCGCTGGAGCCGGCGCCCAGCCGCGGCTTGGCGAACATCGGGAAGCTTGTGACGCGGGCGGCGGCTTCCTCGGTCAGCAGTTCGCTGGCCGGCGTCGGCGCGAATGGGGCCAGGCGGGTCAGCAGTTCATGCTTGTCGCGGCACAGGCGCAGGCTCTCCAGTGGCGACACCGCGAGTTTCACCCCGAGCGCGGTGAATTGGTCGACGGCTTCGGCCAGCGGAGCCAGTTCCGCGTCCACGGTGGGGATCAACAGGTCGATGGCCCGGTCGCGGCAGGCGCCGAGCAGGAATGGAACCAGCTCGGGCGAGTCGCCGCGCGGCGCGATCAGCCGGCGGTCGGCGGGCACGAGATAGAGGCCGGCGCCGCGGGCGTCCATGTCGGCCATGTACACGTCGTGATCGGACCTCAGGCTCTTCCACACACTGATCGCGGAAGGACCACCGGCCCCGGTCAGGAGAATGCGCATGACGTGGTCCTGGCGACGAAAGTGGTTAGGGGAAAGGGCGCTGGCGCGGTGGTCATCGGTCGGCTCAGCCGCCGGGACGCGCGGTGAACAGCGCCCAGAGGGTCAGTATGACGATGCAGGCGAGCGTAACGGCCTCGCCCCAGAATATGCGCCATTCGACGTTGCGATCGATTGTCAGCAATTGGTCGAAGTCGGGCTGCGCCGCGTCGACCGCGTCGTTGGCGGCGATCGGGTCGGGCTCGGGGGCGCGGGACGATAGCTCCGGTTCGAGGGGAGGCGCGTAGACGGGCGTCTCGCGCAGGGCGATGGCCGGGGGGTTCACTTGAGGATCCTCACCTTGCCCGACTTCACCGTCTTGTCCCAGCGCAATTCGGTCTTGCGCCAACTGGTGGCCAGCGCCGTGAAGGAGATCACGCACATGAACGGCCCATAGCCCACCACCACCATCAGTATGTTTCTGAGCCAGCGGGGTGCACCGGCCTTCTCGATCCGGAACACGCCCCAGGCCGCCAGCATGCACAGGCTGACCCACAGATACATGAACTGCTTGAGCGCGTCATAGGAATTGAAGCCGTGCGGGGCCGTCGCCATCAGGTGATCGATGAATGGCGAAATGTGTTTCGGCAGGAAGAAGATGGTCATGAACGCCAGGGTGATCAGTCCAGGAAAGGTCATCCCTTCCAGCCAGGCGCGTTTCGCGGTCGCCGGGTCGATGATGAACGAGAACAGGGTCTCGAATACGAAGACGATCATGCCGGTTCGTCCGAGCAGTCCGAACGCCGCCCAGGCCCAGGCCGAGTCCACCAGTTCCAGTCCGACAAGACCGACCGAGGTCATGATCATGAAGGCCGGGGTCAGGACGATGCTGAACCACAGCACGCCGAACGCCAGGCCGCCCAGGCCGGCGTGCCGCGCGCGGTTGAACCACAGCCGCCGGAACGCGGTGGTCAACTGCAGATTGCCGCGAGCCCAGCGGAACCGCTGTTTCCACAGGGCGGCCAGACTATCGGGTTCCTCGGCCCAGACCACCGCATTGCCGTCGAAGATCACCTTGCGGCCCTTCAGCTGGGTGCGGAAGGTGGTGAATGTGTCTTCGGCCAGGGTGCTGGTGTCGATCATTCCGCCGATGGCGGTCAGACTCTCGCGACTGTGAAGCTGCGCGCCGCCGGCCAGGCAGGCGACCACGCCCATGACGTTCTGCGCGCGCCGCGACGCGGCCTGGGCGGTGATGTATTCGAAGGCGATGCAGCGGGTGACGAGATTGCCCGGAAACCTGCCTTCCTTGATATAGGCGGTGACCGAGCCGACCTTCGGATCGGCCAGGTGCCGCGCCATGCGGCGCAGGGCGGTGGTCTCGAACAGCACGTCGGCGTCCATGATCATCACCGCCTGCGCCCAGTCGTCGGCCAGGATGGTGCGCAGGCCGTGGTTGAGCGTGTGCGCCTTGCCCTGGCCGCCGACCGCGCGGCGCAGGTGAAACACCGACCCCGGATACTGCGCCATTTTCTGCTGCATGATCGCCGGCGTGTCGTCGGTGCTGGCGTCGTCGACCACGTAGATCCGCCAGCCACCCGCCGGATACGACAGGCTCATCAGCGAATCGATGCTCGAACTGATCACGTCGGCCTCGTTCCAGGCCGGCAGGACGAAGGCGACGCGCGGGGTATGGTCCCGGCAGCGACCGTAATGATTTCGCGGGCCGTGCAGCCCGATCAGCAGGAATTGCGCGAACGACGAGATCATCGGCGTCATGCCGAGGACCACCAGGAAGAAGAAGAAACCGGCTTCGCAAAGACTGAAGATGCTCATGGGCATGGCCGGGACACTAGCGACAACTCAGTCCGGCGTCCGAAGGCCGGAAACGCGCCGAAAGCCGGGCGCCAAGCCCGACGATTGCCGCTTATTGGCACGATTGTCGGACGATCTCCATCGGTTCGGCCGGCACGTGGTTGGAATGCCGGCCCCAGTACAGGGCGGTGGCCATGGTGAATTCCCGCTGCAGGCCCGGGCTGCGCGACACCTGGCTCTCGTGCGCGCCGAGCGCCTCGATCTTGCGCTCGATGTAGTCGCCGATGTCGACGAAATGGTTGGGCCGGAATTCGACCGTCGAGGACGGCGACTGGTAGCAATAGATGTTGTTGACGCCGCGAGCGGCGACCAGGCTGGCGGCGTGCACCGCGCGGTGGTCCTGATGGGCGTCGTGCGAGGTGTGGGTGTAGATGTGGGTCGGCGCGAAGGCGCGAATGGCCGCCTGGATGGCCTCGATGGTTTCCACGCCGTCCGGAATGCGGGTATCTGGCAGGTCGCCCATCTCCAGCGTCGCGCCGAGCAATTTCGCCGCCCGCTCCGCTTCGCGGACGCGGACCGCGGTGTCGCCGCCGACCGCGCCGCGGCTGAGCGTCAGGATCATCAGTTCGTCGCCCAACGCCGCGTGCTTGGCCATCGTGCCGCCGCAGCCGATCTCGACGTCGTCGGGGTGGGCCCCGATCGCCAGGACCCGTTTGCGCTCGCGCTGGCGGCGGGTGGCCGAGGCTTCGGCCAGGAACATCGCCTGATCGAGAAATTGTTCTTTGCGCACCGGCTTGAACAGCAGTCCGTCGAATTGCGACTGCAGGGCGCGTTGCGCGGTCTCCACGGTCGGGATCGACGGGACCAGCAGCAGCGACGTCCAACGGTCGGCCGCCTCGGCTTTTTTCAGCGGCTTGCGGTCGGCGGCAGGGGCCGGGACGTCGTCGGTCACGATCAGGTCCCAGGGCTGGGCATTGGCCAGGCGAGCGCCGATGTCGGTGTTGGCGACATGGCGGACCATCGCCTGTCCGGTGTCCTCCAGCCAGCGATGCGGCATGCAGGCGTGGGTCGGGTCGGCGTCGACGACCAGGACGTTCAGTGCGGCGTTCGATCTGGAAGACATGGTGCCTGGCCTTGTTTCGAGTTCGGGGCGAAAGCGCGAATATTTTCCGAAGGGAACAGCGTCGCGGTGGTCAGACGTAATGCGGAACGTCGTGAAGCTTTGATACTTTCCGATCCTGGAAACTCTACGTAGGGAAAATACAATATCGTCGGTCTTCGACGCGCGGGGAGGACACGCCGTTACGCCGTGCGAATCAGGCCGTCCGACAGCGAAACCCATCGCGCTCCAGCCCGACCTGAATTTCCTTCGCGTTCATTCTCTACCTTCAGGATTGATCTTCCGCCTTTGGGCCGGCCTCATCGGCGTCGCGTTTCTGGATGCCGAGATGTGGCGACGTTGGCCATCGCCAGCGACCGCCCCCAACCCCGCGAGCGCCTCGGCCAAGTCCGCCTGCCGGAATGGTTTGGTCAATCGGGTAACGATCCCATCGCGCGCTCCTCTTCGCTTCGCAAGGTGAGCCTTAAGCATAAATGTTACTCCCTGGAACCATTGCGTTTTTCCGGAGTTTTTATTGTTATCATCGTCGAGTTGAGCTCCATGCTAACATTTGCGTTCTACGTGGAAGACGATCGATACGACATTCCCACGCTGCAATTGGACTCGTATGGCGGGCGAGGTTGAGGCGCGAATCCGGGCCATCCTACTGTTTGATCAGTCAATTCACCACCGGGGCGTGGAAGTGTGGATGGGCGGCCAGAAGGTCTATGGAGTGGGAAGTGGGGGCCTTGAATGGGTCTACAATGTGCAGAAGGGGCCTCACGGCCCCGGAGGTGTGCGGCAATTGGAAGGCGATTCACGCTCATCGAAGCATCAATGACGATTTCGTCTGCCGATCGTCCGATCATCGAGCGCGCGTATCAATTGGCGCGGTCGGGGAAATGCGCCGGGATAGGGGATATCCGAGCCAAACTGACCGCTGAGGGATATCACTCAGTAGTTGCTTATACTGAGGGACCTTCCCTGAAGAGCGACCTGCGACGCGCTTGCCGGCAATCTCGCGGAATGCCTAGCGGCGCCGCCTCGGACGGCGCGGGATCCGTTATCGACACTCCCTCGGAGCCGGCCATCTTAGACCGACGCCTGGGTTTTCCTGAGTCACCCGGGTTCTCCTCCAGTTTGAAGGTGAGCCTGATCATGGCTCCACCCTTTGAGAAGCTTCAGCCGTGACGAACAGAACGAACTATTCCCCGGAGACGCGCGCGAGCCGTGCGGATGGTGCTCGATCACGAGGGCGAGTACCCCTCGCGGCGGGCGGCGCTAACCTCGATCTTGGCGATCGGCTGCAAGACCGAGCCGTTGCGACTTTGGATGAAGCGCGCCGAGCGTGACGGCGGAGCTAGCTCCGCTGTCACGCTCGGCGCGCCTGTCGATGTTGCGGAGCGACTGAAGGCGCTGGAGCGGGAGAACCGCGAACTGCGACAGGCCAACGAGATCCTGCGCAAGGCGTCGGCTTATTTTGCCCAGGCGGAGCTCGACCGCCCGTTCAAGCCATGATCGCCTTCATCGATGAGCATCGCGCCGCCTACGGGGTCGAGCCGATCTGCAGGGTTCTGCGATCGCTCCGTCGACGTACCACTCCTGGGCCCGGCGCGCCGATCCCGCCAGGCGCCGCCCAGGGTTGGCGCGACGCCGCCGTGAGGTTCGTCGGCATCCAGAAGAAGTCATCGGTGTCCAGTTGCCCGACTATGCCAGGGGGATCTGAAGAATTACCCTAAGGGTTCTCGGCTCGAATTGATGGAAATGATAATCCGCGACGCCGGCCGCCGGCTCGACGGGGAGCCGAGAGGTGTAGAAATATTGGATTTCGTCGTCGTGGGAGTCGAGGAGATTGAGCACTTCGAGCTTCACCTTGAAGCGCCCGAAATCGTAGTCGAGCAGGGCGTTAAAGAGCGTTGCGGGGTTCGAGCGCGCGGAATTGTCCTCGATGAGCGGCGCTGGTCCCAGACGGCGGCCGGTTAGGGTGATCGTCGCATGCGGGGTCACGCGCGCTGTGCTCCGCCCGTCAGCACATATTCCAAGGCGTTGGGTATCCGGTAGCCGCCGTTCTGAATTACGGTGTAGCGGGCCTCGGTGGCCGCCGCGCTGAAATCGAAGTTCAGTCTTTGGGACGGGGAGTAGTTGACGAGGAATTCGACCCCCTTGCGGTCGGTGGCGCTGGTGCTGGAGGTATCCCCACCGTCGCCGTTGTAGACCAATTCGGAATCGAGGTGCAGGTAGAAGAGCGCAGCCGTCGTGGTGAAGCCTGCGTGGGAGTACCGAGCGCCCACTTCCGCGCCCCGCGACGCCGAGATGATCGGCACAGGCTGGCTGGGATCGTTTGTGCCGGGCACGATCGTTTCCGTAGCCCCGCGGAAGTCGTTCGAATGGAAGCCCTGGCCGGCGTCGGCGTAGACCTCGAAGGACGGTGAGACGAGCCAGGCGGCGGTGAACTTCGGGGTGACCAGTGTGGCGTTGGCCGATCCGCTGTTGCGAGGGTCGCTCGACGTTACATCGCCACCGATGTCGTCGAACCGCAGGCCGGCGGTAATGCGCACGGGTCCGAAGGCGCGGGTGGCGTCGGTCCATACGTCTCCGGAATATTCGTCGACCCGATCCTGCCGGACCGTGGAGAGAATTTGCCGCTGGTGAGTGTAATAGAGGCCGATCTTGGGAATGTAGTCGTCGCGGAACTCCACGCCGGTTCGCAGATCGAAACCGAGCAACGGCCGCGGCCAGGTGCGCACCGCCGAGCCGCCAAAGGTGTAGCGGTCGTCGAGCTGCTCGAACTGATCGCCGTTGACCGGATCGCGAAGGAAGTAGGTGAAGTTCGAAAAGAGAGCCAGATAGTAGCGCTGGACATAGACATCCACATACCAGCCGTCGTTCGCGTGGCGTTGTAGAGACAGGATGAAACGCGAGGTGCGCGCCCCGTCGGTAGGGTCGATCGCGCCCAAACTGGTGATCAAGCCTCCGGTGACCGCGCGCTCGGGAATCTGATCGTTCGAATTGGTCTTGGCGGCATAGGCGAGCCCGGTCAGCGACCAGTCGCCCAGGTTCGCGCGCCCAATCACATCGACCTTTCGGAAGTTGTCCGGGTGATCATAGGGGCCGCGATAGGTGTCGACCTCTGCCGCCAGGAAACCGCGATCCCCGAAGTCTTTGACCCCGAGAAGACGCCCATAGTCATGTGCGCCGTAGGTCGCTTCGACGAACGGGGGCGGCTGACTGGAGAAGGTCTTGAAGGAGGCCCCGCCGGCGTTGGAGAAGTCGCGAGGTCCGCGTAGTAGGGGCCCTTGCGATACGGATCGTCTCAATGACCTCGGGATGATGCCGTTCAAATCCAGATAGCCCTGCCCATGAGCGTGCGTGCGAAGGTTCAGCGGACACCATCGAACGACACCGAAAAGTCTGTCCCGTGATCGAGATTGAAGCCGCGCAGAAAGTACTGATTGGCCTTCGTGTTTCCGGAATGCTGTGTGGCCACCAAGCCGGGCACGACCTCGACCAGTTCGCCGGGACGAAGCAAGGGTCGATCTTCGAATTTGGCGAAGGACACCACCCCCTCGCTGGCCGATACCGATTTCCCGATGCCTTCGAGGCGTTTCCCGAAGACATAGACCGCCCCGACCTCGGTCGGCGACCCGGTCGTGATCGGGGGGTCCGCCGCTTCTGCCGCCAGAGTGTGGCCGGCGTTCGCCGCGATCAGAGCCGCGCCCGCGATCGAGAGGGTCGCCGCACCCAATTTCAACAGCGACCGTGGAGAAAACTCTCGCATGAACCGGCCCTGATGAAGCAAGGATGGCCTCGCACCAACCCTGTAAGAGGTTTCGTAAGATACGTCACACGAAGGCCGCTGGATCATCAATCGCATCTATATTTTCATGCGCATGCCACTAGGTTCGCGATCAGCTTCAACGAGGAAAAAACATATGCAGCGTGTCACGATCTCGTTGGAGGAGGCCTTAGCCGCGACATTCGATATTTTGGCCAAGGAATGGGGTTATCAGAACCGGTCGGAAGCGGTTCGCGATCTTGTGCGCCAAGCCGTAGACGCCCGTCGCCTGGAAGGCGAAGTTGGCGGGAGTTGCGTCGCCAATCTCTCGTATGTCTATGATCAGCATACGCGCGGCATTCCTGCGCGATTGGGGCAGATAGCGCACGACCATCATGACCTGGTCGTTTCGACCGTCCAGGTTCCTTTAGACCACGACACGTGTTTCGCGAGCACCATACTCAAGGGTCTAACCGCCGATGTGCGCAGCCTTGCTGATCACATCCGCGCGGAGCGAGGCGTGCGATTTGGCAGCGTAAACATCATCAGCGTCGCCCCTAACGATCACCACGACGCAGCTGGGGGCCATAGGCACCACGGGCACGCCCACCTCTCTCCCCATCCCGGCTAGAATTGAAATCCGCTCGATCGAAGCTGTCGGGTCGTTTGAGAGAGCCCGCGCGTCTGGCATCGTGTAGCGC